>DASPNE010000032.1:0-20795 GCA_035626705.1 Usitatibacter sp. | reverse complement strand
AGACGGGAACCCCGCCGCGCATCGATGGGCGCACCATCGACTTCTCCCGGCTACAGGAGCAGCCCGGCGACCGACCCGAACCGGTGTTCTCGTTCCTGGGCGAGCGCTCTTCGCACCCTCGGCAGGTGAGTTGCTGGATCACCCATACCAACGAGCGAACGCACGAAATCATTCGCGCGGGGCTCGACCGCTCGCCGATGTTCACCGGGGTGATCGAGGGCGTGGGGCCACGATATTGCCCTTCCATCGAGGACAAGATCCACCGCTTCGCGGGCAAGGCCGCGCACCAGATCTTCCTCGAGCCCGAAGGGCTGGAGACCCAGGAGTTCTATCCGAACGGCATCTCGACCAGCCTGCCTTTCGATGTCCAGCTGGAGCTGGTGCGCTCGATCCGGGGGCTGGAGCACGCCCACCTCCTGCGGCCCGGCTATGCCATCGAGTACGACTATTTCGATCCCCGGGCCCTGAAGGCCACCCTGGAAACCAAGGCCATCCAGGGGCTTTTCTTTGCAGGGCAGATCAACGGCACGACCGGGTACGAGGAAGCCGCCGCCCAGGGGCTCTTGGCCGGGGCAAACGCTGCGCTGCTCGCGCGTGGCGAGGCGGGTTGGTCGCCACGGCGCGATGAAGCCTATCTCGGTGTCTTGGTGGACGATCTCGTGACTCGCGGCGTTTCCGAGCCCTACCGCATGTTCACCAGCCGGGCAGAATACCGCCTGCAATTGCGCGAGGACAACGCCGACCTGCGCCTGACCGAGGTCGGCCGGAAGCTGGGCTTGGTCGACGATGCGCGATGGAATCGTTTCGCATCGAAACGAGACGCGATCGACCGCGAAACCGCCCGCTTGGCCGAAAGTTGGATCCAGCCCAACCGTGTTTCATTCGACGATCAAATCAAGGTCTTGGGCAAACCGCTGGAGCGTGAGCACTCGCTACTTGATCTCTTGCGGCGCCCTGAGGTGAGTTATAGCTCACTCTCGTCCCTGTGGCCGCCCGACGAGGCTATTGATGAAGCCACGCGCGAGCAGGTCGAGATCGCCGCCAAGTACGCCGGCTACATAGAACGCCAGAAAGAGGAGGTCCAGCGACAGTCCGGGCAGGAAGGCCTCGTCATTCCCCGTGACATGGACTATGGCGCCGTTCGCGGGCTCTCGCGTGAAGTGCAGCAGAAGCTCACCGCGCAGCGGCCCGAAACAGTGGGGCAGGCATCCCGAATCCAAGGCATGACGCCGGCTGCCATCTCGCTGCTCCTCGTGCACCTCAAGCGCCGCGGCGCGCGTTCACAGGCGGGCGCTGCGCGATGAGCCTCGAGACGGAGCTGGCGCAGGGGCTCGACGCCATGGGCCTGGCACTCGATGAGGCCGCGAGGCGCCGCCTGGTCGCGCACGTCGAGTTGGTGGCCAGGTGGAATCGCGTCCACAACCTCACCGCCGTTCGCGATCCTTCCCAGATGATCGTGCTGCACGTGCTGGACAGCCTGTCGCTGCTGCCGCACTTGGCGCATGCGCGCCGCATCCTCGACGTCGGAACGGGGGGAGGGTTTCCCGGCGTGCCCATCGCCATCGCGCGTCCCGAGCTCGAAGTCACGCTGCTCGACTCGAGCCACAAGAAGTGCTCCTTCCTCGAGCAGGCGCGCACGGAGCTCGCCCTGACGAACGTGGGAGTCACGTGCGAGCGCGTGGAGGCTTGCCGTTCCGGGCAATCGTTCGATGCCATCGTCTCGCGCGCCTTCGCCGAGCTGGCCGACTTCGTGTCGCAGGCCCAGCACTTGGCCGCGCCGGGGGCCCGCTTCCTCGCCATGAAGGGCGTGCATCCCTTCGAGGAAATCGCGCGCGTGCCCGCGACGCACCGCGTGGCCGAGGTGATCGAGCTGCGCGTCCCCGGCCTTGACGCCAAGCGCCACCTCGTCGTGATGCAGGCGGCATGAGCGCCGCGAGGCCGCGCGTCTTTGTCGTCGCCAACCAGAAGGGAGGCGTCGGCAAGACGTCCGTCGCGGTGAACCTCTGCGCGAGCCTCGCGCATTACGGACAGCGCGTGCTGCTGGTCGACCTGGATCCCCAGGGCAACGCGACGACCGGCAGCGGCGTCGACAAATCGGCGTGCGCGAGGACCGTGTACGGAGTGCTTCTGGGAGAGCACGGGCTCGCCGAGGCGGTGCTGCGCTGCGACGGCGCCTACGACATCGTGCCCGCCAACCGGGATCTCGCCGGCGCCGAAGTGGAGCTGATCGACATCGAGCGTCGCGAGTATCGGTTGAACGACGCGCTTGGCGGGTCGATTTCGGCCTACGACTTCGTCGTGATCGACTGCCCGCCTGCGCTCAACATGCTCACCGTCAATGGCTTCGCCGCCGCGGATGCCGTGATCATCCCTATGCAGTGCGAGTACTACGCCCTCGAGGGCCTTTCCGACCTCGTGGGCACGCTGCGCAAGGTCAAGCAGAATCTCAACCCGCGCATCGAGATCGAAGCGCTCGTGCGCACCATGTACGACCCTCGCAGCACTCTCACCGTGCAGGTGAGCGACGAGCTCAAGCGCCACTATGGCGACAAGGTCTTCGACACCGTGATCCCGCGCAACATCCGTATCGCCGAGGCGCCTTCCTTCGGCAAGCCCGTGCTGCTGCATGACCCTGGCTCGAAGGGGGCGCAGGCGCACCTGCAGTTCGCTCGCGAGCTGCTGGGGCGAAACGGCGTGGCGGTAAGGCAGGCCGAATCGGCATGAGTCGCCAAAAGGGGCTCGGGCGCGGCCTGGACGCGCTCCTCGGCGCGAACAACGACGCAAGGCCCAGGGGCGAACAAGAAGAGCTCGCGCAGTTGCCCGTGGCCAGCCTTCGGCCGGGAAAGTACCAGCCCCGGACCCGCATGGACCAGGCGTCGCTGGCGGAGCTCGCGGACTCCATCCGCGCGCGCGGCGTGATCCAGCCGATCGTCGTGCGTCCGGTGGGGCCGGCCCAATACGAAATCCTCGCAGGTGAACGCCGCTGGCGCGCAGCGCGCATCGCCGGATTGGAAAAGGTTCCGGCGCTGGTGCGCGATGTTCCCGACGAGGCGGCCCTGGGCATCGGCCTCATCGAGAACATCCAGCGCGAGGACCTGAATCCCCTCGAGGAAGCCAACGGACTGCGGCGGCTCATCGAGGAATTCCGCCTTACCCATGAGGAGGTCGCCGGCGCCGTCGGACGCTCGCGCGCCGGGGTGAGCAACCTGCTGCGCCTGCTCGAGCTCGCCCCGGCGGTGCAGGAGTTGCTGCAGGAAGGCCACATCGACATGGGCCATGCCCGTGCGCTTCTCGCGCTTTCGAAGGCGCGGCAGGTGGAGCTGGCCGAGCAGGTCAGGGCCCGCGGGCTTTCGGTTCGCGAGACCGAGCGGCTCGTGCGCGCCGCCATGGCGCCGCCCGCCGTGCGACGTGATGCGCCCACCCTCGACGCCGACGGGCGCCGTTTGCAGGAAGACTTGTCCGAGTCGCTCGGCGCGACCGTGCAGATCCGGCCGCGCGGGACCGGCAAGGGCTCCGTAGTGATCGAGTATTCGAGCCTGGACGAGCTCGCAGGGCTGGTGGAGCGGCTCAAGCGGCGCTGATCGGTGGCTGGAACATTGCTGCACCGCAAGGGGTTTTGACGCTCGCTCGCGCCAGCCGCTATAATTCAACGGTTTCGCCGCGCGGGCGCATGTTTTTCAAGCCTCAGCTCAGGCCCATCCGAATCGTCCTGCGGTGGCAGCTCATCGTCACCGCGGTTCTCACGCTGATCGCAGCACTCCTGTGGGGCAGGCATGGAGCGTTCTCCGCCGCCCTCGGGGGGCTGGTGAACGTCGTTTCGGGATGGGTGTATGGCTGGAGGGTGGCGCAAGGCGAGGCGCGCACCGCCGGGGAGGCGTTGCGGACGATGCTCAGGGCGGAGGCGCTGAAGATCCTGCTGATCGTCGTCCAGCTCTCGGGCGTGCTCGCGTATTACAGGGAGATCGTGCACGCGGCTTTTTTCGCGGCCTTCGTGATCACCGTGATGGTGTTCGCCGCGGCCATAGCGGTGCGCGATCCGGAGAACAAGACCCCCGGTCCCCCGGGGACCAGCGACGGAAGATAAGTCCAGCATGGCCGCCTCGTACGCAAATCCCTCCGAATACATCGGTCACCACCTCACGTTCATGGCCAAGCCGCTCGGCGACGGAGGCTTCTGGACGCTGCACGTGGATTCGCTGGTGGTCTCGATCCTGCTCGGCTTTGTCGGCCTCGGCTTCATCTGGTGGGTTGCCAAGGGTGCTACCGCCGGCGTGCCCACCAAGCGCCAGGCGTTCGTGGAGATCCTCTTCGACTTCATCGACGACCAGGTGAAGGGCATATTCCACGGCGACCGCAACCGGTTCGTGGCCCCGCTCGCGCTCACGGTGTTCGTCTGGGTGATCCTGATGAACAGCATGGACTTCCTGCCGGTGGATATCGTGGCCGCGGGCACCAAGCTGATCCCCGGCGCGGACCATGGATTCCGCATCGTTCCCACTGCCGACGTGAACACGACCTTCGCGCTGGCGCTGTCGGTGTGGATCCTCATGATCGGCTTCGCCATAGGCGTCAAGGGGGCAGGAGGCTTCCTGCACGAGCTCTTCTGCGCGCCCTTCGGCTCCAACCCGCTGCTGTGGCCGCTCAACTTCCTCTTCAACCTCGTCGAGTACATCTCGAAGCCGCTGTCGCACTCGCTGCGCCTCTTCGGGAACATGTACGCCGGCGAGATCATCTTCCTGCTTCTCTGGCTCATGGCCGCCGTAGGCGTGGTCGGATCCATCGCGGCGATCGTGCTCGGCCTGGGCTGGGCGATCTTCCACATCCTCATCGTGGCGCTCCAGGCCTACATCTTCATGATGCTCACCATCGTCTACATACAGATGGCGCACGAAGGCCACTGATCCCAACCGCTTTCTTCACCAGTCATCACCCGAAAGGAAAATCAGAATGGACAAGCTCCAACTCATCGCCATGATCCAGGCGTATACCAGCGTCGGCATCGGCCTGATGATCGGCCTGGGCGCGCTCGGCGCGTGCGTGGGCGTGGGCATCATGTGCAGCCGCTTCCTCGAAGGCGCGGCGCGCCAGCCCGAGTTGATGCCGCAGCTGCAGGCCAAGGTCTTCCTGCTGCTGGGCCTCATCGACGCCTCGTTCATCATCGGCGTGGGCCTCGCGATGTTCTTCGCGTTCGCCAACCCGCTCCTGACCCAGGTCCGATAACGCCGTCCATGACTGTTCGAATTCCCCCAGCCGCGTCCAACATTTGCTCCCTCTCCCCGGGTTCCCGTTTGGGGCGGGAATCCGAGGGCAGAGGGTTGGGGAGAGGGTCGCCATGAATCTGAATTTCACTCTGGTCGCGCAAGCCATCACCTTCGCGCTATTCATATGGTTCTGCGTGAAGTTCGTCTGGCCGCCCCTGCTGCGGGCGATCGAGACGCGCCAGAAGGCCATCGCCGACGGGCTCGCGGAGGCCGAGCGTGGCCGCTCCTCGCTCGCCGATGCGCAGAAGCAGACCGAGGTCCTGGTCAGCGAGGCGAAAGCGCGGGCGCAGGAGATCGTCTCGGCGGCCGAGAAGGCCGCGAGCCAGCGCATCGAGGAGTCGAAGCTGCAGGCCAAGACGGAAGGCGAGCGCATCGTCGCCGCTGCCCACGCGCAGGTGCAGCAGGAAGTGCAGTCGGCCAAGCAACAGCTGCGTGAGCAGGTGGCGCAGCTCGCCGTGAGCGGCGCCGAGAAGATCTTGCGCCGTGAAGTCGATGCGAAGGCGCATGCCGACATGCTCGACCAGCTCAAGGCGCAGCTCTAGCATGGCCGAGCTGGCTACAGTCGCGCGGCCCTACGCCGAGGCCGCTTTCCGTTCCGCGCTCGACCAGCAGGCGCTCGCCGCCGTCTCGGAGGGCCTTCGGCTCGTGGCTGCCATCGCCCGCGACGAGCAGATGCACGACGTGCTGCTCAACCCGAAGGTGAGCGCGCAGCAGAAGAAGGACATCTTCGAGGCGGCCGCCGGCGGCAGGCTGCACGCCGACGTGAAGCGTCTGGTCTCCATGCTGGTCGACAACCACCGGGCGGTGCTGATCGGCTCCATCGAGGAGCAGTTCGCGCAGCTAAAGGACGAGCACGAGCGCGTGCTGCGCGCGCGCATCACCAGCGCGCAGCCCCTTACCGATGCGCAGCGCGCCGACATCGTCGCCGCGCTGGAGCGTCGTTACGGCAAGAAGATCGAAGCCGAGCTGGACGTGGACCCGCAGCTTCTCGGCGGGGCGCGCGTGCAGGTCGGCGACCAAGTCATCCACGCATCGGTGCGTGACGCGCTGGCCCAGATGGCCGCGGCTCTGAGCCGATAGCGAACCAGGAGCAACGAATGCAAATCAACCCGTCCGAAATCAGCGAACTGATCAAGTCGAAGATCCAGAACCTGCAGGTTGCCGCGGAGAAGCGCAACGAGGGGACGGTGATCTCGGTGACCGACGGCATCTGCCGCATCCACGGCCTGGCCGACGTGATGCAGGGCGAGATGCTCGAGTTTCCAGGCAATGTGTTCGGACTTGCGCTCAACCTCGAGCGCGACTCCGTGGGCGCCGTCGTGCTGGGCGCCTACGAGCACATCTCCGAGGGCGATACGGTCAAGTCGACCGGCCGCATCCTGGAAGTCCCGGTGGGGCCGGAGCTGATCGGCCGCGTGGTGAACTCGCTCGGGCAGCCCATCGACGGCAAGGGCCCGGTGAACGCGAAGATGACCGAGCCGATCGAGAAGGTCGCCCCGGGCGTGATCGCGCGCAAGTCGGTGTCGCAGCCGGTGCAGACGGGCCTCAAGTCGATCGACGCCATGGTGCCGGTCGGCCGAGGCCAGCGCGAGCTCATCATCGGCGACCGCCAGACCGGCAAGACCGCCGTCGCCGTCGACGCCATCATCAACCAGAAGGGCAAGGACCTCTTCTGCGTCTATGTCGCCGTGGGCCAGAAAGCCTCCACCATCGCCAACGTCGTTCGCAAGCTCGAGGAGTCGGGCGCGATGGCCTACACCATCGTGGTCGCGGCCTCGGCCTCGGATCCGGCGGCGATGCAGTACATCGCGCCGTACTCGGGCTGCACCATGGGCGAGTACTTCCGCGACCGCGGCCAGGACGCCCTCATCATCTACGACGACTTGACCAAGCAGGCCTGGGCCTATCGCCAGATCTCGCTGCTGCTGCGCCGGCCGCCGGGCCGCGAGGCATATCCCGGCGACGTGTTCTATCTCCACAGCCGCCTGCTCGAGCGCGCGGCGCGGGTGAACGAGGACTATGTCGAGAAGTTCACCAACGGCGCGGTCAAGGGCAAGACGGGCTCGCTCACGGCGCTGCCGGTGATCGAGACGCAGGCGGGTGACGTGTCCGCCTTCGTGCCGACGAACGTGATCTCCATCACCGACGGCCAGATCTTCCTCGAGACCGACCTCTTCAACGCCGGCATCCGTCCCGCGATCAACGCCGGCATCTCGGTGTCGCGAGTGGGCGGCGCGGCGCAGACCAAGGTCATCAAGAAGCTGGGCGGCGGCGTGCGCCTGGCGCTCGCGCAGTACCGTGAGCTCGCGGCCTTCGCGCAGTTCGCCTCCGACCTGGACGAGGCCACGCGCAAGCAGCTCGAGCGCGGCCGGATGGTGACGGAGCTCATGAAGCAGCCGCAGTACCAGCCGTTGCAGGTCTGGGAGATGGCCCTCGTGCTCTTCGCCGTGAACAACGGCTACTACGACGACATCGACGTGAAGAAGGCGCTCGCCGCCGAGCGCGCGATGCGCGACTTCGTGAAGAGCAAGTACGGCGAGCTGGCCGACCGCATCGAGTCGACCAAGGACCTCTCCAAGGACGACGAGGCGAAGCTTCACGAAGCCATAAAAGACTTCAAGAAGAACGTTGCTTACTAGGGCATAGCGATGGCTGGCTCGAGAGAAATCCGCACCAAGATCAAGAGCGTGCAGAACACGCGCAAGATCACCAAGGCCATGGAAATGGTCGCCGCCTCCAAGATGAGGAAGGCGCAGGAGCGCATGCGCCATGCGCGCCCCTATGGCGACAAGATCCGCACCATCGCCTCGCACCTGGCGCACGCCAACACCGAGTACCGCCATCCGTTCCTGGTGAAGCGCGAAGGCGTGAAGGACGTCGGCATCATCGTCGTCACCTCCGACAAGGGTCTGTGCGGCGGCCTCAACACGAACGCCCTGCGCCTGGCGCTGGGCAAGGTGCGCGAGCTCCAGGGCGAGGCGCGCGGGGTGCTGCTCACCGCGATCGGGAACAAGGGTTTCGGTTTCCTGCAGCGCTTCGGAGGCAACATCGTTTCGCACGTGACCGGGCTGGGCGACACGCCGCACATGGAAAAGCTGGTCGGGCCGGTCAAGGTGCAGATCGACGCGTTCACCCAGGGCAAGATCGGCACGCTCTATATCGTCTACACGAAGTTCATCAACACCATGAAGCAGGAGCCGGTGGTGGAGCAGCTGCTGCCGCTGCCGGCCGATCGCCTGAAGAAGGACGAGCGTGCCGCGCGCCAGAACTGGGACTACCTCTACGAGCCCGATGCCCGCGTGGTCCTCGACCAGCTGCTCACGCGCTACGTCGAGCAGATCATCTACCAGTCGGTCGCGGAGAACATCGCGAGCGAGCAGTCGGCCCGGATGGTCGCGATGAAGTCGGCCAGCGACAACGCCTCGAGCGTGATAGACGACCTCACGCTGGTCTACAACAAGTCGCGGCAGGCGGCCATCACCAAGGAATTGTCGGAAATCGTCGGCGGCGCAGCCGCCGTCTAGACCCCACGTCAGGAAAAGAATCCATGAGCACCCAAATGAACGAAGGCAAGATCGTCCAGTGCATCGGCGCGGTGATCGACATCCAGTTTCCCCGCGACAGCATGCCGAACATCTACGACGCGCTGAAGCTGGTCGAGGACGGAGCCAAGTCCTTCGCGGAGAAGGACCTCACGTTCGAGGTCGAGCAGCAGCTGGGTGACGGGGTGGTGCGAACCATCGCGATGGGGTCCTCCGACGGCCTGCGCCGCGGCATGAGGGTCGCCAACACCGGCGCGCCGATCTCGGTGCCGGTCGGACCCGCCACCCTCGGGCGCGTCATGGACGTGCTCGGGCGCCCGATCGACGAGCGCGGCCCGGTCACGAGCGACGAGCGCCGCTCGATCCACGCCGCGCCCCCCAAGTTCGACGAGCTGTCGCCCTCGGTGGAGCTGCTCGAGACCGGCATCAAGGTGATCGACCTGGTGGCGCCCTTCGCCAAGGGCGGCAAGGTCGGCCTCTTCGGCGGCGCGGGCGTGGGCAAGACGGTGAACATGCTCGAGCTCATCAACAACATCGCCAAGCAGCACAGCGGACTGTCGGTGTTCGCGGGCGTGGGCGAGCGCACCCGCGAGGGCAACGACTTCTACCACGAGATGTCCGAAGCCAAGGTCATCGTCCAGGACAACCTGGGCGAATCCAAGGTCGCGATGGTGTTCGGGCAGATGAACGAGCCCCCCGGCAACCGCCTGCGCGTGGCGCTGACGGGCCTTACCATGGCCGAGCGCTTCCGCGACGAGGGCCGCGACATCCTCTTCTTCGTCGACAACATCTATCGCTTCACGCTCGCGGGCACCGAGGTTTCGGCGCTGCTCGGCCGCATGCCGTCCGCGGTGGGCTACCAGCCGACGCTTGCCGAGGAGATGGGGCGGCTGCAGGAGCGCATCACGTCCACCAAGAAGGGCTCGATCACCTCGATCCAGGCGGTGTACGTGCCGGCGGACGACCTGACGGACCCGTCTCCAGCCACCACCTTCGGCCACCTCGATGCGACCGTCGTGCTCTCGCGCGACATCGCCGCGCTCGGCATCTACCCCGCGGTGGACCCGCTCGACTCGACCTCGCGCCAGGTGGACCCGAACGTCATCGGCGAGGAGCACTACAACACCACCCGTGCCGTGCAGGCGGTGCTGCAGCGCTACAAGGAGTTGCGCGACATCATCGCGATCCTGGGCATGGACGAGCTCTCCCCCGAGGACAAGCTGGCCGTGGGCCGCGCGCGCAAGATCCAGCGCTTCCTGTCGCAGCCCTTCCACGTCGCCGAGGTGTTCACCGGATCGCCGGGCAAGTACGTGCCGCTCAAGGACACGATCAAGGGCTTCAACATGATCGTGAACGGCGAGTGCGACAGCCTTCCCGAGCAGGCCTTCTACATGGTGGGCCCGATCGAGGAAGCATTCGAGAAGGCGAAGACGCTGCAATAAGGGTTACCCATGGCAAGAAAACTCCAGGTCGACATCGTCAGCGCCGAAGCCTCGATCTTCTCGGGCGAGGCCTCCATGGTCATCGCGCCCGGCGAGGGTGGCGAGCTCGGGATCATGCCGGAGCACATGCCTCTGCTCACGCGCATCAAGCCGGGCACGGTTCGTATCCAGCCGGCGGCGGGTGGGGAGGAAGAGGTGATCTACGTGTCCGGCGGCATGATGGAGGTGCAGCCCGATCGGGTGACGGTCCTCGCCGACACCTCGGTGCGCGCCCACGACCTCGACGAGGCCAAGGCCATGGAGGCCGAGCGCCTCGCCAAGGAAGCGCTCGCCAATCGCACCGGCGCCCTCGAAGTCGCCAAGGCGCAGGCCGAGCTCGCCGAGGCGGCGGCGCAAATCGCCGCGATCCGCAAGCTGCGGCAGCGCCGCTGAGGCGCCCGGCGGAACCGCCGGGTTGTCGAGGGATCACAAGGTCCCATGAGTCAAGGCAAACCCCTGCAGGTAGTGCTCCTCGCGGCCGGCCAGGGCAAGCGCATGCACTCGGACCTGCCCAAGGTCCTGCACCCGCTCGCCGGCCAGCCGCTGCTCGGGCACGTGTTGCGAGCCGCGCGCGCCTTGTCTCCTTCCCGCCTTTGCGTGGTGGTCGGCCATGGCGCGGAGAAAGTGCGCGAGCGCATCACGGATTCCGACTTGTTTTGGGCCTTGCAGCCGCAGCAACTGGGCACGGGGCACGCAGTGGCGCAGGCGCTTCCCCAGCTCGCGCCCGATGGCACGGTGCTGGTGCTTTATGGCGACGTGCCGCTCATCGCGGTCCAGACCCTGCAGCGACTCGTTGAGGCCGCCGAGTCGGGCGCCCTTGGCTTGCTCACGCAGAAAGTGGAGCAGCCGAAGGGCTACGGCCGTATCGTTCGGGATGCGGCGGGCAAGGTGGTCCGCATCGTCGAGGAGAAGGACGCGAGCGAGGCCGAGCGGGCCATCCGTGAGGTCAATACCGGCATCGTCGCCGCGCCGCGCGCGAAGCTGGATGGCTGGCTTTCGAGGCTGCGCAACGACAATGCGCAGGGCGAGTACTACCTCACCGATATCGTCGCCGCGGCGGTTGCCGACGGCACCAGGGTGGAGGTGCGTTGTCCGGCCGCGAGCCATGAAAGCCTCGGCGTCAACAGCAAGTCCGACCTTGCAATGCTCGAACGGCTGTTCCAGGCGGACCAGGCGCGCAAGCTGCTCGAGGCCGGCGCATCACTGGCAGACCCGGCGCGCATCGACGTACGGGGCGAGCTCACGTGCGGGCGCGACGTGATGATCGACGTCGGCTGCATCTTCGAAGGGACCGTGCGCATCGGCGACGGCAGCAGCATCGGCGCCTACTGCATCCTGCGCGACGTGAGCGTCGGGCCCGGCAGCGAGATCAAGCCCTATACCCATGCGGAGGAAGCGAGCATCGGCGCCAACACGCGCATCGGCCCGTACGCGCGCATCCGCCCCGGCACCCTGCTCTCGGACGATGTCCACGTGGGTAACTTCGTCGAGGTGAAGGCCACCAGCATGGGTCGCGGCAGCAAGGCCAATCACCTCACCTACCTCGGCGATTCGAGCATCGGCGCCGATTGCAACATCGGCGCCGGGACCATCACCTGCAACTACGACGGCGCCAACAAGCACCGCACCGTGATCGAGGACGACGTGCATATCGGCTCCGACGTGCAGCTCATCGCGCCGGTGACCGTCGGCAAGGGGGCCACGGTGGCCGCCGGCGCCACCATCGTCGATGACGTTCCCCCCGGCGGCCTCACGCTCACCCTGAAGAAGCAGGTCTCCAAGCCGGACTGGCAACGCCCGCGAAAGAAGAAGGGCTAGCGCTGCGCGATCGCGCCGGCGAGCGCGGGTGCTGCCGGGTCCGCAGCGAGCATCACGCTGGCCGTGACACCGATCGTCAGCGCGACGACCGCCGATGCGAAGGCGCGCATGAACATCCCGAGCGCATCGGTCGCCATCCAGGCGCACTCCTCGGCGTTGGGAGAAGGATCGTGGTTGCGAAGGTCGTCGGTCATTGCGGGTCTCCGGTGTGCAAGCGAGACCAAGGCTACGCGCGCACCGGCGTGTCCACGAGTGAGTTTGTGGGGCCGGGAAAGCTGAAAATCCGACACATTCCCGCGCAGCGGAAAGGCTTTCCGCGCTACCTCACCACCGCGCTGGTGGTTTCTTGTTGATGGTGATGAAGCGATTTTCCACGGTGATGTAGCCCCCTGCGGAAAGGTCCCGGAAGATGCGGCTCACCATGTCGCGCGAGGCGCCGACGCGCTCGGCGATCTCCTGCTGCGTGATCTTTTCGGGAATGTGGAGCTTGCCTTCCTTCTCCACCGCCAGGTTGAGCAGCAACCGAGCCACGCGTCCGTATACGTCCAGCAGCGCCAGATCCTTCACGCTGTTGGTCGCCAGCCGCGCGCGGTCGATGATCTTGGAAATCATGTCCAGGGCGAAATCGGGGTTGCCGCGGATCGCCTCGCGAATCGGGTCGCGCGCGACCACCGAGAAGGTGCTGGGCTCGAGCGTCATCACCGAGGCCGACCGGGGCTTGCCGTCGAGGGCCATCTCGCCCACGTATTCCCCGGGCCCCTGCATGTCGAGGATCATCTCGTGGCCCTCGGTGTCCGAGATGAAGACCTTTACCCGCCCCGAAAGGATGACGAAGACGGAGTCGCTCGAATCACCCTCCGTGATGAACACGGTGTTCTTCGGATAGGTGCGCAGGCGCCCGAGCGAGGCGAGCTGCCTCGTGAACGCATCGGTGATGCCGTTGAGCTGCGCGGCGCTGGGCGTGTCCCCTGTCATTTTTTCTCGCTGTACGGGGTTTGCCGGAGTCTAGCACCGCGCCCCTGCCACGTTAAGATCGGGCATGGCGCCACCCGAGCCACGCGAGCATCGAACGCCCCGCGGCTTTTCCTTCGTCGCCGTGGCGCTGCTCGGCCTGGCCTTCGCTTTCACGCCCTGGGCGGACCAGCTGGACAATCGCATTCTCGACGCGCAATGGCGAACCTTGCGCAAGTTCGACATTCGCCCGGCCCCGCCCGAGATCGTCATCGTCGGCATCGACGAGCGCACCGCGCAGGCGATCGCCGCGCCGCCGGGAATGTGGCACGAGGCGCTCGGCATGGCATTGGTGCGCCTGGCATCGGCGCGGCCTCGCGCCATCGCGCTGGAAATAGGGTTGCCGGAGCGCTCCTTCGACGATGTGCGCCCGGGACTGGATCGCGCCCTGCTCGTGGGGCTTGCGGCCGCGCGTGAAAACGGCCCGCTGGTCGCATCCCTGACCATCGATGCACGCACCCGTGCTGCACGCCCCATTCACCTTCCGTACCTCGCGCTGCTTGGCGAGGAACGCCTCGGCCTGGGCCTGGTCGCGCGCGACGGCGACGGGGTAACGCGGCGCTATGCGCTGCGGGTGCCCACGGAGGATGGCGCGTTTCCGACGCTGGTCGGGCGCCTGTGCCGCGCGCTTTCACGCGATTGCACCGAGGGCCTGCTGCACTTCGCCCTCGGCGAGCCCTTCGCCTACGTGCCCCTGCAGCGGCTTCTCGAAATTCGCGATACCGAGCGGCTGGCGCGCTTGTTTCGCGATCGCATCGTGTTGTTGGGCGACACCAGCCGATTTGGCGGACGCATCCCCGTGCCCGTGAACGTGGCGGCCTGGGAAGATGCGGTTGGGGACATGCCATCGGCCGTGGTGCATGCGCAGTCGTTGCGCACCGCCTTGCAGGACGCCGCTCCACGAGAAGCTTCCAGGCCGTTGGTGGCCGTAGTGCTGAGCCTCGCCGCGCTGCTGGCGCTGATGAAGCGCCCGTTGCACGCGCTCATCGTCGGCGTCATCGCCGCGATGAGCTTCTTTGCCGGCGCCACCTTGCTGCTTCGGACGGGGCTTTTCATGCCGCTCGCCGGCGCTCTCGGCACCTTGGCGATCGCATTCCTTTGGGTTTCTGCGCGCAGCTTCGGCAGCGAATTCGAGTTTCGACGGCGGCGCTGAGGGCGGTCGCGTTTGTCCGATTTTCTGCATCGCGGATGTGGCAAATGTGGATGCCGTCCGCCGCGTCGGGTCGCATCATTCGTCTCAGGTTGTGGGTCCCCTCCTCTCCCGCAGCCTGCTAGGCGGTGAGGCCAAGAGCACTGCCTTTCGCTTCCTCCCCCCGGTCCCCAGGCCGGGGGGAGACCGTTTTTCCGCCGCTCGACGTGGGAAAATGGCGCTCCCTGCCACGGAGCCTTCCGAACCATGTGTGGAATCGTTGCTGCCATCGCCAGCCGTGACGTGGTTCCCCTGCTCACCGAGGGCCTGAAGCGCCTAGAGTACCGCGGGTACGACTCCGCCGGCATGGCGGTGCTCGGCGAGACCATTCGCCGCGTCCGCCGCGTCGGCCGCGTGGCCGAAATGGAGAGCGCCGTGCGTGCGGAGGCGCTCGAAGGCATCGTCGGCATCGCGCACACCCGTTGGGCGACTCACGGCGGCGTGACCGAGCCGAATGCCCATCCCCATGTGTCCCGCAACGAGATCGCCGTGGTGCACAACGGCATCATCGAGAACCACGAGGAGCAGCGTGCCCGCCTCGCCGCGCTCGGATACACCTTCGACTCCCAGACCGACACCGAGGTCGTCGCACACCTGATCCACCACTACTTCAAGGCCTCGCGCGACCTCTTCGAGGCCACTCGCCTCGCCGCCGCGGACCTGCACGGCGCCTATGCACTGGGAGTGGTCGCCCTCGATGCGCCCGACATGATCACTGGCGCGCGCATGGGCTGCCCGCTGGTCGTGGGGCTGGGCGAGGGCGAGAACTTCCTCGCCTCGGACGTCTCGGCCGTGATCGCACAGACGCGGCGCGTGATCTACCTGGAGGACGGCGACGTCGTCGCCCTCGCGCGTACGGGCGTCGAGGTCGTCGATGGCCTCGGCCGGTCCGTCGAGCGGCCGGTGCACCTCTCGGAGCTGAGCGCCGATGCCGTGGATCTGGGCCCGTACCGGCACTACATGCAGAAGGAAATCCACGAGCAGCCGCGCGCCATCTCCGACACCATCGAAGCCGTGGCCGAGGGTCGCATCGATATCGACGCACTTTATGGCGAAGGCGCCTCGCAGGTCCTGCGAGAAATCGACTCGGTGCTGGTGCTCGCCTCGGGCACGAGCTACTACGCGGGCCTGGTCGCGCGACACTGGATCGAGGCGTTGGCATCGCTACCGTGCGGCGTGGAGCTCGGCCACGAGTACCGCTACCGGCAATCGATCCCGAATCCCCGGCAACTGGTGGTGACGATCTCGCAATCGGGCGAAACGCTCGACACGATGGAAGCGCTCAAGCGCGCGCGCGAGTTGGGCCATGACCGCACGCTCTCGATCTGCAACGTACGCGAGAGCGCCATTCCCCGCGCCTCGCGCTTCGTCTTCCACACCCGCGCCGGCGCGGAGATCGGCGTCGCCTCCACCAAGGCCTTCACGACGCAGCTGGCCGCGCTCTACATCCTCACGCTCGCCATCTGCAAGGCGCGCGGGCGCCTGGACGCATCAGCCGAGCACGAGGCGATCGAGCAGCTCAGGTTCGTCCCCGGCAGCGTGCAGCACGCGCTCAACCTGGAACCGCAGATCCGCGCGTGGGCCGAGCGTTTCGCCGAGCGCGACCATGCGCTCTTCCTCGGGCGGGGGCTGCACTACCCGGTCGCGCTCGAAGGGGCGCTCAAGCTCAAGGAAATTTCCTACATCCACGCGGAGGCCTATCCCGCGGGAGAGCTCAAGCACGGCCCGCTCGCGCTGGTCGACGCCGACATGCCGGTCGTGTTCATCGCCCCCAACGACACGCTGCTCGAGAAGGTGAAGTCGAACATGCAGGAAGTCCGTGCACGCGGCGGCGAGCTGTACGTCTTCGCCGACCTGGACAGCCATTTCACGCAAAGCGAGGGGGTACACGTGATCCGGACCCCGCGGCACGCCGGATGGCTTTCCCCGATCGTCCACGCGGTGCCGGTGCAGCTGCTGGCCTATCACACCGCCTTGCGCCGGGGCACCGACGTCGACAAGCCCCGCAATCTCGCCAAGGCCGTGACGGTCGAATAGGAAGCCGCGCTCCAGCCGCAAGTCTGTAGTCCTACCGGCGCACGTCGCCGTGTCCCAGCGACAGGCGGGATTCGACCGTCCTACGCAGGAATCGGAAGTAGGCCCGCAGACCGTGGCCCCCTTTCGCGGCACATTGTCAGGGTCGACAACTCCCTCCGAACAGGAGCTTTCCATGAGCATCATTTGGGCGATCGTCATCGGTTTCATAGTGGGCCTCATCGCCAAGGCCCTGATGCCCGGGCGTGATCCGGGCGGCTTCATCGTCACCGCCCTGCTGGGTATCGTCGGCGCCGTCGTCGCGACGTTCCTCGGACAGGCCATGGGGCTGTACGCCTCGGGCCAATCCGCCGGGTTCATCGCCTCGGTGATCGGCGCGATCGTCGTCCTCTTCATCTACAACATGGTGCGGGGACGCCGCCGCGCGCTGTAACGGCCGGCAGCAAGGCACGGCGGCCGACGGCAACCCGTCGGCCGTTTTTTATTTACGACCCGGGCTCGATGGGCCGGGTCTCGCCCACTTTCATCACGTCGAACCCGCCCGGCGGAATGCCGCGGGCGGCACGTTCCCGGGCCAGCCAGGCCGGCGGCTCGTCCAGGGGTTCGTCGGTGAGGTTCTCGAACGTCCCCCAATGCATGCCGATCGCGCGCGCCGCGCGCAGGTCCTCGCGCACCTTCAGCGCCTCGGGGACGTCCACGTGATGGACCTTCATGAACCAGCGGGGCGCATACGCACCGATCGGGATGAGGGCCAGGTCGAATGGGCCCAGTCGCGTACCGATGTCGGCCGTGTCGCGCGAGTAACCCAGGTCGCCGGTATGGATCACCTTGCGCCCGCCGCCTTCGATAACCCAACCGCCCCACAATGACCGGTTGGTGTCCCAGAGCGTGCGCTTGCTCCAATGCTGCACCGGGACCAGCGTGAAGGCGAGTCCGCCTTCAGGGCGCACCTGCCACCAGTCGAGCTCTTCCACGCGGCTGATGCCCTTGCCGGCGAACCACGCGCGAAGGCCGAGCGGCACCAGGAAGAGCGGGCTCCCAGCCGGGCGCGCGGCAAGTGCCTTCACGGTCGCCTCGTCGAGGTGGTCGTAATGGTTGTGTGATACGAGCACGACGTCGATGCGAGGCAACTCGTCCAGCTGCAGCGGCAGTGCGACGATGCGCTTGGGCCCCGCGAACGAAACCGGCGAAGCGCGCTGGGAGAAATGCGGGTCGACCAGCACGTTGCGTCCGCCCAGCTGCAGCAGGAAGGAAGCATGGCCCAGCCACGTGACCGTGGGACGCGCAGTGTTCTCGCGCAGCGCTCCCACGTCCGTGCGCATCCAGGGTGTGTTCCAGCCGCCGGGCGGCGGCGGTGGCACGCCATCCCGGAGCTGCTCCCACTTCCATAGCCAGAAGCTCTGGTGCCGCTCGTGGGGGTAGTTGTTGCGGAAGCCCTCGGCGGTATGGTGCGTCGGCGCCTGTTGCGCGAAGATCCCGCACGAAGTCGAAGCGGCGAAGAGGCACAGCACGCCGCAGCCGCCAAGGGCGCGTGGGGAAAGGCGTTCACTTCGCTCGGCCACGCGCGTTTCGACCCATTTCGATGACGTGGGGAAAGCCTAGCAGCATCGATGAGAAAATGCGGCGATGGAATCGAACCCGGCGAACGGTCCGCTCGAGGGCCTGAAAGTGGTGGAGCTCGGCACGTTGATTGCCGGCCCGTATTGCGCGCGCCTGCTCGCGGAGTTCGGCGCCGAGGTCGTCAAGGTCGAGACGCCCGGCGAGGGAGATCCGCTGCGCAAGTGGCGCAAGCTCCACGAGGGCAATTCACTCTGGTGGTACGCCCAGGCCCGCAACAAGAAGTCGGTCGCGGTGGACCTTCGACAGCCGGAGGGCCAGGAGGTGGTGCGGCGGCTCACGCGCGATGCCGACATCGTGGTGGAGAACTTTCGCCCGGGCACCCTGGAGAAATGGGGCCTGGGCTACGATGCGCTGGCTGCCGCCAACCCGCGGCTGGTGATGGTGCGCCTGTCCGGATTCGGCCAGAGCGGTCCCTACCGCGACCGGCCCGGGTTCGGCGCGATCGGCGAATCGATGGGCGGCATGCGCTACATCACCGGTTATCCCGACCGTGCCCCGGTGCGCGTGGGCATCTCGATCGGCGATTCCCTCGCCGCCATGTTCGGGGTGATCGGCGCGCTCATGGCGATACACCATCGCGACAAGTCGGGCCGTGGCCAGGTGGTGGACGTAGCGCTTTACGAGGCGGTGTTCGCCATGATGGAGTCGATGCTGCCGGAATATGGTTTCGAAGGCTTCGTGCGCGAGCGCAGCGGCGCTTCGCTGCCGGGGATCGTCCCCTCGAACACGTACCCCTGCCGGGACGGGCGCTACGTGGTGATCGGCGCCAACGCCGATTCCATCTTCAAGCGGATGATGCGGGCCATCGGGCATCCCGAGCTCGCCGAGGATCCCGGCCTTGCCAGCAACGCGGGACGCGTGCAGCGCACCGAAGAGCTCGACCGCGTCATCGGCGAATGGACGTCGCGGCATGACCTCGAAGAGGTCCTTCGCGTGCTGGAAAAGGCCGAAGTGCCCTCCGGGAGGATCTATTCGATCGCCGACATCGCCGCGGACATGCATTACCAGGCGCGCGGCATGATCGAGCGGCACCGCCTGGGGGATCGCGACCTGCTGCTGCCGGGCATGGTGCCGAAGCTGTCGGAGACGCCCGGCGCCACGCGCTGGATCGGCCCGCGCCTGGGAGAGCACACCGATGCGGTCCTCGCGAGGCTCGGCTACGCGGCGGCTGAGATCGCAGCGCTGCGTGCGAAGAAGGCCGTGGGCTGACTCAGCCCGCGCGCCGGCGGTAGAAGTAGTAATCCGCCGAGAAGGCCACGCGCGTTTCGGCGCCGAGGTTGGCGGTGGTGCAGCCATCGGTGGGGGCGGCTCCGCCGGAGGTGTTGGCGCGCAGGATGCTGGTGACGCCGGCGAACATTCCCGTGGAGGACATCGGCTGCGCGCGATAACGCGCCCAGGGGAGGTTGTTCGTGCCGGCCGGCTGGGTGGAACGCACCACGCCGGACACGCTGCTGCGATCGCTCAGCGATTCCCAGAGATTGACCGTCTTGTGCGTGGCGACGCTCCGCGATCCCTCGAAAAGCGTCGCGTCCGGCGCGGTGAAGTACCAGGAGGCCCTGCTGGCATCGCTCGGGGAGGCCTTGCACTGGTAGACGTGCACGCCATTGGCCGAAAGCACGAACGCGGGCGCCTCGTCGGCGGCGGCGCGAATGCCCGCGCCCAGCCCGGCGGGCTCGGCGACCTGGGCGAGCGCGGCGACGGAAAGCACGGACGCCAGCGAAGCGGCTACGAGGCGTTTCATGGGGCCTCCGGACAGGGTGTGCTTGCTGGGGAAGACACGCGCGGCCGCGCCGGGGTTCCGCGTAGAATCCCGGTTTCGACAGCCGCGATTCCATGCGCATCTACGTGAATGACGTCGCCGTGCGCGACGGATTCCAGATCGAGCCGGCCTTCGTGCCCACCGCCACGAAGGTCGAGCTCGTGAACCAGCTCTCGCGCACCGGCGTGCACAAGATCGAGGTGACCTCCTTCGTCTCCCCCAAGGCGGTCCCGGCCCTAGCCGACGCGCGCGACGTGCTGGCCGGCATCGACCGCGTTCCGGGCGTCATCTACGTGGCTCTGGTGCCGAACATCCGCGGGGTCCAGGACGCGGCCGCCTGCGTACACAAGCCCGACGAGGTGAACGGCGTGGTGTCGGCCTCGGAAACCCACAACCGCGCCAACATCAACCGCACCCACGAGCAGTCCCTGGCGGAGCTGCCGACGATGGTGCGCGTCGCTCACGACGCGGGCATGAAAATCACCATGAGCCTGTCCACCTCTTTCGGATGCCCGTTCGAGGGGCGGGTGCACGAAGACGTCGTGCTCGATTTCGTCGAGCGTTTCCGCGAGCTTGGCTTCGACGGCATTTCCCTCGCGGACACCACCGGCATGGCGAATCCGCGGCAGGTGGCCGAGCTCACCGCCAGGGTGCTGGAGAATTTTCCGCCACCTGCCGAGGACTACTACACCCTGCACTTCCACAACACGCGTGGCATGGGGCTTGCGAACGTCGTGGCCGGCATCGAGGCCGGCGTGCGCGCCTTCGACGGCTCGCTGGCGGGGTTGGGTGGCTGCCCGTTCGCGCCTGGGGCCTCGGGCAACATCTGCACCGAGGACATGGTGAACATGCTCGAGGACATGGGCTTCGACACGCGCATCGACCTCGCCAAGCTGCTCGCCGTGGCGCGGCGCATCCCGGAGGTCGTGGGCCACGACGTGCCGGGGCAGGTGATGAAGGCGGGCCAGACGCTCGAGCTGCACGCGCCGCCGGATCTCGCCGGCGCGAGGTAGGTTCCCGAAACCGCAAGAGAACGAGGAGACGAGGATGCGACGATTCATCAAGGGGCTCGCGGCGCTG
>DASPNE010000031.1:0-11572 GCA_035626705.1 Usitatibacter sp. | reverse complement strand
AACCGCAAGGTGAGCGTCGCGTGGGATCGGGCGCAGCTGGCGGCCCTTCCCGTCCTGGCATTCGGGTTCCTGGGCCTCCTCGTCGGCAAGGCCGTCTTCGGCACCTGGCCCGCGGTCTTCTTCTTCGGATGGCTGGGCGTGACGGTCGGCATGGTCATCACCGCGCCGCTGTACCACCTCTACGTCCCGCTGGTGAAGCCGGAGAACTGAGGCCGCTTCCGGCGCCCGGCTATTCTCCGGCCCCGCGCAGGCGGGGGCCCAATCATCCGCAAACCCCCACCCACCCGCACGCGCTGCAGAAGTCGCAGCCGTCCTTGCGGATGACGGTGTAGTTGCCGCACTCGCGGCACATGGCGCCCTTCATGACGGCCGCCTCGTCGGTGGCGCGCGGCGCCTGGAGCACGCCCATCTCGCGGGTGGGAAAGCCGCGCTCGTCGAGCACGCCCAGCATGGCGTAGCGATGGATCACGAGGCGGGCGAGGTAGGCGATGGTCGATGGCCAGTTCTGCTGGCGCCGCTCGCCCGGCACGAAGGCCATGAAGTCGCCGAGCGGCTCGGAGTAGTCGAGCAGCTTGCGCAGCTTCATGCCGATCCACGCCGGATCGACCACGCGCATGTCCAGCGAGAGGATGCGCGTGAGGCCGTCGAGCGCGCGCGGATAGTGTCCCGACAGCCACATCGAGTACGGCCGCGTGACCCCGCCCGGGAGGAGGATCTCCTTGAGCCCCAGCACGAACTCGTCGCCCGAGGCCGGATTCGAGACATCGACCGTCCATGACAGCGTGCCCTCGGTGCCGGTGCGCGGCTCCTCGACGCTGAACATGTGGTCGAGCACGGGCGAGGGCCCCTGGCCCTCGAAGACCTGCAGCTGCTCGCAGCGGTAGCGCACCACCTGCGCGAGCGCGGCGACCACGCCGGGCACCGGTCGCTTCTCGCCGTGCGGCGGAAAGCGCATCTCGAAGCGATCGTCGCCCATGGTGGCCGCGAGCACGTCGAGCTTCATTTTGAGCCAGGCGCGATCGTTGGCGCGCATGTCCATCGAGAGCGTCTTCGCCACCGCGCCCAGCCCGCGCGGCTGCTCGGCGCCGTTCACCCAAACCTCGAACGGGAAAGCACGTCCTGCCTCCTCGACCTGGCCCACGAAAAGCGCGAAGCGGCCGAAGGGCGAATCGATCATGTACGTCCAGGCGAGGTTGCCGTCGGGAATGTCCGGGCGGCCGGGCCAGCGCAGCGCCGCGAGCACGGGCTGCGGCAGCGACTGCAGGGCGAGGCGACGGTTGGCGTCCGTCACCTGCAGCTCCGCGGGCTCCTTGGCGGGCTCCGTGCTCAGCACCGCGCCCAGCACGGTGTTGGGCCGGTAGGTGGCCAGGCCCTTCAGCCCGGCCTTCCAGGCGTTCATGTAGAGGTCCTCGAATTCGCCGTAGGGATAGTCCTCGGGCACGTTCACGGTCTTCGAGATGCTGGTGTCGACGAAGGGCGCCACGGCGGCCACCATCTGCTGGTGCGCGTCGGCGGAGATCTCAAGCGCCGTCACGAATTGAGGCGGCAGGGATGCGTCGTCGCCGAACATGTGGCGCCAGAGCCGCCAGGCATGGTCCTCCACGCGGAATTCCTTGTGCGTGCCGTCGGGCATGCGCTTCTTGCGCAGGTAGGTCCAGGAAAACGGCGGCTCGATGCCGTTGCTCGCGTTGTCGGCGAACGCGAGGCTGATCGTGCCCGTGGGGGCGATGGCGAGCAGGTGCGAGTTGCGGATGCCGTGCTTGCGGATGCGGTCCTTGATGTCCTGCGGCAAGCGCGAGGCGAAATTGCCGCCCGAGAGGTAGAGGTCGGCGTTGAACATCGGGAAGGCGCCGCGCTCGCGCGCGAGCTCGATCGAGGCGAGGTAGGCGGCATCCCGCATGTGGCGCGAAATCCCGGCCGCCTTCTCCCGGGCGGAGGCGGTGTCGTACCGCAGGCCCAGCATGATCAAGGCGTCGCCCAGGCCCGTGTAGCCGAGGCCCACGCGGCGTTTCGCCTTCGATTCGCGATCCTGCTGCGGCAAGGGCCACGGCGTGACATCGAGCACGTTGTCGAGCATGCGCACGGATGTCGCGACCACCGCGCGGAAAGAATCGACGTCGAAGCGAGCCTTCTCGCCGAACGGATCGGCCACGAAGCGCGTGAGGTCGATGGAGCCGAGGCAGCAGCAACCGTAGGAGGGCAGGAATTCCTCGGCGCAGGGGTTGCAGCTCTCGAGCGTCTCGCAGTAATGCAGGTTGTTGTCGCGGTTGGCCTGGTCGAGGAAGAGGACCCCCGGCTCGGCATGGTCGTAGGTGGAGCGCATGACCTGGTCCCACAGCTCCCGCGCGCGCACCTTGCGATAGACCCAGGAGCCGTCGGCGCGCTGGTAGGCGCCGGCTTCCTTGATCTCGTCCGAAGGCTCCGCGCGGTGCGACAGCTCCACCTCGCCATCGGCCTCGACCGCCCGCATGAACTCGTCGGTCACGCCCACCGAGATGTTGAAGTTGGTGAGGCGGCCCGTGTCCTTGGCGTGGATGAAGCGCTCGATGTCGGGATGGTCGCAGCGCAGCACGCCCATCTGGGCGCCGCGCCGCGCGCCTGCGGACTCCACCGTCTCGCAGGACTGGTCGAAGACGCGCATGTACGACACCGGCCCGCTCGCGCGCGAGTTGGTGCCGCGCACCCAGGCGCCCTCGGGGCGGATCGCGGAAAAGTCGTATCCCACGCCGCCGCCGCGCCGCATGGTCTCGGCGGCTTCGGCAAGCGCGGTGTAGATGCCGGGTTTCCCATCCACCACCTCGGTGATCGAGTCGCCCACGGGCTGCACGAAACAGTTGATCAGCGTGGCCGTGAGGGAGGTGCCGGCCGCGGAGTTGATCCGGCCCGCGGGGATGAAGCCCTTCTCCTGCGCCTCGAGGAAGCGCGCCTCCCAGTGGGCGCGCCGCGGCTCGGGCTCGGCGCCCGCCAGCGCCCGGGCCACCCGCGCCCGGACCTGGGTCGCCGTGGTCTCGCCGCCCTTGGCGTATTTTTCCAGCAGCACCTCGCGGGAGATGGGCTGCTCCGGCAGGGTTTCCCGGGTGCGCGGCGACCCGGTGGAAGATTCTGTTTGTGCCATGATTGAAAGCTCCCGGCGAGCGCGCCGACCAATGGCTTCATTCTCGCGCCGTTGAGCGCATTAGTCATCTGCGGACACGAAATGGATCAAGCTTCCCAGCGCGAAGTCGCTACCCTCGCCGGCGGCTGCTTCTGGTGCCTCGAGGCGGTCTTCGACGAGCTGAAGGGTGTCGAATCCGTCGAGTCGGGCTACATGGGCGGAAAGACGCCGAGCCCCTCTTACGAGGATGTGTGCTCCGGGCAAACCGGCCACGCCGAGGTGGTGCGCGTGACCTTCGATCCCTCCGCGCTCGCCTATGCGGACCTGCTCTCGGTCTTCTTCACCATCCACGATCCCACCCAGCTCAACCGCCAGGGCAACGATGTCGGCACGCAATATCGCTCGGCGATCTTCTACCACTCCGAGGAGCAGAAGCGCATCGCCGAGGAAGTCGTCGGTCGCATCACCGCGGCAGGGGTCTTTGCCGCGCCCATCGTGACCGAGATCGTCCCCGCGAGCGAGTTCCACATGGCCGAGGAGCACCACCAGGAGTACTTCCGCCGCGTCGGCCGGGGCAATCCCTACTGCAGCTACGTGATCGAGCCCAAGGTCGCCAAGTTCCGCAAGAGCTTTGTCGAAAGGCTCAAGCGCTAGTAGACTCGACCGTTGGGCGGCCTGCGGGCCGCGATGGCGACGCTAAAAGGGGATGCAGGACGAGGCCAACGGGTGCGTGCTCTTCGCCGACGTGAGCGGGAGCACCAAGCTCTACGAAATGGTCGGTGACAAGGCGGCGCACGCCGCGATCGACCTTTGCGTGAAGCTCTTTTCCGCGCTCACCGAGCAGCATGGCGGGCGCGTGATCAAGACCATCGGCGACGAGGTCATGGCGATCTTCCCGGAGGCGCGCCAGGCGGCGCGCGCGGCGGTGGACATCCAGCTGGGCGTGTCCGAAATGGCGCCGGTGGACAAGGTGAGGCTGGGGGTTCGCGTAGGCATGCACCATGGCGCGGTCGTCGAGCGCGAGGGAGACGTGTTCGGCGACACGGTGAACCTGGCCGCGCGGCTCACGGAAATGGCGGCCAAGGGCCAGATCATCACCTCGCTCGAGACGGTGCAGAAGCTCGACCCGATCCAGCGCCTCGACTGCCGCAGCCTCTACGAGATCTCGGTGAAGGGCAAGGAAAAGGGCGTGGCGATCTGCGAGGTCCTGTGGAGCGATACCGACGATGCGACCACGCTCATCGCCTCCCATGCCTCGGTGGAGGGCGGGGACAAGCTGCGCATCGTCTACAAGACGCGCGTGGTCGAGCTCACCGAGGAGCGGCCCTCGCTGGTGCTGGGGCGCGACGCGACGACCGACCTGGTCGTGCCCGACCGGATGGCCTCGCGCACGCACTGCGTGATCGAGCGCAGGCAGGACAAGTTCGTGCTGATGGACCGGAGCGCCAACGGCACCTACCTTTCGATCGACGGCGACCGCGAGATCGTGCTGCGGCGCGAGGAAGCGTTGCTGCGCAACCACGGATTCATCGCCCTGGGGCAGTCGAAGACGACCGCCTCGGAGCTGGTGGAGTTCTTCTGCGAATGAAGTGCGAATGACGAAGGAGCGCTGATGGGAATCAAGGATCTGTTCGGCGGCGGCAAGAAGAAGGCCGAGGCCCGCGAGAAGGCGAAGGAAGTGGCCGGCACCGGCAAGATCACGCCGGCCAAGATCGAGGAGCTGAAGAAGGTCTCTGAAGAGCACGGCGTCGACTTCGCCGACGACAAGACGATGATGCGCAAGGAGATCTACAACAAGGCCGTCGGTGTCGCGAAGGGGCGCGGCAAGCTCTCCGACGCCGAGGCGGCGGAGCTTTCCAAGATCCAGAAGTTCCTGGCGCTTCGCGACGACCAGGTCGAGAAGACCAAGTTCGACCTCACCCGCCTGCGCACGCTCACCGAGATCCGGCAAGGCAACCTGCCGACCGTGGCGCCGCAGAACGTGGCCTTGCGCGGGGCGCAGCTCAACCCCGGGGAAGTGGTCCATTACGCGGTGCAGGTCACCGTGTACGACCGCCCCAACACGGGCGGGCGCAACGGCGTGCAGGTGAAATGGGCCCACCCTTACGTGATCAACTCCGCCAAGAGCGACATGCTCGTGGTGGACGGGGCCAAGGAGGTGGGCGAGGGCTACCTGCTCATCACCAGCAAGCGCCTCTACCTGCGGGGATCGACGAAATCCGCCGCGGTGGACTACTCGCCGCAGTCGAACCTTTTTCTATACTACGATGGGGTTCGCATCGAGCGGCAGGTGGGGCACACCCTGCTCAAGTTCAAGTCGGGCTCCGGCGACACCGCCGAGATCATCGGCGAGCTGCTTGCGGCGCTGATGAAATGATCCGGAGGCTGCATGGGCATCAAGGACCTGATGGGCGGCATGAAGGACCTGAACAGCATCAAGGAGATGTTCGGGGGCGGTGAGAAGGCGAAGAAGAAGGAGCAGCTGCGCGAGGCGGTGAAGGACGCCGTGCAGGACGGCAAGCTGTCCAACAGCGACATGATCGAGATCAAGGCGCTGCAGGCCGAGCTCGACGTGACCCCTGCGGCCGACGACCGCACCCAGCAGCGCCGCGAGATCTACAACGCCGCCGTGGACGCCGTGAAGAAGGACGGCAACATGAGCGCCACCGGCGTGCACGAGCTGGCGAAGATCCAGAAGTTCCTCGCGCTGCGCGACGACCAGGTCGAGAAGACCAAGTTCCAGGTCACGCGGCTGCGCACGCTCACCGAGATCAAGAAGGGCAACTTGCCGGTCGTTCCCGACAGCAGCGTCGCGCTGCGCGACGTGGCGCTCGAGGAGGGCGAGGTCGCGCACTACACGATGGGGGTGGACATCCTCGACCAGCCCTCGACGCGCCAGGCCGACGGCATCGCGATCGTCTTCGGGCAACCGCATCCGGACAACGAAGCCGCGGGCCATGCCTTGCCGGAGGCGGGCGCGAAGGAGATGGGAGAGGCCACGCTCATCATCACCAACCGGCGCCTGGTGCTCAAGACCCGCGGGCGAGTCGCGGCGGTCAAGCTGGGCCCCGAGGCGCGGCTCTTCCTCTATTCGGACGGGCTGAGGCTCGCGCGCACGGTTGGCAATACGCTGCTGCGCTTCCGTTCGCGCTCCGACGAGACCGCCGAGATCGTCGGCACGCTGCTTGCCGCTTTGATGCGCTGAAGCGCGGCAGGGCCGGCTATTTCGCCTTGGTAGGGATGACCGCCGCGGCCGGCGCCGGCCCGGGCGTGAGCAGCTCGGCGTAGTTGAACATCGGCAGCGGCGGGGGCAGCTTGAGCGCCTCGGCCACGTCCATGCGCACCTGCAGCGAGAACCGCGTGAGCGTCTCCACCGGGATGCGGCTCGCAGCCATCCGGTGCACGAGGATCTGCTCGGCCTTGTACGCCGTGAACTGCCCGATCGAGTGGTACCGCGCAACCAGCCCCATCAGGGCTCCGGTGTCCATCAGGCCCTCGGTGGAGGCGAAGGTCGGCAGCGAGCTCTCCATCGCCGCCGGGATGATGAGGTTCTTGGTCTGCGTGTTGAGGTAGGAGTCGGGCGGCAGATAGAGCCATTCGACGTTCTGCTGCGTCATCTCGCGCACCATGTCGGCCGCGCCCTCGTTGGTGACTTTTTTCGAGGCGTCGAGCTTGAACGGCTTGGCCACCACGTTGAAGCCCATCTTGCGCGACAGCTGCCGGATCTCGTCGAGCACCACGACCGAGTTCTGCTCGGTGGGCGTGTAGATCATGCCCATGGTCTTGAAGGGCCGGTACGAGGCCATGGCGCGCATCTGCGCTTCCGTCGAGGCCACGTTGTACACGCCGGTGAGGTTGCGGCGCGAGGAGGCGAGGTCCGGCACGATCTTCGCGAGCACCGGTGCGGCCACCATGGTGAAGACCACCGGGATGTCGGTGATGTGCCTTGACGGGTCGACCTTGTCGTACGGACCCACGACTCCCAGCGTGACCGAGGTGCCCCAGGTGTAGATGAGGTCGGGCTTGGTCTGGCGGATCTCCTCGAGGAAGCCCGCCATGCGGGAGGCGTCGCGGTTCAGGTCGCGGAAGGTGATCTGCACCGGGATGCGGCGCGAGGTGAAGTAGTCGGTGAAGCCCTTCTCCACGTCGGTCATGCCCCGGAAGGTGATGGCGTAGATGCGGTAGGGGCGGTTGGCGCCGGGGGCGCCCTGCGCGAAGGCGGCCGGCACCGCGAGCACGGTCGCGAGAAGCACGATGATCGCGGCGCGCAGGCTGCTCATGGGCTCACCGGCTCGGGCACCGGCTCCTGGCCGCGCGTGGCGATCGTGAAGAGCAGGCCGCAGACGAGCACCACGCCGCTGATCGCGACGAAAGCGCCCTGGTATCCCCAGACCACGACCAGCAGGCTGGCGAGGAGCGGACCCAGCGCGTTGCCGAGGCGCTCGAGCAGCCGATACACGCCATACACGGCGTCGTGGCCGTAGACGCGGATCTCCTCCTTGCAATGCTCGCTCACGAGGGCGCTCTGCGCCGCGATCGACATCGACTGCCCCAGCCCCAGCAGGAACACCACCCCGAAGACGACGAGGAAGCTCTCGGAGAGCAGCAGCAGCATCCCGGAAAGTCCCGAGAGGATAAGGCCCATGGAAACGTAGCGGTCGCGGCGCATGCTGGCATCCGAGAGGTTCGCCGCCAGCGGCACGATCACCACCATCATCACCGCGTACACCATCAGCATGCGGCCGGCCATGGCGGTGGTGTTGCCGATGGAGACGATGTACAGGGGCACCAGGTAGAAGCACACGCCCGTGAGGATCATCTTGGCCGGCATCGCCGCGAGGCCCGTCAGGGTCATGAAGCGGCGATTGAGGACCAGTGCCACGATCTCGCGCATGCGCGGGCCCCGGGCCGGGCGCTGCGAGACCGCGGTGCGCACTTCGGCGCCGGGCAGGCGCGCGATGGCGAAGATCGAGAGCAGCGAGATGATCGCCGATACGCCGAAGGAGGCCCGGTAGCCCAGGTTGTCCGCGAGGATGCCGCCGATGGACGGGCCGCAGACCGTCGCGACCATGATGGCGCCGATGAAGAGTGCGAAGCCCTGCGCGCGGTTGGCCTGGCCGGTGCGGTCGAGCACGTAGCCCTGCGCCGCCACGAACACCATCGCGTAGCCGACCGCGCACAGCGAGCGCCACAGCAGCAGGTCGTACAGGTTGAATGCGACGGCAGTGCCGGCGAAACCGATCGTCGCCACCGCGGCGCCGATGAGCATCGCCTTGCGCCGCCCGATGCGCTCGCTCCAGCCTCCGAGGTAGGGCTGGCCGAGGGCCACGATCAGCATGAAGAGCATGATCGGAAGCCCGATGACCACCTGCGGGGAAAGGCCGGGAATGGGCACCAGCAGGTTGTTCACGTAGGTCGGCAGGTACGAGCGCGTCATCTCCTCGGCGAGGATGAAGGCGAAGAGCGGGGCGCGGATGCGGTTGAGGTTCATCTCGTCGCCGTCGCCTTCCTTGGCGGCCGAGCCGAAGCGGAAGCGCGATTTGATCGATTCGAGCGCGGCCACGGCGGGCTTGAGCGCCTCGCGGCGCGCACCGCTCGCCTTGCGCAGCTTGTCCTCGAGCTCGCCCACGAGGAACTCATAGCGCACGTTGATGTGGTCCACGGCCGCGTCGATGCGCCGCAGCAGCCTGCCGATCTCGTCGTTGGCGCGCATGCGGGCGGTGGCGGTGAAGTCGCCCGTGCGCATGCGCTCCACCTGGTGGGCGAATTCCCCCAGCCCGGAGGCGAGCCGTGCCCCCGCCATGAAGTTGAGCAGCTCCAGCGTGAAGAAGAGCGACACCACGAGCACCACGACCACGTCGAGCAGCACCTCGAGCAGCACGTTGTTCACGAACTCGGGCGCGATGGCCACGTGCAGGATGCCCAGCGGCTTGTCGCTCGCGACCGGCAGCGAGACGAAATACTGGCCGCCGTTGCGGAAACCCTTCCAGGGAGGCCTTTCGCCCTGCAGCGTCGCCAGCACCTCGGGCCGGCGGAAGAAGTCGCTCGCGCCGGCGGGTTCCTTGCCGTATTTGAAGAGGACCTTCCCGGTCGCGTCGGTGAGCGCCGCGTAGTCGAACTCCTTGTTTTCCTCGATCACGCCCTTGAAGGTCTGGTCGACCCCGTACAGGGACTCGAAGGGCACGCCGAAGCTGGTCGCCTTGAGGAGGAGCGCGCGTACGGAGTTGCCGACGGTGGCGGCCTTCTGCTCGGTCTCGGGCACCAGCTCGCGCTCGAAGACGCGGTGCGAGAAATACGAGACCACGGCGAGCGCCAGCACGACGCTCATCATGATCACGCCGGCGAGCCGCCAGTAGATGCGCCAGAGGTACTGTTTCTCGAGCATGCGCGCTGCTCAGCCGGCCGCGTCGAGGCGCGCGCGCAGGTCGTCCAGCGACTTGTTCGCCTCGCTGAGCGAGCCGCGCAGGCTGGAGATGGCCGCCTCGAAGCCGCTGCCCTCCGTGACCGGCTGCGGCTGGGCCCGGTCCTCGAGGTGGCTCGCGGCGGCATCGAGCGTGCTCAGGTCGCGCTCGAAGCGACGGATCACGAGGATCAGCGCGATGGGCGCCAGCACCGCGATCACGGCGAAGGCGCCGAGGGCGGCCAGCAGGATCTCGCGGCCGGCCACGCCCGTCGCGCGCTCGACGTCCTCGCGCGAATAACGCAGCGCCAGGTAGCCCACGGTGAGGTTGAACGCGTTCTTCACGGAGAGGCCGGCGACGAACTCGTCGGGCTCTTCGGTCGCCCATTCGATCGCCTTGGCGTGCTGGGCCGCATCCAGCCAGCTGTCGGAGGCTTTCTGGCCGACGCGCGCCCGGTCGGTGCTGTAGAGGATCTGGCCGTTGGTGTCGAAGACGTCGATGCCGCGGATGAGGCGATCGCTCTGGCGCTCGCGCTGCAGCAGCTGGGGAAGCTGGGACAGTTCCGCGAATTGCATCCCCAGCTGCAGGGAGGCCTGGACGCTGCCCTCGATGCCCTGCCCGACCAGCAGGACCCGCGACTTCACGATGTTGGAAATCGTGCTCTTGTACTTGAAGTAGTTCAGGAACGCGGCCATGCCGATGGCGAAAAAGCTCACCACGAGCGCGACCATGATGAAACGGAACCGGATCGTTCCCATCCCCGCCCCTGCCTCCCCCCAGCACTTCCGCGGAATGTTATCACGACCCTTGCGTAAACCCTAATAAAACCGTCGCAAGTCCTTGTCTATTGAGCTTTTTCAATCCAGCCGGGGATGTGATACGGTAGGGGCTGTCCGGTAGGGGAACCGGGCGCAAAGGGGATGGCATGAAAGAGAAGGGCAATCCGGGCGCGGCCGCGGCCCAGGACGTCACGGCGCAGGACGCCCGCGACATGGACAAGACCGTTTTCGACCCGGGTTTCGCCGGTCGCGACCGGGAGTCGGAAACGCTCGACCTCAGCAAGACGCCCGAAGGGCGCGACCGGGAAGCGCAAACCCTGGATCTCGGCAAGTCGGCCCCCCCCGCCGATGCCGACACCTACGCCGTGGAGCCTACCGTCCTCGACCTGGGCTCCTGGGCCCCCGCGAGCGACTCCGAGCCGGGGCTTTCCCGCGACGGCACGCGTGCACCGTCCCGGGCGCAGATCGAGGCGGCCGCCAACGAGCCGCACCGCGCCATCAAGGCCAAGCCCGCGGCGGTGCACACCGCCTTGCCGATCGGCTTCCGCCTGTTCGAATACCGGATCGACGGCGTGCTCGGCCAGGGCGGTTTCGGCATCGCCTATGCGGCGACGGACGTGAACCTGAACGCCAAGGTCGTCATCAAGGAATACCTGCCCGAAGATTTCGCATACCGAACCACCGACGATTCGGTGTGCGCGCGCAACGACGAGGACCAGGACTTCTACCAGACCGGCCTCGACAGCTTCCTCGTGGAGGCGCGCACCCTCGCCACCTTCCGCCACCCCAACATCGTGCGCGTGGCGCGGTTCTTCGAAGCGAACCGCACCGCGTACATGGTGCTCGAGTACGAGCGCGGCCAGTCGCTCAAGGCCTGGCGCAAGAAGCACGAGAACGTGCCGGAATCCGAGCTGGTGTCGCTGCTGGCGCCGCTCTTCAACGGCCTGGCGGTCGTGCACAAGGCGGGCTACCTGCACCGCGACATCAAGCCGGACAACATCTACGTGCGCGCCGACGGCTCGCCGGTGCTGCTGGATTTCGGCTCGGCCCGGCGCGTGCAGACCAACCGCGAGCTCACCAACATCGTCAGCCCCGGCTTCGCGCCGTTCGAGCAGTACCACTCGCAGGGCAAGCAGGGCCCGTGGACCGACATCTACTCGATGGGCGCGGTGCTGTACTGGATGGTGACGGGCAAGAAGCCGGTCGAGGCCGCCTCGCGCGTGAAGACCGACACCCTCCTTCCGGCGACGAGCCTGGCCGACGTGGGCTACTACGGGCAGGCGCTGCTGGGCGCGATC
>DASPNE010000030.1:0-27013 GCA_035626705.1 Usitatibacter sp. | reverse complement strand
GGGCGCTGCTTGCGGATGGATTCGCGCAGCGCCTCGAAGGGCCGCGCCCATTCCGGATCGCGCGCGCCGTGAGCGAAAAGGACGATGCCGCGCACTGCTTCCCCCGCTAGTGCTTGCCGGTCGAGCCGAAGCCGCCCGCCCCGCGCGCGCTTTCCTCGAACGACTCGACCACGTTCAGCTGCACCTGCACCACCGGCACGATGACCATCTGCGCGATGCGCTCCATGGGGTTCACGATGAACGCCTCGCGCCCGCGGTTCCAGCACGAGACGAAGACCTGCCCCTGGTAATCGGAATCGATGAGCCCGACCAGGTTGCCGAGCACGATGCCGTGCTTGTGGCCCAGGCCCGAGCGCGGAATGATCACGGCAGCGAGCCCCGGGTCTGCCACGTGGATGGCGATGCCGGTGGGCATGAGGTGTGTGGACCCGGGCTCGAGCGTCACCGGCTCGGCGATGCAGGCGCGCAGATCCAGCCCGGCGCTGCCGGCCGTCGCGTAGGCGGGCAAGTGGGGGCGGATCCTCTCGTCGAGGATGCGCACGGCGAGCTTCCTCAAGAGACCTGCTTGATCGGCGTCACGGTCGCCGCCGGCCGGGAGTCAGCGAGCGCCATCGCATGGGCCACGATCTGGTGCGCGATGCGAGACTTCGACGCGCGCGGCAACGGGTGGGCCCCGGCATCGTCGTAGATCGTGACCTCGTTCTCGTCCTTGCCGATGGCGTGCTGCACGAGGTTGGCCACGATCATGGGGATCTTCTTGCGCGCGCGCTTGGCTTGCGCGTAATCGGCGAGGTTCTCGCTCTCGGCGGCGAAGCCCACGCAGAACGGCCCGTCGGACATGGCGGCCACGCTCGCCAGGATGTCCTCGGTAGGCTTGAGCTTGAGCTCCATCGGCTCGGCCGACTTCTTGAGCTTGCGCGGGGAGGCCGCGACCGGGGTGTAGTCGGCGACCGCGGCGACGCTGAAGAAATAATCCGCATCGGCCACATGGGCCTTCACCGCGGTGGCCATTTCGGCCGCGCTCGTGACATAGACGAAGTGCGCGAGGGCAGGCGGGGCGAGCGCGGTTGGGCCGCTGATGAGCGTGACATCGGCGCCCTGCGAAGCGGCCGCATCGGCGATGGCGAATCCCATCCGGCCCGACGACAGGTTGGTGATGCCGCGCACGGTATCGATCGCCTCGAACGTGGGCCCGGCGGTCACCACCACCTTGCGTCCCGCGAGGCGCTTGGGCGCGAGGAAGGCGAGGATCGCCTGCAGCAATTCCTCGGGCTCCAGCATCCGCCCCATTCCGACTTCGCCGCAGGCCTGGTCGCCCGCGGCGGGCCCCAGGATCGTCACGCCATCGCCGCGCAGGGTTGCGACGTTGCGTTGCGTGGCGGGGTTGTCCCACATCTCGCGATTCATGGCGGGGGCCACGAGCAGGGGGCAACTGCGCGCGAGGCAGGCGGTAGAAAGCAGGTCGTCGGCCAGGCCATGCGCGAGCTTCGCCATGAAGTCGGCGCTGGCCGGTGCAACCAGGATCGCGCTCGCGCCGCGCGTGATCGCGATGTGCGCCATGTTGTCGGGATAGCTCGCGTCCCATAGGTCCGTCACCACCGGCTTGCCGGTGAGAGCCTGGAACGTGGCGGCGCTGACGAATTTCGTGGCGGCTTCGGTCATCGCGGCCTGGACTTCCACGTTATTCCTGATGAGCAGCCTGGCCAGCTCGGCCACCTTGTAGGCAGCGATGCCACCGGTGACGCCGAGCACGACGCGGGGATTCAACACCTTGTCCATAAAGGCATTTTACTCTCCGGACCCCTGATGTCGATGGCAGATTGGCCCGTGGCCGAACGTCCCCGCGAACGTTTGCTCGCCCAAGGCGCGGCGGCGCTTTCCGATGCGGAGCTCATAGCGCTCTTCCTGGGCAGCGGCCCGCGCGGAAGAAGCGCACTCGATGTGGCTCGCGGCCTGCTAGCGCGTTTCGGCCGGGTGTCGCGCGTGCTGTCGGCGGCCCAAGGCGAGCTCGGCGCGGTTCCCGGTGTAGGGGCGGCGCGCTATGCGCGGATCGCCGCGGTGATGGAGCTTGCCCGCCGCGCGCTCGCCGAGGAGATGAAGTCCCGCGACAGCCTCACCTCGCCGGCGGCCGTTCGCGGCTACCTGCGCCTGCACATGCAGGACCTCGGGCACGAAAGCTTCTTCTGCGTTTTCCTGGACGCGCAGAACCGCGTCATCGCCGCCAGCGAGCTTTTCCGCGGCACGCTCACGCAGACTTCGGTCTACCCACGGGAGGTGGTCAAGCACGCACTCGCCCAGAACGCCGCCGCCGTGATCCTCGCCCACAACCATCCCTCGGGCGTTGCCGAGCCGAGCATCCAGGACCAATCGCTCACCCGTGCGCTGGCAGAAGCGCTGGCCTTGGTGGACGTGAAGGTCCTGGACCACTTCATCGTCGCGCCGGGTGCCTGCCTTTCGTTCGCCGAGCGCGGCCTGCTGTGAGTGCTTTCTCTCCATAAGCGCATGAATCGAAAGGCTGTTTTTGGGACCCTGGCGACGCGACGCCCAGAAGCGTGGGGCTGAGGTGGTTGCCGGCAGGCGGGCAAAGCTGCTAAAATCTAATGCTTTGTTTCTTCAACCGATTACTTCGAGGTTTCCATGGCCCGCGTTTGCCAGGTGACGGGGAAGGCCCCCCGAGTCGGACACCACGTGTCCCACGCCAACAACAAGACCAAGCGTCGTTATCTCCCCAACCTGCAGTACCGCAAGTTCTGGGTCGAGAGCGAGAACCGCTGGGTGAAGATGCGCCTGACCAGTGCCGGTCTGCGCCTCATCGACAAGAAGGGCATCGACGTCGTGCTCGCGGACATGCGTTCGCGTGGCGAGAACGTCTAAGGAGCCGCCATGCGCGAAAAGATCAAGCTCGAATCCTCCGCCGGCACCGGCCACTTCTACACCACCACCAAGAACAAGCGCACGATGCCCGACAAGATCGAGATCAAGAAGTACGATCCGGTCGCCCGCAAGCACGTGCTCTACAAGGAAACGAAGCTCAAGTGACCGCGCGTCGGCGCTGAATGCGCCGCGCAGCCCGGTCATCCGGCGAAGGCCGGGATCCGATGAAAAAAACCCCGCCTCGGCGGGGTTTTTTCGTTTCCATCGATGCGCCGGGCGTCACTTCTTCTTCTCGTCCTTCTTCGCGTCCGCGGGCTTCATTTCGGCTTTCCTGGCTTCCGCCTTCGGCGCCATGGCCGCGTCCTGCTTGGCGATGATCTGGTCCTTGATGTCGTTGTAGACGTTCTGCGGGATGATCTTCTTCTTCACCAGGTCGTCCTTGCCCTTGTAGGGACGGCCCTTGACGATCGCCTTGGATCGCGCCTCGCCGATGCCCTTGAGGGTCGCGAGCTCGGCCTCGGAGGCCGAGTTGATGTCCATGGGCTCGCCCTTGGGCGCTTCGGCTTTGGGCGCATCCGCCTTCTTGGTGGCCGTGGCCTTGGTGTCGGCCTTCTTGGCTTCGGGTTTGGCCGGGGCCTGGGCGAGCGCGGCACCGCCGAACGCGAGGCCGAGGGCGGCCAGCGCGGCAGTCAAAAGCTTGTTCATTTTTTCTCCTGTTGAGATGGGGGCAGACGGTGAGACCGGCGCCACTATACGCGGTGGCGTGCAAATGAAAAGCCCCGCGCGGGGCGGGGCTTCGGGTGGGGGGACCGTCCCGGAGTTTCCACGAGACGGCAGGCGAGGAAAACCGGGACTGTCCCCGGTTTTGACTTAAGCGTAACTGCGAAGCCGCAGCGAGAAATCCTTCAGCGGCTCGATGCCGCTCTTCTCGGCGCGCTCGCACCAGTCCTTGAGCTGCGAGACGAGCTGCTCGGTGTTGAGGGTGGAGCGTTCCCAGATGCGCGTGAGCTCCTGGCGCATCGACCAGCTGGTCTTGAGCGCCGGGCTGTGCTCGAGCGCGAGCTCGAGCTGCTTCAGACCGCCGGCAGGAAGCGCATCCACATCGAGGTGCAGCCACTTGCGGATCTTGGCCAGTCCCGCGGCCGAGGTGTCGTGGCCGGCGCGGCGCAGCGCCTCGATCTCGGCCTTCGTCGTGAGCTTCATCGACTTGGCATGCCGCGCGAGCACGTCGTAGCGGTGCGCGATCACGGCTTGCAACGTGGCAGCGTCGACTTCGAATTTCGAGGGATCGAGCTTCACCTTCGGCGCCTGCTTGCGCACGCTGGCAAGGCCTACCGACTTGAGGATCGTGATGTACATCCAGCCGAGGTCGAACTCGTACCAGCGCATCGAGAACTTGGCGGAGGTCGGGTAGGCGTGGTGGTTGTTGTGCAACTCCTCGCCACCGATCCACGCCGCCCAGGGCACGATGTTGGTGCTGTCGTCCTCGGTGTGGAAATTGCGATAGCCGAACCAGTGGCCGACGCCGTTGATGACGCCGGCGGCCCAGAAGGGGATCCAGGCGAGCTGCACGCCGTAGATCAGCAGGCCCGGCACCAGGCCGAACAGCCAGATGTTGAGCGCGGCCAGGATGAGGATGCCGACCTTGTTGCCCGGCGTGTAGATGTTGCGCTCGAGCCAGTCGTCGGGCGTGCTGTGCCCATAACGATCCATGACGTCGGTCTTGTGCGATTCCTTCACGTAGAGCACGACGCCGGTCCAGAGGATCTTGTTGATCCCGTGGATGCGCGGGCTGTGGGGGTCTTCCTCGGTCTCGCACTTGGCGTGGTGCTTGCGATGGATCGCGGCCCACTCCTTGGTGATCATGCCCGTGGTCATCCACAGCCAGAAGCGGAAGAAGTGGCTCACGACAGGATGCAGCTCGAGCGCGCGGTGGGCCTGGCAGCGGTGCAGGTAGAGCGTGACGCCGGCGATGGTGATCTGCACCAGCACCAGGCCAACCAGCACGTAGCCCCACCAGGGAAGATCGATCAGACCGTTGAACATTTGGGAAGCGCCCTTTCTGGATTAGCCGCTTATGAAGCGCATGTCGGGAAGGTGACTCAGGGATTTTAACCGGCGCGCCGCCCGCGTGGTGCAGGATTCCGCTGACGTACCTCAAGTCGTTGATTTGGCGTCCTTATCCGGGGTTGCAGGGGTAGCAATCGCGACCACCTGGCGCCGTGGGTCGGAGATCTCGATGCCGGCGGTGCGAAACGCGCGCAGGACGTCCTTGTAGATTTCGCTTTTCAGGTCGGCCTCCGAAGCGACGCCTATCTCGATCCAGGCGGTCAGCTCGAGCTCGATTCCATGGTCGCGCAGGCCCTTCACCCGGGCGAGGGCGCGGGGTTCGGCGAGCACGCCTTCGTGGCGCAAGGCGGCCTCCCGCAAAAGCTTGCAGGCGTGATCGACGTCGACATCGAAGGTGATCACCGCGCCCAGCACCATCGAGACCTTGGGATCGCTGTAGGTATGGTGGTTCACGCTCTCGGTGATGAGCTTCTCGTTCGGGATGATCGACTCGACCCCGTCGCCGCCGCGGATGACGGTGTAGCGCGACTCGATCGCCTTCACCTCTCCCTTGCGGTTGTCCACCGTGATCACGTCGCCCAGGCGCAGGCTCTTGTCGAGCAGCACGATGAAACCGCTCACGTAGTTGCTTGCGATCTTCTGCAGCCCGAAGCCCAGCCCCACGCCGAGGGCGCCACTGAAGATCGACAGCGCCGTGAGGGGAATGCCCACGAGTGGTAGCGCCACCAGGATGGCGAGGAAGATCGTGCCGGCATGGACGATCTTGGAGATCACCACGCGCGTGGACATCTCCAGGTGCTCGGTGGCCATCACGCGGCTCTCCGAGATGCGCGAGATCCACGCAGCCAGCGTGAGGGTGAGCGCGAGCGCGGCGATGCCCTGCATCACCAGCCAGAGCGTGATGCGTTGCTGGTCCTTGCCGACGGTGAGGCCGACCTCGTCCAAAGTGGCAATGGTCCCGGCGAGCAGGCCGGTCAGGTGCAGCGCCACGGCGATCCAGGCGACCCACGCGATCGCGCGGATCACACCCCTTAGGAAACCGCCGTGGGGCAGCACCAGCCCGAGCACGTAGACCGCCAGGCGGATCACCACCCAGGCGACCAACAGCGCCTGCACGATCTCCAGCAGGGCCACGCGCTGGTAGCGGCCGAGGATCCCCTTGCCGATTGCGAGCAGCATCAGCGTGAGCAGGGGGAAGGCAACGCGCTGGAAGTCTCCCTCGCCGAATTTCCAGCGCGGGCTGGGCCGGATGCGGCGGCATACGAGCACGGCGAGCAGGTAACCCAGGACCAGCGCCGTGATGGCCACCCCGACCTGCCAGAGCACGATCGCCGGCGTGGGATCGCCGGCAACGCCCTCGAGGAAGCGCTTCAGCGGTGAGACGTCGAAGTCGAAGGCCATGGGGTGGAGGATTGCCGTTGACGGCGGAAATTTGCCACGAAACGGTCGGTCACCGCGCGATTGCCCGAGAGCACGACGACGTTCTCGGCGTTGCTGCGCTGCGCCGCGCGCGTGAAGTTGTAGCTCCCGGTGATGACGGTGGCACCGGCCCCTTCGCCGTCCAGGATCACGATCTTGTTGTGCGCCGCGCCATGGCTCGAGTCCAGGTATACCCGCACTCCGGCGCGAACGAGCGCCTTCAGGTGCGGCAACCCGCCGCTTGCCTGCTGCGCGGCATCGCCGATCAGCTCCACTTCGACGCCTCGTTTTCGCGCAGCGAGCAGCGCATTGGCGATACGCCGGTCGGTGAGGAGGTAGGCCTGCATCAGCACGCTCGCATTCGCTGCGGCGATGCGGGAAACGATGAGTCCGGCGACGTCCTCGGCGGGCGAGAAGGCGACCTCTACATGCGCCCTGGGCGGTGTGTCGGCTTTCGCCTCTGCTGCAGGCACGCCGATGCACGCCGATGCCGCACCGATGGCCGCCGACAAAAACAGGACGGGGCTGGCTCGTGGCCGCATCAAGGCATCTCCGCGGGCACGAAACTAGGAGCCGTTTTTCTCTTCGCGGGGCGCATCGGCGGCAATGGGCGCGGCATCGGGGTGCATTGGCTTGCTTGCCTGGGTTCTTTCGAGCACCGCGGCGAAGAAGCCGTCGGTGTCGTGCACGTGCGGCAGCAGTCGCAGGTACTCGGCGGTGCCGGCTAAATTGATGCCGTGCTTCTTCAGCACGTCGGCGGCGGGCACGAGCGCGAAGTCGGGGTGCTCCGCGAGGAAAGCGTCCACGATCCGCTCGTTCTCCTCCACGAGCAGGCTGCAGGTGCCGTAGACCAGGCGACCGCCGGGCTTCACGAGGGAGGCCGCGGAGGCGAGGATCGAGCGCTGCTTGTCGTTCAGCTCCTTCAAGGCCGCCGGATCCTGGCGCATCTTGAGGTCCGGATTGCGGCGCAACGTGCCCAGGCCCGTGCAGGGCGCATCGACCAGCACGCGGTCGATCTTGCCGCGCAGGCGCTTCACCTTCGAGTCGTTCTCGTTCGCGATTCGCTGGGGAAAGACATTCGAGAGCCCGGAGCGCTTGAGGCGCGGCGCGAGGTTGGCGAGGCGCTTGTCGGAGACGTCGAAGGCGTACAACCTGCCGGTGGACTTCATCGCCGCGCCCATCTGCAGCGTCTTGCCGCCGGCGCCCGCGCAGAAATCCACCACCATCTCGCCCCGGCGAGGGTCCACCAGCATGCCGAGCAGCTGGCTGCCCTCATCCTGGACCTCGACTGCGCCGTCGAGGAACATGGGGTGCTTGTTGAGGGCGGGCTTGCCCTGCACGCGCACGCCGACCGGCGAGTGGCGCGTGGGTTGCGCGCGAAGCTCGTCGTACGCCAGTCGGTCCAGCACCGCTTCCCGCGGCGCCTTCATCGTGTTGACGCGCAGGTCCAGCGGCGCCGGCTGCTGCAGGCCGCGGGCAAGCGCCAGCAGCGTCGCGTCGTCCATCTGCGCGCGCAGGCGCTCGATCACCCAGTCGGGCAGGTCGGCGCGGATCTCGAAGGGCAACGTGTCGATGTCCATGGCGCGCAGCTTCGAAAGCCATTCGCGCTCTTCGCCCGACAGCGCCGATTCGATCTGCGACAGGCCCACGCCCTGGAGCTTGACCAGCGTGGCGAGCGCCATCTCCCGAGGCGTGCCGGCCGGGGTCACGTGCTCCAGCAGCCGCCGTCGGCGCAGCGCCGCATAGACCGTGTCCGCCACGAGGGCGCGCTCCCGCGAGCCCAGGCTGCGGTGGTCCTGGAAGAACTGCCGCAGTTGGGCGTCGGCCGGGGCCCTGGCAGGCAGCACCAGCGTGAGCGCTTCGACGATCGCATCGAGCTGCGCGCGCGTGAGGCTCATGGACTGGCCGAAATGCGGGTGGCGACCTGGTCGACCATGAGGCGGTTGCGCGCGACGGGGAAGCGCATCTTCACCGGCAGGTAGTGCTGCTCGATGCCCAGCCACACGTCCACCGCCTCGCGCTCCTTGCCGGGCTCGACGTGGCGCAGGTGCAGGGCGCGCAACTTTCCCAGGGGAATATCGATTTCCTCCACGCCCAGCACCGCGAGCTTGTAGCGGTACATCTTGCGCTGCGTGAAGACCTGGATCGGGAGCGTCGTGCCGCTCGGGGGCACGTGGGCGAGCTGGAAGATCATCGAAAGCCAGTCGACGGTGTTGTCCTCGAGCGCAGACGTGCGGCTGTCGTCGCCGCGCGCAAACGTGACCTGCCGGGCGCGCCAGTCGAACTCGAGGCCTTCGCGCACGTGGTTGGGCCGCTGCTCCTCGAAGCGATCGGGGCGCAGGCCGCCGGCGGTGAGCGTCCCGCGGCTCTCCTGCAGCACCCGGCCCTCGAGGAACAGGGTGAAGAAGCCCTCGGCCTCGGCCTCGCCGGTGATGCGATAGCTGCTGCCTTCGCGCTCCCAGTTGTAGATGGCGCGCCCGTCTGCCAGCGCGGACGTGATCTGGTAGGAGATCGAGAGGTTTTGCGGGAGACCCTCGACCGGGAAAGGATCGGGCTCCGCGCGGAGCAGGGCGACTTCCTCGGCCAGGACAAGCTTCTGCTCCAGCGGCTGCGGCATCTGCTCTATCGGGCTCAACAGATTTGAAGCCAGAACATTTGCGCCTGCGTCACGCCAGCGCCCGGCGGGAAGCAACGCCGGCGCTGCGGCGAGCTTGCGGCTCGCGCGCCGCAGCGGCGACACCGGAAGCGGCGCCGGCACCTGAATGCCCGCACTCGGCGCGGGCATGGGTCGCGGAGAAAGGGTGGCGACGTACTCGGCTGGCTTCGACGCCGTGAATTTCGCATGTCCCGGGACCCCCACGAAAACCGCCGTGTGCGCGGCAAGTGAAACGCCGAGCGCGAGCAGCACGAGGCGATGGCGACGCAGGATCTGGGCGAGCGGCATCAGCGCACCTGCAAGGCCACCAGCGACTGCTCGAGCCGCAGGCCGTCGGGATCGTCGAAGACGATGCGCACAGGGAAGTTCGAGTGGCCCTTCGCGAGCCAGACGTCGGCGCGATTCTGCTTCGCGTCCACCGTCACGCGCTCGAAGTGCAGAGTGTCGAATTCCCCGGCGGGCGTGGCAACGCGCTCCTCGCCCACGAAGCGGTAGGTGTAGACCTCCACGCGGCGCCCGTTGGACATCGGGATCTTCATCGTGCCCCCGAGCGGGGCCGCGCGCATGAGCTGGTACATGAGCGACAGGCGGTCCTGGGTGTCCCGTGGCAGCGGGATTTCGCGCTGCTCGCCGCGGTACCGCGACAACAGCACACCGCGCTGCCAGTCGAAGGTGGCATCGACATCGCGGCGCGTATCACGCGCACGGCGTTGCTCGAAGTGCAGCGGCTTGAGGCCCTGCGGACCGACCTTGCCCGAGCTGGCGAGAGTGACCTGGTCGTCGAGGAACATTTTGAGCGGGCCCTCGGCGCGGGTCACGCTGCGGATCGAGTAGTCGTCTCCCTTGCGGACGAACGACTCTTTCATGTGGCCGATCTTCACGCCCAGGTTGGTGACGTGGTATTCGGCGGTGATCTCCGCCGGCAGCGACGAGGCCTGGGCCGCGGTCGCGAGGAGGAAAGCGGCGAGCAGCTTCATGCCGGGACCGGTGGGGAGGAGATCCATGCCGACTCAACGCCCGGACCGAGGACCCGGACGACACCGAGCGGGTCGAATTCGAGCCTGCCTTCCAGGAACCAGCGCACGACCTGGGGGTAGATCCGGTGCTCCGCGGCCAGGACGCGGGCAGCCAGCGCCTGCTCGGTATCCCCGGGCAGGACCGGGACCGCGGCCTGCGCCACGATGGGCCCGCTGTCGAGCTCCGGAGTCACGAAATGGACGGTGCACCCGTGCAGCTTCACGCCGGCGGCGAGCGCTCGCGCGTGGGTGTGCAGGCCGGTGAAGGCGGGCAGCAGGGAAGGATGGATGTTTAGCATGCGTCGCGCGTAGCGCTCGATGAACGCCGGCGTGAGGATGCGCATGAAGCCGGCCAGCACCACCAGGTCGGGCCGGTGGGCGTCGATCTCGGCCGCGAGCGCCGCATCGAACTGGGCACGGTCGGCATAAGCCTTGTGGTCGACGACGCGCGTCGGCAGGCCCCGCGACCGGGCCCACTCGAGGCCCGCCGCGTCCGGCCGGTTCGAGATGACCACGCGGATGTCGAGGCCGGTGCGTGCCTCCACGATCGAGCGCATGTTGCTGCCGCGCCCGGAAATGAGGATGACGCCGGCGCGGCCCGGCGCCACTTACGAAACGACCGTCGGCGCGCCGCTGCCGCGCTCCACGATCTCCCCGACCTGGAAGGCTTCCACGCCGTGGGCGGCGAGCGCCTCCATCGCCGCGCCCGCATCGCCCTTGGCGACCACGACGACCATGCCGATGCCGCAATTGAACGTGCGATGCATCTCGGCCTCGTCGATGTTTCCGTAGCGCTTGAGCCACTGGAAGATCTTCGGGCGTGGCCAGCGCGTGCTGTCGAGGTGCGCGGCAACGCCTTCGGGAAGGATGCGCGGAACGTTCTCGGTGAGGCCGCCGCCGGTGATATGCGCGATGCCCTTGACCGCGACCTTCTCCATCAAAGCGAGCACCGGCTTCACGTAGATGCGCGTGGGCTCGAGCAGCACCTCGCCCAGGGTGCGGTCGCCGTCGAAAGGCTCGAAGATGTCCGAGCCGCTCACGGCGATCACCTTGCGAATGAGCGTGTAGCCGTTGGAGTGCGGGCCGCTGGAAGCCAGGCCGATGACCACATCGCCCTTCTTGACCCGCGAGCCGTCGAGGATCTTCGATTTCTCCACCAGCCCCACGGCGAAACCCGCGAGGTCGTATTCATTCGGGTCGTACATCCCGGGCATCTCGGCGGTCTCCCCGCCGATGAGCGAGCAATTGGCCTGCTCGCAGCCGAGCGCGATGCCCTTGATCACGTCGGCGGCCACGCCCACGTCGAGCTTGCCGCAGGCGAAGTAGTCGAGGAAGAAGACAGGCTCGGCGCCCGCCACGAGGATGTCGTTCACGCTCATCGCCACCAGGTCGATGCCGATGGTGTCGTGCTTCTTCATGCGGAAAGCGAGCTTGAGCTTGGTGCCGACGCCGTCGGTGCCCGAGACCATGACCGGGTGCTTGTACTTCTTCGAGACCTCGACCAGGGCGCCGAAGCCCCCGATGCCGCCGATCACCTCGGGGCGCATGGTCCGCTTGGCGAAGGGCTTGATCCGCTCGACGAGCGCATCGCCGGCCTCGATGTCCACGCCGGCTTCGCGGTACGTCATGGGATGCGCGTCGTTCATGGACAACCCCGTGGCTTCAAAGGGGAAATTTTATCAACAAACGCCTCCCGACCCCCTTGCTCATTGCGGCTGTAAGCGGGGCGCGCTACCCCGAAAGCCGGAACCAGATGTCGAAGCAGACGTGGCGGTCGCCTGCCGCCTCCGGCGCCGGCGGGTATTTCCACTGGCTGAGCGCCCGGATCACTTCCTGCTCGAACTCGCGGGTCCTCTGGCCGCGGCGCCTCGGATAAGCGTGCGGCTCCACCGACACGACGCTTCCCGCCGGGTCCACCAGCACGCGCGTGTACACCACCGCCTGGTCGCCGGAGCGGCGCATGCTCGAGGGGTAGATCGGATCCTCGCGATGCAGGGGCTCCACCGTGGGAGGCAGCCGCGAGGCATCAGGCCGCACCAGGGAGACGCTCACGTGCGGCCGGCCATCCCGGGACTCGAACCAGACGCGATTGGTCACGCGTTCCTCGGAGGGCTGGCAATCGCGCCCCAGTGGCGGCTGGAACTCCCAATGGCGCAGGACGCGCCGGATGGGATCGATGAAGACGCCGGAGGTCGCGTCTTCCGGGGAATACTCGACCTCTTCCAGCGAGCCTACGGGACTCACGCGGCCGCGGACATCGACATAGCCGGAGCGTCCCTGCACCAGGGCAGCCCTTGGAAACTCGGGCTCGACGATGCGCTTGACCCGGCCCCACAGCGCGGGATCGGAAAGGTGGAGTGGGTCACGCGCAGGCTCCTGCGCGGCGGCGAGGCCCGCAAGCAGCGCGAACGCTCCCGCGAGCCGAGACCCGCCCATGTCAGGCGTCCCCGCTGCCCTGGAAGGTCGGAAGGTGCTCCCTGGCGAAGTCGAGCATGCGCTCGATGGGCACCTTGGCGCGCCGGCCCAGCTCGGGATCGACGAAGACCTCGTGGCCAGGGGCGCCTTCAAGCGTATCGATGAGGTTGCCCAGGCCGTTCATCGCCATCCACGGGCAATGCGCGCAGCTCTGGCAGGTCGCCCCTTTGCCCGCGGTGGGGGCCTCGATGAAGGTCACGCCGGGAAGGCGTTTCCTCATCTGGTGGATGATGCCGCCGTCGGTGGCCACCACGAACTTTCGCGTCCCTTTCGCGGCAAAGCGTTCGGCCGCCTGGATGATGCCAGTGGTCGAGCCGACGGAATCGGCCATCTCGATGACGGCCGCGGGGGATTCCGGATGCACCAGCACCTTGGCCTCGGGATGCAGCAGCTTGAGCTCCTCCAGCTGCTGCGCCTTGAACTCGTCGTGGACGACGCAGGCCGCATTCCACATGAGCATGTCCGCGCCGGTGACCTTCTGCACGTAGGCCCCGAGGTGCTTGTCCGGGGCCCAGAGGATCTTCTTGCCCTGGGCGTGCAGCCACGCCACGATCTTCTCCGCGATGGACGACGTCACCATCCAGTCGGCGCGCGCCTTCACCGCCGCGCTCGTGTTCGCGTACACGACGACGACGCGATCGGGATGGGCATCGCAGAAAGCGGCGAACTCATCGGCCGGGGTGGCGAGGTCGAGCGAGCACTCCGCCTGGAGGTCGGGCATGAGCACGCGCTTCTCGGGGTTGAGGATCTTGGCCGTTTCGCCCATGAAGCGCACGCCCGCGACCACCACGGTGCTCGCCTTGTGCTCGCGGCCGAAGCGCGCCATCTCGAGCGAGTCCGAGACCGTGCCGCCCGTCGATTGGGCAAGATCCTGCAGGTCCGGATGCACGTAGTAGTGCGCGACCAGGACGGCATCACGCTCCTTCAGCAGCCGCCGGGCGCGCTCGAGCAGCGCCGGCTTGTCCCCGGGCGCCACGAATTCCGGCGGCTTGGCGGGGGCGAGCCCGATGTCGCCGCGGACGCGTTCGAAGCGGATCTGGATTGGTTTGGCTGTGGCCATGTGGACATTCTAGGGCAAGGCCCCCGTGATAAAATTCAATGCAATTAAAGCCTTCTGACTGCCGCTGTGGCGGAAGGCGCCCCGGCCAAGCCGATCGACGGAATCCTTCCGAAGCGGCGCAGGCCGCGGGGACTTCCGATGAGGCAGCTCCTCCTAGACCTGACCCAGGCGCCCGCGCCGACGTTCGCCAACTTCGTCCACGGGCGCAACGCCGAACTGTTTCGCGCCCTCGAAGCCGCCGCTCATGGCGAGCTCGCCGAGCCTGTCCTTTACATGTGGGGCGATTCCGGCGCAGGCAAGTCCCACCTGGTGACGGCCTTCCGGGCTGCGACGGAAGGTCGGCCGGGAGTGCTCGCGATCGACGACCTCGAGCGCCTTGGGGAAGACGAGCAGGCAGCGCTCTTCAACGCCTTCGTCGATCGCGCCTTCCGCTTGTTGCTGGTCACGGCACGCGTGGCGCCGGCCGACCTGCCGCTTCGCAAGGATTTGGCCACGCGGCTCGCCACCGGGCTCGCCTTTCGGCTGCTTCCCCTCACCGACGAGGAGAAGCGCGCCGCGCTGGCTGCCCATGCGAAGGCGCGCGGCTTCGCGCTCGCCGATGAGGTCACCTCCTACCTCTTGTCCCATTCCCGGCGCGACATGGGCTCGCTCATGGCCGCGCTCGACTCGCTCGATCGCTATTCGATCGAGACGGGCCGTCCCATTACGGTGCCGCTGTTGAAGGCGGCGATGCAAGCATGAAACCGAAGCTCGCCCTGTTCGACCTGGACCACACCCTGCTCGATGGCGACAGCGACGTCTGCTGGGCGCAATTCCTCATCGAGGAGGGCGTGCTCGAAGCCGACCGATACCATGCGAAGAACCTGTGGTTCGCCGAGCGCTACAAGGACGGCACCCTGGACATCGCGCAGTTCCTCGACTTCCAGCTGGCGCCCCTCGCCCGGCGCCCTCGCGAGCAGCTGGAGGCCTGGCATGCCGAGTTCATGGAGCGCAAGATCCGTCCCATCATCCACCGGCGCGCGGCCGAGGTGATCGCCTCGCATGGCGATGCGCTGAAGGCGCTCGTGACGGCCACCAACCGCTTCATCACCGCCCCCATCGCCCGCGAGCTCGGCATCGACCACCTGGTCGCGACGGATATCGAGGAGTGCGACGGAATGTTCACCGGCAAACCCCGGGGCACGCCCTGCTTTCGCGAGGGCAAGATAGACCGCGTGACCGAGTGGCTGGCCGGGCAGGGCGCGCGCCTGGAGGATTTCGAAAGCTGGTTCTATAGCGATTCGCTCAACGACCTGCCGCTGCTGGAGCGTGTCGACCACCCGGTCGCGGTAGACCCCGATGCCACGCTGCGCACGCGCGCGCAGGAGCGCGGCTGGCCGATCGTCTCCCTTCGGGAAACCCCATGATCAGGAAATACCTCGACCGGCTGTTCGGGCGACGCGACCGCGTCACGCACAAGGACGCCAAGCCGATCGTCTACGCGCGGGAAAAGCACAACATCGATTCCGCGGCCATCAGCCGCTGCGCCCGGCGTACCTGCGAGGAATTGCAGCGCGCCGGCTTCCTCGCCTTCGTCGTGGGCGGTGCCGTGCGCGACCTGCTGCTGGGCATGAAGCCGAAGGACTTCGACGTCGCAACGAGCGCCACGCCCGAGGAGGTCCGCGGGGTCTTCCGCCGCTCGCGCATCATCGGCCGGCGCTTCCAGATCGTGCACGTGCTCTGCGGCCCCGAGATGGTCGAGGTCTCCACTTTCCGCGCTCACTTCGCCCGCGAAGCCGACGAGGACAACCGCGACGAGCACGGGCGCATGCTTTCGGACAACGTCTTCGGCACCCAGGCCGAGGACGCGATGCGCCGCGACTTCACCGTGAACGCGCTCTTCTACGACCCGGTAAAGGAGGAGGTCTGGGACTATGTCCATGGCCTGAAGGACCTGAAGGCGAAGAAGCTGGTGATGATCGGAGATCCCGTCACCCGTTATCGCGAGGATCCGGTGCGCATGCTGCGCGCGGCGCGCCTCTCGGCCAAGCTGGGGCTGGCGATCGACGAGGAGACACGGGAGCCGATCCGCGAGCTGCGCCACCTGTTGGAGAACGTGCCCCAGGCGCGGCTCTTCGAGGAGATCCTCAAGCTGCTCCTTTCCGGCAACGCGGTGGAATGCGTGCGCGTGCTGCGCGAGCTCGAGCTGCACCACGGCCTGCTGCCGCTGCTCGACACCGCCCTGGAGGATCCCGATACCGGACCCTTCGCGATGGCGGCGCTGCGCGCCACCGACGAGCGGCTCGCCGCGGGCAAGCCGGTCTCGCCCGCGTTCCTCCTGGCTGCCTTGCTGTGGGGCCAGGTGGAGAAGAACCTCAAGCGCTTCGAGGAAAGCGGTCAGCCGACCATTCCAGCCTTGCACAACGCGATGCACGAGGCTCTCGACCAGCAGCGCGATACGCTCGCCATCCCGCGCCGCTTCGATGCCACGATGAAGGAGCTGTGGCTGATGCAGCCGCGCTTCCTGCAGCGCGGCGGCCATCGCCCCTTCCGGCTGCTCGAGCACCCGCGCTTCCGCGCCGCCTACGATTTCTTCGAGCTGCGCGCCGCATCGGCCAATGCGCCGCAGGAGACGGCCAAGTGGTGGGAGCGCTTCCAGGACGCGAGTCCCGACGAGCGCGAGCGCATGATCCTGGGCGAGGACGAGGGGGCGAAGAAGAAGCGCCGCCGGCGCCGCAAGAAGAAGCCGGCGGATGCTCTGCCGTCGCCCGACATCGGCGGCCTCGCATGATGCCGCCGGTTCGGGCGGCGATCGCGCTGGGCTCGAACCTGGATGACCCCGAAGCGCAGGTGCGCCGCGGCTTTGCCGAGCTGGCGGCGCTTCCCGAGACATGGGTGGTAGCGCGCTCGTCGCTGCGGCGCACGGCCCCCGTGGGCTACGCGGAGCAGCCCGACTTCGTGAATGCGTGTGCCCTCCTGGATACGCGCCTTGCCGCGCGCGCGCTGCTCGATGCGTTGCTGGCGATCGAGAAGAAGCACGGACGCGTGCGCGAGCTGCTCAACGGCCCGCGCACGCTGGACCTCGACATCATCCTGTATGGCGGGGCGGTCATCGACGAACCCGGGCTCAGGGTGCCCCATCCGCGGGCGCACGAACGCGCCTTCGTCCTCGAGCCGCTGGTCGAGATCTGGCCCGACGCCGTGATCCCCGGGCGGGGTGCCGCCAGGGATTTCCTTCCATGAAACACCGCCACATCGTGGTCGAAGGCCCGATCGGCAGCGGCAAGACGAGCCTCGCCAACCGCCTGGCGCAACGCCTGAACGCGACCACGGTTCTCGAAGACCCGAAGGCCAATCCGTTCCTCCCGCTCTTCTACCGGGACATGCGGCGCTATGCGCTGCCGACGCAGCTCTTTTTCCTCTTCCAGCGGGTGGGTCAGCTAGAGGCCCTCAAGCAGCCCGACCTCTTCGGCAAGCCGATCGTGGCCGACTTCGCGCTCGCCAAGGACCCGCTTTTCGCACGGCTCACTCTGGACGATGCCGAATACCAGCTCTACACCAAGATCTACGGGCACGTGAAGCCGCAGGCGCCTGCGCCGGACCTGGTCATCTACCTGCAGGCCTCGACCGACACGCTGCTGCAGAGGGTCAAGAAGCGCGGCGTGGCCATGGAGGCCGGCATCGGCGACGATTACCTGAGGAGCCTGTCGGAGGCGTACACGCGCTACTTCCACCACTACGACGACAGCCCGCTGCTCATCGTGAACAGCGAGCGGCTGAACTTCGTGGACAACGCGGGCCACCTCGACATGCTGGTGGAGCGTGCCAGCGCGCTTCGCGGCGGCCGCGAGTTCTTCAACCTGAGCTGACGAGACGCCGCCGGCTAGGGTAGGTTGCGCACCACCGCCACCGCCGTATCCATCGCGATGAAGAGGTCCCGGTTGCGAAGCGCGAGGCCCATCGGGTACTGCAGCGCTCCCGGCAAGGGACCGGGCACGAAGCCCACGGCCCCGGGAACCCCAACGACGGTCGTCACCGCCCCCGCCGGCGTGACCTTGCGCACCACGTGCCCGCCAACCTCGCTCACGTACAGGTTGCCGGCGGCGTCGATCTCGATCCCGTGCGGAAAGCTGAACCGCGCCGCCGCGCCGACGCCATCCACCGTTCGAGCCGGAACGCGCGAGGCGCCCGCGAGCGTGGTGACGACTCCCTCCGGCGTGATGCGACGGATGCTCGTGTTGTGCATGTCCGTGACGAAGAGGTTGCCCTGCGCGTCGACCGCGACATCCTCCGGCCCGGCGAAGCGGGCGGCCGATCCGGCCGCATCGACGTGGTCGATCTGGAAATCGGCCCCGGCGACGGTCGTGACCACTCCGGCCGGCGTGATGCGTCGAACGGTCCTTGCCTCGATGTCGGTCACGAAGATGTTGCCGCCCGCATCGACGGTGATGCCGCTCAGGTTGCGGAAGCGCGCGGCCCGGCCGACGCCATCGACGGTACCGCCTTCGGAGGGCGAACCGGCCACCGTCGTGACTTCGCCGGCCGGCGTGACGCGGCGCACGGTGCCGTAATACACCGGCGGCGGAATCTTCGTCGTCACCCCGGCAAAGGGGAAGGAGGGCGAGGTCACGTCGGTCACGAAGATGTTGCCGCTCGCATCCACGGCGATTCCCGTCAGTCGATCGAACCGCGCGGCGCTTCCCATGCCGTCCATCTGGCCGCCAGGCGCCGACTCGTCTCCGGCGACGCGCGTCACGCTGCCATCCGCCGCGAAGCGATGGATGGCGCGGCCGGTGGTGCCATACAGCGTTCCTTCGGGCGCGATGGCGACTTCGCGGGCGATGACGGTGCCAGCTGGCGGAGTGCCTGCGAACGTCGTGACGACGCCGGTCGACGTGATGCGGCGAACGCCGTAATTGAGTGAGTCGGCGGCGAGCAGGTCGCCGTTCGGCAGCCGCACCAGGTCCCAGAGATAGTAGAAGCGCGCGCTGTCACCGGCCCCGTTGGCGCTTCCGGTCTCGCCGGCGCGGCCTGCCACAGTAGTCACTTCGCCGGCGGGCGTCACGCGCCGGATCGCATGATTGGACGTGACGTACAGGACGCCGGTCGATGCATCGCGGACGATTCCCCATGGAAACTCGAAGCGCGCTTCCGGGCCGATCCCATCGCCTGCCCCCGGCTGCTGCGCCAAGCCGGCCAGCGTCGTCACGTCGCCCGCGGGACCCACGCGGCGCAGCGTGTGATCCAGGCCCACGAAATAAATGTTGCCGGCATCATCGGCCTCGAGGCCCGTCGGAGTGCACAGCCGGGCCGTTTCGCGCGGCCCATCCACGCTGCCGCATTCCCCGGGCACGCCCGCAACCACGGTTTTCTGGCCCGAGGGCGCGATTCGCACGATCGAATGCTGCTCGGAGGCGAGCACATTGCCCTGCGCATCGATGGCGAGGCCGTTCGCGTGGATGTTCTCGAGCAGCGTCGTCGTGAGGCCAGTCGGCGTGATGCGCCGTATCGCGCTGTTGTTGGTGTCGGCGACATACACCGTGCCGGACGCGTCGACCGTTATCGCGCGCGGGGAATCGAACCGGGCTTCGGCGGGCGCGCCATTCATGTAGCCATTCGTTCCCGAACGGCCGGCGAGCGTGCTCACGACGCCATCGGCAGATATGCGACGGATGCTGTGATTTCCCGTGTCCGCGACGTAGATTGCGCCCGTCACATCGCGCGCGAGTCCGCCTGGAGCGTTGAACCGGGCAACCGCCAGAGGCCCATCCACCGATCCCGCGCCACCCAACGAACCGGCGAAGAGCTCGAGGAAGGCGTTCGGCGTAACCGGAGGCGGCGCCTCGGAGCCGCCTCCGCCACCGCCGCTGCACGCGGCGAGCACGCCGGCGACCAGCAAGGTAGTGCACATGCGAAGGGACATGCCGCTATTTTCGCAGAGGCGGGCGAGGTTGCGGGCGCAGATTGCTGCGTTGCAGCGTAAAACGGGCATAATCGTTCGCGCCCCGCCGCGAAATCCTTCGATCGATATCCCGAGTCCCCGCATGAGCTCGCAGTCCGTTCCCACGCGCGTCACCCTCCGCAAGCTGCAGGATCGCGCCCGCGAGGGCGAGAAGCTCGTGATGCTCACCGCCTACGACGCGAGCTTCGCGCGCATCTCCGATGACGCGGGAGTCGACATGCTCCTCATAGGCGACTCGCTGGGCATGGTGATCCAGGGCCACGAGTCGACCTTGCCGGTGACGCTCGAGGAAACCGAATACCACGTGCGCTGCGTCGCGCGTGGCAGCAGCCGCGCGCTCGTCATCGCGGACCTGCCGTTCGGCTCCTTCCAGGAATCGCCGCAGCAGGCGTTCCGCTCCGCCGCGCGCGTGATGGCCGCCGGCGCCCAGATGGTGAAGCTGGAGGGCGGCGCCATTATGGTCGAGACCACGCGTTTCCTCGTCGAGCGGGGCATTCCGGTCTGCGCGCATATCGGGCTCACGCCGCAGTCCGTGCACACGCTCGGGGGCTATCGCGTCCAGGGCCGCGGCGAGGACGACGCGGAGCGGCTTGTCGCGGACGCGCGGGCGCTCGAGGAAGCGGGCGCGGGGATCGTATTGATGGAGGCGATGCCCGCGGCCCTTGCCGCGCGCGTCACGCAGGCGCTCACCGTCCCGACGATCGGCATCGGGGCCGGTCCCGACGTGTCCGGCCAGGTGCTCGTGATCTACGACATGCTCGATATCTATCCGGGCCGCAAGGCGCGCTTCGTGCGCAATTTCCTGCAGGGCGCCCCATCCATGAAGGGGGCCATCGAAGCCTACGTGAAGGCCGTCAAGGACAAGAGCTTCCCAGGCCCCGAGCACTCGTTCTGATGCAGGTTTTCCACGCCGTCGCCGAACTTCGCAAGCGGCTCGCCGGCGAAGGCTCCATCGTCCTCGTGCCGACCATGGGGAACCTTCACGCCGGCCACATCGCGCTGGTCGAGAAGGCTCGCGCCTACGGCAGCTGCGTCGTCGTGTCGATCTTCGTGAACCGCCTGCAGTTCGACCCCGGCGGCGATTTCGAGCGCTACCCGCGCACGCTGGCAGCCGACTGCGACAAGCTTCGCGGCGCCGGGTGCGACGTGGTGTTCGCGCCGGACGAGCCGGAGATGTATCCGACTCCGCAGGAGATCGTCCTCTCGCCCCCCAAGGTGGCCCACACGCTCGAGGGCGAGCATCGCGAGGGTCACTTCCAGGGCGTGGTCACCGTGGTCGCAAAGCTGCTCAACATCACGCGCCCTCACGTCGCGATCTTCGGCAAGAAGGATTACCAGCAGCTCATGGTGCTGCGCGAGCTCGTTCGGCAGCTCAACTTCGGTGTCGAGGTCGTTCCGGCGGAGACCGTGCGGGAACCCGACGGCCTGGCGATGTCATCGCGCAACGGCTACCTGTCGGCGGCGGAGCGGCAGGAGGCCCTGCGGCTGTCCCGCGTCCTGCGCGGGGTACGTGAGGCCGTCGCGGGCGGCGATCGCGATTTCCCGGCGCTGGAGCAGCGCGCCGTGGCGCAGCTCGCCGGCCACGCCTGGCGACCCGACTACGTGGCCATCCGCCGCCGCTCCGACCTCCTGCCGCCCGCCCCGGGCGAGCGCGAGCTGGTCGTCCTGGGAGCGGCGTGGCTCGGCAGGACGCGGCTCATCGACAACTTCGAGCTCTGAGCTTTTCGCATGGCGGCACCGCCTCGTGCGGTTGTTAATCGAGCTGCGCACAGAAGTTAACATTTGTTAATATGGCGGCTGGACGGTCGTGTGACCCTCCGCAACCCGAAGAGGAGCTGCCATGAACGAGATCAAGCTTGCGGTCGAGCAATCGAACGATGTCGCGCGCGACACGAACGACGAGGGCGAGGGCGCCATTCGCACCCTGCGCGATCTCGAGATGGTGCTGGTGGGCGGCGGCGACGGGCCTTACGGCTGGCCGTGAGACAAGGCGCCCTGGGCGCCTGAAAAGGAAGGAGCCTTAGCGAGCCGTTGTCTTGGCTCGTTGCACCGCTGTTTCCCGCCTTCCCTCGCTCGTGGAAGGCGTGGCGCTCGAAGCTTCAGCGAACGGGCGAACACCCATGGCGGCGAGCTGGGCGCGCGAGCGCTCGGCTTCGCCCCACAGGGCGTCGGCGGTCCCCCGCGCCTGCTCGAAGTCGCGCCTGGCGACCTGGGCGTAATACAGCGAAACCATCGCGAGGTGCTTCACAACTGGCGGCGTCGACGCGGCCGTAGCAAGCCGATGTACCGTGTTCAGCGCCACGTCGTCTCGATCGTAAAGCGCGGCCCTCAAGGCCTTGAGCAGGTCGAGCTCGCGTCCGGCTACCGCCGTTTCCCCGCGCCGGCCCAGCCGCGCCATGGCCTGGTCGCCAGCGTGGGTATATCCGCCTGCCTGCAGGAGCAGGACGAGGAGGACCGCTTCGGGGGATTGCGCGAGGAGTCCGCCCTCTTCGCCGCGGTCGCATATCCGCTTGGCATAGGCGAAATCAGCGCCCAGCAACGCGCGCCACAACGCGCGCGAGCGTCCCTGGCGCTGCGTGGCCGCGGTGTCGAGCTCGCCGCCCTTGAGCCTCAGCGCCACTTCCCACTGGCGGCCATATGGCCCGAGGAACGACTCCATCACCCCCAGCGCATGGAGCAGGCCGTCGCGCTCGGCGGCTTCACCGAAGCTCGCTGCCATCGCCGGCTTGTTGCCGGTTTCGTCCTGCGTCGACATCGCCGCCACGACCTGGCCCTGCTCGCGCTCGGCGCGCATGTGCCAGAGCACCGCCTCGGTTCGATTCTTCACGCCGAGCGCGCGATACATGTTGTGGAGGTAGACGCGCACGGTTCCCTCGCTGTAACCCATCTTCTTCGCGAGCCCTTTTGTGGAGGCCCCTTGCGCCAATAGCTCCAGCATCTGCTGCAGCTTGTCGCCGAGTACGACGGTCTTCTTCATACGAATCCCCGATCTTCCTGGAGCGATTGGATGAATTGCTGGAAGTCTTCCATCCCGGCGCCGGCCGAAATCTCGACGCCAATGTCCTGCGATTCGTCGTGCAGCATGACCTCGAAAGCCGTGACAAGCGCCGGATCGAATTGACCGCCGGCCTCGCGCCTCAGCTCTTCGAGGGCGCTGTCCATCGAACGCGGCTTTCGATGGCCAACCCCGCATACCATCGCGTCGTAAGCGTCCGCAATGGCGCACATTCGGGCACAAAGCGGAATGCTCATACCGCGGACCGCGTTCGGGTGCCCTTGCCCATCCCAACGGGCGTGGTGGTAAGAGTTCATTTCTCGAGCCAGGAGAAGACGCGGGTGAGGCTCGGTGCCAAGCATTTCGATTCCAGCTTCCGCATGACGGCGCACGACTCGCCCTTCGGCTTCGTTCAGGGGCGCGCGCTTGCTCAGGATTCCTTCCGGAACCGATAGCATCCCGATGTCGTGCACCTCTGCGGCGAGCCCGAGCTCCAAGGCCTGTAGCGGATTGGTTCCCTGCGCGAGCGCCAGCGCCTTTACCAAGGCCCCCACTCGCTTCCCGTGCCAGCCTGTTGTTTCCTGCCGCAAGCACGCGCTGACCGCAAGACGCTCCACCGCAGCCCAGCCGGTAGGTGGATGCGGCGGTGGAACGCGTGAGTGCAGTCGCGCCTCGAACTGTCGCTCGTGTATGCCCGTAACAGGCGTAGCCGCCGCGCCCATTGCTGCAATCTCAACCTGGGCCCGGGCAACCTCGATCGCGCTGCGATACACGTGCTCTGCTAGTTCTTGCAGGCGTAAGAGCGCGCGCGCCGCGTTACCGGCGGCCTCTTCGGCCCTCGCAAGGCACGCGAGCGTATCTCGAAGTGCGCCCGGCACCGCGCGGGCTTTTTCGAGCGTCGACTCAAGGCGCGTGAGGGCCATGTCGTGGGAGCCCCGGGCCAACTCGAAAAGCGACCGGGTTATGGCGTTCGTAATGAATCCACGCGGACTGTTCAGGAACTCCGCAAGCTCGCTTGCCTGCACGACGTAGCGCTCCGCGTCGCCAATCCGGCCCAGAGCGGCCAAGGCATTCACAAGGTTGCGGCGCAAGAAGAGCGCGGCGTGTGGATCCTGCTGCCGGAACTGGGCTGATTCTTCAACTAGGCCTCGCATGGCGTGGTCGAGGCCCTGTTCGTGCAAGCCCAAATGGGAGTAACAGTTAGCCGTATTGCAGGTGGCCAGGTATCTTGTCGCCAACGCGGCCGGACCCTCGCCAGCAACTGCAAGTGCCCGTTCAAAGCAGCGAATGGCCAGCTCGTATTGTCCGGAATTGCTTACCACCAACCCAAGGTTGTTCCAAGTGCGGCTTATCGCGTCGCCGTTGTCTTCATCGATCGCCAGCCTTAACGCGGCTGCGTGGTGTTCGATCGCACCCGCTGGATCGCCGGCTTCCGTGTGCGCAATGCCACAGAGCATTCTCGCCCTTCGCTTGTGCACCGGATTTGGCGAGGCGGAGGCGTGATCGACCAGCGCGTCGGCGACAATCGTCGCCTCGCTGACCATCGATTCGGAATACAGGCGGCGGACGAGGGCAACTCCGGCGTCGAGAACCTCCCCAGTGGAGTCGCTTGCGCCGGCGGCGCGCAGTTGGTTGGCGGCGGCAGTAATACGGGCCGAAAAGTGCTGCTTGTTTAGTCGACGGGTGAGCTCGGCGAGCTCGCGCAACCGTCCCGCAAGGGAAAGAGTGTACGGGGCAAAATCCGCAGGCAGCATGCTTAATCCCGGTTAATGCGCAATTCTAACGTTCCGGAAGGCGCCCCGGGGAAGGGCTTTGTAGAATCCAGCCCATGTGGAACCTCTCGTTCAGCCCGCCCTTCGTCGTCCATGCTCGCGTCCTCACACGCATGCCGGACGCCTTTCGCCAGCGCCGCCGCACCGATTGGTGCGATGCCAACAAGCCGGGACACCAGGTCGACGCCTTTCTCGAAGGCCCGGCCTTCGATCGCGCAGGCAACCTGTACGTGGTCGACATTCCCTTCGGCCGGATCTTCCGCATCTCGGCCGAGCTCGAGTGGACGCTGGTCTGCCAATACGACGGCTGGCCCAACGGGCTCGCGATCCATCGTGACGGTTCGCTGTGGATCGCCGACTATCGCCGCGGGATACTGACGATGCCGCGGCCCGAAGCGCAGGGCCTGGCGCCCGAGCCGGTCCTGGGTCATCGCAACAGCGAGTCCTTCAAGGGGCTGAACGATTTGGCTTTCGATGCCGTCGGCAACCTCTACTTCACCGACCAGGGCCAGACCGGGCTGCATGATCCGACGGGCCGCGTCTTCCGCTATCGGCCCTCGAGCGGCGGTCACCGCCTCGATTGCCTTGTCGACAACGTGCCCAGCCCGAACGGCATCGCGCTGGACGCGAGCGGCAAGGTGTTGTTCGTTGCCGTGACGCGCGCCAACGCCGTATGGCGCGGGCCGCTCCTGGCCGACGGCACGACGTCGAAGATGGGAGCGTTCCGGACCTTCTTCGGCACGAGTGGCCCGGACGGGCTCGCCATGGATAGCGAAGGCCGCCTCGTCGTCGCCCACGCGAGCCTCGGCGGCGCCTTCGTGCTGAACGCGCTGGGCGAGGTCACGCATTTCGTGAAGAGTCCCACTGGATCGACGATCACCAATGTCGCCTTCCGGCCGGGCAGCTCGCGCCTCGTGATGACCGAATCCGAAACGGGCGCGATCCTCGAGGCCGACCTGCCGGCGAGGGGCGCGCCGCTCTACTCACACGCCTGAGCGCCTCGCGTGGCTGGTCGTGCAAAACAGCACCGCACGGCCCTCGTCATTCGTGATCCGGGTCTGCACGACGGCGGTGAGCATGCCGCGGTGCGCGATGCTGGAGCGCACGCGCAGGCGCGAGCCGGTGCCGGGGCCGACATACCAGGCCGAAGCCGAGATGAGCGACCAGCTGTGTGGCAGCGCCCGCGCCGCGGTGTGCGCGGCCAACCCGAAGGTGACGCCGCCCTGGGCGTGGCCCACGCGATTGCCGATGTGCGGACCGATCGGAGTCGTGCAAGAAGCGCCGGCAGCCGTGGGCCGTGGGGAATACCCCCAGAACGCTTCGATGAAGGGCGTGGGCGAGCGCAGTGCGCGCCGCGCGCGGCGATGGATAACGGCCTCTGCAGAATCGAGCTCATTCGCGGCGAGGGCGCGAACTTCCGCGGCGTTGGAACGCCTGGGCAATGGATGCGGTGCCGTCGCATTCTCCCCGCCGAGCACCATGAAGGCCGCGCTGCCGGTGCACACCAACTCGCCGCCGGCGCGCACCTCCACGCGGGTGAGCCCCTGCCGCTCCGCGCCGTTCGCGACGAAGCCGTCGAGCGTGGCCTCGGCCGTGAGCATGCCGTTGCGACGCGCGTCGAGGAAGTTGAGCGTCATCGAGACCGTAGCGGTGCGTGCGCCCACGCCGATCTCGGAACGAAGGCTTGCGGCGAGCGCCATGTCCGCGAGGAGCGCCACGGCGCCTACGTGCGTGTTTCCTTGGGCATCGACGTTGTGCGGCCCTGTCTCCATCGTGACCCGCGAGCGGCGTCCGGCGACTTCGTCGAACGAAACGCCGAGGAAGTAGCCAGGAAAGTTGAAGCCCGGCGTGCGACCCTGCGCGAGCGCGTGCAGCACTCGTTGCAGCGTGGGGTCGGTCATCGCCCCTTGAACGCGGGCTTGCGTTTCTCCATGAAGGCCCTGCGGCCCTCGGCGTAGTCCTCGCTTTCGAAGCAGTCGAGGATGAGCTCGCGGCAAAGCTCCATGTCGACGTCTCGGTCGGGCTTGAGGATTTCGCGGATGATCCGCTTCCCCGCCTTGACGGTGAGCGGTGCGCCGGTGGAGATGCTCGAGGTGTATTCGGCCAGCAGGTCATCCAGGCCGTCGGCCGGCGACGCGCGGTTGACGAGGCCGATGCGGAGGGCCTCCGCTACGTCCAGGCGACGTGCCGTGAAGAAGATGTCCTTCGCGTGTCCCGGGCCGACCAGGTCCACGAGGTTCTTGAGCGCGGACATGCGATAACCCAGGCCCAGGCGCGTGGCCGGGATGGAGAACACCGATCCCTCGGCCGCGATGCGGATGTCGCAGCTGATCGCCACGTTCACCCCGCCGCCGATGCAGTAGCCGCGGATGCAGGCGATGGTGGGCTTGCCGAAGTCGTGAATGCCCATGAGCGCGGCCTCGGCCATCTGCTCGTAGCGCTTCACGGCTTCTTTGGCGGCGCGCTGGTCCTCGAACTGCGAGATGTCGGCGCCCGAGACGAACGCCTTCTCGCCCTCGCCGGAGAAGACCACCATGCGCACCCGCTCGTCGGCCTCGGCCTGGGCGAGGAGGGCCGGTACCGCCTCCCACATGTCGACCGAAAGCGCGTTGTGCTTCGCCGGGTTGTTGAAGCCGATGTGGAGCACCGCGCCCTCGAGCCGGCACTTCACGCGCTCGGTGGGAGATGCATACCCCCTCCCTTGGGAGGGGGCCGGGGGAGGGTGGAGATCGTTC
>DASPNE010000029.1:0-48149 GCA_035626705.1 Usitatibacter sp. | reverse complement strand
TCGCCAATGCTCAGCAGGGTGTAGCGCGACATCGCCTCGGCGGCGGCAATGCCGCGCAGGGCGATGCCGATGTAGATGCCCGCGACGATGTTGACCAGCGCGATGATGATCGCCGCGATGGCGTCGCCCTTGACGAACTTCATCGCGCCGTCCATCGAGCCGTAGAGCTGGCTCTCCTTCTCGACCATGGTGCGGCGGCGCTTGGCCTCGGCCATGTCGATGGTGCCGGCGCGCATGTCGCCGTCGATCGACATCTGCTTGCCCGGCATGGCGTCGAGGGAGAACCGGGCACCCACCTCGGCCACGCGCTCCGCGCCCTTGGTGATGACGATGAACTGCACGATGGTGAGGATCATGAACACCACCAGGCCCACCACCAGGTTGCCGCCGACCACGAAGTTGCCGAAGGTGTTGATGATCTCGCCCGCGTAGCCCTGCAGCAGGATCAGGCGCGTGGTGGAGATCGACAGCGACAGGCGGAAGAGCGTCGTCACCAGCAGGACCGTCGGAAACGACGAGAAGGCGAGCGGGTTGGGCAGGTACATCGACACCATCAGCAGGATGGCCGAGATCCCCATGTTCACCGCGATCAGCGTGTCCACGAGCAGCGTGGGCAGCGGCAGGATCATCATGAAGATGGTGCAGACGATGAGGGCCGCGAGCACCAGGTCGGTGCGCTTGGCCAGCTGCACCAGCATGCGGTTCATGAAGGTCTGGAACGCCTCCATCAGGCCGCCTGTGCCTCGCGCGCGGCGACGTACGCGTTCAGCGCGCGCTGCGCCTCCGGCTCGCGCCCCAGGCTCGTGAGCGCCTGGCCGCGCAGCAGGTGCACCGGGGCGGAGATGTCGCCGCGCTCGAGCATGCGGTCGAGGTTGGCGAGCGCCGCCTCGGCCTTGCCGCAGCGCACCTGCGCGCAGGCGAGCGAGAGGGCATAGCGCGGGTTGCGTGGCTCGAGGGCGACCAGCGCCGCATAGACGGTCTCGGCCTTCTCCGGCCGGGCGTTCTGCAGGTAGACGAAGCCCAGCAGCTCGAGCAGCTCGCGTTGCGCGGTTTCCAAGCTAGCCCTGCAGCAGCATCGAGCGGTACATCTGCAGCAGGTCGCGCAGGTCCGCCTCCTCGGAGAGCAGCCGCGCGGCGCGGTTGAGGGCGCGCGCCGACTCGGGATCGGACTGCGCGGCCTGCCGCAGCATCTCGCGGGCGCCTTCGAGCGCCTGGCGAAAGGCGCCCGGCTGCAGCAGCTCCTTGCTTTCCAGGCGCGGTTGCAACGTCTCCTGCAGGTAGTCGGCCAGGTTCGGCATGGCCAGCAGCCGGTCGAGCTCCGCCGGTTGCGGCATCTCGCTCGGGGCGATGTCGAGGCGCTCGGGAAGCGCGCTGCGCTGCCCGTGCTCGTGCACGACGCGGTCGATGCCGCGGTCGAACGCGAGCGGCGAATCCAGTCTCAGGTCCGGCATGTCGATCCTCCCTGGCGGCCTCGTCGGGCGCCTCGATCGCTAGAGTGTAGCCCGTCAGCCATTGCGCGCCCTCTCGTGCAGCCGCGTGAGCGTGTCCAGCGCCTGCTCGAGCGCCGGGGTGGTGAAGTCGCGTTCCGGAATGCGCGCGAGCAGCACGAGCTCGTCCTCGCCGCGCAGCCCCGCCTGCAGCGCGAAGGCGCCCCCGCGGCGGAAGTCGCACTCGGCCAGGGCGCGCTCGAGCGCGGAGCGCTGGTGGTGCGACAGCGGCCGCGACAGCCACAGCCTCACCTCGTCCCCTGCGTGGGACGCGCCGAGCATCCCGCCCTGCGACAACGACATCTGCACGAACCCCTTGTCGCCGAACGAAAGCGGTCCCACGCCGATGCGGCGCCCGAAGTCGGCCAGGGTCTCGTCGAGCCAGCTCACCCTTCCTCCTCGCGGTCGATCGCTTCGTCGAGGGCTCCCTGCAGGGCGCGCACAAGCGCATCGCGCGTCTCGGGGTCGGCGAAGATCTTGGGCGGCAGGTCGCGGATCATCGCCTTCAGGCCGGTGTAGAAGGCGATCTGGTCCGCGTTGGCGGTCACGCCCAGCTGCGAGGCGAGCGAGGTGAAGCGCGTGGACGTCGCCCAGCGCTCCCCCGACAGGCGAATCACCTCGCGAGTGAGCGCGAGCGGGTCAAACACGGGCCGCCGCGCGCCGCTCGAGCGTGGCGGCGAGCTCCTTCGCCTGGTCGTGGATGGTCACCGCCACCTCGAGGTTGTACAGGTCCTGCAGGATCGCCTGCAGCCTTTCGGGCTCGCGCGAGGGGCGCACGGCGGAAAGATCCTCGCCGAGCGACTTGATCAGCGCCGGAACGATGCGCGGGAAGTCGGCGAGTCCGTGCCGGGTGACGAGCGCATCGAAGGTCTTGCCGAGGTCGGCCTCGCCCAGCACGACGTCGCGGTAGGTGCCGCGGAACCGGTCGGCGCCGGCGGCGTCGGTCGCGAACTCGCGCGCGCCCGCCGCGGCGGCGAGTCCGGAACGGATCTGCGGGCCGAAATCGTCCTGCATCTCGGCGAGCGCGTCGTGGATCGCCTCGAGCCGCGCCGGGTCGGCGCCTTCGGCCGCGCCCTTGTGCGCGGCGAAGGTGAGCGCGGCGAACTGCTCGGTCACGTCCTCGAAGGAGCGGCGCGCCTCTTCCCGCGGCGAGGCACCCTCTCGCCGGCCCTGCAGGATGCGCTGCGCGGTGTCCTGGAGCTTTTCCTTGCCGTCCTTCTGGTGCATCGACTCGAGGTACTTCATGACCTCCTCGAGCTTCTGCAGCTCCAGCCCGCCCGCGGGGCCGGCCTTGCGCTCCTGCAGGCGCTTGGAGTCGGCCTTGTCGGAGCCCGCCATCGTGATCTCCTCGGCCGCGTCCTGGAGCACCGATTTGGACGTGTCCATCACGTGCAGCGACTCACCCTTCCAGGCACCCGTCTGCGCGGGCGCCGGCCGAGCGTCGATGTTGGGGGAAAGGTTCTGCGGCGAAGCGCCGTCGATGCGGATCATGGAGGCTTCAGTAACGGCCGTTGCGGCCGGGTTCCAGCCTAGCCGAGCGTGCCGGGGGCGGCAAGCCCGCGCGCGGGGAACCGGATCGCGCAGGCCGTTACCCATGCACCATGGGCGAGCGAGGCGATTGCGATGAAGACGACGCGAGCGCGGTGGAGCGCGACGGCGTCACCTCCGCGCAGGTGCGCACGCTCACCGAGATCGGGATGATCGCCGCCGGGCGCGGCATGCCGGTCGAGGCGCTCGCGATCTTCGAGGCCCTGCAGCAGCTCAGGCCGCAGCGCGCGTTTCCCTACATCGGCCTCGCGCTCACGCACATGAACGCCGGGCGGCCGGAGGAGGCCGTGCGCGTGATCGAGCGCGACGGCCTGGCCGCATGTCCCGGGGACACCGACTTGAGAGCCTTCCTCGGGCTCGCGCTCAAGCTCGCGCAGCGCCCCGCCGAAAGCGTGCGCGTGCTGGAGGAGCTGCTGCGCGAGCATCCCGGGGCGGATTCGGCGCGTTTTGCGCGCAGCCTGCTCGCTGAGCGTTGAGCGCTCTGGTAATCTGCGCAGGTAGCGGACATAACAATAGAGAAGGCTCGACCAGGGGAGGTCGTATGGAACCGATCGGCGGAATCGCCATGCAGGGCGCGCTCGTCGCGCAGGTCGAGGCAACCCGCTCTCCGGGCGCGGCCGATGCCGTCGAGGCGATGCGCTTCGCGGAGATGGTGCACCCCGCCGAGATCCCCGTGGCCGCCGCCGCGCCCGCCCTGGATGCGCCGCTTGCCGTGCGCACCCCGGGAGACTCGATCCTGGAAGGCATGAAGGGCCTGGGCAGCGACTTCCGCGACACCTGGAGCGCGATGCGGACCGCGCTTGCGCAGCCGATGGACAACCTCACGCTCGCCGACATGCTGCGCCTGCAGATGCAGATGATGCAGCTCTCGGTGCAGGTCGAGATGGTCGGCAAGGCCATCAGCAAGAGCACGCAGAACATCGACCAGCTGTCGAAGCTGCAGTAGGGGAAAAGACTTGGGAGACAGACTGGTGCGCCGCATGCGCGAGGCGCTCGCCGCGCTGATCGCGGCGTCGCTGCTCGCAGCGTGCGCCGGCGACGTGGAGCTGATGGCCGCGATGCCCGAGGCCGAGGCGAACGAGGTCCTCGCCGCGCTCCTCGATGCCGGCATCCGCGTCGAGAAGATCCCCGGCAAGGAAGGCAACGTGTCCTTGCGGGTCGAAAAGGGGCAGGTGGCGCGTGCCGTCGACACCCTGCGCGCCCGTGGGCTGCCGCGCGAGCGTTTCGCCCGCATGGGCGAGGTGTTCAAGAAGGAAGGCCTCATCTCCTCGCCGCTGGAAGAGCGCGCCCGCTACCTCTGGGCGCTGTCGCAGGAGCTGGCCGCGACCATCTCGCAGATCGACGGCGTCATCACGGCGCGCGTGCACATCGTGCTGCCCGAGCGCGGCAGCGCCGGTGACCCCAGCATTCCCTCGTCGGCGTCGGTATTCGTGAAGCACCAGCCGGGCTTCAGCCTCGAGCCCGTGCTGCCCCAGGTGCGCCGGCTGATCACCACGGCGATCCCGGGGCTTGCCAGCGAGAAGGTGAGCGTGGTGCTCGTGCCCTCGCTGTTGTCTGCGCCCGCGGCGAGCGCGGGCGCCGAGGTCACTACCGTGATGGGCGTGCGCGTCGAGCGCGCTTCGGTGGGCGCCTTCTGGGCGCTGGTCGCATTCCTGGGCGCTCTTCTCGCGCTGCTCGCGGCCGGCGGGTATGCCGGCTGGCGCTACCACAATGCCCGCCGCGCGGCGGCGCCGGTCGCGGGCGCCGCGCCCGGGCGATAGCGCCGGGCCGCGTCGATGGCACCTCCCTCGAGCCCCGAAGGCGACCTCGCCACGCGGCTGGCGGTCCTCCTCGGCAAGGAGCGCGCGCTCTACCTGCGCCTGCACGAATTCAACCTGCTGCCCTCGCGCAACCTCGATACCAGCTGGCACGGCGAGCTGTTTCCGGCCGCGATGCAGCCGCTGCTCGCCCGAAGCGACGCGCTCGACGCGCGTGCGCATCGATGGCTCTCCGCCTACCTGCTGCAGACCCCGCGGCTGGCGGGCGAGGGCTTCTGGTCTCCCAGCACGGCGCTTTCCCTCGCGCTGCTCGCTCCGCCCGCGTTGATGGACCTGGCACGCCGCATCGGCGTGGCCCTCGCTTCGGGCACGCTGCGCTCGCTGCTTGCCGGGCGTGGGGCGGCGCAGGCGCGCCATTCGCTGGGCGAGTCGCTGCACGAGTTCGCGCTGCAGCGCGCGCCGCTCCTAATCACGCGCGCGGAGCTCGAAGCCGCTGCAGGGCTGGGTGGCAAGGTCGAGGCAGCCGATCTCGCGCCGGGCGTCGAGCGCGTGGGCATCGCGGCCCTGCGTGCGGCATGGGAGGCCGAAGGCCTGTGGCCTCGCGCGAGCCTCAAGCTGCCGCGTGCGCTCGCCACGGCGGCCGAAGCCGCACCCATCCTGCAGGCGGCTACAGCCAGCCGCGTCGCGCAGCGAATCGCACGCGAAGGGATCCTCGAATGGCATACATCCTCCGCGCCGGCAGCCGCATAGTCCGGCCCGAGCCCGGCCGCAAGGTCGTCAAGGCCGCCGACTACGCCTCGCTGCGCCAGGCCGACGCCATCATCGCCGATGCGGAAACGCAGGCGAAGCAGATCCTCGCCTCGGCGCAGCAGGCCTACGAGGCCGAGAAGGCGCGCGGCTATGCCGACGGGCGCGACGAGGCGCAGATCGAGGCGGCCGAGCGGATGATCGAGACCACCAGCCGCACCATCGACTATTTCTCGAAGATCGAGGGGCAGATGGTCGAGCTGGTGCTGGGGGCCGTGCGCAAGATCTTCGAGGATTTCGAGGACGACCAGCGGGTGATCATGGTCGTGAAGAGCGCGCTCGCCGCGGTGCGCAACCAGAAGCAGATGAATTTGCGCGTGCCGCCGGCCCACGTCGAGAACGTGCGCGCGCACGTGAACGAGCTGCTCGCGGCCTATCCCGGCATCGGCTACCTCGACATCACCGCCGATGCGCGCCTCACCGGCGACGCCTGCATCCTCGAAAGCGAGATCGGCATCGTCGAGGCGAGCGTCGAGAGCCAGATCGCGGCGCTCAAGGGCACCTTCATGAAGATCCTCGGCGCGAAGGACGGTTGAGTTGCGCCAGTTCGACTACATCGCCGAGATGATGCGCGTGGCGCTGCAGGACACGCCGACGCTGCAGATCCGCGGGCGCGTGACCCAGGTGATCGGCACGATCATCAAGGCCGTGGTGCCGACGGTGAAGATCGGCGAGGTCTGCATGCTGCGCAACCCGGGCGAGTCCTTCAGCATGCAGGCCGAGGTGGTGGGCTTCTCGCGCGACGCGGCGCTGCTCACGCCCATCGGCGACATGTACGGCATCTCGGCGGCCACCGAGGTGATCCCGACCGGGCGCCAGCACCTGGTGCCGGTGGGCTTCGGCATGCTCGGGCGCGTGGTCGACGGCCTCGGGCGCCCGATCGACGCCAAGGAACGCGGGCCGCTGCAGGTCGACCATTACTACCCCGTGTTCGCGGAGGCGCCGGATCCGCTCACCCGGCGCATCATCAGCAAGCCGCTCAGCATGGGCGTGCGCGCGCTGGACGGCCTGCTCACGGTGGGCGAGGGTCAGCGCATGGGCATCTTCGCGGCCGCGGGCGGGGGCAAGAGCACGCTGCTCGGCATGCTGGTGAAGGGCGCCGATTGCGACGTGACGGTGATCGCGCTCATTGGCGAGCGCGGGCGAGAGGTGCGCGAGTTCCTCGAGCACGAGCTGGGCGAGGACGGGCGGCGCAAGTCCGTGATCGTCTGCGCCACCTCCGACAAGTCCTCGATGGAGCGCGCCAAGGCGGCCTACGTGGCCACCGCAATCGCCGAGTTCTTCCGCGATCGCGGCAAGCGAGTGCTCTTCCTCATGGATTCGGTCACGCGCTTCGCGCGCGCCCAGCGCGAGATCGGGCTGGCCGCGGGCGAGCCGCCGACGCGACGCGGCTTCCCGCCCTCGGTCTTCGCCACGCTGCCAAAGCTCATGGAGCGCGTCGGCATGAACGACAAGGGCTCGATCACCGCGCTCTACACCGTGCTGGTGGAGGGCGACGACATGACCGAGCCCATCGCCGACGAGACGCGTTCGATCCTGGACGGCCACATCATCCTGTCGCGCAAGCTGGCGGCGGGCAACCACTATCCCGCGATCGACGTGCTCGCCTCGGCCTCGCGCGTCATGGGCGCGGTCGCCTCGAAGGACCACAAGCAGGCCGCGGGGCGCATGCGCGAGCTGCTCGCCAAGTACGCCGAGGTCGAGCTGCTGGTGAAGATCGGCGAGTACAAGAAGGGCGCCGACAAGACGACCGACGAGGCGATCGACAAGATCGAGGCGCTGCGCTCCTTCCTAAGGCAGCGCACCGACGAGCGCACCACGCTCGACGACGCCGTGGCTCAGATGAAGAAGCTGGTGGGCGCGTGAGCATCTTCACCGAGCTGCTGCGCATCGCCGGCTTCCGCGAGAACAAGGCCGAGATGGAGCTCTCGCGCACGCGCTCCGAGGTCGCCACGGCGCACGAGCAGGAGGAGCAGGCGCGGCGGCGCGTGCACGAGTTCGCCGCCTTCGCCGAGAGGCGGGAGCGGGAGATGTACGCCGAGCTGTGCACGCGCCTCGTCAGGCTGCGCGAGCTGGAGGACGTGCAGTTCGGCGTGCTAGAGCTGCGCGACGGCGAGCGCCGCCGCGAGGCCGAGCTCGAGGCCGCGCGCAAGGCGCTGCAGCAGGCAACTGCCGCCCTCGAAGCCGCGCGCGAAGTGCACCGGCTCGCCAGCCGCATGAAGGAGAAGTTCGTCGAGCTCGCCGGCTCCTACGACGAGGAGCGCGCCCGGGAGCTGCAGCGCGTCGAGGACATGGAGATGGAAGAGGTCCATCGCGTGAGCCTGGATCGCGAGGAGCGCGAGGAATGGGAGCGTGCCCACGAGGAAGAGGCCGCGCCTGCCAGGGGCGTGCGCCGATGAGCGACATGCGCAAGGTGAGCCTCGACATCGGCGCGCCGGGCACGGCCTCGGCCGGCGCCGACGGCGCCGCAAGCCAGCCGCGCGACCGCGGCGAGGCCGATCCCGGCCTGGCCGAGCAATTCCGCTCGAAGCTCGCGGGCCCACCACAGGCCGACGCCGCGCAGCCGCCGGCGCCGATGGCGCGGCCGTTCGATCTTTTCGCTTCGGGGCCCCCGCAGGGCCCCGCGCCGGGTGCCTCGGCACGCCTCGCCGAAGCCGTCGAGCAGGCGGCCGCGCGCGTGCTGGTGAGCGCGGGTGGCGGGGCGGGCGAAGGCGAGGTACGCATCCAGTTGAAGGACGACGTCCTCGCCGGCACCGAAGTGCGGCTCACCCAGCGCGAAGGCCGGCTGGAGGTGGCATTCGTCTCGGATAACGCGCAAAGCGCGGCGTGGCTCGCGGCGCAGTCCGAATCGATCGCCGGAGAGCTCGCGCGGCGGCTGCGTCGCGACGTGCGCATCGCGGTGAAGACGGCCGAGGCCGAGGGCGAAACCATTCTCGCGCAGCAGGAGGCCGGCGACGCTTCCTCGCTGCCGGCGGGGCCGGCTTCGCTCTTCGCCACGCGCATGCCGGCGAACCGTGGCGGGGATGACGAGGGCGGGCCGTGAAGCCCGCGCGAGTGCCCCTGCCGCGCCTTACGCGCGAAGAGCTCGGCTACCGCAACGCGATCGCGCAGGCGGCTGGCGAAGTGCGCTTCGCCGCCGGTGGCGGCGAATGGGTGCTTCAGGTCGACGGTTTGCGGGAGTCCGCTCCTTCGGCACCCGCGGCCTTGCGCCTCGAGGCCGACTGGGGCGGCGCTCGCTTCGAGGTCGAGCTTCCGGGCGACGCGGGTGCGCGGCTGCTGAGGCATTTGGTGCCCGGCGCCGAAGCCGTCGAGCTCCCCGAAAGCCTGCAGCTCGCGGCGCTCGAGGCGATGCGCGGCGAGCTGGAGCAGGCCCTGGCCGCCAAGGGTGGTGCCAGCCGGCGCGCGCTGCGCTTCAATCGCCTCGCACCCGCCAACGGCGCCGCAAGCGCGCCGCACGGCTACGCCTTCACGCTCACCAGTGCCGCCTCGGGAGAAGCCATCATCGGCCGCCTGTGGACCGATGTCTCGGGACTGAGCTACGCCGCGCCGCTGCTGCGCGCCGCGCCGCGCGCCGCGGGCGCGGAAGCTGCATGGGCCGACACGGTGGCGATTCCCGTGCGCTTCGAGGCGGGATCGACCGTGCTCGATCGCCAGGAACTGGCCGGCCTCGAGCCGGGAGACCTCGTGCTGCTGGACGATTGCTGGCTCGCCGGCGGCGAGATGACCGTGGCAGCGGGCGCGGGCCTCGCCTTCCGCGCCCGGCTCGAAGAACGCACCCTCACCGTCACACAACCTTTGGGACCCGTCATGGCCGAACCCGCCAACACCCCTGCCGCCGGCGACGCCGCCGAGCGCGTGCCCGTGCGACTCACCTTCGACCTGGGCGAGCGCTCCATGACCGTGGCCGAGCTGCGCGAGCTCAAGCCCGGATACACCTTCGACCTGGGACGCGACCTGCGCCGCGCCGTCGCCATCCGCGCCCAGGGCCAGCTGATCGGCGAGGGGGAGCTGGTGGAGATCGACGGCACGCTCGGGGTCGCCATCACCTCGCTCGCCCCGGCTGCGAAATAGAAGCGCGCGTGGGCCAGTTCGATCCCGTCGTCCTCGCCTTCACCCTCGCGATCCTCGCGCTGGTGCCGATGGCGGTCGTGGTGACCACCACCTTCCTCAAGCTCGCGGTGGTGATGAGCCTCGTGCGCAACGCGCTCGGCATCCAGCAGATCCCGCCCAACATCGCGCTGTATTCGCTGGCGCTCATCCTCACGCTCTACATCATGGCGCCAGTGGGCGACAAGATGGTCGATGCGTTCCGCTCGGAGCCCAACGCCACGCGCAACCTCGAGTCGCTCATCACGGCGGTGCAGAAGGGCGCCGAGCCGCTTCGCGGCTTCCTGCTCAAGAACTCCGCCACGGCGCAGCGCGACTTCTTCATGCGCACCGCCAAGCGCCTCTGGACGGAGGAGATGTCGCGCAACGTGAAGCAGGACGACTTCCTCATCCTCATTCCCGCCTTCGTCGTGACCGAGCTCACGGCGGCCTTCCAGATAGGGTTCCTGCTCTACCTGCCCTTCGTGGTCATAGACCTGGTGATCTCCAACATCCTGCTCGCGATGGGAATGATGATGGTCTCGCCGGTTACGATCTCGCTGCCGCTCAAGCTCTTCCTCTTCGTGCTGGTGGACGGCTGGACGCGGCTCATCCAGGGCCTGGTGCTCTCGTACGTGTAGCCATGGAGACCTTCGACGTCGTGGCCTACGTGAACAAGGCGCTGCTGCTGGTGCTGTGGCTGTCGCTGCCGCCCATCCTCGTGGCCTCGGTCGTGGGCACGCTCTTCAGCCTGCTGCAGGCGCTCACCCAGATCCAGGAGCAGACGCTTTCCTTCGCCGTGAAGCTCATCGCGGTCGGCATCACGCTCGCCCTCACAGCCCACTGGATCGGCGGGGAGATCTACACCTACACCATCGTCCTCTTCGACGCGTTCCCGAAGATCCCCAAATAGCCATGTTCGAAGGCGCCCACGAGGCCGTGAAGATCCACCTGCTGGCGCTCGGCATCACGCTGCCGCGAATGCTGGTGATCTTCCTGCTGTTGCCGATCTTCGCGCGCCAGCTCCTGCCCGGGCTGCTGCGAAGCTCCATCGCAGCGGCCCTCACCATCCCGGTGGCCTTCCACATGGTGCCGGCGGTGAGCGAGGCCTTTCATGCCGGCACCTTCGACACGCCCGGATACCTGGGCCTGCTCCTCAAGGAGGGGATCATCGGCCTGCTGCTGGGCTACATGCTCGCAATCCCGTTCTGGGCGATGGAGGGCATGGGATTCCTCATCGACAACCAGCGTGGCGCCAGCATCGCGGCCACGGTCAACCCGCTCACCGGGCACGACACTTCGCCGCTCGGCATCCTCTTCAACCAGGCCTTCATCGTCTTCTTCTTCGCGAGCGGCGGCTTCTCGCTCTTCCTCGACGTGGTCTACGGCAGCTACAAGGCGTTCCCGGTGCTCGAGGTGCTTCCCGCCTTCGGCGCGGGCCTGCCGGCGGCGGCCCTGGGCATGCTGGACAGCCTGGTGCGCATGGCCCTGTTGCTGGCCGCCCCGGTGATGATCGCGATGTTCCTCGCCGAGGTCGGGCTCGCCTTCATCAGCCGCTTCGCCCCGCAGCTGCAGGTCTTCTTCCTCGCGATGCCGGTGAAAAGCGCGCTCGCCATGCTCATGCTCGCCGTGTATGCCACCACGCTCTTCGAGTACGCCTCCGAGCGCATCCGCGAAATGGGCGCCACCGTGCCGCGCGCGCACGAGCTGCTGGTGCGCTGAAGGCGGGCCATGTCCGAAAAGACCGAGCAACCCACCGCCAAGAAGCTGCGCGAGGCACGCGAGGAAGGCAATGTCGCCAAGAGCAAGGACTTTACCCAGACGGTGCTCATCGTGGCGATCTTCGGCTACATCGTGGGCAACGGGCGCGGCATCGTCCAGGACTTCACCGACATGATCCTCATCGCCGCCAACTCGACCACCCTGCCTTTTGCCGACGGCGTGCGCGTGGCGGGAGGCGCCATCCTGCGCAAGGGCGCTGAGATGATGGTCCCCTTCCTGTTGATCGTCCTCGTCCTCGGCGTCTTCGCCGAGTTGCTGCAGACCGGCATCGTGCTCGCCTTCAAGGCCCTCAAGCCCAGCGCCAAGAAGCTCAACATGCTGGAGAACGCGAAGCAATGGTTCTCGAAGAAGAACCTGGTGGAATTCGTGAAGTCGCTCCTCAAGATCGCCTTCCTCTCGGCGCTGATCTACGTGCTGATCCGCGGCAACCTCGACGCGATGATGAAGGTGCCGCTGGGCGGCGTGGCGGGGGTTGGCGAAGCCGTGGGCGCGCTCCTGGGCCAGATGATCATCTACACGGCGCTCACCTACGCGGTGATCTCCTTCTTCGACCTCGGCTTCCAGCGCTGGGAGCACACCAAGCAGCTGATGATGAGCAAGGACGAAGTCACCCGCGAGTACAAGGAGATGGAGGGAGATCCGCACGTGAAGAGCCACCGCAAGGCGCTCGCGCAGGAGATCGCCCTGGGAGACGGCGTGGAGAAGACGAGGAAGGCGAGCGTGGTGGTGACCAATCCCACGCACCTGGCCGTGGCGGTGTACTACGAGGAGGGCGACACGCCCCTGCCGGTGGTGCTCTTCAAGGGCGAGAACCTGGTGGCCGAGCGCATGGTGAAGGCCGCGCAGGAGGCGGGCGTGCCGGTGATGCAGAACATACCGCTCGCGCGCTCGCTCTTCGAGGCGGCGCAGCTCGACCAGTACGTCCCCGCGGAGCTGCTCGAGCCCGTGGCCGAGGTGCTGCGCGTGGTGCGCGCGCTGCGCGACAAGGAGGCGAAATGAACCTGCCGATGGCGATGGTCGATTACATGAAGGCCGGCGGCCTCGGCGAGGAGGCGCTGCGCAGCGGCGGCGAGCTGCCGCTCGTCTTCGACGACACGCTGCGCGTGCGCCTCGTCCCCCTGGCCGATGGCACGATCGTGCTCGAGTCGCGCGTGAGGCCGATGCCCGAAGGGGCCGCCGAGCGCGAGCGGCTGGTCGAGCGCGCGCTCAAGCTTTCGTTCGGCCGCATGCAGGACCATGCGGACACGCTCACGCTGAGCGAGGACCGGCAGGCCTTGCGCCTGCAAAGCCGCCTCCCCGCCGACGCGAGCCGCATGGACCTGGAAACGCGCCTCGAGGCCCACCTGAACGCGCTCGCCTTCTGGCGGGATGCGCTCGCATGAGGAAGACCATGACACCCTTACGACGCCTGCGCGGCCTGGCCGGCGCGCTCCTGCTCTTCGCCTGCCTGCCGGTCCTCGCGGCCGCCACCCCCTGGCCTGCCGTGCCCTACAGCTACCAGGCCGACAACCAGCCGCTGCCGGCGGTGCTCGCGGAGTTCGCGCGGCACTTCGGCTTGCGCGCGCAGGTCACGCCTGACGTGGAGGGCATGGTCAACGGCCGGATCAACGCGCCGACGCCGACGGACTTCCTCGCGCGGCTGTCGAACATGTTCGGGCTGTCCTGGTTCCAGTACGGCGGCACGCTGTACGTGACCCGCTCGACCAACCTCGTGACGCGCTCGCTCGCCTTGCCAGCGACCGAGCCGGGAACCATGCGCAAGGCCCTCGAGGACCTGGGCCTGTTCGAGCCCCGCTTCGGCTGGGCGGAGCTGCCCGAACGCGGCTCCGCGCTGGTCTCGGGGCCGCCCGAATACGTCGAGCTGGTCGCCAAGGTGCTGGCGGCGCTGCCGGCGGTGCCGAGCGACCAGAACGTAGGCGTCTTCCGGCTGAAGAATGCCTCGGTGGACGACCGCACCATCTTCCTGCGCGACAAGCAGATCACGACGCCGGGGGTGGCCACGATCCTGCGCAACCTCATCACCGGCAACGTCTCGCAGGTGGGCACGCAGACGATGCTGCTCGAGATGTCGGCGCCGCTGCGTGCGATGCCCGCCCTGGGCTCGCCGGCTGCCGTGGGCACGCCGCCGGCGGTGGAAGCCGTGGCTGCCGCGGCCCCGCCCGCACCGCGCGGCACGACCAGCGGCGCGCGGCGCCAGGCCGTGATCCAGTCCGATCCGCGGCAGAACGCGATCATCATCCGCGACACGCCCGAGCGCATGCCGGTGTACGAGAAGCTCATCGCCTTCCTCGACCAGCCGACGGCGCTGATCGAGATCGAGGCGCTCATCGTCGACGTGAACGGCACCAAGGTGGACGAGTTGGGGCTCGACTGGACGGCGCAGAGCGGTAATCGCTCGATCGGCTACGGCACGCCCGCCATCGAGAACGACCGCAACACCATCCAGGTCACGCGCAACGTGAACCCGACCACGCTGGTGGTGGACGCCGGCAACTTCCTCATCGGCAAGATCCGCCTGCTGGAGAGCAGGGGAGATGCGCGGCTGCTGTCGCGGCCTTCGATCCTCACGGTCGACAACATCGGCGCGCTCATCGACCTGTCCCAGACCTTCTACATCCGCGTCGTCGGCGAGCGCGTGGCGCAGGTGGTGCCCGTCACGGCCAATACGACGCTGCGCGTGACGCCTCGCTTCGTCGAGAAGAACGGCAAGCGCCTGGTGCAGCTGGTGGTCGACATCGAGGATGGCAGCATCCAGGACCGCGCCGTGGACCAGCTGCCCACGGTGCTGCGCAGCTCGGTGAGCACCGAGGCGGTGGTGGGGGAGAACCAGAGCCTCGTGATCGGCGGCTACCAGGTCGATTCCGACATCGCGCAGGACGACGCCGTGCCGCTGCTGGGAAGGATCCCCCTGGTCGGGATGCTCTTCAAGCACGCCCGCAAGGAGACGCAGCGGCGCGAGCGCCTGTTCATGATCACGCCCAAGATCGTCGCGATGCCCTACGAGGTGGCGCCGGCTTCAGTCGTGACGGTGCCCGGCATCACCGCGCCGCATCCGCTTACGCCGTGGATGCACTAAGAGCAGGGGAAAAGGGGAAAGCGCCCGCGTAGCCGGCGCTACAACACCGCTACCGCGCTCCCCATCCTGTCCTTGAGGGCGGCGCGCGCGCGGAACACGCGGCTGCGAACGGTGCCGACGGGAATGGCGAGCAGGGTGGCGGCCTCCTCGTAGGAGAGCTCGTCCACCGCGACCAGCAGCAGCACTTCGCGCATCTCCGCGGGCAGGGTCTCGAGCTCCTTGGTGAGGCGGGCCAGGGCCCGGTTGCGATCGAGCTGTTCGTCGGGACCGGCTTCGCCGCCGGGCATCTCGGCGAGCGTCTCGTCGCTTTCGAAGCGATGCACGCGCTGCGGCGCGCGGGAGAGGTAGTTGCGCACCAGGTTCATGGCGATGCCGTAGAGCCAGGTGGAGAGCTGGGAATCGCCCCGGAAGCGCGAGATGGCCGCGGCGGCCTCGACGAACGCCTGCTGCGCGATGTCGGCGGCCTCGTCGGGATGGCCGATGTGGCGCATGACGAAAGCCTGCAGCCTCTCGCCGTGCTGCGCGACCAGGTCGCGGAAAAGCTTCTCCTGGCTGGCGTGCGCTCCCGGCGCCGGCGGCTCGTTCCCCATCCCCGCTCCCCTGCTTGTTGTCCTTCGACTCTACTCCTCGCGCAGGGCCTCGGCCAACGAATCGGCCATGACCAGCCGGGCTTCGATCAGGTCGACGCTGCGGCGGTCGCCGTCGGCGCGCGCCTCGAAGCTGCGGGCGAAGATCTCGTCGGCGCGCCGCAGGACGGGCTGCGGGATCTTTTCCGGAAGGATTCCGAGCGCCAGGCAGACGAGGCGGAATTGCGGGCTGAGGCCGCGCGCCGAGATCGCCTGGCGCGAGATGAAGTTGAGCCCGGCGAATGCCGCGCGCGATTCAGAGGCCATGTCCAGCGCCGCCAGCACCGCTCGCGCATCGAGCGCCTCGGCGCTGTCCGGGCGCAGGCCCACTTGGCGAGAAACCTCGCGCACGATGGGTTCGCCGAAGAACTGGCGCAGCCCGTCGGTGAAGACCCTGGCCGTGTTTTCGCTGGAGGCGCCGCCACCGGGCAGCGCCGCTTCAACGCGCCGCACCTCCCAGGCGTCGCCGCGCCGGCGGGCCACCAAGGTACCGCCGCCGCTGGCGGCCTCGCGGAATGCTTCAAGGATGTCGGCTTGGCTGCTCACGGCTGCGGGCTCCTCTCGTCTTGCCTGAGTGGCAGCACACCCGATTTAGTTCTGCGGCTGCGAAATGAAAAGGCCCCGCGGCTCGCGCCGCGGGGCCCGCGGGCCATCCCTCAGACCCGCGCGGATGCCGGGGCCGCGACGCCGGGTTTGGCGGGCGATTGCGACAGCGCCGCGAGGAGTCCCTCGGCGCGCGCCTTGAGCGCGGCATGCTGTCCGCCGCTCACGTTGGCCATCGCGATCACCATCGTGAAGGAGTCGCGCGCCTCGCCCGCCTGCCCGAGCATCATCAGGCACTCGCCGATGCGCAGCGTGGGGCCCGGGTCGGACGGGTCGAGCAGCGTGAGGAATGAATAGGTCTGGATCGCGGCCTCGAATTGCCGCGCCATCTGCTGCGAGGCCGCGAGCCCGAGGAGGTACTTGGGGTCCGTCGGGCGGTACAGCGTGAGGAAGCCGAAGTACTTGAGCGCCTCGTCGAACTTGCCGCTGGCGAAGAGGCCGTGCGCAAGGGCATAGACCGCCTCCAGCTCCTCGGGGGAGAAGCGCTTGGAGGAGGCGAGGCCCTCGAGCTCGGCGACGAACTTCCCGAACATCCGGTTGGTGTCTTCCATGGTCGTCCGCTCCTCAGATGTTGCGGGCGATGCCGCGGTTGGCTTCGACGTTCGACTGCTCGATGGCGGCAAGCTTGTCTCGGATGTCGCGGATGATGTCCTGCATCTGCTGCATCACGTCGTTGGCCTTCTGGCGCGCCTCTTCCTCGACCTTGGCCTGGGCGTCTAGCTTCTTGCCCTTGGCCTCGGCTTCCCCCGCCTCGAGCTCCTTGGAGCCGGCGCCGATGGTGCCGGCGCCCTGCATGATCTGGCCGAGGCCCTGGCCGGCGGTGGTCCAGTTGCCGGCCTTGGTGGTGAGCACCTGGCTCGTCGCCGGGTCGGCGCCCTTGGCGCCGGAAAGCGTCTTGGCCGACATGCCGGCGGCGCCAATCTGGACCGCGCCCGCGCCGATTTGCATCGCTCCCGAGATGATCGCGGCCTGGAACTTGGCCTGCGCCGCCTGCTTGATCTGGTCGGCCGCGGCCTGCAGCGTGGAGACCTGCGCCTGCAGCTGCATCTCGCGATCGAGCCGCGCGGTCTGGCGCATGTCCTGCGCCATCTTCTGGAAAAGCGCCATGAAGGTGAAGATGTCCGCGTGCAGGTTGGTGCTCGCGTTGGACAGCGCGTCGTTCAGCTTGAGCACGTCCTTGCCCTTCACGTCGCCGGGCGGCAGCTTCTGTCCCGTGCCCGTGCCGTCGTTGCCGGTGAGGTTCTGCATCGACAGCTGCAGCTGGGCGATCGCCGCGTCGGTGAGCCCCTTCGACTTCAGGTCCTTGACCAGGGCCTCGTCGAGGACCTGCGGCATCTGCATCCTGGGCGCGCCAACGCCTCCGATCGTGCTCATGTGGTGCCTCCTTGTTAGACGATGTTCTTCACTTGCTGCAGCCGGGTCTCGCCGGCCGAGGCGATCATCTGGCTCACCATGGTCATGGCGGCATCGAGGTTCTCGAGGAGCTCCTTGATGCGCTCCTTCTCCTCCTCCATCTGCTTGGCCATCACCATGATCATCTTGTCGAACTCCTTCTTGCCCGCGCTCGCGAGCTCGGCTTCGCGCTGCGAGTGCGCCGCGTCGATCTTGATCGCGCCCTGGGCGACGTTGGTCACGCCGCTCATCGCCTGGCCCGCGGTCTGGGCGATGCGCCCGGCCATCGCGGCGGTCTTGGCGACCTCGCCGGTGATCGACATGCCGCCCGTGGCCACGACCATCACCACCGCCACCGTGATCGTCACCGCGAGCGTGACCGCCATCGCGAGCCACTTGGCGTCGTCGGGGTTCATGCCGGCGGCCACCGCGATCGCCGCCGCCGCGTTGCCATAGAGGTCCGGCGCGAGGATCGCCGCGGCTCCCGGCGACACCACGGTGGCCATGATGCAGGCGAGGATCGGCGCGAACTTCTTCGCCTCCTCCTTGCTCATGCCGCACACGTCGGTGAGGATGACGGTGGCGAAGTCGGTCATGAACTTGCTGATCGAGATTTCCGGGCCGGGCGGGTCCATGTTCTGGCTTATGTGGTTCGCCAGGTCCATGCCCGTGGCCACCAGGCCCATGACGGCGAGCGCCAGCAGAGGCGCAGCCGCGCCTCCCGTGGCCACCGTGGCCACCACTGCGGCGACCGTCGCCACCACGGCGGCAACGAAAGCCGCGATCTTGCCGATCCAGCCGAAGATGCCGCCGGCCTTGTTCTTGGCCGCCGCTTCCGCCGCCTTGCGCGCGGCCTCCTCGATCTTCTCGATGGCCTTCTTGTGCATCTCCTCCTTCTGCACCTTGGAGATCTCGAGGCCCTCCTTGGCCGTCTTGATCTGCGCGTCCTGGCTCTTGGTGTTGAGCTGGGCGAGGATGATCGAGAGCTGGTCGGCGCTGAAGTCGGTCATCGGCGCTTCCAGCCCGGGCGCTCCCGCCGGGCCGGGGCGCGGATCGACCGAGCCCTTGGAGCCCGTGCCCTGCATGACCTCGAGCGACTTGAGCAGCTCGGCGAGCAACTTCGACGGATCGACTTCCTTCGAGCCCGCGAGGGACTGCTGCAGCAGCGTGCCGGGGTCGAGCGTGGATTGCGGCGTTATCCCGCCGCCGACGCGATCGATGGTCATTCGGCACCTCCCGGCGCCTTGCCGAGGAGCTCGATCATCGCCCGGGCGCGCTGGTTCATCACCTGGTAGTCGGGCTTGTCCTTCGTGTCGAGCAGCACCATCTCCAGCGCCTCGATCGCTTCCTTCGGCATGCCGAGCGCGACCATGCACTCGGCGGTGTGGAAGGTCGGCTCGGGATCGGTGAGGTCCAGGATCGAGGCCATGCTGTAGTTGCGCACCGCTTCCTCGTAGCGCTTGAGCATCTGCAGGCAGGAGCCGAACGCCTTGTAGTACTTGCGTTCGAGCTGGTCGTGCATCAACAGCCAGCCGAAGGCCTGCAGCGCCTCGCCGAACTTGCCCTGGTTGTAGAGGTTGTAGCCCAGGGCGTAGAGGGCGTCGAACTCCTGGTCGCTGTAGCCATGTATGTCCTTGAGCGTCGCGCCGTGGGCGAACAGGTCGACGACCTGGCTGGTGACCTTGTCGACGTCGAAGTCTGCGGTTGCGGTGCTGGCCATCCTGGATCTCCCGATTGCGGTTCAGCGCATGTTTCCGAGCACGCTCGAGCGCGAGTCGGCCATCTTCTTGATGAAGTTCGTCATGAGGTCGAAGGCCTCGTTGCGCTTGTTGGTGAGGCCCTGCATGCGCAGCATGTCCATCTGCTGGCTCGAGTTGAGCGAGTCGATCTTGCCCTTGAGCTGCTCGGCGAAGACGTCGAAGTCCTTCTGCTTCACGTCGGGCACCTTGTCGGTGATGCTCACCACCGCCTTGCCGCCGCTGTAGTCGCCCGAGCGGAAGGCCCAGTACGCCTTCACGCAGTGCTGGGCCTCGGCGCGCCCGGCCTCGTCCAGGCCCGAGTGCACGGTGCCATCCTTGAGGCGCACTTCGCACGTGCCGCCCGGGACGGGAGAGCAGCCCGCCGCCTTCAGCTCGGCGATGATCTTCTGCGCCTCGGCCACGTTGCCGCCCAGTGGGCCGGCCTTCTCCGCATCGGTGCCGCCGGGGCGCAGCGACTTCAACTTGCCGATGAGGTCGTTCAGGTGGGCGATCTCCTTGTTGCGGTCCTGGATGCCATCGAGCTGGGTCTTCAGCTGCCCCTCGAGGAGGTTGGCCCGCTGGCTCTGCACCATCATCATCGCCGTCTCGAGGTCCAGGCCCTTCACGTCGCCCACACTGACACCGCCGATGCCGGTAATGCTGCTCATCGTTTTCCTCCCTGGGTTGGTGCGCCCGCTGCCGGGCTAGCGCATGTTGCCGAGCACGCTGGAGCGCGAATCCGCCATCTTCTTGATGAAGTTGGTCATCAGGTCGAAGGCCTCGTTGCGCTTGTTGGTGAGGCTCTGCATCCGCAGCATGTCCATCTGCTGGCTGGAATTGAGCGAGTCGATCTTGCCCTTGAGCTCCTCGGCCCACTTGTCGAACGTGGACTGGCGCGCGTCGTAGATGCCTGTCCCTGGCTCGTTCACCGCGTCGTCGCCGCTGCGCGGGATGTTCACGCCGGCCTTCTCCAGGCGCGCGAGCAGATCGCGGCCTTCCTGCGTGTTGGCCCCGAGGTTGCCCCATTTCTGGGGGTCGGTGCCGCCCGGGCGCAGGGACTTGAGCTTGCCGATCAGCTCGTTCAGGTTCTGGATTTCCTTGTTGCGGTCCTGGATGCCGTCGAGCTGGGTCTTCAGCTGCCCTTCGAGGAGGTTCGCCCGCGTGCTCTGCACCGCCATCATCGCGGTCTCCAGGTCAAGTCCCTTGATTTCGCCGACCGTGATGCCACCACCGATTCCACCGACTGAGCTCATTGTGTTCGCCTGTTTTCGATTGCGGGGATGTTCGGGTTCAGACCATGCTGCGCGGGCGCTTCGCCTTCGCCGCGCCGCCGGAGTCGTCCATGTGCAGGCGCGCCTGCTGCACTTCGTCCTCGATCGCGGCGAGGTCCTGGCTGATCAGCTCCTCGGCCTTGCGGCGATCCTCGGCGCTCATCGATTTCTCGCAATAGGCGTTGACCTTGGAGCGGTCGAGGCCGTTGGCGCGGAAGAATTCGTCGCCTTCCTCCATCTGCCGGGTCACTTCGGCGATCATCTGCTCGGCGCGCCGCACCGTGGCCATGGCTTTGTCTTCGGGGCTTTCGCTCATCGGGGGAGTCTCCTGGATTGATTTTTCGGGGACGGGGTGCCGCCTACCCCTTGTGTAACGCGGCGGGAAATCCGGTTCCACCCCTGGGGAGTGGCCCGGGAATGATCGCCCCATCGGGGGAGGTTAATCAACAGGAGATTCGGGCTCGGGCGCCAGGCGCCATCCTCCGTCCGGATGTGGCAATCCGGACGCGTTTCGCGCACTCTATGGCACCTGGAACGCAAGGGGGAAGCTTGCGGCTCATCCGAATCCTGTCGTGCGCGTGGCTGGCGCTGCCCCTGCTCGCATGGGCGCAGCCCGCGGCCGAGATCGTCAGCATCAAGGGCAAGGGCGAATACACCGCCACGCCGACGGCCGGCTGGACGCCGGCCCGCGTCCAGCAGAAGGTCGAGGCGGGCACGTGGCTGCGCACCGCCCAGGACAGCCGAATGGCGCTGCTGCTGGCCGACCGCACCAACGCCAACATCGATGCTAACTCGACGCTGCAGCTCAAGTCCCCGGACAGCGGCGGCCCCAAGCGTTCCATCATCGATTTCCAGAAGGGCAAGGGGCGGTTCGAGACCAAGACGCCCACCAAATCCTTCGCCGTAGGCACGCCCACCGGCCTCGCGGCCATCCGCGGCACCGAATGGCTGGTGGAGGTGCAGGACGACGGACTGAGCCTCTTCACCGTGGTCGAGGGCGAGATCGAGATCTCCAACGACCTCGGGACTCTCTCGGTGGGCAGCGACGAGCAGGGCGTGCTCGAGCGCGGCAAGGCGCCCTACAAGCGCACCCTGCAGAACGCGCGCGAGCGCGTGCAATGGGTCGGCAGCTTCACGATCGATCCGAACGCCTACCCCGAGCTTCGCCCGGGCGGTGCCGCGGCGACGCGCCTTGGCACGCCCCTCGCGTCGCTGGCTGATGGCGACATCGATCGCGCGCGCTCCGCGCTCGTAGATCTCACGGCGCGTGACGATACCCCGGTGGCGGCCTGGTACCTGCTCGCCGACGTCGCGCTGTATCGGGGCGAGCCGCGCGCCGCGGCCGAATGGCTGCGCAAGGCCGCCGAGCGCTTTCCGAACGAGTCGCGCACCCTGGGCCTGCTGGCACGCGCTCATTTATATGCGGACGACATGGCGCTCGCCCGCGAGGCCGCGGCCGCCGCCCGGGCGCGGCATCCGGACACCCTCGAATCCCAGCTCTACGCGGCGGAAGTGGCTCGCCTGGACGGCGAGGCGCGCCTCGCGCTGGCCGCGTTGCGCGCCGCCACGCGGATCGCACCCGAAGACTGGCGCGCCTGGCATGCCCTGGGACAATTCCACGCGGAACGCTCGGACCCGCGGCGCGCGCGCCGCGCGCTCGAGCGGGCCGGGGGCCTTTCGCCGCGCAATGCGCTGGTGCTGGGCGAGCGCGGCATGCTGGAGGCGAATGCGTACGACCTGGAGGCGGCCCGCGGAATGCTCGACCAGGCGGTTGCCGCCGGCCCGTCGGACTTCGCCACCTGGGTAGGGCTGGGCGTCGCGCGCCTCAAGTCGGGCAACCTCGATGGCGCGCTGGAGGCGCTGCGCAAGGCGACGCTGCTCGAGCCGCGCTATGCGCGCGCACACGTCTATCTCGCCGTCGCCTACTGGCAGCAGGGCAGGGCCCAGGACGCGCTCGCCGAGCTGCGGACCGCCTCGGTCCACGATCCACGCGATCCGTTGCCGCACCAATTTGCCGCGATGATCCAGTCCGACCTGCTGCGCCCGGGCGACGCGGTCGGCTCGGCGCTGGAGGCGCTCGCCCGCCTGCGCTACACCAAGTCCCTCGACGCCGTGGCCAACAACCTGCGCGGCTCGGCCAACCTGGGCGCGCCGCTCGCGCAGCTTGGGCTCGAATCGTGGGCGCTCAAGAACGCGCAGGATTCGTTCGACCCGCTCTGGGCAGGCAGCCACCTCTTCCTCGCGGATCGCCTCGGCAGCAAATATGCGGCGAACAGCGAGTTGATGCAGGGCTTCCTGGCCGACCCGCTCGCCTTCGGCGCGCCCAACCGCTTCCAGCCCCTGGTGTCGCGGCCCGGCAATCACGGCACGCTCGCCTGGCGCGGGGCGCAGGACTCGCGCTCGACATTGGTCGAGCCACTGGTGAACGCGAACGGCCTCGTGGGTGATGGGCGCTTCGCCTATTTCGTCGAGGGCGCGCGCCTCATGGCGTGGCCCGACGACCGCGCGACCGACGATCGCGCCTCTTCCGTGACGGCGGCGCTGGGCGCGCGCTTGCGCGACGACCTCGGATTCTTCGTCTACCACAATCGGCTGGTCCCGCGCTCGCTCGTCGGGCACGAGGGGCGCGGCCCCTTCGATCCCTTCCAGCGCATCGGCGGCGCAGCCGACCGCACCGATGGCGGCCTCATGTATCGCCATGGCCCGGATACGCAGCTCTGGATCAAGGGCGGACACGGGTCGGAGGATTCGACGCTCGAGAGCCGCGAAGTGACGGTCCTCGGGAACCTCGGCCTCTTCCGGGATTCGGATTTCATCACGCAGCCGCGACGCTCCGACGTGGGCGGGCGCGGGCTTCACCGCTTCGCCAACGGCACGGAGCTGTCGTTCACGCTGGAGCGGACGACCTTCAGGAGCATCGACTTCCTCGAGCGCGACGCATTCCCTCGCGCCAGCCTCGCGGGCACGCGCCTGCTCGAATCGGTCCGCCAGGACATCCGCGACACTTCTCGGGGCGGCGAGATCGCGCTGCGCACTCCCACCGGCCGCGCGCTGCTCGCCGAAGTGCAGGTCGATCACACCCGCTACGAAAAGACCAACGACATCCTGGTACGGCGCGATTTCGCGCAACAGCTGGTGCCCCTGGACGACGACCATTCGCTCAGCCGCCTGTCCCCGCGCGCGGGCCTGGCCTGGAAGCCGTTGGAACCGCTCACGCTGCGCGCGGCGTTCCAGCGCTGGCTCAAGCCTGCCTCGACCGGGTCGCTGCGGCCCACCTCCACCGCCGGCATCGTCGTCGACGACCGCTACCTGTTGCCGGGCGGCTTGCAGGACCGCGTGCGTGCGCAGGCCGAGTGGCAGGCCGGAACACGTTTCCTCGCTACCGCGTTCTACGATCGGCAGGAGGTGGACAACCTCTACTCGAGCCTGATCGGCGTGCTCAACAACCGCCCGGATGCGAGCAACCTCGAGCGCCTGCGCAATCGGAGCTTCAACGCGCTGGCCGCGCTCGACCGGCTGGAAGGTTTCGCCGAGCTGTCCCGGGGCGAGCTCACCGAGCGCGGGCTCACCGCCAACCTCATGGCCACGCGCCAGGTCTCGTTGTTCGCCGAAGCCACCTGGGCTACCAGCGAGAACACGGGGGAGGCGCACGCGGGCAAGCAGCTGGCCTTCCTTCCGAAACGGCGCTATGCATTCGGCGCCACGTGCTTCAGCGACCGGCGCGCCTTCGTAGCCGCGAAAGCGATCTATCGCTCGGAGCGTTTCGCCGACGAGGGCAACGCGATCCGGCTGCCCGCCGAGTGGAGCGGGGCGCTGCAGGGATACTGGGAGAGCCCTTCCAAGAGGCTCTCCATCGAGCTGATCATCGCCGGCATCGGCGCAAAGTCCGCGGACGAGTCGGTCGGTGTCGCCGTCAACTATCGCTTCTAGCCTCGCGCGGCGACTGCGGCTCGATCGCGCGGGAAGCCACGCCGCACGGCATCTCGACGCCCTGATCGCCCTCGGCTGCTTCGCCATCGTCGCGGCGATCGCCACCTGGGTCCCCGCGTGGACGGCGCTCGAGCGGCGCGTGTTCGACTACCTGACGGTCACCACCGCGCGCGGCGAGATCACCCAGCCGCTGGTCCTCGTGGCCATCAACGAGGACTCGATGAACGCGCTGCAGCTGCGCTGGCCGTGGCCGCGCAAGCTGCACGCCGAGCTGGTGGATCGCATAGCGCTCGGCGGCGCCGCCGTGATCGCGCTCGACATCCTCATGGCCGAGCCTTCGGGCGCAGAGGACGACGCCGCGCTCGCCAAGGCGATCCAGAAGGCGGGCAATGTGGTCATGGCCGCGGACTTCGTCTACAGCGAGACCACCGGCATGCGCCTGTGGCGGCGCACCGATCCGCTGCCGGCCTTCACCGACGCGGGAGCCTTCTCGGGGCTCGCGACGATCACCTACGACCCGGACCAGTTCGTTCGCCGGGTCCCGGAAGAGCCCGATGCATTCTGGCGCCAGATCGTGAAAGTGCTGCAGGTGAGGGCGCCCTCGCATCCGGTGCCGCCGCTGCCGGACAAGGGCGCGCTCATCCGTTACATGGGCGCGGACAACATCTTCGACCCCATCCCGTACCACCTCGTGCTGGAAGCCACGCCGGAGGAGCTGAAGCAGGTGTTCGGCGGCCGCATCGTGCTCGTCGGACGCGACCTGCGCGCCACACCCGAGCTCGGCATGTCGCACCCCGACCACTTCGCCACGCCGTTCCTTTCTGCGGCGGGCACGCTCACCTCGGGGATCAAGCTGCACGCCACGATCGTCGACAACGCCCTGTCGGGGCAATGGCTGCGAAGCCTCGGTAGCGGCGCAAACCTGGCGCTCGACGCGCTCGCGGCCCTGCTGGCCTTCCTCGGCATGCGGCGCTGGCGCCCGCTTCGTGGGTTCCTCACGCTGGTGGCGATCGTGGCGGTGTTCTCCGGCCTCGCGTGGTTTGCCTTCGCCCACGAACGGCTTTGGATCGTGGCAGCGACACCGATCGCCACCGCCGCGCTCGCGTACGTGAGCTACATCCTCGCGGCGTACCTGACCGAAAGCCGTCGCAAGCGCGAGCTGCAACGCGCCTTTTCCCTCTACGTGTCGGCCGAAGTGGTAGGGCAGGTGGTCGACGATCCGGCGCGCCTCAAGTTGGGTGGCCAGCGGCGCGAGATCACGGTGATGTTCACCGACCTCGCGGGCTTCACCACGCTCACGGAGAAGACCGCGCCCGACGTGGTGCAACAGGTGCTCACGCGGCACTTCACGATGCTGACCGGCGTGATCTTCGAGCGCAAGGGCACCGTGGTCCAGTTCATGGGCGATGGCCTCATGGCGTTCTGGAATGCGCCCCTGGACGACCCCGATCATGCGTTCCACGCGATGAGCGCGGCGATCGAGGCGCAGAAGGGCATGGAGGCGCTGCGCGCCGAGCTTCGCGAGGCGGGACTGCCCGAGGTCAAGATGCGGGTCGGGCTCAACACCTGCGAGGCTGTCGTCGGCAACTTCGGCTCCGAATCGCGCTTCGCCTACAGCGCAATGGGCGACGGGGTGAACCTCGCCTCCCGCCTCGAAGGCTGCAACAAGCTCTACGGCACGCCCATCCTCGCCAGCGGCGAGACCGTGGCAAAGCTCGGCGGGCGCCTCGCCATGCGGCGCGTGGACCGCATCAAGGTCGCCGGAAAGGCGCTCGCCGTGGACGTCTACACGCCCATGAGCGATTCGCTGCGCGCCGAGCGCACCGCGCGCGCCTTCGATCTCTATGCGAAGGGCGACCTCGAGGGGGCGGCGGCGATCTATGCGCAGCTGCGCGCCGAGGACGAGGAGGACCGGGTCGCCGTGCGCCTGCTCGAGCGGATCGAGAATTGGAAGCGCGATCCTTCGCTCGCCACCGAGGACGGCAGCGTGGCGCTCGACAAGATGTGATCCAGCGACCCGGCATAGCGACGGCGCCCGGCATCCGGGCGTTGCGCGCGCACGTCTTCCGCTGGCCCGTGCAGGCCCCGGTGCGCACTTCGTTCGGCGTGATGCACGACCGGCCGATGGTGCTGGTCGAAGTGGAGGACGAGGAGGGCGCCAGGGGCTGGGGCGAGGTGTGGTGCAACTTCCCGGCGGTCGGCGCGGAGCACCGGGCGCGCCTGCTGCAATCCGTATTTGCGGGGCTCCTCGAGCGCCGCGATCCGGCGGATCCGGCGGCGATCTTCGATGACCTCTCGGCGCGCACGGCGGTGCTGGCGATCCAGTCCGGAGAGCCCGGCCCCATCGCGCAATGCATCGCCGGCATCGACATGGCGCTGTGGGATCTCGCTTCCCGCCGCGCAGGGGAGCCACTCTGGCGATACCTGGGCGGGCACGATCCTGCGATCGGCGTTTACGCGAGCGGGATCAACCCCGATGCGCCCGAGGCGCTCGCCGCGCGCAAGAGCGAGGAGGGCTTTCGCGCCTTCAAGGTGAAGCTCGGCTTCGGCGCCGAGCGTGACTTCGCCAACCTGCGCGCGCTGCGCCGCGTGCTGGGCAGCGATGCGAGCCTCATGGCCGACGCCAACCAGGCCTGGAGCGTGGCCGAGGCGCGCGCCCTGCTGCCCCGGCTTGACGAGTTCGATCTCGAGTGGATGGAGGAGCCGGTCCGGGCCGATACCTCGCTCGACGACTGGAGGGCGCTCGCCGGATCGGCGCCGATGCCCCTTGCCGCGGGGGAAAACATGGCCGGCGACGCAAGCTTCGACGCGGCGATCGCATCGCGCGCCTTCGGCGTGCTGCAGCCCGACATGGCGAAGTGGGGCGGCTTCAGCGGTTGCCTTCGCGTGGCGCGACGAATCTGCGCCTCGGGGGTGCGCTTCTGCCCGCATTTCCTGGGCGGGGGCGTCGGGCTGCTCGCCTCGGCGCACCTGCTCGCGGCGATCGGCGGCGACGGCCTGCTCGAGGTGGACGCGAACCCCAATGCGCTCCGCTCCGAATCGTGCGGGCCCCTGGGTGCCATCCGCGAGGGCCGCGCGGTCCTCGGAGGCGAGCCGGGGCTGGGGATCGAGCCGAGCCCGGAGCGGCTCGCGGCAGTAACGCAGCAGCGTTAGTGGCGCGCGAGGTAGCCGTCAACGTACTTGCGATACGCGGGCCCGTTGATGTCGGGCCACTTGCCCTTGTCGAACAGCATCGCCCCGTTGAGGGCGTTCAGGTCGGCTCGCATGGCGATCCCGTTGCGGCCCTCGAGCGACGTGACCTCGCCCATCGGGACGGTGACCAACTTGCCCGTCTGGACCCAGGAAGGATCGAATTCGGCCACGGCATAGCGCAGCTCGCCCGTGGCGGGATTGCCCACGAGGTCGCGAATGTCGCCCACGTCCGCGCCGGTGTAGTCGGCGATGTCGGCGCGAAGCAGGCGGCTTGCGGGACGCGCGCGTGCTGCTTTCGGCGGCGCAGGCAGGGCGTCGATGCGCGCCCTGGACGCATCGAGGACGATGGCCTCGCCGTCCAGCGTCGCGCCCGCGAGCGGCATCGGATAGGCGACGCGCTTGTTCCCGAGGTCGATCACGGCGTGCGTGAGCCTGGCGCCCGCGGCATCCACGGTGAAGTCGCTCAACGTGCCGATGGCGCGCCTTTGCGAATCCACCACCTTGCGGCCGATGAGGCGCGAGAGGCGAAAGTCGCGGTCGAGCGTGGGAGCGGGCGCCTTCGGCTTGCGCGGCTGCGCGCGCGTGCCATCCACGGGGCGGATGTACTCGGGCTCGAAGGCCGCAACCAGGTCTTGCCCCGAGCGGCGCACGCTGGCGAGCGGCAACGCCACCCATCCGCCCGAGCCGTACCAGTCGGGATCGAACTCCACCACCACGTTGCGCACGCTCCCGCTGGAGATGTCCACGAGCAAATCTCGGACTTGTCCCACCACCTCGCCTTGCGCATCGCGAAAGGGCGCCTTCATCAGCACGCTTGCGCGCGCGACCGGCTTCGCCGATGCATCTCCCGGCCATGACACGGGGCTCGAGCGCTCCGCCGACGCGAAACGCTCCAGCGAGGGCCACCGGTGCTCGTCGAATTCCCGCGCTTGGGGAGGCTTGCCCGGCGGCAACGTGATTCGCTGCCCATCGAAGCTCGCCCCTGCCTCGAGCCGTCTCGCCACCAGCCGCTCCTTGCCGTCGCGCCAGCCCACGCCGATCACGAGCGCGGTCACCCGGGCCTCGGCCATGTCGATCACGAGGTCACGCAGGTCGCCGATGGGCTTGCCGCTCGCCTCGGCCACGGGCCGGTTGAGCAGCTCGGCGGCGCGCCGCGCCGCCGGGGTGTCGGCCGCGAAGGCCGCGCTTGTGACGAGGCACAGAAGCGCCAGCAGGCTGCACGCGCGGGCAAGGAAGTCCATGGCGATCCTCCGGGTTCGTCTGCCTTTTCGTGGGACGGGAACCCACGCGGGGAGTTCCGATCCACCTACCTATGCGTGCCGCGATCGCCATCCTGCTGGTGCTTGTCGCCCTCGGCGCCGGGGGCTGGTTCTGGTGGCAGAGCCGCGAGCCGCCTCCCCCGCCACCGGTGAGCGCCCCGGCCATCCCCACGATCGCGCAGCCGAAAGGGCCGCGCCACCCCGTGCCCGCGCCGCCTGCCGACGCGCCCCCTCTGCCGGCATTGAAGGAGAGCGATCCGCTCGCCGTCGAGCGGCTGTCGGGGCTCTTCGGCCCCGCGGCCGTGGCGCAATGGTTCATTCCCGAGAACCTGGTTCGCAACATCGTGGCGACCATCGACAACCTGCCGCGCGAAAGCGTGGCCGCCAGGGTGAACCCGGTGAAGCCGTTGGGCGGAGCGTTCGTCACGTCCGGGAAGGCCGAGGCGCTTGCCATCGACCGACGCAACTTCGAGCGCTACCGTGTGCCGGTTGCCCTGGTCGAGCGCCTCGATGCGCGCAAGGCGGTCGATGGCTACCTCGCGCTGTACCCGCTTTTCCAGCAGGCCTACGTGGAGCTCGGTTATCCGGGAGGGCATTTCAACGATCGCGTGGTCGAGGTGATCGACCACCTGCTGGAAGCGCCCGAGCCCGCGGGCCCGATCGCGCTGGCCCAACCCAAGGTGCTCTACGAGTATGCCGACCCGGGCCTCGAGTCGCGCTCTGCGGGACAGAAGGTCCTCATCCGCATGGGCCCTGAAAATGCCGGGCGGGTGAAGGCCAAGCTGCGCGAGATCCGCGCGGCCCTGCTCGCCGGCCGTTAAGGCACCGCGCGGTCGAGCTCTTCCAGCCACGCCTTCGCGTTGCCGTCCGAAGGCGCGCGCCAGTCCCCTCGCGGCGAGAGGCTGCCGCCCGCCACGACCTTCGGGCTGTTGGGCAACGCCGAGCGCTTGAACTGGCTGGTCTCGAAGAAGCGATGCAGGAATACGCGCAACCAGTGCTTGATCGCGGCGAGGTCGTAGGCGTGCCTGCCCTCATCGGGAAAGGCGGGCGGCCAATCGCCGTGCGTCGCATCCTTCCAGGCGTGCCAGGCGAGGAACGCAACCTTCGAGGGTCGAAGTCCGTAACGCGTGATGTAGTAGAGGTGGAAATCCTGCAGTTCGTAGGGGCCGATCTTCGACTGCGTGCTCTGCAGTGCGCCACCCGTCGCCGACGCGGGCACGAGCTCGGGCGAGATCTCGGTCCCGAGGATCTCGCCAAGGGTGCGAGAAGCCTCGGCGTCCAGGTGCCCGGATTTCATCACCCAGCGCACCAGGTACTGGATGAGCGTCTTGGAAACCGAGCCGTTCACGTTGTAGTGGCTCATGTGATCGCCCACCCCGTACGTGCACCAACCCAGCGCCAGCTCGGAGAGGTCGCCCGTGCCGAGCACGAAGGCGTTGCGCGAGTTCGCCAGGCGGAAGAGGTAGTCGGTGCGCAGGCCTGCCTGCACGTTCTCGAACGTCACGTCGTAGACGGGCTCGCCGCGCGCATAGGGATGCCGAAGGTCCTCGAGCATCTTCATCGCCATCGGCCGGATGTCGATCTCCTCGCCGGTGATGCCCAGGGCGCGCATGAGCGTCCACGCGTTGGCCCTCGTCTTCTCGGAGGTGGCGAAACCGGGGAGGGTGAAGCCGAGGATGTTGGATCGGGGAAGGCCCAGCGCATCGAAGGTCTTCGCCGCCACCAGCAGCGCGTGGGTCGAATCCAGCCCGCCGGACACGCCGATCACGATGCGCTCGCCGTTGGTCGATTGCAGCCGCTTCGTGAGCCCCTGGACCTGGATGTTGAAGGCTTCGTAGCAATCGCGATCGAGGCGCCCGGGATCGTCGGGCACGAAGGGAAAGCGGTCGATGCGCCGCTCCAGGCCCACGTCGGCGAACGCCGGACGGTGCTCGAACGCGATGCGGCGGAAAGCCTTCTCCGGATGGCCGGCGGCTTCGGCAGCGGCATTGAAGGTCACCGTGCGCATGCGCTCCTGCCGCAAGCGCTCCACGTCCACGTCGGCCACCGCCATCTGCCCTTCGCGCGGAAAGCGCTCGGTGTGCGCAAGCAGCGCGCCCAGCTCGTGGATCGTGGCCTGGCCATCCCAGGCGAGGTCGGTGGTGCTCTCGCCCGGCCCGGAGGCCGAGTAGACGTAGGCGGCGTGGCAACGCACCGACTGCGAAGCGCACAGCATCGCCCGGTCCTCGGCCTTTCCGATCACCACGTTGGAAGCCGATAGGTTGCACAGGATCAACGCCCCCGCCAGCGCGCCGCGGGTGGACGGCGGCGTGGCCGTCCAGAAGTCCTCGCAGATCTCCGCATGGAACGTGAAATCCGGCAGCTCCGCGGCGGCGAAGAGCAGATCGGTGCCGAAGGCCGCCGCCTGGCCGGCCAGGGTGACCTCCGCTTGCGTGATCCCGGCGCCCGGCGCGAACCAGCGGTTCTCGTAGTACTCGCGGTAGTTGGGAAGGAAGGACTTCGGAACCACGCCGAGGATGCTGCCGCGCGAGAAGACGACGGCACAGTTGTACAGGCGCTGGTTGCGGCGAACGGGGGCGCCGACGATGCCCACGGTAGCCAACTCGCGAGTCGCATCGAGCAACCGCGCGAGCGACGACTCCACCGCGTCGAGCAGGGCTTCCTGCAGCAGCAGGTCGTCGATCGCGTAGGCCGACAGCCCCAGCTCCGGAAACACCACGAGATCGACGTTGCGTCGCGCGGCCTCGCGCAAGAGCGCGAGCGTCTCCCGGCCGTTGGCATCCGGATCTCCCACGTGCGTTCGCGGCGTGCATGCGGCCACGCGCACGAATCCCTGGCGGTGGTGGGAGAAGAAGGGGTGCGCGTTCGCCATCTAGCGCGCGAAGACCTGGCCCATGTCGCCGAAAGCCTTGAACTCGAGCGCGTTGCCCGAGGGGTCGAGGAAGAACATCGTGGCCTGCTCGCCCACCTGGCCCTTGAAGCGCACGTGCGGCTCGATCACGAAGCGCGTGCCGGCTTCCTTCAGCTTCCGGGCGAGCAATTCCCAGACGTCCATCGAAAGGATGGCGCCGAAGTGGCGCACCGGCACGGCGTCGCCATCGACGTCGCTGGTGGCGCGGTGACCCGCTTCGTCGGGCGACAGGTGCGCGACGATCTGGTGGCCATAGAAGTTGAAGTCCACCCATTCGTCCGAGCTGCGCCCTTCGGGGCAGCCGAGCAGGCCGCCGTAGAAGCGGCGTGCTTCCTCGAGGTCGTGGACGGGAAAGGCGAGGTGGAAAGGCGGCAGCGGCAGCACGAACGATCCTCCGTCGGAATGAAGCCTGTATTGTCTCATTTGGGCCTTTGCACGATCATGGCTCACCATCCGTCGCCCGAGTGGTGGAATTGGTAGACGCAGGGGACTTGCAACAGTGAGCCTCCGCGGGGAAATCCGCGGAGTGAAGCCCGTCAAATTCGGTGAACGCCCTGGCCGTGCGGCCGCGCCAACGCCGAGCCAAGCCCTGGCGAGCCGCCAGGGAAGGTGTAGAGAGCAGACGGCGGGCACCTAAAGCGCGCAGGCGCCACGGTGAAGGCGTGCTCCAGGCCACGAACGGCGCAACCCGCGCCGGCGGCGAAAGCCGAAGTGGCACGAAAATCCCCCGGCCTCACGGCCATGCCGGTTCGAGCCCGGCCTCGGGCACCAGCCTCTTGCACTACCGCGCCAGCGGATCGTCGTCCAGCTCGTAGCGCTTCCAGAGGCCGGTGGGCGAGATCTGCACCACGTCGAGGATCGCCTGCGCAGCACGCTGCGTGCGGGTCGTGGATTTGCGCCCGCCATAGAAGGCATCCGACAGCAGCTTGGCGAGGTTGAGGCTCACGCCCGCATAGACGCGGCGGCGGCGCTGCGCGAAATCGTGCAGCGCCCACTCGTCCGGCGTGTCGATGCCCTGCGCGCGATAAGCCAGGTTGAGCTCGAGGTATTTCAGCACCGGCGTATCTCGCAATCCCGGCACGCCCTCGGCCTTGACCACGAAATGGAAGCGCTGCCCCGGATAGTCCCCGAGCGGGTCGTATTCGGACAACGGCGACGGCCGGTAGGAAAGGCGAAGGTCGATGAGGTCGTCCAGCGCGGGATCGCTCGCCATCGCATACCCGGCTAGCGCGCCGACGGTGTTGGCGATGAAGTCCTCGTAGCTGAAGCTGTACTTCTTCGAGAAGCCGTCGATGATCTCCACGGCGCTCATGGCGCCCCAGGCGGTCCATGCCGCGAGCTTGCGCGCATCGTGCGGAGAATTGCCCGCCCACTCGAACAGCGGGCCGAACGCCCGCGTGGCGACGTACGTGGAATATACGTGGCCCAGCTTGTCCACGCCGGCGTGGATCGCGTTGCGGCCGAAGTCGTATTCGCGCCGGGCGCGGAATTTCCGGTTGAAGCCGTCGTCCCACCAGCTGGTGAGCCCATAGGCGCCGAAGACGAGCGCGCCGCCACCGATGATCGCGGTGTTGCGCAACCTCAGGTTGGGTAACGGCGCCGGTGGAGAGGAAGAGGGCCTTTCCGCGGCGCGCACCTCGGCGCTCGCGGGACCGGCCTGGGCGAGCAATTGCTCGTAGGAGGGGAGATCCGTCATGCCGGAAGCATGACGGATTTCGCGCCGATGCGCGGCGCGTGCGTCGAACTTCCCTACCAGCCGCGCTCGGCGATGCGCAGGGCTTCTTCCGCGGCAAGCACCTCGGCCTCGAGCCGGGCGAGGCGCTCCTGGTATTCGGGGCGTGGAGCGCGCCGCATGCCCGCCGGGTTGTTCGGGCCGAAATAGATCCAGTCTTCGGCGGTCGAATTGTTCTGCGCGTTCTCGAGTGCCTGGCGTGCGTTCGCGAGCCGCGCCCGGGCGGCGGCGACACGGGCTTCCGACGGATCGGGCGCGGGCCGGCTGCGGATGATCTTCTCCCAGTCGGTCTCGGCGCGCGCGACGTCCGTTCCCGCCGCGACCGGATCGGGGAGGCGCACCGAGCGCTCGCCCGGCTCGATCAGCCTGCGCTCGACCTGGCCATCGAAGCCCCTGGGCACGCGGTCGGAATAGGTCACGTTGCCTGCGCGGTCGGTGAGCTTGTACACGAGGACCTCGCCCCACGCCTCGGTCGCGGCGAGCGCCAGGAGCACGGCCACGGATGCCTTCAACAAGGTGCGCATGGAAACCCCCATCGGCTATGCCCGTATGACAGGCGTCCGCGGGACGCGTTGCCGGCACACCAATCAAAACGGCGCCCGCAGGCGCCGCTTCGCCATGCCGGAAAGCGCCTACGCGGCGACGCGTTGCGCGGCGATCGCCTCGCCCATGCGCTCGACCGCCTTGCGGATGTTTTCCATCGAGGTGGCGAAGGAGATGCGCAGGTAGCCGTCGGCGCCGAAAGCGGAGCCCGGAACCGCGGCCACCGCCTTCGGCTGGGCCAGCAGGTAATCGCACAACGCGATGTCTGTCGGGGCGGACAGGCGCCCCGCGGCATGCAGCCCACGGATCGCCTCGCGGCAATCGGGAAACGCGTAGAAGGCCCCCGACGGCATCAGGCATTTCACGCCGGGGATGGCGTTGAGGCCCTCGGTCACGACCCTTGCGCGCTCCTTGAAGGCGGCGGCCATGGGCTCGATGCACGACTGGTCGCCGGTGAGCGCGGCTTCGGCGGCGTATTGCGAGATCGAGGCCGGGTTGGAGGTGCTGTGGGATTGCACGTTCTCCATCGCCTCGATGAGCTCCTGCGGCCCGCCGCAATAGCCGATGCGCCAGCCGGTCATCGAGTACGCCTTGGAGACGCCGTTCATGGTGACGGTGCGGTCGTAGAGGTCGGGGCACACGTTGAGGATGTTCACGAACTTCGAGCCGTCGAGCAGGATGTGCTCGTACATGTCGTCGGTGGCGACGACGATGCGAGGATGCTTGCGCAGCACGGCGCCCAGCGACGCCAGCTCGGCCGCGGTGTAGACCGCACCGGTGGGATTGGACGGACTGTTGATCCAGAGCAGGCGAGTCCGCGGCGTGATCGCGCGATCGAGCTGCTCCGCGGTGATCTTGAACCCCTGCTCGATCCCGGCCGCGATGAACACCGGCTTGCCGTCGGCCATCATGGCCATGTCGGGGTACGACACCCAGTACGGCGCGGGGATGATCGCCTCGTCGCCCGGATTGAGGAGGGCCATGCACAGGTTGAAGGAGGTCTGCTTGCCGCCGCAGGAGACGAGGATCTGCCTTTCGCTGTATTCCAGGCCGTTCTCGCGCTTGAACTTGGCGACGATCGCCTTCTTGAGCGAGGGCGTGCCGCCCGCGGCGGTGTACTTGGTAAGCCCCTTGTCGATCGCAGCGATGGCTGCGTCCTTGATGAACTGCGGCGTATCGAAGTCGGGCTCGCCGGCGCCCATCGCGATCACGTCCTTGCCCTCGGCCTTGAGGCGGGCCGCCTTGGCGGACACGGCAAGGGTGGGCGAAGGCTTGATGACCTGCAGGCGGCTGGCGACGAGGGACATGGGAACTCCGAAAATGGGCGACCGGGACGGGGGACGGGACAGGGACGGGATATCTATGGATATTTTAGCCTGTGTGGCCGTCGCCCATGGCGTCGCCCGCCTGTAAAATTGTTCGTTTGCCCGCACCGCCGAGATGGAAATCCTCACCTTTCCAGATAGCCCCTTCCGCCTGCACCAGTCCTTCGCGCCGGCGGGCGACCAGCCGCAGGCGATCGCCAAGCTCACCGAGGGCATCAACGACGGCCTTTCGTACCAGACCCTGCTGGGCGTGACCGGCTCGGGCAAGACCTACACCATGGCCAACGTCATCGCGCGCATCGGCCGCCCGGCGCTCATCATCGCCCCCAACAAGACGCTGGCGGCGCAGCTCTACTCCGAGTTCCGCGAGTTCTTCCCCGAGAACGCGGTCGAGTACTTCGTCTCGTATTACGACTACTACCAGCCCGAGGCCTACGTGCCCTCGCGCGACCTCTACATCGAGAAGGACTCGTCCATCAACGAGCACATCGAGCAGATGCGGCTTTCGGCGACGAAGAGCCTGCTCGAGCGCAACGACTCGGTGATCGTGGCGACGGTCTCCTGCATCTACGGCATCGGTGATCCCGGCGATTACCAGGACATGCGACAGGTGCTGCGCGAGAAGGATCCCGTCGGCCAGCGGGACCTGCTCGCGCGGCTGGCAGGCATGCAGTACACGAGGAACGACATCGACTTCCGGCGCGGCACCTTCCGCGTGCGCGGCGACACCATCGACGTCTTCCCGGCGGAGAACTCGGAGCAGGCGCTTCGCATCTCGCTCTTCGACGACACGATCGAGTCGCTCACGCTCTTCGACCCACTCACGGGCGAGCTGCTGCACCGCATCCCGCGCTTCACCCTGTATGCGAAGAGCCACTACGTGACCCCGCGCGCGACCGTGCTGCGCGCCATCGAGACCATCAAGGTCGAGCTGCGCGAGCGGCTCGACTTCTTCCAGCAGCAGGGAAAGCTGCTCGAGCTGCAGCGCCTGCAGCAGCGCACGCACTTCGACCTGGAGATGATGAACGAGCTCGGGTTCTGCAAGGGCATCGAGAACTACACGCGCCACCTCTCCGGACGCGCGCCGGGCGAGCCGCCGCCGACGCTCATCGACTACCTGCCGCGGCAGGCGCTCATCGTGATCGACGAGAGCCACGTGACCATTCCCCAGATCGGCGGCATGTACAACGGCGACCGCTCGCGCAAGGAGGTGCTGGTCGAGTACGGCTTCCGCCTGCCCTCCGCCCTCGACAACCGGCCGCTCAAGTTCGAGGAGTTCGAGCGGCAGATGCGCCAGGCGGTCTTCGTCTCGGCCACGCCGGCCGACTACGAGAAGAAGAACTCGGCCCAGGTCGTGGAGCAGGTGGTGCGCCCGACCGGGCTCATCGACCCGGTGCTGGTGCTGCGGCCGGCTTCTTCGCAGGTTGACGACCTGCTGTCGGAAGTGAGCAAGCGCGTGAAGGTCAACGAGCGCGTGCTGGTGACCACGCTCACCAAGCGGATGGCCGAGGACCTCACCGACTACCTCTCCGAGCACGGCGTGAAGGTGCGTTACCTGCACTCGGACATCGATACCGTCGAGAGGGTCGAGATCATCCGCGACCTGAGAAAGGGCTTGTTCGACGTCCTCGTCGGGATCAACCTGCTGCGCGAGGGGCTGGACATTCCCGAGGTGTCGCTGGTCGCGATCCTCGATGCCGACAAGGAGGGGTTCCTTCGCTCAGGGCGCTCGCTCATCCAGACCATCGGGCGCGCCGCGCGCCACATCAACGGCACCGCCATCCTCTACGCCGACCACGTCACCGACTCGATGAAGGCGGCGATGGAGGAGACCGAGCGGCGGCGCGCGAAGCAGGTGGCGTTCAACCTGGCGCACGGCATCGAGCCCAAGAGCATCTCCAAGCGCATCAAGGACATGATCGACGGCGTGTACGACGTGGACGAGGCCCGCGAGACGCGCAAGGCGGCGCAGGAGGAGGCGAAGTACGACACGCTCTCCGAGAAGCAGCTCGACCAGCGCATCCGCCGGCTGGAGAAGGAGATGCTCGAGGCCGCGAGGAACCTCGAGTTCGAGCGCGCCGCCAGCCTGCGCGACGAGCTCAAGGCCGCCCGCGATCGCCTGATGGCGGTCGGGGGCAGCGCATGAAGGATCGCATCGCCGTCCTGGTCGTGTGCACGGGCAACATCTGCCGCTCGCCCACGGGGGAGGGCGTGCTTCGCCACCTGGTCGAGAAGCGCGGGCTGGCCGGTCGCATCGCCGTCGCCTCGGCGGGCACGCACGACTACCATGTGGGCGAATGCCCCGACCCGCGAGCCACGCGCCATGCGAAGAAGCGCGGCTACGACCTGAGCCCCTTGCGCGCGGCGCAGGTGACGCGAGAAGATTTCCAGCGTTACGACTACATCCTCGCCATGGATCGCACGCACCTGCGGCTGCTGAAGGGCATGGCCCCGGAAGGCGCCCGCGCCCGGTTGGGGCTTTTCCTCGAGGCGAGCGGCCGCTGGAAGGGCGGGGACGTGCCCGATCCGTACTACGGCGGCGCCGAAGGCTTCGAGCGCGTGCTCGACATGGTCGAGGAGGCCGCCGAGCGCTGGCTCGAGCGCTTCGAAGCCGAGCTCGACCCGGGCAGCTTCCGGTTGCAGGGCGCTTGACCTTCTACTCCGAGACCCTCGATCGCCTGCTCGCGCAAGGCGAGGCGATGGTGCGCGAGCGCCAGTACGGGGAGGGCGAGCAGCGCGCGCGCATGGTGCTCGCGCAGCAGCCGCGCAACGCCCGCGGCCATTTCCTGCTCGCGCTTTCGGCGCTGATGCAGGAGCGCCATGCCGAGGCATATCCCCACGTGCTGGGCGCGCTGCGCTCGGACCGCGTGAATCCCGAATACCACTTCATGGCGGCGTTGTGCCACGTGGCGGCCGGAAGGGCCGAGGAGGCGATCGCCAGCTACCGCCGCGCGCTGCAGTACCGGCCGCGGTATTTCCAGGCGCGCGCGAACCTGGGCTACGTGCTCGAGTGCCTGGGGCGCGTCGAGGAGGCGGCCGAATGCTACCGCCGCGTGCTCGACGAGCAGCCGCGCGAGTGGTATTCGCTCAACCGCCTGGGCTATTGCGAGCGCATCCTCGGCCAGCCGCAGGCGGCACTCGGGCTGCTTGCGCGCGCGCTCGAGGTGCAGCCGAACTTCGCGCCGACGCACAACGAGCTCGCCCTCGCGTACATGCAGCTCTGGCGCAAGCCCGAGGCGATCGCCTCGTTTCGCACCGCCGTGGCGCTCGATCCGCAGTTCCTCTTCGCCTGGTGCAACCTGGGCAAGGTGCTCTACCTCGACTATGTGGCCGCCGCCGCGGAAGGACCCGCGGACAGCGCGCCGGTGCTCGAGTGTTTCGACCGCATCCTGGCGCTCGATCCCGGCAACGCCGAGTTCGCCCACATGCGCGACTGCGTGACGGGCGCGCGTCCCGACCGTCCCCCGGACGAGTACATCGAGCGCTTCTTCGACCGCTTCTCGGCGCAGTTCGACGAGAAGCTCAAGGGCGAGCTGGAATACATCGGCCCCGAGGCGGCGGCCGCCTTCATGGCCTCGTGGCTGGGCGCGCGCGGCGGCCTTGCAGTGGTGGACCTGGGGTGCGGAACCGGCCTTTCGGGCACCTTCCTGCGGCCGGCTGCGGCACGGCTCGTGGGGGTGGACCTGTCGGGGGCGATGCTCGAGCGGGCGCGCGAGCGCGGCATCTACGACGAGCTGGTGCGCGAGGAGATCGGCGCTTTCCTCGAGCGACAGGCCCCTGCCTCGGTGGACCTGGCCGTGGCGCTGGAGGTCTTCCTGTACGTGGGCGCGCTCGAACGCGTCCTCGCGGCCGCCGCCCGCGCGCTGGCGCCTGGCGGGCGACTCATGTTCTCGGTGGAGCTCGCCGGCGACGAGGTCGACTTCACCCTTTCCGCGTCGGGGCGTTATGCCCATTCGGCGCGCTACGTCGAGGCGGCCGCGCGGCAGGCGGGGTTCATCGTGTCGGCCTCGACCGATGTCGCGATCCGCCGCGAGATCCAGCGGCCGGTGCCTGCACGCCTCTTCGCCCTCGACCGGCCGGCGCCGTGAGCAAGGTGCCCGAGCTCGACGGGCTGCGGGCGATCGCCGTGCTCCCCGTCATGGCGCTGCACTTCTCCTACCTGCACTGGGTGGTCGGCGGCTACCTCGGCGTGGACCTCTTCTTCGTCCTGAGCGGCTTCCTCATCACCTCGCTGTTGCTTGCGGAAGAGGCGCGCGACGCCAGCGTGAGCCTGCGCCGGTTCTATGCGCGGCGCGCGTTGCGCATCCTGCCGCCGCTGGTCGCCTGCGCGTTGCTTGCGCTCGGCCTCGGTCTCACGGGACCCGCGGGGGCAGCGGCCGCCACCTTCTTCGCCGCGAACATGGTGGATAGCCGCACCCTCGGCGGGCTGATGCACACGTGGTCGCTCGCCGTCGAGGAGCACTTCTACCTCGCCTGGCCGCTGCTCTTCCTCTTGCTGGGTCCGCGGCGGATGCGCTTCCTCGGCTGGACGATCCTCGCGGTGTTGTGCGTTCGCGTGGTGCTCCTGTCGCTTCGCCTCGAGGTCTACACCCCCACCTACACGCGGGCAGATTCGCTGGCGGTGGGCTGCTTCGCCGCGCTCGCGCTGGCGCGAGGCCCGGTGCGCCTGGGGCGCTGGGTGGGGCCGGCGTCGCTGCTCGCCATCGTGGCCTGCTTCCTGCTCGTGCCGTGGATGGACTTCCTCATGAGGTCCTTCGGCTTCACGCTCTTCGCGATCGTGTGCGCCGCCGTCATCGTGGCCGCCGTGGGCCACGAGGGCCCGATGAACCGCTTGCTGCGCCTGCCGGTCCTGCAATACGTCGGCACGCGCTCGTACGGGCTTTACCTGTACCACATGCCGGTCTTCCTGGCGCTCGAGCGGTTTCGCATCGAGGACGACGCCCGGAGCATGGCGCTCGTCACGCTCGCAAGGGTGGCCGCCACCTTCGCGGTTGCGGAGCTCTCCTACCGCACTTTGGAGCGGTGGGCGCGCGGCCGTGCGACACGCTTCAGGACCGCGAGCTACCAGCCGCCGGTGCGGATCCAGGCCTCGAGCATGGGCATCCGATCGGTGCCCCAGAACGGCTCGCCGTCGACCACGAAGTAGGGCGAGCCGAACACGCCTGCCGCGATCGCGGCATCGACCTCATTCTTGACGCGTTCCTTGAGGGCGGGATCCTCGAGCCCGTTCGCCAGGCCGTCGGCATCGGCGCCGGCGGCTCGCGCCACCTCCACCACCGCTGGCGCAGGGCCGATATCCACGCCGTTCACGAAGTACGCGCGGTAGAGCGCCTTGGCTAACTGGCGTGCCCGTCCCGGGTCGCGCTCGTCGATCCAGTAGAAGGCACGGCAGGCAGCCACCGTGGAGACGGGAAACTTGTCCGGCGCGTGGTACTCGACCTTGTGCATGCGCGCCGAACGCGCGAAGTCGCGGCGCGAATAGTCGCCCTTCATCGGCACGTCCACCAGCGGGGGCTGGCCCGTCACCTTGAAAATGGCTCCCAGAAGGATGGGCCGCCACCGCATGGGGCGGCCCACCCGCTTCTCGAAGTCCTCGGCGAGCTGGCTCGCGATGTAGCCGTAGGGCGAGGAAAAGTCGAAATAGAAGTCGATCGGCGAGGAGCCGTCCGTCACGGCTGGCCTTCGGGCCTGGCCTCGCCCGCGGGCTGCTGGGTCTCAACCAGCATGAGGGGCTCTTCGGGCATCGCGCCGCCGCGCCGCCGGCGCGGACGCGTGCGCCGCGGCAACTCGTCCTCGACCTCGACCAGGGGAGGTGTCGGGACTTGCGTTTCGACCAGCTGCAGCGGCTGCGCCGCGGGCGCCTCGCCCGACCCATGTCGCCGGCGCCGCCGAGCGGGCGCGTGCGCCTGGCTCGCCGATCCGTCGTCCTCGCTCACTTCGTGGATCGCTGCCGCCGGAGCGGGCTGGACCAGCGCCGGCATCACGGAAGGCGCAATGGCCTCGGCCGGCTCGGTCGGACGGAGCTGAGGCTCGCGGCGAGCTATCTCCCGGCGAGCTTCACCGGGCTCATCGCGTTCCATGGCCGGGGGCGCGGCCTGCATTTCGGAAGCGTTCGCTGCAAAGAGCTCGCGGTTCTGCGAAGGGGGGCTCGCCTCGTCTTCGCGGGCTGGACGCTCGGAGCGCTCGCTGCGCTCGGCGCGATCCGGCCGATCGCCACGATCCGCACCGCCTCGACCGCCGCGACGGCGCCTGCGGCGCACGCCTTCTCCGTTCTCGGCTGCCGCGCCAACGGCCTCGCCGCCGGGGGGCATCTCGAGGCTCGCCGTCTCGTCGCGAACGGCCTCGCTGACCGCACGGGGCCCGCGCTGTGGTTGCTGCGCACGCACGCCATCGTCGCGAGCCGTGTCGGCCCGGGGCTCGCGATTCTCGCGTGGCTCACGCGGTTCGCGTTTCTCCCGCGGCTCGCGCGGCTCGCGATTCTCGCGCGCCTCGCGAGGCGGCCGCGGTTGTCCCTCGGCGGGGCGCTCGCCGCGCTCGCCACCGCGGCCGCGCGCTTGCGAACGGCCCTCGCCCCGGCCTTCCGGCTGTGCGCCTTCCGCGCGCGCCTCGGTGCGGCCGCCCTCCGGACGCGGGCCACGGCCTTCGCCGCGACGCTGCTGCTCGCCGCGGCGCGAATCGCGTCCGCGGTCGTCGCGTTCACGCCGGCCGCGCCCGTCCTGGCCGCGAGCCTCGCGGGCACCGCGGTCTTCCAGCGCGGGAGTGGGAGTCGCCGCGCGCGTGGGCGCCGGGGCGCCAGCGGGCGCCGCGGGCTTGCGGAACCAGCCGAACAGGCGATCGAGGAAGCCGCCTTGTGCTTCGTGCGACGCGCTCGCGGCGGCCGCCAGCGGCGCCTGCGGAGCGGGCCGGGCAGTGACCGGCCCGGGCATGGTGACCTGCGACGACGCCGAGATCGGCGCGGGTTGCGCGGGCTTGATTCCCTTCACCAGCGGCTCGGGACGCGCGGGCTTGGCCTCGGCGGAAACCGCAGAGGGCAGCGCGGGCGCCTCCTCCGCGGGCACGGTCGCCAGGTCGTAGCTGGGAATCTGCACGTCGAGCTTCTCGGAGTCGTGGCGCAGCCGCTCGACCTGGTAGTTGGGCGTCTCGAGGTGCGGGTTGGGGATGAGCAACACGTTCACCTTGAGGCGCGCCTCGATCTGGAAGATGTCGCTGCGCTTCTCGTTGAGCAGGTATGTCGCGACGCCCACGGGAACCTGCGCATGGATGGCGGCGGTGTTCTCCTTCATGGCCTCCTCCTGCAGGATGCGCAGGACGTGGAGCGCCGTCGAGGCGGTGTCGCGGATATAACCGGTGCCGTGGCAACGCGGGCAGGGCGAGTGCGTGGTCTCTTCCAGCGAGGGCTGCAGGCGTTGCCGGGAAAGCTCCAGCAGCCCGAAGCGCGAGATCTTGCCGATCTGCACGCGCGCGCGGTCGTGCCGCAGGGCCTCGCGCAGGCGGTTCTCCACCTCGCGCTGGTTCTTGGCGCTCTCCATGTCGATGAAGTCGATGACGATGAGGCCGCCCAGGTCGCGCAGGCGCAGCTGGCGGGCCACCTCGTCGGCAGCTTCGAGGTTGGTGTTGAACGCCGTCTGCTCGATGTCGTGCCCCCGCGTGGCGCGCGCGCTGTTCACGTCCACCGAGACCAGCGCCTCGGTATGGTCGATCACGATGGCCCCGCCCGAGGGCAGCGTCACGTCGCGGCGATAGGCGCTCTCGATCTGGTGCTCGATCTGGAAGCGCGAGAAGAGCGGGATGTCGTCGCGGTAATGCTTGACCTTGTTCACGTTGGCCGGCATCACCGTGCTCATGAACGACACCGCCTGGTCGTAGATCGCCGGCGTGTCGATGAGGATCTCGCCGATGTCGGGCTGGAAGAGGTCGCGGATGGCGCGCACCACGAGGCTCGACTCGAGGTAGATGAGGCAGGGCCCCTTTTCCTCCTCGGCCGCCTTCTCGATCGCATGCCAGAGCTGCAGCAGGTAGTTCAGGTCCCACTGGAGCTCTTCCACGCTGCGGCCGATGCCGGCCGTGCGGGCGATGAGGCTCATGCCCTCGGGCACCTCGAGCTGGTCCATCACCTCGCGCAGCTCGTTGCGGTCCTCGCCCTCGATGCGGCGCGAGACGCCGCCGCCGCGCGGGTTGTTGGGCATGAGCACCAGGTAGCGGCCCGCGAGCGAGATATAAGTGGTGAGCGCGGCGCCCTTGTTGCCGCGCTCGTCCTTGTCCACCTGGACGATGAGCTCGGCGCCGTTCTTCAGGTGCGTGGCCATCTTCGAGCGGCCGAACTCGCCGCCGTCGTTGACCATGAACTGCTTGGCGATCTCCTTGAAGGGGAGGAAGCCGTGGCGCTCGGCGCCGTAGTCGACGAAGACCGCTTCCAGGGAGGGCTCTACGCGGGTGATGACCCCCTTGTAGATGTTGCTCTTGCGTTGCTCTTTCCCGGCGGACTCGATGTCGAGGTCGATGAGTTTCTGGCCATCGACGATCGCGACCCGGAGCTCCTCGGCCTGGGTCGCATTGAACAGCATGCGTTTCATTTCTTCTCTCTCCCGCGCTCTGCCACGGAAGATGGGCCACCCGCGCCTCGCGGATGTCCCGGGGCGACGAGTGACGTCAGAAGTCGGTTCTGTGGAGGGTCACGGAAGGTGAGCCGGCGAGGACGATTTCTGCTTTTCTTCGTCTGGCTTCAGCGAGGCCGGGTTCCGGGTTGGCCGGGGTATCGCGGGCCGGGCTGCAGCGTGGAATTCGTGGTGCGTCGAGCGCGTGTGATTCGTTTACCATCGCCCTTGGTCTGTGCAGGCGGGCGACGTTGGCCTGCTTGGGCCCCTCTTGGATGCCCGTTGGCCGCTGGAGTTTTCCCCTTTGGCTCGGCGTCGATTTCTTGGAAATCAACCACCTAGAGTATACGCGGCATGCCCGGCGATGGCAAAGACGCATCTTCGGCGGCGCCGGCGGTGCGGTGGATCGAGGTGGCGGAGGACGAGGCCGGCCAGCGCATCGACAACTACCTGATCGCGCGGCTGAAGGGCGTTCCGAAAAGCCACGTGTACCGGGTGCTTCGCAGCGGCGAGGTGCGGGTGAACAGCCGCCGGGTGGACGCTTCGCGCAAGGTGGAGGCGGGCGATCGCATCCGCATTCCCCCCGTGCGGGTGGCCGAGCGCGGCGCGGCGACCCCGGCCCCCCATTTCCGCCTGCCTGTGATCCACGAGGACGATGCGCTGCTCGCCATCGACAAGCCGGCGGGACTGGCGGTGCACGGGGGCAGTGGCGTGGCCCACGGCGTGATCGAGTCGCTTCGCTCGATGCGCCCCGAGGCGCGTTTCCTCGAGCTCGTCCACCGCCTCGACCGCGAGACCTCGGGCGTGCTCCTGGTGGCCAAGAAGCGCTCGACTCTCACCGCGCTGCACGAGATGATGCGCGGGCGTGACATCGACAAGCGCTATTTCGCGGGCGTGGCCGGGCGCTTCCGCAACGAGCTGCAACGCGTGCGGCTGCCGCTGCTCGCGCGTCGTGGCGCCGAGGGCGAAAAACGCGTGTCCGTTTCCGACGAAGGCCAGGACGCCGAAACGGTCTTCCGGCGCGTCTCGCGCGGCGCGGAGTTCACGCTGCTGGAAGCCGAGCTGCTCACCGGCCGCACGCACCAGATCCGCGTGCACCTGGCGCACCTCAAGCACCCCGTCCTGGGCGACGACAAGTACGGCGACTACGAGCTCAACAAGCGGCTGCGCAAGGAGGGGTTGAAGCGGATGTTCCTGCATGCGGCGCGGCTTTCGTTCGCGCATCCGCTGACCGGCGAGAGGATGGTGCTGGAGGCGCCGCTGCCGGCAGAGCTGGAGAAGTTTCGCCAGCGTTGGCTGGCGGAGGGAAGCAAACCTCTGAACCGTGTTCCAAAGGTTTAATGCATTTGTGAGCCGCTACGACCTCATCATCTTCGACTGGGACGGCACGCTGATGGACTCGACGCGGCTCATCGCGAGGAGCCTCCAGGAGGCCTGCCGCGACTGCGGCGTGGCGGTCCCCACCGAACGCGAAGCCCTGTTCGTGATCGGCCTCAACCTGCACGACACCTTCAACCTCGTGGCGCCCGATCTCGACGAGGCGGGCCGCAAGCTCCTGTCGGAGCGGTATCGCCATCACTTCCTGGTGAACGAGGAGCGCATACCTTTATATGAGGGCGTGCCGGCCATGCTTGCGGACCTGCATGGCCGCGGCCGCCGGCTGGCGGTGGCCACCGGCAAGGCGCGCCGGGGCTTGGAGCGAGCGCTCGACCTGAGCGGCCTGCGCTCGTGGTTCGAGGCGACGCGCTGCGCCGACGAAGGCTTCGCCAAGCCGCACCCGGGGATGCTCCTTCGGCTGCTGGAGATGACCGGCGTGGATCCCGCGCGGGCGGTCATGGTGGGTGACACGACGCACGACCTCGAGCTCGCCGCCAACGCCGGGGTGGACGCGGTGGCCGTCTCCTATGGCGCCCACGACGAGGCGCTTCTCGCGACACGCCCGGCTCGTGCGCGTTGCGCCAACGTGGCGGAGTTACATGCATGGCTAGGCAACGGCTGATCTGTGATTCGGCCGCGCTCGTCGAAGGCGGGCGAGGCGTGCGCTTCGCCACGGGCGATCCGTCGCGCGAGGACGGCTTCGCCGTGCGTCATCACGGGCATGCCCTGGCCTATGTGAACCGATGCCCACACGTCGGCACCGAGCTCGACTGGAATCCGGGGGAGTTCTTCGACGAGACTGGTGTATTCTTGATTTGCTCGACGCACGGCGCGCTCTTCGAGCCAAATAACGGTTATTGCGTCGCCGGACCGTGCCGCGGCGCATCCCTGCAGCCACTCGAGATCGGGGAGCGCGACGGCCAGGTCTACCTCCTGAACCTCCCCCCCGACGAGGCTCCATCCGCGACATGACGGATCCGAACATCCCCCAGTGGGAGCGCACCGTGCTCGAGAAGGTGGCCCTGAAGGCCGTCGACGAGCAGCGCCGCGCGCGCCAGTGGAACGCGCTTTTCAAGCTCCTGTGGTTCACCTTCGCCTTCCTCGTGTTCGCAGCCATCATGGGGTGGATCGGCCGCCCGGAGAAGGACGGCAGCGCGAGCGTAGGCAAGCACACCGCCGTCATCGACGTGGACGGCATCATCGGCGTCGAATCGAAGGCCTCGGCCGAGAAGGTGATCAAGGCGCTCAACCGCGCCTTCAAGGACTCCAACACCCAGGGCATCATCATCCGCATCAACAGCCCCGGGGGCAGCCCGGTGCAGTCGGGCTACATCAACGACGAGATCCGCCGCCTTCGCGCCAAGCACCCGTCGATCCCGGTGCACGCCGTGGTGCAGGACCTCTGCGCCTCGGGGGGCTACTACATTGCGGTCGCGGCCGACCGGATCTATGTCGACAAGGCGAGCCTCGTGGGCTCGATCGGCGCGATCATGGGCGGGTTCGGCTTCGTCGGCACGCTGGAGAAGCTGGGCGTCGAGCGCCGCGCCTACACCTCCGGGAAGGACAAGGCGTTCCTCGATCCCTTCCAGCCCGAGAACCCGAAGCACCGTGAGCACGCCGAGCAGATGCTGGGCGAGATCCACGAGCAGTTCATGAAAGTCGTGCGGCAGGGGCGGGGGCAGCGGCTCAAGGAGACGCCGGAAACCTTCTCCGGCCTGGTCTGGACCGGCGAACGCAGCATCCAGCTGGGCCTCGCCGACGCATTGGGCAGCGCCGAATACGTCGCGCGCGAGGTGATCAAGGCCGAGAAGCTCGTCGACTTCACCGTGGAGGAGAACTACTTCGAGGCGCTCTCCAAGCGCCTGGGAACCACCTTCGGAGCCTCCTTCGCGAAGGCCGCGGGCGAGGCCGCGGCTCGCACGGCGCTGGAGTTGCGCTAGGCACGCATGAGCGCGGTCGCCCGCGAGCCCAGCCGGCTCGACTTCGACCTGCTGCAGGAAGCGTTCGAGCGCACCGGCGTGGGCCTCGCCCTCCTCGCGCCGGATGGAGTCTTCCTCAAGGTGAACGCCGCATTCTGCGAGATGACGGCGTTCTCGCGCGCCGAGCTCGAGGGGCATTCCTTCCGGCGCATCGTGCATCCCGACGAGATCGCCCGCGACGAGGACTACCTCGCCGCGGTCCGCGGCGGCGCGGAGCTTTCACGCACGGTGGAAAAGCGCTACGTGCGCCGCGACGGCACGGAGTTCTGGGGCCGCTGCAGCACCACCGTCGCCCGGGATGCGAGCGGGGAGCGCGTGTTCGTGGTCGCGGCCTTCTTCGACATTACCGAGGCCCATCGCAAGGACCTCACCCTTCGCCAGACGAACTCCTTCCTGGCCGCCGTGGTGGAGAACTCGCCCGTGGCCATCTACACCACGGACCTCGAAGGCCGGGTAAACCTCTGGAATCCCGCGGCCGAGCGCATCTTCGGCTACAAGCGCGAGCAGGCGCTCGGCCATCTCGCGCCGTTCATCCCGCCCGAGCGCCGCGAGGAGGCCCGCAGGTTGCGCGAGCGCGTGCTGGCCGGCGAGACGCTCGCGGGCCTCGAGCTCGAGCGCCGGCGCGCCGACGGCAGCACCATCTTCATCAACGGCTCGGCGGCCCCGCTGCGCGACGAGGCGGACCGGGTCACCGGGCTGCTGGTGGCTTGCATCGACGTGAGCGATGCGCGGCAGACCGCCCGCGAGCTCGAGCAGCACCTGCATTTCACGCGTGCGCTGCTCGATGCGATCCCGAGCCCCGTTTACTTCAAGGACCGGGAAGGCCGATACCGCGTCTACAACCGCGCCTGGGACGAGCTCTTCGGCCGCGGCGAGGACTGGAAGGGGCGCACCGTGAACGAGATGTTCGACGAGCGCCTCGCCGCCGAGCACAACGACCGCGACCGGATGCTGATCGAGCGGCCCGCCTCGACCACCTACGAGGCGCGCGTGCCGACCGCCGAGGGCGAGATGCGCCAGCTGCTCTACAACAAGGTGAGCTTCGTGGACCGCGCCGGCGAGGTGGCGGGGCTGATCGGCGTGATAACCGACGTCACCCGCTACAAGGAGACCGAGCACGCCCTGGAAGCGAG
>DASPNE010000028.1:0-15677 GCA_035626705.1 Usitatibacter sp. | reverse complement strand
CGCGTGCTCACCGAGAGCTCGCTCGACCTGATCTCGGTGGTGGACGCCTCGGGCGCGATCCTCTACCAGAGCCCCGCGTTGCGGCACCTGCTGGGCTACGAGCCTTCGGAGACCCTGGGCTTGAAGGTGCAGGAGCTGGTGCACCGCGACGACGCCGAGAACGTCCGCGCGGCGCTGCGGCGCGTGATCGAGGCACGGCATTCGAGCGAGCCGGTGGAGTTCCGGCTGCGCCATCGCAACGGCTTGTGGCGCACGTTCGAATCCCTGGGCACCAATTGCCTCGCCAACCCCCACATCCACGGGGTCGTCTTCAACTCCCGCGACGTGACCGACCGGAAGGTCATCCAGCAGCGCATCCAGCACCTGGCCTACCACGACAACCTCACCGGCCTGCCCAACCGCTCGCTTCTGCAGGATCGCCTCGCGCATTCGATCGCGCGCGCCGAACGCGGCAACAAGAAAGTGGCGGTGCTTTTCATCGACCTCGACAACTTCAAGAACATCAACGACACCCTGGGCCACGACGTCGGCGACGAGCTGTTGCGCCAGGTGGCGCGGCGCCTGTCGGAATGCGTGCGCCTCGAGGACACGATCGCGCGCCAGGGCGGCGACGAGTTCATCATCCTGCTCGACAGCCTCGACGACGGGCGCGGCGCCTCGGTCGTGGCGCAGAAGGTGCTCAACGCGCTGCGGCGCGCGTTCACGCTGGGCGGCACCGAGCAGCATGTGAGCGGCTCCGTGGGCATCGCGCTTTATCCCGAGGACGGGCGCGATCCGCAGACGCTGATGAAGAACGCCGACACCGCGATGTTCCACGGCAAGGGCCTCGGCAAGAACACCTACCAGTACTTCACCGCGCAGATGAACGTGGCGGTGAAGCGCCGCATGACGCTCGAATCGGCGCTGCGGCGCGCCGTGATGCAGAAGGACTTCGCGCTCGAGTACCAGCCGCAAGTCGACCTGGAGTCCGGGCAGATCATCGCCGTGGAGGCGCTGGTGCGCTGGAAGACCGAGGAGGGCACGATCGTCATGCCCGGCGACTTCATCCCGCTCGCCGAGGAGACCGGCCTCATCAACGAGATCGGCGAATGGGTGCTGCGCGAGGGATGCCGCCAGGCCAAGGAGTGGGAGGACATGGGCCTCGAGCGCCGGCGCATGGCGATCAACCTGTCGGCGCGGCAGTTCGACCGCGCATTCCTCGACATGGTGACGCGCGTGCTGGTCGATACCGGGCTGGACCCTACGCGCCTGGAGCTGGAGATCACCGAGAGCCAGGTCATGCGCCAGACCGACGGAATGATCTCGCTCCTCACCAAGCTCTCGCAGATGGGCATCCATCTCGCCATCGACGACTTCGGCACCGGCTACTCGAGCCTGTCGTACCTGAAGCGCCTTCCCATCCAGAAGCTCAAGATCGACCAGTCGTTCGTGCGGGACATCACCGTGGATCCCAACGACACCGCGATCGTGGTGGCCATCATCAACATGGCGAAGAGCCTCGAGCTCGACACCATCGCCGAGGGCGTCGAGACCGCGGGACAGCTGGCCCTGCTGCGATCGAAGGGCTGCCGCGTGGGGCAGGGCTATTACTTCTCCAGGCCGCTGGATGCGAAGCGGCTCTACCCGTTGCTGAGGCAGAACAACCTGTACCAGGAGAAATGACGGGGAACGGGGCGCAAGGGATGAGGGATGAGGGATGAGGAATAGCCTCGACCTCAGGCGAGCAGCAGGAAGATGGCGGGACGTTTCCCGAGGATCGATGGCGTCTTCTTCCAGCCCTCGACGGGTGCGCTGCGGATCGTCTGCGAAGGCGACGTGAGGTCGGCAGCCACGCAGAGGCGAGTCGAGTCCTTGCAGGTGGCGAGCAGGTCGCCCAGGAGAGCGTCGTTGCGGTAGGGCGTCTCGATGAAGATTTGCGTCTCGCGGCGCCGGGAGGATTCCCGCTCGAGATCGGCGATGGCTGCCCGGCGCGCGACCGCTTCGGCCGGCAGGTAGCCCAGGAAGCGAAACCGCTGGCCTTCCAGGCCACTCGCGGCAAGCGCCAGCACGATCGAGGAAGGGCCCACCCACGGCACGACGGCGATGCCGCGCCGGTGCGCCGCCGCCACCAGCAGCGCGCCGGGGTCGGCCACGGCGGGCATCCCCGCTTCGGAAAGCAGGCCGAGGTCCTTTCCCTCGAGCACCGGCGCGAGCATCGCCGGAACCTGGCCCGCGGGCGTGTGCTCGTCCAACACCGCCATGGCGATCTCGCGCATCGTCCGGGGATGGCCGCACGCGGCGAGAAAGCGGCGCGCCGATTTCGCATCTTCCACTACGAAGTGCTCGATCGCGTGAAGGCGCTCGAGCGCTGCCGCCGGAACCACGGCTTGCGGCGGGGTGTCCTCCGAGAGCCAGGTGGCCAGCAGGTGCAGCCGACCGGCGCTCACGGGACTTCGAAACCTTCCGCGCGCAGGATCGCGGCAAGCGCCATGAGCGGCAGCCCGACCAGCGCGGTAGGATCCTCGCCGGCCATGCGGGAGAGCAGGCTCACTCCCAATCCCTCGCTCTTGGCGCTGCCGGCGCAGTCCAGGGCGGGTTCGCGGGCAAGGTAGCGCTCGATCTCGGCGGCGGTCAGGCGGCGAAAGGCCACCTCGGTGGTGACCAGGCGCTCATGGCGGCGCTGCAGGCGCCCATTGGAGACGCACAGGGCCGTATGGAAAAGCACCGAATGGCCGCTCACCGCCCGCAATTGGCGGCGCGCGTTGTCGAGCGTCCCGGGTTTGCCCAGCGGCCGGCCGTCGAGGTCGGCGACCTGGTCGGAGCCCACCACCCAAACGTTCGCAAACCGTCGGCTACCCGCATCGGCCTTGGCGCGCGCGAGGCGGATGGCGGTCTCGCGAGGCGGCTCGGCAGCTTGGGGAGTTTCGTCCACATCCGGCGACCAGCACTCGAAAGGCAGGCCCAGCCGCTGCAACAGCTCTTTCCGGTAAGGCGAGCCGGAAGCCAGCACGATGCCACTCTGCGTCAAGAACTCCCCTTTAATCAAAAGATTATTGCGACCTCTTAATGCTAATTCTATAATACACCATGAGCACCGACGAAGCCTTCCTGATCCACCCCGACCGCCTTTCGGACAAGCCGCACCTCTTCGAAGGCATCTTCCGCCCGGGCGATCTCGAGCGGCTGGAAGACTCCCTCGCCAATGGCGAAGGCGAGCTGCGGTATCGGATCGCCGCCTCCCTGGACCGGCAGCGCCGGCGGGTGGTGTCGTGTATAATCGAGGGCTTCGTTTTTCTCACGTGCCAGGCCAGTCTCGAGCCTTTCCGGCACGACGTTTCGGTGCAGGACCGGCTGGTGCTCGTCGAGCGTGAATCCGAGCTGCCGGGCATCGAGGAGGAAAGCGACGACGAAGACTACCTCGTCGCCGCGGAGCCGCTGGACATCCGCGACCTGGTGGAGGATGCCGTCCTCCTCGCCTTGCCGATGGTGCCGCGCAAGCCGGGCCTGGAAGAGGCTCCGGTCGCCGGGGCCGGCGGGGAAGGCCCGCAGTCGCCGTTCGCGGCGTTGGCGGGCCTGAAGGGCGGCGGGGGAAGCAGCAAGACTTGAATGGAAACGGGGCCCAGCCCCGAACAGGAGCGAAATCACATGGCCGTCCAGCAGAACAAGAAATCGCCGTCCAAGCGCGGCATGCATCGTGCGCACGATCACCTCGCCAAGCCGGGCACCGCGGTCGAGCCCACCACCGGGGAGACGCACCTGCGCCACCACATCTCGCCGTCGGGCTACTACCGCGGCAAGAAGGTCATCCAGACCAAGGATTGACCAGGAACCGGGGTCAGACACTTTTTCTGCGTTGCGGGATGCCCCCGTCCGGCCCGAAAAAGTGCCTGTCGCCCTGACAGTCATAGCCGTCGATGCGATGGGCGGAGACCACGGTCCCGCGGTCACCGTTCCGGCCAGCCTCGACTTCCTTGTCGCCAATCCCCAGGCCGGCCTGCTGCTGGTAGGCCGCCCGGATGCGCTCGAGCGCGAGCTCGCGCGTGCGCAAGCCGGCGTGCGCTCGCGCCTGGAAGTCGTGCCCGCCACCGAAGTGGTCGGCATGGACGAGGACGTGCGCACCGCGATCCGCAGCAAGAAGGACTCCTCCATGCGCGTGGCCATCGACCTGGTGAAGGCCGGCCGGGCGCAGGCCTGCGTGAGCGCCGGCAACACCGGGGCGCTCATGGGCACGGCCAAGTTCGTCCTCAAGACATTGCCCGGCATCGACCGGCCCGCGATCTGCGCCGTGCTGCCGACTCGCAAGGGTCAGGTGTACGCGCTCGACCTGGGTGCCAATGCTGATTGCACGCCCGAGCACCTGGTGCAGTTCGCGATCATGGGGTCCACGCTGGTGCGCGCGGTCGAAGGCAAGGACAACCCGACCGTCGGCCTGCTCAACATCGGGGCCGAGGAGATCAAGGGCAACGAAGTGGTGAAGAAGGCGGCCGAGCTCCTGCGCCAGGGCCCTGTCAACTTCCACGGCAACGTCGAGGGCGACGACATCTACAAGGGGACCACCGACGTGGTCGTGTGCGACGGCTTCGTGGGCAACGTCGCGCTCAAGACCTCCGAGGGCCTGGCCAAGATGCTGGGTGACTTCCTCAAGGAGGAGTACACCCGCTCGCCGCTCACGCGCCTGGCTGCGCTCGTGTCGATGCCGGTCATCAAGGCCTTCCGCAACCGCGTCGACCACCGCCGCTACAACGGCGCGGCCTTGCTGGGCCTGCGGGGCATCGTGGTGAAGAGCCACGGATCCGCGGACCGCCTGGCCTTCGCCACCGCGCTCGCGCGCGCCTATTCCGAGGCGAGCCACGGGCTGCTGGAGCGCATCGGCGAGGAGATCGCGCGCGTGAACGCGGGCCACCCCGCGGAGGCGGCATGATCCACGCGCGCATCACCGGCACCGGCGGATACCTTCCGCAGAAGGTGCTGAGCAACAAGGACCTGGAGTCGCTGGTGGAAACCAGCGACGAGTGGATCGTCTCGCGCACGGGCATTCGCGAAAGGCATGTCGCGGCCGAAGGCGAGTTCACCAGCGACCTGGCGATGCACGCCTGCCTACGGGCGCTCGAGGCGGCCGGGCGCACCGCCGCCGACGTCGACCTCATCATCCTCGCGACCTCGACCCCGGACATGGTGTTTCCTTCCAGCGCCTGCCTGCTGCAGGCCAAGCTGGGCGTGAAGGGGGGCGCCGCGTTCGACGTGCAGGCCGTCTGCACCGGGTTCGTCTACGCGCTTTCGACGGCGAACCTGTACATCCGCGCCGGCACCCATCGATGCGCGCTGGTGGTCGGTGCCGAGATCTTCTCGCGCATCCTCGACTGGAAGGACCGCGGCACCTGCGTGCTCTTCGGCGACGGCGCTGGCGCCGTGGTGCTGGAGGCAGCCGAATCACCGGGGATCCTTTCCAGCCATTTGCACGCCGACGGCAGCTACGCGGCGATCCTCAATACGCCCGGACATGTCTGCCGCGGCGCGATCCAGGGCGATCCGACGCTCAAGATGGATGGCGGCGCGGTCTTCAAGCTGGCGGTGCGCGTGCTCGAGGAAAGCGCCCGGGAGGCCGTGGCCGCCAATGGCATGGAGCTCTCCGACATCGATGCGTACATCCCGCACCAGGCGAACGTGCGGATCATCTCTCATGTAGGCAGGAAGCTGGGCCTTCGCGACGAGCAGTGCATCGTCACCGTCGACCGCCACGCCAACACTTCCGCTGCGTCGGTGCCGCTGGCGCTCGACGTCGCGGTGCGCGACGGCCGCGTGAAGAGGGCGGACACGGTGCTGCTGCAGGGCGTGGGTGGCGGCTTCACGTGGGGCTCGGTGCTGCTTAACTACTGATTTCCCTTTCCCCTTTCCCCTTTCCCCTTTCCCCTTTCCCCTTTCCCCTTTCCCCTTCCTCCCATGTCCCTCGCCCTCGTCTTCCCCGGCCAAGGCTCCCAATCGGTGGGCATGATGAACGGCTTCACCGACGATCCCGTCGTGCAGGAGACCTTCAGCGAGGCGCGGGCGATCTCCGGGGTCGACTACTGGCAGATGGCGGAATCGGGGCCCGCGGAAACGCTCAACCAGACGGTGAACACCCAGCCGCTGATGCTGGTGGCCGGCGTGGCCTGCTGGCGCGCCTGGCGCGAGCGCGGCGGAGCGATGCCCTCCTGGCTCGCCGGGCACAGCCTCGGCGAATACACCGCGCTGGTCGCTGCCGAGGCGCTGACTTTCGAGGATGCCCTGCCGCTGGTGCGCGAGCGGGCGCAAGCCATGCAGGCGGCCGTGCCCGAAGGCACCGGCGGCATCGCGGCCCTCCTGGGGCTCGATGAAGGCAAGCTGCAGGCGGTGCTCGATGCGGCTGCCCAAGGTGAGGTCGTCGAGGCCGCCAACCTGAATTCCCCGGGCCAGGTGGTCATCGCCGGACACCGCAGCGCGGTGGAGCGCGCCATGGCGCTCGCGAAGGAGCAGGGAGCCAAGCGCGCGGTGATGCTGCCCATGAGCGCGCCTTCGCACTGCAGCCTGATGCGCCCGGCCGCCGAGCGCCTGCGCCTGCGGCTGGATGCCGTTGAAATCCGCACGCCGGTGGTGCCGGTGGTCCAGAACCGCTTCGCGGAGGCGTTCGACGACGTAGCACGGATCCGCGAAGCCCTCGTCGAGCAGCTCGACCATCCGGTGCGCTGGATCGAGACGGTGCAGTCGCTCGCGGCACGCGGCGTGACTCGCATCGTCGAGTGCGGCCCGGGCAAAGTGCTCACGGGGCTGTCCAAGCGGATCGCCGGCGACGTGGACTGCATCGCGGTCCAGGACTCGCCGTCGCTCGCCGCGGCCGTGGGGCGCGCATGAGCGCCTCGCTGGAAGGACAGGTCGCCATCGTGACCGGCGCCTCGCGCGGCATCGGCGCGGGCATCGCCATGGCGCTGGCACGCGCCGGGGCCCTGGTCGTCGGAACGGCCACCACCGGGAAGGGCGCCCAAGGCATCACCGCGACGCTGTCGGAAGCCGGGGCGAAGGGGGCAGGGCGCATCCTCGACGTGCGCGACGGGGCGGCCTGCGCCGCATTCGTCGAGGCGGTCCAGCGCGAGCACGGCCCGGTCGGGATCCTCGTCAACAACGCCGGCATCACGCGCGACAACCTCATGGCGCGCATGAAGGACGAGGAATGGGACGACGTGCACGCCACCAACCTCAAGTCGGTCTTCGTGCTTTCGCGAGCGGTCCTGCGCGGCATGATGAAGGCGCGCGCCGGGCGTATCGTCAACGTGACCTCGGTCGTGGGCTTCACCGGCAACCCCGGCCAGGCCAACTACGCCGCGGCCAAGGCGGGCATCGTGGGGTTCTCGAAGTCGCTCGCCCGCGAGGTCGGTAGCCGCAACATCACGGTGAACTGCGTGGCGCCGGGGTTCATCGAGACGGACATGACGCGGGGCCTCGCCGAGGACCAGGCGCGCAAGCTGCTGGACAACGTGCCTCTCGGGCGCCTGGGGCGCATCGAGGACGTGGCCCAGGCCGTCGTCTTCCTGTGCTCGCCCGCGGCGGCCTACATGACCGGCGCCACCCTGCACGTGAACGGCGGCATGTTCATGGAATGAATCCGGCGCGCGCCGGTCCATGGGACCGGGGGTCCGGATGATAGAATCACCGAGTTTTTTTGCCTCACAACAACCACGGAAACAGCTTGGAGGAGTCGATGGACAACATTGAAGCCCGCGTGAAGAAGATCGTTGCCGAGCAGCTCGGTGTTGCCGAAGCCGACATCAAGACCGAGTCGTCCTTCGTCGAGGACCTTGGCGCCGATTCGCTCGACAACGTGGAGCTGGTGATGGCGCTCGAGGAGGAATTCGAGTGCGAGATCCCGGACGAGGAAGCCGAGAAGATCACGACGGTGCAGCAGGCCATCGATTACGTGAAGAGCCACGTCAAGCAGTGATCCCCGCGGGGCGCCGCCCGCCGGCGCCCCGATCCGCAAGCCATGTCGAAGCGCAGAGTCGTCGTAACGGGACTGGGTGTGGTGTCGCCCGTGGGCATCGGCGCAGCCGTTGCCTGGGAGAACCTGCTCGCCGGCCGCAGCGGCGTGGGGCCCATCACGAAGTTCGACGCATCCGCGCTGCCCACGCGCATCGCCGCGGAGGTGAAGGGCTTCAACGCGGCCGACTGGATGGCCCTCAAGGAAACGCGCCGCTCGGATACCTTCATCCATTACGGGCTCGCGGCGACGCGCATGGCGCTGGACGACGCGGGCTTCACCATCGACGATTCCAACGCCGAGCGCGTGGGCGTGAACGTGGGCTCGGGAATCGGCGGGCTGCCGATGATCGAGGACAACATCCGCGAGATGATCGCCAAGGGGCCGCGGCGCATCTCGCCCTTCTTCGTGCCGGGCTCGATCATCAACATGGTCGCGGGGCTGATCTCGATCCAGTTCAAGGCCAAGGGGCCCAACGTCTCGATGGTCTCGGCCTGCACGACGAGCGCGCATTGCGTGGGCGAAGCGGGCCGCATCATCGAGTACGGCGATGCCGACGTGATGATCGCCGGCGGCGCCGAGGCATGCGTGAACCTTTCGGGCGTGGGCGGCTTCTGCGCCTGCAAGGCGCTGTCCGAGCGCAACGACGACCCCGCCACCGCCTCGCGCCCGTTCGACCGCGACCGCGACGGCTTCGTGCTAGGCGAGGGCGCGGGCATCGTGATCCTCGAGGAGCTGGAACATGCGAAGAGGCGCGGCGCGCGCATCTATGCCGAGCTCGCCGGCATGGGCATGAGCGCAGATGCCAATCACATCACCGCTCCCGACATGGATGGCCCGCGGCGGGCGATGCTGGCGGCGCTGCGCAACGCGGGCGTGAATTCCGACCAGATCGACTACATCAACGCCCACGGCACCTCGACCCCGCTGGGCGACGCCAACGAGACGGCAGCCATCAAGGCCGCGCTCGGCGAGCACGCGCGCAAGCTCGTGGTGAACTCGACCAAGAGCATGCACGGCCACCTGCTCGGCGCAGCCGGTGGGCTCGAAGCGGTGATCACGTCGCTCGCGGTGCACCACCAGGTGTCACCGCCCACGATCAACATCTTCGAGCAGGATCCCGCGTGCGACCTCGATTACGTGCCCCACACGGCCCGGCCGATGAAGATCGAGGTGGCCCTGTCGAACTCCTTCGGCTTCGGCGGCACCAACGGGACGCTCGCGTTCCGCCGCTTCCACTGACGACCGTGGGCGCCTCCACCGTCCTCGTCGACGGTCGGGCGCGCGACACCATCGGCATCGGCGACCGCGGCCTCGCCTTCGGAGACGGCGTGTTCAGGACCATTGCGGTGCGCGCGGGAAGGCCGCTCAATTTGCGCTGGCACCTGCGACGGCTGGCCTCGGATTGCGCGGCACTGGGCCTGCCCGTCCCCGGCGAGGCGCTGCTCGCGGGCGAGATCGCGCAAGTGGCCCCCGGCGACGGCGTGGTCAAGGTGATCCTCACTCGCGGCGACTCGACCCGCGGCTACGCTCCCGTGCCAGGGGCCGCGCCCACCCGCATCGTCGCCGGCTTTCCGCCGGTGCGCCACGAGGCGAGCCGCGCGAGGGATGGCGTGGCAGTGCGGCGTTGCTCGCTCACGCTGTCGGAACAGCCGCGGCTTGCGGGGGTCAAGAGCCTCAATCGCCTGGAGAACGTGCTCGCCCGCGCGGAATGGGACGATGTCTCCATCGCCGAGGGATTGCTGGGCGACCCGCGCGGCCATGTCGTGGAGGGAGTCGTGAGCAACGTCTTCGTGGTGAAGGACCAACGCGTGCGAACGCCCGAGCTCACCCGATGTGGGGTGATCGGCGCGCAGCGCGAGCGCGTACGCGAGTTGCTCGGCGCGGCCGGAGTCGAGTGCTCGGAGGCCGACATCGGCTGGGACGAGCTCGAGGCTGCCGACGAGGTGTTCCTCACCAACAGCCTCATCGATGCCTGGCCGGTGGCGCGACTCGGCTCGCGCACCTGGCCCGTGGGCCCGGTGACCCGTCGCGTCCAGGCGATGATCGCGCAAGACGATGCACGCGATTAAGGCCCTGGTCGTCCTGGTCGTGCTCGCGGCGGCGGTGGCCGCAGGCTGGGTCGCCTACAACGCGATGCAGCCGCGACCCCTTCCGCGGCAGCCGTACGATTTCACGGTGAAGACCGGCGCGGGCTGGAAGGCGGTATCGCGGCAGCTCGCCGAGGAGCGCGTCTTCGTCGATCCGTGGACCCTGTGGCTGCTCGCGCGCCTGCGCGGCTCGCCCGCGCTGCATGCCGGCACCTACCGGCTCGACAAGCCGCTCACCGGCCTGGAGATCCTCGACAAGCTCGCGCGCGGCGACGTGATGCTGGTAGAGATGCGCTTCATCGAGGGGACGACCTTTCGCCAATGGATGGCGCAGCTCGCGAAGGAATCCCGCGTGCGCGCGACGTTGGCCGGCAAGCCCGAGGCGGAGGTGAAGGCCGCGCTCGGCATCGACACCCATCCCGAGGGCTGGCTCTTCCCGGACACCTACCGCTTCGCGCCGGGCACCAGCGACGTCGAGCTGCTCAAGCGCGCGCATGCAGCGATGAAGAAGCGCCTCGAGGAGGCGTGGGCGGCGCGCGAGGCCGACCTCCCCCTCAAGAGCCCGTACGAGGCGCTCATCCTCGCCTCCATCGTGGAGAAGGAGACCGGCATCGCCGCCGAGCGTCCGCTCATCGCCTCGGTCTTCGTGAACCGGCTTCGCAAGGGCATGCGGCTGCAGACCGATCCCACGGTCATCTATGGAATGGGCGAAGCGTTCGACGGCAACATCCGCAAGAAGGACCTCACCACCGACACGCCCTGGAACACCTATACGCGCGACGGGCTGCCGCCCACGCCGATCGCGATGCCGGGCCAGGGCTCCCTGCAGGCCGTGGCCAGGCCCTCGCAGAGCGACATGCTCTATTTCGTCGGCAAGGGCGACGGCACGCACCATTTCTCGCGCTCGCTCGAGGAGCACAATCGCGCCGTGGCCAGGTACCAGCTGAAGCGATGAGCGTCCGCGGCCGGTTCATCACCTTCGAGGGCATCGACGGCGCGGGCAAGTCCTCGCACCTGGACTTCGCCTGCGAGCTGGTGCGCGCGCGCGGCCTGGAGGCGGTCAAGACCTTCGAGCCCGGAGGCACGCCCTTCGGCCAGAAGCTGCGCGAGGTGGTGCTGCACCAGCCCGCCTCGGCGCTCGCGGAGGCGCTCGCGATGTTCGCCGCGCGCAGCGCCCACGTCGAGGCGCTGATCGCCCCCGCGCTGCAGGCGGGCCGCTGGGTGATCTGCGATCGCTTCAGCGATTCCACCTACGCGTACCAGTGCGGCGGGCGGCTGCTTCCGCGCGAAATCGTCACGACCCTGGAAGAGCTGGTCCATCCCGGGCTGCAGCCCGATGCGACCTTCCTTTTCGACATCGACCCGGCCACCGCCGCGACGCGGCAGCGTGCGCGCGAGCGCGAGCCGGACGAGTTCGAGCGGCGCCAGCTCGACTTCCACATGCGGGTGCGCAACGCCTACCTCGAGCGCCGGCGCGCCCACCCCGGCCGGATCCACCTCATCGATGCCTCGGGCAGTATCGAGGAGGTGCGCAGCCGCTTCTCCCGTGCCTTCGCCGAGGCCTTCGCGTGAAGCCGCTGCCCTGGCAAGCGCGCCTGCTCGAGCGCCTGCTGGCCGACCGCTCGCGCATGCCGCATGCGCTGCTGCTGCATGGCCCGGCGGGCGTGGGCAAGGGCGTGCTTGCGCGCGCGTTGGCCGCGGCGCTCCTGTGCGAAAGCCCACGCTGCGCCAGCGCCTGCGGCGAATGCGCCTCCTGCCGCTGGTTCTCGCAGGGCAACCATCCCGATTTCCGCGAGGTCGTGCCCGAGAGCGCAGCCGAGGACGACGGCGAGGGCGAAGGCGAGGCCGAAAAGCCCGACAAGGCGAAGAGCCTCGTGATCAAGATCGACCAGGTGCGTGCCGTCGCGGACCTGATCTCGCTGTCGACGCACCGTTCGGGCTTTCGCGTCCTCGTGCTGCGCCCGGCCGAGGCGCTGCAGCCGGCCGCGGCCAACGCCTTGCTGAAGACGCTCGAGGAGCCGCCCCCGGCAACGGTGATCGTGCTGGTGAGCGATCGGCCGGCGCGCCTGCTGCCGACGCTCCGGAGCCGCTGCAGGCGCCTTGCGGTGCCCCTACCGCCGCGAGACGAGGCGCTCGCCTGGCTGCGAGCGGAAGGAGTGGCGAACGCCGAGACAGCCCTCGCGACCGCCGCAGGCGCCCCCCTGCTCGCACGCGAGCTCGCGCAGCCGCGCGAGGAAGAGCTTCGCCGCCGGCTGCTGGCCGAGCTCGCGCGCCCTTCCGGCGCGGACCCGCTGCTTTTCGCCTCCGGCGTGGATCGCGCCAGCATCGAGAGGACCATCCACTGGATGCAGACCTGGGTCCACGACCTGGTCGAGATGAAGCTCGCCGGCCGCGCGCGCCATCATCCCGACCATGCGCCCGCGTTGCAGGCGCGCGCCCGCGCGGCCGACCTCGAAGCGCTCTTCGCGCTCGACCGCGAGCTCATCGAGGCACGCCGCCTCGCGGCGCATCCCCTCAACCCGCGCCTCTTCGCCGAGCACCTGCTCATGGCCTACAATCGGGCGACCTCCCCAGCGCACACACGCGACATCCCGCACCGACCATGAACGACCTCGCCGCGCCCGAAGCCGGCGTTTCCCGCCCAGGGGTGTTCACGCTGGTGATCCGCTCGAAGGCCGCGCTGTACGCGGCATGGATCCCGCTGCTCAAGGGCGGGGGAATCTTTCTGCCCAGCAACCGGTCCCATTCGCTCGGCGAGGAGGTGCTGATCCTCCTGTCGCTGCTCGACGATCCCAACAAGATTCCGCTGCAGGGCAGCGTGGCCTGGATCAATCCCGCGCACGCCACCGGCAACCGGCCCCAGGGCATCGGCGTGCAGCTGCAGGACAGCGAGGCCGGCCGCGAGCTGAAGAAACGCGTCGAGGCGTTGCTCGCCGGCGCGCTGCAGTCGTCCCGGCCGACGCACACCCTCTAGGCGCGCCGCCCCCCGGCGGCGCCGGGATCGCGCGAAGGAGGACGAACGGTGATCTTCACGAGGCCGCTGGATCGCGCGCTGCAGCAGCTCGCGGGCAAGGTGTCGGCTCCGGTGCGCGTGGTGCTATGGGACGGGCGCGAATTCCGCCTGGGCGAGGAGCCCCGCGTGACGCTGCGGCTCAAGCACGAGCGCGCCGCCGCCGCGCTGCGCAACCCCTCGCTGCTCTCGCTTGCCGAGGTCTACATCCGCGGGGAAGCCGACCTTGAAGGCGACCTGCGAAGCGCCATCCGCAGTGCCGAGGCGATCGCGCGGCGCGGAGCCGGGGCGGGGCTGTTCGCCGCCCTGGGCCGAGCGCGCCACACGCGCCAGGACGATCGCGAGGCGGTCCGCCACCACTACGACGTCTCCAACGACTTCTATGCCCTGTGGCTGGATCCGCGGATGGTGTATTCGTGCGCCTATTTCCGGCGGGAAACCGAGGGGCTCGAGGCCGCGCAACTGCAGAAGCTGGACCACATCTGCGTGAAGCTGCGCCTCGCGCCGGGCGAGCGCTTCCTCGACATCGGCTGCGGCTGGGGGGCGCTGGTGATCCGCGCGGCGCAGCGCTACGGCGTGGACGCCACGGGGATCACGCTCTCCGAGCAGCAGTACCGCCTGGCCAACGAGCGCATTCGCGCCGCGGGCTTGCAGGAGCGCTGCCGTGTCCTGCTCGTCGATTACCGCGATCATGCCATCGAAGCTGCGTACGACAAGGTGGCGAGCGTGGGCATGTTCGAGCACGTGGGGCTCGAGAACCTGCCCACGTACTTCGGCGCCGTGGGACGGCTGCTGCGCGAGCGCGGGCTCTTCCTCAACCATGGCATCACCACTTCCGACGTGGGCAACAACGCCGTGGGCATGGGTGCGGGCGAGTTCATCGACCGCTACGTGTTCCCGCGCGGTGAGCTGCCCCACCTGCACACGGTGGTGCGCGACATGAGCGCGAGCGACTTCGAGGTGCACGACGTGGAATGCCTGCGCCCGCACTACGCGAGAACCCTCGAGCTCTGGAGCGAGCGCTTCGAGTCGCGGCTGGAAGAGGCCGTCGCGGCCTCTTCCGAGCGCACTGCACGCATCTGGCGCCTCTACCTCGCCGGTTGCGCCCATGCCTTCGAGCAGCGCTGGGTCTCGATCTACCAGGTGCTCGCCTCGAAGCAGCACGGCCCCGGCCGCGCGCAGCTTCCGCTCACGCGCGACTGGATGTACCTCAATACAGCGAGCTGTAACGGCTCCGCGGCCGCACCTCGTAGTTCGCCGTGACGACCCGGTTGGTGCGCTCGTTCACGACGCACTCGTAGGTCACCGGCCGCGCTTCCACGCGGTTGCGCGCCCAGGCCTCGCCGCGGATGCGATCGCGATTCGGTCCCATCGCGTCGCGGACCGGGGGGCTGGTGAATTCGAGGTACGCGTCGGTATCGGAGTTGCGCGCGATGAAGTCGCCGCGCACTCGGTCCTGGCAGGCGCGTATCTCGTCGAACACGGGCAGCGGACCGGCTGCCGCGAGCGGCTCGACGGGGCGCACGGCCGGGTTGCGCCATGCGACGACCACGTCGTATTCGTCGCCGTCGTTCTGCGGGTCGTGGATGGTAAGCGCGCCGGTGAAGCCGTTGCGCGGCGCCGGGACCGAGACGTCCACCACGGCGCCGCGGCCGCGTTCGGTGGTCACGCGGAAGTCATCCACGCGGTGCAGTGGCAGCGGCTGGTTGCAGACGCTGCCCTGGTCGAAGCTGCGCCGCCCGCTCTCGGTGCGCACCACCACCTGGTCGCCGCGCAGCTCGATGCGCGCGCGGTCGTCCACGTACAGTCGCAAGCGGCAGAAACCGTCGGCGGCGGCGACGTTCCAGTCGGGCGAACGCGCGAGCCTTACGGTGTATTCGTCCACGTAGCGCTGCGCCATGGCCGGCGTGGCGCCTGCCACGAGCGCGCCCACGGCCAGCGCGAGGGTCCATTTCCTGTTCATTTGCGTCCTCCGTATAGCAATGTGTCCATGCGGCAAATCCAATATCCGATCCTTCGCGCGGCAGCGCCAACTCAACCAGTCCTTTTCCGGTGTCGGGCGCTTCCTACCCGGTAAAATGGCGCATCCATGCTGGTCGATTCCCACTGCCACCTCGATTTCCCCGAGCTGAGCGCGGACCTTTCCGGGGTGATGTCGCGGATGGGCGACAACGGCGTGACCCACGCCTTGACCATCAGCACCACCCTCGAGACCTTCCCCGCGGTGCTGGCGGTCGCGCGCGCTCACCCGAACCTGTGGTGCTCGGCCGGCGTCCATCCCGACGAGCAGCGCGACGGCCGCGAGGCCACCGTCGGGGAGCTGCTCGCCATGGCGGCCGATCCGAAGGTGGTGGCCATCGGCGAGACGGGCCTCGACTATTTTCGCGTGGAAGGCGACACCGAATGGCAGCGCGAGCGCTTCCGCACGCACATCCGCGCGGCGCGCGGCTGCCGAAAACCCCTCGTCATCCATACTCGCGCGGCGGCGCCCGATACGCTGCGGATCATGGGCGAGGAGGGCGCCCGGGAGGTGGGCGGGGTCATGCACTGCTTCACCGAGACCTGGGACGTGGCGCGCGCCGCGCTCGACGAGGGCTTCCACATCTCTTTC
>DASPNE010000027.1:0-5988 GCA_035626705.1 Usitatibacter sp. | reverse complement strand
CCCAGACGATCTACCTGCCCGCGAACTGGTCGCCGAAGTCGCAGCGCGACGTCTCCGTGCTGGTCCACGAGCTCGTGCACCACGTGCAGAACGTGGGCGAAGTCCACGGCTATGCATGCGCGGCCGAGAAGGAGAGGGACGCCTACGCCGCTCAGCAAGCCTGGCTCGCGAAGTCGCGCCGGAACCTGCTGCGTGAATTCAAGATCGACGCGATGACCTTGTTCGCGCGAACCGTCTGCCTCTATTGAACCGGCTTACTCATTCCGCGAGCGAACGCATCTCGCGAATGAGGTCGGCCTTGCCTTCGAAGCCGATCCCGGGCAGCTCCGGCAACGTGACGTAGCTGTCCTGCACTTTCACCCCATCGGGGAAGCCGCCGTAGGGCTGGAACAGGTCGGGGTAGGACTCGTTGCCGCCGAGCCCCAGGCCGGCCGCGATGTTCAGCGACATCTGGTGGCCGCCGTGCGGCACGCAGCGCGCCGCGGACCAGCCGTGCTGCTCGAGCATGTCGAGCGTGCGCAGGTACTCGACCAGCCCGTAGCTGAGAGCGCAGTCGAACTGCAGCCAGTCGCGGTCGGGGCGCATGCCGCCGTAGCGGATGAGGTTCCGCGCATCCTGCATGGAGAAAAGGTTCTCGCCCGTCGCCATCGGCTTGTCGTAGCGCCCGGCCAGCCGCGCCTGCAGCTCGTAGTCGAGCGGGTCGCCGGCCTCCTCGTACCAGAAGAGGTCATAGGCCGATAACGCCTTGGCATAGGCCACGGCGGTCTCCAGGTCGAAGCGCCCGTTCGCGTCGACGGCCAGGCGCTGCCCGGGCCCCAGGATGCCGAGCACCGACTCGATGCGGCGCCGGTCCTCTTCGAGGCTCGCGCCACCGATTTTCATCTTGACCACCGTGTAGCCGCGATCGAGGTAGCCGCGCATCTCGGCCTTGAGCTGCGCGTCGTCCTTGCCGGGATAGTAGTAGCCGCCGGCCGCGTACACGAACACCTTCGGGTTCGCCTTGCCGTCGCCGTGGCGCTCGGCGAGCAGGCGGAAGAGCGGCTTGCCGGCGATCTTGGCCACCGCATCCCACACCGCCATGTCGATGGTGCCGATGGCCACCGAGCGCTCGCCGTGGCCACCCGGCTTCTCGTTTCGGAACATGCAGTCCCAGATTCGATGCGGATCGAGGTTCGTCCCGGCGTCGTCGATGAGCGAGGCGGGATCGGCTTCGAGCACGCGCGGGATGAAGCGCTCGCGCATCAGCATGCCCTGCCCGTAGCGGCCGTTGGAGTTGAAGCCGTAACCCACGACCGGGCGGCCGTCGCGCATAACGTCCGTCACCACCGCGACCAGGCTGAGCGTCATCTTGCTGAAGTCGATGTAGGCGTTGCGGATGGGCGAGGCGATGGGATGGGTTTGCTCGCGGATCTCGAGGATCTTCATGGAGGGATTGTCCGGGACTAGGCCGGGATCGCGGGCCGTGCGACGCCGTCGCGCAGTTGGATCGCGCCGGCGCGCGCCAGGTCGGCGAGCATCCAGGTGGCGAGTTGCCCGCCAGCCTGCCCTTGCAGGAATGCGCGGGACATGTCGGAGTAGCACGGCACCGTATCGAGGTAGGCCGGAACGTCGCCGACCGCCATGCTGCCGCGGTCGAGCAGCGCGAAGGCGAACATCACCTTGACCACGTGGCGAGCGCACTTCACCGGGTCGCGCTCGAAGGCGTCGAGCTTGCCGCGCACCGAAGCCAGCGCCGCCGCCACATTGGCGAACGGGGCACCGTGTCCCGGGATCACGACGGCGGGATCGAGGCGCTCGATGGTGGCCAGCGCCTCGCGGGCCGCCTCGATATGGGGATTGGGTCCGTTCGCGGGCCACACGAACCCCATGCCGTTCTCCCACAACGCATCGCCCGATACCAGGAGGCGATTCGCGGGCTCGAAGAACATGAGCGCGTCCATGTCGTGGCCCGGCGCCGCGTGCACCTCCCATGTGAAGCCGCCCGCCTCGAAGGTGTCGCCCACGGCGAGCGTGTCATCGAAATGGAAAGGGTCCGCGCGCTGGTCGAACTGCTCCATCCAGGCCGACTGCGGCGTCCACGGGCGCACGTTCTTCACTTCGCCCGCCGGGATCGTCACGCGGCACCCATAGGCGCTGGCCACCGCGGCATTGCCGCCCATGTGATCGGAATGGCAATGCGTATTGACCAGGCGCTCCAGCGGCTGGCGATCGAGCCCCATGCGGCTCGCCAGAAGCTCGAGCGTCTCCTCGCGATGGGTGCAATACCCCGAATCGATGAGCACGTTGTCGCCGGGCGCGAGGAGGACGACCTGGTTGCAGTTGAGCCATCCACGCACGATCACGCGGACGGAGGGCGGAAGCGAAGGAAGCATGGAATGATTATGTCGTGAATCTCCTCGCCGGCATCCGCGTCGTCTCGACCGCCTTGAACCTGCCGGGACCGGCCGCGTGCGCCCGGCTTCGCGAGCTGGGCGCCGCGCTTGCGAAGGTGGAGCCCCCTTCGGGCGATCCCTTCGAACAGTACCGCCCGGCGTGGTATGCGCGCCTGCACCGGGATGTTCGGGTGCTGCGCCTCGACCTCAAGTCGCCCGAAGGGCGCGAGGCGATGGATGCGCTGCTCCATGACGCCGACCTCCTCGTTACCGCGCAGCGCCGCGCCGCGCTGGCGCGCATGGGCCTCGATGCCGGGCAGCTCGCCGAACGCTTTCCGCGGCTTTGCCACGTGGCGATCGCCGGGCACGCGCCTCCCGACGAGGATGTCGCCGGCCACGACCTCACCTACCTCGCGACGCAGGGCCTGGTGCAGCCGCCGGCGATGCCGCTCACGCTGTTCGCCGACATGGCCGGCGCGGAACGCGCCGTCAGCGCCGCGCTGGCGATGCTGCTCGCCCGCGAGCGCGATGGGCGGGGGCGCTCGATCACCACGGCGCTGGCGGATGCGGCGCGAACGCTCGCCGCCCCCTTGCACGAGGGCCTCACCTCGCCCGGCGCGATATTGGGCGGTGGATACGCCGGATATAATTTGTACGCGGCAAGCGAGGGATGGATCGCGGTCGCCGCGCTCGAGCCGCACTTCGCCCGCCGACTGGCCGAGGCGCTCGAAATTCCCGAGCTTTCCATCGACTTACTGAAGGACAGGTTCGCGACCCGCACGGCACGGGACTGGCAGCTCTGGGCGCGCGAGCGCGACCTGCCGATCGTCGCGGTGCGCACCCCTCCCACCGGAAGGAAGCCCATCGAATGATCATCTCCAAGTGCACCTTCCTCGTCGCCGGCGCGGGCTCGGGCCTCGGAGCCGCCACCGCGCGCCTGCTCGCGTCACAGGGCGGCCGCGTCGTCATCGCGGACATAAACGAGGCCGGGGCAGCGCTCGCCTCCTCCCTGGGCGGTGATGCGAAATACATCCGCACCGACGTGACCGACGAGGCGCAGGTGGCGGCGGCCGTGGAGCTCTGCGTTTCGGCCTTCGGCGCGATCCACGGCGCCATCAACTGCGCGGGGGTCGCCCCGGGCGAGCGTGTGGTCGGCAAGATCGGCCCCCACTCGCTCGCGAGCTTCGAGCGCACCGTCAAGATCAACCTCATCGGCAGCTTCAACGTGCTGCGGCTCGCAGCCGCGCGCATGAGCACCCAGGAACCGTTCGCCAGCGGCGAGCGCGGCGTCATCGTGAACACCTCCTCGGTCGCCTCGATGGACGGCCAGATAGGCCAGGCCGCCTACGCCGCCTCCAAGGCGGGCGTGAACGGAATGACCTTGCCCATTGCCCGCGAGCTGGCACGCTTCGGCATCCGCGTGATGACCATCGCCCCCGGCATCTTCGACACGCCCATGTTGCAGGGCATGACCGAGGAGGTCCGCACCTCGCTCGGCCAGCAGGTGCCCTTCCCGCCTCGGTTGGGCAGGCCTGAGGAGTACGCCGCGCTGGTGAAGCACATCGTCGAAAACGAGGTCTTGAACGGCGAGGTCATCCGGCTGGACGGCGCGATACGGCTCGCCCCGAAGTAATGGCGCACCGTGATGCGGGCGCGGCGCAACCCGTGACGCCCGAATAACGGCTTTTTCCACGCCGCTGTCGGCCGGGCTTGTCAAGGTCTGCGCCGCCTGCGGAAAACCGGTTTTCGAGCGATAATTACGCTCCCCGATACGTTTTTGCATCCCCGCCATCCTCGATGCTGTTCGATACCCACCTGACCGAGGAATTCGACGCCCTTCGCGACACGGTGAAGCGGATGTGCGACGCGGAGCTGGCGCCACGGGCCGCCGAGATCGACCGCAAGAACGAATTTCCCGCGGACATGTGGAAGAAGCTGGGCGAGCTGGGCTTGCTCGGCATGACGGTTCCGGACGAATACGGCGGCACCGGCCTGGGGTATGTGGCCCACGTGGTGGCGATGGAAGAAGTCTCGCGCGCCTCGGCATCGGTAGGCCTTTCCTACGGGGCCCACTCCAACCTCTGCGTGAACAACCTCTATCTCAACGGCAGCGAGGCGCAGCGGCGCAAGTTCCTGCCGAAGCTCTGCAGCGGCGAGCTCGTGGGCGCGCTCGCCATGAGCGAGCCGGGCGCGGGCTCCGATGTCGTGGGCTCCATGGCCTGCAGGGCCGAGAAGCGCGGCGAGCGCTGGGTCGCCAACGGCTCGAAGATGTGGATCACGAACGGCCCCGACGCGGATGTGCTCATCGTGTACATGCGCACCGCGCCGAAGGAGCAGGGGTCGAAGGCGATGACCGCCTTCCTGGTCGAGAAAGGCATGAAGGGGTTCAGCACGGCCCAGAAGCTGGACAAGCTCGGCATGCGCGGCTCCAACACCAGCGAACTGGTGTTCCGCGACTGCGAAGTTCCAGCGGACAACGTTCTCGGCAAGGAAGGCCAGGGTGTCAAGGTGCTGATGTCGGGCCTCGACTACGAGCGCGCGGTGCTCGCCGGCGGGCCGCTCGGCATCATGGCCGCATGCCTCGACGTCGTCGTCCCCTACGTGCACGAGCGCAAGCAGATCGGCCAGCCGATCGGCGAGTTCCAGCTCATGCAGGGCAAGCTCGCAGACATGTACACCACGTTCTCCGCCTGCCGCGCGTACGTGTATGCCGTCGGCCAGGCCCTGGATCGAGGCGAAACGACGCGCAAGGACGCCGCCGGCGCGATTCTCTACGCCGCCGAAAAGGCGACCTGGATGGCCGGCGAGGCGATCCAGGCGCTCGGCGGCATGGGCTACATCAACGAGACGCCCACCGGGCGCCTCTGGCGCGACGCCAAGCTCTACGAGATCGGCGCGGGCACCTCGGAGATCCGGCGCTGGCTCATCGGCCGCGAGCTGTTCGCGGACACCAAATGAACGCGCACGCCCCGGAGCTGGTCGAAACCTACCGCGGCGCGGTCTATCCGTGGCACTGCGACCACATGGGCCATATGAACGTCATGTGGTACGTCGGCAAGTTCGACGAGGCGACCTGGAACCTCTTCGCCGCCATGGGCGTAACCGCCTCGTTCCTCAAGGACAACAGGCGCGGCATGGCCGCCGTGCAGCAGAACATCACCTACCGGCGCGAGCTGCACGCAGGCGACACGGTGCTCGTGCGCTCCGCGTTCCTCGAGGCGCGCGGCAAGGTGACGAAGTTCGTGCACGAGATGCGCAACGCCCAGACCGACGAGGTCTCCGCCATCTGCGTGCTTACCGGCGTCTCCATCGACTCGCAGACGCGCAAGTCCTGCCCCTTTCCCGAAGACATCATCGCGCGCGCCCAGGCGCTCATCCGCCCCTACGCGCTGCCCGCCTAAGCAAGGAGCCAACCATGCAGAATGATCCGATCGTCATTGTTTCCGCCGCGCGCACGCCCATGGGCGGCTTCCAGGGCGAGCTGAAGAGCTTCGCCGCGCCGGAGCTCGGCGCCGCGGCTATCCGCGCCGCCGTCGAGCGCGCGCGGATCCGGCCCGAGGACGTCCAGGAAGTCATCATGGGCTGCGTGCTGCCCGCCGGCCAGGGGCAGGCGCCG
>DASPNE010000026.1:0-150839 GCA_035626705.1 Usitatibacter sp. | reverse complement strand
CTCGAGACCGTGAAGCGCGTGTTCCAGGACTTCGACCTCCCCAAGGGCCGCATGCGCGTGCACGGCGAGCTGGTGCGCCCGCAGGCCATTCGCGATACCGCGCTGCTCACGGTCGAGGGCGAGCTCGACGACATCTCCGGCAACGGCCAGACCGAAGCCGCGCAGCACCTCTGCAAATCCGTGCCCGAGCGCGACAAGCAGCACTTCCTCGCCCGCGGCGTGGGCCACTACGGCATCTTCAGCGGCCGCAAATACCGCGAGATGATCTATCCGCGCATCAAGGAGTTCGTGGCGCGGCACTCGTGAGGATCGCTGCCGGGGTCCTCGTCCTCGTCGCCGCGGCGGCCTGCTCGGGTGGGGGCGGCGGTTCCACCGCCACGGTGCCGCCGGCGCCCTTCGTGCTGCAATGGTCGGCCAATCTCTCAGCCGCCACGGTCGCGGCCAGCAACGCCGCATCCGCCACCTTTTCCTCGACGCGGCTGGCGCTTTCCTGGAGCGCGCCGTCCAACCTCATTCCCGCGCGTTATGACGTGCACGTCACCGAGGGATCTTCCAGCACCGCGCGCGTGATCGGCACGACCGCGACGAGCCTCGCCCTCGACGGCCTGAAAAGCGCCACCGACTATCGCATCGAGGTGCGCGCCTGCGATGACACCACCTGCCATGCGCAGCCCGCGGCGGTCGCGACGGCGACGACACCCGCCGAGGTATGGCAGCTGCAGGGGACCGGCCGCACCTTCGCGGGGCTCGCGAGGCTCGTGTCGGACGGCAACGTGAAGCTGCACGTGCTGCGGCTGGGCGAAGGTGCTGGCGGAGATCTGCCCGGACGCCTTCGCCTCTATTACGGCGCCTCGGGTCCCAACGTGCGCGGCTTGTCGGTCGCGTTGAACGCGGCTCCCGTTTCGGCGGCGCAGCCTTCGACCTATCTTGCCTTTTCGAGCCGCGCCGGCAGCTCCGGCCTGGTCGACCCGTCGAGCGCGAGCCCGCTCGTGCGCGGCGTGGCCACCGGCCAGGCCGTGGCGTTGTCTGCATCGGCCGGCGCACGCGTGCGGCTCTATTTCGAGGCGCTCGGCGCCGACGGGCGCAATCGCATCCTCTCGGTGGATTCGCAGGACGGTTATGCCGGCCTGGATTTCAACGCCGGGAGCGCGACGCTTTGCTCCACGGCGGCCGAGTACTCCGCCGGCGGTGGCTGCGCGCCAACGGTCGTTATCGGTTCCGAAGGCGATGCGACCCAGGGCTGGCCCCGCATCCTCAACGCGCGCCAGTTCAAGATCGGCGTGCCCACGCAAACCGACTGGCGCTGGGACATGGCCACGGGCAGCTTCATGGTCTTCACCACGGATTCCATCGCCGGGTGCTCGCTCGCCACGCCCAACCAGGCGTACGCGGTGTGGGACGGCACACAATGGATCGTGCAGTACGAATCCAACGGCTGCCCGAAGCTTTTTTCCAGCATGCAGGCCGCGCACCCGCTGCACCTGGGCGGCGACCGCTTCAAGCTCTATTACGGCGATCCGTCCGACCGCGCGGGGCGCATCACCACCTCGATGCTGCCTTTCCTCGGCCCGAAGAAGGTGATGTACGCCGAAGCTTCCCGCAGCGGCGATCCCGCGCGGGTGGACTTCGAAGACTGGGATGGCACGGCCAACGCGCGACCGCTCACCTTCCTCTGGCCGGACGGCTCGGAGCTGGACGCGCATGCCGAGGGCTACATCGACGACTTCAGCATCGTGGCGCCCACCGGCTCGCTCGACCTGCAGGTGTTGTACCTGGCGATCACCGATGGCATCGTGGCGCCTTTCACCGCCGTGGCGGTGCTGCTGAACCCGTAAGGAGCCTCCCATGAGCAAGCCCGTGAGCCCCCAGGAGATGTTCGACCTGTGGCAGAAGATGGTGAATCCCGGCGCCTACCCGCTGCAAAGCCTCATGTTCCCCGTGATGGACCCGAAGGAGCTCGGGAAGAAGATCGCCGAGCTCGAGGTGGTCGAGCACTGGCTGCGGGCCAACGTGAACATGGTGCAACTGTCGATCAAGTCGCTGCAGTTCCAGCGCGACATGCTCGAAGGCGGCGACAAGGCACGCGCGGCGATGCCGGGCGCCGCTGCCGCTGGCGATGCGCCCAATCCCGCGATGTGGGCGTGGAACATGATGGCGCAGGCGGGCAAGGACGCGATGGAAGCAGGCCCTCGGCCGCCGGCGAAAAAGAAGAAAAAGCGGAAGTAGGGGGCGCTAACCATTCATCCCTCATCTCCCGTCCCTCATCACTGCCTCAATACGGCACCTTTGCGTCCGGTTTCGCTTCCAGCAGCACGCGCTTGAAATCGCCCTGGATGCGAGCGAGCGCGGCCTGGTCGTCGCCCTCGAAACGCAGCACCAGCACCGGCGTGGTATTGGAGGCCCGCATGAGGCCGAAGCCGTCGGGATACTCCACCCGCAGGCCGTCGATGGTGAGGACCTCGTCCGCGCCTTCGAAGCGCGCGCTGGCCTGCAGCTTCTCGATGAGGCGATGGTTGTCGCCTTCCTTCTCCATCTTCATGTTGAGCTCGGGCGTGGAGATCGAATCGGGCAGGCCCTCGAGCAGCGCCGAGGGGTCGTCCACGCGCGAGAGCAGCTCGAGCATCCTGGCGCCGGCGTAAAGCCCGTCGTCGAAGCCGAACCAGCGGTCCTTGAAGAAGATGTGGCCGCTCATCTCGCCGGCGAGCGGGGCGCCGGTTTCGCGCAGCTTCGACTTGATCAACGAGTGCCCGGTCTTCCACAGCAGCGGCTTGCCGCCGTGCCTGCGGATCCACGGGAAGAGGTTGCGCGTGCACTTCACGTCGAAGATGATCTCGGCGCCGGGGTTGCGCGAGAGCACCTCCTCGGCGAAGAGCATGAGCTGGCGGTCCGGATAGATGATCCTGCCCGACTTGGTGACGACCCCCAGGCGGTCGCCGTCGCCGTCGAAGGCGAGGCCGATCTGCGCCTCGGTGCGCGAGAGCTCCGAGATGAGGTCCTTCAGGTTTTCCGGCTTGGAGGGATCGGGGTGGTGGTTGGGGAAATTGCCGTCCACCTCGCAGAAGAGCTCGATCACCTCGCAGCCGAGGCGCCGGTAGAGCTTGGGCGCGAAGGCGCCGGGCGAGCCGTTGCCGCAATCGATCGCGATGGTCATGGGCTTCGCGAGCTTCACGTCGGAGGCGATGCGGTCGAGGTACGGCCCCGAAACGTCGGCGGTCTCCTCCTTGCCGCTGCCCTTGGCGAACTCGCCTTTCTCCACGAGGCGGCGCAGCTCCTGGATCGCCTCGGCGGCGAGGGTGTCGCCCGCGAGCATCATCTTGAGCCCGTTGTACTCGGGCGGGTTGTGGCTGCCCGTGACCATCACGCCGCTGCCGGTATCGAAGAGGTAGGTGGCGAAATACACCATCGGGGTGGCGACGACGCCGATGTCCACCGTGTCGATGCCGGTCGCCCTGATGCCGCGCCCGAGCGCCTTCACCAGGCGCGGCCCCGAGAGCCGGCCATCGCGGCCGAGCACGAAGCGGGAAACGCCCTTCGCTTTCGCCGCCGTGCCCAGGCCCATGCCGATCTTCTCGGCGGCCTCCTCGGTGAGGGTCTTGTCGACGATGCCGCGGATGTCGTAGGCCTTGAAGATCTCGGGTGCGATGGTCATTGCAGGTGTCTGAAGAAATGCAGGAGGCGTTGCGGGAGCCACTCGATGTGCCCGGGGAAGGGACCGGTCACGAACCCGACATGGCCCCCGTGGAGCGGGAATTCTAGCTTGACCGCCGCCGACACCTGCCGTTCCGTCGGCAGCGCCTGCTCCGGAAGGAAGGGATCATCGCGCGCGTTGAGGATCAGCGTCGGCACCCGGATGTGGGCCAGGTCGGGCTTGGAGCTCGCGCGCGTCCAGTAGTCGTCGGTGTCGCGGAAGCCGTGCAGCGGCGCGGTGACCACGTTGTCGAAGTCGCGCAGCGTGCGCGCGGAGAGCACCGCGCCGCGATCGTAGAGATCCGGGAAGCGCTCGAGCTTCTCGAGCGCGGTCTTGCGCAGCGAGCCGAGGAAGTGGCGCGCATAGACGCGCCCGAAGCCTCGGCCGAGCGCATCGCCGGCGGCCATGAGGTCGAGCGGCGCCGACACGATCGCCGCCGCCGCCACGATCGCCGTGGCATCGGCCGCGCTCCCCAGCCACTTTGCGAGAGCGTTGCCGCCGAGCGAGACGCCGGCCGCGTAGAGCGGCGCATCTCCCGCTCGCTCGTGCACGCGCTGCAGGGCCCAGCCGACCTCGTCGACATCGCCCGAGTGGTACGCGCGCGGCAGCCGGTTGGGCTCGCCGCTGCAGCCGCGGAAGTGGAACACGCTGCCGCGCCAGCCGGCCCGCTCGACGTATCGCATGAGCATGCGCGCATAGGGCGAGTTGGAAGATCCCTCGAGGCCGTGGAAGAGGTGCACCCACGGCGTTCCCGCGGCGCCGTCGACGAAATCCACGTCCACGAAGTCGCCGTCAGGCGTCTCCCACCGCTCGCGGCGCAGGCGGGGCCGCGGCGCGCGCGCGAAAACCGCGCTGTAGATCGTCTGCAGGTGCGGGTTGGAAAGGCCTCGGGTGGGAACGAACGGCTCGGGCGCCATCAACGCGCGCCCGGTGGCCAGGACAACCCGTGGGCGCCGTCGGGGCGGCGCGGTCCGAGCAGCTTGAGTACCGGCTCGAGGCTCGCGGCGTGGGTGCCTTCGGCGCGCGCGTTGCCGGCGAACTCCACGCGTCCCTGCGGCGTCACGGTGCCGTGGCCGGTGAGCTGCAGGGGGCCCTTGGTGGTGAGGAGCGTGAAGCGCGCCGGCCCGCCGGTGCCTCGGAGCTCGACTCGATAGCTTCCCAGCGGACGCACATCGGAGAACGCCACGGCGGCGTCGTCCCAGGCGAGGCCCGCGCTGCCCCTCAGCTCGCTGCCGTTCCAGGAGGCCCGCGCCACGTCCAGGGCGAGGCGGCCTTCGGGGCGCCAGGTCGACAGCAGCGGAAAGAGCTGCGCCGCGCCGGCCGCGTCCGCCAGTGCGTTTCCGGAGACTTTCCACGACGACCAGTTTCGCGCGACGCGTCCGTCGGCCCTGGCGGCACCCGCCGTCGCAGTGACGTCGAACTCCATCCTGCCCAGGAAAAACCGTGCCGGAAGGAGGCGCCACCGCACGTGATCGATGGCCAAGGGGCCCGCAACGGTCGCGAGGGTGAGCGCGCCGCTGCCGTTCCAGACAGTGCCCTCGGGGCGGAGCAGTTGCACCGCGCCCTGCGTCCATTGCGGCAACCGGCTCGCGACGAAGCTGGCGGGCAACAGCGCGACCATGAAAACCAGGTAGGCCGCCACGAACAACGCCGCGAATGCCAGTCGCCGCATCGCTCAGGACCTCGCGAGCGTGAGCTCGGCGCGGACGCGGCCCGGCGCCGGGAGCGACTCCACGCGTGCCGACTCGACCTGCATGCCGTGCGTCGCGCGCGCTGCCTGCAGCCATTCCAGCAAGGCGCTGAAGGATATGTCGGCGCCTTCGAGGCGCACGCGCCGATCGTCCATCACGCTCACGCGCGCTCCGGGCAGGCCACCGGCATTGGTTGCGAGCGAGGCGAGAGGCGTTGCAGCCGCGGGCTTCGCCGCCGGCAGCGCGCGCAGCCGGCGCACTTCGGCGGCATCGCGCTCGAGCGCCTCGATCGAGGCTCGCAGCGCGGGCAGCTCCTGCTCCAGCCGCTCGCGCGCGCGGTGCAGCTGCAACGCCGCCGCGAGCAGCACAGCCCCCGCCACGAGAAGGACCAGCGTGGCGATGATGCGGCGCTCGCCGGGCCCGCGGTGGGCATACCAGTCCCCGAGCCGGGTCATCGCGCCACCATCCGGCCGTTGCCATACTCGATCGCGCGCACGCGCCCTTGCGCGCGCGCGATTCGCGTGAGCTCGGCAAGGAACGCATCCCCCGAGGCCAGCCCGCGCGAACGCTTGAGCTCGGCCAGGTTGCGCGTCATCTGCAGCTCGGGATCCACGACCACCGTGGCCTGCGGGAAGGCCTCGCGGAAGATCGCCTCGCGGCGCTCCTCGAGGGCTTGCCGTTCGGCGCGAAGGCGGGTGTAGTCGAGCGCCATGAACGCGAGTTGCAGGGTGGCGATGGCGAGGGCAAGCGCTACCGCCGCACGCGGAATCGACGGCATCCGCCGGCCGCGCGGCGAGAACTCGTCCTGGAGCAGGTCGATCGAGCGCGCGGCCGGCTGGCCTCGCGCCACGATCTCCCAGCGCGTGCCGGCCTCGAGCGCCACGCCTGCCTCGCGGGCCCAGGCCTCGAGATCCGGGAGTGGCTCGTCGCCTTCGGTATGGACGCGCAGCGACTGGGGCCGATCGCCCCTCGCGGCCGCCTCGTCGAGCGCGATGCGCAACGCGAGCGGGACGCCGGGCCCGCGATCGAAGGTCGCGCTCACGCCATCGTCGTCCACCAGCATGCCGCGCGCCGGTCCGAGGACGAGGTGCCAGTCCCGTCGGCCCCCCGCGAGCAACGCGCTTTCGCTGAATGCGCGGGCGGGCTTCAATCCAGCGCCGGCGAGGAGCGCGAGCATGGCGCGCAGCCACTCGCGGTCGACGACACAGACCACCGTCTCGCCGCGCGCGTTCGTGGCGCCGGCCACTGCATGGATGTGCGACGGATCGGCGAGAAGCCGGTCCTCGACCGCATAGGGCAGGAGCTCGCGGATGGTGGCGGCGTTGACGCGCGGCAGCTTGAGTCGCGCGAAGAGCACGCGCTCGGCGGGAAGCATCGCCTCCACTTCGTCGGCGCGGGGCATCTGCGCGAGCGGCGAGGCGCCCTCGCGCAGGAACTGGCCGCGGCCATCGAAGAGCATCCACGCCATTGCAGCGTCGCGGGCCGGCGCGTCTGCTCCCGGAAGGAAGATGCGCAGCTTCATCAGTGCACCGGGCGGCGCCAGGCCACCATGACGCGCCCGTCGCTGCCGCGGCGAAGCAGGGCCTCGCTGGCGAGGTGCACCTCGTCCTGGGTGACGCGCACCGCCACGTGGAAGCTCGAGCTCGTCACGTCATGGGCGATCGCGGTCCCGTTCACGCCGAGGCTTGCCTGAACGCGCGCATCGAACTCGGCTTTGCGCATGAAGGGCCGCGTTCGGCGCTCCCCGACAAGGCTTTGCACCTTCTCGCGCGGCACGCCGAGCATCGCCGCGAGCACCACGTCGGAGGCGGTGTTGACGTTGACGGCGGTGCGCCCGGCCGGGGGAGTGCCCGCGACGGCGGCTGCCGGGTCGATCGCCGTCACGTAGGGCTTGAGGCGCGCGACGGCTTTCGCGTCGAAGCCACGCACGCGATAGAGCTCCTCGACCTGCACCATCGCCCGGTTGGCGGCGCGATAGGGCCGGGCGAGCGATTGGTAGTAGGCGTCTTCCGCCCCGCCGTTCCCGGCGAGGTCATGGTCGGGATCGATCCAGTCGGCCACGGCTTCGGCCAGCTCGGGCGCGAGGCCCAGCAACGCGAGCAGCTTTCGAAGCATCTCCATGTCCGGCTCGCTGCGCCGCGTTCCGTCCACCACGTTGTTCAGGTTGAGCTTGCCCTGCTCGTCGGAAATGGCGCCGGCCACGAGCGCCCTGTCGACCGGCAGCGCGGCGATCGGCTGCGCCCACGGCTCCGTGAGCGCGTCGACATCGCGCGCCGTGCGCGCGTCCTCGGCCAGCACCCCGCGCGCCCAATCGACGCCCGCCTGGGCGTAGAGGTCGGCCTGCGCACGCGCCGCGACCATGCTGGCCTGGTCGATCATCGCCGCCTGCTGCCGCAGCATCATCGTCGCCGCTGTCGCGGCGACGGCGACGATGAGGATGGCCGTGATCGCGGCTACTCCATGTTGCCCGCTTTTTCCTGGGGAGAGGGTCGGCCTCAAAGAGCCCTCGGCAAATCCACCAGCCGCACCAGCTTCTCGCCGCTCGCGAGCTGCAACGTCACCTCAACGGCGGCGGGGACGCCCTCGGCGCCGCCGGGCAGCCCCCACGTCGTGCGCCATTCGCCCCGCGGGTCGAGGAACCTCAGCGTCATCGCGGACACGTTCGAGAGCACCGGCACGGCGGTGGGCTCGGCGCGAGGCGCGGCATCGACCCCGGGCCACGTGAGGCGCTCGATGCGGCCCTCGAGATGGCGATAGGCCACGCGCTGCGGCGCGGCGAGCGCGTTCTCGTTCAGCGGCGATCCCGAGCGCGTGAAGGCGAGGCCATCGCGCGTCGTCGTGACTTCCATGGACGAGGAGACCGGGGCGAGCAGCGTGCCCGAGGCGCCGCGAGCCGGCCGATCCAGCACCGCGGCCAGGTCGCGCTCGAGCCGGCCGATGAAGACCGTCACGTCACGCCACTTGCGCGACTCCTGTTGCAGCGCTTCGCGCCCCTCGAGCATGGCGGTGAGGCCGCGATAGGCGAAGCCCGAGAGCAACGCGAAGATCGCCAGCGCAACCAGCAGCTCGACGAGGGTGAAGCCGCTGGGGACGGACCCAGGTTTGTTCGGCTGCCCGTCACCGCGCCACATAACCCACCAACCTCGCGATCACCCGATCCGGACGCCTCGCATCCGCCACGGACAGCTCCACCTTGCGCAGCGAGGCGTTCGGCGTCTCGGTGACCACTTCCTCGATCACCAGCGACATGCCACCCTGCTCGGTCGCCAGGCGCGTGGTGGTCGGCGCGGGAAAGAGGCGCCGCGCGCGGATTTCGGCCACGCGGTTCTGCGCCGCCCATGTCGCAAGCAGCCGCTGGCGCGTCTCGAGCGCGCCGTCGGTCGCGAGGCTCGCCGCCCGCGAGGTGGCCACCATCGCGACCGCGAGGATCGCCACCGCCACCAGGATCTCGATCAAGGTGAATCCGCCCCCGCGTTTCGCAGGCGGGCGCGTGATTTGCCTCATCTCTCCACCGCCTTCACCGCGCCCGCCGCATCGCCCTCGATCGCCCAGCGATGGCCGCGCAGCTCCAGGGCCACGCGGAAGGGCGTGCCCAGCCCGTCGGGCATGAATACCAGCCGCTCGGCCGGCGAGAGGGCCTCGCCATCCACGTGCAGCGACATGACGCGCGTGTCGCCTTCGAGGGGCCGATCCTTCGACGCCTCGCTCTCCCACGTCGTCCCCGCGAAACGCCATCGCCGCAGCCGCCCGTCGGCGAGGGACACCGCGGTGGGCAATCCGCCGAACCAGGCCGCCTCGCGCGCCTGCTCGATGTCGAGTGCGAGCTGCGCCGCATCGCGCCGCGCGAGCTGGGCCTGGTCGGGCATGAGGTTCACGGTAGCGACGACGAGCACGATGCCGACGATCGCGACGACCACGAGGATCTCGATGAGGGTGAAGCCGCCCGCGGGGCGGAGCAGCCGCCGCATCGACCTAGTCCCAGTTGCCGATGTCCGCATTGTTGCCTTCCCCGCCGCGCGCGCGATCGGCGCCGAGGGAAAACACGTCGATCTCCCCCTTCACGCCGGGATGGAGGTATTGGTAGTCGCCGCCCCAGGGGTCGCGCGGGAGCCGCTCCAGGTAGGGCTTCCAGTTGTTCGGCACCGGATTGGTGGTCGGGCGCTGCACCAGCGCGCCCAGTCCCTGGTCGGTCGCGGGATAGAAGCCGTTGTCGAGGCGGTAGAGCTTGAGAGCCTGCACGATGCCGCCGATGTCGGCCTTCGCGGCCACGCGCTTCGCTTCGTCGGGCCGGTCCATGATCCTCGGCACCACGATGGCGGCGAGGATGCCGAGGATGGCGACCACGACGAGGACTTCGATGAGGGTGAATCCCGAAGACGGGGGACGAGCGACGGGGGAAAAAGCCCTGTGGGTACCGGCTGTGCGGGTTGTCATCGCGCGTCTTCCTCGATCGTGGTTCTCATCCCTCATGCCTCATGCCTCATCTCTCGTCCCTATCTCCCGATCAACCTGTTCAACTCGAATATCGGCATCAGGATCGCCAGCACGATCACCAGCACCACCACGCCCATCGCGAGGATCATCAGCGGCTCGAAAAGCGCGGTGAAGGCGGCGATGCGCGTGGCAAGGTCGTTTTGTTGCTGGCGCGCGGCGCGCTCGAGCGACTCGTCCAGCCGCCCGCTCGCCTCTCCGCTCGCGATGAGGTGGACCATCACGGGAGGGAACGCGCTGGTCGCAGCCAGCGCCCGCGCGAGCGGCATGCCTTCGCGCACCCCGCGCGCGGCGGTGGTGAGCGCATCGCGCATCGGCTGCAGCGTCATCACGCCGGTGCCCGCGTCGAGCGATTGCAGGATCGGCACGCGGCTGCCGACCAGGATGGAGAGCGTGGCGGCGAGGCGAGCCGAGTCGAGATGGCGCAACACGCGCCCGATGGCCGGTGCTCTCCAGGCGAGGCGGTGCAGCGCGGCGCGCGTGCGTGGACGCTGCAGGGCGATGCGCAGGCCCACGAAGAGCGCCGCGACGAGGGCCCCCCACGCGACCCAGGTGGCTTGCAGGAAGGACGACAACGAAATCAGCGCGCGGGTGAGCCAGGGCAACTGCTGGTGGGCGTGGGCGAACACCTGCACGACTTGCGGCAACACGTATACCAGCAGTGCCCCGACGACCGTGAGGGCGACCACGACAACAATCACCGGATACACGAGGGCGAGCGAAAGGCGCGCGCGCAGCTGCGCGCGTTCCTCGAGGTAATCGGCAAGGCGCGAGAGCACGCGCGGCAGCTGGCCGGAGGCTTCCCCCGCGGCGACCAGCGTCCGGTAAAGCTCCGGGAACACTCGTGGGAAGCTTTCGAGCGCGCGGGCCACGCTGTTTCCCGCGATCACCTCGCCGCGCAACGCCGCGAGCACCTGGCGCGCGCGCTCGTTCTCGGCCTGCTCGATGAGCGCGTTGAACGCCTGCTCCACCGTGAGCCCGGCCTCCAGGAGCGAAGCCAGCCCGCGCGTGATCTGGGTCAGTTGCGATTGCGATAGCGCCACCGGCCGGAAGCGGGCGCCGCCGGCCGGATCGTTCGCGGCGATGACATCGACGCGGTAGGGCGTGAGGCCCTGCTCGCGCAGCGCGGCCCGGGCCTGCCTCGCGCTGTCGGCTTCGAGGACGCCCTTGTGGAGCTTGCCCTCGACGCTGTAGGCCTGGTACTTGAAGCCTGGCATCGCTACGCTCCGCTGGGGTTCAAGCGGTCCACGCCGATGCCCGCCGATGCCGCCGATAACACCATGGAGGGTTTCGTGCCTTCGTTTCGCGTCGTCGTGGAGCGCAGGCACGAAAAGACCCGATGCTCTGCCTGCGGCCATCGGTGTGGTATCGGCGGCATCGGCGGGAATGCCTAAGTCCGCGTCACTCGCAAGACTTCATCCAGCGAGGTCACGCCCTCGCGAACCCAGCGCAGCCCGTCCTCGCGCAGCCGCACCATGCCGTTGCGCAGGGCGCGCTCGCGCAGCACGCTCTCCTCGGCGCTGTCGTGGATCTCGTGGCGCAGCGAGTCGTCGGCGGTGAGCAGCTCGTAGATGCCGGTGCGGCCGCGATAGCCCGAGAAGTTGCAGGCGCCGCAACCCACGGCGCGATAGAGGCGCTCGGGTGAGGCACCGGAGAACACCGAGCTCTCCGCCGCGTCGGGCTCGTAGGGCGCCTTGCACTCGTCGCACAGCTTGCGCACCAGCCGCTGGGCGAGCACGCCGTTCAACGTGGAGGCGAGCAGGTAGGGCTCGATGCCCATGTCGATGAGGCGAGTGACCGCGCCGGGCGCATCGTTGGTATGGAGCGTCGCGAGCACCAGATGGCCGGTCAGCGAGGCCTGCACCGCGATCTGCGCGGTTTCCAGGTCGCGGATCTCGCCGATCATGACGACGTCGGGGTCCTGGCGCAGGATCGCGCGAAGGGCGCGCGCGAAGGTCATCTCGATGCGCGGGTTCACCGGCGTCTGGCCGATGCCGTCGAGCTCGTACTCGATCGGGTCCTCGACGGTGAGGATGTTGCGCGTCTTGCGGTCGAGCCGCGAGAGCGCCGAATAGAGCGTGGTGGTCTTGCCCGAGCCCGTGGGGCCGGTCACGAGGAGGATGCCGTGGGGCTGCTGGATCAACGCGTCGATCGCATCGCGCGTGGCGCTTCCCATGCCGAGCGCATCGAGGGTGAGGCGGCCGGCCTGCTTGTCGAGCAGGCGCAGCACCACGCGTTCGCCGGCGGCGGTGGGTATCGTCGACACGCGCACGTCGATCGGGCGGCCGGCGATCCTCAATGCGATGCGCCCATCCTGCGGCAGGCGCTTCTCGGCGATGTCGAGCGAGGCCATCACCTTGATGCGCGACACCATTGCAGGGTGCAAGCCACGTCGGGGCTCCACGACATCCCGCAGCGCGCCATCGACGCGGAAACGCACCAGCGCGCGCGATTCGAAGATCTCGAGGTGCACGTCGGAGGCGCCTTCCCGCACCGCCTGCGTGAGCAGCGCGTTGATGAGGCGGATGATCGGCGCGTCGTTCTCGGTCTCGAGCAGGTCCGCCACTTCCGGCAGCTGCTCGGTGAGCTTGGCCAGGTCCACCGAATCGCCCAGGTCCTCGACGATGGTCTCGGCGGCGGAAGGCTCGCGCGTATAGGCGAGCGCGAGGCAATGCTCGAACTCCTCGGCGGTGAGGAGCACTTCCTTCAAGGGCTTGGCGGCGATGCGGCGCACCTCGGCCAGCGTCGAGGCCTGCGGATACGGCTTGATCCAGACCTCCAGCGCGCCGGCCACGATGCGCGCGGCCAGCACGCCCTTCGCCTTGGCGAACGGATACGGCAGCAAGCGAACCGTCGCCGCATCGATGTCGGAGGGATTCACCGTCCTTGCAAGCCCCGCTGTCATTCCTGTCCTTTCCCTTTCCCCTTTCCCCTGCCTATTGCATTCCCAGCGGCTTGCGCCTTTGCTCCTCCAGCGGAGGCAGGGGCTTCACGTTGGTCTCGGGCAGCACCGGGTTGCGCGGCAGCTTCATGCCGCCCTGGATGTTGCGGATGTACTCGTAGCGGTCCGCCGTGATCGAGGCCGCGGCCTTCTCGTCCTTGAGGATCACGGGGCGCAGGAAGACCATGAGGTTGGTGCGCCGGCGGTTGCGCGACTCGTACTTGAAGAGGTTGCCGAGGTAGGGGAGGTCGCCCAGCACCGGCACCTTGTCCACCTGCGCCTGCTGGTCGTCCTGGATGAGCCCGCCCAGCACCACGATCTGCCCGTCGTCCACCAGCACCGTGGACTCCAGCGCGCGCTTGTTGGTGATGATGTCGGCCGACTGGACCAGCGCCTTGTCGCGCGTGACGCTCGAGACCTCCTGGAAGATCTTGAGCTTGACCGCGCCCGCCTCCGACACCTGCGGGGTCACGCGCAGCGTGAGGCCGATGTCCTTGCGCTCGATCGTCTGGAAGGGGTTGGTGGCGCTCGTCGAGGTCGGCGTGTAGCTGCCGGTGATGAACGGCACGTTCTGGCCCACGACGATCTTGGCCTCCTCGTTGTCGAGCGTGAGGACGTTGGGCGTCGAGAGCACGTTGGCGCCGGAGTCGCCTTCGAGCGCGCGCGCGAGCAGCTGCAGGTTGGCGACCTGGATGTCGGTGCCGGGGATGGTGAGCGTGCCGCGGATGATGCCCAGGTTCAGGCCGGTGCCGAGGTTTCGCGGGTCGAGCGCGGCGCCGATGATGTTCTGCCCGGGGATCGTGCCGAAGTTGGTGCCGCCGAAGAGCGTCTGCCCGTCGCCGATGTTGCGGCCGGCGTTCCACTGCACGCCGAATTCCGCGGCAAGCCCCGTGGAGACTTCGACGATGAGCGCCTCGACGTAGACCTGGTGGCGCCGCTGGTCGAGTGAATCGATCACCGTGCGCAGGCCGCGATACACCGGCTCGCTCGCCGTGATGATGATCGAGTTGGTGGGGGGGTATGCCTGGATGATGGAGCTGGGCGCGGGCGTACTGGCCACCGCCGCGGCAGCGTTGCCGGTCGTGGTCGACGCGGTGGTCTGGGTGGCGGTCTGGCCGGCGGGCGTCGTGGTCGTCGTCGTCGTACGCGAGGACTCGCTGCCAGAGAGCAGTCCGCGCAACGTGTCGGCGATGCGCACCGCCTCGGCGTTCCTCAGGAAGACCGTATATATGTTGTTGTTGCCCGCGCCGGGCGTATCCAGGCCGAGGGCGAGCGCCTTGATGCGGTTCATGAGCTGCGCGCTCTCGGCGCGCACGATGAGGCTGTTGGTGCGGGAATCGACCGCCACCGCCGCCTTGGGCACCGTCCCGGGAGCGTTCGCGGGCGGTGTCGTCTCCGGAACCACGCGCTGCAGCATCTGCGCAATGTCGATCGCCGAGGCGTTCTGCAGCTTCACGATCTGCACGTCGCCGCTGGCAGGACGGTCGACCGACTCGATGATGCGCTGGATGCGCTGGACGTTGCTCGCGTAATCGACGATGACGATGGCGTTGTTGTTCGGATAGGCGGCGATGAAGTTGTTGGCGGTCACCAGCGGGCGCAGCACCGGCACGAGCTGCACCGCGTTCTCGTTCTGCAGGATGAAGACCTGGGTGACCACGCGGTCGCCCGGGCCGCGGCGCACGTCGCCTGCCAAGGGCGCGGCGCTGGTCTTGGCCTCGGCCTCGGGCACGATCTTCACGAAGCCGTTGCTCTCCACCGCGGCGTAGCCCTGCACCCGCAGCGTGGAGAGCAGCAGCTCGTAGAGCATGTCCTTCGACACCGGCCGGTCCGAGACGATGTTCACGGTGCCGGTCACGCGTGGATCGAGGATGAAGTTGCGCCCCGTATGCTGGCCCACGGTCTTGATCACCGACTGGATGTCGGCATTCACGAAGTTCACCGTGATCTTCTCGTCCTGCGCCGCGGCCGGCGTCGCGGGCGCTTGCGCGGCCGCGGGCACGGCGATGGCGAGCAGGCAGGCGAGGGCCGGCCGGAGGATGGCGAGGAGGTGGGTGAGTGTCATTTGGAAGCCGGTTTTAAACCGGGGTTATGGCTGGATCGTATAGGAAAGATGCACGGTGCTGGACCCGCGTTGCACCTCGGCGTGCACTTGCGAAAGCATGTTGAACTGGGTGTACACGCGCGCGAGGTCGCCCTGGGAAGCGACATCCTGGCCGTTGACGCGCTTGATGATGTCCCCGGGCTGCAGGCCCAGCTTGCTGGCGAGGCTGCCCGGCGGGGCCTGCTCCATGCGCACGCCGCCGCCGGGAGGCATGCCCAGCATTCCCAGGTGGTTCAGCTGGCGCGGGTCGCGCAACGCGTCGTCCAGCTCGCGGCGCGAGAAGGTGTAGCTGTTGGCGCCGGAGCGCACGACGTTGACCCGGAAGCCGGTGGCGCCGGCTCGCGGATTGGCGGCGGTCGCTGCGCTCGAGCGCGGCGCTTCCAGGTCGAGCCGCTCGTCGATGCCGTTGCGCCTCAGGATCACGTGGTCCGGATGCACTTGGGCCAAGGTGACCCCCGGTTGCACGTCGCGGCCGAGGAATACCGAAAGGTCGCGGCCCGAGCCGGTAGAGAAGATCGCGGAGGCCGCCACGCCGGGCGTCGGGGCGACGACGCCCTTCAAGCGCAGCGATGACGATGGGGCCACGGTGGAGCCGGCCGGCGGCGAAGCCCCGAAGAGGCGCGCGATGGCCGCAAGGTCGATCTCGCCGGCGGGCGCGGGGACCGCCGCCGTGCGTGGCGGCGCCAGGAACACCCACGTCCAGTAAGCGAGCTGCGCGGCGAGAGCCACGACGAGCACTGCCACCAGCACGTCCCCGGCGAGGGAGCGCCGTGGCGCGTCGGATGCGGGAAGCGTGGCCATGTGTCATGGTATCGCGGCGATCATAAGAATCCCGCGCGCCGCCGGGCCCGCGCATTGCAACCAATCGTTCCGGAGGGCGGTGGCGGCAACGATTCCTTACAATTGCCGCGCCTCGCATGGACAAGAAGCACCTCCTCGTCGTCGACGACGACCGCGACATCCGCACGCTCCTCGGCGACTACCTGGAGCGCAACGGTTTTCGCGTCACGCTGCTGCCCGATGGCCGGGAGCTTGACCGCACCCTTTCCGAGCGCGCCGTGGACCTGGTGATCCTGGACCTGATGCTGCCCGGCGTGGATGGCCTCACGCTCTGCCGCGAGCTGCGCGCCAGGAGCCGCATGCCGATCCTGATCCTCTCGGCGCGCGCCGAGGACGTGGACCGGATCGTGGGCCTGGAGATGGGCGCGGACGATTACCTGGTGAAGCCGTTCAACCCTCGCGAGCTGCTCGCCCGCGTGCGCGCCATCCTCGCCCGCGCGCAACCCGCGCAGCAGCCTTCGGCGCGGGCTTATCGCTTCGAGGGGCACGAGCTCGATGCCGTGCGCCGCGTTCTCGTGCGGGCCGACGGCGAGCGCGTCGCGCTCACGGGCGCGGAGTACGACCTGCTCGCGATCTTCCTCGCGCGCCCCAACCGCGTCCTGTCGCGCGACCTGCTGGTGGAGCTGACCCAGGGACGCGCGGCCCCCGCGTACGACCGCAGCATCGACGTGCGCGTGAGCCGCCTGCGCCAGGCGCTGGGCGAAAGCGGCGAGCCCAGGTTGCTCAAGACCGTGTACGGCGAGGGCTACGTGCTCGCAGCCGAGGTGCGCAGCGAGCCCGCGGCCGCCGCGGAAGGCCCATGAGCGCGCGGCCGGCGGCCCGCGGACTTCCCGCGACACTCGCCGGCCGCGTCCTGCTGCTGCTCCTTGCCGGGCTCGTCCTCGCGCATGCCGCGAGCTTCGGCTGGTTCGTGCTCGAGCGCGGCCGCGCGCTGGAGCGCCTCGCCGCGCAGGACATCGCCGCGCGCATCATCGAGCTGGTGCGCTCGCCGGTCACGGCCAACCTGCCGCGCGAGGGCGCCGGCGGGACGGCGCCGCGGCTTCGCTGGCGCTCGGTCGACCGCCTGGCCGAAAAGCCAGCCGGCACCCGCCGCGTCTCGACGCGCATCGAGAGCGAAACCCGGCGCCTCGTGGCCGCCGACCTGGGCGCGGACCCGATCGCATGGATGGCGCGGCACGACGAGCCCCTGGTGAGCGTGGGCCTGGCGCTCGCCGACGGCCGGCGCATCGTCGCGCGGACGCTGCTCTTCGAGGACGAGCTGCCCTTTCCCTCGGAAGCGTGGATGAGCGTGCTGCTGTTGCTCGCCGTGACCGCCGCCTTCTCGTTCTGGGCCGTGCGCCTGGCGGTGCAGCCGGTGCGCGTTTTGGCCGACGCCGCCGAGCGGTTGAGTCGCAACATCGCCGAGCCGCCGCTGCCCGAGCGTGGGCCGGAGGAGCTGCGCGCGGCCACGCGCGCCTTCAACCGGATGCGCGAGCGCCTCAAGCGCCACGTCGACGGGCGCACGCTCGCTTTCGCCGCGATGTCGCACGACCTGCGCACGCCGCTCACGCGGCTGCGCTTGCGCCTGGAATCGCTGCCGGAAAAGGACCGCGCCGCGATCGAGGGCGACCTGGCCGAGGTCGAGGGCATCGCCAAGTCGGTGGTGGGCCTCGCGCGCGAGCTCTCGCCCGAAGAGGCGGTGGCAACGGTCGATCTCGAGGCGCTGGTGCGCCGCCTGCTCGACGATTACGTCCCGCTCGGGCACCACGTTGCGCTTGCCGGAAGGTGCTCGCCGGTGCAGGGGCGGGCGGATGCGTTGCGCCGCGCTATCGCCAACCTGGTCGACAACGCCCTCAAGTACGCGGGCGCCGCGGAGGTCGCGCTGTCCGACGAGGCGGGGCACTCCGTGGTGCGCGTTTGCGATCGCGGCCCCGGCATCCCCGAAGAGCACCTGCAGCGCGCGATGCAGCCCTTCCACCGGGTCGAATCGTCGCGCAGCCGCGACACCGGCGGCTCCGGGCTGGGACTCGCGATCGCCAGGGACATCGCCGAGGGGCACGGCGGCGAGCTCACGCTGGAGAACCGCGATGGCGGCGGGCTGTGCGCGCGCCTGGCGCTGCCGCCCTAGCCTAGCGCACGATGTCCAAATAGCGCCAGGGCTCGTGCGCGAAGGGATGCTTCTTGTAGCCCTTCACCCACGGGTGGATGAGGATGGTGTACTGGAAGAGGGAATTCACGCGCCACGGGTTGTACACCCACAGCAGGTGCACCATGCGGCGGTAGAGCGCGGTGCGCTCGGGTGAATCGGGCATGGCGCGGGCGCGCTCGTAGAGCTCGTCGTACTCGCGCATCGAGAAGGACGTGTAGTTCGCGCCGCCGATCGACTTCGTGGTGAAGAGCTGCAGGAAATTCTCCCCGTCGGGATAGTCCGCGATCCAGCCGTAGGTGAACGATTGCACCTTGCCCAGCTGCGCCTGCTTCCTCAGGTCCGGCAGCTTCTCCACCTTGTTGAAGGTCATGCGGATGCCCACCTCGTCCATGGCGCGTTTCCACAGCGTGTTGCGCTGCCGATCGCGCTGCACCGGGGTGGAAGCCTGGTCGATCGCAAGCCGCGACCCGTCGGGCATCTCCCGGTAGCCATCGCCGTCGCGATCCACGTAGCCGTACATGTCCAGCAAGGCCTTGGCCTTCGCCGGGTTGTATTCGAGGGTCGGGCTGCGCTCGGGCGTGTAGCCCGCCATGCCCGGCGCGATGTACGAGTCGACCTTGATCGCCTGGTTCTTGTAGACGATCGCGATCTCCTCGTGCACCGGGTAGGCCAGCGAGATCGCGCGCCGCAGCGCCACCTTCTCGGGGGTGTAGCCGCCGACGACGGGATCGCGCATGTTGAAGGTGGTGTAGGTGATCCACGCAACCTCGTCCGGGCGTACCTGGATGCCCTGGCGCGCGAGGTTCGGCGCGAGCCGGCCGCCGGGCAGCGCCATCTCCACGAACTCCACCGGCACCGAGCGGATGTAGTCGTGCTCGGCGTTGAGGAAGGCGAGCCAGCGCGGCTGCGGCTCCTCGATCACGTTGATCTCGATGCGCCCCACGAGGGGCAGGCGCTTGCCTTCGAGGTGCTTGGCGATGGCGGCATCGCGCTCGTCCTCGCCGCCGGCGGTCCGGAAATACTCCTCGCGAAAATCGGGATTGGCCGCGAGCACGATCTTCGAGGAGCGGCGCCACTCGCCCAGCTTGAAGGGGCCCGTGCCGACGGGATGCTCGGCGATCGCATCGCCGTAATGCTCGACCACCTCGCGTGCCATGGCCGCGGTCGCCGGCATGGCGAGGATGTAGAGCATGTTGTAGTCGGGCTCCACCAGCCGCAGGCGGAAGACGTAGCGCGAGAGCGCCTGCAGGCCCTCGATGGGCTTGTCGTAGTCGAAGCGCCCGCTGCGCTTGGCGTCCTCCGCAAGCTTGTCCGCGCCGGCCACCTTGCCCTCGAGCAGGAAGGCCCACTGCGCGCGCACCTTGGGGTCGAAGAAGCGCTTGAGCGAATAGACGTAATCCTCGGCCACGAGCTCGCGGCGCCTGCCCTTGAACGCGGGATCGGGCGTGAAGTGGATGCCGGGGCGGATGCGGAAGGTGTACGTGCGCCCCTCGTCGGTGATCTCCGGCAGCGATTCGGCCGCGCGCGGCTGCAGCTTGATAGGGCGCGCGAGGTGGTCGTACTGCAGCAGCGAGTCGAAGATGTTGTCGCAGACGGTGCCGGTGAACTCGTCGGACTCGCGCACGCAGTCGAAGCCGCGCTCGCCGCTCGTGTACGAGGTGCGGATCACCTTGCCCGGATCGGCCGCGTGAGCGAGAAGCGCGAGAAAGAACGGCGGCGCGAGGAGCAATACCCGGCGCAGCGCAATGGGCATCGGGGGTCAGGCGTTGCCTAGTGCAACGTATGCGGAGTCGAAGCCTGCTCGGGCTCGGAGGCGGCCGCTTCGGGCGAGGCCATGGGCGTGGCGTGATGCACCACCATGCGCCAGCCCGCGTCGGTGAGCTCGTACACGTTGGTCGCGCACACCGACTGCGTGGGCGCTTGCCCCGGCGCCGAGAGCACCTCGACCAGGGCGCGCACGGCGACACTCTGGCCGTCGAACTTCTGCAGCTCGGTCGCCTTCACCCGCAGGCGCGTGGCGCCGCCGGAAAAGATCTGCACCCAGCTGTCGCGGACTGCGTCGAAGCCGACCAGGCGCGGCCCGCGCGGATGCACGCACACGATCGAATCGCTCTCGGCCCAGACCGCCATCATCGCGGCCAGGTCGCCGCGCTCGAACGCGTCGTAGAAGGCGTTCTCGGCATCGTCCGGGGTGGGGAAAAGCTTGCTTCGGCGCACAGGAATGGTCACAAACGGCGGGGCGGCAAAGATGATATCAAAGGCATAATTGCGACCTGGACGCGGCGACCGAAAATTCGGGAGCCCAGGGCGACAAGCGGGCGCGGCGCCTGCCCCTGTCCACGGAAAAGTGGGCAGGAACGTTGTACTTGCCATGTCCATGATTCGGCATTGAAATCAGGTCTTCCCGGCCAGGTTGGGCAGCCGGGGCGCTCGCGGGCGGAACTGCCCAGCCCGGGGCGCGTCGTAGGGAGCACGAAAGGGCAAGCGATGACACGCACCACCGGCAACGACGACTGGCAAAAGGCGCTGTGGAGAATCCTGACGCATCCCACCTTCGAGGTGGTGGCCGCCATCGTGGTGGTGGCGATATCGACCTGGATCGTGGTGCAGGCGGAGGTGGACCTGCGCAACAACCCCTATCCCCTGCCGTTCCACGCCGTGCACAAGTAATCCGCGGGGCAGTCCTTTCGCTCGCGCTCGCCGTGGCCGCCGGCTGCGGCTATCTCGCCGAGAAACAGGGCGAGCTCATCTTCCGGCCCACCAAGGACACCTGGCGCGGCTACAGCACCGAGCGCTATGCCTTCGACGAGCACTGGATCGAAGTCGGCACCGACCACAAGCTCCATGCCTGGTGGGCGAAGGGCGATACGCCCGACGCCCCCGTGGTGCTCTACCTGCACGGGGCGCGCTGGAACCTGACCGGCAGCGTCACCCGCATCGACCGCTGGCGGCAGCTGGGCTTCGCTGTCTTCGCCGTGGACTACCGCGGCTTCGGCAAGAGCTCCGACGTGCCGCCCACCGAGGAATACGCCTACGAGGATGCCGAGGCGGCCTGGGAGTACCTCGATCGGCTCGCGCCCGGGCGCCCGCGCATCATCGTGGGGCACTCGCTCGGGGGCGCGATCGCCGCCGAGCTGGCGCGGCGGCGTCCCGAGGCCGCGGGGGTCGTCCTCGAGGCCACTTTCACCTCGGTGGGCGACATGGTGGCGCACTCGTCCTTCAGCTGGCTTCCGGTGAGCCTCATCCTCACCCAGAAGTTCGACACCCTTTCCAAGGTCCCCGAGCTCAAGATGCCGGTGCTGATCGCCCACGGCACCAGCGACTCGATCGTGCCCTTCGAGATGGGGCAGCGCCTCTACGACGCGGTGAAGGGCCCGAAGCGCTTCATCAAGGTCGAGGGCGCAAGCCACCACAACCTGTCCTACGTGGCGTTCGCGGAATACCGCGCGGCGATCCGGGAGCTGTTCGGGATAAAGGAGGGCAAGGGGGAGAAGGGGAAAGCGGAAAGGGCAAAGGAAAAGGGGAAAGGAAAAAGCTAGCCCCAATGGCCGCTGCATGTTTTCCGCGTTCGCCTTTACTCGTTCCCCGTCCCCGTTCCCCTTTCCCCTTACCATCTCCCCATGCAAAGCCTCGACCTCGACGTCCTCGAGCGCGCGCGCGACTGGCGCCGCGAGGGCCGGCGCGTCTGGCTGCTGACGGTGGCGCAGACCTTCGGCGCGAGTCCGCGGCCGCCGGGCTCGCTCGCGGCAGTGCGGGACGACGGCATCCTGGTGGGCTCGGTATCGGGCGGCTGCATCGAGGATGACCTGGTCGCGCGCCGCACGGAATACACGGGTCGCCGGCCGTCGTTCGCGCGTTATGGAGTGAGCGCCGAGGAGGCGCAGCGGTTCGGCCTGCCCTGCGGCGGGGAGCTCGAGGTGATCATCGAGCCGGAGGTGGGCGTGGCGCAGCTCGAGGAGCTGCTGGAGGCAATCGGCGCGGGGCGTGTCGTCGCGCGGCACGTGGACCTCGCGAGCGGCGACTGGACGCTCTCACCGGCAAACGCGGGCGACGAATGCGAGCGCACCGAGTCCCGCTTCACCAGCGTGCACGGCCCGCGCTGGCGCATGCTCGTCATCGGGGCGTCCGAGATCGCGCACTACCTGGCGGAGGTGGCGTCCACCGTCGATTTCCAGGTTTTCGTCTGCGACCCGCGCGAGGAATACAAGACCGCCTGGCGCGCTCGCGGCGCCCGCTGGATCGACGGCATGCCGGACGATGCCGTGCTCGCCTTCCGTCCCGACGGCCACAGCGTCATCCTCACGGTGTCGCACGATCCGAAGCTCGACGACATGGCGCTGCTGGAAGCGCTCAAGGGCGACGCCTTCTACGTCGGCGCGGTCGGCTCCTCGCGCACCAGCGCCGAGCGGCGCAAGCGCCTCGCGGAGTTCGACCTCTCGCCGGCGCAGATCGCGAAGCTGCGCGGGCCCGTGGGGCTTTCCATCGGCTCGCGCACCCCGCCCGAGATCGCGCTGGCGATCCTCGCCGACCTCATCGCCTGCCGCAACGGCATCGTGCTCGAGGCGGCCGGCGCCGACGCGAGCCGCCGGCGCGCCTAGCTGCGCGAGGCCTTCGCGATGGAGGTGGTGGGCATCCTCCTGTGCGGCGGCAGCGCCACGCGCTTCGGCGGCGACAAGCTCCTCGCCGGCACGCCGCCGATCGCGGCACAAGCCGCACGCAACCTGCTCGCGGCGGTTCCGCGCGTGCTCGCGGTGGTTCCGGCCGGCCGGGCCGCATTGATGGCGATGCTCGAAGGGGCCGGCTGTGAGGTCTTGGAAACCGATCGCACGACCGCCGGCATGGGCAGCACGCTCGCGGCGGGCATCGAGGCGAGCGCTGGGGCGCCGGGGTGGATCGTCGCCCTGGGCGACATGCCGTCGGTGCGAACGACCACGATCGCCGCGTTGCGGCAGGCGCTCGAGGCGGGGGCGACCATCGCCGCGCCGGTGAACGCCGAAGGCCGACGCGGACATCCCGTGGGCTTCTCCTCGGCGCTACGTGCCGAGCTGGTGTCGCTTGGCGGCGATGTAGGGGCGCGCGGAATTCTCCAGCGTCACGCGAGCGATGTGCGGCCCGTCCGCGTGGACGACGACGGCATCTTCATCGACGTGGATACCCGCGAAGACCTGGGAAAGCTGGAGGGAAACAGGTGACTCATCTTCTACCTCGGCACGAACTGCCCCGTCTTCGGATCGACGTAGCCGCCGGGCGTCGGGTGGAGAACCGAGCCGGTGCGCGGATCGATGGTGAACTGCCCCACGGGCGGATTGGCGACGCCGGTGCGCGGGTTGACGCTGGCGCGTGGGGGCTCGACAACCTCGAGCTTGGCCACGCCCGGCGAGGGCGGCACGGGCGCCACCGGAATCGCGGTCACCGCCACGGGATCGATGGCGGCACGCGCCGGGCGCGCCGGTTTCTCGTCCGGCGTACGGCCCCTGGCCTGGCCGGCGGGACTCTTCAACAGCCCGGCGAGCTCCTCGCGCGCGGCCTCGCGCTGCGGCGCGCTCGCGGCAGGATCCCGCAGGGTTTCCTGCAATGCCTTCATGCGTTGCGCGACGCTGTCGGGCGGCGGCCATTGCGCGGTCTCCAGCGCCGTGGCGGGCGCGCACGCGCAGGCCAGGGACAGGAAGAGCGCGTGGCGCGATTTCATCCCGCCTTCTTCGGCGGATATTTTTCTCCCGCCTCGACCTTGACCTTGAGGATGTTCTGCTTGGGCGGCAAAGGGCAGGTGGTGAACTCGCTGAACGCGCACGGCGGGTTGTACGCCCGGTTCAGGTCGAGCATGAACGTCTCGCGCGGCTTGGGCTTCTTCTCGATGTACAGGAAGCGCCCGGGCGGATAGGTCGTATCGCCGGCGGTGGCGTCGCGAAAGACGAAGAAGAGGCCGTCGTCGTCGCCCACCACGTCCAGGCGCTGCGTCTTGCCGGCCAGCTTGAACTCGACGTAACCCGGGGAATCGACGTCGCTCACCTCGTCGAGCACGTTGACGATGGGGATCTTGCGCGGCTTGGCGTGCGGGATGAATTTCGCCGGCACGCGGTAGTTTTCCTTGAGCTCGTACCACACGCGTCCACCGAAGCGCTTGCGCACCTCGCTTTCCCTGTCCGCGAGCCTCAGGATGTAGCGGCCGTTGCGCTCGATCACGTGGAACGAGGCGCGGCCCATCTGCACCCAATCGCGCACTTCGGTGCCCGAATCCATGACCCGTTCGGTGTAGCTCTGCCCGTCCTTGGTCAAAACGAGCCCGTCGGCCAGCTTCACCGTGACCTTGTCGGCCTCCACGGTGATGGTGCCCATGCGCTCGGGCCCGAGGCCGGGCGGGAAGACGATGTCGTTCTGCGCGCCGGTGCCGAAGGTGTTCACGCCGGGCTTCATCTCGAAGCGCCCGGCGAGCGTGAGCCAGCCGTTGTCGCGTCTCAGGCCCTGCTCGGCGCGGGCGCGCCAGTCCTGCACCGACTTTTCCCAGGCGGGATCGGCCGCGAAGGCGCTGGAGGCAAGGCAAAGGAGCAGGGCGCAGGCGAGTTTCATGGCGGGGGCGTGGGGTTGGACTCGGCGGGATTGTAGAGGTTTCGTCGGCCCGGGCAGCGCGTGGGCGCGAAGTCCTGGGCGAGGAATTCGCACAGCAGGCGGTGGAAGTGATGCACGCCGCGCTCGCGAGCGGGCGAGTAGCGCCCGCGCCCGTAGAGGCGCGAGCGCACGCCGCGCTGGACCGCGTGCACGATGGCCCGTCCTCGGCTTCCACGTGGTCGAGCCCGGCACCCGCCCCGTGGTCGAGGCGCTGCGGGTCGAGCACGAACGAGCGGAAAAGCACGCGGGTGCGATCGATCCCTTGCGGCTCGACGAGGTTGAGCGAAAGCCCCCACGGATAGAAGTTGAGCATCAGGTTGGGGAAGATCCACCAGTAGCGCGCCGCCTCCACGCCCTGGCGATCGCTTGCGAGCTGCAGGCTGGAATAGCCGAAGAGCCGGGTTTCGTAGCTCGCGTAATCCACCGCCTCGTTCAGCCCCGCATGGACGAAGGGGATGTGGAAGCCCTCGAGGTAGTTCTCGACGTACAGCGCCCAATGAGCGCGCACCTCGAAGGACCGGTCGCGCGAGGGATCGTGGCGCATGCCCTCGAGCGGATGCGTCGGGGTATCGGCCCGGACCTCGCCCACGAACGCCTCGAGTGGGGCGACCGGATCGAGGGCGGCGAAGCCGTGGCCGCCCCATTCGCCGAAGGGCACCCGCGGCAGGTCGTCGGAAGGCGCCGGAAAGCCGCGCACCCCGGCGAACTCGGGCATGAAGGCGATGCGTCCGTCGAGCTCGAAGCGGCGCGAATGGTAGCCGCAGCGGACCTGCTTCGCACGGCACGGCGCGTGCACGAGGATGTTGCCGCGATGGGTGCAGACATTCGACAGGCAGCGCAGGACGCCACCGGAATCGCGCGCGAGCAACAGCGGCTCGTCGAGGCAACCGGGCAGCAGGGTGCGGGGGGCGAGCGTCTCGATTTCAGCGACCTCCCCGAGCGTGCCCAGCCATTGCCAGGTGCGGCCGAAGGCGCGCTCGCGCAGCCGTTCGAACGCCTCGAGGTCGGAATAGAACCGTCCGGGCAGCGTGTGCGCATCGGCGATATCGGCCTCGACCTCGTACATCAGCGCAGAGCCTCGAGCACCATCGCGGGCTCCAGGGTCTCGAGGCAGTTCGTGTGGCCGAGCGGACACGTCCGCGCGAAGCAGGGGCTGCACGACAGGCGCAGCGAGATCACGCGGGCGGCCGGTGACAACGGCGGCGTGAAAGCGGGGCTGGACGAGCCGAAGATCGCCGCGGTCGGCCGGTCCAGGGCGGCTGCCACGTGCATGAGGCCGGAATCGTTGGTGACGACCTGGGTGGCCGCCGACATGAGCTCGATCGCCTCGTCGAGCGTGGTGCGGCCGGCGAGGTCCACGCAGGTTTTGCCCGACAGCGCCTGGAGCTCGCGCGTCACCTCGGCGTCCTTCGCCGAGCCGAAGAGCCAGACCTGGTGGCCGCGCTCGGCGAGCGTTCGCGCGAGGGCGGCAAAGTGCCGCGCCGGCCAGCGCTTGGCCGGGCCGTACTCGGCGCCGGGGGCGAGCGCCGTCACCGGGCCCGAGGCGTCGAGGCCGTGGCGGCGAAGCGCGGCCTCGCGCGCCGCGGGGTCGACCGCGAGGCGCGGGCGTGGCAGCGGCCGCCGCAAGGCCTCGCCCCGCGGCTGCGCGAGCGCCGCGTAACGCTCGACGATGAGCGGCAGCGCCTCCTCGTCGAGGGCTCGCACGTCGTTCAGGAGCCCGAAGCGCATCTCGCCGCGATAACCGGTTCGCACCGGAATGCCGGCATGCCATGGGATCAGCGCGGACTTGAAGCTGTTGGGCAGCACGACCGCGCGGTCGTACGCGCCGAGCGACTTGGCGAAGGCACGCCTTTCACCCAGGCGCAGGTCGCCGTGGCCGAAGGGGTTGGCGATGGCCTGCGACACCTCGGGCATGCGGCGATACACGGGTAGCGCCCAGGGCGGGGCGAGCACGTCGAGGCAGCCTGCGGGATCGGCTTGCTTCAGGCGGACCAGGAGGGGGTGGGAGAGGACTGCGTCGCCGATCCAGGAGGGGGCAACGACGAGCGTCTTCGGCATGCGCTGGCCCCTCTGCGTGAAAATTCGGCCTTTCTAATGCCCCGCCTTTGCTTCGCCCACCAACTTGTACAGCGTCCCGCAATAAGGGCAACGGCACTCCTTCTGCACGTCGATCGGCAGGAACACGCGCGGATGCGTGTTCCAAAGCTTCTGCGAGGGCAGCGGGCAGTGCAGCGGCAGGTCCGCCGCGCTCACCTCGACGAACTTGCGGTCAAGCTCGGACGGCAGCGGCATTCTTGCTCTCGGCGACGGGGGTGAGCCAGTGGTGGTACTTCTTGTTGCGGCCGTTCACGATGTCGAAGAAAGCTGCCTGTATGCGCTCTGTCACGGGCCCGCGGGAGCCCGAGCCGATGACGCGCCGGTCGAGCTCGCGGATGGGCGTGACCTCCGCGGCGGTGCCGGTGAAGAAGGCCTCGTCGCATATGTAGATGTCGTCGCGCGTGAGGCGGGTCTTCTCGACCGCAATGCCCAGGTCGGCGCAGATCGACTGCACGCTCCGCCAGGTGATGCCGTCCAGGGCGGTCGTGAGCTCGGGGGTATACACCCGTCCGTCCTTCACGATGAAGATGTTCTCGCCGGCGCCCTCGGCCACGAAGCCGTCGGTGTCGAGCAGCAGCCCCTCGTCGTAGCCGTGCTGCGTGGCCTCGAGGTTCGCGAGGATCGAGTTGGCGTAGGTGGTGGCGACCTTGGCGCGCGCCATCGTCACGTTCACGTGGTGGCGCGCATGGGAGGAGGTCTTCACGCGAATGCCCTTCTTGAGGCCATCCTCGCCCAGGTAAGCGCCCCACGGCCAGGCGGCGATGGCCACGTGGACGCCGCAGCCGACGGGCGACACACCCATCTTCTCCGAGCCGTAGAAGGCGAGCGGGCGCAGGTAGCAGCTCTCCAGCCTGTTGGCGCGCACCACCTCGCGCTGCGCCTGCATCAGCTCCTCCTTCGAATGGGGCAGCTCCATCATGTAGATCTTGGCGGAGTTGAAGAGCCGGTCGGTGTGCTCCTTCAGGCGGAAGATGGCGGTGCCGAGGGACTCGGTCTTGTATGCGCGCACGCCCTCGAAGACCGCCAGGCCATAGTGCAGCGAGTGGGTCAGGACGTGGGTGTTGGCCTCCCTCCACGGCACGAGCTTGCCGTCGTACCAGATGAAGCCGTCTCTGTCAGCCATCGACATGGGGAAAACTCCGATTCGCGGATCCCGCAAATTCTATCGGGTTACATGTTGCGGTGCACGGCGGCGCATGATTTGATGCCATAATCGAGCGCGTTTTTCGCAGCACCAGAAGAACAAAACAGCAGCGTCGTCCAAACGCCCCAGGGACATGCCGAGCGACTTCCGCGCGACCCAGGCGCCCGCCACCGGGCCCGCCGAGTCCAGCAATTCCGCCGAGGAGAGACTCTCCGGCGAGATGCTGATGCTCACCACCGGCTTCATGATGTTCGCCTCGGCGCTGTGGCTCGCGGTGCACTCCACGTGGATCCCGGTGATCTTCCAGGTGCTGTCGGGCGTGACGGTGCTGCTCTACTGGTGGACCAAGCGGCTGCAGACCTTCGCCATGGTGCAGCTGAGCCTGATCCTCTTCGCGCCCTTCGCCATCCAGTGGTCCATCGGCAACTTCGTGACCGCCTCGGGCGTGAGCCTGTGGGGGCTCATGGCGCCGGTGGGCGCGGTCACCGTGCTCGGCACGCGCAACTCGCTGCCCTGGTTCTTCACCTGGCTCTTCATGACGGTGATGGCGGGCGTGTTCGACTACCTGCTGTCCTCGCCGGGCCAGCACTTCAACCCGCAGACGGTCTCGATCTACTTCGTGCTCAACTTCGTGACCATCTCGATCATGATCTACCTGCTGCTGTGGTACTTCGTGAACGAGAAGCACAAGCTGCGCCTGCAGGTGGACGAGACGACGCAGCAGATGCGCCACGAGATGGAGAAGAGCGAGAAGCTCCTGCTCAACGTCCTGCCCGAGCCCATCGCGCAGCGCCTGAAGAGGAACGAGGTCGACATCGCCCAGGGCCATGCGGACGTGACCGTGATGTTCGCCGACATCGTGGGCTTCACCCGCATGACCGAGGAGCTCTCGCCGGTCGAGACGGTGCGCATCCTGAACGACGTGTTCTCGATCTTCGACGAGCTCGCCGACCAGCATGGCGTGGAGAAGATCAAGACCATCGGCGACGCCTACATGGCGGCCGCGGGCCTGGATACCGGGGCGCAGATCCACTTCGCGGACGCGGTCGCGGGGATGGCCCTCGAGATGCACGAGCGCATGGCGGAATACTCGGCGAGGAGTGGCGAGCGGATCATGCTGCGCATCGGGATCGGCACCGGTCCGGTGGTGGCCGGCGTGATCGGCAAGAAGAAGTTCATCTACGACATGTGGGGTGACACGGTGAACGTGGCTTTCCGCATGCTGCAGGACGCGGTCTCCGGGGCCACCCACGTGGACCTCACGACGCACCGCCGGCTGCACAACCGCTTCCGCTTCGGCGGCGCCCAGGAGGTCGAGATCAAGGGCAAGGGCCGCATGCAGGTGTTCCACCTGCTGGGCCGCGTGGAGCCGCCTGCCTCCGCGGTGGCGCCCGCCTCCGCCGCCGGCGGCTAGCGGGCCGCCTCCTCCGCAGGCCCCAGCACCTCCATCCACAACCGCTTCACCGCCGCGAGCTCGCCCTCGAGCTCGCCCTCGGCGAGGCGCACCTTCTCCTCGTCGTTGAGCGCCGCCTGGTGCACGCGCCGGCGCATCGCGAGGTAGGCGTCCGCCGCCGCGCGCGCCAGCCCGGGATCGAGGAGGCCCAGGTCACCGGCCCGCTTGAGCAGCGTGTGGTTGCCCTTGTTCTCGCGCAGCTGCGGATGCGCCGGGCCCTCGGCCAGAACCAGCGCCTGCACGCAGAACTCGAGGTCGATCACGCCGCCCTCGACGTGCTTGATCTCGCGCGCGTCGGCGCGATGCTCGGAGCGCATGCGCTTTCGCATCGCGACGATGTCGGCGAGCAGCTTCGCGCGCTCTCGCGGACGCGCGAGGAGCGTATCGCGCAGGCGCTCGAAGCGCTCGCCGAGCGCGGGATCGCCGGCACAGGCGCGCGCGCGCGTGAGCGCCTGGTGCTCCCAGGTCCAGGCGCGCTTCTCCTGGTATTCGCGGAACGACTCGATCGATCCGACCAGCAGGCCCTTCGCGCCGTCGGGGCGAAGCCGCAGGTCGATCTCGTACAACACGCCCCCGGCGGTGAGGCTGGTCATCCAGGTGTTCACCCGCTGCGCCACTCGGGTGAGCGCTTCGGCCTGGCCGGCGGCCGCCTCGTCGTAGAGGAAGATGATGTCGAGGTCCGAGCCGTAGCCCAGCTCCTTGCCGCCCAGCTTTCCATAGCCGACGATGCAGAAGCCCGGCACGAAGGAAACCGGGGACAGTCCCGGTTTGGCCGGCTCACCTTCGCCGGCCAATTCCGGGACCGTCCCCACGCTGCGTGCTGCTGCGACCAAGGTCGCATTCAGCAGCGTATCGGCCAACGCAGCCAGCTCGTCCGACAGCGCCATCACCGGCAGCTCGCCCTCGACGTCGGCGATGGTGAGCCGCAGCACCTGGCGATGCTTGTAGTGGCGCAGGTGGTCGAGCAGGCGTTCGACGTCGCCCTCGAGCGCGGCGCATTCGGCGAGCAGCGCCTCGCGTTCGGCGGGCCAGTCGGTGGCGGCGAAGCTCGCCGCCGAGCGCGTGAGCTCGTCCAGCAGGATCGGGTGCCGCGCCAGCAGCCGCGCCGCCCAGGCGCTTTTCGCCATGAGGCGCGCTGCGCGTTGCAGCACGCCGGGATGCTCGACCAGCAGCGAGTAATACGTGTCGCGCCGGTCGATCGCCTCCAGCAGCGCGAGCAGGCGCCCGGCCACGGCCTCCGTGCCGCCTTCGGCGGCGGCGGCGGCGACGAGCTCTGGCAGGAGCTTCTCGACCTTGTTGCGGCTCGCCGCGGAGAGCGAGGCGAAGCGCCGCGCGCGCGTGTAATCCAGCAGGCGCCGGCCGACCGCCTCGGCCTCGACGATGCCGGCCTCGGCCAGCCGCTCGGCAAGCTCCACCGGGTCGGGCGCCGCCTGCGGATCGAAGAGCCAGGGCGTGAGGCTCGCGCGCCGGCCCTGCGCACGCGTGTCCTCCTGGAAGAGCTGGGCGAACGTTTCCTGGACGCGCGCGCGATGGCGTGCGAGCTCCCTTTCGAGCACGTCCCAGGCGGGAAAGTCCATGGCCTCGGCGATGAGGGCACGATGTTCGTCGGAACGGGGCAGGGCCTGCGTCTGCTGGTCGTCGTAGTACTGAAGGCGATGTTCCAGGCGGCGCAGGAAGGCATACGCCTCCTCCAGCGAGGCCACGCGCGCGGGCTCGAGCAGGCCGCGCTCGGCGATGGCGCGCAAGGCCACGCGCGTGGAAGGCGTCCGCAGTCCGGGATCGCGGCCGCCGCGCACGAGCTGGAAGAGCTGCGCCGCGAACTCGATTTCGCGGATTCCGCCCGCGCCGACCTTGATGTCGTCCGCCTTGCGGCGCTGCACCGCCGCCTCGAAGATGCGCCCGTGCATGTCGCGCAGCGAATCGATGAGCCCGTAGTCGAGGTAGCGGCGATAGACGAAGGGCGTGACGCACTCGGCCACGCCCGCGGCCGGCCCCGCGACGACGCGCGCCTTGAGCCAGGCGTAGCGCTCCCAGGGCCGCGCGTGCCCGATGAAATAGTCCTCCAGCACCGGTAGCGATGTCACGAGCGGACCGCTCTGGCCGAAGGGACGAAGCCGCATGTCCACGCGGAAGGCATAACCCTCGGCCGTCGCTTCCGACAGGAGCGCGATCACGGCGCGCCCCGCGGTTGCGAAGAACTCGTGATGCGACACGCTGCGCGGGCCGGGCGTCTCGCCCTCCGATGCGTGGAGGAAGACCAGGTCCACGTCCGAAGAGACGTTGAGCTCGCAGCCGCCCAGCTTGCCCAGCGCGGCCACGATGAGCTCGTTGCCGGCGGGCGCGCCGTGCATCGCCGCCGCCTGCTCCTGCGCGGCCGCGGCCGCCGCCACGAGGCTCTCGTCGGCCAGCGCGGTCATCGTGGCAAAGACTTCGTCGAGGGAGGCGAGGCCGTTCAGGTCGCGAAACGCGAGGGCAACCATGACGCGCGCGCGCAGGCGGCGAAGCCTCGGGCCGAGATCGTCGCCCGCGACGAGCTCGGCGCGGATCTCCTCGCGGCTCCAGGGACGGTCGGCCCGGCTCTCGAGCTCGCCGGCCACCTCGGGCAGGGCGAGCACGACGCGCCGGACGTACTGGGAAAGCCGCTGCGTGCGCTCGAACGCCGCGCTGAACGGCTGCGGTGATGCTGGCATCGACGCTACAATAACGCACGTAACAGGGGAGCCCGCCGCAATCAAGCTACCGCGATTCTTCCTTCGCCTCGCGGCCGGCGGCGCGGCATTCCTCGTGGTCGTCTTCGCAGCCCTGGTCCTGTGGCTGCGCTACGTGGCCCTTCCCGACATCGACGCCTATCGCGGGCGCGTCGTCGCCTCCATCGAGGAAGCTTCCGGCATGGCGGTCGGCGTGCGCTCGATGGCCGCGCGCTGGGACGGGCTTCGTCCCGAGGTGACGCTCGAGGGACTCACGCTCGCCGACCGGCGCGGCAAGGCGGCCTTCGAGCTCGAGCGCGCCGAGGTCACGTTGTCGTGGTGGTGGCTCGCCGCGGGCGAGCTGCGCTTCCACGACGTGGACTTCCACCGCCCGCACCTTGAGCTGCGCCGTGGCGCCGACGGCCTGATCTACCTCGCCGACAAGCCGCTCAACGCCTCGGGACCTGGCGACGACGGCACCTTCACGCGCTGGCTCCTCGCCCAGCCGCGCGTGGGCGTGCACGACGCCACGCTCACGTGGCGCGACGACTTCCTCGGAGCACCCGAGGTGACCCTGGACGGCGTGGAGATCTCGGTAGCCAAGCGGCTCGGCCACCACCGCGCCGCGCTCAAGGCCCGTCCGCGCGACGCGCTTGCCTCCAGCATCGACCTTCGCGCCGACGTGGCGCTGCGCCGCGACGGCGATCGCTGGCGCGCGCGCGGCGAGGCCTTCCTCGAAAGCCTCGACGCCGACCTGGGCCGCCTGCGTTCACACCTGCCGGTGCCCGAGACCCTGCGCAGCGGGATGGGAAGCCTGCGCGTGTGGCTGCGCTTCGGCCCGCGCGGCGTCGATGAAGTCGTGGCGGACGTGAGCCTGCGCGACGGGCGCGCGCAGCTCGCCGCCGACGCGTTGCCGCTGGAGATCGCGTCCCTCTCCGGGCGTGCCACCTATCACACGCTGCGGGACGGGTTCTCCTTCGCCACCGAGGGCCTGCGTTTCCGGCTGGCGAGCGGCCTCGAGGCGCAGCCCGGGCGCTTCTCGCTCGCCCGCAGCGCGCCCGCCGGCGCCACGCCGCGCCTCGAGGTCCGCGCCGACGGCATCGACCTCAAGATCGCCGCCGCGCTGGTGGACTACTTTCCGCTTCCCCGCGAGACCAAGGAGCGGCTGCTGCGGCACGCGCCCCGCGGCCAGATCCGCGATGCGCAGGTCACCTGGAGCGACGACGGTGGCAAGTCCTATTCGGTGAAGGGCCGCTTCGAGGGGCTCGCGATCAACGCGGTCGAAGCGGTCCCGGGCCTCGAGGGTTTCGATGGCTCGATCGAGGGCACGCACGACGGCGGCATGCTGCGCCTGGAAGCCCGGCGCTCCCGCGTGGAGCTCGCGACCTTGCTGCGCGCGCCGGTGGCGCTCGACAGCCTCCAGGCCGAAGCCCGCTGGAGGCACGTGGGCGATGCGCTCGAAGTCGCGGTGGAAGACGCGCGCCTGTCCAACGCCGACGCGGAGGCCCGGTTTTCGGGGACCTGGCGCTCGCTGCCGCGCACGGCGCAACGCCAGAGCCCCGGTTTCGTCGACATGAAGGGGACCTTCACGCGTGCGCGAGCGATCCGCGCGGCGCATTACCTGCCCAACAAGATCGCGCAGTCCCGCGAATGGGTCGAGCGCGCGCTGCTCGCGGGCGAGAGCCCCCGGCTCGAGTTCGAGCTGAAGGGCGACCTGTGGGAGTTTCCCTTCGGCGGCGACTCCCACGGGCACTTCCTGTTGCACGGCCCGGTTCGCGGCGCGCGGCTGAGGTACCACCCCGATTGGCCCTCGGTGGACAACCTCGACGGCGAGATCCGGTTCCACAATCGGCGCGTCGAGGTCCGCGCCGAGGGCGCGAGCATCTTCGCCAGCCGCGTGAAAGGCGCGACCGCGGTGATCGAGGACCTGAACGCCGATCCGCCGACCCTCGTGATCGATGGCGACATCGATACCACCGGCGCGGACAGCGTGCGCTTCCTGCGCGAGTCGCCGCTCGTGCAGGGGCCGGGAGCCTTCACGCGGGTGGTCGCGGTGGAAGGCCCGGCGCGCCTCAAGCTGCACATCGATTACCCGCTCTGGGGCACCCAGCTCGTGCGCGTGGCGGGCGAGTATGCGTTCGCGGGCGCGTCCGCGAGCGTGGCGAACAGGCTCACGCTGCGCGATGTCCGCGGCAGGCTCGCCTTCAGCGAAAAGGGGGTGCGCGCGCCCGAGCTTTCCGGGAGCCTTTTCGGCAAGCCCGCGGCGCTCGCGATCATGACCCAGGCCGACGGCCAGGTCCTCACGACCCTTTCCGGCCGCATCGACGGCGTGGTCCTCGGTGCCCACCTGCCGGAGTCGATCGCGACGCGGCTGGCAGGGGCCGCCGATTGGCAGGCGCGCCTGCTCACCGGGCGCGAAGGGGCGCGCCTGGGCATCACTTCCGACCTGAAGGGGCTCGCGGCCGCGCTGCCCGCCCCGCTTGGGAAACCGGCCGACGAACCCCGCGCCTTCGAGCTTCAGGTGTCGAACCTCGGCGACGAAACCCAGATCGCATCGGCGAGGCTGGGCCCCGACGTGCACGGCCTCTTCAGCCGCGCGGCGGCCTCGCGGCCGTGGCGCGCAGCGCTCAAGTTCGGCGCGCCGCTCGCGGGCGAGCCGACGCGTGAAGGCCTGTGGCTCTACGGCGAGCTGCCCGACATGGATGTGGACGCATGGCAATCGGTGTTCGCCGGGCCGCGGCAGGCGGCGGGCGGGGGCGGGGGCACGCCCGCGGTCGAGCTGCGGGGCGTGGACCTGCGCATGGGGCGGGTGCGTTATCTCGGGCGCGAGGCCCGGGCGATGCAGGCGACGCTGCAACGCGAAGGGCCGCGCTGGACCGGCCGTCTGGCGAGCCCGCTGATCGCAGGCGACATCGAATGGAATGGCGAAGGGCGCGGGCGCCTGGTGGCGCGGCTGGAGCGCTTCGCGATCCCTGAGGCCGCTGCGGGCGTGGTGGCGCCGGCACCGGCCACATCGCAGCCCGACCTGCCCGCGCTGGAGATCGACGCGCGCCGCTTCGATTTCCGCGGGCGCCACCTTGGCAGCCTGGCCTTGCGCGCGCAACCCGCGGGCGAGGAATGGCGCATCGACCGCCTCGACATCGAATCGCCGCCGCACTCGAAATTCGCCTCCACCGGCGTCTGGCGGCGGACCGGCACCGGCTCGCTCACCTCGCTCGCGGTGAGGCTCGATGCGCAGGACCTGAACGGCCTCTTCAGCGTCTTCGGGTACGGCGACTACCTCAAGCGCGGCACCGGGCATCTGGAAGGCACCCTGGTCTGGCCCGGCCAGCCCAACGAATTCGCGCTCGCGAGCCTCTCGGGCACGCTCAAGGTCGAGGCGCGCGGCGGCCAGTTCGCGCGCATCGAGCCGGGCGCCGGCAAGCTCCTGGGGTTGCTGTCGCTGCAGTCGCTGCCGCGAAGGGCGCTTTTCGATTTCCGCGATGTCTTCAGCGACGGCTTCGCCTTCGACCGCATCGAAGGCGACGTGAAGGTCGCGCGCGGCGTATTGGTGGCCGACGAATTCTCGATCAGCGGGCCTTCGGCGTTCGTCACGTTGTCGGGCCAGGTATCGATGCCCGAGGAGACGCAGGCGCTCACGCTCAAGGTGGTCCCCGAGGTGGGCGAGGGCATGGCGCTCGCGGCCACCGTCTTCGGCACGCCGGTGCTGGGCCTGTCCACGTTGCTCATGTCGAAGCTGCTGCGAAACCCCCTGGGAAAGGCCGTTTCCTACGAATACCAGGTGACGGGCTCGTGGGATAATCCGCAGGTCACCCGCACCTCGGCGCCGGATGCGAAGCAGACGGCCGCTACCAGTGCCCGGGAGGCCGCTGCCGCGAAGGCCGCCTCCGCCCCCTGACCCCCATGATCATCACCAAGAACTCCACGACTCCGCAGGCGCTGCGGGAAACCCTGAGCACCACGCAGTCGATGTTCCGCGTGGCCGCCGTGCAGATGGCCTCGGGCCCCAACATCGCAGCCAACCTGCAGGAGGCCGAGCGGCTGATCGAGCTCGCCGCGGCCACGGGCGCGCGCATCGTGGCGCTTCCGGAGTACTTCGCCATCATGGGGATGAAGGACACCGACAAGGTGGCGGCGCGCGAAAAGGAGGGCGAAGGGCCGATCCAGTCGTTCCTCTCGGCGCAGGCGAGGCGCCACCGCATCTGGATCGTGGGCGGCTCGGTGCCCCTCGAGGCGAGCACGCCCGACAAGGTGCGCAACTCCTGCCTGGTCTACAACCAGCTGGGCGAGCGCGTGGCGCGCTACGACAAGATGCACCTCTTCGGCTTCGAGATGGGCAACGAGCGCTACAGCGAGGAGCGCACCATCGAGCCGGGCAGCTCGGTCTGCGTCGTGGATTCCCCTTACGGAAAGCTGGGGATTTCGGTGTGCTACGACCTGCGTTTTCCGGAACTCTACCGGGCCATGGGCGACGTGGACCTGATCCTCATTCCCTCGGCCTTCACCGAGACCACGGGGAAGGCCCACTGGGACACGCTCATCCGCGCCCGCGCCATCGAGAACCTTGCCTACGTGATCGCACCCGCCCAAGGGGGCTACCACGTGAACGGCCGCGAAACCCACGGTCATACGATGATCGTGGACCCCTGGGGCGTGGTGCTGGACCGGCTGGCACGGGGGTCCGGGGTTGTCGTTGCGGGCGTGAACCCCACCTACCAGGCAAAGGTGAGGCGCAGCCTTCCGGCGCTGACCCACAAGACCATTCGTCAGTGGTAACTCCCGAATTCCACGCAGACTTCCGCCGAAAACCGCCGAATTTCGCCGAAAAACCCATTCGAGTGGCCCCGTGACCAAACCAGGACCTTCTACGCTCGATATCGCCCAGGCCGCCTTGCTGGCGCCCTACGGGATCGACCAGCAGGTGACCGAAAAAGTGTTCGGCACCATCCTCGCGCACCGCGCCGACGATGCCGACCTTTTCTTCCAGTACAACCGCTCCGAGGGCTGGACGCTGGAGGAGGGGCAGGTCAAATCGGGCAACTATTCCATCGACCAGGGCGTGGGCGTGCGCGTCGTCTCGGGCGAGAAAACGGCCTTCGCCTATGCCGACGATATCCAGCCGCAAGCGCTCGAAGCCGCCGCCAAGGTGACGCGGGCGATCGCCGCCGACGGGGGCGATGGCAAGGTGGGCAGCGCGATCGTGCGCGCCGGCGCGCCACTGTATCCGCCGATCGATCCGGTCGCCCTTTTCGACGATGCGCGCAAGGTCGAGATCCTCGAGCGCATCGAGCGCTTCGCCCGCGCGGGCGACGAGCGCGTGAAGCAGGTGATCGCGCGGCTTTCGGGCGAATACGACGTGGTGCTCGTGGCCCGCGCGGACGGCGCGGTCGCCGCCGACGTGCGCCCGCTCGTGCACCTGTCGATCACGGTGATCGCCGAGCACGGTGGGCGTCGCGAGCAGGGCCACCAGGGCGCCGGCGGGCGTTTCGGCTACGACTTCTTCACCGACGAGCTGCTCGAGCAGGTGGCCCGCGACGCGGTGCGCCAGGCGCTGGTGAACCTCGAGTCGCGCCCCGCCCCCGCGGGCGTGATGAGCGTGGTGTTGGGCCCCGGCTGGCCCGGCGTGCTGCTGCACGAGGCGATCGGGCACGGGCTCGAAGGTGACTTCAACCGCAAGGGCACCTCAGCCTTCAGCGGGCGCATCGGCGAGCGGGTCGCCGCGCCCGGCGTGACCGTGGTCGACGACGGCACCCTGCCCAACCGGCGGGGCTCGCTCTCCATCGACGACGAAGGCAATCCGACCACCCGCAGCGTTCTCATCGAGGACGGCATCCTCAAGGGCTACCTGCAGGATCGCCTGAACGCGCGGCTGATGAACGTGCCCGTGACGGGCAACGGGCGGCGCGAGTCGTACGCCGCGATGCCGATGCCGCGCATGACCAACACCTTCATGCTGGGCGGCGATCGCGACCCCGCGGAGATCGTGGCTTCCATGGAACGCGGCCTCTATGCGGTCAACTTCGGCGGCGGCGAGGTCGACATCACCAGCGGCAAGTTCGTGTTCTCCGCCTCCGAGGCCTATTGGGTCGAGGGCGGGAAGGTGCAGTACCCGGTCAAGGGCGCGACGCTCATCGGCAACGGGCCCGAGGCGCTCACGCACGTCACCCTGGTCGGCAACGACATGGCCCTCGATCCGGGCATCGGCATGTGCGGCAAGGAGGGCCAGAGCGTGCCCGTCGGCGTGGGGCAGCCCACGATCCGCATCGAGGGCCTCACCGTCGGCGGCACCGCCTAGGGGCTCAGCGGCTGGCCAGCTTGCCGCGCGGCTTCTCGGCCGCCTGGCGGTCGCGGGCCTCGAGCCAGTACTGGATCAGGCCCGCCGCCGCCACCACGAAGGGCAGCATCAAGAGGAAGAGGGCTGCGGGCTCGAGATCGCCCACCCACTGCACCAGCTCGCGTGCGTAGTTCATCGTCGTCTCTCCTTGAAAGCGCAGCGCCGCCATCGCCACCAGGGTGGGGGGCAGCGCCGCTGCAAGCAGGCCGAGGGGATTGATCGCCTCGTCCTGGAAATGGCCCCGCAGGATCGCGAAGCCCGCCGGGTTGGGCGCGTTGGCGATCACGGTGAGGCCGCCGCCGGTGACGGCACCGGCCACCAGCGCGTACTGGAATTCGGGGCTCACGCCCTCGACGAGGCTGCCGAGGTAGGTGAGCGCCGCGTTGTCGGTGATCGCGGTCAGCGCCGTCGCGCCGAAATACACCGAATCCGAGTCCATGCCGCGCAGCACGGGCTCCAGCCACCACTGCTGCTGGCCGCCCAGCACGACGAGGCCCGCGAGGAAGAACGCGACCATGAGGCCCTCGCGCACCATGAGCCGGCCCTGGTGGCGCTCGTAGGCGGTGGCGAAGCCGAGGAAGAAGAGCAGCAGGCCGAGGAAGATCTCGGGGTGGTGCGAGAAAGCCACGATGCCCACCAGGAAAGCCACGTGGGCGGCGGTGATCGGCGCGGGAATCGGCGCCTGCGCCGCTGCGCGAGGCGAGCCCAGGCGGCGCAGCTCGCGCTGGAAGAGGAGCGTCGCGCCGAGCGCGTTGATCGCCACCGCAAGCGCCACCTTCCAGCCGAAGGTCGCCAGCATGAAGGGAAGGTCCCATCCCCACTTCGCCGCCACCATGAGCACCGGCGGGGCGGCGTAGGGCGTGAGCGTGCCGCCGATGGAGACGTTCACGAACAGCACGCCGAGCGTGGCGTAAGCGAGGCGTCGCGACACGCCGCGCGCGTAGTAACGGTCGCGCAGGATGAGGGCGGCGAGCGTCATCGCCGCCGGCTCGGTGATGAACGATCCCAGCAGAGGCACGAAGGCGAGCGCGGCGAAATAGAACGCGAGCGGGCGCGGCAGCGGCAGGGCGGCGGCCACCATCGCGGTCAGGCGTGAGGCGAGCGCGAGGATCGGGCGGCTGCCGGCCACCACCATGATCGCGAAGACGAACATGGGCTCGGTGAAATTGCGCGAGTCGAGGTAGGCCGTCGCCTCGCCGCGGCCGCCCAGGACCATCATCATGAGCACGAGCGCCATCGCCCAGAACCCGAACGCGACCTCGACCTCGCCCAGCAGGTGCCAGGCGCCGGCGTGCGCGGGCCGCTGGTGCGCCAGGCGCTCGAAGAACCGCGTGGAGAACGTGTGCACGACTGCCGCGGCGAAGAGCACCGCCGCGATCGCCTGCAGCGTCGTGGGGGAGGGCACGCTCATGCGTTCCTCGCAGGCGTGTTCGCGAGCGCCATGCGCAGGCCACGGCGCGTGCGGCGGATGAGGAAGGGGCCGGTGGTGAGGGCGCCCACGGCGATCGCCGCCAGCAGGCGCGCCCAGCCCGCGCCCAGCCAGCCCTCCAGGCCGTGGCGCACGAAAAGCGCGGTGACGATCAGCGCCGCCGCGATGCCCAGCAACTCGAGCGGATCGAACGGGACGACGTGCGCGCGGCGCAGGGCCTGCGCACGCTCGCCGCGCGAGAGCCGGCGCAGCTCGGGAAACAGGAGGAGGGCGAACGAGTCCATGTCCCGTTCACCGTAGCGCGCGCCCCCCTGCCGGAAAATCCGGGCGATTCCCTAAGGGCAAGCCCTTACGCGGCGCCGCCCCCGCTGCCGGCGATGCGGATCAGCTCGGCCACGTTGCGCGCGCCCAGCTTGGCGAGCACCCGGGCCTTGTGGATCTCCACGGTCCGCGGGCTGATGTCGAGGCGCTGCGCGACTTCCTTGTTGTGCATGCCGGTCACGAGCAGGCGCATCACGTCGCGCTCGCGCTCGGTCAGCGCGGCCAGGCTCGCTTCCCGCCGCGCGCTCTCGCGCCCCGCGTCGAGGCGCTCGCGTTCGCGCTCGAAGGCGGCCTCCACCGCGTCCAAAGGGCCGGTCTCGTCGAAGGGCTTCTCCAGGAAATCCACGGCATTTGCCCGGAACGCCTCGCGCGCCGATGCGGCATCGCCGTGGGCGGTGATGATGACCACGGGCATGCCCACCCCGCGGTGCGCGAGCTCGTGCTGCAGCTCCAGGCCGCTCAGCCCGGGCATGCGGATGTCGGCCATGACGCAGCCGCACCACCCGGGGCGCAGCGCCGCGAGGAAATCCTCGGCGGACCCGAAGGTCGCGGTCCGGTAACCGCGCAGGCTGAGCAGCAGCGAGAGCGAATCCCGCACGGCCGGGTCGTCGTCCACGATGTATACGGTGAGCGTGGCTTCATCCATGGGAATGCTCGGCGAGGGCGATCTGCAGGCGGAAGCGCCCGCGCGGGCGGGGCTCGGCGCGCAGGCTGCCGCCGTGGGCCTCGACGATCGCGCGGCTGATCGCGAGGCCCATGCCCATGCCGCTCGCGCGGCTCGTCTCGAATGGCGCAAAGATGCGTTCGGCATCGGCTTCCGCCACGCCCGGCCCGCTGTCTTCCACGACGATGACGGCCGCGCCGCCCTCGATGGAAGCGTGGATGCGTACTTCACGCGCGCGGTCGCTGCCCGCGGTCGCCTGGATGGCGTTCGAGAGCAGGTTGCGCAGGACCACCTCGAGCTGGACCTCGTCGGCGAGCAGCCACGCCGTGTCATCGACGTGTGATTCCACGACCACCCCGGCCGATTCGGCGGCCGGGCGCACGCTCGACAACGCCCGTTGCACGAGCCCGGCGAGCGGGACGGGCGCGAGGCGAGTGGCTCCGGTGCGGAAGAAATCGCGCAACCGGCGCACGACCTCGGCTGCGCGCGTGGACTCGTCTACCAGCTTGCGCAGCGTCTCCGACAGCAGCGCTGCGTCGGCTTCGGGCCGCGCGGCGATCATCTGGCCCGCGCGTGCGTACGTGGCTACCGCGGTGAGCGGCTGGTTGAGCTCGTGGGCGAGCGCCGCTGCCATCTCGCCCGCGGCCGCCAGGCGCATGCCGCGGCGAAGCTCCTCCTCGGCACGGCGGCGTTCGTCGACCGTGATGCCGAGGAAAAGGCCGGTGACGGTGAGCGCGATCAGCAGCGCCTGCAGCTCGAACACGGTGAGGGCCTGGTAGTGGGCGAGCTCGCCGCTCAGGATGACCGCAGCCTGGATGCCGAGCGCGGCGAGGGTCGAGCCGGCGAGGCCGAGGCGCGTGGCGATGAAGATGAGCGGCAGGAAGAGCACGTAGAAATACTTGACGGCTTCCGCGGGCGGCGCCGAGAAAACGAGGAAGAAGGCGAGCGCCGCGGCGCCCACGTGCGCGATCGCTTCGCGGCTTGCCAGCATCGCAGCGAATTCGCGCCGGCGTCGCGGCACCGAGAGCATGAGCACGAAGGGAAGGGTCACGAGCACTCCCACGGCGTCTCCGATCCAGAAGCGCACGAGCGCGCTGAAGGGCTGCTCGAGGGGGCCGATGTGCGCCGAGAGCAGGGCCGCCAGGTAGAGCACGCCCGTGGCGAAGGTGCCCACGGCGACCACGCCGACCAGGCGCACGGCATCGCGGCGCGTCTCGAGGGCGCCGCTCACGGCGAAGCGGCCGGTGAGCGCGCGAGCGATCGCGGCGTAGCCCAGGGCCAGGACGATGGCGATGAGCAAGGTCGAGGGCCACGGCGCAGGCGCGCCCCGGACCAGCCATTCGGCCGCCAGGGTGGCGGCGAAGACGACCGGGATCCAGGCCTGCCCCCGCACCATCAGGAGCGCGATGGCGAGCGCGGGCTGCGGATTCCACGGCGTGATGCCGAATTCCTGCAGTGGATGGATGTAGCTCACCCAGTCGAGGACGAGGTAGCCGGCCATGAATCCCGCCACGAGGGCCGCGTCCGCCGCCAGCCGGCGCCATGCGAGCGCGGGCCCCCGCACATCGCGCAACGGTTCCGGATGCGAGCGATCCATGCGACGATTGTTGCACGTGGAGAGCCGCAACTCGTGAAGCCGATCGCCGCGGGCGAGCCCTGCCCGCTCTGCAACCAGCCGCTGGCCGCGCGGCGACTCGCGTCGATCGCGGGCGACGAGGGGGAGCTGCGGATCACGCTGCGTGGCATCCCCGTGCTGCAATGCCCGGTCGATCACACTTACTTCACGAAACGCCGCTTTCCCGTCTGGCTGCACACACGGCTCATCGAGGTCGATGCGCCGAGCCTTGCGGCGGGCGTGGCGAGCGGGTTGCTCTTCAAGCGTTACGCGTGCGTGTCCTGCGGCAAGCGCCTTGCCACGGGCTCCGGCGGTGGGCGGCGCGACTTCGGCTTCGAGCTCGCGTTCGACGAGCAACCGTTCCGCATGGAGCTGTCGATGCCCGTCTGCGTATGCACGGGCTGCGGCACCGAGCAAGCGCGATCCGGCGAGGAATTGCGAAACCTCGCCCCCTCAGCGCTGGTCCATGCTTTCAAGGGAGCCGGCATCAAGGCCCCGGGCTGACCGTAATCGCCGCTCGCCGCCGCCGACCCATAGTCATCCCGCATCCTTCATCCCCGGTCCCTCGTCCCCCGTCCCCCATCCCCTCCCCATCCCCACATATGCTCCGCCGCCAATTCATTGCCGCCCTGTCCACGCTCTTCGTGGCCCACCGCGCCGCCGCGCAAGCACCTTCCCGGATCGAGAAGCTCAAGCTTTCCGAGCAGGAGTGGCGCAAGCGCCTCACGCCCGAGCAGTTCCTGGTGCTTCGCCAGGAGGGCACCGAGCGGCCCGGCTCGAGTGCGCTCAACAACGAGAAGCGCAAGGGCACCTACCTGTGCGCCGGTTGCGAGCTGCCGCTTTTCACGTCGGAGACCAAATACGAGAGCGGCACGGGGTGGCCCAGCTTCTGGGCGCCGATCGAGGGCAGCCTGGGCACGAAGACCGACTTCAAGATCCTCTACCCGCGAACCGAATACCACTGCATCCGCTGCGAGGGCCACCAGGGCCACGTGTTCGACGACGGCCCCAAGCCCACCGGGAAGCGTTACTGCAACAACGGCGTGGCGCTCAAGTTCCGCCCGTCCTAGGTTCGGCCGCGCTAGCGCGGCGCGTCGATCGCGGCCTCGACCTTCGTGCCGGGCGCACGCGCGGTCCACATCCAGCAGTACTCCTCGGCGCTGCCCGCGGCGAACGTGCCGCCGTCGCCGCGCATGGCGTTGCGCTTGACGGGATAGAAGACCTCGGGCCCGCGGTGGTAGTGGATGTTGAAGTCCACCGGCGCGCTCGCCTTCCAGTGGTAGCGGCGCTTGTCGCCCTTGTCGAGCTTCATGCACTCCTCGTGCACCTTGCCCGGCTCGAGCGTGACCGCGACGGCCTGCGAAGCGGGCTTGTCGGCCGCGTGGGCGAGCGCGGCCGCTAGGCAGGCGAGGAGGGTGGCGAGGACGCGGGACATGGCGGCCGTATGCTAGCATTCAGCCATGTTCCGACGGCCTGCCTTCTTCTACTGGTACTTCCATCTCACGCCCGAGGCGGTCGAGAGGATCTGAGCCAGTCGTTTCCCGAGAATCCCCGAAGACCGCCAGCGAGCCTGGCGGTTTTTTTTTTCGGGGCCCGCTTTCGCACCGACATATCCGAGCCGCTCCACACGACATGCACCTGAGGACCGACGACTTAAGGATCGAGCAGGGCGACGAGCTGCTCGCGCCCATGCAGGTCATGCGCGAGCTGCCCGCGACCGAGCGGGCCGAGGCGACGACGTTCGAGGGACGCAAGGCGGTACACGACATCCTGCGCGGCGCGGACGACCGGCTCCTGGTGGTCGTCGGGCCCTGCTCGATCCATGACGCCGGCGCCGCCATCGACTATGCGACGCGCCTGGCGGGCGAGCGCGAGCGGCTGGGGCACGACCTTGCCATCGTGATGCGCGTGTACTTCGAGAAGCCGCGCACCACCGTGGGTTGGAAGGGCTTCATCAACGACCCGCGCATGGACGAGACCTTCGACATCAACGAGGGCCTGCGCCAGGCCCGCAAGCTGCTGCTGCAGATCAACGAGCTCGGCGTGCCGTGCGGCACCGAGTTCCTCGACCTGATCTCGCCGCAGTACCTTGCCGACCTGATCGCGTGGGGAGCCATCGGCGCGCGCACCACCGAGTCGCAATCGCACCGGCAGCTGGCGTCGGGCCTTTCCTGCCCCGTGGGGTTCAAGAACGGCACCGACGGCAACATCCGCATCGCCGTGGACGCGATCAAGGCCGCCAACTCGCGCCACCACTTCATCTCGGTCACCAAGTCCGGGCACGTGGCCGTCTTCAAGACCGCCGGCAACGAGGACTGCCACGTCATCCTGCGTGGCGGCAAGGCGCCCAATTACGACGCGGCGAGCGTCGACGCCGCCTGCCGCGACCTTGCCGCGGCCGGCCTTCGCCAGCACGTGATGGTCGACTTCAGCCACGCCAATTCGTCCAAGCAGTTCCTGCGGCAGCTCGACGTCGGCGCCGACGTGGCGGCCCAGCTCGCCGCGGGCGAGCGCCGGCTAATCGGCGCCATGATCGAGAGCCACATCCATCCGGGGCGCCAGGACCTGCTGCCCGGCAAGCCGCTCGAATACGGGGTGTCGATCACCGATGCGTGCATCGGTTGGGAGGACACGGTGGGACTGCTGGAGACGCTCGCGGAGGGCGTGCGGCGGCGGCGGGTGGCGGTGGAGGAATGAGTGGGATGAGGAATGAGGAATGAGGAAAAAGAGATGAAGATAGTCAAGGCAGGGGACGGAGAGAAAACCGGGGACAGTCCCGGTTTGGCGGGCCTCAAGACCGGGGACGGACCCCAAACCGAGCAAAAGCGTGAACCGGGGTCCATCCCCTTGGACGACCTGCGGATCTCCGCAGTCCGGGCGCTGATCCCGCCGCAGCTGCTGCTGGAGGAGCTGCCGGTCGATGCCCAATCGCTGGCGACGGTCTCGCGAGCGCGCCAGGCGGTGCACCGCGTGCTGCACGGCGCGGACGACCGCCTGCTGGTGGTGGTCGGTCCGTGCTCGATCCACGATTACGACGCGGCGCTCGTCTATGCCGCCGGGCTGCAGGAAGCGGCGAGCCGGCTGCGCAACGACCTGCTCATCGTGATGCGGGTGTACTTCGAGAAGCCGCGCACCACCGTGGGCTGGAAGGGCTTCATCAACGACCCGCGCCTGGACGGCAGCTTCGCCATCAACGAGGGACTGCGGCTCGCGCGCCGGTTGCTGCTCGACATCAACCGCCTCGGGCTGCCCTGCGGCACCGAGTTCCTGGACCTGCTCTCGCCGCAATACATCTCCGACCTCATCGCCTGGGGCGCCATCGGCGCGCGCACCACGGAATCGCAATCGCACCGGCAGCTCGCATCGGGCCTTTCCTGTCCCGTGGGGTTCAAGAACGGCACCGACGGATCGATCCGCGTGGCGGTCGATGCGCTGCGCGCCGCGGCGGCGCCGCATGCCTTCATGGGCATGACCAAGACCGGGCAGGCGGCGATCTTCGAGACCGCCGGCAACGAGGACTGCCACGTGATCCTGCGCGGCGGCAAGGCGCCCAACTACGATGCGGCGAGCGTCGAGGCCGCGGCCGCCGACCTCGCGGCCGCGGGATTGGCCCCGCACCTCATGATCGACTTCTCGCACGCCAATTCCGCCAAGGACTACAAGCGGCAGGTCGAGGTCGCGCGCGACGTGGCGGCGCAACTCGCCGGCGGCGAGGAGCGCATCGTCGGCGTCATGGCCGAAAGCCATCTGAACCCCGGCCGCCAGGACCTGGTCCCGGGCAAGCGCCTTGCCCACGGCGTATCCATCACCGACGCCTGCCTCGGATGGGAGGACACCGCCTCGATGCTCGACACCCTCGCCGAAGCCGTCCGCCGGCGTCGCCTCGCGATGGCCGAATAGCCATGGCGAAGGCCGACGAGTTCCGCATCCTCGGCCGCCGCGAGGGCAACGAAGCGCCGATCCGCTTCGAGTATCGAGGCGTGACCTTCGACCCCGACTGCTTCCATGTGGTCGCGGGCCTGAATGCCGTGGACACGCGCGAGTACACCGAGCGGACCTTCAAGGCCCTCGCCGCCGCGGGCCAGGTGTGCGCGCGCATGGGGGCCTACAAGCCGCGCACGAGCCCGTACTCGTTCCAGGGCTACGGCAAGCAATGCCTTCCCTACGTGTTCGAGCTCGCGGGCAAGCACGGCATCCGGGTGATCTCGATGGAGGTCACGCGCGACGAGCACGTGGACGAGATCCGCGCGGCGCTGCGCCTCACCGGCGATGCGACCGGGGTGATGCTGCAGATCGGCACGCGCAACACCCAGAACTTCGAGCTGCTGAAGACCGTGGGCACGCAGCGCGAATTCCCCATCATGCTGAAGCGCGGCTTCGGCATCACGCTGCACGAGTCGCTGCTCGCCGCGGAGTACATCGCCGCGAGCGGCAACCGCGACATCGTCTTCTGCCTGCGCGGCATGAAGACGCACTTCGGCGATCCGCATCGCAACCTGGTGGACTTCGCCCACGTGCCGGTGGTCAAGCGCATGACGAGAATGCCGGTGTGCATCGACCCGTCGCACTCGGTGGGCTTGCGAGCCTCCGCCCCCGACGGCCTGCCGGACATCTACCACGCCGCCGCGCAGGGCATCGTCGCCGGCGCGAACCTGGTCCTCACCGACGTGCATCCCGAGCCGCACAAGGCGCTCGTGGACGCGGGGCAGGCGCTCACGCTCGAAGAGCTGCCGGGCTTCCTCGAGGACTGCGCCATGGCCCGCGAAGCCTACGAAAAGCGCCGCAGGCGCGCTGCATCCGGCGCATGACCGCGGGGCCCTGCGCCCTGGGCTCGCGCTGTATCATTTCCCTGTCCCGCATGCCGAGAACTACGTGAAAACCAGTTTCCTGGATTTCGAGCAGCCGATCGCCGAGCTCGAGCAGAAGATCGAGGAGCTGCGCTTCGTCCAGGACGACAGCGCCGTGGACATCTCGCAGGAGATCGAGCGGCTGTCGAAGAAGAGCCGCGAGCTCACGCGCGACATCTACGGCAAGCTCAGCGCCTGGCAGATCTCCAAGGTCGCGCGCCATCCGCAAAGGCCGTACACGCTCGACTACGTGAACGCGATCTGCACCGACTTCGAGGAAATCCACGGCGACCGCGCGTTCGCCGACGACGCCGCCATCGTGGGCGGCCTCGCGCGCTTCAACGGCCAGAGCGTGATGGTGATCGGGCACCAGAAGGGCCGCGACACCACCGAGAAGATCCATCGCAACTTCGGCATGCCGCGCCCCGAGGGTTATCGCAAGGCACTGCGGCTCATGAAGCTCGCCGAGAAGTTCGGCATCCCGCTCATCACCTTCGTGGACACGCCTGGCGCCTACCCCGGAATCGGCGCCGAGGAACGCGGCCAATCCGAGGCCATCGGCAAGAACCTCTATGCCATGGCGGGCCTTCGCATGCCGGTGGTGGTGTGCGTGATCGGCGAAGGCGGCTCGGGCGGGGCGCTCGCCATCGCCGTGGGCGACGTGACGATCATGATGCAGTACTCGACCTATTCGGTGATCTCGCCCGAAGGCTGCGCCGCGATCCTGTGGAAGAGCGCGGAGAACGCCGGCGAGGCGGCCGAGAGCCTCGGCATCACGGCGGTGCGCCTGAAGGCCCTCGGCGTCATCGACAAGGTGGTGACCGAGCCCCTGGGCGGCGCGCACCGCGACCACGCCGAGGCGGCCAAGTCGCTCAAGAAGGCGATCCACGAAAGCCTTCGCAGCCTGCAGGACCTCTCGCCCGAGCAGCTGCTGGAACGTCGCCAGGAGCGCTGGGTGAACTACGGCAAGTTCAAGGAGCTCGCGGAGTGAGGAGCATTCCCCCCCGCCAAACCGCGTCCCACGTTTGCTCCCTCTCCCTCGGGAGGGGGTTCGTGCTGGCGAGAGAGCTGCCGTGAACGCCGTCGTCGCCGGCAACCTCGCCCCGGAGATCTGCGCGCGCGTGGCGCGCCTCGTGCCGGCGAACGAGATGGTGTGCGTGGCGCTTTCGGGCGGGCTGGACTCGACCGTGCTGCTCGACGTCCTGGCCGAGAACATGGACCACAACGGTCACCCCGTCTCGGCCGTGCACGTGAACCACAACTTGAGCCCCAACGCCGGCAAGTGGGTCAAGTTCTGCGAGCGGCTCTGCGCCAACGCGGGTGTGCCCCTCGTGGTGGAGGAGATCCGGGTGGACGGCCAGACGCCCGACGGCCTCGAAGCCGCCGCCCGCATCGCCCGCTACGCCGTCTTCTCGGCGCGGCCCGAGCGCTACGTCGCCCTCGCGCACCACCTCGACGACCAGGCCGAGACCGTGCTGCTGCAGCTGCTGCGCGGCACGGGTCTCAAGGGCATCGCGGCCATGCCCGAGATCCGCGAGCTGCGCGGCTCCGGGGTGAACGTGATCCGCCCGCTGCTCGACTATCCGCGCGCAGTCCTCGAGGCGTACGCCCAGGAGCGGGGCCTTCGCTGGATCGAGGACGAGTCCAACGCATCGACGCGCCACGACCGCAATTACCTGCGCCACGACGTCTTGCCGCTGCTCGACAAGCGTTTTCCCGGCTGGCGCGACGCGATGTCGCGTTTCGCGCGCCATGCGGGCAGCGCCAACGACCTGCTTGAGCAGCTCGCCGCCACCGACGGCGTGCCGCAGCGCGCAGGCGACGCGCTGCCCATCCGCGACCTGCCCGAGGAGCGGCGCGCCAATGCCCTGCGGACGTTCCTCTCGCGCAACGCCGTGGCGATGCCGAGCGAAGTGCGGCTCACCGAAATGCTGCGCCAGTTCTGGGGCGCCCGGGACGACGCGCGCGTGCGCATCGACCACGCCGGGGTCTCGCTCGTGCGCTACAAGGGCGAGATCCACATCGAACGCAACCTCGCGAGCGGCGGGCCGTGGCGAGTGGACTGGACCCTCGAGAGCGCCGTGGACCTGGGTGGCGAGCGCGGCGTGATCGAGTTCGAGGAAGTCGTGGGCGACGGCATCCGCGCCGAGGCCGTGGACGGCGGCGAGTGGTACTTCGCGCCGCGCTCGGGCGGTGAGAGCATCCGCCTGGGAGGCGCCGAGCGCCCCACCAAGAGCCTCAAGAACCTGTTCCAGGAGCTCGAGGTGCCCATCTGGCAGCGGGAAAAATTGCCGCTGCTTTTCCATGACGGGCGGCTGGTCTGGGTCCCGGGCATCGGGATCGCCTCGGAATATGCCTGCCAGCCGGGCCAGGATGGCTTCCGGCCGAGCTGGAGGGTGGCGGGAAAGGCGCCTCTGTGCTAGAATGAAAAGCTAAATTTTTCATCAATTTAGCGGAGATTTTCAGACATGGCGGTGGAGCGCACCCTCTCGATCATCAAACCCGACGCCGTGGCCAAGAACGTGATCGGGGAGATCTACGCCCGGTTCGAAAAGGCGGGCCTGAAGATCGTGGCGGCGAAGATGGCCCACCTGTCCCGCAACGAGGCCGAGGGCTTCTATGCCGTGCACCGCGGCCGCCCCTTCTTCAACGACCTGGTGGGCTTCATGATCTCGGGCCCGGTGATGGTGCAGGTGCTCGAAGGCGAGGGCGCCATCCTCAAGAACCGCGACCTCATGGGCGCGACCGACCCGAAGAAGGCCGCCGCGGGAACGATACGCGCCGACTTCGCGCAATCCATCGATGCCAACGCCGTGCACGGTTCGGACGGTCCCGAGACCGCCGCCGTGGAAATCGCCTACTTCTTCCCGTCGTCGCAGGTCTTCAGCCGCTAGGCGGGTGACGCACGGGGTACGGGGGACGGACTCTTGCAGAAGGCGAACCTTCTCGAATTCACGCTTCCGCGGCTGACGGACTGGTTCGCCGCGCGCGGCGAGAAGCCGTTCCGCGCGCGCCAGGTGTTCCAGTGGATCCACCAGCGCGGCGTGGCGGATTTCGGCGCCATGACCGACCTGGCCAAGTCGCTGCGCGAGAAGCTCGGGGAGACCGCCGAGGTGCGGCCTCCGGCGATCCTCTCCGAGAAGCGTTCTGCCGACGGCACGGTGAAGTGGCTCTTCGACGTGGGCATCGGCAACGGCATCGAGACGGTGTTCATCCCCGAAGACGACCGTGGCACGCTGTGCGTCTCCTCGCAGGTGGGGTGCGCGCTCGACTGCAAGTTCTGCTCGACCGGCCGCCAGGGCTTCAACCGCGACCTCTCGGTTGCGGAGATCATCGGGCAGGTGTGGGTGGCGAACAGGCGGCTGCGGGAGATGGAAGCCGAGAAAACCGGGGACAGTCCCGGTTTTTCGCGCCTGGCGTCTCGCGAAAATTCCGGGGCGGCCCCCGTCACCAACGTCGTGATGATGGGCATGGGCGAGCCGCTCAACAACTTCGGCCCGGTGGTGGATGCGATGGCGATCATGCTCGACGACTTCGCCTACGGGCTGTCGCGGCGGCGCGTGACGCTCTCCACCTCGGGCGTGGTGCCGCACATCCGCAAGCTGAAGGACGCCTTGCCGGTCGCGCTCGCCGTGAGCCTGCACGCCCCCAACGACGAGATCCGCAGCCGCATCATGCCCATCAACGACGCGTATCCGATCGCGTCGTTGCTCGGCGCCTGCCGCGAATACCTCGAGGTGGCGCCGCGCGATTTCATCACCTTCGAGTACGTGATGCTGAAGGGCGTGAACGACGCCCCCGACCACGCGCGCGAGCTGGTGCGCACGCTCGAGGGCACCGCCGCAAAGGTGAACCTCATCCCTTTCAACCCGTTCCCCGATTCGGGGTTCGAGCGCACCTCGATGGACCGGGTGAAGCTCTTCCAGCGCATCCTCCTCGACGCGGGGCTCGTCGCCACGATCCGCAGGACGCGTGGCGACGACATCGACGCCGCGTGCGGCCAGCTCGCGGGCCAGGTAGTGAATCGCATGAAACGCCGCAACGTCGTCCGCTTCCAGGAAGGAAGGCCCTGATGCGCGCTCTCTTCACGTTGCCCGCGATGCTCCTGGCGCTGGCGCTGGCCGGTTGTGTCGCCCACAGCACCTCCACCGAGACTCGCCTGGTGACCGACGCCGCCGGCGCCGACGGACGTCGCCGCGCCGAAGTGCACACGGCGCTGGCCGGCGAGTATTACGCGCGCGGCAACCACGCCGTGGCGCTGGAGGAAACGCGCCTCGCGCTCAAGGACGATCCCACCTACGCCCAGGCCCACAACATGCAGGCGCTGGTGTACATGGAGCTGCGCGAGGACACCGCCGCGCGCAAGGCCTTCGACAAGGCGCTGCGCCTGTCGCCCAACAATCCCGAGCTGCTCAACAACTTCGGCTGGTTCCTGTGCCTGCAGAACGAGACCGACCGGGGCCTTTCCATGATGCAGCGCGCCGCCAGCGACACCTTGTACGCCTCGCCCGAGAAGGCGATGCTTTCCGCGGGGCTGTGCCTGCGCCGGGCGGGCCGCATGGAGGAGGCGGAGCAGCAGCTGCGCCGCGCGGTGCTGGTGCGCCCGGACCTCATCGGCGCGCTCTTCAACCTCGCCGACATTTCGCTCGCGCTCGGCAAGCCCAAGGACGCCGAGATCTACCTGCTGCGCTACATGCGCCTGTCGCAGCCTACCCTGGAAGCGCTCGCCCTCGGCGTGCGCGTGGCGCGCGCCAACGGCGACAAGGTCGCCGAGGACAGCTTCATGCAGCAGCTTCGCCGCCGCTTCGCCGATTCGCCGCAACTGCGCGCGCTCGAGGCAAGCCGCCGGTAACGTGGATTCGGCCGCCAATGCCGAGGTGAAGCCCCTCGGCCTCGTCTTTTCCGAGGAGCGCGAGCGCCAGGGCCTCACGCGGGCCGAGTGCGCCCAGCGGCTGCACATGAGCGCCTACCAGGTCGAGGCGATCGAGACCGGCGATTACTCGCGGCTGCCCAAGGGCCCGTTCCTGCGCGGCTTCGTGCGCAACTACGCCAAGGTCCTCGGCATGGACCCGGATGCCACGCTCGCGCGCCTGGCCGAGGCCGCGCCCGTGAGCCCCGCCCCGCAGATCGTCGTGCCCAGCCAGAACATCCGCTTCGACCCGCTGGGCGAGCGGCTCGCCAACCCCTACGTGAAGGCCGGCGCGCTGGCCGTCGTCGCGGTCGCGTTGCTCTTCGCCGCGCTCTACTGGTGGCTCTTCATCCGGCCCGCGCCGCCGGCGAGCCTTGGGAAGGCGCCCGAGGCGGCGGCGCAGCGGGCGGGCCCGCCGCAACAGATCGCCGCGGCACCGGTATCGCCGCCGGAAGCGGTGCCGCCCAGTCCCGCGCCGGTGGAAAGCGCCGATGCGCCGAAATCCGAGGCTTCGAAGCCCGATGCGTCGGACCCGCCGAAGGCCGATGCCGCGAAGGCAGGTTCCGTGGCGGTGCAGCCGCCCGAGGCCAGCCGCCTGGAGGGACCGCGCGCGGAGCCGCAGAAGCCCGGCATGAAAAAGGCGGGCAACCTCGCCGCCGCCGGCAACGTGCGCTCAGTGAGGCTTCGCTTCCGCGGCGAGTCCTGGGTCGAGGTGCGCGACGCCCAGGGCAAGGTCATCTTCTCGCGCCTCAACGCCGCCGGCAGTGAGGCGCAGGTCGAAGGCCGCCCGCCGCTCACGCTCGTCGTCGGCAACGCGCCCGAGGTGCGGGTGAGCGTGGACGAGCGTGACTTCCCGCTCGAGCCCCACACCCGTGTCGCGGTCGCGCGCTTCACCGTCGAATGAACCCGTTCCCATGACTCCCCAGCGCCGCATCTCGCGCGCCGTCCGCGTCGCCGACCACATGATCGGCGGCAACGCGCCCATCCTCGTGCAGTCGATGACCAACACCGACACCGAGGACGCGGCAGGCACCGCCGCCCAGGTGGCCGCGCTCGCGCGCGCCGGCTCGGAAGTCGTGCGCATCACCGTGAATACGCTCGAGGCCGCGCGCCAGGTGCCCGCCATACGCGATCGCCTCGAAGCGGCGGGCGTGAAGGTGCCGCTGGTGGGCGACTTCCACTTCAACGGCCACAAGCTGCTGGCCCAGGTGCCCGAGTGCGCCACGGCGCTCGACAAGTACCGCATCAATCCCGGCAACGTGGGCCACGGCTCGAAGCGCGACGACCAGTTCTCCACCATGGTGGAAAAGGCGATCGAGCACGGCAAGCCGGTGCGCATCGGGGTGAACTGGGGATCGCTCGATCCGGAGCTGCTCGCCCGCATGATGGATGCGAACGCTCGCCTCGCGCAGCCGCTCGAGGCGGGCGAGGTGATGCGCGAGGCCCTCATCGCCTCGGCGCTGGAAAGCGCGGCCCATGCCCAGGACATCGGCCTTGCCGCCGACCGCATCGTGATCTCCTGCAAGGTCTCCGCGGTGCAGGACCTGATCCGCGTCTATCGCGCCCTCGCCGCGCGCTGCGACTACGCGCTGCACCTGGGGCTCACCGAGGCGGGCATGGGCTCCAAGGGCATCGTCGCCTCGACCGCGGCCATGGGCGTGCTGCTGCAGGAGGGCATCGGCGACACCATCCGCGTCTCGCTCACGCCCGAACCCGGCGGCGACCGCACGCGCGAGGTGATCGTCGCGCAGGAGATCCTGCAGACCATGGGGCTGCGCTCGTTCACGCCGATGGTCTCGGCCTGCCCCGGCTGCGGGCGCACCACCAGCACCTTCTTCCAGGAGCTCGCCGACAAGATCCAGGTGTACCTGCGCGCGCAGATGCCCGTCTGGAAGGCGCAGTACCCCGGAGTGGAGGAGATGCACGTGGCCGTGATGGGCTGCGTGGTCAACGGGCCGGGCGAGTCGAAGCTCGCCGACATCGGCATCTCGCTGCCGGGTTCAGGCGAGAAGCCGGTGGCGCCGGTCTTCGTGGACGGGCGCAAGACCGTGACGCTCAAGGGCAAGCGCATCGCCGAGGAGTTCCAGGCGATCGTCGAGAGCTACGTTCGCGCCCGGTACTCCCCGGGCGCGAAGCGCGAGGGACGGGCGATGGGGGGCGCGAAGTCGATCCCGATTCGCGTGGCGGGACCATGACGGCCAGGGTGCAGGGCATCCGCGGCATGGAGGACGTGCTGCCCGATGCGAGCGCGCTGTGGGAGAGGCTCGAGGACGCCTGCCGCGAGGTGTTCCACCAATACGGTTACCGCAACATCCGCACTCCGATCGTCGAGCCCACCGCGCTTTTCGTGCGCGGCCTGGGCGAAGTCACCGACATCGTCGAGAAGGAGATGTACGTCTTCGAGGATCGCAACGGCGAGTCGCTCGCGCTGCGTCCCGAGGCGACCGCGGGCATCGTGCGCTCGGCCATCGAGCACAACTTCCTCTACAACGGGCCGCTGCGGGTCTGGACCACGGGCCCCATGTTCCGCTACGAGCGCCCGCAGAAGGGACGCTACCGACAGTTCCACCAGTTCGACGTCGAGGCGCTCGGCTTCGCCGGGCCGGATGTGGATGCCGAGCAGATCGTGATGCTCGCGCGCCTGTGGAAGGCGCTCGGCATCCGCGAGGTCGATCTGCACGTGAATTCGATCGGCGACGCCGCCGACCGCAAGGCGCATCGCGAGAAGCTGGTGGCGTATTTCGAGCGGCACGCCGCGGTGCTGGACGAGGACGCGAAGCGCCGGTTGCATTCGAACCCGCTGCGCATCCTCGATTCGAAGAACCCGGCGATGCAGGAGATGATCGAGGGCGCGCCGCGCCTGCTCGACCACCTCGGCGCGGCCGCGGCCGAGCATTTCGAGGCGCTCAAGGTCTACCTCGAGGATGCGGGCCTCGCCTTCACGGTGAACCCGCGATTGGTGCGCGGGCTCGACTACTACAACCGCACCGTGTTCGAGTGGATCACGCCGCTCATCGGCGCGCAGTCCACGCTCGCGGGCGGCGGCCGCTACGACGCGCTCTTCGCGCAGCTGGGCGGCAAGGACACGCCTGCCTGCGGCTTCGGCATGGGCGTCGAGCGCGTGTTGCTCGCGCTGCAGGCCTCGGGAATCGCGGCGGCCAACGAGCCCGACGCCTTCGTGGTGCACGCCGGCCAGCAGGCCGAGCGCGCGGCCTGGCGGCTCGCCGAGCGCCTGCGCGACGGCGGCAAGCGCGTGGTCCTCGGCGCGGGCGGCAGCTTCAAGTCGCAGATGAAGAAGGCCGACGCGAGCGGCGCGCGCTACGCGCTCATCGTGGGCGACGACGAGGTCGCCGCCGGCAAGGTCACATTGAAACCGCTTCGCGGCGAAGGCGAGCAGCGCCTGCTCGACCTCGGCGAGGCCCTGGCAGAACTCTGAGAGAAAAAACCATGGCGGGTGAATACGACTTCGAGGAACAGGAACGCATCGCCGAGCTGAAGGCCTGGTGGGACGACAACCGCTGGCTGGTGCTGGGCGCGGTGGCCGCGGCGCTGCTCGCGATCGCGGGCTGGCGCGCGTGGCAGTACTGGTCGGCGCAGCAGGCCGACGACGCCGCGGCGATGTTCACGCCGGTGGCCGAGGCCGCCAAGACGGCCGATCCGAAGAAAGTGGTCGATGCGGCCAAGCCGCTGATCGAAAAGCACCCCGGGTCCTTCCCGGCCTCGGAGGCGGCGCTGCTCGCGGCCAAGGTGGCCTTCGATGCCGGCAACCTCCCCGAGGCGCGCAAGCAGCTCGAGTGGGCGATGAACCACGGCGTGGAAGTGCATCGCGGCGTGGCGCGCCTGCGCCTGGCGGCCGTCCTGCTCGAGGAGAAGAAATACGAGGAGGCACTCAAGGCGCTCGACGGCAACAAGGACGAGGCCTTCACCGCCCTCGTGGCCGACATGCGCGGCGACATCATGCTGGCCCAGGGCCGCATGGACGAGGCGCGCGCCGCCTACAAGCTCGCCGCGGAGAAGGCCGACCCGCGCAGCCCGGCCAAGGGCATCGCGGAGACCAAGCTCAACGCCCTGGGGGGCTCGCAATGATCGTCGTTCGCCTGGCACTGGTCGCGGCGCTGCTGCTGCCGGCCGCGTGCAGCACCTGGAACCCGCTCGTGGCCCTCGGCATCCGCAACGAGCCCGCGCACAAGCCCACACCGCTCGCGCCCATCAACGCCACGGTGACGCCGCGCGCCGCGTGGACGGCGCAGGTGGGCAAGTCCGGCGGCTTCGCGTTCCGCCCGGAGGTCGATGGCGGTCGCGTCTATGCCGCGGCGGCCGATGGCTCCGTGAGCATCCTCGACGAGGCGAGCGGCCGGGTCCTTTCGAAGGTCGAAACGAAGAAGAAGCTCTCCGGCGGCGTCGAAGTGGGCGAGGGCAAGGTGATCGCCGGCAGCGTGAAGGGCGAAGTCATCGCGCTCGACGCGAGCGGCAAGACCGCGTGGACGGCCAACGTGGCGGGCGAGGTGATCGCGCCGCCCACCGTCGCCGCGGGCCAGACGGTCATCGTGCGCACCGCCGACGGGCGCATCTTCGGCCTGTCGGCCGAGGACGGGAAGCGCCGCTGGGTGTACCAGCGCCCCACGCCCGCGCTGCTCCTGCGCAGCGAAGCCGGCGTGCTCGCGGTGGGCCGCAACGTGGTCGCGGGCTATCCGAACGGCAAGCTCATCGCCCTCGACGTCGAGGACGGCAAGCTCACCTGGGAAGTGAACGTGAGCCTTCCGCGCGGCACCACGGAGCTCGAGCGCATCGCCGACGTGGCCGGGTTGCCGATCATCGACGGCGACAACGTCTGCGCCGCCGCCTACCAGGGCAAGGTGGCCTGCTTCGAGATCGGCAGCCGCAACCTCGTCTGGGCGCGCGACCTCTCCAGCTCGCGCGGCATCGCCTCCGACGCGCGCCACTTCTACGTGGTGGATGACGAGGGCGGCGTGCACGCGCTCGACAAGAAGACCGGCGCCAGCGTTTGGAAGAACGACAAGCTGCTGCATCGGCGCATCGGCTCGCCGGTCACGATCGACGGCAAGGTGCTCGTGGCCGACGGCTTCGGCTTCGTGCACGTGCTCGCCCCCGACGACGGCGCGCTCATCGGGCGCCTCGCCACCGACGGCTCCGCGGTGCGCTGGCTCGTGCTCGCGGGCGAGGGCGTGCTGGCGCAGACCGACAAGGGAAGCGTAGCGATGGTGAAGTTCTGAGCCAAGACCGGGGACGGACCCAAAACCAAGCAGGGGCGAAAACCCGGGTCCGTCCCCAATGAAACCCACCCTCGTCATCGTCGGCCGGCCCAACGTCGGCAAGTCCACGCTCTTCAATCGGCTCACGCGCAGCAGGGACGCGCTCGTGGCCGACCTGCCGGGCCTCACGCGCGACCGCCACTACGGCCAGGCGCGAATGGGCGACAAGCCCTTCATCGTGGTCGACACGGGCGGCTTCGAGCCGGTGGCCAAGGAAGGGATCATGTCCGAGATGGCGCGCCAGGCGCGCGAGGCCATCGCCGAGGCCGACGTGATCGTGTTCGTGACCGACGGGCGGGCGGGGCTCGCACCGCAGGACAAGCGCATCGCGCAGCAGCTGCGCGAGGCGCACGCGCCGGTGTTCCTCGCGGTGAACAAGACCGAGGGCATGCGCGAGGAAGTCGTCACCGCCGAGTTCCACGAGCTGGCCCTCGGCACGCCGCACGCGATCTCCGCCGAGCACGGCGAGGGCGTGCGCCAGCTGGTCGAGGATGCGTTGGCGCCCTTCGAGGTCGAAGAGGAGGAGCCCACGCCCGACCATCCGCGCGTGGCGATCATCGGCCGGCCCAACGTGGGCAAGTCCACGCTGGTGAACCGGCTCCTCGGCGAGGAACGCATGATCGCCTTCGACCAGCCGGGCACCACGCGCGATGCGATCGAAGTCGAGCTCGAACGCGACGGCAAGCGCTACACCCTCATCGACACCGCGGGCATCCGCCGCAAGGGCAAGGTGTTCGAGGCGGTGGAGAAGTTCTCGGTGGTGAAGACGCTGCAGGCGATCGAGCGCGCCAACGTGGTGGTGCTGGTGCTGGACGCGGAATCCGGCATCGCCGAGCAGGACGCGCACATCGCGGGCTACATCCTCGAGTCCGGGCGCGCGCTGGTCGTCGCCGTCAACAAGTGGGACGCGATCGCCGCCGACAAGCGCGCGGACGTGAAAAGCGAGCTGGAGAGGAAGCTCTTCTTCCTCGACTTCGCCGATTTCCACCACATCTCCGCGCGCCACGGCACCGGCATCAAGCCGATGCTGGCCTCGGTGGACGTGGCCTTCAGGGCGGCGATGGCCAAGCTGCCGACCCCGCGGCTCACGCGAGCGCTGCAGGCCGCGGTGGAGCAGCAGCAACCGCCCAAGTCGGGGCGCTTCCGCCCCAAGATGCGCTACGCCCACCAGGGCGGGCTGAACCCGCCCATCGTCGTGATCCACGGCTCGGGCCTGGCCGAGGTGAAGGCGCCGTACAAGCGCTACCTCGAGGGCCAGTTCCAGAAGGCCTTCAAGCTGCGCGGCACGCCGCTGCGCATCGAATTCAAGTCGAGCGTCAATCCTTTCGAGGGCGTGCGCAAGCCCTTGACCGAGAAGCAGGATGCGCAGCGCCGGCGCCGCAAGATCGTCTCCAAGCGCCGCTACGGCTGAGCCCGCCGGAACTCATTACCTGCGGGGGTGTCCGTCCCTCTCCGGATGGCATAATCCATGCAGCACGTTCCGCAGCGCAGGCAAACGGCCCGGCGTAGACCGGGAAACCCGTACACAAAACAGGGGCACAACAATGAGCAACAAGGGCCAACTGCTACAAGACCCATTCCTCAACACGCTTCGCAAGGAGCACGTGCCGGTGTCGATCTACCTGGTCAACGGCATCAAGCTCCAGGGCCAGATCGAGTCCTTCGACCAGTACGTCGTGCTCCTCAAGAACACCGTGACGCAGATGGTGTACAAGCACGCCATTTCCACGGTGGTCCCCGCCCGCCCGGTGACCGTCCCGCTTGAGCACTCCCAGGATTCCTGAGCGCCCCCGCGCGATCCTCGTCAGCCTCGACATAGGCAAGGCCCGCCCCGGCGACCGGGCGCAGGAAGCCGCACGCCTGGTGGAAAGCGCGGGCGCGCAGGTCGTCGAGACCATCCGCGGGCGGCGCGATCGGCCCGATCCGAAGACGTTCGCCGGCTCGGGCAAGGTGGAAGAGATCCACGTGGCCGTGCTCGAGCACCGCGCCGAGGTGGTGGTCTTCGACCGCGAGCTTTCGGCCGCGCAGATCCGCAACCTCGAGCGCGCCCTGCAGGAAGGCGGCGCCGAGGTGCAGGTGTACGACCGCACCGACGTGATCCTCGACATCTTCGCGCAGCGCGCGCGCACGAGCGAGGGCAAGCTGCAGGTGGAGCTGGCCCGCCTCGAGCACCTTTCCACGCGCCTCGTGCGCGGCTGGACGCACCTCGAGCGCCAGCGCGGCAGCCTCGGCAAGACGGGGGGGCCGGGCGAGAAGCAGATCGAGCTCGACCGCCGCATGATCGGCGAGCGGGTGAAGAAGCTGCGCTCGCGGCTGGAGAAGGTGGGCCGCGTGCGCGCCACGCAACGCTCGGGGCGCGTGCGCTCCGGCGTGCTGCGCGTGGCGATCGTGGGCTACACCAACGCCGGCAAGTCCACGCTCTTCAACCGGCTCACGACCTCCAAGGCCTACGCCGCCGACCAGCTCTTCGCCACGCTCGATCCGACGACGCGCCGCCTCTACCTGGGCGAGGACGCCACCGTGGTGCTGTCCGACACCGTGGGCTTCATCCGCGACCTGCCGCACACCCTCGTGGACGCCTTCCGCGCCACCCTCGAGGAGACGGTGCAGGCGGACTTGCTGCTGCATGTCGTGGACATGGCCGACGAGGCGCGCGACGAGCAGGTGAAGTCGGTCGAAGCCGTGCTGCAGGAGATCGGCGCCGCCGGCGTGCCGCAGCTGCTGGTGCTCAACCAGATCGACCGCATTCCCGGCATGGAACCCGAAGTGGTGCGCGATTCTTCTGGTAAGATCTTGAATATCAAGGTGAGTGCGATGACGGGGGCCGGGATGGACCTGCTTCGACAGACCCTTGCCGACATCGCGCGCAACACCGCGCCAGGATTGTTACCTACCGCCGCCTGAGTCCCTCCTTGTTAAACCGGGGACGGACCCTATCTAGAAAACATCGCTACGCCCAGTAACCAGGGTCCGTCCCCATGCCAAACGATCCCCAGTGGGGTAAGAAGAACAACGACGGTCCGCCGGACCTCGACGAGATCCTGAAGAAGCTGCAGCAGAAGATCTCGGGCCTTCTCGGCTTCCGTCCGCGTCCCGCAGGCACGCCACCCACGGGCGGCGGCGGCATGCCGGGCATGGGCGCCGCCATGGGCGGCGGCCTCGTGTTCATCGTGCTCCTCATCGTCGCGGTCTGGCTCGCGAGCGGCTTCTACATCGTGGAGGAAGGCCGGCGCGGCGTCGTGCTGCGCCTGGGCAAGTACCTCGAGACGACGATGCCCGGCCCGCGCTGGCACATCCCGTATCCCTTCGAAAGCGTCGAGGTCGTGAACGTGGCCGGCGTGCGCACGGTCGAGGTCGGCTACCGCGGCAACCCCAAGAACAAGCAGCCCCAGGAAGCGCTGATGCTGACCGACGACGAGAACATCGTCGACGTCCAGTTCGCCATCCAGTACACGCTCAAGAGCCCCGAGGAATACCTCTTCAACAACCGCAATCCCGACGATAACGTGCTGCAGGCCGCGGAGACCGCCATCCGCGAGGTGGTCGGCAAGAGCAAGATGGACTTCGTGCTCTCCCAGGGCCGCAGCGAAGTGGCCGCGCGCGTGAAGGTGCTGATGCAGCAGATCCTCGACCGCTACAAGACCGGCATCTTCATCACCACGGTGAACCTGCAGAACGTGCAGGCGCCCGAGCAGGTGCTGCCGTCCTTCGAGGACGTGGTGCGAGCGGGCCAGGATCGCGAGCGCTTCCGCAACGAGGGCCAGGCCTACGCGAACGACGTCGTGCCGAAGGCGCGCGGCGTCGCGGCGCGGCTGATCGAGGAGGCCAACGGTTATCGCCAGAGCGTGATCAACACCGCCCAGGGCGACGCCTCCCGCTTCCGCCAGGTCCTCACCGAGTACGAGAAGGCGCCGCAGGTGACGCGCGAGCGCATCTACCTCGAGACGTTGCAGCAGGTGCTGGGCTCGACCAGCAAGGTGATCGTGGACCAGAAGGGCGGCCAGAGCCTGCTCTACCTGCCGCTCGACCGCCTCACGGCAATGACGCAGCAGGGCGCGGTGAGCGTGGAAGCGGTGCCCCGCGCTCCCGAGGCCGTGTCGCAGCAGGGCCCCGAATCGGCGCAGAACCGCCGTGACGGCCTGCGCACGCGCGACCGGGAGGCCGGGCGATGAAGCGCTCCGCCGGATTCCTCCTCGTAGGCCTTGTGGTCCTGGGGCTCATCATCTCGATGAGCGTCTACACCATCGACCAGCGCCGCGCCGCCATCAAGTTCCAGCTGGGCGAGGTGGTCGCGGTCCAGACGCAGCCGGGGCTCTACTTCCTCGTGCCGATGCTGCAGAACGTGCGGCTTTTCGATACGCGCATCCAGACCCTCGATGCGCGCGATGCCGAGCGCTTCCTCACCAGCGAGAACAAGAACGTGCTGGTGGATTCCTTCGTGAAGTGGCGGATCATCGACGTGCGCCAGTACTTCGTCTCGGTGCGCGGCGACTCGCTGGCGGCCGAGGCGCGCATTTCCCAGACCGTCAACGACGCGCTGCGCGCGGAGTTCGCGCGCCGCACGGTGCACGACGTGGTCTCGGGCGAGCGCGACAAGATCATGGCCACCGTGGCCGACAAGGTGGACGCGGACGTGAAGGGCATCGGCGTGGAGGTCGTTGACGTGCGCCTGAAGCGCGTCGACCTGGTGCCCGAGATCTCCTCGGACGTCTTCCGCCGCATGGAGTCGGAGCGGAAGCGCGTCGCCAACGAGCTGCGCGCCACCGGGCAGGCCGAAGGCGAGAAGATCAAGGCCGAGGCCGACCGCGCGCGCCAGATCATCGTGGCCGAGGCCTACCGCGAGGCGCAGAAGGTGAAGGGCGACGGCGATGCCCAGGCCTCCCGCATCTACGCCGAGGCGTTCCAGAAGAACCCCGAGTTCTACAGCTTCTACCGCAGCATGGAGGCCTACCGCCAGAGCCTGCGCAGCAAGAGCGACGTGATGGTGCTCGATCCGTCTTCGGACTTCTTCAAGTACCTGAAGAGCCCCGGCCGCGCCAAGTAGCGATGGGCGAGGTCCTCGTCCCGGCGATCGCGCTCATGCTCGTCCTCGAAGGCATCCTGCCCCTCACCGCGCCCAGGGTCTGGCGCGAGGTCTTCCGCCAGATGATGGAGCTTCGCGACGGGCAGATCCGGTTCATCGGGCTCGCGAGCGTGGGGATCGGGGTCGCTTTGCTGGTGGTGGCGAGATGAGGAGCGGCCGGAGCCGGGGACAGTCCCGGTTTGCCCCGCCTGGCGTTTCGCGGCAATTCCGGGACGTTTCCCTATGACGGTCCCCAAGAACTGGCTCCTCCCCGAGCACATCGAGGACGTCCTCCCCGCCGAGGCGCGGACGATCGAGCGGCTGCGTCGCGCGATCCTCGATCTTTTCGAGACGCACGGCTACGAGCTGGTTGCCCCGCCGCTGCTCGAATACGTCGAGTCGCTGCTCTCGGGCACGGGGCGCGACATGGATCTCGCCACGTTCAAGCTCGTCGACCGGCTGTCCGGGCGAATGATGGGCGTGCGCGCCGACCACACTCCCCAGGTCGCGCGCATCGACGCGCACCTGCTCAACCGCAAGGGCGTGGCGCGGTTGTGCTACTGCGGCAGCGTGCTGCACACGGTCCCGGCGGGCATGACCAAGATGCGCGAGCCGATCCAGATCGGCGCCGAGCTCTACGGCCACGCCGGCCTCGAGGCCGACATCGAGATCGTCCGCCTGATGGTGGAATCGCTCGAGCGCGCGGGCCTGGAGCGCATCCACATCGACATCGGCAACCCCGCGATCTACCGAGCGCTCGCCGCGCACATGGACGGTGACGGGGCCGAGGCGCTTTTCAATGCCGTGCAGCAGAAGGATGCCGTCGCGGCGGGCGACCTCGCGGTGCTCACCACGTTGAATGGCGGAATCGACGTGATCGAGCGGGCTCGCCGCGAGCTGCCTGCCGCCGTCTCGCCCGCGCTCGATTCACTCGAGCATCTGGCCCGCGCCGTCTCCGCGCCCGGCGTGGAAATCTCCGTGGACCTGGCCGAGCTGGGCGGCTTCAACTACGAAAGCGGCCTCGTCTTCGCCGCCTTCACGCCCGGATGCCCCGATGCGATCGCGCGCGGCGGCCGCTACGACGAGGTGGGCGCGAGCTTCGGCCGCGCGCGGCCGGCCACCGGCTTCACGATGGACCTGCGCCAGCTGGCGTCGATGTCGCCCCCTGCCTTGGGAGAGGGCCGGAGGGAGGGTGCCGTGTTGGCCCCGTGCCTCGAGGATGCCGAGCTGCAACGCGCCATCGACGAGCTGAGGAAACGCGGGGAGATTGTCATCGTCGACCTCCCCGGCCACGACGCGGCCGAGCTGGGCTGCAAACGAATGCTGGTGAAAAGGAACGGGCGATGGGAAGCAACTTGAATCCGGGGACGGGCCGGGCCCCCCGAAACATAGTCGTCATCGGCACCCAGTGGGGCGATGAGGGCAAGGGCAAGATCGTCGACTGGCTCACCGACCACGTGGCCGGCGTGGTGCGTTTCCAGGGCGGCCACAACGCCGGGCACACGCTCGTCATCAAGGGGCGCAAGACCATCCTGCGGCTCATCCCCTCGGGGATCCTGCACCCGCAGGTGAAGTGCTTCATCGGCAACGGGGTGGTGGTCTCGCCCGCGGCGCTGATGCAGGAGCTGGACGAGCTGGGAAAGGCCGGCATCGACGCGCCCAGTCAGCTGCGCATCTCGGAGGCCTGCCCGCTCATCCTGCCGCACCACATCGCCATCGACCAGGCGCGCGAGCGCGCCAAGGGCGAGGCCAAGCTCGGCACCACCGGCCGCGGCATCGGCCCGGCGTACGAGGACAAGGTCGCGCGCCGCGCGATCCGCGTGCAGGACCTCTACACCCGCGAGCGCTTCGCTTCCAAGCTGGGCGAGGTGCTCGACTACCACAACTTCGTCCTGCGCAACTACTTCCACGCCGAGGCGATCGACTTCCAGAAGACGCTCGACGACACGCTGGCGCTCGCCGCGCGCATCAAGCCGATGGTGGCCGACGTCTCGCGCGAGGTGAACGACCTCATCCGCGCGGGCAAGGCGATCCTCTTCGAGGGCGCGCAGGCAGCGCTGCTCGACGTGGACCACGGCACCTATCCGTACGTCACGTCATCCAACTGCGTGGCTGGCCAGGCCTCGGCGGGCGCGGGCGTGGGCCCCGGCCAGCTGCACTACATCCTCGGAGTGGCCAAGGCCTATGCGACGCGCGTGGGCGCGGGGCCGTTTCCGACCGAGCTCGACGACGAGGTGGGCGAGCACCTGCGCGTGCGCGGCAACGAGTACGGCTCGGTCACCGGCCGGCCGCGCCGCTGCGGCTGGTTCGACGCGGCGGCGTTGAAGCGCGCGGTGCAGCTGAACGGCCTTTCGGGCATCTGCATCACCAAGCTCGACGTGCTCGACGGCCTCGACATCGTGCGCGTGTGCGTGGGCTACAAGGTGGGCGACGAAAAGCGCGACATCCTGCCGGTGGGCGCCGAAGCGCTCGCGATCTGCGAGCCGGTGTACGAGGAGCACGCGGGCTGGAAGGAAAGCACCGTCGGCATCAAGGCATTCGAGGCGCTGCCGAAGAACGCGCAGTCCTACCTGCGCCGGCTCGAAGCGCTGGTGGAAGCGCCGATAGCCCTCATCTCGACGGGGCCGGACCGGGAGGAGACGATCGTGCTTCGCCACCCGTTCGATCCGGCGGCGGCGCGACCGATCGGCTGAGATCGAGCGCGCGCTCGAGCTGGAAGGTCGGCGCGGGCGGCGACGATTTCGAAGGCGCCGGCGGTGGCAGGTCCATCGGCAGGTAACGCCAACCCGTCACGGCAACGCCGATGAGGCCGAGCGCGATGGCCACGCCCGCGTAAGCACGCGCATGGCTTTGCGGCGCCGGCATGATCGACGCAGTCGCGGTGGAGGCGGCTCCGGCCGGTTCCACCTGCGCCGACTCGCCAGCCAGGCTCTCCGGTTGCGGCTGCGTTTCCAGGCGGGTGCGCGCTGCCGCGGCCGCCTTGCGCTCTACCTCCGCCCGGGCCTCGGCGACCTTGGCGATTTCGCGCTCGACGCGCTCGCGTTCGCGCGCGGCGCGCTGGGCCGCGGCGGCCTCTTCAGCGAGCTGCCGCGCCCTCGCGAGGGCGATCACCTCGGCTTCGGCGCGGCGCGTGGCGGCGAGCCGCGCATCCTCCTCGGCCTGTGCCTTGGCGCGCTCGGTGGCGATGGCGGCTTCGTCGGCGCGAATGCGCGCGTTGGCTGCGGCTATGGCGTTCTCTTCGGCAGCGGCGCGGGACTGCGCGGCCTCCATGGCCTTGCGCGCGCTCTCCGCGCGTCGATGGGCGTGCTCGGTGAGCTTGCGCTCGGCATCCGCGCGGGCATTCGCTTCGACCATGGCGTGGCGCTCGACCTCGATGCGCTCCTCGCTGGCACGCGCCGCCTCGCGGTCGTCGCGCTCCTGCGCCGCGGATCTCTTCTCCTGCTCGTGCGCGCCGGCGCGCTCGCGCTCGGCGTGCGCGCGGCGCAGTGCCTGGGCAAGCAGGGCGGGGGTTGCCGGAGCCTCTTCGCTCCCCGCGGACGCGCGCGCCCGGGCGGCGGCGCGCAGCTGGTCGAGCAGCTTGCTCACGGCTTGCGGGGAGGTACGGCGGCGGGCGGCACGCGCAGCTCGTAGTCGAGCCTCAACTGCAGCGGCGGCGGCATCGTCGCGGAGAGCGCCGGGCGCGGCGGTGGCACCTGGAAGGCGAGCCATACCAGCAGGGCGGCGGCCGACAGCGCGCCGAGGGCGGCGGCGACGGCGGGCAAATCCATGGCGCGCGGGGAAACGCCATCGGCAGGCGCCTGCGCTTCGAGGCGGGCGCGTTCCGACGCAACCTCCGCGGCGCGTGCCTGCGCGAGCTCTCGCGCCTGGGTCGCGTGTTGCAGCTCACGCTCGGCTTCGAGCCTGCGCTCGAGGGCGTGTTGCGCGCGTGCGTCCGCGCGCGTCGCCCGATAGGCCTGTTGCGCCGCTTCGCGTTCAGCTCGGCTGCGCTCGCTTGCCGCCGCGGCAGCGCGCTTCTGCGCCAGCTCGCGCTCGAAGGCGGCGAGCCGGCTGCGCTCGGCGGCTTGCGCGTGCTCCTGCGCCTGCCTTGCGGCTTCGCGATCGCGCGCCTCGCGCGCCGTCGCCTCGCGAAGGGCGTCTTCCTCGAGGGCGGCGCGGCGCAGCTCGGCGGCGGCGCGCGCGCGGTGCTGCTCGGCCAACGCGCGCTCGCGAGCTGCGGCTTCGGCCTCGCGCTCGGCCGCTTCGCGTTGGCGTGCGGCTTCCTGGAGGCGCCGGTCCTGTGCGGCGGCTTCGAGCGCCGCCTGGGCCGCCGCAGCCTCGTCGCGCGCGCGTGCCTGCGCGGCCGCTTCGGCGCGGGCTTCCTCGGCGGCGCGCGTTTCGATCTGGCGCGCGGCTTCGCGCTGCGCCGCTTCGCGCTCGCGCGCCGACGCGGCGGCATTTTCCTCGACCTCGGCGCGGTGCCGCGCCGCTTCGACCGCCAGGGCTTCGGCTTCGGCGTGGGCCCGCGCAGCTCCTGCGGCCTGCGATTCCTGCACCGCGCGCTCCTGGGCCAGGCGCGCGAGCTCGGCTTCCACCGTCGCGCGCTTGCGGGCGGCCGCTTCGAGCCTCGCCGCCTGGCGGCTCGCGGCGAGCTGCGCCGCCTTGGCCTCGCGCTCGGCCTTCTCGCGTTCCCGCAGCATGGCCGCAAGGCGGCCTTCCTCGGCGATGCGGGCCTCGATTTCCTCGCGCTGGCGCTCGGTGGCTTCGACGTTCGCTTTCGCGGCGGCCAGCGCCGCTTCCTCGGCAGCCAGCCGCTCCTGTGTCGCCGCGCGCAGGCGCCCTTCGGCGGCGATGCGCTCCTGCGCCTGGGCTTCAGCGCGCGCTTCGGCGGCGAGGCGCTCGCGCATCGCGGCGGCGGCGCGTTCGTCGCGCGCGGCGGCTTCCTCGGCGAGCTTGCGCGCCTCGGCTTCCACGGCCTCGCGCTCGGTGGCCAGCGCGTGCGCCTGCTGTTCCAGCTGCTCCGCCGTGGCGCCGCCCGCGCGCGCGTTCTCCGCGGCCTGCCGCGCCGCGCGGGCCTTCTCGACCGCGCGCGTTTCGGCAGCCACCCGCGCCTCCGCGGCGATCCGCGCTCGTTCCTGGGCGGCGGCCCGTTCCTCGGCCGCAAGGCGAGCGGCCTCCTGCGCTCGCTCGCGCTCGGCGGCGCGGGCGGCCAGCGCCTCTTCGGCGACCTGGCGCAGGCGCGCCTGCTCCGCGGCGACTGTCTCTTCCTGCGCGAGGCGCCGGGCGGTTTCGGCGAGCCTTGCCTGCTCGGCCTCACGCTCGCGCAAGGCCTCGGTCGCATCGGCATCGGCGCGCGCGCGGGCTTCGGCTTCTTCGACGGCAAGCTGCTCCGCGCGCTGGCGCGCCTTCAAAGCCGCAGAAGCCTCGCGCGCGATGCGCGCGGCTTCCTGGGATCGCTCGCGCGCCTGGCGCTCGTCCTCGACGCGCGCCATTGCGAGCGCTTCCGCCTTGCGTTCGGCTTCGAGCGCGGTGGCGCGCATGCGGCGCTCGAGCTCGGCGTTCTCGGCGGCCTTGCGGGCCTGCGCTGCGGCCTGCTCCTCGGAAAGCGCACGCAACCGCGCGGTTTCGGAGGCGGCCTGTGCTTCCCTCAGTGCCTGCGCCTGCGCGGCGGCATCGCGCTCGGCCGCGGCCTTGCGCTTCGCCTCCCGGGCCTTCATGGATTCGAGTTGCGCGAGTGCTTCGCTTTCCGCGGCCTCCCGTTCCTTCGCCACGGCGCTCGCGCGCGCCTCGGCGATGGCCTGCGTGGATTCGGCCTCGGCCGCGGCGGTCTCGGCCGCGAGCCGCTCGCGCACGCGCGCCTGCAGCTCGCGCTCGGCGCGCTCGCGCTTCTCGGCGGCCGCGATGGCCCGCGCCGCGGCTTCGCTGCGCGCCACGGCGGCGCGCGCGAGCTCGGCTTCGGCGGTGGCACGGCGTTCGGCGACGGCGGCCGCCTCGGCCTCGGCGCGCTCGCGCTCCTTCTGCAGCTGGGCGGCGGCGTTCGCTTCGGCAACGGCGGCCTGGGCCTGGGCGATGGCGGCGGCATCGGCTTGGGCGCGGGATCGGGCGGCTGCGGCGGCCTCCCGCTCGGCATCGGCACCGTGCAGGGCACTCGCCTCGGCGTGCTGCTCGGCCTCCAGGCGCTGCTCGGCGGCCGCGCGCGCTGCGAAATGCGCCTGCTCGAGGTCCCGCGCCTCGCGGGCCAGTTGCTCCTCGCCGCGGCCGCGTTCGAGCGCGTCGCGCGCGGCGCGCAGCTCGGCCTCGCGCTGCAATGCGAGCTGCGCGAGCGAAACGCGTGCGGTGTCGGAAGCCGAAGCGATGCGCTGCGCCGCCTCGGGATCGAGCGGCGGCTCGGCCGAAGCCGGGGTTGCGGCATCCTTTGCGGCACCTTCGGCGGACCGGCGCTCCAGGGCCTCGCGGCGAGCGCGCGCCGCGTTCCGAAGCTGGTCGTAGAGCTTGCTCAAGCGCGAATTTCCCGGGAAAACCCCTTTCCGGGAGACAATACCGGGAAAACGCGGGCCGAAGAACCTACAAGTTGGAAACTGGTGCCCAGAAGAGGACTCGAACCTCCACGGTGTTACCCGCCAGTACCTGAAACTGGTGCGTCTACCAATTCCGCCATCTGGGCGCGGAAACCCTAAATTTTACCTCAAGTGAGCCATAGATTGTCCAGAAAAAATAAGGGCATGGAACCGTATGCCGTGACCATCCCGTCGCGCGAGGAGATGCTGGCCTGCCTCGCCGACGAGGGCGTCCCGGTCCCCGAGGAAAAGCTGTCCGAGGCGCTCGGCATCACCCCCGAGCAGCGCGAAGGCTTCGAACGCCGGCTGGCCGCCATGGAGCGCGAGGGCCAGGTGCACCGCAACCGGCGCGGCCAGATCCTGCTCGCCGACAAGGCGGGCCTCATCCGCGGCAAGGTCGTGGGCCATCCCGACGGCTTCGGCTTCCTGCGGCCCGACGACGGCAAGGACGACCTCTTCCTCGCGCCAAAGCAGATGCACAAGGTGCTGCACGGCGACATCGTCCTCGCGCGCGTCACCGGCACGGACCGGCGCGGGCGCCTCGAGGGCTCCATCGTCGAGGTGCTCGAGCAGGCCAACCGCAAGGTGGTGGGGCGCCTCTTCATCGAGCAGGGCGTGGCCTTCGTCATCGCGGAGAACAAGCGCATCAACCAGGACATCCTGGTGACGCCCGAAAGCGTGGGCAGCGCCAAGTCGGGCCAGGTGGTAACCGTGGAAATCATCCAGCCGCCCACGAAGCACTCCGAGCCCATCGGCAAGCTGGTCGAGGTGCTGGGCAACTACGCTGATCCCGGCATGGAGATCGAGATCGCGCTGCGCAAGCACGACCTGCCGCACGAGTTCTCGAAGCAGGTCGAGGAGGCCGCGAAGAAGCTGCCGAAGAAGGTCGAGGCGAAGGACCTCAAGGGCCGCAAGGACTTGCGGGAGCTGGCGTTCGTCACGATCGACGGGGAGACGGCGAAGGATTTCGACGATGCAGTGTATTGCGAGCCCCTGCAGGGCTCGCGCGGGACGAGGGACGGGGCACGGGGAGCAACATCCAAGGGATGGCGGCTGTGGGTGGCCATCGCCGACGTGAGCCATTACGTGAAGCCGGGCACGCCGCTCGACCAGGAGGCGCACGAGCGCGGCAACTCGGTGTATTTCCCGCGGCGCGTGATTCCGATGCTGCCCGAGGAGCTTTCCAACGAGCTTTGCTCGCTCAAGCCCGATGTCGACCGCCTGGTCATGGTGTGCGAGATGGAAGTGAGCCCGAATGGCGTGGTGAGGCACTACGAGTTCTACAACGGCGTGATCCATTCGCATGCGCGCCTCACGTACACGCGGGTCGCGGCGGCCATACCCTCACCCCGGTCCTCTCCCCAGGGAGAGGGGGAAACGCCCGAGCCCGTCCCGCCGGACGTGATGCCCAACATCCAGAACCTCTACGCCGCCTTCAAGGCGCTGCTCGGGGCGCGGCAGAAGCGCGGCGCCATCGACTTCGACTCGATGGAGACGCGCATGATCTTCGACGAGCAGGGCAAGATCGAGAAGATCGTGCGGGTGGAGCGAAACGACGCGCATCGCCTCATCGAGGAATGCATGCTCGCCGCCAACGTGTGCGCTTCGGATTACCTGGAGAAGAACGACCAGCCGACCCTCTACCGCGTGCACGAAGGGCCTTCGGCGGAGAAGCTCGAGGCATTGCGCGCGATGCTCAAGGACTTCGCGCTCACCCTCGGCGGCGGCGACGAGCCGCACGCCAAGGACTATGCCGAGCTGCTGCGCCGCATCAAGGACAAGCCGTACGCCGGGATGCTGCAGACGGTGATGCTGCGCTCGCTCTCGCAGGCGGTGTACACGCCGGAGAACGTGGGCCACTTCGGGCTCGCCTACGAGGCGTACGCGCACTTCACTTCGCCCATCCGCCGCTACCCGGATCTCCTCGTGCATCGCGGCATCAAGGCGGTGCTCGCGGGCAGGAAGTACGACGCGGGCGACCTGCACGCCGTGGGCCAGCACTGCTCCGACACCGAGCGCCGCGCCGACGAGGCGACGCGCGACGTCGAGAACTGGCTCAAGAGCTACTACATGCAGGACCACGTGGGCGAGGAGTTCGACGGCACCATCAGCGGCGTGACCAACTTCGGCCTTTTCGTGACGCTCGACGACCTCTACGTGGATGGCCTGGTGCACATCTCCGACCTGGGCCAGGACTACTTCCAGTTCGATGCGCACAAGCACATGCTGCGGGGCGAGCGCACCGGCGTTAAGTACCAGCTCGCCGGGCGGGTGCGCGTGAAGGTGGTTCGCGTGAGCCTCGAGCAGGCCAAGATCGACTTCGTCCTGGTCGACCCGCCGCGCGCGTGGCTGGCGCCCGAGCAGGAAGCGGAGAAGAGGCCGCCCAAGCTGCGCGACCTCGACAAGCGCCTGCAGAAGCTCGAGCAGAGCCGTGGCACCAAGCCCAAGGGCAAGGGGAAGAAGCGATGAAGACGCTGGTGGGCTTCCACGCCGTCACGAGCCGCCTGCGCCAGAAGCCCGGCACGGTGAGCGAGATCTACGTGGACGCCGAGCGCAACGACCACCGCGCCAAGGACCTGCGGGCGCTCGCCAAGCAGCACGACATCCGCGTGATCCCCGTGGACGCGAAGCGCCTGGACGGGATGGCGGGCGGCGCGCGCCACCAGGGCGTGGTCGCCCAGGCCCAGCCGCTCGACATGCCCAAGTTCATCGAGGATGCCCTCGAAGGCCTCGACGAGCCGCCGCTGCTGCTGATCCTCGACGGCGTGCAGGACCCGCACAACCTCGGCGCGTGCCTGCGCGTGGCCGACGGGGCCGGCGCGCACGCCGTCATCGCCCCCAAGGACCGCAGCGTGGGACTCACCACCGCGGCGATCAAGGTCGCCTCGGGCGCCGCCGAGTCCGTGCCCTACATCGTGGTGACCAACCTCGCGCGCACCCTGCGCGACCTGAAGGACCGCGGCATCTGGCTTATCGGCGCCGACGACTCCGCGCCGCAGTCGCTCTACAAGGCGAAGCTCGACGGGGCCGTGGGATTGGTCCTGGGCGCCGAAGGCGAAGGGCTGCGCCGCCTCACGCGCGAAAGCTGCGACCTGCTGGTGTCGATCCCGATGCGCGGCGCGGTCGAGAGCCTGAACGTCTCGGTGGCGAGCGGGATCTGCCTCTACGAAGCCAGGCGGCAGCGCGCCTGATTCAGAACACCTGCCGGATGATCTGGCGCGAGGCGGTGACGCCTTCCACGGTGTAGAGGATCACGCCGTGGTTGGTGTCGCTGAACGTGGCTTCGATGGTCCCCACTGCGTTCGCGCGCACGCGCGACGAATCGAAGGTATCGCTCGCCGCCGGTCCCGGAGGTCCCGAGGTGCGATAGAGCGTGCCGCGGCAGCCGTTGCCCGCCGGAATGACCTCGCAGTTGGACGCCACGTACCAGATGGGCTTTCCTTCCTGGTCGTACACGAACCACGTGAGGAACATCACGTTGCCCTGGTGCGTGACGCCGATGCCCCATCCGGATTCCGTCGGGTTCCACCAGAGGTCGGTGTAGTCGGGATTCGGAGGCACTTCCCTCGTCGCGAACACCTGGCGCTCGACGTCGAGCGTGCGGGTGCGGCCGCCCACCACGTAGCTCATGCGCGCATGGTCGCGGTCGCGGAAATCGATCTGCAGCACGCCAACGTTCTTGACCGTGACGGCGCCCGGGTTGTACGGGTCGATGAAGAAGCGCGGGCCGGTGGTCTCGAAGAGGTCGCCGGTGCAGAAGGCGTTGGCGGAGCAGTCGGGGCAGGGCGGTGACATCGAGCAATTGGAGGAGACCAGCCATCGCGGCGCGCCGAAGGCGTCGTAGGTGAACCAGGCGGCGAAGACGGTGTTGCGCCGCTGCGTGAGGTGGATGCCCCAGCCCGATTCCGAAGGGCGCCACCAGAGGCCGCTCAGCGGGCCAGGCACTTGCGCCGCCACAGGCGTGGCGCCGCCGAAGAAACGGCCGATGGCCTGAGGGTCGGCGCCGACCGTTATAGTCCGCACCACGTTGAAGTTGTTCGCATCGATGACCGAGACCGTGCCGCTGCCGAAATTTGCCACGTAGGCCTGGCTCGCATCGGGCGTGATGTCGATGCCGCGCGGGGTGGCGCCCACGGGAACCGTGGCAAGGACTCCAAGGCTGCCGAGATCCACCACCGAGACGCTGTTGGAGCCGGCATTCGTCACGAACATGCGCGTGCCGGTCGGGTTGATCACCAGGCTATCCGGGGCGAGGCCGACTGTGATCGTGCCCACGACCGTCGAGGTTTCGAGGTCCACCACGGAGATCGTGTTGCCGACCGGTGGCGTGAAGGGGTCCACAGCCGGCGTGTGCGCGACGTACAGGCGCTTTCCGGGTGGATCGACGGCGAGGCCCACGGGCCCGGGCGCAACCGTGATGTTGCCCAGCAGCGTGTTGCTGGCCACGTGGATCACCGAAACCGTATTGCCCGAGCGGTTGGAGACGAACACCAGGGTTCCGAGCGGGTTCAGGACGACGCGGTCGGCACCATTGGGCAGCGCGATGGAGGCCACGATGTTCCAGTTCTCCGTGAGCACCACCTGGAGGAAGCGCCCCGAAGCGCCGCTCGTCGGATCCACGAGGGTCGTGACCACGAAGAGCCGCTCGCCCCCCGGGCTGAGCGCGATGCCGCGTGTGGGGCCGCCGATGGGCATCTGTGCGATCACGCCTTGTGCCGCCGTGTCGATCACGGCGATCTCGTTGTTGAACAGGTTGCTCACATACGCGCGTGCGCCCCCGGGCAGGGTGGCAAGGCCGTACGGGTTGCCGCCGACCGCGATCTCGCGCACCACCAGCCCGGTCTCCGCGTCGATCACCGTCACGGCGCCGTTGTCACGCGCGACGAAGGCGAAGGGCGCCGCCATGGCGAGGGCGGTCGCCAGCAAGCCGAGAAGCGTCGCGAGGAGCCGCAAGGTCATGTTTTTCATGGCTTGCATTCTGACCGGTAACCCCGGGGAAAGGAACCCCGCGCCTCTGGGATAATCCACTCCATTCCCGGCCGGCACGCCGCAGGCCGACTTCCCACCCCGCCCAAGATCCCATGCGCATCCTCCCCGCCCGCCTTTTGGCCGTCTTCCTGGCATGCCTGCCCCTGCTCGCCCTCGCCCAGGCTCCCGCCCCCACAGGCGCGATCGAGAAGGTCACCGAGGTCGAGGGCATCAGCGAATATCGCCTCGCCAACGGCCTCAAGGTGCTGCTCTTCCCCGATCCCTCGAAGCCCACGATCACGGTCAACATCACCTACCTCGTGGGCAGCCGGCACGAGAACTATGGCGAGACCGGCATGGCGCACCTGCTCGAGCACCTGCTCTTCAAGGGCACGCCCACGCACCCCGCGATCGACCAGGAGTTCAACCGCCGCGGCGTGCGCTACAACGGCACCACGTGGCTCGACCGCACCAACTACTTCGAGATGTTCCAGGCGACCGACGACAACCTCGCCTGGGCGATCGAGCTCGAGGCCGACCGCATGGTGAACTCCAACATCTCGAAGAAGGACCTCGACAGCGAGATGACCGTGGTGCGCAACGAATACGAGTCGGGGGAGAACTCGCCCTTCAGCGTGATGGTGAAGCGCCTGCAGGCCATCGCCTTCGACTGGCACAGCTACGGGCGCTCCTCCATCGGCAACCGCAGCGACATCGAGAACGTCCGCATCGAGAACCTGCAGGCGTTCTACCGCACCTACTACCAGCCCGACAACGCGGTGCTGCTGGTGGCGGGCAAGTTCGACCCGGCGAAGACGCTGGCTCTCATCGCCGCGCATTTCGGCCCGATCCCGCGCCCGGCGCGCACCCTGCCGCCCGAGTGGACGGTGGAGCCCACGCAGGACGGCCCGCGCGAGTTCCAGGTGCGCCGCAAGGGCGACATCCAGATCGTGGCGGTGGCGTACAAGGTGCCCTCGAGCCTGCACAAGGACTCCGACGGCCTCGCGTTCTCCAACTTCATCCTCACGCAGGTTCCCACCGGTCGAATGCACAAGGCGCTGGTGGAGACCGGCAAGGCGGCGCAGGTCTTCGGCTTCCCGCTGATGGGGCGCTATCCCGGCATCCAGGTCTTCGGCGCGGTGGTGAAGAAGGGCGATCCGGTGGACCCGGTGCGCGACGAGATCGTGAAGATGGTGGAGGCCTTCGGCGATGCGGCCCCGACCGCGGACGAGATGGCGCGCGCCAGGCAGAGCTTCCTCAACGCGGCCGAGAAGACGCTCACCAACCACGAATCCCTCGGGGTGCAGATGTCCGAGTACATCGCGCTGGGCGACTGGAGGTTGTTCTTCCTCGCCCGCGACGACGTGGAGAACGTGAAGCCCGAGGAGGTGGCAGCCGCGGCCAAGGCCTACTTCCGCCGCGACAACCGCACCGTGGGTTATTTCCTGCCCGAGGACAACCCCCTGCGCGCCGAGGTGCCCGCGGCACCCACGGTCGAGGAGGTGATGAAGGACTTCAAGGCGAAGGCCGCGACCTCGGTGGCCGAGGCCTTCGATCCCTCGCAGGACAACATCGACAAGCGCACGCGCAAGCTGCAGGTCGGGCCCATCAAGGTGGCGCTGCTATCGAAGAAGAACCGCGGCGAGACCGTGAACATCGCCATCAACCTGCACATCGGCAACGAGAAGGACCTCTTCGGCAAGCAGACGGCCGCGGTTTTCGCTTCCAACATGCTGGCGCGGGGCACGACGAAGTTCACGCGCGCCGAGCTCTCCGACCAGTGGGAGGCGCTCAAGGTCACCGGCCGCGTCGCGGGTCCCACCGTGAACCTGCAGACCACGCGGCCCAATCTCGAAGGCACGCTGCGCCTCACCGCCCACGTGCTCAAGGAGCCGTCGTTCGACGCGGGCGAGTTCGAGCAGCTGAGGAACCAGACCATCACCGGCATCATGTCGCAGCTCTCGGAGCCCGTGGCGCGCGCAAGCGAAGAGCTCAACAAGCACTTCAACATCTATCCCAAGGGCGATTGGCGCTACCAGCCGACGCTCGAGGAGTCGCTCGCCAACGCGCGCGCGGTGAAGCTCGAGGAAGCGCGCCGGTTCCACGGCGATTTCTATGGCGCCGAGGTGGCCGAAGTCGCCATCGTCGGCGACTTCGACGAGGCCGCGGCCGAGGCGCTGGTGAAGGAGCTCTTCCTCGGCTGGAAACCCAAGGTGCCGTTCCAGCGCGTGCCGATGGAGCATCGCGACATCCCGGCGGTAGAGAAGGTGGTCGCCACGCCCGACAAGGAAAACGCCGTGCTCATCGGGCGCCAGAACGTCGAGATGCGCGACGAGGATCCCGACTATCCCGCGCTCTACGTGGCCAACTACATCCTGGGCGGAGGCGCGGGCTTCGATTCGCGCCTCGGCGCGCGCATACGCCAGCGCGACGGGCTCTCCTACTCGGTGGGCTCCGACCTGTCTGTCGGACCGATCGACCGCGCCGGCGCCTTCTCGGTCTTCGCCATCGCCGCGCCCGCCAACGTCGCCAAGGTGGAGGCCGCCTTCAAGGAGGAGATCGCACGCGCGCTAAAGGAAGGCTTCACCGAGGAGGAGCTCGCGAGCGCCAAGTCCGGGATCCTGCAGATGCGCGTGCAGAACCGCTCCCAGGATGGGGGCCTCGCCGCGGCGTGGGCGGCCAACATGTACCTCGGCCGCACCTTCCAGCACAGCAAGGCGCTGGAGGGCAAGATCATGGCACTCACGACCGCGGACCTCGCCGCCGCGCTTCGCAAGCACATCGATCCGTCAAAGCTCACGGTGGTGAAGGCGGGGGACTTCAAGTAACCAGGCGCAGCCTGTCGTTCCCGAAGGCGGGCCAACGCAGGTGCCCGACTCCCTAATACTCCCGCCGGGGACCCCCGTACGAATCCTTGCCGAAGACGAAGGGCGGCGTGCGCCCGACCAGCGCCTCGATGAGCGTGAGCTCCTCGTCGGTGTGGTTGAAAAAGGGCGCGTTGCGGATGTTGCGGCCGGGCGCGGCGTCGCGGCGCACGTACACCGGGCGGTCGTGGTGCCTGGCCGTGATCGTCTCTTTCATCTCCGGTGCCGCCACGGATGCCACGTCGGTCACTCCGTAGCAGGTGCAGAAGTACGTCTCCTCCGGCGAGGCCTCGATGTAGAAGCCCGTGCCGCGCACGCCCACGTGCGCCGTAGGCGTGGTGACCGCGAGCCTGGAGGGCGGGCACACCGTGAGCAGCGCGCCCTGGATCACGTTCAGCGCCCGCACGACGAAGCTTTGGCTGGGAGGATCGGGCGGGGCGATGACGATCGTCGATTCCCCTCGCAGGATCATCGCGTGCGCGCCGACCACGAACACGATTTCGCAGCCCTTGGTGCCGCGCACGGTATCGCCGCACTTGATCACGGTATCGAGCGTGGCCTCGACGTCGTTGACGGTCACCTTGCCGGAGAGGCGATAGATGCTGCGGCCGGCGGGCATCTTCGAGGGCCGGTCGCCGAAGAGCGCCTGGGCAGAGGCGCTGCCGGACAGCGAGCCCAGCGCCAGCGCCTTCAGCAGCGCGCGCCGGCCCGCCCGCTCAATACTCACGCCGTGGCCCGCCGTACGCGTCTTTCGGGAAAACGAACGGCGTCTCGCGCCCGACGAGCGCCTCGATGAGCGAGAGCTCCTGGTCGGTGTGGTTGATGAACGGCGCGTTGCGGATGCGCTTGCCGCCCGGGCCCGCGTTCAGTATCCAGACCGGCCGGTCGTGGTGGCTCGCGCTGATGGTTTCGCGGCTCTGCGGGTCGTCGCTCGCTGCCACCTCGGTCACCCCATAGCATGTGCAGAAATAGGTTTCCTGCGGCTCGGCTTCGACGTAGAAGCCGGTGCCGCGGATGCCGATCGAGGCATTGGCGGTTTGTAGCGCAATTCCGCTGCCGCGCGAGACCGACAGCAGCGCCCCGCTCAACATGCGCATGGCTCGAACGGCGAGCGTCTCGGCCACCTGCTCGGCCTGCACGGTGACGGCGCTTCGCTCGCGCAGGATCATGGCGTGCGAGCCCATGACGAAGACCGCCTCGCCGCCCGCCCCCGTGGTGACCGTGTCGCCCGCGCGAAGCACGGTCTGCAGGCTCGCCGGCGTGCCATTGACCCGTACGTCGCCGACCACACGATAGAAGCTGCGCCCGGGCGGCATCTGCCCCGGGCGCGAGCCGAGGAGTTGCGCGGCCGCCTGGCGCGCGGCGAGGCCGCTTCCGAGAAGCCCCAGGCCGAGCGCGCGCACGACCATGCGGCGCCTTGGATCGTCGGGTTCGCGTGCCATGGCCACTCCTCAGAAGCTCAGCAGGTAGAGGACGAAGAACTGGTTCACCGTGTAGCGCACCGGCGGCACCGGCGCATAGAACCCGATCACCACGTCCGCCGGATCGTCCGGCTTGGTGCGCACGCGCCGCCACGAGAAGTCGATCGCATCGCGCGGTCCCAGCGCGTAGTTGAAGCCCACGCCGGCGAGCCACGAACGCCCTTCGAAGCGCGCGGTGGTGAGGTCCGGGCCGCGGAAGGCGTCGTCGATCACCTGGTGCGGCATCTCGTCGTGCTTGAAGGCGATGTGCTCGCCGAGCGGGTTGGCCGAAGTCACGTGGTCGCCGCGCCGATGCTCTCCCGAAAGATAGAACGTGGCGCGCTGGCCGAGGGCCCAATCCAGGTTCACGCGCGCGCCGTTCTCGCGACCGTCGAACACATGGCTGCGCGCCTCGCGCCGCTGGTGGAAGACCGTGCCGAAGAGTCCGATGCGGTCTGTCACCGGAAGCCGCATCGATGCGCCGATGCCGTACCTCTCGCCGTCGCGCAGGCGCGATTCGTACTGCTCGGTGGCAGCCTGACCGAAGAGTGCCAGGGTCGGCGCTCCGAATGCCGCGGAGGGGCGGTATTGCAGCTCGCCCTTCACGCCGCCCGTCGCGCGGCTCAGCCCGTTGTGGTACTGGAATTTCTCCCCGCCCAGCGACGCAGTGGCGACCGCGCGCATGTTCCTCGAAACCCCCCAGGCACGGGTGAGCCTGGCATTCGCGCTGAACGAGCGATCGTGGCGCCGGTCGGCCGCCGAGAGGGCGCGGCTCACGTTGTCGTCGAACGTGAAGCCGGCATCGAGCTGCAGGTCGAGGGGGCGGGTGGCCTCGAGGAAGAGGCCGTCCAGCCAACGCAACGACCCGGTGCCCGCGAGCTCCTGGGTGATGTTCAGGCGCACGAGCTGGTCGCTTTCGCCGGCGCCCGCCCTTTGCACCTGGTACTCGAGACCCACGGTGAGGCCGCCGCGGAAGACCAGGTCCGTCCCGAGCCCCAGAACGAACGCGTCCCGGTCGGCGGGCCTGCCCGAGAACGAGAAGCGCGGCCCATCGAGAAGGTCCGCGTAGGCGATGTCGGTGGCGCGATCGCCGCGCAGGTGGCGCCGATATTCCGCGCGCAGGCGCGGTGTCGTCCAGCCGAAGCGCGTGCCGATGGTCGCCTCGGCGCGGATGCCCGCCGCAGCGCTCAACCACGACGCCGTTTGTCCGGAATACGCCAGTGCGTAAGGCGCGCCGCCGGCTTCCGTGCCGGCATCGATGCGGTCGCGCGAGTAGTCGAGGCGGCCATAGGGCGAAAGGACGACGCCGTTGCGACGATGCTCATAACCTGCGGCGAGGGAGCCGAACAACTGGCGCCCATGACGGTCGCTCGAGAGCATCGCGTCCAGCGGAGCCACGAAGCGCTGCGATTCGAATTCGAGGCGTCCGCCGCCCACCATGGCATCGACGAAGGTGTTTGCGCCCGGCTGGAAGCTCGCGTACGCGACAGCCGAAACGCCGCGCGCGCGCGTGTGCGTGCCATCGCTGCCCACGTCGGCGCGGTCTCGCGCCATCCCTGCGCCCGCCCCGACCACGAGGCTACGGCCGATGCGGCGGTCCACGCCTACCGTCAAGCCGCGCGTGGTGAAGTCCAGCCCGGCGAGCGAGCCGTCGGCATCGCGCCGGCCGAACTGGGCAAGCCCGCCCACCCAGACGTTGGCGCGTTCGCGGTTCACGCCGAGCGTGGTTCCGCCCAACGCGGCCAGCTCGAGCGTGCCCGTGGTTGCCAGCGAGGCCAGCATGGGTGCCGCAGCGAGATTGCCGGCAGCGGGCGGGGCGCCGCGATGCAGGGACTCCATGCGCCGCTGCACGTTGGCGATCTGCGCCGCGGAAAAGCGTTGCGCGGCGTTGGACTGCGATTCCAGCAGGCCGGTGACGGAAGGATCGCGCGTGGGATCCGGACGGCCCACGATGGTCACCGAGACGATGGCCGCCGTCGAGCTGCCGGCGTTGCCGATCGCCACGTAGCTGAACGCATCGCTACCGAAGACGTCGCGATTGGGCGTGTACGTGACCGAGGTGCCGCTCGCGATCGCCCTGCCGCGCGCCGGCTGGGAGGTGATGGCGATGCGCGTGATGCCCGAGCCTCGGATGAACGGCCGCAGGTCGAGCGTCGTCGCCGTGTTGAGCGGCACTGTCATCGTCGCAGCCCCGGCGGTGGGCGCCACGGTCCCCACGGTGATGCGCACCCGCGCTGGCGCCGAGGTGCCGCCGGGCCCGGTCGCCGTGAAGGTGAAGCTGTCCTCCCCGAAGAACCCCGCCGCCGGCGTATACGTGGCGGTTGTCCCCTCCAACGTGAGCAGGCCCCGGTCCGGCAGCGTGGCGATCGCCAGCGTCGCATAGATCCCGCTCACGGCGCCGGCCAACTCGATGCGGACCGGCGTCTCGAAGCTCGTCACCGCGTCGATGGCCGAGACCGTGGGGGCGGGCGGCGCAAGCACGGTGATGGTGATGGTCGCCGGCGCCGAGGTGCCGCCGGGGCCGGTGGCGGTGTAGACGAAGCTGTCGGTGCCCAGGTACCCCGCGCGCGGCGTATAGGTGACTACGCTTCCAGAAACGGTCGCGGTGCCCTGCGAGGGACCGCTCACGATCTCCACGCTGGTGAAGGCGTTGAGGATGAAGGGCGCGAGGTCGATCGCGGTCGGGGCATTGAAGGGCACGCTGACGCTGCGATTGCCGGCCGCGGGTCCTGGGACGTTGCCGATCGCGATCGAGAGCGTGGCGGAACCCGTGCCGGCGGCGTTGGTGGCGGTGAGCGCCACCGGAAACACGCCTCCGGTGGTGGGCGTGCCCGAGATGAGGCCGGTGCCCGTGTTCAGCGTGAGGCCCGGCGGCAATCCGCTCGCCCCGAAGCTGGTGGGCGAATTGCTGGCGGCGATCTGGTAGCTGAAGGCCTGGCCCACGAAGCCGTTGGCAGACAGCGCGCTGGTGATGGCGGGCGGCAGCAGCGTGATGGTGATCGACAGCGCCTGGCTTCCGGTGCCCGCAGCGTTTGAGGCCGTGATCGTGGCCGAATAGCTGCCCGGCGCCGTCGGCGTGCCGGAGATTAGGCCGGTCGAGGTCGCCACCGACAGGCCCGGAGGCAATCCGGTCGCGCCGAAGCTGGTGGCGAAGTTGGTCGCCGTGATCTGGTAGCTGAAGGCCTGGCCCACGATGCCGCTCGCCGTCGCTGCGCTGGTGATCGCCGGCGGCCCGCCGGCCACGTTGATCGTGAGCGCCTGGCTGCCCGTGCCGGCGGCGTTGCTCGCGCTGATGGTGGCGTTGAACGAGCCGGGCGATGTCGGCGTGCCGGAAACGAGTCCGGAGCCCGTGTCCACGCTGAGGCCCGGCGGCAGTCCCGAGGCGCCGAAGCTGGCCGGAAGGTTGCTCGCGGTGATCTGGTAGCTGAACGGGGATCCGAGGCTTGCCGCGGCGCTGCCCGGGCTGGTGATGGCAGGCGGTGCCAGATTTAGCGTGAGCGTGAGCGTCTGCGTGCCCGTCCCCGCCGAGTTGGTCGCATTCACGGTGACCGTGAACGTGCCCGTGACCGTGGGCGTGCCCGAGATCAAGCCGCTTGCCGTGTCGATCGACAGGCCCGCCGGCAGCCCGCTCGCGGAGAAGGAGGAGGGCAGGTTCCCGGCTGTCACCTGGAAGCTGAACGGCTGGCCGCCCGTGCCGCTCGCGCTGCTCGAGCTGGTGATGACCGGCGCCACCAGGTTGATGGTGATCGTGACCGGCTGGGTGCCGGTGCCGCTCACGTTGGTCGCGCTCACCGTGGCGTTGAAGGTGCCGCCCTGGGTGGGCGTGCCCGAAACGAGCCCGGTGGACGTGTTGACACTCACGCCAGCAGGCAACCCGGTGGCGCCGAAGCTGGTGGGCGAATTGCTCGCGGTGATCTGGTAGCTGAAAGGCTGGCCGCCGGTGCCCGTCGCCGTGTTCGGGCTCGTGATCGCCGGCGCAGGCGGGTGGATGGTGAACACGAGCGTCTTGCTGTCGGCGCCGCTCGCGTTGGTCGCCGTGATGGTGCTGTTGAAGGTGCCGGCGGTGGTGGGCGTGCCGGAGATGAAGCCGCTGCCGTTGATCGACAGGCCCGCAGGCAGGCCGCTGGCGCCGAAGCTCGTCGGGCTGTTGGTGGCGGTGATCTGGTAGCCGGCGAAGGCGACGTTCACCGTGCCCGTGGCGGTGAGCGGGCTGGTGATAACCGGAGGCGGGCTGGCGCCCGTGCCGGTCACCGTGAAGCTGCGCTCAGTAATGCACCCGGCGCAGATCGGCGGATCGACCGGGACGTGGACCGTGGCCGTCTTCGCGCCGGCGGAGAGCGGGTTGAAGGCTACGGTGATGGTGCATTGCGAGCCGTTGTGCACCGGGCCGTTGGTGTCGGAGCACGTTCCGCCGGTGATGACGAAGCTCGCGGCATCGGCGCCATCGATGAAGATGATCCCCAGGTCCGCCATCGAGCCCGCCGGCCCGGTGACCGCGGCCACGTAGGCCGTCTGCGCCGCGCTGGTCGTACCCACCGCCTGGCTGCCGAAGGCCATGGTGAAGGTCGACGAGCCGCCGCCGTGGTGATTGGTATCGGCCTCCCCGGGCGTGCGGCCGATGGAGATGCACTGGACGGAGCCGCCGCACTCGGCGCGGGCATCCAGGGAAAGGATTGCAGCAAAGAACAGCGCGACGAGCAGGAAAAGCCGTGCGACTCGTGCCATGGCGGACTCCCTTGGCTGGCTTGTTCTATGGCCAGGCGAGGCTGGCGCTGGCTGCAAAATAGCAGCCTGCGCGCCGACTCTCAACTAATGCGCAGGACGCTCGTGGGGGTCGTCAAGGGCGCGGGCTTGCCGGCCGCTTCATCCATCGCCACGCGGTGGCGATGATGTCGTCGAGGTTGGTGTAGCGAGGAGCCCAGCCGAGCTCCCGCCGGGCAAGCTCGTTGGTCGACACCAGGTGCGATGGATCGCCTTCGCGGGGCGGTCCCATTCGGTAACCGATGGCGATACCGGTCACGCGGCGCGCGGCTTCGATAACTTCGAGGACCGAGTACCCGCGGCCGGTGCCGAGGTTGAATGCACTGGCGGTGCCGGCGGGCTCGTCCATCATCCGCAGCGCTGCGGCGAGGTGCGCCGCTGCCAGGTCCTCGACGTGGACGTAATCGCGAACGCAGGTCCCGTCGGGCGTGGGGAAGTCGCCGCCATTGACCACGAGGCTGGTTTCGGAAGGATCGCCACCGCCCTCGATGCGCAACGCCTCTTTCAGCACCAGCGGGATGAGGTGGGTTTCGGGCTCGTGGCGCTCGCCCAGCAGCCCCTCGCTGTCGCAACCTGCGGCGTTGAAGTAGCGCAGGGAGACGCTCGATAACCCGTACGCCTTGGCGTAGTCGCGCAATGCCCCTTCGACCGCGAGCTTGGTGGCGCCGTAGGGATTGATCGGCCGCTGCGGGTGCGACTCGGGGATGGGGCTCTCGAGCGGCACGCCATAGGTCGAGCAGGTGGACGAGAAGACGAGGCGATGGACGTTGGCGTCCAACATCGCGTCCAGCAGGTTCAGGGCGCCCACCAGGTTGTTGCGGTAGTAGGCCCTGGGGTGGCTCACCGATTCGCCGACGTAGGCGAGGGCGGCGAAATGCATCACCACGTCGATGGGCCGGGAGACCAGGACCTTGGCAACGCCGGCCGCATCGGTGAGGTCCGCTTGCACGAAGTCCGCACCGAGCACGGCGTCGCGATGACCGCGAGACAGGTTGTCCAGGGCGAGCACACGGTGGCCGGCGGAGAGCAAAAATTTCGTGGCGTGGGAGCCGACATAACCGGCCGCGCCCACGACGAGGATGGAGAGGGTCATGGGGCCGAAGGATCGCACATTCCCCTTCCGCTCATGCATGCCAAAATGCCGCTTCGCCATTCGACATAGACTTAAATGAACAACAACACGCGTCGCTACTCCACCCGCCGCCGCATCCTGGTCACCGGTGGGGCGGGCTTCCTGGGTTCTCACCTGTGCGAGCGCCTGCTCGCCCGGGGCGATGACGTCCTGTGCCTGGACAACTTCTTCACCGGCACCAAGGAGAACGTCTCGCACCTGCTGGGCGACCCGCACTTCGAGCTCATGCGCCACGACGTGACCTTTCCGCTCTACGTGGAGGTGGACGAGATCTACAACCTCGCCTGTCCCGCGGCGCCGATCCACTACCAGTTCGACCCGGTGCAGACCACCAAGACCAGCGTGCACGGGGCGATCAACATGCTGGGGTTGGCCAAGCGGTTGCGGGCGAAGATCCTGCAGGCCTCGACGAGCGAGGTGTATGGAGACCCGGAGGTTCATCCCCAGGTCGAGAGCTACTGGGGTCATGTGAATCCCATCGGCATTCGCTCCTGCTATGACGAGGGCAAGCGCTGTGCCGAGACGCTTTTCTTCGACTACCACCGCCAACACAAGCTGCGCATCAAGGTGGCGCGGATTTTCAATACCTATGGCCCGCGCATGCATCCCAACGACGGGCGCGTGGTGTCCAACTTCATCGTGCAGGCGCTGAAGGGCGAGGACATCACCCTTTATGGCGACGGGTCGCAGACGCGGTCGTTCTGCTACGTCGACGACCTGGTGGAGGGATTAATGCGGCTGATGGGCACGGGGGATGACGTGACCGGGCCGATCAATCTGGGCAACCCGGGCGAGTTCACGATCCGGCAGTTGGCCGAGAAGGTGGTGGAGATGACGGGGTCGAAGTCGAAAATCGTGATGAAGGCGTTGCCGAGCGATGATCCACGGCAGAGAAGACCGGATATCACGCTGGCGAAGGAGAAGCTGGGTTGGGGGCCGAAAACCCAGCTTGACGCCGGGCTGGAAAAGACGATCGGCTATTTCGAAGAGAGATCTGCCTAGAGGCGCCAGACGGCGCGGCCGGAGTTAGTCACCGCCTCGCGATCGAGGACCGCCTTGACGTCGATGACGCAGCCATCTGCGGCAACTTTGCCGAGCAGTTCGTCCAACGGGAGCGAGCAGAACTCCTGATGCGCTACGGCAAGCACCAGCGCGTCGGCTTGGGGTAGCGCCTCCCAAGACGAGAGTTCAATGCCGTACTCCCGGAGAGCTTCGCCGTCATCGACCCGCGGATCATGCACCTGCACGCTTACGCCATACGATCGAAGCTCGGCGATCAAGTCCGCGACCTTGCTGTTGCGCAGGTCGGGACAGTTCTCCTTGAAAGCGAGGCCGAGGACATTGACCGTTGCGCCATTCACAGGGCGGTTCTTGCCGACCATGCACTTGACGGTTTGCTCTGCCACGTATTTCCCCATGCTGTCATTGATGCGTCGGCCAGCCAGGATGACTTCAGGGTGGTGGCCCAATTTCTCTGCGGCATGGGTGAGGTAGTACGGGTCCACGCCTATGCAGTGGCCGCCAACCAACCCCGGTTTGAAGCGCAAGAAGTTCCACTTGGTGCCTGCAGCAGCAAGTACCTCGCTGGTGTCGATGCCCATGCGGTGAAAGATCACCGAGAGCTCGTTCATGAGGGCGATGTTCAGGTCGCGCTGCGTGTTCTCAATGACCTTTGCAGCTTCGGCGACCTTGATGCTCGATGCGAGGTACACGTCGGCGGTCACGACGACTCGATAAAGGTCGGCGACTCGGGCAAGCGTTTTCGGTGTGTCGCCCGCGACGACCTTCACGATCTTTGCAAGCGTGTGTTCCTTATCGCCCGGGTTAATCCGCTCGGGTGAGTAGCCAACGAAAAAATCTCGTTTCCATTGCTTCGACGAAGCGCGCTCGAGCTCAGGCACGCAGACGTCCTCCGTTGCTCCCGGATAGACGGTGGACTCGAACACAACTGTCACACCTGCCTTGAGGTGCGGTCCCACGCTACGGCATGCCGCGAGCAGCGGCGCGAAGTCCGGAAGCTTTGCGTCGTTCACCGGTGTGGGAACTGCCACAACTATGAAGTCGCAGACGGCGAGCGCAGCGGGATCAGTCGTTGCCTCCAGGCACCTGGCCGCGTCAAATTGCGCGGCGCTAACCTCACCCGTGGGGTCTTGGCCCGCCCTGATCAAAGCGACCTTCTGCTCCGAAACGTCGAATCCGATGGTGTGCATGTGCTGCGCGAATCCAACCGCCAGCGGCAAGCCCACGTAGCCCAGGCCTACGACGCCGACCACGGCGCTCTTCACGGGAGCTGTCGTCACTCCTCAGCCCGCGGTTGGGGCGAGTTTCGACTTGGACATCTGTGCGAGCAGTGTGGCGAATCCGCGGCAGCCGTCCTCGATCATGGCGAGCGCCTTCTCGAAGTCGCGGACGTTGCCTCCGTAAGGATCGGGCACGTCCTGGCCGTAATAGGTCTCGCCGTACTCGAGCAGCAATTCCACTTTCTGCTTGCACCGAGTGGGACAAACGGTCCGCAAATTCGCCAATTGCCCACGATCCATGCTGAGAATGAAGTCGAAGCGATCGAAATCGCTCGGCATGATGCGCCGCGCAACCTGCCTCGAAATGTCGTACCCGCGCAATTTCGCGACTTCCAGGGCGAGGGGGGCAGGTGGCTTGCCCGCCTGGTAGTCATGCGTCCCAGCAGAATCAATGGCGACCTCGTGCGAACCCAAGCCCCGAGCGGAGAGCATGGAGCGCAGCACGCCCTCTGCCATGGGAGAACGGCAGATGTTAGCGGTGCATACAAAGAGAACGGAGCGCAAATGGATTCCCTCGGGGTCAGGCTGCGGCCTCGCCTTGATCGGACAGTTGAGAGGGGGCGTCCTCGATGGTGCCTTGCGATGTCTCGAGTTGAGACCAGGCCCTCTGTATCCATGCATGGAACGCGAAAAAGCCGAAGAAGAACGGGTAGAAGAGCGCGGCCTCGCTGACCTTGAAGACCCAGCCGAAGTAACCGACGGCGCCGCAAAGCACAGAGACGCCGACAAGAATCGCGAGGGTTTGGCTAGATGTGAAGCCACGCGCAAGCAGGTAGTGATGAATGTGCCCACGGTCCGCCACGAACGGGCTCTTGTCGGCACGCAAGCGCCGAACCATTAGAGAAACGCAATCCACCAGCGGCAGCACGATAACCCAGAGGGCGGCGATCGGTGGGAAGGTTCGGCCGGGCCCCTGCGTCAGGTCGATCGCATACCATCCCAGCGCAAAGCCAAGCATCAGGCTACCCGCGTCGCCAAGGAACACGCGGGCCTGAGGCTGCCAGGGAAAGCGCAAGTTGAACACCAGAAACCCCGCAATTGCCCCACACAGCAACCAGGCAGTCATTGACTGCACATCAAGGCCGGACTGCGCCGCAACGAAGGCATACCAGCACATCGCAACCAAAGAAATTGAACCGGCCAGACCGTCGATGCCGTCCATCATGTTGACCGCGTTGACGACCCCCACGACAGCGAAAATCGTCATGGGTACCGCGAGTATCCACAGGCCGATGCTGCGCCAACCGACGATGTCCCCGATCGTCCGCAATTCGATGCCCGCTCCCCAAATCATTACAGCGCACGCGGCGATCTGGATCACCAGCTTCACATGCGGCGAGATCTCCGAGACGTCGTCCCAGCAACCCACCGCGATAACGATAGCGAGAGCCAGCAAGAACCAGGCGGAGTGAACTGCGACGCCTACAACGTATGCTGAAACCAGCAATCCTGTGAACACCGCCAAGCCGCCGACAAGAGGCACTGTGCGACCGTGGACTTTGCGACCACCTGGTTGATCCACGATCCCCAGCACGGAGGCAAACCTGGCGTAAAGGACCACGGCGAGGGCCGTGAGGGCCGCCGTGGTGCACAGCGATGCTCCGATTCGGGTCGCTTCCATATAAGGCTGAGGTTTGCAGGTTGAAAGTATGCCCATGCGGACAGTCCACCACCAAGCAATTCTTACGGCTGCAATCGCCTTACGGACGTAGCTCGGCGAGGGCCCGGCACGGGCACGGGTGGGCGATTTTCCCTTTACTTTTCATGGGCTTTTCGAGAAGATGTGGCTCAAAATCGGTAGCGGAGAGGATATGAGCGGTACGTTACTCGACCAGGAAGTTCGCGCGCCCGAGCGCGCCACAGGAATCCGTGCGCCCGGCTCGGCTGCGCCACTCGCAACCGAGCAATTCGTTCGCGAGTACGGGGAGCGGCTCGCCAAGGCACTCCGGCTGGATGCCATGACGAAGGTTCCGGACCTCCTGGACGCACTGCGAAGCGCCTGGCGGGACGGGCGCTCAATCTACATTTGCGGCAACGGTGGCAGCGCCGGTAACGCGATCCATATCGCCAACGACTTGCTCTGCGGGGCGGGATTGAAGGCAAAGGGCGGTTTGAAGGTCGAAGCGCTCAGCGCCAACCCGGCCGTCCTCACATGCCTGGCAAACGATTTGGGGTACGACTCGATCTACGCCGAGCAGGTGCGCGTAAAGGGAAATCCGGGCGATATCCTGATCGTCCTCTCTGGCAGTGGGAACTCCCCCAATGTCGTACGCGCCCTTGAGGTGGCGCACGCGAAGGGGATGATCACTTTTGCGATCGTTGGCTATTCCGGCGGCAAATGCCGCGTGCTCGCGCAACATCCGATCCACTTCATGGTGGACGACATGCAAATCGCAGAGGATCTTCAACTCGTCGTGGGTCACGTGGCCATGCAGTGGCTGTGCGCGAATCCAATCGAAACGTGACTGAGGATTGGTCCTTAGCCACGCGCTGAATGCATTATTTCATCACGGGCGTAGCGGGCTTCATCGGGAGCCGTCTCGCCGACTCACTGCTCGCGCAGGGCGCACATGTCACAGGGGTCGACGACCTCTCGCTTGGACGCCTCGCAAATCTTGATTCGGCTCGCCGTCACGGCGCCTTCGATTTTCTCGAGCTGGATATGAGCCGCCCGGCGAACGCAGTCCGCGCGCTGCGTTGGTCGACGGAGCTTTTCGGCGTACCCGACATCGCCTGGCATATGGCGGCCAACAGCGACATCGCCGCCGGTTCCGCCGATGCGACTCGCGATTTCAACCGCACGCTCGAAACCACGTTCGCGCTCCTCGAGGCGGGGCGGGCCGAGGGCCTGAAGCGCCTGGCGTTCGCCTCGACCTCGGCGGTGTACGGCAACCGCCAGGAACACCTCGCCGAGGACTCAGGGCCGCTGCTGCCGATTTCCAACTACGGCGCGGCCAAGCTCGCCAGCGAGGCCCTCATCAGCGCGGCGGCCGAGAGCTTCCTCGAGCGCATATGGATCTTCCGCTTCCCCAACGTGGTCGGGCCCCGCGCCACCCACGGCGTGATCTTCGACCTGCTCGCGCGGCTCGCGGCCTCGCCGCCGTCGTTGCGCGTCCTCGGTGACGGCACGCAGACAAAGCCGTACCTGCACGTCGACGAGCTCATCGACGCGATGCGCTTCATTGTCGAGCGCGCCGGCGAGCGGCGCAACGTCTACAACATCGGCCCGGAAGGCGCCGGCACCAGCGTGAAGTTCATAGCGGAGGCAGTGGTGGAGCGCGCAGCGCCCGGCACGCCGCTCGCGTATACCGGCGGCGATCGCGGCTGGGTGGGCGACGTGCCGCGCTTCCAGTACTCCACGGAACGGCTCGCGCGCCTCGGTTGGAAGCCCAGGCTCTCCTCGGACCAGGCCATCCTGCGCGCCATCGAGGAGCTCGCCCCGGCCGCGGTCGCGCGATGAGCCGCGTCGACCACCTCGTCATCGTCGCCGGGGGCATGGGCACGCGGCTGGCCACCGTGCACGCCGACATCCCCAAGGTGCTGGTGCCGATCGGCGGCAAGCCGCTCCTCGGCCATCACCTTGAGCTCGCGCGGCGCTGCGGCGTGCGTGAGGTGACCGTGTTCGCCGGCCACCTGGCCGAAGCGATCGCGCGCTTCCTGGGCGACGGTTCCGAATTCGGCTTGCACGCGCGCGTACGCGTCGAAGAGACCCCGCTCGGTACCGCGGGCGCGGTGCTCGCGCACCTCGAGGAGCTGCCCGAAAACTTCATCGTGCTGTACGGCGACGTCATGACGTCCGCCGACCTAGGGACGATCGCGGCGGCGCACGTGGCGCGCGACGCCGACTTTACCGCGATGGTCCATCCGAACGACCATCCGCTGGATTCCGACCTGCTCGAGACCGATGCCGAGGGCCGGGTGAGCGCGATCCATGCGTACCCGCATCAGCCGGGGAGCGACCTGCCCAACCTGGTGAACGCGGCGCTCTACGTCGTGCGCCGCGATGCGCTGCAGCGCTTCAGCCCGCCGCGCAAGCTCGACTTCGTGAAGGACGTGATGGCGCAGCTCCTCGCCGCGGGCGGGCGCGTGTTCGCGCATCGCTCGTGCGAATACCTGAAGGACATGGGAACGCCGGCGCGCCTGGCGCAGGTAGAGGCCGATTTCGCGGCGGGCCGCATCGTGTCGCACGGCGTGAAGTTGCCGGCGGTGTTCCTTGACCGTGACGGTACGCTCAACGTGGAGAAGGGACATCTCCGCCGCAAGGAAGACCTAGAGCTCGTGGCCGGGGCCGCCGCCGCGCTGCGGCAGCTGCGTCGCGCCGGCTTCCGGCTGGTGCTCCTCACCAACCAGCCCGTCATCGCCCGCGGCGAGGCGACCGAGGCCGACGTGGCCGCCATCCACCGCCGCCTGGAATGGGAGCTGGGCGTGGGCGGCGCCTACCTCGATGCCATCTACGTCTGCCCGCACCATCCGGACGCCGGGTTTCCCGGCGAGCGCGCGGCGCTCAAGGTCGCCTGCGATTGCCGCAAGCCAGGCGTCGGCCTCTTCCGGCAGGCGTGCGCGGACCTGGGAATCGATGCCGCGCGCTCGTGGATGGTCGGCGACCACGAGCGCGACGTGGAGATGGCGCGGCGCGCGGGCGTGCGCTCGATCCTGGTGGGCGGCGGGCGCAGCGCCGTGCGTCCCGACCACACCGCGAAGGACATCGTCGCCGCGGCCGAGCTCATCGCGCCGCGGCGCGAAGGCGTGGCGGCATGATCATCTCGCGCACCCCGCTGCGCGTGAGCTTCTTTGGCGGCGGCTCCGACCTGCCCGCGCATTACCGGCGGCGCGGCGGCGCGGTCCTTTCCACCAGCATCGACCACTTCGTCTACGTCACGGTGTCGCGCAAGTTCGACGAGGCGGTCCGCGTGAGCTACGCGAGGACCGAGGAGGTAGCCCATGCGCGCCAGGTGGAGCATCCGCTGGTGCGCGAGTGCCTGGCGCTCCTCGGCATCGACGGCGGCATCGAGATCACGTCGGTCGCCGACATTCCCGCGCGCGGCACGGGCCTCGGGTCCTCGAGCTCCTTCACCGTCGGGCTGCTGAACGCGCTGCACGCGTTTCGCGGGTGCCATGCCACGGCGTCGCGCCTTGCCGAGGAGAGCTGCCACATCGAGATCGAGCGCTGCGGCGAACCCATCGGCAAGCAAGACCAGTACGCGGCGGCCTTCGGCGGCTTCAACTTCATCCGCTTCCACGAGAACGACTCGGTGGAGGTGCGCAAGGTCATCTGCCCGCAGGCGCTGCTCGAGGCGCTGCAGGAGCGGCTGCTGTTCTTCTACACTGGCGTCACGCGCTCGGCCTCGCCGTTGCTGCAGCGGCAGGCGGCCGCGGTGGCGCAGGCGGGCAAGGCCTCGGACGCCACGGCGCGGATGGTCACGCTGGCCAAAGCCGCCTTCGACGACATCTGCGACGGCCGTATCGAGGCGCTCGGCGGGATGCTGCACGAGGCGTGGGAGCTCAAGCGCGGCCTGGGCGAAGGGATTTCCAACGAGCTCGTCGACAGCGCTTACGCCGCGGCCCGTACTGCCGGCGCGTCGGGCGGCAAGCTGCTCGGCGCCGGCGGCGGCGGCTTCCTCATGGTCTACGCTGAGCCCCGCGACCACGCGGCAGTGCGCAAGGCCCTCGCCTCCCTGCGCGAAGTGCGTTTCCGCTTCGCGCCGCAAGGCAGCGCGATCATCTTCGTGCACTGAGGGCGCGCGCGCATGCACATCGTGATCGAGCCAGGCCGCACGGAGCAGAACTACTGGGCCGACCTGTGGCGCTATCGCGAGCTCTTCCGCGTGCTCGCCTGGCGCGACCTGTCGGTGCGCTACAAGCAGACCTTCATCGGCGTGGCGTGGGTGGTGCTGCGCCCGCTTTTGGCGATGGTGGTCTTCACCATAGTTTTCGGTCGCATCGCGCGCCTGCCGAGCGAAGGCGGCGCGCCCTACGCGCTGGTGGTGTTCGCGGGCCTGCTGCCGTGGATGTTCTTCGCCGCCGCGCTCTCCGAAGCAGCCACCAGCGTGGTGACGAACGCGAACCTGATCGGCAAGGTGTACTTCCCGCGGCTGATCGTTCCCGCGGCGGCGGTCGTCGTGGCGCTGGTCGAGCTGCTCATAGGCCTCGTCATGCTGGCCGCCCTCATGGCGTGGTTCGGATATGCGCCGCGCTGGAACGTGCTGCTGCTGCCGCTCTTCATGGCGCTCGCCTTCGCCGCCGCGCTCGGCCCCGGCCTGTGGATCTCGGCGCTGAACGCCAAGTACCGCGACTTCCGCTTCGTGGTGCCGTTCGTGATCCAGTTCGGCATGTACGTCTCGCCGGTGGGCTTCAGCACTTCGGTGGTGCCCGCCGAATGGCGCCTGCTGTATTCCCTTAATCCGATGGCCGGCGTGATCGACGGCTTCCGCTGGTGCGTGCTCGGCACGCCGATCCACGCGCAGGGCTTTGCGGTGAGCGTGGGGGTGGTCGTGGCCTTCCTGTGGCTGGGCCTGCGGCGCTTCCGCCGCACCGAGAAGACTTTCGCGGACCTGGTATGAGCGCCGATACCGTCATCCGCGTGGAGGGGCTGGGCAAGAGCTACCTGGTGGGCCATGAATCGGCGAGAGGCGTCCACACGTCGTTTCGCGAGGTCGCCACGCGCGGGCTGCGCAACCTCGCCCGGCGCACGGCAGACCTGCTGCGCGGTCGCGCCTTCGTCGAGGGCGACGACATCGAGGAGTTCTGGGCCCTCCAGGACGTGAACTTCGAGGTGGCGCGCGGCGAGGTCCTGGGCGTCATCGGACCGAACGGCTCCGGCAAGTCGACGCTGCTCAAGTTGCTCTCGCGCGTCACCGAGCCCACGCGCGGGCGAATCGAGCTGAAGGGCCGCGTGGCGAGCCTGCTCGAGGTTGGCACGGGCTTCCACCCGGAGCTCACGGGGCGCGAGAACATCTTCCTCAACGGCGCCATCCTCGGCATGACGCGCCGCGAGATCGTGTCGCGCTTCGACGCGATCGTCGATTTCGCCGAGACGGAGAAATTCCTCGACACGCCGGTGAAGCGCTACAGCTCGGGCATGTACGTGCGTCTCGCGTTCGCAGTCGCGGCACACCTGGAGCCGGATGTTCTCGTCATCGACGAAGTGTTGGCGGTGGGAGACCTGGTCTTCCAGAAGAAGTGCATGGGAAAGATGCAAGGCGTCGCCAACTCCGGGCGTACGGTGCTGTTCGTCAGTCACAACATGCAGACGATCAGCGCTCTAACGCAGAGATGCGTGCTGCTCGACGCGGGTCGGCTCGTCGCAACGGGGCGCACGCAGGACGTGGTTTCGCGGTATCTCTCGGAGAGCACGCGAGGAGGTGGCGTGTACGTAGCGGCGCCCGCTGGCGGACCTACCATCGTCCGAGTGGAGCTTCGAACCAGCGAGGCGGGCAACATCCAACGCCACGGCGCTCCGATGGAAGTGGAAGTGACGATCACGACGCCACATCCTGTTCCCAATGCCGCGTTGTCCTTCCAGATTTTCAATCCTTCCCACCAGCCCGTCGTGCACGTCCTGAACCTGGATAGCGAGGTTGCCATGTTGCGGGAGGCAGGCACGTATCGGCTCACGTGCCGCTTTTCGCGCGTGCGCCTATATCCGGGCAGTTATTTCTTGACTTTCTACTTTGGCGCCAGCCATCCCCGCCGCATTTTCGAGGCTCCCGCGCAGATCTGCCAATTCGAGGTGGCGCTGCTGGGCGAGTCACGCGATTTCTATTGGGCGCCGGATACCGCCGTATATATCGAAGACACGCACTGGTCGGTCGACAATCTCGCCGAGGTGGCGGCTTGACGCCATGATCGACTACCTCGCGCCCGCCTGCCGGCCGTCCACCCTGGACGGCTACGGCAACGTGCGCCTGCTGCTGGCGGCTATGAAGCGCGCCATGCCCGCCTTCCGCGGAACCCTACTGGACATCGGCTGCGGGGCGATGCCGTACCGGCCGCTCATCGAGAAACAGGCCGGCGTCAACCGCTACATCGGGCTCGACCTGCCGCAGGAAGGATCGCCCGCGCACCTCTTCTGGGATGGCAAGGTGATCCCGCTGGGAGACGCTAGCGTCGACAGCGCCCTGCTGACCGAAGTCCTCGAGCACTGCCCCGATGCCGGCGTCGTGCTCGCCGAGGCGCGGCGCGTGCTGCGGCCGGGCGGGTTCCTGTTCGCAACGGTGCCCTTCATCTGGCCGATCCACAACGTCCCGTACGACGAGTTCCGCTATACGCCCTATTCGCTGCGGCGCATCTTCGAGGGCGCCGGCTTTACCGATGTGCGCATCGAAGCGACCGGCGGACGCCACGCGATGCTCGCCGTGGCGCTCGGGCTGTGGGTGCGGCGGCGTGCGATCACGTCGCGGCGCCACCTCGCGGTGCGCTGGCTGCTGTCGCGCCTGCTCACGCCGGTCGTGTGGCTGCTCATGTGCATCGACGACCGTCCCACGCAGCTCGGCGAGAGCACGCTGCTGGTCGGGCTCGAGATTTCGGCGCGCAGGCCATGAGCGCGGCGCTCGCGGTGTTCACCTATGACCTGGGGGCGTCCTTCATCGACAAGCACGTCGAGGGCGTGCGCCCGGGCCGCACCGTCGCGATCGGCACGTACGGACGGCATCCCGCGCTCGCGTCGCTGTGGCCCATGGCCTGCCCGGCCCTGCTGCTGGACCGGTGGGCCCTGCGGGTGCCGGTGCGCCTCGCGCGGCGCGCCGGCATGTCGCAGGAGGCGATGCGCGACCTGGCCATCCGCGCGTTCCTGCGCCGCCACGGCGTGGGCGCTGTGCTCGGCGAGTACCTCGACCAGTTCCTCGACTTCGCACCGCTGGTCGAGCGCCTGCGCCTGCCCTACGTGGTCCAGGCCCACGGCATCGACGTGAGCGCCTCGATCCGCCGCCCGGAGATGGCGCAGCGCTACCTGCGTTACGCCGGCGCGCGCGCTATCCTCACGCGCTGCGAGCATCACCGCCGCCGGCTGCTCGAGGTCGGCCTCCCGGAAGACAAGGTCCACGTGAATCCGGGTGGCGTGGCCATTCCGCCAGCTCCGCCGGTGCGCGACGATTCGGCGGCGCGGCGGCTGCTCGCGATCGGCGTGATGGTGCCGAAGAAGGGCCCCATCTATCTGCTGGAGGCCTTCCGCCGCGCCCTAGAGCAGGAACCGCGGCTCACGCTCGACTACATCGGCGGTGGAGACCTCATGCCCGCGGCCGAGCACTTCGTGGTGATGTTCGGGCTGCAGGACCGCATCCGCCTGCTGGGCTTCGTGCCCGAGGACGTGAAGCAGCGCCTGCTGCGCGAGTGCGGCGTTTTCGTGCAGCACAGCATCACCAACCCCAATACCGGCGACGAGGAGGGCCTGCCGGCGGCCATCCAGGAAGCGATGGCGCAAGGCATGGCGGTGGTGTCCACGCGTCACTCGGGCATTCCCGAGGCAGTGGTCGACGGCCTCACCGGCTTGCTGGTGGACGAGGGCGACGTGAACGGCATGGCCGCAGCCATGGTCGAGGCGAGCCGGCGGCCGCGCGACTTAGGTGAGCAGGGCTATCGTCGCGCCGCCGAGCTGTATGCCTTCGAGGACGAGAACGCGCGCCTGAGGAAGTGGCTGTCGTGATCGCCATCGTCGACTACGGCATCGGCAACGTGAAGTCGATAAAGAACATGCTCAACCGCGCCGGCGCGAGCGCGGCCATCTCCGCGGACCCACGCGTGATCGAATCGGCGGACAAGCTCATCCTTCCCGGCGTCGGCCACTTCGGCTACGGCATCGAGCGCCTGCGCGCGAGCGGGCTCATCCCCGCGCTCGAGCGGCGCGCGCTCCAAGCGCGGGTGCCGGTGCTGGGCATCTGCCTCGGCGCTCAGCTCATGGGCCGCGGCAGCGACGAGGCCGAGTTGCCGGGCCTGGGCTGGCTGCCGATGCGCACCGTCGCCTTCGATCGCGCGCGCCTGCCGGCCGGGCACAAGGTGCCGCACATGGGCTGGGCCGAAACGCTCGAGTCCCGGGGGCCGCTCTTCGCCGGGATGGCGGAAGCCCGGTTTTACTTCGTGCACTCGTTCCACTTCGCGTGCGACGACGAGGCGCTGGTGGTGAGCCGCGCGCAACATGGCTACGGCTTCCCCGCCGGCGTGGCGAGCGGCAACCTGTACGCGGTGCAGTTCCACCCCGAGAAGAGCCACGCGCACGGGCTTCGCCTGCTGCAGAACTTCGCCGCTCTGGGGACGCCATGAGCCGCACGCGCGTGATTCCCGTGCTGCTGGTGTCCGACGAGGGGCTGGTGAAGACTCGCCGCTTCGCCGACCGCCGCTACCTCGGCGATCCCATCAACGCGGTGAAGATCTTCAACGACAAGATGGCCGACGAGCTGGTGCTGCTTGACATCGACGCCACCGCGCGCGGGGGGGCGCCCGACTTCGACCGCGTCGACGAGATGGTGGGCGAAGCCTTCATGCCCGTCGCCTACGGAGGCGGGGTGCGCAGCGTCGAGCACTTCGCGCAGCTCTTCCGCCGCGGCGTGGAGAAGGTGGTCGTCAACACCGCGGCGTTCGACTCGCCGCAGCTGGTCGAGCAGGCCGCGCGCCGCTTCGGCTCGCAGGCCGTGGTCGTCTCGCTCGACGTGCGCCGCACGCTGTGGGGAAAGGCGCGTTGCTATACCGCCGGGGGAAGGCGGCGCACCCGGCTCGACCCCGTGCATGCCGCCCGCCACTTCGAGTCGCTCGGGGCGGGTGAGCTGATCGTCACGGCCATCGAGTGCGAGGGCACCTTCTCTGGTTACGACCTGGACCTGCTCGCGGCGGTCGCGGGGGCCGTGGGCATCCCCGTGATCGCCCACGGTGGCGCGGGCCGTATCGAGCATTTAGTGCAAGCCGTCGAGAAGGCAGGCTGCCAGGCGGTGGCGGCAGGCAGCATGTTCGTCTTTGCTGCCCAGGGGCAGGGCGTGCTGATCACCTATCCGTCCCCCGCCGAGCTGCAGCGCGGGTTGTGGGAACGCACCTCTGCGGCGGGGCGCGCCTGATGGACCGCGCCCTGCCGACGCCTCGCCCGTTCGTCCCCGAGCGCCTGCGGGTATGCACGCGCACCGTGATGGACAACACCGATCCCGACATCAGCTTCGACGCCGAGGGCGCGTGCAACTGGTGGCACGAATTCCACGCCTTGCGCGCCGCGCGCCCCGAGGGCGAGGCGCTGCATGCAATCCTCGCGGAGATCCTCGCCGCCATCCGCGACAGCGGGCGCGGCAGGCGCTTTGACTGCATCCTCGGGCTCTCCGGCGGCGTGGACAGTTCCTACATGGCCTACCTCGCCAAGACGTGGGGCCTGCGTCCGCTTATCGTCCACTTCGATAACGGCTGGAACGACGAGCTGGCGGTACGGAACATCGAGCTCATGGTGAAGAAGCTGGGCTTCGAGCTGCACACGTTCGTGATGAACTGGCCGGAGTTCCGCGACCTTCAGCGCGCCTACTTCGAGGCCTCGGTCCTTGACCTCGAGATTCCCACCGACCACATGATCTTCGGCGCGCTGCACCGCACCGCGCATGAGCAGGGGATCAAGTACGTGCTCTCGGGCAACAACTTCGCCACCGAATGGCTGCTGCCGCGGGCGTGGTACTACTCCAAGTTCGACCTTGAGAACATCAAGGGCATCCACCGGCGCTTCGGCAAGGTGCCGATGAAGCACCTGCCGCGGCTGGGCGTGTGGCAGCGCCTGTACTACCAGCGCGTGCGCCTGATCGAGGACGTGAAGGTCTTGGACCTGGTGGCGTACCGCAAGCTCGACGCCAAGCGCTTCCTGATGGAGGAGTTCGGGTGGAGCGACTACGGCGGCAAGCACTACGAGTCGGTGTTCACGCGCTTCTACCAGGGCTACATCCTCCCGGTGAAGTACGGCATCGACAAGCGCAAGGCGCACTTGTCCAACCTCGTCTGCAACGGCGAGGTGACGCGCGAGGCGGCACTTGCCGAGCTGGCGCTGCCGCCCTACGAGCCGGCGCGGCAGCAGGCGGACAAGCGCTACGTGGCCAAGAAGCTCGGCTGGTCGGAGGCGCAGTTCGAGGAGATCCTCGCGCTGCCGCCACGCCGCCACGAGGAATTCGGCACCGACGCATGGCAGCAGAAGGCCGCGGCGGTGATCATGAAACTGGCCCGTCCATTTGCGAAGACGGGTCGCACCATCCTGGGTTGGCAATAGGCAAGTGACACTCTGCGTCAGCAGCTACCAGCTGGGGGCTTCGTTCATCGACAAGCACATCTCGGGCATCCGGCCCGACGACACGGTGGCCATCGTGCGCTACAACGGCACGCCCTTCGGCACGCGCTTCGACCCCGGCTTCCCAGTGCTGAGCCTCGAGCAATGGGCCTCGACGCTGGGCAGCCGCATCGGCCGGCGCATCGGCATGCCGCAGGAAAGGCTGCGCGATTCCGCCATCCGCAAGTTCCTGCAGCGCCACGGGGCGACCGCGGTGCTGGGCGACTTCCTCGACCAGTTCCTCGACGTCGTGCCCGCGGTGCGCGCGCTCGGCCTGCCGTACGTCGTCCAGGGACACGGCATCGACGTGAGCGCGGCGCTGCGCAACCCGCAGACCGCCGCCGGTTACAAAGTCTACGAGTCCGCGGCGGCGATCCTCACGCGCTGCGAGTTCCATCGCCGCCGCCTCATCGGTCTGGGGCTTCCGGCGGACAAGATCCACGTGAATCCCGGCGGGGTGGAGGTCCCGGCGAGCAAGCCGGCCAAGGACGCGGCCTCGGCCAAGCGGTTGCTGGCGGTCGGGATGATGGTCCCGCAGAAAGCGCCCATCGTGCTGCTCGAGTCGTTCCGGCGGGCGGCGGCGCGCGACCCGGACCTCACGCTCGACTACGTGGGCTCGGGCCAGTTGCTGCCGGCCGCCGAGCAGTTCGTCGCCGCGTGCGACTTGAAGTCGCGGGTGAAGCTGCACGGCTTCGCGCCGGAAGCGGAAAAGCGACGCCTGCTGCGCGAGTGCGGCATCTTCGTGCAACACAGCATGACGGTCGCCCGCACCGGCCACGAGGAGGGGTTGCCCGCGGCGATCCAGGAGGCGATGGCGCACGGGCTGGCGGTAGTGAGCACGCGGCATTCGGGCATCCCCGAAGCGGTGGTCCACGGCGAGACGGGGCTGCTCGTGCGCGAGGGCGACGCCGAGGCGATGGCGCAGGCGATGGTCGCGGCCACGCATGAGGCCGAACGCATGGGCGCCGCCGGGTACGCGCGGGCCAAGTCGATGTACGCCTGGGAACACGAGCGCGACCGTCTGTCGCGCTGGCTGTTCGGTTGACCATGGCGCTGGCGGACTTGAGGCGCCGGGCGACGCGCGCGTGGCGCCGGATGAGCAACCCGATCGGGCCCGCGGCGCTGCGCGCGGCTCTCGACCGCGCCATCGGCGCGGCGCCGGGCACGCTCTTGGTGCACGCATCCTTCTCGGCGTGCGGCCGCTTCACCGGCGGATCGGACGACGTCCTCGCGGCGCTGGGCGAACGCTGCTCCACGCTCGCCTTCCCCACGCACACCTACAGCTACCCCGAGAACGGCGCGCCGGCGCCGCTCTTCGACCCGCGCGCGACGCCCTCGCGGACGGGGCTGCTCACCGAGATCTTCCGCATCTCGCCGGGCGTCACGCGCAGCATCCAGTCGACGCATTCGATCGCGGCGCGCGGCGCGGAAGCCGCGGCGCTGTGCGCCGGGCATTACCTCAACGACACGCCCTGCGGGCGCGGCACGCCGTACGAGAGGATGGTCCGCTCGCAGGCCGCGGTGCTGCTCTTCGGCGCGACCTTCCACTCGTATACCCTCTACCACACGGCCGAGGATGCTTCCGGGAGTCAGTTCGCGTACGAGCCGGCGACGGTCGATCTGCTGGAAGTGATCGACGAGTCCGGCAACCGCCGCCATTGCCGCTCGCGCCGCCAGTCGCGCGCGCCGCGCCGCTTCCGCGAGGCGGGGGGGCTCCTCGAGTCCGCCGGTATCGCGCGCCGCGTGCCGCTCGGCGCCGGCATCCTGCTATACGTGCCCGACTGCGCGCGGGCCCACGATTTCCTGGTCGAGAGGCTGCGGCGCGTGCCGGATTTCCTCTACGCGACCTGCACCGAACCGCTGAGATAGGAGCTTGCCTGGATGTTGAAGGTCGGAATCGTAGGAACCGGCGTGATCGCCGAGGAGCATGCGCGATCCATCGCCATGGTCCCGGAAAGCGCGCGCCTGGTGGTCGCCGCGGACGTCGACGCCGACCGCTTGGCGCGCTTCGCGCGGGAGCACTCCGTGCCGGCATCGCATGCCACGGCGGAGAAGCTCATTGCCGATCCGCAGGTGGACCTCGTGGCGATCGCCACGCCCCCGTCGTCGCACGAGGCGCTCGCCGTGGCCGCCCTGGAGGCCGGCAAGTTCGTGCTGTGCGAGAAGCCGCTCGCGCATTCGCTCGAAAGCGCGCGGCGCATCGTCGAGGCCGCCCGCCGCAAGCCCGGGCGCCTTGCGGTGAGCTACCAGATGCGCTACGACCCTTGGTACAGTCGGTTGGTCTGGCTCGCTACCAGCCGCACACTGGGGGACCTGCGTGGCGCGCGCCTGGAGCGGCATAGCCCGCTGCCCAAGCCGCGCGACGGCGCCTACGGCTGGTGGGGACAGTGGAACGTCTCCGGCGGCGGCGTGCTGATCACGCAGCTCATCCACGAGCTCGACGTGCTGATCCAGGCGCTCGGTAAGCCGCTCTCGGTGCGCGCGCGCATGGACACGCGCCACGCCGCCATCGAATCCGAGGACTACATCGAAGCCGCCTTCTCGTTCCCCGGCGGCGTGGTGGCCGAGTGCATCGCTTCGGCGAACTCTGGCGTCGCGCGCGGCGGGTTGTCGATCGACGGCGCCGAGGGCAGCGTGGGCTTGCCGTGGCGCCTCGTCCTTGATCGCGCCGACGTGGCGCCGGCCACGCTCGCGCGGCTGCGTTCGATGGCGCCGGAGGAATGGCTGCCGTCGCGCTCCTTCGCGGCGCGGCTGGGCCGGCTGCTGGCGCGCAAGCTCGGCATCGCGCCGCGCCCGCCGCTCACTGCCCACGCGCGGCTCTATCGCGACCTCGCGGAGAGCGCCGCGGCCGGGCGCCCGCTGCCCATCCCGGCCGAGGATGCGTGGGTTTCTCTCGAAGCCTGCATGGCGGCGTACGAATCCGCGATCACCGGGGCCGAGGTGACGCTGCCGCTCGGCGAGTGGAGCGCGGTGTTCCGTGGCGTGACGCCCGACGCTTACGCGGCACGCAAGGTGAGGCCCGCGCCCGCGCCACGCGCCGCCACCCGGCTGCGCGTGGGCCTCGTGGGGCTCGACACGTCGCACGCCTCGGCGTTCGCGAACCTGCTGCATGATCCGGCGTTTCCGCTGCACCTGCCCGGCGCGTGTGTGGCGGCCGCCTATCCCGGCGGCTCGGCCGACATGCCCATCAGCGCCTCGCGCGTGGACGGGTTCACCCAGGAGCTGCGCGGCAAGCACGGCATCCCGATCGTCGACTCGCCCGAGCGCGTAGCGCGCGAATCCGACGTGGTCTTCATCCTGTCCTCGGACGGGCGCACCCATCCGGCACTCCTGCGCGCCGTGGCGGGCGAGGGTTGCCGCGTCTTCGTCGACAAGCCCTTCGCCATCTCAGTGAAGGACGCCGAGGATATGCTGGCCATCGCGCGGCATACCGGAACGCGGCTCTTCGCAGCCTCGGCGTTCCGCTACGCCGATGCGCTGGTGGCCGCGCTGCGCGACATCCGCGACATGGGCGAGACGGTGAAGGGCTGCGTCGTGCGATTCTGGCTGCAGGTGCAGGAGACCCAGGGGCGGTACTTCTGGTACGGCATCCATGCCGCGGAGATGCTCTCCACGTGCATGGGCCGCGGCGTGGCCGAGGTCGAGGTGACCAGCCCTTCGGCGACGCAGGACCGCATCCAGGTGCGCTACGCCGACGGCCGCGAGGCCACGCTTGTCGGCACGACCAACGACGGCACGTTCGCGGTGGAGCTGCAGACCGACCGCCGCAAGGTCGCCGTGGACCTCGCATCGTCGAATCCGTCGCTCGCGGCGCGCATCCTCTGGGCCGCGCTCGACAACCTGGCGGGCGACGACTACCCGCGCCTGTGGCGCGCGACCCCGCAGGGCTCGGTGCGCGGGGAGCGCCCGGGCCGCCCGTTCGACCCGACGCTCGAGGACACCCTCGAAACCGTGCGCATTCTCGAAGCCGCGCAGGAAAGCCAGCGCTCCGGCAGAAAGGTGGTGATCTAGATGGGAGTGAAGATGCTGGCGCGGGGCCTCGCGGTGAACGCGGCGCGCAAGATGATGGATGTCGCCAACGTGGAGCCCGCGTACGTGAAGGCGCTGCTGCGCAAGCCCGGCCCGGTGAACGGCGGGCCGAAGACGCGTCGCATGCCGTGGCCGCGGCGCCGCCATTTCGACCACCAGGAGCGGCGTGCCGTGATGGACCTCATGACGCGGGAGATGCGCCGCGGCGGCGCCATCGTCTACGGCGGCGCGGAGGAGAAGGCGTACTGCCAGGAGTTCGCGGCGTACCTCGGGGGCGGCTTCGCCGACGCGGTCAACTCGGGAACCAACGCGGTGTACTTGGCCCTGCGCGCGCTCGACCTGGAGCCCGGCACGGAAGTCGTGGTGCCGCCGATCACCGATGCGGGCGGCACCATGCCGGTAGCCATGCTGAACTGCATCCCGGTGCCTGCGGACTCGATGCCCGGTTCGCTCAACAGCTCCGTCGAGCAGATCCGCGCGGTGCTCACGGAGCGCACCTCCGCCATCGTGGTCGCGCACATCGCCGGGCACCCGGTCGACATGGACCCGATCATGGCGCTGGCCGCGGAGCGCGGCATCCCCGTGGTCGAGGATTGCGCGCAGGCCCTCGGCGCCACCTACAAGGGACGCATGGCGGGCACGCTCGGCACGGTGTCGGCCTTCTCCACCATGTTCGGCAAGCAGCACTGCACCGGCGCGCAGGGCGGCGTGGTGTATACCCACGACACGCTCATATACGCGCGCATCCGCCAGGCCGCCGACCGCGGCAAGCCGCACGGCGCCATCGGCTCGCCCTCGAACCTGGTCGCCTCGCTCAACTTCAACCAGGACGAAATCAGCATGGCGATCGGCCGCGTGCAGCTCGCCAAGCTGCCGGCCAACGTCGCGCGCCGCCGGCGCTTCGCGGGCTCGGTGGCGCAGGGGATGGCCGGCATCCGCGGCGTGAGCCTCGTCCCCGAGCCTGCCGGCTGCCGCAGCTCGCCCTGGTTCCTGGTCCTGCTGCTCGGCGATTCGGTGCGCTGCGACTCGGCGCAATTCGCCGCGGCCCTCACGGCCGAAGGCGTGGACGGCGTGTGGCCGGGCTACTCGTTCCATCCCACGGACTGGCCGTGGCACCAGGACGCCGTGGTGTACGGCGCGAGCCGCCTGCCCTGGTCCCTCGCGGGCGCCGTGCCCCGCCGCTTCGAGCTGCCCAACGCCCACGCCGCCAACAAGCGCGTGGTGCGCGTGGAGGTGCACGAGAACCTGGGCGAGGTGGAAGCCGCCGACATGGTGCGCGCCGTGGGCAAGCTCGCCGCGTTCTTCCGCGAGCCTCGATAGATGGCGGCGGCTCAAACACAATCGGCGCCCATGGTGGACTGCGTCTACATGGCGGCCTGCTCGCGCGACGCGCGGCTCACGCGCATCTGCGTGGCAAGCGTGCGCTACTTCTATCCCGACGTGCCGATCAGGATCCTCGCGGGCGACATCCTGCAGCCGGGCCTAGCCGAGGAGCTCGCGCGCCACTGGAACGTGAGCGTGGTGCCGCTGCCCGAGGGCGACTACGGCTGGGGGCTGGTCAAGCTCGAGCCGCTCTTCGGCCCCCCGGGCGAGCGCTTCCTGGTGATGGACGTGGACACCGTGTTCACCGGCCGCGTGCTCGACCTCCGCGCCACGACCGACGCGCCGTTCCTCGTCGACAACGAGGTGCTTTCCGACGCCGACTTCAAGCGGCTCTATTACGACTGGGAGAAGATGCGCGAGGTCGATCCCGACGTGCAGGACGCGCGCACCGCGTTCAACGTGGGCCAGTGGTTCGGCACCGCCGGCCTGGTGAAGCGCGAGGAGTTCGATCGCTGGGTGGAGTGGAGCCTGCCGCGGCGGCTGCGCTACCCGGATGCGTTCATGGGCGGCGACCAGGGGGTCATGAACTACGTGATCCTCAAGAAGGAGCGCTTCGAGGGGCTGCGCATCCACCGCACCACGCTCATGCGCTGGCCGGGCAATTCCCTCGAGGGGTTCGACGCGGAGAGCGTGGCGGCGGGGCGCGCGCCGCCGCTGGTGATCCACTGGGCCGGAATGAAGGCGGTGTTCCTGCGCAACATGGTCGGCAGCGACCTCCTGGTCTTCTTCGAGAAGTTCTACTATTCGCGCATTCCCGGCGGGACGCTGCGGCGCCTCGCCGACAATGCGTACCACGTATGGCTGCAGTGGAAGCACTACGTGAGCGTGCGGGTGCGCCTAACCTGCCGCCGCTTCATGCCGGCGCGGCCGCCCACCACCGCGGGCTCGCCCTCGTGAGGCGCTGATGCACGGCGTCAAGAGGAAGGTGAAGACGCTGCTCGCGCGCTGGGGCTATCGCGTGCAGGGCACGCGCTTCGTGCCGCGGCAGCTGCTCGACCCGGCGCTCGCGCGCCCGCTCGAGCTGGCCGACGTGGTGAGCCGCCTCATGGTTGAGCAGGGCCCCGAGCTCGCCTTCGTGCAGGTCGGCGCCTTCGACGGCGTCACCAAGGATCCCCTGTACGTCTTCATCGGCAAGCACGGCTGGCGCGGGGTGATGCTCGAGCCGCAGCCGGGACCGGCTGCGCAACTGCGCCAGCTCTACCGCGACAACGAGCGCATCACCGTGATGGAGGCGGTGATCGATGCGCAACGCGGCGAGCGCACGCTCTTCATGGTCGAATCCGACACCGTCCCGGTGTGGGCGCGCGGCATGGCGTCGTTCTCCCGCGACCACATAGCCAAGCACGACTACCTCATTCCCGGCATCGAGGCGATAATCCGCGAGATCCGCGTGCCCGCCGTGACGTTCGACGATGTGCTCACGAAGCTGGGCGGCGAGCGCATCGACGTGCTGCAGATCGACGCGGAAGGCGCGGACGCCTACATCCTCTCGCTCCTGCCGCTCGCGCGCGTGCGCCCTGCCATCATCCACTGGGAGGTGAAAAACCTCACCATGGCGCAGCGCGAAGCGAGCCTCGAGCTGCTGGCGCGCGCCGGCTACCGCTTCGCGCCCTCAGGCGACGAGGACATGTTAGCGGTGCTGGGGTGAGCCGATGATCGCCGCGCCCCGCATCAGCATCGTGACGCCGACGAAGAACCGGGGCGAGCTGCTCATGCAGACCATGGACACGGTCGCCGCGCAGACGATGCAGGACTGGGAGCACGTCATTGTCGACGACGGCTCCACCGACGGCACGCACGAGGCGGTGGCGCGGCGCGCCGCGGCGGACGCGCGCATCCGTTTCATCGCGCGCCCTCCGGGCGAGCGGGGCGGCGCCAACGTGTGCCGCAACCTGGGCCTGCGCGAGGCGCGCGGCGACCTGGTGCTGTTCCTCGATTCGGACGACCTGCTGCGGCCCGAGTGCCTCGCGCGCCGCGTCGAGGCCATGGCGCGCAACCAGGACCTGGACTTCGCGGTGTTCCCTGCGGACGTCTTCCGCGAGAAAGCTGGCGACATGGGCAAGGCCTTCCATGACATGAGCCCGGGGGACGACCTGCTGCGCTTCCTCTGCCTCGAGTGCGTGTGGGAGATCACCGGCCCCGTGTGGCGCAAGCCCTTCCTCGAGAGGCTGGGCGGTTTCGACGAGGCCCTGCCGAGCATGCAGGACGTGGACCTGCACGTCCGCGCCATCGCCTCCGGCGCGCGCTACATCTTCTTCCGCGGCGCCGACCACGACATTCGCTGGCAACCCGATCCCTCCAAGATCAGCGTGCGCCACTTCCACGACCCCGCCGCGATCGCCGCCTCGCGCGTGATCCCCGAGGCGTTGGTGAGCGCCATCGAGGGCGCGGGCCTCATGCGCTGGACGCTTCGCCGCGCGGCGCTGGGTCGGCTCTTCCAGACCTCGGAGTCGTTCGCCCGCCTGGGGCATCTGGGCGAGGCGCTAGCCGAATGGCGTGCCGCGTGCCGGAAGTACGCCGCGCCGGCGCACATCCGCTGGAGTGGCGTGGCCATGCTGCTCATCGCACGGCGCGCGCGCGGCGAGACGACCCTCGCGCACCGCATCGTCAACAAGTGGCGCGGCCTCGCGCGCTTCCGCAGCGAGCCGGCGCTGATCGTCCCGCCGCGGCCGGAGGCGCGGCGGTGAGCGCGCTGCCCACCGCGGGACGCCTCTTCGAGCGCTTCCCGCGCTTCCTGCGCCGCCATCAGCTCATGCGGGCGTGGATGGCGTTCACCGGCGAGGACCCGGTGCAGCTCGTGCGCATCCGCGGCGACAGCTTCGGCCACGCCGACATGTCGGACGGGTTCCTGCGCCTCATCGTGATCGACGGCGACTTCGAGGTTGAATTCTTCGCGCTCGCCGACCGGCTGCTGGAGCGCGGCGGCACGTTCCTGGACGTGGGCGCCAATTACGGTTTGCTGAGCTTTGGCCTGGCCGGCCGGCACGGCGACCGGGTCGGCTTCCACCTCTTCGAGCCCAATCCGAAGCTCCTCGGCGCGATCGAGCGCACGGCGAAGCTGTATCCCTCGATGCGCCTCACGCTCAATCCCGTCGCGATCGGGGAGGAGGACGGCGCGGTGCGGTTCTTCTTCGATGCCTGCCAATCCGGCGCCTCGCACATCTCCGAAGGCGAGGGTGACACCGAAGTGCGCTGCCTGCGCATCGACACCTACCTGCACGAACGCGGCATCGAGCGCGTCGACATGCTGAAGCTAGACGTCGAGGGCTATGAGTTGCACGCGCTGCGCGGCGCCGCCGAAGCCCTGAAGGCCAAGGCGATCCGCGCAGTCTATTTCGAGTACTTCGAGAAGTGGCTGCTGCGCGTCGGCCCGCCGCGGGAGCTCATCGAGTTCCTCGACCAGTGCGGCTACGAGACCTGCTTCATCCGCGGCAACGACGTCGCCGCGCGCGGCGGCTACACGGCCACCATCGCGGCGGGCGTGGCGGGCGCGGGCGTGCGCGCGTTGCCGGTGCGGGGGCACGCGATGCCGCCGATGACCGACCTGCTGGCGGTGCCGAAGGAGAGCCTCGCCCATGGCCGCTGACGCCCGGGCCGGCGACGCAGACGCGGGCATCACGCTCGTCATCTGCACGCACAACCCGAAGGAAAGGAATTTTGTCCGCTGCCTGGAGGCTTTGCGCGGCCAGACCCTCGATCGCGCCGCCTGGGAGCTGCTGGTGGTGGACAACAGGAGCGATGCGGAGATCGCGCGCACGCTCGACCTGTCGTGGCACCCCCACGCGCGCATCGTGCGCGAGGAGAAGCTGGGCCTCACGCCGGCGCGCCTGCGCGGCATCCAGGAGGCGGCCGGCGCGCTGCTGGTCTTCGTCGACGACGACAACGTGCTCGACGCCGACTACCTGGAGGTGGCTGCGCGCGTGGCTTCGGAGCGCGCGTACCTGGGCGCTTGGAGCGGGCAGTGCCGCCCCGGCTTCGAGGCGCAGCCGCCGGACTGGACCCGGCGTTACTGGGGCAACCTCGTCATCCGCGAGTTTGAGGCCGACGCCTGGTCCAACCAGCCGCGCCTCCCCGCCACCATGCCCTGCGGGGCGGGACTGTGCGTGCGACGCGAAGTGGCGCGCGCCTACCTGCAGCTCAACCTCGAAGGCAAGCGCCGTATCCAGCTCGACCGCACCGGCGGTTCGCTCCTGTCGGGCGGCGACAACGATCTCGCCGGATGCGCCTGCCGGCTGGGCCTGGGGGTGGGCCTCATCTCGGGGCTGCGGCTCACGCACCTCATCCCCCCCGACCGACTCACGGCCGACTATCTCGAGCGGCTGGCCGAAGGCATCCACCTCTCGTCGGCAGTGCTCGACGACGAATACGGGCTGCCTGTGCGGCCGCGCTCGTTGCTACGGCGCATCGCCGACGCGGCGCGGGCGCTGCGAATGCGCGAGCCGCACCGCAGCATTTTCCGCGCGGCGCTCCGCGGGCACGACCGCGGCGCCGCGCTGGTGGCCTCGAAAGGAAGGGCATGATCGACCTCAAGCCCACGCTGTTCCTCGCCGCCAAGCGCCTCGCCTATGGGCGCCGCGGCGAGCCGTATCGCATCGCCGGTCGGACGCTGCGCTACGCGCCCGCCACGCGGCCCATCCGCACGCGCTACGCCGCTTCCAGCAACGACGCGGACGGCGCGCTCACGAGCGACCCGAAGTACGGCACGGTGCTGCTCCAACGGCAAACGTAAAATGCCGCGCGTGCTCCACATCGTCGAAAGCCTCGACCGCGGCGCCGTGGAGAATTGGCTGCTGCGCATGCTGCGGCACGCGGTGGCGCGCGGCCAGGCGCCCGACTGGACGTTCTATTGCGCGCTCTGCCGTCCGGGCGAGAAGGAGGCCGAGGCGCGTGCCCTGGGGGCGCGCGTCGTGCACTCGCCGGTGCCGCTGCGCCAGAAGCTCGGGTTCGCGCGCGCGCTGCGCGCAGAGCTGGCGCGAGGGGCGCACGACGTGCTGCATTGCCATCACGACCTCGTGAGCGCGCTGTACCTGGTCGCGGCGGCCCGGATGCCGCTCGCGCTCCGCATCGTGCACGCCCACAACGCCGACCAGGTGGTGCCGAGCGGCAGCGCGGCCCGGCGGGCGCTGCTGCGCGAACCCATGCGGCACACCTGCCTGCGGCTCGCCGACCGCGTGGTAGGCATTTCGCACCACACGCTCGACACGCTGCTGGGCGGCCGCGCGCGCCGCCCTGGACGCGACCAGGTGCATTACTACGGCGTTGATCCGACGCGCATCGCGCGCGCCCGCGGCGACCGGGCAGGGCTGCGCGCCGAGTTCGGCTTCCCCCCGGACGCGCGCGTGCTGCTCTTCCTCGCGCGCATGGTCCCGGAAAAGAACCCGATGTTCGCGCTCGAGGTGTTCGCGCGGCTGGCGGCGCTCGAGCCACGCGCCGTGGTGCTCTTCGTGGGCGCGGGCTCCGAGAGCGGTGCCGTCGCCGACCGCGCACGCGACATGGGACTGGACAGCCGCGTGCGCCTCGCCGGGTGGCGCGACGACGGCGGCGAGATCATGGCGGCGAGCGACTGGTTCATCCTGGCGCGCCCCGAAGCGCCCATGGAGGGCTTCGGCGTCGCCGTGGTGGAGGCGCAGCTCGCGGGGCTGCACCTGCTGCTGTCGCGCGGCATCCCGGACGACCCGCTGCTGCCGGGCGCGAGCTTTCGCCGGCTGGCGCTCGCCGCAGGGCCCGAGGCGTGGGCGCAAGCCGCGCTGGAGCTCGCGCGGTCCGGCGCACCCTCGCGCGACGCGGCGATCGCTGCGCTTGCCGCCTCGCCGATGGACATGGATTTCGCCCTGCAGGATCTTTGGCGGCTGCACGAGGCGCGCGCGTGAGCGGCGTGCGCGCGCTGCAGGTGATCGACACGCTCGGCATGGGCGGCGCAGAGACGTGGTTGATGGAAGTGCTGAGGCGCTGGGCGCGCAGCGGCGAAGCCTTCATGGATTTCCTCGTGACGAGCGGCGCAGAGGGCGTCTTCGACGCCGAGGCGCGCGCGCTGGGCGCGCGCCTGCACTACCTGCGCTACGGGCGGCGCAGCGCCCTGTCGTTCGGGCAAGCCTTTCGGGCGATCCTTGCGAAGGGCCGCTATGACGCCATCCACGACCACCAGGACTTCTCCAGCGGCTGGCATTTCCTGATGGGCGCCGGCGCGCTGCCTCCGGTCCGCGTGACACACGTGCACAACCCGGCATACCAGATCCGCAACAACTACGGCGTCACCGCATCGCGGCGAATCGTGGCCTCGATCGGACGCGGGCTGGTGCGCCGCTATGCGACGTGCGTCACGGGTACCTCGCGGCAGGTGCTGTCGGAGTACGGTTTCGATGCGCCGGCGTTCGCGCGCATTCCCAAGGCGGCGCTGCATTGCGGGTTCGACACGGCGCGTTTCGACGGCGACCGCGAGGTGGCCCGTGCGGCGGTGCGCGAGGAGCACGGTTGGCCCGCGGCTTCGCCGCTGGTGCTCTTCGCGGGGCGCATTGACCAGTCCGCGGAGCTCGACCATCCGCAGAACCACAAGAACTCCGCCTTCGCGGTATGCGCAGCGCTAGCGTGTCTGCGGATATGTCCCGGCGCCCGCTTCCTGTTCGCCGGCGCGCCCAGCCCCGCCGTGGCGATCCTCGAGCAGCGCGTCGCCGCCCAGGCCCGTGCGGACCACTTCGCCTTCGTCGGCGTGCGGCGCGACATCGAGCGGCTGATGCTCGCCTCGGACGTGCTGCTGTTCCCGTCGCGCGGCGAGGGGCTCGGCATGGTGGCGGTGGAAGCGCAGGCGGCGTCGCTGCCCGTGCTCGCCTCCACGGCCGTGCCGCGGGAGTGCGTGGTAGTGCCGGAGCTGGTGCGCTTCCTCGACCTTGCCCAAGGCGAGGATGCGTGGGGAGGCGCCATCGCGGCGCTGCTTGCGAATCCGCCCCGCGTCGATGGCGCGAACGAGCGTGTCGCGGCTTCCGCGTTCGGCATCGCGCAATCCGCCGCCGCCCTGCGCCGCCTCTACGAAACGGGGCGCGCGTGATCAACTACGTCTCCAACCTGCCGCGTGAGCTGCGTTCGGGCGGCTTCTCCGCGATGAATGCCGCGGCGGCCGCGGCGCTGGCCTCGCAATACGAGCTTCACTATGTGGGGCCGATCGACCCGCCATTCATCGCGGCCGAGAAGCTGGCGTCCAAGGCGCTGCGCCTCCTCGGCCGGCCGGGGCGCTTCGCGTTCTTCTCCCCGCGCCGCCTGGAGGGCATCGCCGCCGAGGTGGCGCGCAAGTCGCGCCCGGATGCCGCCCTAAACTTCTTCCACGGCTTCACGCCGTGGATCCATACGCAGTCGCAGCGACCCTACGTGGCCTGGAGCGACTGCACCTTCCGCGACTACATCGACATCTACCATGCGCGCGCCGCCTTCGACGCCGCCGACCTGGAGCGAATCGAGCGCGCCGAAGGCCGCTGGCTGCGCGGCGCCGCGCGCGTGCTGCTCAAGTGCCAATGGGCGGCGGAGCGCGCCGTGCGCGATTACGGGCTCGCGCCGGAGCGCGTGTCCTCCGTAGGCAGCTTCGGCGAGATCGATCCGCCGGAGCGTGATGCCTACGCCGGTGGCCAGGGGTTCGCGTTCGTCTCCACGGACTTCGCGGCCAAGGGCGGTCGCACGGTGCTAGAGGCCTTCGCCTCGGTGAGAAGGGAGTTCCCCGGCGTCACGCTCACCGTGGTCGGCGACGCGCCCGCCTCGGCTCCGAGCGTCGACGGCGTCATCTTCACCGGCTTCCTGCGCAAGGAGAACGCCGTCGAGGCGGCGCAAATGCGGCAGATCCTCGCCTCGGCGCGCGCGCTGGTGCATCCTACCCTGAGCGACGTGGCGCCGCTTATCGTGGTGGAGGCGGCCTATTTCGGCTGCCCGTCTGTCAGCTCGCGCCGCTTCGCCATCCCCGAGCTCGTCGAGCACGACTCGACCGGCCTGCTGCTGGAAGAGCCGCGCGACGTGACCGCCCTCGCCGCGGCGATGCGCCGCCTGCTCGTCGACGAGGACGCTTATCGCGCCATGCGCGTGGCGGCGTGGACGCAGTCGCGGCGGCTGCATTCGCGTGCGCGCTTCGACGAGCGGCTGCAGGCGGCGGTGGCCTCGGTGCTGCCCGAGGGGATGGAGGCGCGATGAGGATCCTCTCCCTCGGCGAGATTTCCCCCGGACGCACGACGCTCATGCGCCAGCGCGCCATGGCGCGCCTGGGGCACGAGGTGCGCGGCGTCAACACCGTGAAACCCTGGGCGCGCGCCTCGTGGCTCGCGCGGCACGTGCAGAAGCGCCTCGAGCGCGGCTCGGTCGTGGATGCGATCAACGCCTCTGTGCTGGCGGCAGCGAACGAGTTCCGCCCCGACCTCGTGTGGGCCGACAAGCAGGAGTTCCTGCGGGCCGAGACGCTGCGCGAGCTGCGCGCGGGCGGGGCGCGGCTGGTCCACTTCACGCCAGATCCGTATTTCACCTTGTCGTGGAAGCGCACGCGCCTGATGGACGAGGCGCTGGCCGAATTCGACGTGCTGGTCTATTGCAAGAGCTACGAGCGGCCGCAGTACGAACGCAGCGGCAAGGCGAGCTACTACATGGCGCTCGGATACTGCGACGAGGTGCACCGGCCGCTTCCGTCGGCGGACCCGCGCTGGCGCTCGACCATCGGCTTCCTCGGCGGGTGGGAGCCGCGCCGCGAGCGCATGCTGCACGCGATCGCCGCCTCAGGGGCCGCCACCAAGATCTGGGGCATGTACTGGGACTTCCTCGCCGACGGCCGCTGGACGCTGCGGCGGCAGGTGATCCTGGGCCAGCTCGCGGGCGACGACGACTTCCGCTTCCACGCCGACCCGCTGCTCGCCGCCGCCTACCAGGGCCCCGAGGTGTACGACGACGATTACGCCGCGGCGCTGACCGGCGCGCGCATCGGCCTCGGGCTGCTGCGCACCTGCTGCCCAGACCAGCACACCACGCGCAGCTTCGAGATCCCAGCCTGCGGCAGCATGCTGCTCGCCGACCGCACCGACGAGCATCGCGAGCTCTTCGAGGAGGGGCGCGAGGCCGAGTACTTCGCCTCCGACGCGGAGCTGCTCGACAAGGTCGCGTTCTATCGCCGCAACGACGCGGCGCGCGCCCGCGTGGCCCTCGCAGGCTTGCGCCGCTGCGAGACCGGGCGCTACGCGTACATCCATCGCATGCGCGACGCGCTCGAATGGATCGCGCGCACGTGAGCGCCCCCGCAGCCGTTCCCTGGCTGGAGCGCCTGCTCCTGGCGTATGCGCGCGGGTTTCCGGCGCCGCGGCAAGCTGCGGGTGGTGAACGCGTTGTGGCGCGCTACCAGCGGCGGCACCACGCAGCGCACGGCGCGCCTCGAGCACGGCGGATGGGTGATGCCGTGTGACATCAGCCAGCTGCTGCAGCGCCAGTTCTATTTCTTCGGCGCCTACTTCACCGAAGCCGCGGTGCTGGAGGCCTGGCACCGCGAGGCGCGCGAGGCGGGCGTGGTCTTCGACGTGGACGCCAACGCGGGCATCTTCAGCCTCGCGGCGACCGCGGCGAACACGCGCGTGCAGGTGCATACGTTCGAGCCGAAGCCGGAAATCGCGGCGCGCCTGTCTCGCGGATCAACGGCCTCGAGGTGCTGCATGTGCACCAGGCCGCGGTCGCCGCGAAAGAGGGCGCGCGAAGCTCAACTGGTTCCAGGGCGACACCGGCGACAACGACGGCATGAACTACATCACGAGCCTCGTCGCCGCGGGAGACGAGTCGATGCCGACCCTCACGCTCGACGGGTTCTGCTCGGTTCACGGCATCAAGCGCGTCGACCTGCTCAAGATCGACATCCAGGGCAACGAGCCGCGCGCCCTGGAGGGTGCCGCCGGCCTGCTGCGGCGCGGCGCGATCGGCACCGCGTTCGTCGAGCTGAATTGGGGAAAGAACGCTTCTGATCCTTCGCCCGCGCTCGAATGCCTCGCCCTCCTGGACGGCGCCGGCTTCGGCGTGGCGCTTCCCGGCGAGGCCGGGTGCGCGCGCCCGGGGCGTGGCTTTATCCGCGCGACGAGATCTTGGCCAAGAGCCTCCGCAAATCCGGGATAATTTGACAATGCTTGTCGTTTCCATCTTCATCTGCATCGCAACCTTCGCTCAGCTGGTGCGTTTGCTACGGAGGCAGCAGAGCTCCCTGGGGCTTCCGGCGGCGTATTTGTTCAGCCTTCTCCTGATCCACCTGCCAGGCGGCGCGGCGCACTTTCTGGCCCCAGATTTACTTTTCGGAACCGATGCTACTACTGTCGGAATGAGCCTCACTGCACTCGGTGCAGCGTCCTTCGTTACGGGCGTCTGGTTCAGCAGCCGACGTATCGCCGGCAAGATCGATTTTCAGGGTCCTTCGCTGCATTTAACTTGGCTTTGTCTCGGCGGGGGACTTTTATTGACGTTCGTGTTCCAGCTTTTCGAGCGCCTACCTTCGATAGGTGCTGCAGTCGACAAGGCAGGGGGAGTATGGATGCTTGCCGTAATGCTAGGTATGAGAGCCGCTGTCGCTGCCGGCAATATTTCCTCTATTGCGCGTTGGCTTGCATTGCTGGCCGTATATCCGACGTTCATGCTGCTTTTCGGTGGCTTTCTCAGCTACGGATCTACTGCTGCCATCACGGTCTTGTCCATCCTCGTTGTTTCGGTCAGGAGTAAGTGGAAACTGGCACTTGGGTTGCTTGCTGCGATCATCTTGGGCATCAACTTCTTTCTCAGTTACTTCCAATTGCGTGACGAGATTCGCGAGGCCACTTGGGGTGGGGCGAAGCTCGAGGAACGCGTATCGACCTCGCTCAAGGTGTTCGAGAATTTGGAGTGGTTCGATCCAAGGAACGAGCACCACGTCATGTCGCTTGACCAACGGCTCAACCAGAACTTCTTCGCGGGGCTCGCCGCGCAGAGAATTGAAATGGACCAGGCCGATTTCCTTTGGGGTCGGTCGCTATGGGACGGATTGATCGCGCTGATTCCACGGGTTTTTTGGGAGGACAAGCCGATTTCCGGCGGAAGCGGACAGGTGGTTCAGGAAATGACCGGCCTGGTGCTTTCCGATAGCACCTCTTGGGGAATTGGCAACGTGATGGAATTTCACATCAATTTCGGGATTCCCGGTGTCATCGTTGGATTCCTTCTGCTGGGATTTGCCTTGGGCTACCTGGACCGTCGCGCCGCCGAAACCATTCAAGAAGGGGACCTTAGCCGCGTTTTCGTTTTCTTTCTGCCGGCCATCGCGCTTAGCAACCCCGGGGGTTCCGTGGTCGAGATGTTCGGTGGCACTGCGGCCGCTTATGTCGCGGCGCTGTTCTGGAAGTGGATCTGGTTGCACTGGGGAGGTGACCAAGTCAGCGACCCTCGCCGCGGCCGCCTACAGACGCCGGTCTGAGCCGGCATGAAGATTTTCTTGGCGGCTACGAGCCTAGCCTCCGCGTATGGCGGTCCGGCCCGCTCGGTTGCGCGGCTTGCCGAGTCGCTCGCGGATGAGGACGACGTCGGGCTATGGAGCGCCGATGGTAGCCGGCCAAGCCCGGCCTCGGGACGGCTTCGATGGCTTCCTGGAGCTCTTGACTCCGCCTTCGGAGCATTCGGCACTCCGGATGTCATTCACGACAACGGCATTTGGCTACCGCACAACCATTGCTTGGCGGTGCGAGCGCGGTCCCTTTCGATCGCTCGAGTAGTCAGCACGCGGGGGATGCTGGAGCCGTGGGCGCGCTCACATAAGGCGATACGAAAAGCCCTGGCGTGGGCCGGTTATCAGCGCCGCGACCTAGCGCGCGCCGGTTGTCTCCACGCGACAGCGTCGAGCGAAGCTGCGAATTTGTTGAAACTGGGCTTGAACGTCGACATCCGCACCATTCCTAATGGCGTAGACGTTCCACCCCCGATGGGCGCTACGGCCAGTCAACGCGTTCGGCGACAGCGTATCGCGCTCTTCCTCGGGCGGATTTGCCCGATCAAAGGCCTGGAAATGTTGGTTCGGGCATGGTCGATTGCACGGCCCGCCGGGTGGATCTTGCGCATCGCGGGTCCCGACGAGGCCGGCCATCGCGCTGTCGTCGAGCACGAGGTGGCGGCCGCGGGCCTTGCGCAGGCCGTGGAATTTATCGGTACGGTGGACGACTCTTTCAAGACACGAGTCTTCCATTCCGCAGACATTCTGGTGCTACCAAGTTATTCGGAAAGCTTCGGCATGTCAGCTGCGGAGGCCCTGGCGCACGGCGTGCCGGTCCTGGCTACCCGTGGAACCCCTTGGTCTTCGCTGATTGAGCATTCATGCGGCTGGTGGGTGGACACCACCGAACAGGGGTTGTCAGAAGGTCTTCGTGAGGTAGCTGCGACATCGGCCGAAGAGTTGCTCGCCATGGGGTCCCGCGGCCGCGACTACGTTGCTTCCGAGCTAGGCTGGTCCTCCGTTGCCCGGCGTTTCAGGCAGCTCTATGCGGAATTGATGACATGACCTGGTTAATTGGCCTTAATGCCTTTCACGGCGATTCCGCGGCCTGCATCGTCCGCGATGGTGAGCTCATCGCTGCGGCGGAGGAGGAGCGCTTCCGACGCGTCAAGCATTGGGCGGGCTTTCCCAGCGCCGCAATCCGCTATTGCCTGGCAGAGGCCGGCATCACTGCCGCACAGATCGACATCGTGGCGATCAACCAGGACGCCAGCGCCAACATTGGCCGGAAACTTGCCTATGCGGTGGTGCGGCGGCCCGAGTTGTCAATTGTGTTGGACCGTATCCGTAACAAGCGTGAACGTGCAGGAATCCTGGAGCTGCTAAAGGCGGAGTTTCCGGAGGAGCACGTGAAGGCCGAGCTCTGCCTTGTGGAACATCACCTGGCTCATCTTGCATCGACCTACCTCGCGTCCCCTTTCGCCGACGCAGTGGTCGTTTCTGTCGATGGATTCGGTGACTTCGCGAGTGCCGCCTGGGGCGTGGGCCGGGATGGGGTCCTGGAGCTCGAGGACAAGGTTTACTTTCCCCACTCGCTGGGGATTTTTTACCAGGCGATGACGCAATACCTGGGCTTTCCAAAGTACGGCGACGAGTACAAGGTCATGGGGCTTGCCCCCTACGGTGAGCCAAGCTTCACTGCCGAAATGGAATCGGTTGTGCGTCTCCAGGACGACGGGACCTTTCGCCTTGGCCTGGACTGCTTCCGTCACCACAAAGAAAAGGTCGAATACGAGTGGGAGAACGGCGAGCCGTCTGTGGGCAAGCTCTATTCCGCGAGTCTGGAGGACTTGCTTGGGCCTGCCCGCGATCCCAGCGACGAGCTCAGCCAACGCCACAAGGACATTGCACGCTCGGTTCAAGCTACTTATGAGCGCGCTTTCTTCCATCTGCTCAATCGTCTGCACGACCGTTATGGCCTCGACGCGGTAGCGCTGGCGGGTGGCTGCGCCATGAACTCGGTAGCCAATGGGAAGGTTCTTCGGGAAACGCCATTCAGGCAGATCTATGTGCAAGCCGCCGCGGGGGACGCGGGCGGCGCGATCGGTGCCGCGTTGAAGGCGTGGGCTGATTCAACCGCAGACGACGAGGTGGCACGGCGGAAATTGCGCCGATTCGACATGCAGCACGCGTACTGGGGCCCGTCGTACAGCGATGAGGAGATCGAAACTCTCCTCCGGACCCGTCGGCACGACCTCGGGGACGCCGGCTGCACAATACGCGTCCTGGAGGAAGCGGAATTGGTGCGCCGGTCCGCGCAGGCGATCGCCGATGGCAAGGTGGTGGGCTGGTTCCAGGGGCGGATGGAGTGGGGTCCACGTGCGCTCGGCAATCGCTCCATCCTGGCGGATGCCCGGCGTGCGGACATGAAGGATGTGCTGAACTCGAAGATCAAGCGGCGCGAGTCTTTCCGGCCGTTCGCGCCTTCAATGCTGCGGGAGCGCATGTCGGAGTGGTTCGCCTGCGATGACGATGTTCCCTTCATGATGCAGGTCTATCCGATACGGCCCGAGATGCGCGCTCGCATCCCGGCCGTCACGCACGTCGACGGATCGGGCCGTGTGCAGACCGTGACGCGCGCATCCAATCCACGGTACTACGCGCTCATCGAGGCCTTCGATGCGATTACCGGAGTGCCGATGGTGCTCAATACCTCGTTCAACGAGAACGAGCCCGTGGTTTGCCACCCCAGAGAGGCGCTGGATTGCTTCCTGCGCACTCGCATGGATGTGCTGGTGATGGGCGACACGTTCATCGAACGTGCGGGATGAGGATCTACTTCCTCAACCGCTTTTACGCTCCGGATATTTCCGCCACGAGCCAGATCCTGTCGGACCTGGCTCGCGACCTCGCCACAGACCACGAGGTCCATGTGGTGACGAGCAGGCAGCGTTACGACGACGCGGCTGCGGCACTGCGGCGGGAAGAGATTCTCGAAGGTGTACACGTGCACCGAGTGTGGACGAGTGTTTTTGGCCGCGGCTGTTTGCCTGGCCGCGCTATCGATTACGCCACGTTCTACGCTGCAGCAACGGCTGCGCTTTCGGCTCGCCTGCGCGAGGGCGACGTAGTCGTGTCCATGACTGACCCGCCGATGGTCTCAGTGCCGGCTGCCTGGGTTGCGCAACTGCGCGGGGCACGCTTGGTCAACTGGCTGCAGGACGTCTTTCCCGAGGTGGCGGCCGCGCTTGGCCTGGGAATGGCAAAGGGCTTTCTTGGGATGCTTGCAAAGCGCCTGCGCGACCGCTCACTCCGCCGAGCTGCGTGCAACGTCGCGATCGGGCGAGCGATGGGCGAGCACGCCGAGGCAGCCGCTCCCGGACGCACGCGGGTGATCCACAATTGGGCGACCGGCGACGAAGTGAGGCCAATGGACGCGCGCTCGAATGGGCTGCGCGAGGCTTGGGGCCTGCGGGGTAAGTTCGTGGTGGGATACTCAGGCAACATGGGGCGTGCCCACGAACTCGACTCCATTGTCGAAGCCGCTGTGGAACTTCGAGCCCGGCGTGATATCGCTTTTCTCCTAATCGGCGACGGGCGGCAAAAGGCGAGGCTGCAGGAACGCGTGCGCAGGGACGCGCTGGGCAACGTGCTCTTCCAGCCCTATCAGCCTCGCGAATTGCTAGGCCAGAGCCTCACAGTGCCGGATGTGCATGTAGTGTCGCTGCTTCCCGAGCTCGAAGGGCTCATCGTGCCGAGCAAACTCTATAGCTGTCTCGCCGCGGGCCGCCCGGTTCTTTTTGTTGGCGCTTCTGACGGCGAGGTTGCCCGCATCATTGACGAGGGCGCATGTGGCGTTCGCGTGGCTCCTTCCCAGCCCAAGTTGTTAGCCGCGGCAATCACACGGCTCGCGGATGCGCCGGCGGAGTCACGGGCGATGGGGCTGCGCGGGAGAAACCTCTTCGAGCGAAGATTCGATCGGAATGTCGCGATCCGGCAGTGGAAAGCAGTGCTCGGGGAACTTTAGGCGGATTGCCAAGCCGCGACCATTTCATGGACGCGACGCTCAAAACTGCGGAAGGAGAAATGTGAGAGGGCCTCATTCACGCGGCGGGGTTTGGCCAGCGCCTCCAGGATCGCGCGCTCAAGCGCCTCGGAATCGGCCGGATCGACCAACGCGCCGAGCTTCCCGTCCATCAGCGCTTCGCGACTTCCATCAACGGAACCGCCCACGACCGGCACACCACAAGCTAATGCTTCGAGGAAGACAATGCCGAAGCCTTCGCCGCGGCTGGGCATTACAAAGGCATCGGCAAGATTGAGATGATCCCGCTTTTCCGCCTCGGGGACGTAGCCGGTGAAAATTACCTGTGCCGTCAGTTTTAAGGCAGCCGCCTTTGCTTCGAGACGTGAGCGATCGTTGCCATCGCCAACAATCACATAACGGAGATCTGGGTTCGCGCGCAGCAATCGCGGCAGTACCTCCAGCACTTCGTCAAGCCCTTTATAGCGTTCATTGGCCGCGAGACGCGCCATAGTCAGGAGCACTCGGCAACCGCGCAACCCATAGCGTTCAAGGAGGTCCTCGGATTTGGGACCCGGCCTGAAAGCCTCGAGATCGACCGAATTGGGCAGTACTCGCGCTTTATCACGCTTTACACGACTCCATGACGCGAACCGGTTGGCCGTGAACGAGCTCACCGAGATGACCCCGTCGATGCGTCTTATGAGGAAATTGGAAAGGGGGTTGCGTGCTGGGCGCCATGCGTCGATTCCATGAATCACGAGTACCAGTCGCGAGCCGGTGACAGCGCTTGCGAGCCATGCGAGCGGAAACAGGTTGATATGGCCGCAAATCACCGTGCCGAAGGTGCCGGCCCGGAAGGCCGTGGCAAGCACGGCCATAGCGTAGCGAGCCTTGTTACCAACGGCGGTAGAGATGTAGCGAAGCTTCGGCGGAAGCGTCCCAAAGGTGCCCGAGGCTACGCGCGGTAGCGCCACTACCTCTTCGCACCCGGCGGCACTGCACAAGGCGTTCAGCAAGTCGCGATTGAACTTCGCGATTCCTCCAAATCCGCCGAACGCGTCGGTTAGCAGGACCATTGCTCGCAGTCGGCGGATCGGGGGACAAACGCGCACTGCCCAGGCCCGCAGGCCCCGCGGACTGCCGTGGGCCCCTTTCAACCACTCGCGCACCGGTATCGAAAAGCCTGTCTTTTCGCGTGAAGTGATTTCGGACGGTAGCGGCTTCGCCGGGGCCGAGGCGATAGCGGCCTTACGCGCGGGCGCGTTTGACATGAAGGGCGCGACCGCTCTCAGCAAAGCTACGTCCACGAACGGCACGCGGATTTCGAGTGAGTGGGCCATGCCCGCCCAATCTGCATCGCGAAGCAGTTGATTACGCATGTACCATGCCAGCTCCAGCGCAGCTACCTTCTGATAGGGAGATTCCAGTCCATGCGTCGTCGCGCGCAGCTGTGGCAGGGTAGCCAGTTCCTCGAGTCCTTCGGCGGCCATTCGCGCATCCATCACGGCCCCCACCTCGTGAGGCATGAACAGTGCGCGGCGAAGGAGGTAGGCACCCTCGAGAGTGCCGCCGAACTCGAGCAGGCTCGCGTACTTGGGAGACGTGACGCGTGAGATCATGGGCGCGAAGAGCTGTCGCGCCACGCGGCCCACGGATGGCATCTTCGCGAACGGTCGCAGCAATGAAGCGGTCCGGGGCAGCTGCCTGAAGCTGGGGTATCCTCCAAAGAGCTCGTCCCCACCAAGACCGGAAAGCGCTACCTTCAAGCCTGCGGCAGCCGCCGCGCGACTTACAAAGTATGTGTTGACGCCGTCGATGGAAGGCTGATCCATGGCCCCCAGCAAGCGGTCAAGCTCTTCCTCGAAATCGGCGCGCGAAATCCAGTGCGTTTCGTGGCGCGTACCGTAGCATTTTGCGACACGCGCGGCCAACAGTGACTCGTCGTTCGCGCTGCCGCGGTATTCCTCGAATGCCAGGGTGATTGTGCGCAGCTTGCCGGCCATGTGAGTTTCGCTTGCAAGCGCCGTGAGGGCCGTCGAATCGATGCCCGATGAGAGGAAGACGCCCACAGGCACGTCCGCCACAAGGTGGTGGGCGACGGAATCGCGCAGCGCGTTGCGCACCACGACGTCCCTTTCCCTTATGTCACGCTGCGTCTTCCCTGCGGCGGCCAGTTCGTCGCTTATCGAGAAATACGACTTCACGCGTATTCCGCGCTGGTCGATGCGTGCTACGCAACCCGCCGGCAACGCGCGAATTTCGCGATGGAGCGTGTACGGCTCCGGCACATGGCCCCACAGGAAAAAGCCTGCATGGCCCGCGGGCGAGGGCGTGAGACCGATGCGAGCAGTCTGTGCGAGCGCCTTTACTTGCGAAGCGAAACGGATTTGAAATCCATTGTCCGAGTAGTAGAGCGGCTTGATGCCAATCGGGTCGCGAGCGAGCAGTGCGGTTTGGTCTCGCTCGTCGCAGATCGCGAAGGCATACATGCCCCGAAGCGAGTGAACCATCTCTTCGCCGCGGTCCAGATACAACTTCAACAGCACTTCGGTGTCGCTTGAAGAGTGGAAGGTATAGCCCTTGGCGACAAGCTCCTGCCTCAAAGACCGATAGTTGTAGATCTCGCCGTTGAATGTGATGGTTAGGCGACCTTCGGCGCAGTGCATTGGCTGCGCGCCCGACGCGCTGAGATCAATGATCGCAAGCCGCCTATGGGCAAGCCCGGCTTTTCCAGAGGTTGAAATCCAGGAGCCGTAGCCATCCGGGCCGCGGACGGCCATCGCATCGCGAATGGCATCCAGTTCGATATCCGACACGTGCGGCGAAGTCGGGGCATAGCCCACAATTCCGGCTATTCCGCACATCTCGTTGCATTGATCATCCTCACAATGCCTATGGTAATCGGATGCACCTGAAAACAAACGAAATTGACGCGAGCCGCGCGATTGGGCATGTTTGACGAACCGGGGCTTCAAACGTACTATGCGGCTGGCAAGGGCGGATTAGGAACGTAATCCGTACAAAGACTTAGAAAGCAAAGTTGCACTAACGCATGAATTGGAGGCGTTAAACGGCGCCTTTCGGCTGTGGTTTGCCCTGGGAGGTAGAGGCAATGGAAAACAAGACAAAGATGGCGGCATCATTGCTCGTGGCTTTTGCGGCTGGCGCGGCCCACGCTCAGGTCCGGCCCGCCTATTCATATCCTGGTGAATCTGGGCGCGGCGCGGTGAATATCGCCGGCACCCCGCTGTACATCACGCCTTACGTGGGCTTGGGGATCGGCCGGGACGACAACGTGCTGTTGCAGCCTAACAACGAGCGCTCCTCGACGTATTGGGTGCTCAGCCCCGGGTTCATGATCGATGCGCGCACTTCTAATGTCGTTTTCCTGGCCAAGTACCAAGCCTCGATCGGGCGGTACGCACAAAGCGATGACGACAACTATGTCGATCATGCCGCTCGGACGCAGTTTGACTTTGCCTTCGATCGACGCAACTTCCTGCGCGTGGGTCTCGATTGGGTGCGCGGGCACGATCCGCGGGGATCTACCGACAGAGCCATTTCCAACCGGCCCGATATCTACCGTCTCACCTCCCCGAACGTCACGTACGCCTTCGGCGCCCCTGGCGCGCGGGGCCGTGTCGAAGTCTATGCGGCGGAAGCTGACCGGCGATACTTGAACAACCGCGCTATTACGCAGTTCAGCGACCGGGAAGTGCTGGAGTACGGCGGCGTGCTTTACATCCGCGCCGCGCCAAAGACGTACGTGCTGGCCGAGGTGCGCCAATCCGAAATCGCATACCGGCTTCCAAACGCGTCGAACGGAGAAGAGCGCCGCTTCTTCGGCGGTGTTTCCTGGGAAGCCACCGCGGCTACCACCGGCACCATAAAAGCCGGCCGTCTGGAGCGGGAGTCCGACATTGGGGTTGAGGATTCCGCGACGAGCTGGGAGGCTAGCGTCAGCTGGGCGCCTCGCACCTATTCCAAGTTTGATTTCGCCACGGCGCGCACCACGACGGAATCGACCGGCCTTGGGCGATTTATCCTCTCTTCCATTGCAGGTGTAACCTGGACACATGCGTGGAATTCGTATCTGTCGACGGGGGTGGACTTCCGCTACCAGAAAGACCAATACCAAGGCTTTCCCCGGACCGACGAGACACGCACCTTGGGGCTGAAAGCGGGTTACAAATTCCGCCGTTGGCTGACTTTGGGAGCCGAGTTTTCGCATTCAAGCCGCGACTCCAACCTGCCTAGTTCCGACTACGACAAGAACCTGTATCTTCTGACTGCCACGGCGTCGATGTAGTAGCATCGTTCGGCGCGGCTACGCGCTTATGCGACATTTCCTTCAGGCCGATGCGAAGACTGGTTCGGTTTTTTGTCCTGCTTTTTTTCTCCATTTGTGGGGCGTTCTCCGCCGCCCAGGAGTTGTCCACCTACAAGCTGGGATCGGGTGACACGATATCGATCCGCGTTTTGGGTGAGGAGGATCTGAGGCGGGAGAAGGTCAGGTTGTCCGACGCGGGAACGATCTCTTACCCAGTTCTTGGTGAACTGAAGGTGAAGGGGCTCACGGTAGGCGCCCTGGAGGAGCAGATCACGCGGGGGCTGAAGGGCCGCTACCTCCTCAACCCACAGGTCACCGTTTCGATCGACGAGTACCGCCCTTTCTTCGTAAACGGAATGGTGGAGAAGCCCGGTAGCTATCCGTTCGCGCCGGGAATGACCGTACGCAAGGCGATCTCGCTCGCGGGGGGATTCAAGGAGCGGGCATCGCGGGACAAGATTCACGTCATTCGTGACGACGATACGAAGCAAGCGTCGCGCCGGGTCGATCTCAATGCGCCACTGCTGCCGGGCGATATTCTGACCGTCGAGGAAAGCTTTTTCTGATGAACGACCTGACTTTGCAGGGACGACTCCAAGCGGCCGAGGTCGCTGCCGCGCCTCGGCAGGAGAACCAGGAACTGATCGAATACTGGCGGGCGATAACCCGGCGCCGCTGGACGATCCTGGGGCTTACGGTTCTGGTTTCGCTCATTGCCCTTCTGATCGTTAACGGCATGCAGCCAGAGTTTCGGTCTACCGCGACACTCCTGATCGAGCAGGGCAAGTCGAAGGTCGTCTCCATCGAGGAGGTGTACAGCCAGGGAATGATCCAGCGTGAGTATTACCAGACGCAGGCGGAGATCCTCAAGAGCGCCGACCTGGCGAAGAAGGTGATCCAAAAGCTCGGCCTCACGTCGCACAGCGAGTACGACCCTCGACAGGAGACCCCTGGATGGTTTGCCCGTATGAGAGGTGTCGACGCTAAGGCTGCGGCCAAGCGGGAATGGACGGAAGAACAGCTGATGAAGGCTGTCGTCGGGCGCTTCCGGTCGAATTTGAATGTCCAGCTCGTCAGGAATAGCCAGTTGGTAAACATAACCTTCTCGTCCAGCGATCCGGAACTCGCCTCGAAAGTGCCGAATGCTCTGGCTGAGACGTACATCGAGAACGATCTCGAAGCGCGGATGGCCATGACGCAAAAGGCGGCTAGCTGGCTGCGCGAGCGCATGGGTGAGCTTCGGGCTAAGGTGGATGCGAGTGAAAAGGCATTGCAAGACTTCCGCGATCGCGAACGCATCATTGACGTCAAGGGTTTGGCATTGTCAGGGGCTAGCCGACAGCTTGAGGAGCTGACGCGCAGCTTGGTCGAGGCCCGCCAGCGTCGCGCCGAGGCGGAAAATGCCTATTCCATGGTGCAACAGGCGCGCACGGCGAGGGGTGGCGGTTCCTACGAGAGTATCCCCGCGATCATGCGGATTCCGACGGTGCAGAAGGCAAAGGAACAGGAAGCGGAATCGGAACGGCGCCTAAATGACGCAGCCAAGCGATACGGCCCGGAGCATCCACGCATGATCCAGGCGAAGACGGATATGGAAACGGCGAAGGAAAACTCGCGCCGCCAGGTCGAGATCGCCGCCGCTGCAGTGGCGAAAGACTATGAGGTCGCAAGAGCCAACGAGGCGGCCATCGAACGCGCGCTCGCCCAAAGCAAGGCGGACATCCAGGGGCTGAACCGGAAAGAATTCCAGCTCGGCGTCCTGGAACGCGAGGTTGTCCAGAACCGTAACCTGTACGACATGTTCGTCAACCGTTTGAAGGAAACGAGTGCGGCCGATGGACTGCAGACAACAGTGGCGCGCTTGGTTGATCACGCGGTGACGCCAGGCGCGCCTTACGCCCCGAGCAAAGAGCGAATCATTTTGGCAACGGCGCTCATCACGCTGATCGCCGCGGCGTTACTTGCGCTGGTGCTGGATCGGATTTCCAACACGCTGAATTCGTCGACTGACGTCGAAAACCGGCTCGGTTATCCCGTGCTAGGCGTACTCCATAAGATCAAGGGTTTCACGAAGAAGGGTTTCATCTCGGAGCTCGCTTTTTTCAACGATACCCAGTCGACATTCGCAGAAGCGGTGCGCACCGTGCGCACCAGCGTGTTGATGTCCTCGCTCGACGAGGCAAACAAGGTCGTCGTGGTTACTTCGTCTGTGCCGGAAGAAGGAAAGACCACACTGTCATTTAACCTGGCCTGTGCGCTGGGACAGGTCAAGAAAGTGCTGCTCGTGGACGGCGACCTTCGCCGCCCCAAGATCGGCCGTCTCGTCGGCAGGGAGGGCAAGGCGGTGGGCCTCGCCGACCTCGTGGCTGGTCAGGCGCCGCTATCCCAGTGCGTCGCTTACGACGAGCGCGCCGGCATTCACATTCTCACGGCGGGCACGGTGCCTCCCAATCCGCTCGAGTTGTTGAGCTCGCGACGCTTTCAAGAAGTGATTGCAAAGCTTCGCGAAGCCTTCGACATCGTACTGATCGACAGCGCGCCGCTGCAACTGGTTAGCGACGCCCAAATCCTGTCTCAACACGCTTCGTCCGTGATCTACGTGGTCAAGGCCGACGGCACCCCTTACCAGGTTGCGCAGAACGGACTCAAGAAGCTCAGGCGCGTAAATGCTTCTGTCCTGGGAATCGTACTCAACCAGCTCGATCTTGAGAAAGCTGAGCGTTACTACGGCGAGTACAGCGGCTACAAGAGCTATCGAGGCTACAAGAAGCACGGGTACACCAGGACCTATGGTTCGGCCTGAAGCTTGCGCTGAAGCCATGCAACTCCTTGGAGATGCTGCAGTTTTTTGGAAGACGTGGTAGTCTCGATGCCGCTTGGCACCCAGCGACCGAACGAAAGTCACCGCAACAGTCAGAGTAGGGAGGCAACACAATGAAGAAAGTCTCCGTAATCCTTGCACTGGTAACGATATTCTTCGCTGGCCTCGCATTAGCGAACACCGCCACGGTAACGTCATTGACCGGCAATGTTCAGGCGCAGACGGGCTCTGAGCCGGTGCGTACGCTTCGCGTGGGCGATCTCGTGCGCCAGGGCGATACGGTGTCCACCGGCGCCGCCTCCTCTGCCGTTCTGCGATTCGAAGACGGCCAAGTCACGGCCCTCACGGCAAGGTCGCGGTTGACTATCACTGCCTACCAATACAACCCGCAGACTCAGTCAGGCAGCATACTTTTGTCGCTGGTCGATGGCGGCATGCGCGCGATTACTGGACTCATCGGCCGTCGCAGCCCTGAGAACGTGGCGTACCGCGCGGCAACGGCTACGATCGGAATTCGCGGCACCGACATAACGGTCGTGACAAGCCAAGGGAATGTGGTGGTAACCGTGGCAGATGGCGTCATTTCCTTCCGGGTGGGTGATGGACCACCGACGATTGTCGTTGCGGGCAATGCCGCTTCCCTCACCCAAGGGCAGATCAGGTCCGGGCCCGCGGCCACGATCATCAACGCTTTGCCGCTCAACTTGGGTGTGGCGCTGACCAACGCAACCTCGGATATCAATCAACTGGCTGCGGCAATCGGTATTGCGCTTGGCCCTGCCGGTGATGTTCCGGGGCGGGGCACTCCGTCCCGCGTCGATGTCAGCACCGTGCCCTCCGGTGGCACGGGCGGCGGCGGAGGGGGCGCCAGCGGGCCCACAGCGTGTCCGCCGGGACAGGTGCTCAACCCGACCACCGGTACCTGCAGCTAGACATCATCTCATCTCGCACTTGAAGGCCATTCCAGCCCGGCTGGAATGGCCTTCGCATTTTCTGAGCCCCTAGATGTCGAGTCCCAAGGCGGAAGCTGCCTTGTTTGGCCTCTTCGTGGCGTTGCTTCTGTGGATCCCGATTCCCAACGGCAGCTATTTCCCCGATGCTGCCGTGGCGCTGCAGGTCGGGATCTACGCGATGCTGCTCGGCTGGCTGGCGCTTTGGGCGGCCGGCCGGACCGCGATTTCCGCGGCCCTTTTTGGCGCAGCGCTCCCCGTGGGGCTCCTCGCGCTGTGGACACTGAACCAGGCATTCCATGTCTTGCCTTTGTCGAGGTCATGGCTGGAAGTGATCTCTCCGGAATCGGCGAGGATCCACGGATTTGCCGATTCGCTTACTTCCACGGGATCGGCTGTCACCACCTCGCTGGATCCCTACGCCTCGAAGATCTCGCTACTGAAGACCTTCGCTTACGCGGGCACGTTCTTCCTCACGCTGGCCCTGGTGCGCACGCGGTCAAGGGTCCGTTGGCTGGCGGGCGCCCTCGTCTTCGGGGCGCTCGCCCATTCCGTTTACGCCGTCCTCATGCACTTGGCCGGCGTGGACGGCCGGTTCTTCGGGGTGTACGTCTCCCATAGCTCGGCGGCCAGCGGCTTCTTCTGGAACCGCAACCACTTCGCGGGTTATCTCGAGATGACGCTCGCGCTCGGCATCGGCTTGCTCATCGCCGGGCTTTCCGACCGGCGCGCGGAGAGCTGGAAGCAATTCGCGCGGCAGACCCTGGAGTGGATGCTGAGCCCGAAGATGATCCTGCGGCTTTCGCTTTGCGTCCTGGTGATCGCCCTGACGACCACCCATTCGCGGATGGGCAATACCGCCTTCTTCGCCTCGCTGCTGATCGCCGGCGTGATCGGCATCGGGTTGTCGCGGCACGCTACCCGGAATGCCGTCTTGCTCCTCTCCAGCCTGGTCATCATCGACCTGATGATCGTGGGCAGCTGGTTCGGGGTCGATCGGCTGGTGCAGCGCATCGAGCAGACGACTGCGCAGGAGGTGGTGGATCGGGAAACCCCGGCGGCACATACGTTGGCCATGCTCGAAAGATTTCCCGTGCTCGGGACCGGCCCCGGGACGTTCTACGTGGCCTTCGAGCCCTTCCGGCCGGAGGTCGTCGTGGATTACTACAACTTCGCCCATAACGATTACGCGCAGTTCGCTTCGGAAAGCGGCGTTCTGGGCTTGTTGTTGTTGGGTGTTTTCGTGCTCGCGAGCATTGCCGCGGCCGTGCGGGCGCAGGCGGTGCGGCGCGACCCATTGATGCGCGGTATCTCTTTCGCCAGCATCATGGGTGTCGCGGCCATCCTCATACACTCGACGGCCGACTTCAACTTGCAGATTCCATCGAACGCCACCTATTTCACGGTGCTGCTGGCGCTCGGCTGGATCGCCTTGCACCAGGGGCGTGAGGAATCCGCGAGCACGGGCCCGGTTACCGCAAGAAAAGGAGTTCTGGGGAGATGGATGCTGGTCGTCCTTGCGGCTTGCCTGCTGGGCTGGGCCTCACTCGAGTCATGGCAGGCTGCCCGAGCGCACTGGCCGGTCGAGTCGGGCAGCTCGATGCTTTCGCACCAGGCCCGTCGAGCCTTGACGCTGGAGGACTGGACTTTGCTGCAGAAGGAGCTTCAGCGCGCAGAGGCACTCGAGCCCGACAATCCCACGACCCAGGAGTTGTTGGGCCTGCTCGCCATGAATCGCCCCGACGATCGGTCGCTGCTCAAGGAGGCCTCCGCGCGTTTTGAGCGCTCACTCGCCATGCGACCCGTCTCGCCCAACACCTGGGCGAACCTTGCCGCCGCGCGCTATGAGATGGGCGACACGGGCAAGGTCTTTCGGGAGGCGCTAATCCATGCCGCGCAACTCGGGCCGTCACTGCCCCAGGTGCAACGGCTTGTGGCTCTTTATGGCCTGGCCGTTCTCGAGGAGGTGGATCAGCAGACACGGCAGGCCATCGAGTCCATGGTGGCCGCCGGCATGCGGCGCAGCCCCGCCGATTTCCTGGCCATCGCCGAGCGCCGCGGAAGGCTGGATGTGGCATGCCGGTACCTGTCCCAGGCCCGAAAAATCGAGCCGCGATGGCCCCAGCTTTGCACTAGTGCTGCCCGCAAGCCATGAGACGGCTTGACGTGATCCTTCTACTGCCGCGAGCATTGGCCGCTTGAAGATCCTCGTCACCGGCGCGGCCGGATTCATCGGCTCCCATCTCGCGAAGCGCCTGCTCGATCGCGGCGATACGGTCGTGGGGCTGGACAACCTCAACGATTACTACGACGTCCGGCTCAAGGAAGCGCGCCTTGCCTTGCTCCGCGAGCGGCCGGGGTTCGAATTCGTTCGCGCGGACCTGGCGGATCGGAAGGCGATGTCGGAGGTCTTCGCGGGTGGCCGGTTCGATGCGGTGGTCAATCTCGCCGCCCAGGCCGGCGTGCGTTACTCGATCGAGAACCCGCTCGCCTACGTGGACGCGAACCTGGTGGGATTCATGAACGTCCTGGAGGGCGCGCGGCACCACGCCACCGGCCACCTGGTCTTCGCTTCCACCAGTTCTATCTACGGGCTCAATACATCACTGCCTTTCGACGAGAGCCAGAACACCGACCATCCGGTGTCGCTCTACGCCGCCACGAAGAAGGCCAACGAGGCGATGGCGCACTCGTACGCGCATCTCTTCGGCCTGCCGTGCACGGGGCTTCGGTTCTTCACCGTTTACGGTCCCTGGGGCCGACCGGACATGGCGCTCTTCAAGTTCACGCGCGGCATCCTGGCGGGCGAGCCGATCCCTGTCTTCAACGAAGGCCGGATGATTCGCGACTTCACCTTCGTGGACGACATCGTCGAGGGCATCGTCCGGGTGATCGACCGGCCGCCCAAGCCCAATCCTGCATGGGACAGCGCCAAGGCCGATGCCGCGACGAGCTCGGCGCCATGGCGGGTCTACAACATCGGCAACAACCAGCGCGTGAAGCTGATGCGATACATCCGCGCATTGGAGACGGCCTTGGGCATCACCGCCAAGCTGGACCTCTTGCCCATGCAGGCGGGGGACGTCCAGGCCACCGAGGCCGATACGTCGGCGCTGGAGGCCGCCACGGGCTTCAAGCCTGCCACGCCGGTCGAGGAGGGCATCCGGCGCTTCGTGGCGTGGTACCGGGAGTACCACCGCGTATGAAGCTCAATCGCAACCATGCGGGCTGGGCGGTGAAGTTGTGGGTGCTGGCGTCGGTGTTCGTGTTGCCGTTCTTGTCGACGGTGGAGGTGGTGGCTTGGCTGGCGCTGGGGGCGGTCTTCGGGGCGGTGTGGAAGGTGCTGCCGGAGGGGCCGGAAACGACCGTGGAGCCGCTGCCGTACGCGGATGAGTATCGGGATAGGGAGGTGCCGAGGAAGCCCTCTCCCAAGGGAGAGGGAGATTCCTAGTCTTTGTTTTTCCTCGCCTTTCCTGCTATAATCTCTGGCTTTCCGTCCTTGCCCCACCGCCTAGGCGCCTATCCGGGGGGCATCACCACAAGGAGATTCAATGCGCCATTACGAGATCGTTTTCATCGTGCATCCCGATCAGAGCGAGCAGGTGCCCGCCATGATCGAGCGCTACCGCAACACCATCACCCAGGGCGGCGGCAAGGTGCACCGCATCGAGGATTGGGGCCGGCGCCAGCTGGCCTATCCCATCCAGAAGGTGTTCAAGGCCCACTACGTGCTGATGAACATCGAGGTGCCGCAGGCGACCCTCGATGAGCTCGAGCACGCGTTCCGCTTCAACGACGCCGTCCTTCGCCACCTCACGGTCAGCAAGAGCGAGGCCGAGACGGGTCCCTCCCCGATGATGAAGGAGGAGAAGTCGCGCAACGTGACCGACGGCCCGGCGACCGACAAGCCCGCCGACCGCGAAGGCAGCGCCCCCGCGCAGCCTGCCGCGGCCGAGTGACCCAGACCCGATAAGGACATAGAGACATGGCACCCCCCTCCAGAGGCCGCGGCAAAGGCAAAGGCGGCAAGTTCGCCAAAGGCAAGGATGGCCGCAACCAGAATCGCGGGCTGTTCCGCCGCCGCAAGTTCTGCCGCTTCACCGCCGAGAAGATCAAGGAAGTCGACTACAAGGACATCGCGATCCTGAAGGACTTCATCAACGAGAACGGCAAGATCATCCCGGCGCGCATCACCGGGACCAAGGCCCGCTACCAGCGCCAGCTGGGCGTGGCGATCAAGCGCGCGCGTTTCCTCGCGCTGCTGCACTTCACCGACCTGCACTGAGGACCGACACCATGCAAGTGATCCTGATGGAAAAAGTGGTGAACCTCGGCGGCCTGGGCGACGTGGTGAAGGTGAAGGACGGCTTCGCCCGCAACTTCCTCATCCCGCAGGGCAAGGCCAAGCGCGCGACCGAGAAGAACCTGGAAGAGTTCAAGAACCGCCGCGCCGACCTTGAGAAGAAGGCCAACGAAGCGCTCGCCTCCGCCCAGGAGCGCGCCTCGAAGCTCGAGGGCCTCAAGATCGACATCACCCAGAAGGCCGGTGTGGATGGCCGCCTCTTCGGCTCCGTGACCAACGCGGACATCGCCGAGGCGCTCACGAAGCAGGGCACCGAGGTGAAGAAAGCCGAGATTCGCATGCCGGCCGGCCCGCTCAAGCACATCGGCGAGTTCCCGATCACGGTCCAGTTGCACTCGGACGTGCTGGCGAACATCACCGTGCACGTGGTGGGCGAGCAGTAAGCGCGACAGCTGAACAGGAGAGCCGCCTTTGGGCGGCTTTTTTTTGGGGGGGGGCCTACTTTCGCCGTAGAAAGATGAACAGATTTCCCCGAAGCGGCCGCGGAAGTAGATCATCGACGAAGCGCATGAAAGAAAAGATTAATGGCGAATTGAAGTGGTATGCCGGCTCGGCCTGATAGTAAAAGCTGAAGTGTTCGAAATCGACATTGGAGAAGTATTTTTTGATGCTTCTCATGGTGTTCAAGCGGAAACGCGTTGGAAAGACATCGATTTCCTTTCGCTCGGGCTGGGCCAGCCGCAGGATGCGGGCATGCAACCTGTTACTAAAGATGCGGGTTCCGATTGAAACGTAGCCCCATCGGTTGGGCGTGCGTGCGCAAAACCAGCCTCCGGGACGGAGTATCCGCCGGATTTCAGCGGCCACTTGTGCGGGATCGTCAATGTGCTCAAGCACGTAGTCGGCAATGACAACATCAAAGCTGGCGCTATTGAAGGGAAGCGCCTGGCCGGGAATTCCCACGACCGCCTTGTCCAAACTCCGATTAGTTGTAACGACGGGATCGACGTCGATCCCGACGACCTCGGCCACCTTTCCCTTGAGCATTCGCAGGCTGCGCTTCACCTCATTAGTTTCGTCCTCTAGCCACCATCCCCGCCCGGCGCCAAGGTCGAGCACATGGGAGTGCTGCTGCACGAGGGCATTGATCCGGAAATAGAACTGGATCGTGCCGTCGACGTGGGTGAAACCCCCCGCGCCGAGTTCCGGATACTGCCGACGCAGGAAGTCGTCTGTCGGCTTCTTCATGGGTGGTTACTCTAACTTATTTAATTGGGGTGATTCGTCAAGCTCACATGGTGAGCTTCAGAGCAGGAAGACTGATGGCGAACGCCACGGACTTCGGGCTTTGCCCACACCTTATCCACAGACTTTTCCGTTGTCCCCACACGATCACTTGGGCACACTTCCCCCTCGCGATCGGGGAGGCCGCTCGCGTTCACGGAGGAGACAACACTAAATGGCCGCCCCTGCTGGCACCGAACGTTTCGCCCGCTCCGCCCCGGGTGATGTCCAGATCGAGTCGCTGCGCCTGCCGCCGCATTCGGTGGAAGCCGAGCAGGCCGTGCTGGGGGGCCTGCTGCTCAGCAACTCGGCCTGGGACCGCATCGGTGACCTGATCGGCGAGTCGGACTTCTACCGCGCCGACCATCGCCTGCTGTGGCGCGCCATCACCCGCCTGATCGAGGAGAACAAGCCCGCCGACGTGCTCACCGTGTCGGAGGCGCTCAAGATAACGGGTGACATCCAGGATGTGGGCGGGCTGGCCTACCTGCACCAGCTTGCTTCGGGCACGCCCTCGGCGGCCAACATTCGCCGCTACGCGGAGATCGTTCGCGAGCGCGCCATCATGCGCAAGCTCGCCGAGGTCGGCACCGCCATTGCGGATTCGGCCTACTCGCCCCAGGGGCGCGAGGCGCGGCAGCTGCTGGACGAGGCCGAGACCAAGATCCTCGAAATCGGGGAGACGGGCGGGCGTTCATCCGAGAGCTTCGTCGAGATGTCGAAGGTGCTGGCGGAGGTGATGAGCCGGCTGGATGAGCTGCATCGCAATCCGGCGAGCGTGACCGGGGTGGCCACTGGCTTCGTCGATCTCGATGAGCAGACCACGGGCTTGCAGCCAGGCGATCTGATCATCGTGGCGGGAAGACCCAGCATGGGGAAAGCGATGCCCCTGGATGCGCGCATCAAGACGCCCACGGGCTGGCGCGAGATGGGGTCGCTCCAGGTCGGCGACGCCGTCGCTTCGGTGGATGGTGAGCCGTCCATCGTCACCGGAGTGTTTCCACAGGGCGAGCGACAGGTCTACCGGATCCAGTTCTCCGATGGCCGCAGCGCTGAAGCGTGTGCCGAGCACCTCTGGCGTGTGCATTACCGCTCATGGCCGGAGCCTCGCATCCTCAGCACCGCCAAGTTGATCGAGATGCTCCGTCGTGTGCGCTACCGCCACCGGCTGTGGATCGACCAGGCGTCGGGAGACTTCGGGCACCACGATGCCCTTCCTGTGGATCCTTGGGTTCTGGGAGCCATGCTCGGGGACGGTCACATCTGCAGCGGCACTCCCACCTTCAGCACGGCCGAGCCGGAGATGCTCGAGAGGATGCAGGCGGGCGTCGGAGACACCATGGCGCTCCGGCATGACTCCCGGTACGACTGGCGAATCGCCAATTCGGTTTCCCAACGCACCTACTTTGGCCCTATCCCGAATAGCCTTGCAGAAGGATTGCGCTCTGTCGGCCTCTGGGGCGTCCAAAGCCACGAGAAGTTCATTCCTCGCACTTATCGGTACGCATGCAAGGAAGCCCGCCTCGCCCTTTTGCAAGGGCTGCTGGACACCGATGGATGGGTGGAAACGTTCAAGGCGGTTCGATTTTGCACGTCGAGCTATCGCCTGGCCCGTGATGTCCAGGAACTGGTTCGGTCCCTGGGCGGGTGGTGCACCCTGAATGACAAGCGCACCACCTTCACCTACAAGGGCGAGAAGAAGGTTGGGCGCTCGGCTTACGTGCTGAATATCAGCCATCCTCGGCCGCGCTCACTTTTCCGCCTTTCGCACAAACGCGATCGCCTGCCCGAGGAGGCTGGACGCCGCCATCGGCCGGTCATTACGGCCATCACTCCGACCCGTGTCACACCAACCCAGTGCATAGCGGTCTCGCACCCCTCGAAGCTCTACATCACGAACGACTACGTCGTCACGCACAACACCTCGCTCGCGCTCAACATGGCCGAGCACGTGGCGCTCGAGCTCAAGCTTCCGGTGCTCGTGTTCTCGATGGAGATGGGCGGCACGCAGCTCGCCACTCGTTTGCTCGGCTCTGTCGGCAAGGTAGACGCGCAGCGGCTGCGGACGGGTCGCCTCGAGCCATCCGATTGGGATCGATTGGGCGCTGCGCTGGGCAAATTGAACGAGGCGCCGCTGCTGATCGATGAAACCGCGGCGCTCAACCCACTCGAGCTTCGCGCGCGCGCAAGGCGCAAGTGGCGCGAGTACGGCGCGCTCGGCCTCATCGTCATCGACTACATCCAGCTCATGCAGGGCAGCGATTCGGGCCAGAACGAAAACCGCGCGACGGAGCTCTCCGAGATCTCGCGCGGATTGAAGCAGATGGCCAAGGAGCTCAAGGTCCCTGTGATCGCGCTGTCGCAGTTGAACCGCTCGCTCGAGCAGCGGCCGAACAAGCGGCCGGTGATGTCGGATCTTCGTGAATCGGGCGCCCTCGAGCAGGACGCGGACATGATCTTCTTCATCTACCGCGACGAGGTCTACAACGAGGACTCGCCGGACAAGGGTGTCGCGGAGATCATCATCGGCAAGCAGCGTAACGGTCCCATCGGCACCGTGAAGCTCACTTTCCTCGGCAAGCACACGCGCTTCGAGAATTTCTCGGGGATGTCCGGCTACCAGCCCTAGCGGGGCCGATAGAATCGCGGTCATCCATGGCCCGCCCCATCCACGCGCGCGTCTCCGCAGCCGCGCTTCGCCACAACTACCTCACCGCGAAGCAGGCTGCGCGCTATTCGAAGGTGCTCGCCGTGGTGAAGGCGAACGGCTACGGCCATGGCATCGACCGCGTGGCGCGCGCGTTGGCTGAGGCCGATGGTTTCGCGACATTGGAGCTGGACGGCGCGGTGCGGTTGCGGGAGGCGCGTCCCGATACGCCGATCCTCCTCCTCGAGGGTTTTTTCGATGCGGTGGAGCTTCGGGAAATCGCGGCATCCCGTCTCGCCACCGCCGTGCACCACGAAGAGCAGCTCCGCATGCTCGAAGCTGACCGCGGCGAGCCGATCGACCTGTGGCTCAAGATCAACACCGGCATGAACCGCCTGGGCTTTCCGCTGGAGAAGGTGGCAAACGCTCTCGAGCGCCTGCAGGCGGGCGGTCGCGCGCGCTCGATCACCCTCATGACGCATTTCGCGACCTCCGAGGCGCCCGATGGCGTGCGCGAGGCGATGCGACGATTCGCCGAGGTGACTCGCGGCATCACGCTCCCGCGCAGCCTCGCCAACTCCGCCGCCATCTTCGCGCACCCGGGCTCGCACATGGATGCGGTGCGCCTCGGCATCTGCCTCTACGGGGCCACGCCGTTCGCCGATCGCAGCGCCGAGCAGCTCGGGCTCATCCCCGCGATGACGCTCGAATCGCAACTCATCTCCATCCAGGAGCTGCGCCCCGGGGACGAGGTGGGGTATGGAGCGACGTTCCGCTGCGAGAAGCCGATGCGCCTGGGTGTCGTCGCCTGCGGCTATGCCGATGGCTATCCGCGCCACGCGCCCTCCGGCACGCCGGTGCTTGTCGAGGGCATCCGCACCGTCACCGCCGGCCGCGTCTCCATGGACATGATCACGGTGGACCTCACCCCCGTTCCGCACGCGAAAGTCGGCTCGCCCGTGACGCTCTGGGGCGAGGGCCTGCCCGTCGATGAGGTGGCGACGGCCGCGGGCACCGTGGGTTACGAGTTGCTCTGCGGCGTGGCCCCGCGCGTTCCGATCCAGGACGCGCTCTGATGGCGAGGTCGAAGTCCGTCTATACCTGCACCGAGTGCGGCGGCCAGACGCCGAAGTGGCAGGGCCAGTGCCCGCACTGCAGCGCCTGGAACACGCTCGTGGAAACGGCGTTGGAAGCCGGCGGCAAGGCCGGCGCGCATCGCTTCGCAAGCATCGGCGGCACGGGTGCGGTGGTCGAGCTGGGAGAAGTCGAGGCGCGCGACTTCCCGCGGCTGCCCACGCTCATTGCCGAGTTCGACCGCGTGCTCGGCGGCGGCCTGGTCGAGGGCGGCGTCGTTCTCATCGGCGGCGACCCGGGCATCGGCAAGTCCACGTTGCTGCTCCAGGCCGCGGCGCGCCTGGCCGAGCAGGTGCCGGTGCTCTACATCACCGGCGAGGAATCCGCGCAGCAGGTCGCGCTGCGGGCCAAGCGCCTGGGTGTGAACGCCGCCAAGGTGCAGCTGCTACCCGAGATCGAGCTGGAGAAGATCCAGGGCACGCTCGCCGAGAGGAAGCCGCGCGTGGCGGTGGTCGATTCGATCCAGACGCTCTACTCGAGCGCGCTCACCTCGGCGCCGGGGTCGGTGGCGCAGGTGCGCGAATGCGCGGCCCAGCTCACGCGGCTGGCCAAGCAGAGCCAGACCACCATCATCTTCGTGGGCCACGTCACGAAAGAAGGGGCCCTCGCGGGCCCCCGGGTCCTCGAGCACATGGTGGACACGGTGCTCTATTTCGAGGGTGAGACGCACACGAGCTTTCGCCTCATCCGCGCGTTCAAGAACCGCTTCGGCGCGGTAAACGAGATCGGCGTCTTCGCGATGACGGAGAAGGGCCTGCGCGAGGTGACGAACCCGTCGGCGCTCTTCCTCTCGCAACACCACTCGGGAGTCGCGGGATCGTGCGTGATGGTGACGCAGGAAGGCACGCGCCCGCTGCTGGTGGAGCTGCAGGCCCTCGTGGATGACGCCCACGGAGGCAGCCCCAAGCGCCTCGCCGTGGGCCTCGAGCAGAACCGGCTCGCGATGCTGCTCGCGGTGCTGCACCGGCACGCCGGCATCGCATGCTTCGACCAGGACGTGTTCCTCAATGCGGTGGGCGGCGTGAAGATCATCGAGCCGGGTGCGGACCTCGCCGTGACGCTTGCGGTCGTCTCGAGCCTCAGGAACCGGCCGCTGCCCGAGAAGCACGTGGTCTTCGGGGAGGTCGGCCTGGCGGGGGAAGTGCGTCCCGTGCAGCGCGGCCAGGAGCGCCTGCGCGAGGCGGCGAAGCTCGGCTTCACGCATGCGATCGTGCCCGCGGCGAACAAGCCCAAGCAGGCGATCGCGGGACTGGAGGTCGTGCCGGTGGAGCGCCTGGTGGAGGCGGTGGACTACTTGAAGGGGTGATTGGGTTCCCGCCTACGCGGGAACGACAGGCTCTACTTGATCAGCAGCGCCACCAGCAGCGCCGCGGCCGCGATGGCGAGCACCACGATGGCGCCGATGGCGATGAAGTTGGTGCCGCCGGAGGCCGGCGGCATCTCTTCCATCGCAGCGGGACGAGCGGCCGGCGTGGGCTTGGGCGTCGGTTTCGGCGCGAGTGGGGGCTTCTTCTTCTCGACCGGCGGCGGAGCCGGCGCGGTGGCTGCGGCGGCGGCAGTCTTCGCAGCCTGCGCCGCCAGGGGACCCGACTCGATCTTCCCCTTGTACGCGCGCATCTTCTGCGTCTGCGTGATGTACTCGCGGAACTCGTCGGTCTGGTCGGTCATGGCCGCCAGGCGCATCGTCGCGTCGAACGAGTCGAAGGTCTTGGCGAGCGGCACGGCCTTGGCCTCGTCCTCCTTGGACTTGGCGCCGCCCATCGGCATCGTCGCCGTGTCCACTTCCGACTGCTGCAGGGGCGTGGTGCTGGGCTGGCTGCGCGGCAGCGCCGGCGCGGTCGTGGCCTTGAGCGCCGCGGCGGGGCGCGTCGAGTCGATCTGGCGGCGGACCTCGCGCAGGTCGTCGGCGAGCTCCTTGATGGACTGGTAGCGATCCTCGAGCAGCTTGGCCATCGCCTTGGCGACGATGAGGTCCAGCATCGCGGGCACCGCGCGGTTGTGCTCGGAGGGCGGGGGCGGGCTGGTGTTCACCGTCGCGTACATGATGGCGTTCACGTTCTCGCCATCGAAGGGCGCGATTCCGGTGAGGGCCTCGTAGAGCACCACGCCCAGCGAGAAGATGTCGCTGCGGGCATCGATCGTCTTGCCGATCACCTGCTCGGGCGACATGTAGCGCGGCGAGCCGAGGATGAGGCCCGTCATCGTCTTCACCGCCGAGTTGGGCAGGCGCGCGATGCCGAAGTCGGTGATCTTCGCGATGCCGCCCTTCATCACCATGATGTTCGAGGGCTTCACGTCGCGGTGCACGATGTCCTGCTGGTGCGCGAACCAGAGGCCATCGGCCACCTGCGCGATGATGTCCACGACCTGGTCGGGCGGCATCAGGCTGCCCGAGGCGATGATGTCCTTGAGCTCGTTGCCCTCGAGGAACTCCATCGCCATGTAGGCCACGGCGTCGGTCTTGCCCACGTCGTAGATGGTGACGATGTTGGGGTGGTTCAGGCGCCCCGCCGCCTTGATCTCCTGCTGGAACCGCGCCTCGTACTCCTCGAGCTCCTGGCGCGAGAGGTTCAGGTTGATCGTCTTGATCGCGACCGTGCGGTCGATGATGGGGTCGACCGCCTTGTAGACGACGCCCATCGCCCCCTGGCCGATCTCGGAGATGATCTTGTAGCGTCCAAGCGTCGACAGCATCGTCTCGTTTACTTCTTCGGCACCGCCGCCGCCGGCGGCGCCTTCGCCTTCTCGCGGGCCTCGCGTACTTCCTTGTCCTTGAGGGCGCGCTTGGCCTGCGCCTTGGCGCCGGCGAAGGTCCTGGTCCAGGACGGATGGCCCGCCTCGGCGGGGGTGAGGTCGAACTCGGGATCGACGTCGTAGATCTTGATGAACGCGCCGCGGCAGTCGCGGTATTTTTCCTGCAGGCAGAGGTTGAAGGCGAGGTGCTTCATCGCGCGCACCTGGTCGGCCTTGTCCTTGAGGCCCTCCTTGAGCGCGCCCTCCAGCAGCTTGTACGAGGCGGCGTAGTCGCCGGCGTCGTACTTGACCATGCCGTCGGCCAGCATCTGCTCGGCCTTGCCGAGGGTGCCGGTGGACTTGCGGCCCTGGGACGCCTCGCGCTCGGCGATGAGCTGCGCGCGCACGTCGCGGTACACCGGTCCCCAGATGGGATGCCCGTCCTCGGCCGGCGTGAGGGCGAACTCGGGATAGATCTCGAAGGCCTTGCGGAACTCCGCGCGGCACGAGCCGTCGCGGGCCGAGACGCAATGGCTGAAGGCGAGGAATTTGCGGGCGCGCGCCTGGTCGGCCTTGCTCAGCATGCCGTGGTCGAGCGAGGCGGTGAGGGTGCGCACGGCGTTGTCGTACTCACCTGCCTGGTATTGCTGCACGCCCTGCGCGAGCTGCTCCTCGGCGCGCTTGCGCAGCACGTCCTCGGTGATCTGCGGCGCCGCGGGCTTGGGCGCGGCCACCTCGCCCTGCTTTGGCACCTCCGCGCAACCGGCCGCGACCAGCAGCAGCGTCGTCCCCGCAAAGGCGGGGAGCCAACCGAACAGCGTGCGCAGTGTTGTCTTCATCACTGGAACCTGTGGCGGACGGTGATCTCGTCACGTGTCTTGAGATCGAGGTTTTGGGAATGGACCGGGAAGGTGGTGTTCTTCACCTCGAGCTTGTACTTGCCCGGGGGAAGCTTGAGCGACTTCATCGGCGGCGTGACCCCGCGCGACTTCCCGTCCACGAATATCTCGCCCCACGGCTGGATGGCGAACACCAGCGTGGCGGGCGGTGCGGCAGCGGCCCCTTTCGGGTCGCCGGACTTGGACTCGGCGCCTTTGGCGTCGGCGACCCTGGTGTCGGGCTTGGTTTCGGCCTTCGGCGCCTCCTTCGCGGGCGGCGGCGCGGCCGCGGGCACCTGGGAAGCGGAGGGCTTGGGATCGAGCACCTTGGCGTCGGGCTTGGCGGCGTCCTTCGGTGCCGCGCCTGCGGCAGGAGGCGCGTCGGTCGGCGCGGGGGCCGCGGCAACGGCTGGCGTGGTCGCGGGCTTTGCCGGCTCGGTGGTCGTGGCGGGCGTGGTGGCGGCGACCGCGGGCTGCGTGCCCGCCGCGGCGGCCATGCCGTCGGGCGTCGCGGGCTTCTTGGTCGCCAGCAGGATCGCCAGCACCAGCACGAGCAGCGAAAGCCCGCCAGCCACCATCGCGAGCTTCTTGCGGTCCTGGATGAACCCGAAGGAGGGGATCGTGACCGTCATCGTCGAGGAGCCCGCGGCGCCATGCGTCCCGGTGCGGCGCGCGGCCTGGTTGGGCGTGGTGGACGAAGCCCGGTCGCGCATGCCGTCCTTGGCCTTCTGCAGCGCGCCCTCGTGGTGGCCCACGACGTAGATCTCGTGCTCGCGCACGTGCTTGTCGGTGCGCGAGCCCTCGTACGAGAAGAGCTTGGCGTATTCGCCGGCGAGGTTGGACACCACGTCGTAGTACGAGCGCGAGACCACGATCTGGCCGGGGCGCGCGAAGCTCATGATGCGCTGCGCCACGTTGATGCCGTCACCGATGATGTTCGGGTGGCCGTTGATGTCCTTCACCAGCTTGACGGGGCCGAGGTTGATGCCCATGCGCACCGAGTCGTCGCCGGAGGTCTCGATGCCGCCTTCGGCCGAGGCGGCGTCGCGCACGATGGCTTCGCGCAGCGACAGCGTCACGAAGAGCGCGTCTTCGGGATCGCCCAGGAAGCTGATGGCCGCGCCGTCGCCGGTGTCGAGGATGATCCGGTCGTTGACCGGGATGTCCTTGATGGCTTCGGAGAGGTTGTTCGTGAGGCTCGTCTTGAGCCGGATCTGTTCGGTGACGGGCTTCTTCGAGTAGCCCACCAGGTCGATGAACACGACGCTGCAGATGAAGGTTCGGTTAGCCGTGTCTTGCATCGAGCGACCTGGAGATAGAGCGGCGGGGAGCCGTCCTCGCTATTAGTTGTGGTAATGCAGGGACTTACGGTGCGAATCTCGGGCGAAACCTAGTTTAACCGATTGCGCCTCAAAAAGCCGCGTTCCCGGTCACGCATGGACGGTTTTTCCGCTGAGCGGCGCGCTTTCGGGCCCCAGCAGGTATAGATAGGCGCGCGCAACTTCTTCCGGTGGACGCAGGCGCGCGCGATCTTCGCCAGGGTGGCTTTGCGCGCGCTGCGGGCTCGCGATGGGTCCCGGGATGAGCACGTTCATGCGCGGCTTGCCGGCGTGCTCCAGCTCGTCGGCCCAGATGGTGGCAAGCGGCGAGAGGCCCGATTTCGAAACCGCAAAGCCGCCCCAGTACGCCTTGGGCTGCGCGCCATGGGTCTCGCCCGTGAAGACCACGGCGGAGTCCGGCGCGGCGGCGAGCAGGGGCAGGCACGCGCGTGTGAGTGCGAAGGGTGCGACGAGGTTCACGCGCAGCAAGGTGTTCCATTGCTCGAGCGTCTGCCCCGCGAGCGGGCCGAGCGGCACGAAGTGGCTCGCGCAATGGGCGATGCCGTCGAGGCGCTTCAGGTCGCGCCGGATGAGGTTCGCCACCTGCTCCATCTCGCCGCTGCCCGCGCTCGCCAGGTCGAGCGGGATGATCGCCCCCGTCGGCAGCCCCGCGGCCTCGATCTCGTCGTAGGTCTTCTCGAGCTTCTCCTGCTTGCGGCCGAGGAGGGCCACGGTCGCGCCATGGCGCGCGCACGCCAACGCGACCGCCTTGCCCAGGCCTTGCCCCGCGCCGGAGACCAGGATCACTCGACCGGCGAGCAGGTCGGGGGGAGGGGCGTACGAGGGGGGAATGGCGGTCATCGTGTCATCCCCCGCGAAGGCGGGAACCATTTTCCAAATACCCGAGCGTGGCCTGCGCGGCCTTCCTCCCACTCTGCACCGCGCTTTCCAGCGTGGCGGGATAGGGGCTCGCAGTGTAATCGCCGGCCAGGAAGAACCCCTTGGCGGCGGTGGCGTTCTGCGGCCGGAAGATGCCCGGCTTGCAGGCGAAGGTGGCGCGCTTCTCGGTGATCGCCTTGGCCCACGTGGGCTCCGGCAACGTTCCGACTACCTGGGCAAGCTCGCGGTGCGCGACGGTGCAGAGGACGTCGTTGTCGAGATCGAGGTGCGGGCCCGAGGCGGAAATAACGGCGGCGATGAGGCCGCGCGCGCCCGAGAGCGCCTCGCGATCGAAAAGCCACTGCACGTGGCCGCCGGACAGTCCCACCATCGGGAAAGGCAGCCGAACCGCGCGGTCGTATTGCAGGTAGACGGTCGATATCGGCTCGTGCTCGAGCGCGCCGAGCCCTTCGGCCAGGCTGCGCAGCGGCTCGCATGCCGTCACCAGCGCGGGCACCTGGAAGGGTGCCGTGGCGCAGACGATGGCATCGAACTCGCGTGCGGTGCCACCGGCCGCTTCGAGGCGCCATCGGTCCCTTGCAGGAGACAGCGCCGTGACGCGCGTGCCGACGGCGACCTCCCCGCCGTGCGCAACCAGCCACACCAACGCGGCGTCAGGCAGCAGCGCCGAGAGGTCGATCGCGGGCACCAGCAGGTCGGAGTCCTCACGCGCGCGGAAAAGCGCATCGCGCAGCACGTTGCAGAACACGTGCGCATCGGCTTGGGAGGTCGGCGTATTGAGCGCGGATACGCAGAGCGGCCCCCACAGGAGCGCGTTCACGGGCGGCGGCTGGCGGTGGCTCGCGAGCATCTGGTCTACGGTGAGCGGCGCGGCGGACGGGGCGAGGTTTCTTGCGGCCATGGCGAAACGCGCGGCGGCGAGACGTTCGCCCCACGTGAGGCCCCGTGCCCTGGCCAGCGCGAGCACGAGGTGAAGCGGAGCGGGCAGGCGCGGCGCGCGTACGCGAAGCCTGCCCGGGATTTCGAGCGTCAGCGGAAAACGCCTGAGCGCCGTGCCGGGCACGCCGACCTCGCGCATGAGGGCGAGCGTCTCGCGATAGGCGCCGAGCAGGATGTGCTGGCCGTTGTCCAGCAACGCCCCGCGGTACTCGACCCGCCGCGCGCGCCCGCCGGCGACGCGATTGGCTTCGTAGAGTGTCACCGCGGCTCCACTGCGCGCGAGGGCGACGGCGGCGGAAAGCCCCGCGTAACCCGCGCCGACGACGGCGACGCGGCGCGTCATGGGATTCGCCTCACGCCCGGACCCAGGTGCGCCAGGCGATCCAGAGCTTGCGCAGCGGCGTCAACGCGATGCGCTGCTCCAGCACCCGGAACCGGTCTCGGCGGATCTCGCCGAGGAGCGTGCGATAGATCGCCGCCATGATCAGCCCGGCACGCTGGTTGCGCCGGTCCTCGGGCGCTAAGCGCGAGAAGGCGAGGTCGTAGTACGACTCGGCCCGCTCGGCCTGCATCGACATGAGCTTCTCGAAAGGCTCGCCGCCACGGCGCGCGAGGATATCCTCGGGCGAAAGCCCGAAGCGCGCGAGCTCGTCCACCGGCAGGTACACCCGATCGCGGCGGGCGTCCTCGCCCACGTCGCGGATGATGTTGGTGAGCTGGAAGGCGAGCCCGAGGTTCTCGGCGTATTCGAGGGTGGAAGGCGCCGAGTACCCGAAGATCGACGCCGAGAGCTGGCCCACCACGCCCGCCACGCGATGGCAGTAGAGCTTGAGGGCGGCAAAGTCGGGATAGCGATGGTAGGAGAGGTCCATCTCCATGCCGTCGATGATCTCGTTCAGGCGCCCGGCATCGATGCCATGCGTCGCCGTGAAGGGCTGCAGCGCGCGCGTGACCGGATGCGCGGGATGACCGGCGAAGAGGTTCGCCACCTCGGTGCGCCACCAGGCGAGCTTCGTGCGCGCCACCGACGGTTCGCTCGCCTCGTCCACCGCGTCGTCCACCTCGCGGCAGAACGCGTAGAGCGCGGTGATCGCTCGCCGCCGCTCCGTCGGCAGGAAGAGGAAGCTGTAGTAGAAGCTCGAGCCGCTCTGCGCCGCCTTCTGCTGGCAATACTCGTCCGGGGTCATCGGGGGCCGTCCCCGGTCTTCATCATTGATCTGAAAATGATCGCAATCCAGTCGCGCCCGCCCAGCACCGGCCGATGCCTGAACACATCCCCCGAAACCGCGTCGATTTTATCGAGAATGGTGCGGCCGCCCTCGACGGTGGCGCGAATCTCCATCCCCAGGCGGCCCGGGAGCACTCGCGCAAGCGGTGCGCCGCGCAGCAGCAATTCCCGCGAGCGATCGCATTCGAATCGCATGAGCGTGGCCCATGCCGCATCGGCGCGCCCCTGCGCGATGTGCTCCTCGGTAACCTCGAATCGCTCGAGGTCCTCCTGCGGGATGTACACGCGCGCCTTGCGCCAGTCGATCGCCACGTCCTGCCAGAAGTTGATGCACTGCAGCGCCGAGCAGATCGCGTCCGACCATTCGAGCATCTGCGGGGAGGCGCCGCCCATGACCTGCAGCACGAGCCTGCCGACCGGGTTCGCGGATCGGCGCGAATAGTCCAGGAGGTCCGCGTAGGTCGCATAGCGCCGCGTCGTCACGTCCTGGGCGAAGGCATCCAGGAGGTCCCGCAGGAGCGAGACAGGCAGCGAATGCGCGCGCACCGCATCGGCCAGGCGATCGAAGGGAGGCTCGCCGGGCCGGCAGCCGGCCTCGATCTCGTCCAGCGCGCGCGCGTAGCGCGCCAGGCCGGCGAGCCGCTCCGCCTCGCTCGCCTCGCCCTCGTCGGCCACGTCGTCCGCCCCCCGCGCGAAGGCGTAGATGGCCTCGATGGCCGGGCGCATGCGGGCCGGCAGCAGCCAGGACGCGACGGGAAAATTCTCGTAGTGGTCGACCGCCAAGGGAGGTTTCAAGCGCTTGAATTTTCGGGATTATATCGGCCTGCCGGGGCTTTCCCGGCGAATTAGGGAAGCCCTTTTTCGGGTATAATTCGACGGCCGCGAAAGTGGCGGAATTGGTAGACGCACTGGATTTAGGTTCCAGCGCCGAAAGGCGTGTGGGTTCGAGTCCCTCCTTTCGCACCACCGGGGTCATGTCCCGGTTATCGCCTCTGCCCGTTTTGGGGTCTGACCCCGGTTCCCATCCCCAACAAGGAAAACCCTTCGATGCAGCAAGCTGTCCAGAACACGCCCAGCACGCTCGAGCGCAGCCTCACGGTCTCGGTGCCGATCGCGCAGATCGAGAGCGAGATCGCCACGCGCCTGAAGAAGCTCGCGCGCACTGTGAAGATGCAAGGTTTCCGGCCGGGCCACGTCCCGCTCAAGATGGTCGAGCGCCAGTACGGTTTCCAGGTCCGCCAGGAAGTGCTGAGCGACTCGGTGCAGCAGTCGTTCGCCCAGGCGGTGAAGGACCAGAACTACCGCGTCGCGGGCTACCCGCGCTTCCAGCCGGTGCAGGCGCCCGCGCCGGGCACCGACAAGGTCGAATACACCGCCACCTTCGAGGTCTATCCCGAGGTGGTCTTCGACGACATCGCCGGCAAGCGCCTCGAGCGCCCGAAGACCGAGGTCGCGGACAACAACGTCGAAGCCACGCTCGCCACGCTGCGCAAGCAGCGCGCCAAGTACGAGCGCGTCGAGCGCGCTGCCCGCAACGAGGACCTGGTCAACATCGATTTCGAGGGCCTGATCGCGGGCCAGCCGTTCGCCGGCAACAAGGCATCGAACTTCACGGTGGTCCTGGGCGAAGGCCGCATGCTCAAGGGCTTCGAGGACGCGCTGATCGGCATGAAGGAGGGCGAGACGCGCACCTTCCCGGTCACTTTCCCGCAGGAATACGCCGAGGAGGTGAAGGGCAAGACCGCCGATTTCACCGTCACCGTGAACCAGGTGGCCGAGCCCAAGCTGCCGGACGTGGACGGCGACTTCGCCCGTGCGCTCGGCGTGGAGGATGGCGATGTCGAGCGCCTGAAGCGAGAGGTGCGCCAGAACATCGAGAAGGAGGTCGCCAAGCGCCTCAAGCAGCGCGTGAAGGAGCAGGTGATGGATGCGCTGCTCGCCTCGGCCCGCTTCGACGTGCCGCGCGCCCTGCTCGATGCCGAGATCGAGCGCATGCAGGGCCAGGCGGTGGAAGACCTCAAGCAGCGCGGCATGACCACGCAGAACCTGTCGCTGCCGGCGGAGCTTTTTTCCGAGCGCGCCATGCGCCGCATCAAGCTCTCCATCCTGGTGAGCGAGCTCGTGAAGCGCGAGGGCCTGGAGCCCAAGCCGGAGCAGGTTCGCCGCGCGATCGAGGAGCACGCCGAGAGCTTCGAGCAACCCGAGCAGCTGGTCCGGTGGTACTACGGCGACCCGTCCCGTCTGGCGGAAGTCGAGGCGCTCGTGATGGAGGACAACGTCGTAGAATGGGCCATGGGGAGAATGAAGGTCGAGGACAAGCCCACCGACTTCGACGAACTCATGGGAACGAAGAAGGATTGAGATGTTCATCAAGAACCCGAACGGCATCGCCACGCAGCACGACACCTACGAATCCCCGAGCGGCCTGGGCCTCGTGCCCATGGTCATCGAGCAGTCCGGCCGGGGCGAGCGCGCCTACGACATCTACTCGCGCCTGCTCAAGGAGCGCGTGATCTTCCTCGTGGGCCCGATCAGCGACGGGATGGCCAACCTCGTGGTGGCGCAGCTCCTCTTCCTCGAGAGCGAGAACCCCGACAAGGACATCCACCTGTACATCAACTCGCCGGGCGGCAGCGTCTCGGCGGGCATGGCGATGTACGACACCATGCAGTTCATCAAGCCGGACGTGTCCACCCTCTGCACGGGGCTCGCCGCCAGCATGGGCGCCTTCCTGCTCTGCGCCGGGGCCAAGGGCAAGCGCTTCTGCCTGCCCAACTCGCGCGTGATGATCCACCAGCCTTCGGGCGGCTTCCAGGGCCAGGCCTCGGACATCGAGATCCACGCCAAGGAGGTCCTGTACCTCAAACGCAAGCTGAACGAGATGATGGCGCAGCACACCGGCCAGCCCATCGAGCGCATCGAGAACGACACCGATCGCGACAACTTCATGAGCGCCGAAGACGCGCTAAAGTATGGGATGATCGATCGTGTGCTGAAGAGCCGCAGCGAAGCGGCGGCGGCATAGCGGCAGGGGACGGAAGCAGGAACAGATGACAGACAAGGTCGGCGGCGAGAAGCTCCTTTATTGCTCCTTCTGCGGCAAGAGCCAGCACGAGGTGCGCAAGCTCATCGCCGGCCCGTCGGTTTTCATCTGCGACGAGTGCATCGACCTCTGCAACGACATCATCCGCGAGGAGGCCTCCACCGACACCTCGCAGAAGGCCGCCAAGAGCGACCTGCCCAGCCCGCACGAGATCTGCGAGATCCTCGACCAGTACGTGATCGGCCAGGTGCAGGCGAAGAAGATCCTCGCCGTGGCGGTGTACAACCACTACAAGCGCCTGAAGACCGGCGGCAAGCAGGACGACGTCGAGCTCGCCAAGTCGAACATCCTGCTCATCGGGCCCACGGGCTCGGGCAAGACGCTGCTCGCGCAGACGCTCGCGCGCCTGCTGAACGTGCCCTTCGTCATCGCCGATGCGACCACGCTCACGGAGGCGGGCTACGTCGGCGAGGATGTCGAGAACATCATCCAGAAGCTGCTGCAGAAGTGCGACTACGACGTCGAGAAGGCGCAGCGCGGCATCGTCTACATCGACGAGATCGACAAGATCTCGCGCAAGTCCGACAACCCGTCGATCACCCGCGACGTCTCGGGCGAGGGCGTGCAGCAGGCCCTGCTCAAGCTGATCGAGGGCACGATCGCCTCGGTGCCACCGCAGGGCGGGCGCAAGCACCCCAACCAGGAATTCGTCCAGGTCGACACGACCAACATCCTCTTCATCTGCGGCGGCGCCTTCGGCGGCCTGGAGAAGGTGATCCAGAACCGCACCGACCGCACCAGCATGGGCTTCGGCGCGCACGTGCGCTCGATGAACAACCGCCAGGAGCTCAATGCGCTCCTGCACGACGTCGAGCCCGAGGACCTGATCAAGTACGGCCTCATCCCCGAATTCGTGGGGCGCCTGCCGGTGGTGGCGGTGCTCGACGAGCTCGATACCGGCGCGCTCATCAAGATCCTCACCGAGCCCAAGAACGCGCTGATCAAGCAGTACCAGAAACTCCTCGCGATGGAGGGGGTCGAACTCGAGTTCCGCGACCACGCCCTGCAGGCCATCGCCAAGCGGGCCCTCGAGCGCCGTACCGGCGCGCGCGGGTTGCGCTCGATCATCGAGCATGCCCTCCTGGACATCATGTTCGACCTTCCGTCGCTCGCCAACGTCCAGAAGGTGGTCGTCGACGAGGGCGCGATCTCCGGCGATGCGAAACCCCTCCTCATCTACTCCGACCAGCCGAAGGTCGCGAGTGGGCAGCAGTAGTCGCCGATCTCGCCTCGCATTGCCCCGCTGGGGGTTGTCCGGGCTCCCGCCCACCCCCACGTACCAGAGTAATCCACACAGGAAGACCCCATGACCGCCTCGTTCTCCTCCGACTCCCGCGTCCTCCCGCTGCTGCCGCTGCGTGACGTCGTGGTGTTCCCGCACATGGTGATCCCGCTGTTCGTGGGGCGGCCCAAGTCCATCAAGGCGCTGGAGGCCGCGATGGAGGAGGGCAAGAACGTGGTGCTCGTGGCGCAGAAGTCCGCCGCCAAGGACGAGCCCAACCCCGAGGACCTGTACGACGTGGGCACCGTCTCCACGATCCTGCAGATGCTCAAGCTGCCCGACGGCACCGTGAAGGTGCTGGTCGAGGGCGTGCAGCGCGCGCACATCGAGCGCGTGCTGACCGACAAGGCGAACTTCGAGGCCGAGATCGACTTGATCGCCACCGAGGAGCCCGATTCGAACGAGGTCGAGGCGATGCGCCGCACGCTGCTCGCCCAGTTCGACCAGTACGTGAAGCTCAACAAGAAGATCCCGCCCGAAGTGCTCACCTCGCTCTCGGGCATCGACGGCGCGGGAAGGCTCTCCGACACGATCGCCGCGCACCTGCCGCTCAAGCTCGAGCAGAAGCAGCAGATCCTCGAGATGTTCCAGGTCGGCCGCCGGCTCGAGCAGCTGCTGCAGCTGCTGGAAACCGAGATCGACATCATGCAGGTGGAGAAGCGCATCCGCGGGCGCGTGAAGCGCCAGATGGAGAAATCGCAGCGCGAGTACTACCTGAACGAGCAGGTGAAGGCGATCCAGAAGGAGCTCGGCGACTCGGAAGAGGGCGCCGACCTCGACGAGCTGGAGAAGAAGATCAAGGCCGCGCACATGCCCAAGGAGGCGCGCGCCAAGGCCGAGGCGGAGCTGAAGAAGCTGAAGCTCATGTCGCCCATGTCGGCCGAGGCCACCGTGGTACGCAACTACATCGACACGATCGTGGGCCTTCCCTGGAAGAAGAAGACCAAGGTCTCCACCGACCTCAAGAACTCCGAGAAGATCCTCGATGCGGACCACTATGGCCTGGAGAAGGTCAAGGAGCGCATCGTCGAATATCTCGCGGTGCAGCAGCGCGTCGACAAGCTGAAGGCGCCGATCCTGTGCCTCGTGGGCCCGCCCGGTGTCGGCAAGACCTCGCTCGGGCAGTCGATCGCGCGCGCCACCAACCGCAAGTTCGTGCGCATGTCGCTGGGCGGCGTGCGCGACGAGGCCGAGATCCGCGGCCACCGCCGTACCTACATCGGCTCGATGCCCGGCAAGATCCTGCAGAACATGTCCAAGGTGGGCGTGCGCAACCCGCTATTCCTGCTGGACGAGGTCGACAAGATGGGCATGGACTTCCGCGGCGACCCGTCGTCGGCGCTGCTGGAGGTGCTGGACCCCGAGCAGAACCACACGTTCGTCGACCATTACATCGAGGTCGAGTACGACCTCTCCGACGTGATGTTCGTCGCCACCGCCAACACGCTCAACATCCCGGCGCCGCTGCTCGACCGGATGGAAGTGATCCGGCTCTC
>DASPNE010000025.1:0-60743 GCA_035626705.1 Usitatibacter sp. | reverse complement strand
ACGGTTGGTGGCTGCGATGACGATCACGCCCGAGGTGCCCTCGAAGCCGTCCATCTCCACCAGCAGCTGGTTAAGCGTCTGCTCGCGCTCGTCGTTGCCGCCGCCCAGGCCCGCGCCGCGCTGGCGGCCGACCGCGTCGATCTCGTCGATGAACACGATGCAGGGCGCGTTCTTCTTCGCCTGCTCGAACATGTCGCGCACGCGGGCCGCGCCGACGCCCACGAACATCTCGACGAAGTCGGAGCCGGAGATGGAGAAGAACGGGACCTTGGCTTCGCCTGCGATGGCTCGGGCCAGCAGCGTCTTGCCGGTACCGGGCGAGCCCACCATCAGCACGCCGCGCGGGATGCGCCCGCCCAGCTTCTGGAACTTGGACGGATCGCGCAGGAAGTCCACCAGCTCGGCGACTTCCTCCTTGGCTTCGTCCACGCCCGCCACGTCTGCGAAAGTCACCTGGTTCTGGTTTTCGTCGAGCATGCGCGCGCGGCTCTTGCCGAACGAGAAGGCGCCGCCGCGGCCGCCGCCCTGCATCTGGCGCATGAAGAAGATCCAGACGCCGATGAGCAGCAGCATCGGGAACCACGACACGAAGATGTTCATGAGCAGCGAGGGCTCTTCCTCGGGCTTGGCCTCGACGTTGACGCCGTGCTTCATGAGGTCGCTCACCATCCAGGGATCCTGGATGCCCGGCGTGTAGACGGTGTAGGTCTTGCCGTCACGCGTGGTCGCCTTGAGCGTGCGCGTGCTGTCCATCTTCACCTTGCCGATGTGGCCCTGGCGCGCCTCCTCCATGAAGGTGGAGTAGTCGATGACGTTCGCGCTCGATTGGCGGTTGCCGACCTGCATGAACACCATGGTCAGGATGACTCCGATCACGAGCCAGACCATGATGGTCCGAATGGTGTTGTTCACTGGCAATTTCCTTCCGCGGGGAAAAACCCCTGGATTACAGGGAGATGGACAGGGTATTCAAAAGCAAAGTTCGGGGCGCGACGCGGGCTTATCAAGGGGGCGGCGACGCGATTTTCAGGCCCCGCGCCAGCAGGTACTGCTCGGCGCTCTCGCCACGCGATGCGTCGGGCTTCCTCACCACGACTTTCACGAACGCCGCGCGCAGCGACCTGAGGTATTCATCATACCCCGCGCCCTGGAACACCTTGACGAGGAAGGCGCCTTCGGGTTTCAGGTGCAACAGCGCGAAATCGCGGGCGATCTCCGCCAGCTCCATCGAGCGCGCCTGGTCCGATACCGCGATTCCGCTCAGATTCGGGGCCATATCCGACAAAACGAGGTCCGCCTTGCGTCCGTCCAGGGCCTGTTGGACCGCTTCCAGGCCCTTGCGGCTCGCGAAATCGGCCTGCAGGAAAGTCACACCTGAAACGGGATCCATGGGGAGCAGGTCGACGGCGAGGACAGCCCCCGGCTCGCCGACCCGCCTGGCGGCCACCTGCGACCAGCCCCCCGGGGCGGCGCCGAGGTCGACGACGCGCTGGCCCGGACGCAGCAGCTTGTCGCGCTCGTCGATCTCGGTGAGCTTGTAGGCCGAGCGGCTGCGGTAGCCCTCGCGCTTGCTGCGCTGGACGTATGGGTCGCTCACGTGGCGGTGAAGCCACTGGCGGCTGGACTTCGAACGTTTCATCGGGCAGAAGAATGAACCACAGGGACCACTGAGACCACGGAAAAGCGACGATTCACGAAACCTGTGGTCCCTGCGGTCTCTGTGGTGCGAGGCTTTTCCCTATACTGCCGCGATGAAGACCTTAGCCCCCAAACGCCGCAGCGAGCTGCGCGCCGAAGCCCACAAGCTGAGCCCCATCGTCATCATCGGCGACAAGGGCCTCACCGACGAGGTCGTGGCCGAGATCGACCGCTCGTTGAAGGCCCACGAGCTGATCAAGGTGCGCGCCGCGACCAACGAGCGCGAAGCGCGCGCCGCCTGGCTCGATGCCATCTGCGAGCGGCTGCAGGCGCATCCGGTGCAGCAGATCGGCAAGGTGTTCGTGCTCTACCGTGAAAATCCCGAGGAGGCGGCCGCGCCGCGGGCGCCGGCGCCCGCGGAAAAACCCGCGCGCCGAGGGGGCTCGAAGGTGAGCCGCGAGGCCAACCAGCGCCAGCGCGCCCGCGACGACGAGAAGCGGCGCGCCCTGGACATCCGCGACATGGTGCGCAAGGGAAAGATACCGGCGACGGCGAAGCTCGCTCCCGGGCCGAAGCCGGGGCCGCGGCCGCGCCCCGACGGCGACGCTATACGTACTTCACGTCCACGATCTCGAACTCCTTCACCCCTCCCGGAGTCCGGACCTCGGCGACGTCGCCCGCGTACTTCCCGATGAGCGCCTTGGCGATGGGGCTGGAGTAGGAGATCTTGCCGACCTTCAGGTCGGCCTCGTCCTCGCCGACGATCTGGTAGCTCACGGTTTCCTTGCCCTCGGACGTGTCCATCAGCTCCACCGTGGTGCCGAACACCACGCGGCCGTCGTCCTCGAGCAGCGCGGGGTCGATGACCTGCGCGTTCGACAGCTTCGCCTCGAGCTCGAGGATCCTGCCTTCGATGAAGCCCTGGCGCTCCCGCGCCGCGTCGTACTCGGCGTTCTCGGAGAGGTCGCCCTGGGCGCGCGCCTCGGCGATCGCGGTGATCACGTTGGGCCGGTCCACGGATTTCAGGCGCTGCAGCTCGGCGCGCAGCAGCTCGGCCCCGTTCAATGTGATGGGTATCTTGCTCATGTCAGCGCTCGGTGGAGGGTCTGGATGTCGTAGGGCCTGAGCTCCTGCAGGTGCGCCATGCCGACGCACGCCGCGCGAGCGCCGGCGATGGTGGTGTAGTAGCTGATGCGGTTCTGCAAGGCGGTGTTGCGGATGGACCACGAGTCCTGGATCGAGCGGCGGTCTTCCTCCACCGTGTTGACGATCATCGAGACCTCGCGGTTCTTGAGCATGTCGACGATGTGCGGGCGCCCTTCCTGGACCTTGTTCACCGGCTGCACCTCGAGCCCGGCCGCGACCAGGGCGGCCGCGGTGCCGCGCGTGGCCACCAGCGAGAAGCCCAGGTCGCGCAGCGCCCGCCCGACCTCGATGGCGCGCGCCTTGTCGGCGTTGCGGACCGAGAGGAAAGCCTTGCCGCCCCTGGGCAGGCGCACGCCCGCGGCGAGCTGGCTCTTCACGAAGGCCTCGGCGAAGGTCTCGCCCACGCCCATCACCTCGCCGGTGGATTTCATCTCCGGGCCGAGGATGGTGTCCACGCCGGGGAACTTGATGAACGGGAACACCGCTTCCTTCACGGCGTAGAAGGGAGGCACCACTTCTCTCGTGCAGCCCTGCTGCGCCAGAGTCTTGCCGACCATGCAACGCGCGGCGACCTTGGCCAGCGGCACGCCGGTCGCCTTGGAAACGTAAGGCACCGTGCGCGAGGCGCGCGGGTTCACCTCGAGCACGAAGACCTGCTCGTCCTGGATGGCGAACTGCACGTTCATGAGGCCGACCACGTCGAGCGCGCGGGCCATCGCCACAGTCTGGCGCCGCAGCTCGTCCTGCAGCGCCGGGGACAGGCTGAACGGTGGCAGCGAGCATGCCGAGTCGCCCGAGTGCACGCCCGCCTGCTCGATGTGCTCCATGATCCCGCCGATCAACACTTCCTTGCCGTCGGAGACTGCGTCGACGTCGACCTCGATCGCGTCGTTGAGGAAGCGGTCGAGCAGCACCGGCGAATCGTTGGAGACCTTCACCGCCTCGCGCATGTAGCGGCGCAGGTCGGTCTCGGCGTGCACGATCTCCATGGCACGCCCGCCGAGCACGTACGAGGGCCGCACCACCACCGGGTAGCCGATCTCCTTCGCGGCTGCGAGCGCCGCATCCTCGGTGCGGGCGGTGCGGTTGGGCGGCTGTCGCAGCTTGAGCTCGTGCAGCATCTGCTGGAAGCGCTCGCGGTCCTCCGCGCGGTCGATCGAGTCGGGGGTGGTGCCGATGATGGGAACGCCCGCGCGCTCGAGGTCGCGCGCCAGCTTGAGCGGGGTCTGGCCGCCAAATTGGACGATGACGCCTTCCGGCTTCTCCCTGTCGACGATCTCGAGCACGTCCTCGAGCGTGAGCGGCTCGAAGTAGAGCCGGTCGGATGTGTCGTAGTCGGTCGAGACCGTCTCCGGGTTGCAGTTGACCATGATGGTCTCGAAGCCGTCCTCGCGCAGGGCGAGCGCCGCGTGCACGCAGCAATAGTCGAACTCGATTCCCTGGCCGATGCGGTTCGGGCCGCCTCCCAGCACCATGATCTTGCGACGGTTGGTCGGATCGGCCTCGTCCTCCTCGTCGTAGGACGAGTACATGTATGCGGTGCGCGTGGCGAATTCCGCGGCGCACGTGTCCACTCGCTTGAAGACGGGGCGGATGCCGAGCTCGTGCCGGCGCGCGCGGACCTCGTGCTCGCTGACCTTCCACAGGTGCGCGAGGCGCCGGTCGGAGAAGCCCTTGCGCTTGAGGTCGTAGAGCGCTTCGCGGGAGAAGTCCGCGAGCGTCTTCTTCTCGATCTGCAGCTCCGTGTCCACCAGGTCCTTGATCTGCACCAGGAACCACGGATCGATGCGCGTGAAGCGCTGCACGTCCTCGAGCGACATGCCCACGCCGAAGGCGTCCGCCACGTACCACAGGCGCTCGGCGCGCGGGTAGGCGAGCTCGTCCTCGATTTTCTCCATGTCGACGGACTTCAGGTTGAACCCGTCGACGCCGACTTCCAGCCCGCGCAGCGCCTTCTGCAGCGACTCCTGGAAGTTGCGCCCGATCGCCATCACCTCGCCCACGCTCTTCATCTGCGTGGTGAGGCGGTCGTCGGCGCGCGGGAACTTCTCGAAGGCGAAGCGCGGCACCTTGGTGACCACGTAGTCGATCGTGGGCTCGAAGGAGGCCGGCGTGGCCCCGCCGGTGATGTCGTTCTTCAGCTCGTCCAGGGTGTAGCCCACCGCGAGCTTGGCGGCGATCTTGGCGATGGGGAAGCCCGTGGCCTTGGAGGCGAGCGCCGAGGAGCGCGACACGCGCGGGTTCATCTCGATGATGACCATGCGCCCGTTCTCGGGATTGATGCCGAACTGCACGTTCGAGCCGCCCGTCTCCACGCCGATCTCGCGCAGGCACGCGATCGAGGCGTCGCGCATGATCTGGTATTCCTTGTCGGTGAGCGTCTGCGCCGGCGCCACCGTGATCGAGTCCCCGGTGTGCACGCCCATGGGATCCAGGTTCTCGATCGAGCAGATGATGATGCAGTTGTCGTTGCGGTCGCGCACCACCTCCATCTCGAATTCCTTCCACCCGATCACCGACTCCTCGATCAATAGCTCCTTGGTGGGCGATGCGTCGAGCCCGCGCTCGCAGATGGTGGTGAACTCCTCCATGTTGTAGGCGATGCCCCCGCCGGTGCCGCCCAGCGTGAAGGAGGGGCGGATGATGGTGGGGAAGCCGACCATCGCCTGGACCTGCAACGCCTCCTCCAGCGAATGCGCGAGCGCCGATCGCGGGCTCTCCAGCCCGATCCTGGTCATCGCGTTCTTGAACTTCTCGCGATCCTCGGCCTTGTCGATCGCCTCCTTCCGCGCGCCGATCATCTCGACGCCGAACTTGTCGAGGACCCCCTCGCGCGCGAGGTCGAGCGCGCAATTCAACGCCGTTTGGCCACCCATGGTGGGCAACAAGGCATCGGGCCGCTCCTTCTCGATGATGCGGGCGACCATCGACCAGGTGATCGGCTCGATGTAGGTGACGTCGGCCATCTCCGGGTCGGTCATGATCGTCGCCGGGTTGGAGTTCACCAGGACGACGCGGTAGCCCTCGTCGCGCAGCGCCTTGCACGCCTGCGCGCCGGAATAGTCGAACTCGCAGCCCTGTCCGATGACGATCGGGCCGGCGCCGATGATCAGGATGGACTTGATGTCGCTGCGCTTGGGCATGGGCTAGGACTGTCCACCACAGAGACCACAGGGACCACAGAAAAACCCTTGTCCCGCAATCCGGGCTTCGTTCATCGCAGCCACGAATTCCGGGTATCGCCTGTCCTCGTGGTCGCTGTGGTCTCCGTGGTTCAAGCTTTCTTTCTCTCCTGCATCAACTTCACGAACTTGTCGAACAGGTAAGCCATCTCCCGCGGCCCGGGGCTCGCCTCGGGATGTCCCTGGAAACTGTAGGCGGGGCGATCCGTGAGCTCGATGCCCTGCAGCGAGCCATCGAAGAGCGAGCGGTGCGTGGCGCGGACGTTCGCCGGCAGGGTCTTCTCGTCCACGGCGAAGCCGTGGTTCTGGCTGGTGATGAACACCTTGCCCGAATCGAGCTCCTGCACCGGATGGTTGGCGCCGTGGTGCCCGAACTTCATCTTCATCGTGCGCGCGCCGGCCGCGAGGCCCAGCAGCTGGTGGCCCAGGCAGATGCCGAAGACCGGGGTGTCGGTGCCGAGGATCTCGCGGATGGCGCTGATCGCGTAATCGCAAGGCTCGGGATCGCCGGGACCGTTCGAAAGGAAGACGCCGTCGGGCTTCAGGGCGAGCGCTTCCTTCGCCGTGGCGGTCGCCGGCAGCACCGTGACCTTGCAGCCACGCTCGGCGAGGTTGCGAAGGATGTTGTGCTTGACTCCATAGTCGTAGGCCACGACGTGGAAGCGCGCCTCGCCCGCCGGGCGGTAGCCGCTGCCGAGCGCCCACAGGCTCTCGTTCCACGAGTAGGACCTCGGCGCGCTCACGACCCTGGCCAGGTCCTGTCCCGCCATCGAGGGCGCAGCCTTCGCAGCTGCGAGGGCGGCATCGACATCGACGTTCCCGGCCTGGATACAGCCGTTCTGCGCGCCCTTCTCCCGCAGCAGTCGCGTGAGCCTGCGCGTATCGACATCGCCGATCGCCACCACGCCGTTTCGCTTCAGGTAGGTCGGGAGGTCTTCCTGCTGCCGCCAGTTCGAGGCCGCGAGCGGCAGGTCGCGGATGACCAGGCCCGCGGCATAGACATCGCGCGACTCGGCGTCCTCGGGATTGGCGCCGGTGTTGCCGATGTGCGGATAGGTGAGCGTGACCAGCTGCCCGGCATAGGACGGATCGGTGAGGATCTCCTGGTAGCCCGTCATGGCGGTATTGAAGACCACCTCGCCCACGGTGGAGCCGCCGGCGCCGATGCTGCAGCCGCGAAAGACGCTACCGTCGGCGAGAACCAGGACGGCGGGGGTCTTCTGCGACACGAAAGCGCTCCGGACGAAGGGTTTTCTGCGGGCGTAAAAAAGCGGGAGAGCGCTGGCTGCTGGTGCTGGCTCATCCCGCTTTCATCAGCCCGAAATTATAGCAGAACCGACCCTTCCTTCGGCGCCGCGGCCGCGGAAATCAACGCAGGCCGAGCACGTCCTGCATGTCGTAGAGCCCGGCCGGCTTGCCGGCGAGCCAGCGGGCTGCGCGCAAGGCGCCCTGTGCGTAGGTCGCGCGGCTGCTCGACCGGTGCGTGACCTCCACGCGCTCCCCGGGACCCGCGAAGAAGACCGTGTGGTCGCCCACGATGTCGCCTGCCCGCGCCGCGGCGAATCCCACGCTGCCCGTCCTGCGCTCGCCGGTCACCCCGTGCCGGGCGAAGACGCCGTCGCGTTCGAGGCTGCCTCCGCGCGCCGCCGCCGCGACTTCGCCCAGCTTGAGCGCGGTGCCCGAAGGCGCGTCGACCTTCCTGTTGTGGTGGATCTCGAACACCTCGATGTCGTATTCCGGGCCGAGCGCGCGCGAGGCGAGCTCCACCAGCTTGAGGCTCACGTTGACTCCGATGCTCATGTTGGGCGCCATCACGATCGGAATGCGCGTGGCCGCGGCACGGATCTCCTCGACCTGGGCGGGCTCCATGCCGGTGGTGCCGATCACCATCGCGCGCCCGGCCTCGCGGCAGGCGCGAGCGTGCGCGAGGGTCCCCGCCGGCCGGGTGAAGTCGACGAGCACGTCGGCGCCGCGCAACGCGGCGGCCACATCGGTCGCGATGGCGATCCCGTTCCAGGCGCCGGGCGTCACATCGAGCGCGGCGGCGAGGGAGATGCCTTCGGTGGCGCCGGCGGCCTCGAGCAGCGCACGGCCCATGCGCCCGCCCGCGCCGGCGATGGCCACCCGCACGCTCATCGGCGTGAAGGGCCTGATGGCGTCGTCGGGCCGGTAGGCGCCGGGGGATTCGGGCGCGCGCTGCCGGTCCACTCGACCACTTTCTCGTCCTTGAAGAGGATGGTGAGGCGCGTGCGGTCCTCCGCCCGGCCGCCCTTCACGTTGCTGAAGTAGTAGTCCCAGCGGTTGGCGTGGAACACGTCCGACAGCAGCGGCGTGCCGAGGAGCTGGCGCACTTCCGCCTTCGTCATGCCCACCTTCAGGCGGGCGGCCGTCTCGGTGGTGACGTAGTTGCCCTGCTGCACGTCGATCCTGTAGATGAGGCCGCAGGCGGAAAGCGCCAGCGAGCAGGCGAGCAAGGCGAGGATGCGCATCGGAGGGTTGCGTGGAAACGCCGCGAGGAATGCGCGCATTATACTTTGGCCATGAGCGATCCCCGCGAGCTTAAGGACACCGGCCTCAAGGTCACGGTGCCGCGGCTGAAGGTCCTCGACCTCTTCCACCAGAGCTCCGAGCGACACCTCACTGCGGAGGACGTCTATCGCCGCCTGCTCGACGAGCACTCGGACATCGGGCTCGCCACGGTCTATCGCGTGCTCACGCAGTTCGAGCAGGCGGGGCTGCTGGTTCGGCACCATTTCGAGGGTGGCAAGGCCGTCTACGAGCTGAACCAGGGCGGGCATCACGACCACCTGGTCTGCCTCCAGTGCGGCCGCGTCGAGGAGTTCTACGACTCCGAGATCGAGAAGCGGCAGAACCGGGTGGCGCGCGATCGCGGCTTCGCCATCAACGACCACCAGCTTTACCTCTACGCCGATTGCATCAAGCCCGTCTGCCCGCACCGGCCCAAGGGCGTGCCCGGGCGATGAAGGACACGCTGCGCGCGGGGCTCGAAGGCGCGTTCCGCTACACCGTGCCCGCGTCGAAGACGGTGCCGCGCATCTACGAGGAGGCGCCTGATTTCCAGATGATGCCGCCGGTGCTCGCCACCGGCTACCTCGTGGCGCTGGTGGAATGGGCCTGCATCGAGCTCATCAAGCCGCACCTGGACTGGCCGCGGGAGATGACGCTCGGCACGCACGTGGACCTCTCGCACACGGCCGCCACGCCGCCCGGCCTCACCGTCGAGGTGAGCACGCGGCTGCAGGCGGTGGACGGCCGCAAGCTCGTGTTCGAGGTGTCCGCCCACGATGGCGTCGACCCGATCACACGCGGTCGGCACGAGCGCCACGTGGTCGACGCCGAGCGCTTCCAGCGCAAGCTCGCCGCGAAGTCGCCGCCATGACGGCGCGCGTGGCGGCGCTGGCCGCGGCGATCCTGCTGCTCGCTTTCCCCGCCATTGCGCAAAGGCAGGCGCCCGCGCGGGAGCCGGCGCGCGCGATCGGGGAGATCCGCCTCGAGCAGCTGCCCCGCGAAGCGCGCGCCACCCTCGATCTCATCCGCAAGGGCGGCCCGTTTCCGTACGCGAAGGACGGCGCCATTTTCGGCAACCGCGAAGCGATCCTTCCCAGGCGCAAGCGCGGTTACTATCGCGAGTACACGGTGAAGACGCCCGGCGAGCGCACGCGCGGCGCGCGTCGGATCGTGGCCGGCGCGCCCGGCGAGTACTACTACACCGAAGACCACTACGACTCGTTCAGCCGCATCCGCGAATAGGAAATTCATGCCGCTGCAGGCGCTCGAGGAGTTGCTCCAGGACCATCGCGGCGGCGTGTGGTACCTGCCCAGGCCTCTCGAGGCGCGCGGCGTGCAGGCCGCCGCCAAGCGCGCGGGCTTCGCGTTCTTCCATATCGACGGCACCAACATCGCCCGCAAGGAGCAGCTGCTCAACCACGTGGCCACGGCGCTGCATTTCCCGCAGCACTTCGGGCACAACTGGGACGCCCTGGAGGAATGCCTCACCGACCTCGAATGGGTCGACGCCGAGGGTTACGTGATCTATTACGAGGCCATCGAGACGCTGCTCGAAGCCCATCCCGACCAGTTCGAGACCTTCATCGAGATCGTGCGCGACTCGGTCGAGTCGTGGAAGCAGGATGGCGAAGCCATGGTGGTGCTCCTTTCGGGGACCAAGGCCCCGAAGGGCGTGGCGCGGCTCAAGTCGGCCGACTGACGCGTCTCAAGGGCAAACCACCGGTATCCGCTCGGCCAGCCGGATCTCCTCGGGGCTTACTCGCGCGCGATAGGCGAGCACCTCGACACCTGCCGCGACAGCCTCGCGCAGCGTGCGACCGTACTCGTAGTCGATGCCGTCGGCGGGGCGCACCTCGCGCACGTCGCCGCGCTGCACGCAATAGAGCTGCACCGGGCGCCGGCCGCTCGCCGCGAGGCGAATCAGCTCGCGCAGGTGACGGCTCCCCCGCTCGCTCACGCAATCGGGAAAAAGGGCCACGCCCTTCGAGGCGGCCGCGGTCACGTTCTTCACCTCCACGTAGCAATCGGGCTTGCCCTCGGCCCGGAGCAACCAGTCCACGCGGCTCGCCTCCTCGCCGAACGCGACCTCGGGCTTGAGCGTCTGGTAGCCGGCAAGCTCTCCGATGGTGCCGTCGTTGATCGCCTCGCGCACCAGCGCGTTGGGCACGCCGGTGTTGATGCCGACCATGACCTCGCCCACCTCGACCAGCTCCCAGGTGTGGCGATACTTGCGCGTGGCGCGGTCGCTTTCGGAGAGCCACACCCGGTTGCCCGCATCGAGGCAACCCATGAGCGAGCCGGTATTCGGGCAGGCGGCGGTGACCACGCCGTCGGCGAGCTGGATGTCGGCGAGGAAGCGCTTGTAGCGCCGGATGAGCCGGCCTTCGACGAGGGGGCTATGGAAGCGCATCGAACCACAGACCACGGGGACCGCAGGAAAGGCAAAGCATAGTGGGAAGGGACTTCGGGCACAGCCCCCAACGGGAATCGTTCTTCCGTGTCTCTCGTGATCCCCGTGGTGAGAAGCTGTACTACGCAGCCGGGGGCGCAGCGCCCTGCTGCCCTGCCTCCTCCGCGGCCATCTGCTTGCGCACCTCCTCCATGTCGAGCTCCTTCGCCTTCGCGACCACCTGCTCGAAGGCGCCCTGCGGCAACGCGCCCGGCTGCGAGAAGACGATGATCTGGTCGCGGAACACCATCAGGGTGGGGATCGAGCGGATCTGGAAATGCGCCGCGATCTCCTGCTCCTCGTCGGTGTTCACCTTCGCGAACACCACGTCGGGGTGCTGCTCGGCGACCTTCTCGAACACCGGCGCGAACCCGCGGCACGGACCGCACCACGGCGCCCAGTAGTCCACGATCACGGTCGGGTTGCCGGTCACGACCTGCTCGAAGTTTTCCTTGGTGAGCTCGACGACCGCCATTTCACGCCTCCAGGAGGGATCGCAGCATCCACGCGGTTTTCTCGTGCACCTGCATGCGCTGCGTGAGCAGGTCCGCGGTCGGCTCGTCGCTCGCCTTGTCGACGACCGGAAAGATCTTGCGGGCGGTGCGCGCCACGGCCTCGTGGCCCTCGACGAGGATGCGCACCATCTCGCTGGCTTCGGGCACGCCCTGGGTCTCGGGGATCGAGGAGAGCTTGCCGAGCGCGGCCGTGGTACCGGGCGCCGGGAAGCCCAGGGCCCGGATGCGCTCGGCGATCGCGTCGAGGGCGAGCCAGAGCTCGTTGTACTGCTCCTCGAACATGAGGTGCAGCGTCTGGAACATGGGACCGGTGACGTTCCAATGGAAATTGTGCGTCTTGAGGTAGAGCGCGAAGTTGTCGGCGAGCAGGCGCGCGAGCCCATCGGCGATCGCCTTGCGGTCCTTCTCCGAGATGCCGATGTCGATGCGCGCGGGCGCCGCGGTGCGGGTAGCCATGCTTTTCTCCTTGTCCATTCTTGAGACAGCATCGCCCCGCGCGGTTCCGGAGCGCCAATGAAATATTCCTATGCCCGCGATAGGCGCGCGCAATCCGTTGTCCGCGCGCGGCTCATGGAGCGTCGTTGCCCAGGTCGAAAAGCAGCACCTCGGCATCGCGGCCGTGCTCGAGGCGCACGGAGGCCTCGCCCGTGATCATCATGGCGTCGCCGTGGAAGAGCCTCTCCCCATTCACGTCCAGCTCGCCCCGCGCGACGTGGACGTACGTCCTGCGCCCGGGCAGGGCGTCGTGCGTCGCCGCCTCGGAGCCGTCGAGGAGCGCGGCGTAGACGCTCGCATCCTGGTGGATCTTCACCGAGCCCTCGCGGCCATCGGATGAGGCGATGAGGCGCAAGCGACCCCGCTTCGATTCAGGCTCGAAGCGCCTTTCCTCATAGCCAGGCGCGATGCCGCGCGCGCTGGGCTCGATCCAGATCTGCAGGAAATGCACCGGCTCGCGGTCCGAGGCATTGAATTCGCTGTGCGCCACGCCCGTGCCGGCGCTCATCCGCTGCACGTCCCCGGGCCGGATGACCGATCCGTTGCCCATCGAGTCCCTGTGCGCGAGGCCGCCCTCGAGCACATAGCTGATGATCTCCATGTCGCGATGGCTGTGGGTTCCGAAGCCACGCCCGGGCGATACGCGATCCTCGTTGATGACTCGCAACGAGCCGAAACCCATGTGGGCGGGATCGTAGTAATCGGCAAAGGAGAAGGAGTGGAAGGAATCGAGCCAGCCGTGTTGCGCATGGCCTCGCTCCTGGCTTCGGCGGATCCGGTACATGGACTCCTCGCGACAATAGGGGATCATAAGCCCATGATGCGGCTGGGCTTTTGATGTTTCAAGGATAATAGCCGGCATCACTTACCGCGCGTGGCACTCACCGCCCCAACGGAGCTTTCGCCTTGACCGCCGGATACCGGGGCCGATTCGCGCCCTCGCCGACGGGCCCGCTGCATTTCGGCTCCCTGGTCGCAGCGCTGGCGAGCTGGCTGGATGCGCGTGCCGCCGGCGGCGCATGGCGGGTGCGAATCGAGGATGTAGACGAGACGCGCACCGTCCCGGGTGCGGCCGACGAGATCCTGCGCGCGCTCGAGTCCCATGGCCTGCGGTGGGATGGCCCCGTCGTATGGCAGAGCCGGCGAACGCATCTCTATGCCGCGGCGCTCGAGCGCCTGCGAGGCGCGGGCCACATCTACCGTTGCCGCTGCTCGCGCCGCGAGATCTCGGATTCCGCGCTTCACGGCCCGGAAGGCGCGATCTACCCCGGCACTTGCCGCGCGCTGGCCATCGGCAATGACGTACCGGGTGCGGATCGCATCGCCGTGGAGGGCGCGCCGATCACTTTCGCCGACCGGCGGCTGGGACGGCTGTCCCAGGTGCTCTCGCATGAGACCGGCGATTTCGTCCTGCGCCGCCGCGACGGCCTGTACGCCTACCAGCTGGCCGTCGTGGTGGACGATGCCGAGCAAGGCATCACCGACGTGGTGCGAGGGGCCGACCTCCTGTGGTCCACGCCGAGGCAGGTATTCCTGCAACGGCTGTTGAATGCGCCGACTCCCCGCTACCTGCACATCCCGGTGGCGAGGAATGCGCACGGGGAAAAGCTCTCCAAGCAGACGCGCGCGCCCGCCCTCCAGGCCGGCGCAGCGGTGTCGACATTGCGGGCAGGGCTGTCTTTCCTCGGGCAACCCGAGGTGGACGGCGACACCGTGAGCGAGATCCTGGCGCAGGCCACGGCCGCCTGGAATCCCGGGAATATCGCTGCCGGCGCGGTGTAACAAGCCGTGACCGCCCCGTAGGCAGCGCCGCCTATAATTCCCAGCGATCGCCGAATCCGTTGAAGCGGGTGGCGGCATCCAACGGGCTGGATGGCGTCCGCCTGCAAGGCGTCCTTCCGGGATCTCCAACGACCAGAAAGCCCGACATGTCCCCGAGCCCCGCGTCCACCGCCACGCCGGCCCCGAAAGCCGGGCGCCGCCTTGCCAAGCCAGCCATCGCGGCGATCGTCGTCCTCGCGATCGCAGGATCGATCTTCGGGCTGCGCGCAAGCCAGGCAAAGAAGGAGCCGGCCAAGGGTCCGGACGCCGCTCGCACCTTCGAGTTCGCCCCCGGAGACCTGGCCGAGCTCAAGCGCGAGCCGCTCGGGCGGCAGATTCCCGTGTCCGGAACGATGAAGCCGCAATTGCAGGCGACCGTGCGCTCGAAGGTCGCGGCCGAGGTGGCGCGCGTCCACGTCCAGGAGGGCCAGCCGGTCGCGGCCGGCGCGCCGCTCATCACGCTCGATGCGCAGGACCTCGCGGCCCGGCTCGATGCGCAGCTTGCGGCCGTGGCCGAGGCGCGCGCGCGCCTGGACCTGGCACGTAAGAACCAGGCCAACAACAAGGCCCTGCTGGAAAAGTCCTTCATCTCGCAGAACGCCTACGACAGCGTCGCCAACTCGGTGCAGGTCGCCGAAGCGAACCTGAAGAGCGCCGAGGCCCAGGCCGCAATCGCGCGCCGCGCCGTCGACGACGCGCAGGTGCGCGCGCCCTTCGCCGGCATAGTGGCCAAGCGCTGGGTGAACCAGGGCGACAAGGTGACGGCCGACATGCCGATCGCGCAGGTCGTGGACCTCGCCCGCATGGAGCTCGAGGCGCAGGTGCCGGTAAGCGAGATTCCCTTCGTGCAGGTGGGCCAGTCGATCGCCTTCCAGGTCGATGGGTTCCAGGGCCGGCGTTTCGCCGGGAAGATCGAGCGCGTGAATCCCGCCGCCGATCCGGGCTCGCGCTCGATTGCCGTGTTCGCCACGCTTCCAAACACCGATGCATCGCTCAAGGGCGGCATGTTCGCCAACGGCACGCTCGCGACCGCGAGCGGCTCGGAGGTAGACGTGATCCCGGTCTCGGCAGTGATCGAGGAAGGCGGCCAGAGCTTCGTCTACGTGGTGAAGGGCGGCAAGGTCGAGCGCCGCTCGGTGGTCCTGGGCGAGCGCAATCTCGAGCGCGGCGTGGTCACCGTGCGCGAGGGCCTGGAGCGCGGGGTCCCGGTGATCGCCGTCAAGGCCGAAGGGCTCAAGCCGGGCGCGAAGGCCGTCGTGAAGAGCGGCCGGGCGGCCTGAGCGCCATCGCCGCCACCGGCTTGCCGCAGAACTGACCCCAGGAGGGGCTCCACCATGTGGTTCACGCGCGTCTCGATCAACAACCCCGTGTTCGCGACCATGATGATGGCCGCGATCATGATCCTCGGCGTCTTCTCGTACCAGCGCCTGTCGATCGAGCAGATGCCGGACATCAGCATCCCGGTCGCGGTGGTGCGGACGCCCTATCCGGGCGCCTCGGCCGAGGCGGTGGAGCAGGAAGTCACGCGCCGCATCGAGGAAGCGGTGAACACGGTGAGCGGCATCCGCACCATCCGCTCCGGCTCGGCGCAGGGGTTCTCGTGGGTGGTGGCCGAGTTCGAGCTCGACATCGACATCAAGACCGCGATCCAGGACGTGCGCGACAAGGTGGCGGAGGCGCGGCGCCAGTTCAATCGCGACGTGGGCGAGCCCACCGTCTCGCGCGCCGACAACGACAACGACCAGCCGGTGATGTATCTCTCGATGCGCTCCGACTCGAGGAGCCTGCGCGAGGTGTCCGATTTGGCCGAGCTCCTGGTGGTGAAACGGCTGCAGGGCGCCCAGGGCGTGGGCAACATCGAGGTCAACGGCTCGGTGCAGCGCGAGCTCGCGATCCACTTGAAGCCCGAGATGATGGCCGCCTACGGCGTGGGCATCGACCAGATCATCCAGGCGATCCGCGTGGAGAACATGGACGCGCCCGCGGGAACCCTGGTCTCCGACAAGACCGAGCGCGTGGTGCGCGTGCAGGGCAGGTTGAAGCGCCCGCAGGACTTCGAGCGCATCATCGTCGCCCGGCGCGGCACCGGCGCGAACACCTCCGCCGTGACCCTGGGCCAGCTGGCAGAGGTGCGCGACACGCAGCGCGAGGAGAATTCGCTCGCCACCGTGAACGGCAAGCGCGGCGTCTCCATCCAGATCCGCAAGACGCGCGGGGCCAACACCCTCGACATGGCGAACGCCATCCGGAAGAGCATCGCCGAGCTCAAGAAGACACTGCCCGCGGACGTGACGCTCGAGATCAGCTTCGACCGCTCGGAGTTCATCAAGGACTCGGTGGACAACGTGAAGCACACGATCATCGAGGGGGCGCTGCTCACGATCCTCATCGTTTTCCTCTTCCTGCACTCGTGGCGCTCGACGGTGATCACCGGGCTCACGCTGCCGATCTCGGTGTTCGCGACCTTCATCGCGATGTACGCCTTCGGCTTCACCATCAACTTCATCACGCTGCTGGCGCTTTCGCTGTCGATCGGCGTCCTGATCGACGACGCCATCGTGGTGCGCGAGAACATCGTTCGCCACCTGCGCATGGGCAAGACGCACCGCCAGGCTGCGCTCGAAGCCACCGAGGAGATCGGGCTCGCGGTGATGGCGACCACCTTCACCATCGTCGCGGTCTTCGTGCCGGTCGCCTTCATGGGCGGCATCATCGGCAAGTTCTTTTACCAGTTCGGCATCACGGTGGTGGTCGCCGTGATGGTCTCGCTCTTCGTGTCCTTCACGCTCGACCCGATGCTCTCCTCGGTGTGGAAGGACCCGCCCTCGCGGTGGATGCAGCGTGGGCCGCTGGGCTGGGCCCTCGGTCGCCAGCAGGCGATGATGGACTGGCTGCACCTCAAATACGACGCGATCCTGCGCTGGGCCTTCGACCCCAGGTCGCGCGCCCTCTGGGTGCCGACGTACTCGTTCGCCGAGCGGCGCCTGCGCCGCGCCACCATCCGCAACCGCGGCCTCGTCCTGTGGATGGCTTTCTTCATCCTGCTCGGCGCCTTCGGCCTGCTGGCCGGCGGCGCCGTGAAGAGCGAGTTCGTGCCCCGCGTGGACGAGGGCTGGACCAGCCTTCGCATCCAGACGCCGGTGGGCTCGTCGCTCGCCTACACCACCACCAAGGCCGAGCAGGTGGAAGCGGTGCTGCGGGAATTCCCGGAGATCGAGCGCGTCTCCAAGAGCGTCTGGAAGAACTCGGCCTGGTTCGAGATCAAGCTGCGCGAGCGCAAGGAGCGCACGCGCTCCCAGAAGGAGATCGACGATGCGCTGAGGAACCGCCTGAAGAGCGTCGCCGGGCTCGAGGTCAACATCGGCTGGAACCGGCCGATCCGCATCTTCGTGCAGGGGCCCGACATCAAGGAGCTCGACCGCATCTCGCAGGAGGTGATCGGGCGCATCAAGGCGGTGAAGGGAACCGTGGACGTCGAAAGCAGCTTCAAGCCCACGAGCCCCGCGCTCGACGTGGTGGTGAACCGCGAGCTCGCGAGCGACATGGGCGTGTCGATGGGGCAGATCGCAGCGACCACGCGCGCGCTCATCGGCGGCGAGCAGGTGGGGCAGTGGGAAGGGCCCGACGGCGAGAACCACCAGATCCTCGTGCGGCTGCCGCGCGACGAGCGCACCGGCATCGCCGACCTGGACAAGATCTACGTGGCGAGCTACTCGTTCAACGCCGACGCCACCCCGCGCATGGTGCCGCTTCGCCAGCTCGCCGACTTCAGGCCCTCGCTTTCGGAGCGGCAGATCGAGCGGCGCAACCTGCAGCGGCAGATCCAGATCTGGGGAGGGCTCAACAAGGGCGCCACCATGGGCGAGGTCGGCAAGGAGGTGGACAGGATCCTCAAGTCGACCTCATTGCCGCCGGGATACAGCTTCCACCAGGGCGGCGACCAGGAGATGATGGCCGAGTCGGGCAAGTACGCGCTCATCGCGCTCGGCATCGCCGTCATCTTCATCTACCTCGTGCTCGCCTCTCAGTTCGGCAGCTACCTGCAGCCGCTCGCGATCATGGCTTCGCTGCCGCTCTCGCTCATCGGCGTCTTCCTGGCGCTCATGGCCTTCGGCACGACGCTCAACATCTTCTCGGTGATCGGCTTCATCATGCTGATGGGCCTCGTCACCAAGAACGCGATCCTGCTGGTGGACTTCACCAACCAGGGCATCCGCGAGGGCAAGGACCGCTACCAGGCGATCCTCGAGGCGGGCCAGGTGCGCCTGCGCCCGATCCTGATGACCACGGCCGCGATGATCTTCGGCATGCTGCCGCTGGCGCTGGCCCTGGGCCCCGGCTCCGAGCAGCAGTCGCCGATGGCGCACGCCGTGATCGGCGGCATCATCACCTCGACCATGCTCACGCTCGTCGTGGTGCCGGTGCTCTTCACTTACTTCGACACGCTCGGGCGGAAAGTGAGCGCGAGGATCGCGCGGCCCGAGCCGCACCCGGTGGCGGACGATGCCGTGCCGCAGCACGGGGACGACTGAGCCGCCGGCCCCGCCAGGCCTCAGTCCACCTTCACGCCGGCGGACTTCACCACCGGCGCCCAGCGCTCCATCTCGCCGCGGAAGAAGCTGCGGAACTGCGCCGGCGAGCCGCCGATGGCCTCGGCACCCTCGAGGCGCATGTGGTCGAGGAACTCCGGAGCCGCCATCGCCTTGTTGATCTCGGCATTCAGGCGCGCCACGATGGCCGGCGGCGTGCCCGCGGGGGCGAAGACGCCGTACCAGTTCGTCGCCTCGTAGCCGGGAAGGCCGGACTCGCCGATCGTCGGCACGTCCGGCAACAACTCCGAGCGCCTGGCGCCCGTGACGGCAAGCACCTTGAGCCGGCCTGCCTTCACGTGCTGGAGCGTCCCGGGCATGTTGGCGAACATCACCTGGACTTGGCCGCCTATCAGGTCGGAGAGCGCCGGGTTGCTGCCCTTGTAGGGCACGTGGGTCATTTCGATTTTCGCCGCCGCGCGGAAGAGCTCGCCTGCCAGGTGCGGCACGGTTCCGCTTCCCGCGGAGGCATAGTTCACGCCCCCGGGCTTCGAGCGCGCGAGCTGGATCAGCTCCTTCACGTTCGAAGCGGGCACCGAGGGATGCACCACCAGGATCCCGGACAGGGTGGCCACGTGGACGACGGGGTCGAAATCCTTCGCCGGATCGAACGGCAGCTTCGAATAGAGCGAGGGATTGATGGCGAAGGAGCCGGCGGTGAAGAGCAGCGTGTAGCCGTCGGGGGCGGACTTGGCGACGATGTCGGAGCCGATGTTGCCGCCGGCGCCCGGCCGGTTCTCGACCACGAAGGGCTGCCCGAAGGCGGTCGTGAGATGGCGCGCGATGAGGCGCGCGACCGGATCCGAGGAGCCGCCGGCGGAGAACGGCAACACGATCCGCACCGCCTTGTTGGGATAGTCCTGCGCGTGGGCGGAACCACCCGCCACGCAGAGGACACAAGCGGCCAGGGCCGCGAAGGAACGCCAGGAATAACGCATGGGACCTCCTCCTAGAAACCGATCGCGCAACCGTCCTTGCGATGGTCGGAACCGGCGCAATACCCGTCCTCCAGGCGGTGGATGAGCTGCGCGCCACCGAAGCCGAACATCGGCCGGTCGCTCGGGACGACGCGATGGCCGCGGCGGGCGAGCTCCTCCTTCACCGACGCGGGGAACGCATCCTCGAGGCTCACGCTGTAGTCGGGATTCACGATCCAGCGTGGGCCGTCGGTGCAGGCCTGCGGGTTCTGGTTGTAGTCGACCAGGCGCACGATCATCTGCATGTGGCCCTGCGGCTGCATGTTGCCGCCCATGACGCCGAAGCTCATCACCGGCTGGCCGTTGCGCGTGAGGAAGCCGGGGATGATGGTCTGGAACGGGCGCTTGCGCGGCCCGACCTCGTTGGGGTGGCCCTTCCTGAGCACGAAGCCGGTGCCGCGGTTCTGCATGCTGATGCCGGTGCCGGGCACCACGATGCCCGAGCCGAAGCCCATGTAGTTGGACTGGATGAACGACAGCATCATCCCCTTCTCGTCGGCGGTGGTGAGGTAGATCGTGCCGCCGCCCTCGGGGATCCCCGCGGTGTGCTCGCGGGTGCGCTTCATGTCGATGGTCTTCGCGCGCGCGGCGAGGTAGTCGCGGTCCAGCATCTGCGCCGGCGTGACCGTCATCGTGGCGGGGTCCGAGACATTCGCCCAGACGTCGGCGAAGGCGAGCTTCATCGCCTCGATCTGCAGGTGCACGCTGTCGGCCGAATCGACCGGGTGGGAGGCCATGTCGAAGTTGCGCAGGATGCCCAGCGCCACGAGGGCGGCGATGCCCTGCCCGTTGGGCGGGATCTCGTGCAGCTCGTAGCCGCGGTACTCGACCGAGATGGGATCGACCCAGTCGCACTTGTGCGCCGCGAGGTCCTCCACCGACATGGCGCCGTCCTCGGACTGGCTCGCGAGGGCGATGCGCTCGGCGAGCGTGCCGCGATAAAAGCTCTCCCCCTTGCTGGAGGCGATCTCCTCGAGGGTCTCGGCCTGCTGCGGGCAGTAGAAGCGCTCGCCCGGATACGGCGCGCGGTCCTTGGGCAGGAACGTCCAGGCGAATTCGGAAAAGCGCTTGCGGTCCGGCGCCTGCGCGGCCCAGCTCACCGCGGTGATCGGCGACACCATGTAGCTCTCGCGCGCGTAGCGGATCGCGGGCTCGAAGAGCTGCTCGAAGGGAAGCTTGCCGTAGCGCTTGGAGAGCGTGACCCACGCCGAGACGCATCCGGGCACCGTGACCGAGTCCCAGCCCAGGACCGGCATCGCCTCGCGGCCGGCGAAACGCTCCGGCGTCCAGCCCGCAGGCGAGCGGCCCGAGGCGTTGAGGCCCACGAGGCGCTGGCCGTCCCACAGGATCGCGAACGCATCGGAGCCGATGCCATTGGACGTGGGCTCGACCACGGTGAGCGTGATCGCGGCAGCCAGGCCGGCGTCGACCGCGTTGCCCCCCTTGGCGAGCATCTGCAGGCCGGCCTGTGCCGCGAGCGGCTGCGACGTCGCGACGACGTTCTTCGCGAGCATCGGCATGCGTTGGGAGGGATAGGGGAAGTTCCAGGAAAACATCGCGCTCACTCCGGTTTCACGTTGGCATCGCGGATCACCTTGGACCAGCGGCGCGATTCGCTCTCGATCACGCGCGCGAAGTCGGCCGGCGTGCCGCCGGTGATCTCGAAGCCGAGGGTATGGAAGCGTTCCCTGATGGCCGGGTCGGCCAGCACGCGGTTCATCTCGGTGTTCACCCGCTGCACCACGGCCGGCGGCAGTTTGGCCGGCCCGAAGATGCCGAAGTAGTTCCAGCTGTCGAAGCCGGGCAGCCCCGATTCGTCCACCGTCGGGATGTCGGGCACGATCGAGGAGCGCGTGCGCGACGAGATCGCGATGCCCTTCAGGCGCTTCTGCTCGATGTGGGGCCGCGCCGTCATCACGTTGTCGAAGAGGATCGCGACCTGCCCGGAGATGAGGTCGGTGATGGAAAGCTGCGTGCCCTTGTAGGGAACGTGGGTGAGCTTGACCCCCGCCATGGAGGCGAACATCTCGCTCGTGAGGTGCGCCACGCTGCCGATGCCGCTGGTGGCGTAGTTGAGCTTGCCGGGCTCGCGCTTCGCCAGCTCGATCAGCTCGCGCACGCTGCTCACGCCGAGCGTGGGCGACACCAGCAGGATGTTCGTCGCGTAGCCCACGTAGACGACGGGCGTGAAGTCCTTCTGCGGATCGTAGGGCACCTTGCCGAGGTGGGGGCCGACCGAATGCGTGCTGCCGGTGGCCATGACGAGGGTGTATCCGTCGGGCGCGCTTTTCGCCACGAGGTCCGCGCCGATGGTGCCGCCCGCGCCCGGGCGGTTCTCGACCACGACCGGTTGCGACAGCCTCTGCGACAGCCGATCGGAGAGCGCGCGAGTGAGCACATCGGTAGGGCCGCCCGCGGGAAACGGCACCACCATCTTCACCGGCCTGGCGGGCCATGACGGCGCCTGCGAGTGGGCCGTCGCGACGACCAGCGCCGCGAGTGCGATGACCAATCTCTTCATGGGGAAACCAGCGTTCCGCGGGAGGGCTGATGGTAGCATCGCCGAAAAGGGCGAGGCCATGGCCAAGGAAGTATCAGCGCTGGTGCTGGACGCGTACGGGACGATCTTCGACGTGCATTCCGTCACGCGCGTCGCCGAGTCCTTTTTCCCCGGCAAGGGGGCGGCGCTTTCCACCGCGTGGCGCACGAAGCAGCTCGAATACACGTGGCAGCGCAGCCTCATGGGAGGCTACGAGGACTTCAGCCGCGTCACCGCCTCGTCGCTCGAGTGGACCTTCGAGTTCCTCGGCTTGACCCCGGCCGATTCGGAGCGCCGCGCGCTGATCGACGAGTACCGCCGCCTCGCCATGTTCCCGGAAGTTCCCGCGGCACTCGAGGCGCTCGCCGCGCGGATGCCCCTGGCCATCCTCTCCAACGGCCACCCCGACATGCTCGAAGCGGTGGTGGACCACAACGGACTGCGCGAGCGTTTCCGCGGCGGCATCCTGAGCGTTCATGCGGCCAGGATCTTCAAGCCGGCGCCGCCCGTGTACGCGCTCGCCGAGGAGGCCTTGGGCCTGCCACGGACGGTCACCGGCTTCGTGTCGTCGAACGGCTGGGATGCGGCCGGGGCGAAGGCGTTCGGGTTTCGCGTGTACTGGGTGAACCGCGGGGGATTGCCGGTGGAGCGGTTGGGGGTGCGGCCGGACGAGACGGTGAGGGACTTGTCGGCGATCGCTGCGCTTTTTGCGGGTTGAGGGAAGGCCGCAAGGAAAACCGCGTCCTGGGAAACCGGCCTTGCGAGCCTCGCAAGGCTGCCCTCGCTGAACGGATCGGGCCGGGGCTCTGCGGAATGGCGGGCGGGGATCGGCCCCGAGCGCCTCTATTCCTGGAATGCTTCCTCGCGCTTCCTCGCAATCGCCGGCGACACCACGATCACCACCAGCACCAGCGAGATCACCAGCAGCGTGAGGCTGATGGGACGCGTGAAGAACACCGTCGGATCCCCGCGGGAGAGCAGGAGAGCGCGGCGCAGGTTCTCCTCCATCATCGGGCCCAGCACGAAGCCCAGCAGCAGCGGCGCCGGCTCGCAGTCGAGCTTAAGGAAGGTGTAGCCGATGAACCCGAAGAGGGCCGCCATGTACACGTCCATGGTGGCGTTGGAGATCGAGTACACGCCGATGCAGCAGAAAAGCAGGATCGCCGGGTAGAGGAAGCGGTACTGCAGCGTGAGCAGCTTTACCCACATGCCGATGAGCGGCAGGTTGAGGATCACCAGCAGCAGGTTGCCCACCCACATGCTGGCGATCATTCCCCAGAAGAGGTCGGGCTTCGCCGTCATGATCTGCGGGCCCGGCTGGATGCCGTGGATGATCATCGCGCCGATCATCAGCGCCATCACGGGGTTGGACGGGATGCCCAGGGTGAGCAGCGGGATGAACGAGGTCTGCGAGGCGGCGTTGTTGGCCGATTCGGGGGCGGCCACGCCCTCGATGGCACCCTTGCCGAACCGCTCCGGATGGTCGGATACCTTCTTCTCCAGCGTGTACGCCGAGAACGAGCCCAGGGTCGGGCCGCCCCCGGGAAGGATGCCGAGGGCCGCGCCGAGGGAGGTCCCGCGAAGCACGGGCATCGCGCACTGCTTGATGTCCTTCCAGTTCGGCAGCAGCCCCTCGATCGACTTGGCGAACACCTCCCGCGACTCGCCCTTCTCGAGGTTGCGGATGATCTCCGAGAAGCCGAAGGTGCCCATGGCGATGGTGCCGATGCCGATGCCGTCGATGAGCTCGGGCAGCCCGAAGCTGTAGCGCGCCACGCCCGAGTTCACGTCGGTGCCGATGAGGCCGATGAGCAGGCCGAGCACGATCATTGCGATCGCCTTGATGAGCGAGCCGTGCGCCAGCACCACCGCGGCAATGAGGCCCAGCACCATCAACGAGAAATAGTCGGCGGGACCGAACTTGAGGGCCAGCTCCGCCAGCGGCGGGGCGAAAGCGGCGATGAGCACGGTGGCCACGCAGCCGGCGAAGAACGAGCCCAGGGCCGCGACCCCCAGCGCCTTCCCGGCCATCCCCTGCTTGGCCATCTGGTGGCCGTCTATGCACGTGACCACCGAGGACACCTCTCCCGGCAGGTTCACGAGGATCGCCGTGGTCGATCCCCCGTAGGAAGCGCCGTAGTAGATGCCGGCCAGCATGATGAGCGCCGACACCGGCGGCAGCACGAACGTCGCCGGCAGCAGCATGGAAATCGTGGCGATCGGGCCGATTCCGGGCAACACGCCGATCATGGTGCCCAGCATCACGCCGATGAAGCAGTACATGATGTTCTGCATCGTCAGCGCGACGCTGAAGCCGAGGGCCAGGTTGTTCAGCAGTTCCATGCGTTTCCCCTCAGAGGCGGCAGAACTTGACGGCCGACTGCACGGCCTCGATGTCGGGACACAGCGGGATCGGCAGCCTCAACCCCCAGACGAACACCATCGCGCAGAAGATCACCAGCCCCAGCCCGAGGAAGACGACGTCGCGCCCCTGGAACTTCTCGGGATTGCCCATGCTGGCCACGCACACCAGCAGGAAGCCGGCTATCAGCATGCCGACCGCCTTGAGGATGATCCCGAACATCACCACCGAGCCCAGCACGAACAGGATCGGGCGCCAGTGGTACTTGGGAAAGCGTGCCTCCTCGCCGCCTTCGGTGCGAATGCCGCCGATGGCGATGATGACGCCGAGTACCAGCATGATGATCCCCAGCCAGAACGGGAAGAATGCGGGACCCATGCGCGCGGGCGTGCCCATCGCATAGCCAGCGAGCAGCACCGTATCGCCGATCTTCACGCCCTTGGCGATGAGCGCGAAAGCAAGCCCGATCGCCGCGAACAGCACGCCGCTCCAGAAATCCTTGGGATGGCCGATTTTCATGTCAGCTTCTCGGTCTGGTTGCAAAAAAGCTCGTGGATTATGTCAGGTAACACCCGAGCGCCGCCATGTTGCAGCGCAACAGCCGAGCGGATTTCCGGCGCGGCGGGCGCGAACTCCGGGTTCGCGCCCGCCCAATGCGCGGCTACTTGACCAGCCCCAGCAGCTTGGCGGAGGCCACGTATGCCTTCTTGCGCTCCTCCATGAAGGCGGCCATCTTCTCGTACGGATAGTCCACGATCTCCAGGCCCTGCTCGGTCATCTTCGTGCGGAACTCGGGATCGCGGTTGATCTCGCCCACCATGTCCGAGAGCCGCTTGCGGATGTCCTCGGGCGTCGACTTGGGCACGCCGATGCCGCGGTAGGCGCCGTCCACCCAGTCGATGCCGAGCTCGCGAAACGTCGGCGTGTCCGGGAAGTACGAAAGGCGCTGGGGCGTGGCCACCGCCAGCAGGCGCACCTTGCCCTTCTGCGCGAGGGCGAGGGACGAATAGGACATCGCGCCGTCCACGTGGCCGCCCAGAAGCGACGAGAGCAGGTCGCCGGTGCCCTTGAAGGCCACGTAGGTCGTCTTCACGCCGGCGGCCGCATCGAAGCGCGCGTGCGCAGCATGGTTCGCGGAGTTGGATCCGGAGCCCGCGAAGTTGAGGGCCCCCGGCTTGGCCTTCGCGGCCGCCACCAGGTCCTGGTAGGTCTTGAAGGGCGACTCGTTGCGCACCACGATGCCATCGGGCGTGTACTGGAAGAAATAGATCGTGGTGATGTCGTCGGTCTTGTACTGCACGTTGCCCTCGAGGGGCTGCAGCACGATGTGGGGCAGGTTGGTGCCCATGACGACATAGCCGTCGCCGGGGAACTGGTTCAGCTGCGACCAGGCAAGGCCCCCACCCGCGCCGGGTTTCGATTCGATGATCATCTCCTGGCCGAACTTGCGGCGGAACACCGCCTGCTGCAGCCGCGCGGCGATGTCGGATTCGCCGCCCGGGGCGAACGGGATGATGTAGCGCACGGGTTTCTCGGGGAACGCCGCCCGCGCCGGAAGCGCCATCGACGCCGCCAGCGCGCCGCCCGCGATCACGAATTCACGTCTCTTCATCTTCGTCTCTCCTCCTCGTTATAAAGCGTCGGCAATCGCCTTGCCCACGTCCACGGTATTCGCCTTGCCGCCCATGTCGCGCGTGCGCGGACCTTCCTCCAGCACCACCTCGATCGCCTTGACGATCGCCTGCGCCGCTGCCTTCTGCCCCAAATGCTCCAGCATCATCGCACCCGACCAGACCTGGCCGATGGGATTGGCGATGCCCTTGCCGAAGATGTCGGGGGCGCTGCCGTGCACCGGCTCGAAGCACGATGGAAACTCGCGCTCGGGGTTCAGGTTGGCCGAGGGCGCGATGCCGATGGTGCCGGTGCACGCGGGACCGAGGTCCGAAAGGATGTCGCCGAAGAGGTTCGACCCCACCACGACGTCGAACCAGTCGGGGTGCTGCACGAAGTGAGCGCAGAGGATGTCGATGTGGTACTGCGAGGTCTTCACGCCCGGGTATTCGACGGCGATCGCCTTGAAGCGCTCGTCCCAGTACGGCATGGTGATGGAGATGCCGTTGGACTTGGTGGCCGAGGTCACGTGTTTTTTCCTGCGTGTCTTCGCGAGCTCGAAGGCGAAACGCATGATGCGGTCGGTTCCGCGACGCGAGAAGACCGACAGTTGCGAGGCGAACTCGCGATCCGTGCCGGCGTACATGATGCCGCCCATCGACGAGTACTCGCCCTCGTTGTTCTCGCGCACCACCCAGAAATCGATGTCGCCCGGCTTTCGCCCCGCGAGCGGACACGGCACGCCGGGCATCAGCCGCACCGGCCGCAGGTTCACGTAGAGCTGGAATTCGCGGCGGATCGGGATCAGCAGCCCCCAGAGCGACACGTGGTCGGGCACTCCGGGAAAACCCACGGCGCCGAGGTAGATCGCGTCGCTGTCGCGAACCTGGCCGAGCCCGCCCTCCGGCATCATCCGGCCGTGCTTGCGGTAGTAGTCGCAGCTCCAGTCCTTCTCGTCCCACTTCACCGAGAAGCCGAACTTGCGCCCCGCGGCCTCGACCACGCGCTGGCCCTCTGGCATCACCTCCTTGCCGATGCCGTCGCCCGCGATCACCGCGATGTCGTAGGGGACAGACGCCGTGGGTACGGACCCCGGTTTTCGATCTTGCTTGGTTTGGGGTCTGTCCCCGGTTCTAGCTCTCGCCATCGAAGAACCTCTCCAGTTCGTCGCACACCAGGTCCGGCACTTCCTCGGGCAGGTAATGTCCCGCCGGCAAAGGCTTGCCGCGCACGTCGTCCGCGACACGCCGCCATTCGCCGAGCGTATCGAAGCACCGCTCGACCACGCCGTTCGCGCCCCAGAGCGCGAGCAGGGGTGCGGCGAGCTTGCGCCCGGCATCGCGGTCGGCGCGATCGTGCTCGAGGTCGAGCGTCGCCGCGGCGCGGTAATCCTCGCAGCTTGCGTGGATCATGCCGGGCGTGAAGCAGCGCTCGTATTCGGCCCAGGCTTCGCGCGAGAACGGCGACATGCCTGCGCTGCCGGCGGCCATCTTCACGCGCAGCAGCCATTTCGGATCCGCCCCGATCATCCTCTCGGGGACAGGCGCCGGCAGGATGAGGAAGAACCAGTGCCAGTACGCGCGGGCGAAGGCGTCGGTCGTGCCCTCGTACATCGCGAGGGTAGGCGCGATGTCCAGCACGGCAAGCTTCGTCACCGCCGCGGGATGGTCCATGGCCATGCGATGCGCGACGCGGCCGCCGCGATCGTGGCCGGCGACCAGGAAACGCTCGTGGCCCAGGGCGCGCATGAGCGCCACCTGGTCCGCGCCCATGACGCGCTTGGAATAAGGCGAATGGTCGGGCGCGGTGCCCGGCTTGCCGCTGTCGCCGTAACCGCGCAGGTCGGCGGCCACGACATTGAAGCGCCGGGCCAGGCGCGGCGCGACGCGGTGCCAGATCGCGTGGGTCTGGGGATATCCGTGCAGCAGCAGCACCGCGGGGCCCTCGCGGCGGGGGCCGATCGCGGCATGGATGTCGATGCCCGCGAGCGGGACGAGCCGCCGCGCGAACCCGGGAAGGAGCGCCATGGCGGTTATCGTAATTCGGGTGGCGCGGCCGAACCCATGATCTGGCGCAACTCCGTCTTGACGACCTTGCCGTTGTTGTTCTTCGGCAGGCGCTCGACGAAGCGGTACTCCTTCGGCCGCTTGAAGCGCGCGATGTGGTCGAGGCAGAGGCGGTCGAGCTCGGACACCGGCGGCGGCTCCCCCCGCGCCACCACGAACGCCACCACTGCTTCGCCCCATTCCGGGTCGGGCCGTCCGACCACGCTCGCCTCGGCCACCGCGGGATGCAGCAGCAGGACCTCCTCCACCTCGCGTGGGTAGATGTTGGAGCCGCCGCTCACGATGAGGTCCTTGCTGCGGTCCTTGAGGGTGAGGAAACCGTCTTCGTCGAGGCTGCCCAGGTCGCCGGTCCACAACCACGTCTGGCTCGCCCCCCGCGCTTCGCCCTCCTGCGCCGGACGCAGTGCACTCCGGGTCGCCTCGGGGTTGCCCCAATATCCGCCCATGACGACATCGCCCGCCACGCAGACCTCGCCCACTTCGCCCGGCGCGAGCTCGCCTGCGTCCTCTCCACGGATGCTCACGCGCACGACGCTGTGAGGCAGGCCGACGGAGGCGAGCCGCGTGCGATGGCGCGGATGGCCCGTGTCGGCATGGTGGGCCTTGGAAAGCGCGGTGATGGTCATCGGGCTCTCCCCTTGCCCATAGATCTGGGCGAGCCGGGGCCCGAGGATTTCGGTGGCGCGGTGGAGGTCGGCGAGGTACATCGGCCCGCCGCCGTAGACGATGGTCTGCAACCCGCTGGCGCGTGCACCGCCGGCCGCGGCCGTGTCCACGAGCCGCTTGACCATCGTGGGCGCGGCGAACATCGAGACATTGCGCTGCGCTTCCAGGAGGGACAGGACCTCGATGGCGTCGAAGCCGTCGGTTTCAGGCACGACCTGCGCCGCGCCGCGCACGAGATGGGTGAAGTTGTACAGGCCCGAGCCGTGCGAGAGCGGCGCGGCGTGCAGCAGCCTTCCGGCGGGCAGCACCGTATCGACATCCAGCGCGTAGGCATAGGTCATGTGCGCGAGGTTGCGATGGGAGAGCATCGCGCCCTTCGGCCGGCCGGTGGTGCCGCTGGTATAGAAGAGCCACGCCATGTCTTCGGGATTCGAGGCGTACGGCGCGCACGCATCCTCGCCGGCCAGGTGCGCCAGCGCCCCCGCGGAGTCGAGCAGGAGCCGCGCGCCCGAATCCTCCACGATCCAGGCGACTTCGCGCGGATGCAGCTTGGCGTTCACGGGGACGGCGGAGAGGCCCGCCCACCAGATCGCATAGAGCGCCTCGAGGTATTCGGGCGAGTTCGCCATGCAGATCGCCACGCGATCGCCCGGCCGCAAGCCGGCCCTGCCGCGCAGGCCGCTCGCCAGGCGCGCGACGCGCAAGGCGAGCCCGCCGTAGTCGACCCACTGCGTCGTGCCGCGATAGATCGCAGGGGCATCGGGCGTGGCCCGCGCCGCCCGCTCCAGCCACGTGACGAGGTTCATTTATCCGCGCATCCGAAGGGTTGTATCCTGCTGGCGGGATTGTGCCGGAAGCGACCTGCCGGGCTGCGCACAAGGGAGAAAAAAATGGGTTTGCGCGTCAAGTTCAACGTCGTCCTCGCGCTGGTTTTCGCCGCCGGCATGGCGGTCTCGGCCTGGGTTTCCTACGAGCTGCTGCAGCGCAACGCCAAGCACGAGGTGCTGCGAAACGCGGGCCTCATGATGGAAGCCGCGCTCTCCATCCGTGGCTACACGGTTTCGCAGGTGAAGCCGCACCTCGAATACCAGCTGGCGGAGAAGTTCCTGCCGCAGACGGTGCCTGCCTATGCCGCCACCGAGACCTTCAACACCCTGCGCAAGAAATATCCCGACTACAGCTACAAGGAGGCCACCCTCAACCCGACCAACCCGCGCAACCGGGCGGTGGAGTGGGAAGCCGACGTGGTCAACGCCTTCCGCAACCAGGCCGAGCTCAAGGAATTCACCGGCGAGCGCCAGACGCCCACCGGGCCCATGCTCTACATCGCGCGGCCGATCAAGATCGCCAATGCGGCCTGCCTCGCCTGCCACAGCGTGCCCTCGGCCGCCCCCGCCTCCATGGTCAAGCTCTACGGGGACAGCAACGGCTTCGGCTGGAAGCACCAGGAGATCATCGGCGCGCAGATGGTCTCGGTGCCCATGGCGTTGCCGATCAAGAACGCCAACGACGCCTTCATGGTGTTCATGGGCTCGCTCGCGGCGATCTTCCTCGTGACCTTCATCGTGCTCAACGTGATGCTCTCGCAGATGATCCTCAAGCCGATCACGCGGATGTCGGCCGCCGCGGACAAGATCTCCACCGGCGACTTCAACGTGCCCGAGTTCCAGGCCGGCGGCAAGGACGAGATCAGCGTGCTCGGGACCTCGTTCAACCGCATGCGCCGCAGCCTGCAGAAGGCGCTCAAGCTGATCGAGCGCTGAACGCGCCCCGGCCCCCATCCCTAATCCCTCATCCTCATCCCTATCCCCATCCCCGATTCTTCTTGATGGACCACCCCAAGGCCATCGGCAAGTACTCGATCACCCGCCCGCTCGGCAAGGGCGCGATGGGCATGGTGTACGAGGGCTTCGACCCCGTGATCGAGCGCAAGGTTGCCATCAAGACGATCCTGGGCGAGTACCTCGAAGCCTCCGAAATGCAGGAGGCGGTGACGCGCTTCAAGCGCGAGGCGCAGGCGGGCGGGCGGCTCATGCACCCGGGCATCGTGGGCGTGTACGAGTACGCCCACGAAGGCGAGATGGCGTACATCGTGATGGAATACGTCGAGGGCGAGGAGCTCAAGCGCGCGCTCTCCTCGGGCAAGCGCTACCCGCTGATCGAGGTGTTCGAGATCATGAAGCACCTGCTCGGGGCCCTCGACCACGCCCACAAGCAGGGCGTCGTGCACCGCGACATCAAGCCCGCCAACCTCATGATCCTGCCCGGCCCGAAGGTGAAGATCATGGACTTCGGCATCGCGCGGCTGGAGAGCTCCAACCTCACGCAGGTGGGCACCGTGGTCGGCACGCCCACGCACATGGCCCCGGAACAACTGATGGGAGTGCCCGCGGACGGCCGCGCCGACCTGTGGGCATCCGGCGTGATCCTGTACGAGCTTCTGACCGGAGCCAGCCCCTTCCTCGCCGACACGCCGGCGGCGGTCATGCACAAGGTGCTGCAGGGCGAGGTCACGCCGCCTTCGGCGGTGGACGCCTCGCTTCCCGCCGGCTTCGACGGCGTCGTCGCGCGGGCGCTCGCCAAGAAGGCGGAGGATCGCTTCCAGAGCGCGCGCGAGTTCCAGAACGCGCTGCTCGCGGCGTTGCAGGGCAAGCTGGTGAGCGCCACCGCCAACCCGCGGCGCTCGCCGGCGGACGACCGCAGCGTCAGCATCCGGCTTGACGCGACCCAGGTGAACGCCACCGCGCGCGGCGGCACTGCGGCGCGCAAGGCGCCCGCGGTGACGATTCCGCCCGAGGCGCTCGCCGAGATCGAGCGCTCGCTGTCGCGGCACGTGGGGCCGCTCGCGCCGCTGCTCATCCAGCGCGGCCAGGGCGAGGCGGCGAGCGTCGAGGACTTCTTCCGCCAGCTGGCCGACCACATTCCCGATGCCGCCGAGCAGGCCGCCTTCATGAAGAAGATGGCCAGGGTACGACCCGCCATGGCGCCCGCGGAGAAGACCGTGCCTTCGGCGGCGGTGGCGAGCGCTCCGGCTGCGGCCGGCGCCACGCGCACGACATTCACGCCCGAGTCCCTTGCGGCCGCCGAGAAGCTGCTGGCGAGCTACGTGGGACCGCTCGCCCGCATCCTCATCAAGGAAGCGGCCGGCAAGACCGGCAACCTCAAGGAACTCTACGTCGCGCTCGCCGATCACATCGACTCGGACGACGAGCGCAGGCAGTTCCTCGCCTCGCTGCCGCGCTGAACGCTTCCGGCTCGCCCATCCTGAACCCATGACCACCATCGTCGTCGTCCGCAAGGGGGATACGGCGGTCATCGCCGCCGATTCGCTCACCACCTTCGGCAGCACGCGGCTGGCTCCCGCCTACGACCGCTCGCCCCACAAGATCGTGGGCTATCGCGATTCCTTCATCGGCGTGGCCGGCAGCGCCGCGCACCAGCTCGTGCTGGAAAACCTGCTGGAGCGCAATCCTTCGCTGGAGCTGCACGGCAAGGCGGCCATCTACGAGACGTTTCGCAAGCTCCATCCGGTGCTCAAGGACGAGGCGTTCCTCAACCCGAAGGAAGAGGACGACGATCCCTACGAGTCGAGCCAGATGACCGTGATGATCGCCAACTCGACCGGCATCTTCGCGGTCTACTCGATGCGCGAAGTGTTCGAGTTCGACCGCTTCTGGGCCATCGGCTCGGGCCGCGACTTCGCGCTCGGCGCAATGTTCGCGACTTACCCCAAGGCGCGCAGCACCGCCGCCATCGCCGAAGCCGGGGTCCTGGCCGGCGCCGAGTTCGATACCGGCACGTCGCTGCCGATCTACCTCGAGTCGGTCAAGCTCAAGACAGGGGACAGGCCCTGAACCAGGAAAAAAAGTAAACCAGCGGGCCTGTCCCAATGCGACTCGACAAGTGGCTTTGGGCGGCGCGGTTCTTCAAGACGCGCGCGCTCGCGGTGGAGGCGATCGAGAGCGGACGCGTGACGCTCAACGACGAGCGCGCGAAGCCCGCGAAGGAAGTCCGCCTCGGCGACCGGCTCGCCATCCGCCGGCCACCGTTCGAGCATGTCATCGTGGTCCGCGGCCTGTCGGACAAGCGCGGCCCCGCGACCACGGCAGCGGCACTCTACGAAGAGACCGAGGAGAGCCGTGCGCGGCGCGCGGTCCTCGCCCAGGAGATGAAATCCCTGCCGCAGCCGCGGTTCAAGGGACGCCCGACGAAGAAAACGCGCCGCGACTACGAGGCGTGGTTGCGCAGCGCCGACGACGAATGACCAAACCTGGAGGCACGATGCGGATGAGCTTGAAACACTGGATGGCAGGGATGGCCGCGGCCGCGATCCCGGCGATGGCCCACCACGGCTGGAGCGAATACGATTCCACCAAGTCGCTCACGCTCACGGGAAAAATCCTGGAATCGGGTTACGAGCACCCCCATGGCCACGTGCGGCTGGAGACGCCGGGCAAGACGTGGCTCGTGATCCTGGCCCCGCCCTCGCGAATGGAAAATCGCGGCCTGCCCGCGGCGCAGATCGCCAAGGGCAGGACGGTTACGGTGGTGGGTTACCCCAATCGCGAGAAGCCCGAGGAGATGCGCGCCGAGCGGATCACCGCGGCCGGCAAGACGGTGGAGCTGCGTTGACCCCTTCGGGCAATCCGATCGAGGGGCTCGCCATCGCGAAGGCGATGCGCAGCGAGCTGTGGCTCTATCCGTCGGTCGAGATCGTGCACATCGTGGGTTTCTCGATCCTGGTGGGCTCGATCGTCATGTTCGACCTGCGCGTGCTGGGGCTGTCGCGCCGGGTATCGGTGCGCGCGCTGGCCCGCCACCTGCTGCCGTGGAGCGTGGGCGCCCTGGTGCTCATCGTCCCCACGGGCCTGCTCATGTTCTCGGCGCACGCCTCCGACTTCCTCAACAACCGCGCCTTCCAGCTCAAGATGGCGCTGCTGCTCGCGGCAAGCCTGAACGCAGTGGCGTTCCATACCGGCCCGTACCAGCGCGTGGAAGCCTGGGACGTGGAAGCCGTGGCGCCGCTGTCGGCGCGCTTCTCGGTGGCGTTGTCGATCGTCCTGTGGCTTTCGGTGATCGCCTGCGGGCGGCTGCTCGCCTACCTATAGCCTCACGCGCTCGAGCGGGCGCAGGCCGCAGCATCCGTCGGGGCGCACGACGACGATCTCGCACGGCGCCACCGAATGCCGCGTGAGCGCGGCGATGTTCACGTTGTGCGTGACCATGACCACGTTGTCCCGGGACGGCTTGCGGCCCAGGACCCCGATGCGCTTGCGCACGCGCTCGCTGAAGTCGCGCTCGCGTTCGGGAAAGTCGAAGATCGACGAGAGCGGCTCCCAATCCTCGGCGCGGCCGAAGGCGGCGATGGCGGTATCGCGGCAACGGCACCACGGGCTGCTGTAGACGCGGCCGATCGGCACGCGCTCGGATCGAAGCTTCTCGCCCACGCGGCGCGCCTCCTCCAGGCCAGCGGGCGAGAGGTTGCGCTGGCTGCGGCAATCGTCGAGTCGATACCCCGGCGGGTCGCCCAGGCCCGGCTGGGTCGAGGCGTGGCGCATGAGCAGGACGAGCCCGCCTTGCCGCAGGCGCTGCCAGGGCGGCTCGCCACCGGTGTGCGACGACGCCAGGCCGCGCGTCGCCGGCGTGGCGAAAAGCCACGCCGCGCCTGCAAGGAAGGCGCGCCGCGACACCATGGCCGGGGCCAGGGACCCTAGATCTTGACCGAGGGATTGAGCGTGTAGCGCCCGGTGATCGCGCCCTGCGCGAGCACGTGCCCCTTCACCGCCTCGCGCACTTCGTTGCCGCCGAAGCGCGCAGGCAACGAGAGCTTCTCAACATCCAGCGCATACACCGTGAACACGTAGCGGTGCGCGATCTCGTCGTTCCAGGGCGGGCACGGCCCATCGTAGCCGTGGTAGTCGCCGGACATGTCCTTGTCGCCCGCGAACCATCCGGTGTAGTCGTTGATTCCCTGGCGCGCGCCGTGCGGCGCAGCCGGCCCCGGCTTTCCGCGCGGCGTCACGCTCGAGGAGAACTCGCCCACGTTCACGCCTACGGCGGAGGCAGGCAGGTCCACCAGCACCCAGTGGAAGAAGTCCACGCGCGGCAGCGATCTGGGCACCACGCGCCCCTCCCGGTTCACGTCGTCGCCCTTGCTGGGCACGTCGGGGTCGTGGCAGACGATGGCGAAAGACTTCGTGCCCATCGGCACCTCGATCCACGATAGCTGCGGGTTCTGGTTCTTCGAAAGCGTCGCGTGGGTCTTCGGGTCCTGCGCGCAGAAGGCGTACTCCGCGGGAATCACGCCGCCGTCGTCGAAGCTCGAGCTCGTGACTTTCATGGCTCTCCTCAGTTGGCGTAGGCGACCACGTTCATCAGCTCGACCTCGAAGACGAGCGTCGAGTTCGGAGGGATGCGCCCACCCGGAGCCTCGCGCGCGCCATAGCCCTTGTTGGGCGGGATGATCAGCAGGCGCTTGCCCTTCTCCTTCATGCCGATGAGGCCCTCGTCCCAGCCCGGGATGACGCGCCCGGTGCCGACCATGAAGCCGATCGGGACCTTGCCGGCGTTGCTGTCGAACTGCTTGCCCTTGAAGTCGGGGGCGCAGCCGTCGTAGAGCCAGCCGGTGTACCAGACGTTGACCGCGGAGCGGAAACCCACGGCCTTGCCGGTGCCGGGAGTGATGTCCTTCACCACGACTTCGGAAGGCGCGGGCTCGCAGCGCGCCGGCTTGGGCGCCTCGGCGTAGGTGGCGGGTGCTTGTCCCTGTGGCGCGGCGCAGGCAGCGAGCAAAATCGTGGTGGCAGAAACGGCGATGCTCTTTCTCAAGGCGACCTCCTTCACGAAATTTTTCAGCGGCCCCGCGCCACGCCCTCGCGACGGGGATCGGCCCCGCCCTCCCAGCCGTTGCGCGTGCGGCGGATGGCCTGCAGCCCGCTCACCATGGCGATGGGGCGGGCATCGTGGCCCATGGCCTTGAGCGGCCCGGCGAGCGCCTCGAAGGCGCTGCCGCGCTCGAGCTCCGTCGGCCCGTTGCGGCTGCCCATGTTGGGCAGCTCGATGGCCTTCTGCACGTCGAGCTTCCAGTCGAGCGCTCCGACGAGCGTCTTGGCGACGTAGCCGATGATGAGGCTGCCGCCCGGGCTGCCCACCGCCATTTCGAACGCGCCGTCCTTGCCGTACACGAGGAAGGGCGCCATCGAGCTGCGCGGGCGCTTGCCCGGGGCCACGCTGTTGGCGACGGGGCCCGTCACCTCGATCGGCACCATGTTGAAGTCGGTGAGCTCGTTGTTGAGCATGAAGCCCCGCACCATCACCTTGGCGCCGAAGAAGCCTTCGATCGTCGTGGTCATGGAGACCGCGTTGCCCCAGCGGTCGACGATGGCGATATGGCTCGTGCCCGCGAGCTCGTCATGCAGGTCGGTGGCGAAGGCGAGCTTCGCGCCCGGCGGTGTGCCGGGCTGCGCGGTGCCCATGGACTTCTCGGGACGGATGAGCTGCGCACGGCTCGCGAGATAGGACTTGTCGACAAGTCCCTTCACCGGCACGTCCACGAAGCGGTCGTCAGCCACGTACTTGTTGCGGTCCGCGAAGGCGAGGCGGGAGGCCTCCGAGAAGAGGTGCACGGCCTCGGTGGAGGCCGGCCGGACCTGCGACAGGTCGTGGCGCTCGAGGATGCCCAGGATCTGCAGGACCGCGATGCCCCCGGACGACGAAGGCGGCATGCCGCACAACCGGTGGCCTCGATATGTGCCGCACAGCGGGTCCACGTCTCGCACGCGGTAGCCCGAGAGGTCCTCGAGCGTCATCGAGCCGGGGTTGGCATGGCCGCTCACGGCCGAAACGATGTCGCGCGCCACGTCACCCCTGTAGAAGCCGTCCGAGCCGTGCCTGGCGATGAGGCGAAGGGTGTTCGCGAACTCGGGATTGCGCAACGTCGTGCCCGCGGCGAGCGGCTTGCCGTCGGCGTCGTAGAAGTAGGCGCGCGCCGCCGCGTTGGCGGGCAGGGCCCTGTCGTTCGCGAGCAGCTCGTGGACGCGCGGCGACATGGCCCAGCCTTTCTCGGCGAGCGCGATCGCCGGCTGGAAGAGCGTCGCCCACGCCAGCTTGCCGTGGCGCGCGTGCGCGACCTCGAGAAGCCGCACCGTTCCCGGCACGCCCACGGAGCGCCCGCCCGGCACCGCTTCCGCCATGCTCATCGGCTTGCCGTCCTTGCGGATGAAAAGGCTCGGCGTGGCACCCGAAGGCGCGGTCTCGCGGGCGTCGTATGCGACGGGCTTGCGCGTCTTCGCGTCGTGCACCAGCAGGAACGCGCCGCCGCCGATGCCCGAGGCATGCGGCTCGACAAGGCTCAGCACCAGCTGCACCGCGATCATGGCGTCGACCGCGCTGCCTCCCTTGTCGAGCATCGCGAGGCCCGCATCCACCGCCCTCGCGTCGGCTGCCGCGACCATGTGCTGCTTCGCCGTGACCGGCGCCCGGCCTGCGGGTGCCAGCTGCGCTGCGACAGGCAGTGAGGCGGCGGCGACAAGTGATGCGAGGGCAAATCTCGGGAACGCCGATTTTCGCCGAACCGCGCACGCCGATTTCCGCAGATCAGATGTCATGGTGTTGTTCATGTTGTTCATCGGCGGCAAATGCGACCGCCCGAAGTTCGCGCCTAGAGCCCGCCCACGCACATGTACTTGATCTCGAGGAAGTCGTCGATGCCGTACTTCGAGCCCTCGCGCCCGAGGCCCGACTGCTTGACCCCGCCGAAGGGCGCCACCTCGTTGGCGAATACGCCCACGTTGATCCCCACCATGCCGGTCTCGATCTGCTCGGCCACGCGGAAGACGCGGCCCACGTCGCGTGCATAAAAGTACGACGCCAACCCGAACTCCGTGGCGTTCGCGAGCGCGATCGCCTCGTCGTCGGCCTTGAAGCGGTAGAGCGGCGCCACCGGCCCGAACGTTTCCTCGCGCGTGATCTTCATCGCGGCAGTGACGTCGGTGAGCACCGTGGGCTCGTAGAAGAGCCCGCCCAACGCATGGCGCTTGCCGCCCATCACCACCTTGGCGCCCTTGCCCACGGCGTCGGCCACGTGGTCCTCCACCTTGGCGAGGCCCTGCTTGTCGATGAGCGGGCCGATGGTCACGCCGGGCTCGTTGCCGCGACCTACCTTGAAGCCGCGCACCTTTTCCGCGAGCTTGGCCGCGAACGCGTCGTAGACGCCGTCCTGGACATAGATGCGATTGGCGCAGACGCAGGTCTGGCCGGCATTGCGGTACTTCGACAGCAGCGCGCCATCGGCCGCGGCGTCGAGGTCGGCATCGTCGAAGACGATGAAGGGCGCGTTGCCGCCCAGCTCGAGGGAAAGCTTCTTGATCGTGTCGGCGCTCTGGCGCATGAGGATGCGCCCGACCTCGGTCGATCCGGTGAAGGTGACCTTGCGCACGATGGGGCTGTCGCACATCTCCTTGCCGATGGGCGGAGCATCCCCGGTCACCATGTTGAGCACCCCCTTCGGGATGCCCGCGCGCTCGGCGAGCTCGGCGAGCGCGAGTGCGGAGAACGGCGTCTGCTCGGCGGGCTTCAACACGAAGGTGCAGCCCACGGCGAGCCCGGGCGCCACCTTTCGCGTGATCATCGCGTTGGGGAAATTCCACGGCGTGATCGCGGCCACCACGCCGATCGGCTGCTTCACGATGATGAAGCGGCGGTCGTTGGCGATCGTCGGGATCACGTCGCCGTACACGCGCTTGGCTTCCTCGGCGAACCACTCGACGAAGGAGGCGCCGTAGAGGATCTCGCCCTTGGCCTCGGCGAGCGGCTTGCCCTGCTCGGCCGTGAGGATCGCGGCGAGGTCGTCGGCATTGGCGACGATGAGGTCGAACCACTTGCGCAGGATCTGCGAGCGCTGCTTGCCGGTGAGCGCGCGCCAGGCCGGTAGGGCCGCATTCGCGGCGTCGATCGCCCGCCTCGTCTCGGCGACACCCATGTCGGGCACGCTGCCGAGGATCGAGCCGTCTGCGGGATTGTCGACGTCGAACCGCTTCTTCGAATCCGCCTCGACCCACCTGCCGTCCACGTAGGCCTGGTCACGGAAGAGCTGGGGATCCTTGAGGGAAAGCGCGCTCGCGCGCTCCTTTGCGATGGCGTTCATGGGGCTCGCTCCGGGGAAAATGGCACGGAAAAATGCGTTTCTAGTATAGCCCCGCCCTCCACGGTTATGATTCGCCGCTATCACCCTGAGGAGATGTCCATGCGCCTGATCCTTGCCGCCGCTGCGGTCGCCTTTGCCGCCGCCCTGCCCGTCGATGCCAAGACCCTGCGCTGGTCGAGCCAGGGCGACTACCTCACCGCCGACCCCATGGCGCAGAACGAGCTGCTCACGAACTCGATCAACGGCCACGTCTACGAGACGCTGGTCGTGCGCGGCAAGAAGCTCGAGATCCTGCCGGGGCTCGCCACGAGCTGGAAGCAGACGGGCCCCACCACGTGGGTGTTCAACCTGCGCAAGGACGTGAAATTCTCGGATGGCACGCCGTTCACCGCCGACGACGTGGTGTTCTCGATCAAGCGCGCGCAGGGACCGACGTCCAATTTCCGCGTCTACGGCAACGCCGTGGGCGAACCGAAGAAGATCGACGACCACACGGTGGAATTCACGACTCCGGTGCCCAACCCGGTGATGCTCGAGATGCACGCGGGCAGCCTCTTCATCATGAGCAAGGCCTGGTGCGAGAAGAACAACGCGGTGAAAGCCCAGGACTTCACCAACAAGGAAGAGAGCTACACCGCCCGCAACGCCATGGGCACGGGCCCGTATGTGCTGGTTTCACGCGAGCCCGACGTGAAGAGCGTCTTCAAGAAGAACCCCGGCTGGTGGGGGCTCAAGGAGAAGGGCTACTGGGACGGCAACGTGGACGACATCGTCTACACGCCGGTGAAGGAGGGCAACACGCGCATGTCGGCGCTGCTCGCCAACAACCTCGATCTGGTGCTCGACCCGCCGGTGCAGGACATCGAGAAGCTCAAGGCCGACAAGGCGATAAAGGTCTACGAGGGCCGCGAGAACCGCATCATCTTCCTCGGCTTCGACCAGAACCGCGACGAGCTGCTGTATTCGAACGTGAAGGGCAAGAACCCCTTCAAGGACAAGCGCGTGCGCCAGGCTTTCTACCAGGCCATCGACGTGAACGCGATCAACAAGGCCGTGATGCGCGGCCTGTCGGTGCCCACCGCCATCAACCTGCCCAACCCCGAGCGCGCGGGGATCCCCAAGTCCATGGACAAGCGCTACCCGTACGACGTGAATGCCGCGAAGAGGCTGCTGGCCGAGGCCGGTTATCCGAGCGGCTTCGAGGTCGGCATGGATTGCCCCAACAACCGCTACATCAACGACGAGCGCATCTGCCAGGCGGTCGCCGGCATGCTCGCGCGCGTGGGCGTGACCGTGAAGCTGAACGCGATCCCGCGGGCGCAATACTTCCCCAAGGCGCAGCGCCTGGAAGTGAGCTTCTACATGCTGGGCTGGGGCGGGGGCACCACGGATGCCATCTTCACGCTGCAGCCGGTGCTGCACAGCCGCAACGACAAGGGTGACGGGGACTACAACTGGGGCAACTACAAGGATCCCGAGTTCGACGCGCTCATCGATTCGGCCAAGGGCGAGGTCGATCCGAAGAAGCGCCAGGAGCTGATCAACAAGGCGATGCAGCGCCACCACGACATGGTCTACCACATCCCCCTGCACCTGCAGGTGATTCCCTGGGCCTCGCGCGCCAACGTGAGCGCCATCCACCGGGCCGACAACTGGCTGCAGGCGACCTGGGTGACGGTCAAGTAGGGACGGGGTCCGGGCGACAGGGCAAGAATTTTTCGAAGTGAACGACCGATGACGCGCGGAACCCGGTTCGCGGCGCTCGCGCTGCTGGCGGCTGCCTCTTCCCTCGCCCCCCATCCCGAGGCCACCGCAGCGACCCTGCGGTGGTCTTCCCAAGGCGACTACCTCTCCGCCGACCCGCACGCGCAGAACGAGGGGCTCAACAACAACATCAACGATTACGTCTTCGAGCGCCTCACCGCGCGCGAGAAGGACCTGTCGCTCAAGCCTTCCCTGGCGCTCTCGTGGGAGACGAAATCACCCACGGTCTGGCGCTTCAACCTGCGCCGCGGCGTCAAGTTCCACGACGGCTCGCCCTTCACCGCCGACGACGTGGTGTTCTCCATCGAGCGCGCGCAGCTGCCCAGCTCCAACTTCAAGGTGTTCGCCGCGCCCCTGGGCCGCGCGCGCAAGGTGGACGACTTCACGGTCGAGATCGAGACGGCGGCGCCTTCGCCCGCGGGGGTTTTCCTCGAAAACGTCAACTCCGTGCGCATCATGAGCAAGGCGTGGTGCCTCAAGCACGGGGCGACGAAGCCCCAGGACTTCAAGACCGGCGAGGAGACGTACTCGTCGCGCCACGCGAACGGGACCGGTCCGTACAGGCTGCTGCGCCGCGAGGCCGAGGTCATCACGCAGCTCAAGAAGAACCCCGCGTGGTGGGGAATCGCCGAGAAGCGCTTCGAGGGCAACGTGGACGAGATCGTGTACCGGCCGATCAAGTCGGATGCCACGCGCATGGCGGCCCTCATCTCGGGCGAGCTCGAGCTGGTGCTCGACCCCCCGCTGCAGGACATCAACCGGCTCAAGTCGGACAAGTCCCTGAAGGTCATCGAGGGCCCCGAGAACCGCGTGATCTTCCTCGTGATGGACCAGGAGCGCGCCGAGCTCAAGTACTCGAACGTGAAGGGAAGGAACCCCTTCAAGGACCTGCGCGTGCGCCAGGCGCTCTACCACGCGATCGACGTGAACGCGATCCAGCGCCAGATCATGCGCGGCATGTCGCTGCCGACGGGGGCGATGGTTCCCACGGCGAAGATGAGCGATCCGTCGCTCGAGCCACGCCTGCTGCCCTACGACGTCGAGCGCGCGAGGAAGCTGCTCGCGCAGGCGGGCTACCCGAACGGCTTCGAGCTGCAGCTCGATTGCCCCAACAACCGCTACGTGAATGACGAGCGCATCTGCACGGCGCTGGCGGGCATGTTCGCCAAGGTGGGCATCAAGGTGCGGCTGAACGCCATGCCGCGGGCGCAGTTCTTCCAGAAGGTCGACCAGTTCGACATCAGCATGCATCTCTACGGCTGGGGCGGTGCGGCGGTCGATCCGGGCTTCACGCTCACGCCCGTGATCCACAGCCGCGATACGCGCGGGCGCGGTGAATTCAACTCCGGCCGCTACAAGGACCCCGAGCTCGACCGCCTGATCGAGGCGGCCGAAACCGAGATGGACCCCGCCCGGCGCCGCAAGCTGATGGTTGAAGCGCTGCAGCGAACCCGCCAGCAGGTCTACGTGCTGCCGCTGCACCGCCAGGTGATCCCGTGGGCCACGCGCGCCAATGTCCGCGCCTTCCATCGCCCCGACAACGTGGTGGAAGCCCTCTGGGTGCGCATCGACTGAAACCCCGTGCTACGCTGGCTGCGTGGGGGGAAAACTACATTTCGTGGCCATGGCAGCCGCGGTCTTGTCGGTGAATTCCGGCATCGCGAACGCGGCTGATCCGTTTGGACTAGCGTGGCACCCGTTCGTCTCCGCGCCTTCGCTGGGGCCCACGGAAACCGGCATCAGCACCCGGTGGGGCTCGCGCCTGGATACGCGCATGTCGGCGTGGAACGCGCAGAATGCCCGCGGCCTTCACGCCGCCGCCACCTTCCGCGCAACCGATTGGCTGTCGCTGGACTTCACCTTCGCCACGCTCGCCCCGCGCAGCGCGGCTGGCGGGCCGTTGTACGCCAACGAGCGCCATGCGACCGCCGGGGCCACGGTTCGAGCGATGCGGGGATGGAGCGCCAGCCTGCACGTGCGCCACTTCGGCCCGGTGCGCTCGAACGACGAGGACACCTTGCGCCTGCGCTCCTCGACCACGGTCGGCGCCCAGCTCACCGGCAAGCTTTCGAAGACGACGCGCCTCAGCATCGAGGTCTTCAACCTCTTCGACCAGCGCACCGGCGAGATCGATTACTTCTCGGCCTCGCGCGCCTGGAGCCAGCCGGGGGCGCTCGAGAGCTTCCTGTCGCACCCGGCGGAGGCGCGGGGATTCCGGCTGCGGCTGAGGACCAACTTCTAGGAAACCGGGGACAGGCCCTTTTCCTCGTGCCGGTCGCACAACGATCGGAAAGGCGTCTCCGTCACCAACCTATAATGGCGGCGCATGGAATCCCAGCCGCCGCTCGTCGTCGACCTCGACGGCACGCTCATCAAGACCGACATGCTGCTGGAGAGCCTGGTGGCGGTGCTCCAGCGCCTGCCATGGCTCGCGTTCTGCCTGCCCTTCTGGTTGCTGCGCGGACGCGCGGGGCTCAAGCGCGAGCTGGCCGCGCGCGCACGCTGGTCGCCGGAGCGGATCCCTTATCGAGCCGAAGTGCTCGACTGGGTGCGGGCCGAGCGCCGCAACGGCCGCAGGGTGGTGCTCGCGACGGCCTCAGATGAGCAGCTCGCGCGCCGCATCGCGGAGCACCTGGGCGGCTTCGACGACGTGGTCGCGAGCGACGGCCGCGACAACCTGAAGGGCGCGGCGAAGCGTCGAGCGCTCGTTGAGCGATACGGCGAGCGCGGCTTCGACTACGTAGGCAACGAGCGCGCCGACCTGGAGGTCTGGGCCTCGGCGCGGCGCGCGATCGTCGTGGGCCACGGCGCGCTGGTGGACGCCGCCGCGCGCAGCGCGCTCGAAGCGCGCGAGCTGCGCATCGCCTCGGCGCGCCCGGGGCTGCTGTGGAGCGCGCTGCGGGCCTACCAGTGGCCCAAGAACCTGCTGGTGTTCGTGCCGCTCATCACCGCCCACCGGGTAGGCAACGCCACCGCGGTGGCGGCCTCGATGCTGGCCTTCGCGGCCTTTTGCCTCGTGGCTTCGGCGATCTACGTGGTGAACGACCTCACGGACCTGGAAGCCGACCGCCTGCATGCCACCAAGCGCGAGCGGCCCTTCGCCTCCGGCGACCTCAGCATCGCCTGGGGCCTGCTGCTGGCACCCGCGCTGCTGGCGGCGAGCTTCGCCATCGCCCTTCGGCTCGGCCCGGCGTTCGTCTCGATCCTCGCGGTGTATGCGACGGTCGGCCTGGCCTACTCGCTCTTCCTCAAGCGCATCGCCGTTCTCGATATCTTCGTGCTTGCCGCGCTCTACACTTTCCGCATCCAGGGCGGCGCCTTCGCCATCGACGTGCCGGTGTCGCACTGGCTGTTCGCGTTCTCGATCTTCCTCTTCCTGTCGCTCGCGCTCGCCAAGCGCCACGGCGAGCTCAAGTCGCTGGCAGGGCGCTGCGAGGTCGTGCCTGGGCGCGGCTATCGTCCCGAGGACGCCGGAGGTGTCGGGACGCTCGGCACCGTGGCGGGTTATCTCGCCGTGGTGGTGCTTTCCTTCTATGTGACCAGCGTGGAAGTGGCGGCGCTGTACCGCCAGCCCGAAGTCCTCTGGGCGGTCGTGGTGGTCTTCCTCTTCTGGATCACGCGACTGTGGCTGCTCTCCCATCGCGGCACGCTGGGGGAAGATCCCCTCGCCTTCGCGTTGCGCGATCCCGCAAGTTATGCGGTCGCCGGCGTGAGCCTGGCCGCCGTTTTCCTGGCGACCTGACATGGCCGCCGCCTCGTCGTGGGGCCGCTATCCGCGCGTGGACGAGGATCGGCGGCTGGTGTCGTGGGAAGGCGATGTCCGCGCGGCGCTCGCCTCGCGCAGACCCCTGCTCGCGCGCGGCCTGGGTCGCAGCTACGGCGATAGCTGCCTCAACGAAGGGGGCACGGTCATCGAGCTGGCCGGCATGGACCGATTCCTCGCCTTCGATGCAACACACGGGCTGCTCAGCTGCGAAGCCGGCGCGAGCCTCGACGACGTGATCGCCTTCGCGCTGCCGCGCGGCTGGTTCCCGGCGGTGGTGCCCGGGACGCGGTTCGTGACAGTCGGGGGCTGCATCGCCAATGACGTGCACGGCAAGAACCACCATCGCGCCGGCACGTTCGGCCGCCACGTTCGCGCTCTGACCCTGCTGCGCTCCGACGGCACGACGCACGAGTGCTCGCCCATGGCGGAGCCGTCGCTTTTCGCGGCGACCGTGGCAGGACTGGGCCTCACGGGGATCGTCACGCGCGCCACGCTCGCGCTGCGGCCGCTGCGCTCCGCCCGCATGGAAGTCGAATCGCTTCCCTTCGCCGACCTCGATGGATTCTTCGAGCTCGAGGCGGCATCGGCGGAAAGCTGGGAGCACACCGTGGCCTGGGTCGATTGCCTGCATCCGCGCATGGCCGGACGGGGCATCTTCTCCCGTGCCCGATTCCTCGAGCGATCCGACGGCAGCCTGGGAGAGCCCTGGGGGCGGGGACCGCGAACGGTGCCGTGCGACCTCCCGGAGGCCGCGCTCTCGCCTTTCACGGTAAAGGCGTTCAACGCCGCTTACTGGAAGCTGCATCCGCGGGGCCGGCGCATCGAAGCCGCCGAGAAGTTCCTTTTCCCACTCGATGCGCTCGGTCACTGGAATCGCATCTACGGCAGGCGTGGCTTCGTGCAGTTCCAGTGCGTCGTGCCGGGGGCGAGGGCGCGTGACTGGATCGCCCAGCTCATCGAAGCCATCCGCACGAAGGGCGACGGCTCGTTCCTCTCGGTGCTCAAGACCTTCGGCGAACTGCCCTCGCCGGGGCTGCTTTCCTTTCCCCGCCCGGGCGTCACCTTCGCGCTCGACTTTCCCTTCCGCGGCGATCGAACGCTCGCCTTGATGAAGGAGCTCGAGGAAATCGTGATCGATGCCGGCGGCGCCTTGTATCCCGCCAAGGACGCCTGCATGTCGCCGCGCGCGTTCGGTGCCTCCTTCACGCGGCTTGGGGAATTCGAGCCGTGGATCGATCCCGCCTTCTCCTCCAGCTTCTGGCGGCGCGTGCATGCCGCGCCCAGGGCGGCCTGATGGCGCGCGTACTCATCCTCGGCGCCACCTCGGCCATCGCGCAGGCGACCTCGCGCATCCATGCCGGCCGCGGCGACTCGTTGTTCCTCGTCGCGCGCGACCGTGAGCGCCTCGCCTCCGTCGCCGCCGACCTGCGAGTGCGTGGAGCCATGGCGGTGGAAACGCTGGTGGCGGACCTCGCCGACGACTCGACCCATGAAAGGATCGTCGCGGACGGCTGGAGGGCGTTCAACGGCCTCGACGTGGCGCTCCTGGCCTACGGCGTTCTCGGCAACCAGCGCGAGGTCGAATCCTCGCCCGAGGCGCTGAAGGCCATCCTCGCCACCAATTTCACCAGCGCCGCCTCGCTGCTCATGCGACTGGCGGCCTTGTTCGAGCGCCAGCGCTCGGGCGCGCTGGTCGCCATCGGTTCCGTCGCCGGCGATCGCGGCCGCCAGAGCAACTACGCCTATGGCGCCGCCAAGGGCGGGCTCGCCATCTTCATGGAGGGGTTGAGGCATCGCCTCGCGGGCACCGGTGTGCGCGTGGTGACGATCAAGCCGGGCTTCGTCGACACGCCGATGACGCGCGGCTTTCCCAAGGGGCCGCTGTGGGCGAGCCCCGAGCGCGTCGCCGCCGGCATCGTGCGCGCCATCGACCGCGGCGCCTCGGTGGCGTACGTCCCGGGCTTCTGGTGGGCGATCATGCGGGTGATACGATCCCTGCCGGAATGGATCCTCTTCCGGACGCGACTCTAGGGACGCGGCGGGCGCCGACGCTCCTCGCGCTTCTCCTCGCCGCGGCCTTCGCCTTCAAGGCGTATTCGGCGCTCTCGCTCGCCTCACGCGGCGTGACCTTCTTCATCGACGACGCCTTCTACTATTTGCTGATCGCGCGGAATTTCGCCGACACGGGCGTGCCGACCTTCGACGGGGTGAATCCCACCAACGGGTTCCATCCCCTGTGGATGCTGCTCCTGGCCGCGATGTACAAGGTGATCGGCACCGGCACCGATCCGTTCACCCAGCTGGTCGCCGCGAAGGCGCTGGAGATGTCCGCGCTGGGCGGCTCGCTTGCGGCCTGTGCGTTCGCCTTCCAAAGGCTTCATCGGCGCACCCCGCTCGCGTGGGGTTTCGCCGGCGCGGCGCTGGTTTTGCTGGCTCCCCGGCTCTATCTCTTCGACCAGGGCATGGAGTCCACGCTCGCGGCGGGGTTGCTGCTTGCCGCGCTCTTCGCGGTGATCGACCGGCACAGGCTGCTGCTGGCGGTGGTGCTGCCGCTGCTCTTCCTCGCTCGCCTGGACAGCCTGGTCTTCGTGATCGCGCCGCTCGCGTCGTGGTGGATAGTGCGCGACCGGGCGTCGCTGCGCGAGCACGCCGCCACGTTCGCCCCCGTCGCGATCACCGCGGCCGCCTTCATCGCCCTCAACCTGGCGCTCACCGGGCACGCCAACACCATCAGCGGCCAGATCAAGTCGTCCTTCCCGTCGCTCACCTTGCACTGGAGCTACCTGGTCGAGCCGCTTTTCACCGGCCCGCTCTTCGGCTGGCGTGTGCTCTACGCGTTGCCCAACGCCTTCGTGCCGACGGTGGTGATCGCCATGCTGGCCATCGTCGCGACGATGCGACGCCGGGAGCCGTGGGCGCGACCGGTCGCGTGGATACTGCTCATGTCGGCCCTGCTCGTCGCGAACGTGGCCCTCTTCCAGCGCTGGGACAAGGGGGTCGATGCGCGTTATCTCTCGCTTCCGTACGTCCTGCTCGGATTCGCGCTCTTCGCCACCGTCGCTGCCCTGCGCGTGCGGGCCGCCCTGGCGGCCTTCGGCGCGCTCTTCCTGGCGATCGCCGCGGTGCTGCTGCTGCGCCACGCCGAGGAGAAACCGCTGCGCATGGAGCTCACGCGGGTGAACGAGGTGAAGGCGAAGACCGCGCCGGGCGAACGCTTCGCCGGCACCGACGTCGGCGCCTTCGCCTTCTGGCTCGAGCGACCCTTCGTGAACCTCGATGGGCTGGTCAACAACCGCGCGCTGCAGGACGCCATCCGCGACAAGCGCCTGGCCGACTACCTCGAGCGGCAGGACGTGCGTTACCTGCTGGCGGCCTTCTGGGATCGCGAGCAGGCGCTGGTGGCCGAGCGTCCAGAGCGCATGTACCGCTCCCGCATCTTTCCCGAAGGCGTGAAGGGCGCGGACTACGCCCACTACGACTTCGATCTCTATTCGTACATCCATGACGCCGAGTCCGATGCGATCCGCCTGTGCCCCTCGGAAGAGATCTTCCGCGAGGCGATCGGCCGCGATGGGCTGGCCAATGCCGCTATCGTGATCTACCGCCTGCCGCGCCCGGTCCGGCGCGCCGCCGCCGATGCGCGCTGCCCCGGCCGATAAGGCGAGGCTTGCTGCGGCCATCGCGCTCGCGGTCCTGGGCGCGCTGCTCGCGTGGCCCCTGCGCAAGGGGCATGCGTACCTCGACGACTACGTCTTCCTCGCCCTGGGACGCCACCTGGAAGCGCCGTGGCCGCTGCTTTTCCAGGATTCGCTCGGAGCCTTCTTCTTCCGGCCGGTGACGATGTTCGTGTGGTGGGCGACGGTCGCCTTGCTCGGCACCGAAGCCCCGGGGCACCTCGCGTTCAACGTGGCCCTGCATGCGGCGAACGGCTACCTGCTGTTCGCCTTGCTGCGCCGACTGGAGGTGCGCCCGTCGGCGGCCACGCTCGCCGCGCTTTGCTTCGTCGCGCATCCGGCGACGTTTTCATCCGCGGCCTGGCTCTCCGATCGCTTCGACCTGCTGGCGACGTTCTTCGGATTGGTCGCGCTCCTCGCCACCGAGCGCGCGCTTCATTCGCCTGGCGGGCTTCGCATCGCGATCGCCGCCGGGGCGTTGACCCTGTCGATCCTCGCCAAGGAAACCGGCTATGCGGTGCCCCTGGTCGCGGCCGCGATGGTGGCGTGGAAACTCGAAGGGACCCATGCATCGAGCGGGCGCGAGCGCGCTCGGCTCTTGCTTTCCCTCGGCGCAGCCGCCGTCGCCATGCTGGCGCTGCGGCCGTTCGTGCTTCGCGCCGTGGGCGACGTGATGTTCCTGAACGAAGGCATCGCGCCCACGCTGTGGAAGGGCACCCTCAAGTGGTTGCAGTACCTGCCCGACTTCCTCGTCGTGCGACAAGGCAACCTCGCGTCGGTCGCCGCCTGGTGCGCCCTGCTCTTGGCGATCGTCGCGATTGCATTCCTTCCCGGCACGCTGGCGCAATGGCGGCGCCCGGGGCCGGGGCGGATCGCCGTGCTGGGCGCGCTCCTCGCCCTCTCGAGCGCGGCCGCGCAATCGCCCGTATTTCTCGCCTCGCCGATCTTCCCCTATGCGTTCGACGGCAAGGTGTTGTTCGAGCCCCTGGCCGCGAGCCGCTTCTTCTACCTTCCCCTGGTGGGCCTCGCGATGATTTTGGCGGCCGTCGCGGAAGCCTGCGCGCGCGCCTACCCGCAGCGTCGAGTGGGCCTTGCGATGATGGGCGTGCTGGCCACCTGCGCCCTCGTGGGCCTGGCAGCGAGCTCCCGGGCCATCGCGCGCGACTGGGCGATCTATCCCCTCGTGCACGGCGAGACGATGCTGCGAGCCGCCGCCGACGCGCTCGCGCGGCTGCCGCGGTTGCAGCCCGGTTGCAAGGTGTATTTCCTGGCCACGCCGGCCAGGTTCTCCGCGGTCCTCGGCATGCTGGACACCGGGATAAAACGCCACCTGCCGCGCGGGCACGCCGCGCTCGGGTGTTTCCTGCAAGCCGAGCACGCGCCCTGGTACCACCTGCTGGAAGCTCGCGGCCTGCCGCCCCACGCCGAAAAGCCGATGGAGACGATCCTTTTCGGGGGCAAGCCGTTCGAGGCGCACCGGGTCGGCAACCTCGAATTCCACTACCTGCGAATCGCGGGCGATGCCGCCGTGATCGCGGACCCGCGGGCCAGCTTTCTCGCCTGGCGCGGCGCGGGGTTCGAGGACGTCACCGGCGATGTGCGCGAGCGCCGCCTGGAGGCGCGCTTCTTCGACAACCGCCCGCCTTACTGATGGGCGATTCGCGCAGGGCTTTCGTCCTGTTCGCGGTGGCGCTGTCGATCGCATGCGCGTTGCTCGCCTATTCGCTGCGGCTCGCGGCGGCGTACCAGGACGACTTCACCTATCTCGCCCTCGCGCGCCACCTGGAATCGCCCTGGCCGCTGCTGCTCCAGGATTCGGTGGGCTCGTACTTCTTTCGCCCGGTGGTGATGCTGGGATGGTGGCTCACCGATTCCGTGGCCGAAGGCTCGATCGCCGCGCATTCGGCCATCGGCATCGCCGTGCACGGCTTGAACGCAGTGCTGCTCCATTGCCTGCTGCGCCGCCATCGCATCGAGGCGGGCGTTGCAGGAATGGTCGCCATCGGCTTCCTCGTCCATCCCGCGGCCGCCGCGACTTCCTTCTGGCTTTCGGCACGTTTCGACCTCTTCACCGCCACCTTCGGGTTGCTGGCCCTCATCGCGCTCGACCGCCATCTTCAGCAGCCCTCGTGGCGTGCCCTGTTCGCCGCCGCGCTCGCGATGCTGGCCTCGCTGCTCTCGAAGGAGATCGGCTTTGCATTCGCGGTCCTGGCGATCGGCTGCGCGCTATGGTCCGAAACGACAACGCATTCGGCCTCCGCGCGTCAGCGCTGGCTGGCCGCCGCATCGATGGCGGGCGCCGCCGCGATCGCCCTGGCGATGCGCTCTGTGGCGCTGCGGCCGCTGCCCTCGAGCGACGGACTGTGGGCGGTCCTGCTGCAATTGCTCGGAGGGGGGATGGCGAGCTGGCTGCAATCGCTGCCCGCCTTCCTCGTGGTGCCGCAGGGACGCCTCGCCTCCGTGCTGGCCTGGGCCACAACGCTTGCGGTTCTCGCGAGCCTGATGGCCTTCACCGCGCCGCGCCGGCAACTCGCACGGGAGCCCATGAGGCGGCTCCTGGCTATCGGCCTCGCGTTGATGCTCCTCGCCGCCGCCGCGCAATCGCCCACCACGGCGGACGCGCCGATCTTCCATTTCTCGCTCGGGACGTTCAATCCGGGTGGCGTCGTGAGCGCGCGGTTCTACTACGTGCCCCTGCTGGGTTTCGCTTTCGTTCTCGCCGCGCTGGCGCAAACGCTCGCGGCCACTTCGCGGGCACGGCCCGCACGCCTGGCATTCGTGGGACTGGCCGCCCTGGCCATCGCCGGGATGCTCGCCAGCAGCCGAGGCATCGCGCGTGACTGGGCGCGCTTCACCGTCGCGCGCAGCGAGGTGTTCGCGCGCCCGGCCATCGAAGCCGTGTCCGCGCTTCGCCAGGTCGAGCCTGGCTGCAAGGTGTATCTCCTGGGCACCCCTCCGGAAGCCGACCTCCTCCGCGACATGATCGATACCGGCGTTAAGCGCGCGTTGCCACGCGGCCACCCCGCGCTCGCGTGCTTCGTCCAGGCCGAGCACGCTCCGTGGTACCACCTGCTCGAGCGCCGCGCATTGCCGCCGGATGCGCATCGCCCGCTCGAGGTCATCGAGGCGGGCGGGCGGCCCTATCCGCCGCTTCCCGTGGGCAACCTCGTGTATTACTTCGTCCGCTTCGCACCCGGCAGCGATGCGCAGGTCGCGCAGGACCCCGGTGCGGTCTTTCTCGCGATGCAGGGCGGCAGCTACGTCGACGTGACCGCGGACGTCCGATCAGGGGCGCGCAAGCCGCGGTTTTTCGATCGCCGGGCGCCGCCGCCTTAGGCCGCGCGCTGCGGCGCGAGCCCGCGGTGGTACACGCGGTCGCTCGCCAGGACCACCGAGGGCGCGTAGGGCTCGCGTCCCCTCAAGCCGTCGTAATACGGCTTGAAATCCGGCGCGGTCGCCTCGAACAGCTCCTCGAAGCCGCGGATCACGAAGTACGTCTCCTGGTACGTGTCGATCTTGTAGCGCGTCTGCATGATGCGCAGCAGGTCGAAGCCGATGCGGTTGGGATTCCGGCTGTCGAGGCAATAGCTGATCTCCCCGCCCGAGGAGAGGATTCCCGCCCCGTAGGTCCGCAGCCCCTTCGGCGTCTCCACGAGGCCGAACTCGACCGTGTACCAGTACAGGCGCGAGAGCATCTCGATGGCGCCCAGCTCGTGCGCCTTGATGCCGCCCCGGCCGTACGCCTGGATGTAGTCGGCGAACACGGGGTTGAAGAGCATCGGCACGTGGCCGAAGAAGTCGTGGAAGATGTCGGGCTCGACGATGTAGTCGAACTCCTCCGGCTTTCGCAGCCACACCGTCACGGGGAAGCGCCGGTTGGCCAGGTGCTCGAAGAAGGTGAGGTCGGGCAGCAGCCCGGGCACCGCGACCAGCTCCCAACCGCTGGCGGCCTGCAGCTTGCGGTTGATCGCATCGAAGCGCGGGATTGCCTGGCTGAAGTCGCATACCTCGAGCGCGTCGTTGAACTCGTCGCAGGCGTAGCGCGGCACCAGCGATTCCTGGCGTCGGTAGAGGCGCCGCCAGAGCTCGTGCTCGGCTTCCGAATAGGCGTCCCACTCCTGGTCCACCGTGTAGTCGGGACGCATGCGGGAGTAGTCGCCCCTCAGCTTGTGCGCTGTTTCGCCCGTCACGCGTACTTCTCCACCACCTGATCTATCGCGCCGAAAACGCTGCCGCCCTTTTCATCCCTCATCTCGATCTTCACGCGGTCGCCGTACTTGAGGAACGGGGTCTGCGCCTTGCCCTTCCCGACCTGCTCGACCAGGCGCGCTTCCATCAGGCACGCATACCCCGTGGCGAGGTCCTGGTTGGAGATGGTGCCGGTGCCGATGAGGGTGCCGGCGGCGAGGTCTCGCGTCTTCGCGGCGTGCGCGATGAGGTCGAACAGGCTGAACGTGGCGTCGGTTCCCGCGTTGGGGCTGCCGAGGCGCTTGCCGTTCACCTCGCAACGCAGCTCGAGGTGCACCTTCCCGTCGCGCCAGGCGCCTCCCAGCTCGTCGGGCGTCACCGCGACCGGCGCCAGCGCGTTGGCGCCCTTGCCGTTCACGAAGCCGAAGCCCTTCTCCAGCTCCGCGGGGATGAGCTTGCGGAAAGACACGTCGTTGATGATCGTCACGAGGCGCACGCTCCTGACCGCATCGGCGGGCCGGCACCCCATCGCGACATCACCCACGATGCAAGCGACTTCGCCCTCGAGGTCCACGCCCCACGCATCGGCGTCGAGCACGCGGATCGGATCGCGCGGGCCCATCATCGTGCCGGCGCCACCCTGGTACATGAGCGGATCCGAATAGAAGCTCTCGGGCACCTTGGCGCCGCGGGCACGGCGCACGCGCTCCACGTGCGAGAGGTACGCCGAGCCGTCGAGCCATTCATAGGCACGCGGCAGGGGCGCGGCGACCCGGCCCGCGGCCAGCGCCTGCGCGAAATCGATCGCGTGGCGCTCGTGGCCCGCTTCGAGGGCGGCCGAAACGTCCCGCAGGCGCGGCTCGACCGACTCCCAGTTCTCGAGCGCGTATTGCATCGTCGCCGCGATGCCCTCGGCGCGCACGGCGCGGGTCATGTCACGGTTCACGACGAGCAAGGCGCCGTCGCGGGAGGGGCCCTTGAGGGATGCGAGCTTCACGGCCCCCCTTTTTGAAAATCGCTCCACACCGCGTCGTAGTCCTTGTCGAGCGCCGGCGTGGACAACGCGAAGGCGGTGGGTTCGAAGACATGGCGTCCCTCGAACATGAACGCGAGGGTGCCCCCGAGATACGCGGGCCCGAGCTTCGCCGCGACGGCCTTTTCGTAGGACGCACGGTCCGGCCCGTGGGCGCTCATGGCGTTATGCAGGCTGCAGGCGCCCGGCACGAACCCTTCCTTCTTCGCGTCGTACTCGCCCCGGATGAGCCCCATGAATTCGCTCATCACATTGCGGTGGAAATACGGGGGACGAAACGTATCTTCGGCCACCATCCAGCGCGGCGGGAAGATGACGAAGTCCACGTTGGCCATGCCCGGCGTGTCCGAGGGCGACGTGAGCACCGTGAAGATCGACGGATCGGGATGGTCGAAGCTCACCGTGTTGATCGCATTGAAGCGCGCGAGGTCGTACTTGTACGGATGGTAGTTGCCGTGCCAGGCCACCACGTCGAGCGGCGAGTGCTCGAGCTGGGCCTGCCACAGGTGCCCCGCGAACTTGGCGATCAGTTGCGTGGGCGCTTCGCGGTCCTCGTAATCGGCGACCGGCGCCAGGAAATCGCGCGGGCTCGCGAGCCCGTTCGAGCCGATGGGACCCAGGTCCGGCAGGCGCAGCGGCGCGCCGTAGTTCTCGCATGCATAGCCGCGGACGAGATCCCCGCCGATCTCGACCCGGAACTTGATGCCGCGCGGAATCACGGCGATCTCGCCGGGCGCCACCACCAGCCTTCCCAGCTCGGTGGCGAAGGTGAGCGCGCCCTGCTGCGGCACCACCAGCAGCTCCCCGTCGGCGTCGTAGCAGAAGCGCCGCTCCTCCATGGAGCGGTTGGCGACATAGGCATGCACCGCGCAGCCGCGCAACGCGCGCGCCTCCCCGCTGGTGGCGAGGGTGGCGAGGCCTTCGAGGAAATCGGTGGGGGCCTGCGGTGCCGGCAGGGGCGACCAGCGCAGGCGGTTGGGCGAGCACTCGGCCTCGCTCGTGGGCGCGGTGCGCACGAGCCCGTCGCCGATGCGGCTGAAGGGCTTGTGCATCGCCGAGGGCCGCAGCCGGTAGAGCCACGAGCGCAGGTTCTGCGCGCGCGGCATGGTGAACGAGGAGCCCGACAACTGCTCCGCGTAGAGGCCGTAGGGCACTTTCTGGGGGGAGTTGCGGCCGACGGGCAGCGCGCCTGGCACCGCTTCGCTCTCGTGGTGGGAGCCGAAGCCCGAGAGGTACTCCAGCGTCGCGAGGGTGGCAGCGTCGTTCATGGATCCGCCTTGTTGCGCGCAGCGCTAAACGACGCCGCGCGCGATCTGGTCGGCCTCGATCGACTCGAACAGCGCCCGGAAGTTGCCCTCGCCGAAACCCTCGTTGCCCTTCCTCTGGATGATCTCGAAGAAGATCGGGCCGATCACCGTCTCGGTGAAGATCTGCAGCAGCTTGTCCTCGTGGTTGTCCTTGTCCACGCCCTCGCCGTCCAGCAGGATGCGGTTGCGCTTCATGCGCTCGAGGTCCTCGCCGTGGTTCGGCACGCGTGCATCGATGCGCTCGTAGTAGGTATCGGGCGTGTCGAGGAAGCGCACCGAGCGCGCCCGCAGCGCCTCCACGGTGCCGAAGATGTCGCGCGTGGACAAGGCGATGTGCTGGATGCCCTCGCCATGGTAGGCGTCGAGGTACTCCTGGATCTGCGACTTGTTGTCGGAGGGCTCGTTGATCGGGATGCGGATCTTGCCGCAGGGGCTCGTGAGCGCGCGCGAGGTGAGCCCGGTCTTCTTGCCCTGGATGTCGAAGTAGCGGATCTCGCGGAAGTTGAAGAGCTTCTCGTAGAACTGCGCCCAGGTGTCCATGCGCCCGGCATAGACGTTGTGGGTGAGGTGGTCGATCTCGAACAGGCCCGCGCCCTCGGGGCTCTGCGGCACGCCGGCGATGGGCATGAAGTCGACGTCGTATACGGAGAGATCGCCGTTGTTGCCCGGGTAGCGGTCGATGAGGTAGATGAGGCTGCCGCCGATCCCCTGAAGCGCGGGAATGTTGAGCTCCATCGGCCCCACCTTGCCGTGGAACGGCTTGGCGCCGAGGTCGATGGCGCGCTGCCAGGCGCGCGCGGCGTCCTTCACGCGGATGGCGAAGGCGCAGGCCGAAGGGCCGTGGACGCGCGCGAACGACTGGGCGAAGCTGTCGGGCTCGCGGTTGACGATGAAGTTGATGCCGCCCTGGCGGTACAGCAGGACGTCCTTGGAGCGATGCCGCGCCACCGCCGTGAAACCCATCTGCTCGAAAAGCGCGCCGAGCTGCTCGGGATCGGGGGCGGTGTACTCGACGAACTCGAAGCCGTCGGTGCCCATCGGGTTGTCGTGCGCTGCGGATTGTTCCATCGGGTCCTCGATCTGGTTTCCCGGCGCGCCGGGAGAGACGATGGACCGATTTTACGCCCGGAAAATCCGCGCCTTACCTCGCGCCCACGAGGTAGATGGGCCTTCCGGTGAGTGATACCGCTCCCCTGGTGGCCGGCTGCTCGCGACCGTCGAGCGAAAGCATGCTCGCGGCCGCGAAGGGCGGCGTGAATTCGGCCGGGCCGGGATGCGCCCAGGCCATGACGACGTCGCCCGCCGCCGGGCTCTCGAACCGCAGCGCCCAGGTGCCGTCCGCCGCCTGCAGCTTCTCCACGAAAGCCGCGTCTCCCAGCAGCGCCACGAAGGTTTTCAGCGCCGCGTAGGCGGGACGCGGTCGCCATGGGGCCTGCGTATCGTCCACGAGCCCGAAGCCTCGCGCGACGAGGCGCCACCAGTAGACCGCGTCCACGAACCCCGAGCACAGGGCGAGCGCGTAGTAGCGGATCATGAAGCTCGCGTAGGTCTCCTCGTCCACCGCCGAGTTGCTGCGGCGCGCGTTGGGAAAGATGTACGGCGCCGACACGGGCGAATGCACGCCCGTGCCGGCGAGCGGCCAGTTCACCTCGGAGACCACGAGCCGGTCGCCCTTGACCGCCCTGCTCCACGTGGCGATGGCCTTGGCGAGGGCGAACTTCTCCACCGCCGAGAACCGCCCCTGGCGATTCTCGGGCCCGCCGCGGCGATCGACGTACAGATGGTGGGACATCGCGTCGAGGCTTCTTTCGGGCAGCACCTCGAGCAACCCCACGACGGCCTGGTACTCGAAGTCGATCGCCGCGGGGCCGGTGAGCTCGAACCCTCCTGCCGCGCGCGCGGTCCTGGCGACGGCGAGCGCCATCCGGCGGTATTCGCGAAAGTCGCGCACGCCGAATTTCTCCCGGTTGGTGGCGTGGCCGATCTCGACGCTGCGCGCGATCCCGGCGAACTGCGGCAACCACCGCTCCACGAATCCTTCCCACAACGCCGGATCGCGCAGGCAGGCACGGTCCTGCACCAGCGCGAGATGGATGGAGTGTCCGGCCGCATGCAGGCCGCGAGCCTGGGCGAGAGCCTCCGCGTTCGCTGCCTCGGGCATGTGGCGGTGCAGGCGCACCAGGGCGGGAATGCGCCCCAATCCCTTCAGCAGCACGTCCTCCTCCTGGCTGTGGCCTAGGCTGCGGCCGATCGCCATGCCGATGCGGTCTCCCATCGCGACGCGGCGACCGAAAGCGCCGGCGAGCAAGTCCCGGTAAAGGCCACGCACCGGCAATCCGCCGCGAGCGGCACCCTTGAGCACGTAGAAGCCGTTCGCCCATGGGTAATCGGCCTGGCGCTCGGCGCGGTTGCGGGTGCCGATGGCCTGCTCGGAGAGGTCGTCCCACAGCCACAAATGCTTGCGCCCCGGGCCGGCATGGGCAGCGGGTGGCATGCGGCGCGCGCGCATGGCGCGGATGGGATGGCGGTAGCGACGCGTCGCCGTATGCAGCGCGAAACGCCTGCGATAACGCGCCTCCCATTCGCTGAAGTCGCGCGGCACGGGCTGGCGTGCGAAGTACATCGAGGCGAATACCGGCAGCAGCGCCGAGGGAATGTCCAGCCGCGAGATGTCCCGCGCACGCAGGCGCAGGCTCAGAGCTTCGTGCATGCGGGCCCGATCGAGGTCCAGGATCCGGACGTTGCGCCACTGGTCCGGGTCCACGCGCTCGACGAGGATGTTCTGGTTGCCCAGGTCCATGTGGCACACGCCGGCGTCGTGCATGCCGGCTACGGCCTGCGCCACGGTCTCGAGCAGCGACAGGACGCGGCGGGCCAGCGGGTCTTCGCGGAACAGGCGGTTCAGCTCGTCGCGGAAGGAGGCGCCCTGCTCGAACTCGCAGAGGTAATGCGCTTCGAGCAGTTTTCCGCCTTGCCAGCGATCGAGCCATGCGATCGGCATCGGCGTGCCCACGTCGTTGTCGGCCAGGCGCCGTGCCACGCGAAAGGACGCACACGCCTTCGAGCCGTTGCGCGCGAAATGGGCGTCGCGCCACCCGTTCCGGGCGAAGGACTTGACCACGATCGAGGTGCGGCGGCCATCCGCCTCCAGGTGGCGCAGCGCAACCCCATGAGGCCCCCCGGAGAGCATGCGACCCGACTCCCCCGAGGCGGCCACCAGGTCGAGGAGTTGGGCGCGCAGTGATTCCGAAGGGGGCGAGATGCCCAGGTACTCGCCGCGATAAGGACCCGTGGCGATCGCGAACACCGACGGCGCTGCGAAGCGGGGCGCGGTGGCGGGCTCGACGCTTTCGATGTCCAAGGGCAGTACTTCGGTGTGGCCGCGCAATGGAAATTATAGCGTGCGCCCGCACCTCGCCCGCCCGGAAGGCCGGCGGTTTTCCGTCATAATCGGCCGTTCGCGCCGTGCTTCGCCCCCGCCAACCCCAACCGAAAAAGCAGGCAAACATGACCAGGATCGCCGTCATTCGCGCCGCATTGCTCGCGGCGTTCGTCGCGGGCGGGCTCGTCCCGCTGCACGCCAAGACCCTGCGCTGGTCGAGCCAGGGCGACATCCTCACCATGGACCCCCACGCGCAGAACGAGGGGCTCAACAACTCGGTCTCGGACCACATCTACGAGCCGCTGGTCACGCGCGGCAAGGACCTGAAGATCGAGCCCTGCCTCGCGCTGTCCTGGCAGCTCGTGAATCCCACGACCATGCGCTTCAAGCTGCGTCCCAGCGTGCGCTTCCACGACGGCACGCCCTTCGGCGTGGACGACGTGGTGTTCTCGATCGAGCGCGCGCTCGCGCCGACCTCCAACTTCAAGCCCTACCTGCAAGGCGTGACGGGCGCGCGCAAGGTGGACGACTCGACCGTGGAGATCGTCTCGAGCGGGCCCAACCCGGTGCTGCTGGCGCAGCTCACCGAGGTGCGCATGGTGAGCCGCGCCTGGGCCACGAAGCACAACGTGCAGCGCCCGCAGGACTTCATCAACAAGGAGGAGACCTACGCCGCGCGCAATGCCAACGGCACCGGCCCCTTCGTCCTCAAGAGCCGCGAGCCCGACGTGAAGACCGTCATGGTGCTCAACTCCAACTGGTGGGGAAAGATGGAGGGCAACGTGAACGAGATCGTGTACCAGCCGATCAAGCAGGGGGCCACGCGGCTGGCCGCGCTGTTGTCCGGCGAGATCGATTTCGTCCTCGACCCGGACGTGCAGGACATCCCGCGCCTGAAGCGCGACGGCAAGGTGAAGATCCTCGAGGGCAACGAGAACCGCACCATTTTCTTCGGCATGGACCAGCATCGCGACGAGCTGCAGTACGCCAGCGTGAAGGGCAGGAATCCCTTCAAGGACAAGCGCGTGCGCGAGGCGATGATGCTCGCCATCGACGTGAACGCCATCAAGTCCTCGGTGATGCGCGGGCTGTCCTACCCCACCGGCGTCATGTTCGCGCCGCAAGTGGACGGCTACGACAAGGCGCTCGACGTCGTCACCAGGCCCGACCGGGCGCGCGCGAGGAAGCTGCTGGCCGAGGCGGGCTACCCCCAGGGCTTCGAGGTGACGCTCGATTGCCCCAACAACCGCTACATCAACGACGAGAAGATCTGCCAGGCCACAGCCGCCATGCTTTCGCAGATCGACGTGAAGGTGAAGCTCAACTCGATGCCGCGCGCGACCTATTTCCCCAAGATCCAGAACTTCGACACCAGCTTCTACATGCTGGGCTGGGGCGTGCCGACCTTCGACTCGCTCTACGCGCTGCAAAGCCTCATGCGCACCAACATCCCCAAGGCCGCCGACGGCAACTTCAACCTCGGGCGCTATTCCAACCCCAAGGTCGACGCCATCGTGGACGCGCTCAAGACCGAGACCGACGCGGGCAAGCGCAAGGCGTTGGCGCGCGAAGCCCTTGCGATCCACAAGGCCGACGTGGGCCACATCCCATTGCACCACCAGATCATCCCGTGGGCGATGCGCTCGAACGTGAGCGCCGTGCACCGCGCGGACAATCGGTTGACGGTGAAGTGGGTCACCATCAAATGATGCGAAACCGGGGAAGGACCCTGGACCAGGCAACGGCATAAACCAGGGTCCGTCCCCTTGCTCGCCTTCATCCTGCGCCGGTTCCTCCAGGGCATCCTCGTGATGCTGGTGGTGGGCTTCATCGCCTTCTCGCTCTTCAACTTCGTGGGCGACCCCGTCTCGCTCATGTTGCCGCCGGAAGCGACGCAGGCCGACCGTGAGCAGATGCGAACGGCCCTCGGGCTCGACCAGCCGTTCTACAAGCAGTTCGTGACCTTCCTCGGCAACGCGGTGCAGGGCAACTTCGGCATCTCGCTGCGCCTGGGCCGCCCGGTGTCGGCGTTGCTCGTCGAGCGGTTGCCGGCCACGCTGGAGCTCGCGATGACCGCCGCGCTGATCTCGCTTTTCGTGGGGATCCCGATCGGCGTGTACACCGCGCTGCGACGCGACTCGTGGATCTCGCGGGCGATGCTCACCACGTCGCTCGTGGGGGTGTCACTGCCGAATTTCCTCATCGGCATCTTCCTCATCCTCATCTTCGCCGTGTGGCTGGGCGTGCTGCCCTCGTTCGGGCGCGGCGACACCGTGAAGATCGGCGCCTGGTCCACGGGGCTGCTCACCGCCACGGGCCTCAAGGCCCTGATCCTGCCGGCGATCACGCTTTCCTTCTTCCCGCTCACGCTGATCATGCGGCTCGTGCGCGCGGAGATGCTCGAAGTCCTGCGAACCGACTACATAAAGTTCGCGCGCGCGCGCGGGCTTTCGGACCGGGCGGTGCATTTCGGGCATGCGCTCAAGAACACCATGGTCCCGGTGATCACCATCGCAGGCCTGCAGCTGGGCGGGATCATCGCCTTCGCCATCATCACCGAGCAGGTCTTCCAGTGGCCCGGCATGGGGCTGCTCTTCATCCAGGCGGTGCAGTTCGCCGACATCCCCGTGATGGCGGCATACCTCTGTCTCATCGGGCTCATCTTCGTGGTGATCAACCTGGTGGTCGACCTGCTCTATTACGCGGTGGATCCGCGCCTGCGCATCGAGCGCACCGGCGCCGGCGGCGGGGGGCACTGATGAGCCAGACCCGCAGCGAGGCATTGCCGAAGGATCCCGCCGAGAAGCTCGCGGCGGTCCGAATTCCGCAGTCGCAGCTCGCCCGCCTCTTCGACAGCGACATCTTCTACAGCTTCAGGCGCTCGCCGCTCGTGATCGTGG
>DASPNE010000024.1:0-325391 GCA_035626705.1 Usitatibacter sp. | reverse complement strand
GGGCGACAACTTCCTGATGCTGTACGTGGGCTGGGAGGCAGTCGGCCTGTGCAGCTATGCGCTCATCGGCTTCTGGTACAAGAAGCCATCGGCGGCGGGCGCCGCCAAGAAGGCCTTCGTCGTCAACCGGATCGGTGACCTGGGCTTCGGCCTGGGGATCATCATGATCTGGGTGAACCTCGGGACGCTCAGCTTCCACGAGGTCTTCGAGCAGATCGGCACGCTCGACGAGGGCACGATCACCATCATCGCCCTGCTCCTCTTTGCCGGCGCCGTCGGCAAGAGCGCGCAGTTCCCGCTGCACGTCTGGCTGCCCGACTCGATGGAGGGGCCGACGCCGATCTCGGCGCTGATCCATGCGGCCACCATGGTCACGGCCGGCATATTCATGGTGGCGCGCATGTCGCCGCTATTCGAGCTCTCGCCCGCGGCGCTCTCCTTCGTGATCGTGATCGGCGCCATCACCATGTTCTTCATGGCGCTCATCGCCCTCGTGCAGTACGACATCAAGCGGGTGGTCGCCTACTCGACCCTCTCGCAGCTGGGCTACATGACGGTGGCGCTCGGCGCCGGCGCCTATTCGGTCGGCATCTTCCACCTGATGACCCACGCGTTCTTCAAGGCGGTGCTGTTCCTAGGCGCGGGCTCGGTGATCATCGCGCTGCACCACGAGCAGGACATGAGGAAGATGGGCGGGCTGCGCAAGTACATGCCGATCACCTACCTCACGGTGCTGATCGGGGCTCTGGCCAATGCGGGCATCCCGCCCTTCTCCGGGTTCTTTTCCAAGGAAACCATCGTCGAGGCGGCGCGCGTATCCACTACGCCCGGGCACATGTTCGCCTACGTGCTCGCGGTGGCGGGGGTATTCGTGAGCGCGGTGTATTCGTTCCGGCTGGTGTTCTTCGCTTTCCATGGCAAGGAGCGGTTCCAGGCCGACCACCACGCAGACCACGGTGACCATGCCGCCGAGGAGCCGCATCACCACGACATGCACGGCCCGCCGCGCGAATCGCCGTGGGTGGTCACGTTGCCGCTGGTGCTGCTCGCCATTCCCTCGATCTTCATCGGCGCGCTGGCCATCGGGCCGATGCTCTACGGCGACTGGTTCGCCGGCGCGATCTCGCAATCGGCCACCATGCAGGCGCTCGCGAAGGAGTACCACGGGGTGCCCGGCATGATCACGCACGCATTCGGCACTTTGCCCTTCTGGCTCGCCATCGGCGGCCTCGCGCTCGCCTGGTTCCTCTACATCGCGCGCCCTGGCCTGCCGGCCGTGATCAAGGCACGGCTGGGCGTGATCCCGATGATCCTCGAGCGCAAGTACGGCTTCGACGATTTCAACGACTGGTTCTTCGCCGGCGGCGCGCGCAGGGTCGGCACGGGGCTTTGGACCTGGGGCGACCGCACGATCATCGACGGCATCATGGTGAACGGCACCGCGAAGCTCATCGGCTGGTTCGCGGGCGTGAGCCGCAAGCTGCAGACGGGCTACATCTACCACTATGCGTTCACGATGATCCTGGGCGTGTTCGCGATCCTCACCTGGTTCTGGCTGCAGCTGCAGCGTTTCTGAGAGCGGACGACCCGACCAATGCTGCTTTCGCTCTCCATCTGGGTCCCGATCGCCTTCGGCGTGGCGGTGCTCGCCATCGGTCGCGACGCCAACCCCGCGCCGGCGCGCTGGACAGCGCTCGTGGGCTCGATCCTCGGATTCGCCGTCTGCATCCCCCTCTGGACCGGCTTCCAGCCCACCGCGGCGATGCAATTCGTCGAGATGACGCCCTGGATCCGGCAGTTCAACGTCAACTACCACCTCGGTGTGGACGGCATCGCGATGCCGCTCATCCTCCTGAACAGCCTGATGACGGTGCTCGTCGTGATCGCGCACTGGGAGGCGATCACCGAGAAGGTCTCGCAGTACCTGGCCGCGTTCCTGATCATGTCGGGGCTCATCAACGGCGTCTTCGCCTCGCTCGACGCGGTGCTCTTCTACTTCTTCTTCGAGGCGATGCTGATCCCGATGTTCCTCATCATCGGGGTGTGGGGCGGGCCCAACCGGGTGTATGCCGCGGTCAAGTTCTTCCTGTACACGCTGCTGGGCTCGCTGCTCATGCTCGCCGCGTTCATCTACCTGTACGTGCAGACCAACGGCAGCTTCGAGATCCTCGACTACCACAAGCTGCAGCTGCCGATGACGGCCCAGGTGCTGGTGTTCCTGGCGATGTTCATGTCGTTCGCGGTGAAGGTGCCGATGTGGCCGGTGCACACGTGGCTGCCCGATGCGCACGTGGAGGCGCCCACGGGCGGGTCGGTCATCCTCGCGGCGATCACGCTCAAGATCGGCGGCTACGGCTTCCTGAGGTTCAACCTGCCCATCGCGCCGGACGCGTCGCACCTGCTCGACGGCTTCATGATCACGCTGTCGCTCATCGCGGTGGTGTACATCGGTCTGGTGGCGCTGGTGCAGGGCGACATGAAGAAGCTGATCGCCTACTCGTCCATCTCCCACATGGGGTTCGTGACCCTCGGCTTCTTCATCTTCAATGCCGACGGCATGCTGGGCGGCATGCTGCAGATGGTCTCGCACGGCTTCGTCTCCGCCGCCATGTTCCTCTGCGTAGGCGTGCTCTATGACCGCGTGCACTCGCGCCGGATCGCCGACTACGGCGGCGTGGCCAACCGCATGCCCGTCTTCGCGGCGTTCTTCGTGCTCTTCGCCATGGCCAACTCGGGCCTGCCGGGCACCAGCGGCTTCGTGGGCGAGTTCATGGTCATCCTGGGCACGCTCAAGGTGAGCTTCTGGTACGCGTTCCTCGCCGCGACCACGCTCATCTGGGGCGCGGCCTACACCCTGTGGATGGTGAAGCGGGTGATCTTCGGCGGCATCGCCAACGAGCACGTGGCCGCCCTGAAGGACGTGGGCAGGCGCGAGCTGGCCTTCCTCGCGCTGCTCGCCGTGGCGGTGCTGTGGATGGGCGTCCATCCCAAGCCGCTCGCCGACGTGATGAACCCCACCATCCAGGAGCTGCTGCGCCACGTGATGCAGTCCAAGCTATGAACACCGCCACCTTCTCCCTCGCGACGCTCGTTCCCGCCCTGCCGGAGATCGCGCTTTCGCTCGCGGTGTTCGCGCTGCTGATCCTCGATGCCTTCCTCAGGCCCTCGCAGCGGCACGTGACGTACTGGCTATCGGTGGCGAGCCTCGTGGGCGTTGCCGTCCTGACCGCGACAACGCTCGGACGTCCCACGGTCGTGACCTTCCAGGGCCTCTTCGTGGCCGACCTGATGTCCCAGGTGCTCAAGATCGCCATGTTGCTGTCGGTGGCGGCGACCCTGGTGCTCGGCCGCGGCTACCTCGAGCTGCGCGGCCTGCTCACGGGCGAATTCCTCTGCCTGTCGATCTTCGGCGCCATCGGCATGATGGTGATGATCTCGGCGCAGCACTTCCTCACGCTCTACCTGGGCCTGGAGCTGATGGCGCTGTCGCAATACGCGCTGGTCGCCCTGCAGCGCGACTCGGCGCGCGCCACCGAGGCGGGCATGAAGTACTTCGTCCTGGGCGCCTTGTCCTCCGGCCTGCTGCTCTACGGGCTGTCGATGATCTACGGCGCCACGGGATCGCTCGAGCTCACGCGCGTGGCCTTCGCGATAGAGCATGGCCAGGCCCACCAGATGCTGGGCGTCTTCGGCCTGGTCTTCGTCGTGGCGGGGATCGCCTTCAAGCTGGGCGCGGCTCCCTTCCACATGTGGATCCCGGACGTCTACCACGGCGCCTCCACCCCGGCCACGCTGCTGGTCGGCGCGGCGCCCAAGATCGCCGCGTTCGCCTTCGTCATGCGCCTGCTCGCCAACGGCCTGCAGGGCATGACTCCAGACTGGCAGCCGATGCTGGTCGTGCTGGCGGTGGCCTCGCTTGCGATCGGCAACGTCGTCGCGATCGCGCAGACGAACCTCAAGCGCATGCTCGCCTATTCGACCATCTCGCACATGGGCTTCGTGCTGGTGGGCATCCTGGCCGGCACCGGCAATGGCTACGGCTCGGCGATGTTCTACGTGCTCGCCTACGTGATCATGACGCTCGCCTCCTTCGGCATGATCCTGCTGCTGTCCCGGGCAGGCTTCGAGGCCGAGGACATCGACGACTTCCGCGGGCTCAACCAGAAGTCGAAGTGGTACGCCTTCATGATGCTCATCACCATGTTCTCCCTCACCGGGCTGCCGCCCACGGTCGGCTTCTTCGCCAAGCTGGCGGTGCTGCAGGCGGCGCTCGAGGCGGGCTACACCTGGCTCGTCGTGTATGCCGTGTTGCTGTCGGTCGTGGGGGCCTTCTACTACCTGCGCGTGGTGAAGGTCATGTACATGGACCCGCCCGCGGGCGAGATCACCCTCGAGCCCCGCGCCGGCACGCGCTGGGTGCTGTCGGCCATGGGCGTGGCAACTTTGGTGCTGGGCATCCTTCCCGCCCCGCTGATGGACCTCTGCGTCCGCGCCATCACCGCCTCGATGTGAGGAGGCGCGCCCTTATCCCGGCCCTCGCATGACGAAGCCTCCGCACTCCGGCCAGGACTTCAGCGAGGAAATGGTCTCTTCCCGCATCGCGTACGAGGGCGCCCTGCTCAAGGTCCGCCTGGACGAGGTTCGCCTGCACGACGGCTCGCCCGCCCGGCGCGAGTACGTCGAGCACCCGGGCGCGGTGGTGATGCTGGCGTTCCTGGATCCGGCCACCATCCTGCTCGAGCGGCAGTTCCGCTACCCCAAGCGGCGCCACTTCATCGAGCTGCCCGCGGGCAAGCTGAACCCCGGCGAGCCGCCGCTCGAGACCGCGCGGCGCGAGCTCGTGGAGGAGTGCGGCTTCGAAGCGGGGGAATGGTGGAAGATCGCGACGCTCGATCCTTGCATCGGCTATTCCGACGAGGTGATCCACCTCTACGGCGCGCGCGGCCTGGTCCACGTGGGCGCGCAGCTCGATGCCGGCGAGCACCTGGAGGTCTTCGAGGCGAAGCTGGCCGACGCGCTCGAGTGGGTGCGCGACGGGGCGATCACCGACACCAAGACGTCCCTCGGCCTGCTCTGGTGGGCGCAATTCGGGGCTGGCGCCGTGTCCAAAGGTTTGGTCGGTTGAACGAAATCGACATCCTGGTCGTAGGCGGCGGCATCAATGGCGCCGGCATCGCGCGCGACGCCGCCGGGCGCGGGCTCAAGGTCACCCTGGTGGAGCAAGGCGACCTCGCCGCGGCGACGAGCTCGTGGAGCTCGAAGCTCATCCACGGCGGCTTGCGCTACCTCGAGCAGTACGAGTTCCGCCTGGTGCGCGAGGCGCTGCAGGAGCGCGAGGTGCTGCTGCGGCTCGCCCCGCACATCATCCGCCCGCTGCTCTTCGTGCTACCGCACGATGCCAGCATGCGGCCCGCGTGGATGATCCGCATGGGCCTCTGGATGTACGACCACCTCGGCGGGCGCATCACGCTGCCCGGCTCGAAGGGCGTGTCCTTCCCGCACATGGAATACAGCGCGGGGCTCAAGCCCGGGCTGCGCTCGGGCTTCGTCTATTCGGATTGCCGCGTCGACGACTCGCGCCTCACCGTGATCAACGCCATCGCCGCCCGCGAGAAGGGCGCGGCGATCCTCACCCGCACGCGCTTCGAGCGCGCCCGGCGCGTGGACGGGGCCTGGGAGGCGGTGATCCGGCGCGCTTCCGGCGAGGAGCGCTCCGTGCGCGCGCGCTGCATCGTGAACGCCGCTGGCCCGTGGGTGGCCAAGGTGCTCGCAACCGTCGACGGCGATCGCATCCGCGCGGGCGTGCGCCTGGTAAAGGGCAGCCACATCATCGTGCCCAAGGTGCATTCGCAGGGCCACGCCTACATCCTGCAGAACCCCGACAAGCGGGTGGTCTTCGTCATTCCGTACGAGGGCCGCTTCAGCCTCATCGGCACGACCGATGTCGCGGTGGACACGGTGGAATCGGCGGCGCGCATCTCCGCGGAGGAGGTCGACTACCTCGTCGCCGCCGCCAACCGCTTCCTCGCCAAGCCGATCTCCGCCGCCGACGTGGTCTCGAGCTACGCCGGGGTGCGCCCGCTCTACGACGACGGCTCGGCGAACCCCTCGCAGGTCACGCGCGACTACGTCCTCGCCGTGGACCACGAGGCGCGCCGGGCGCCGCTGCTGACCGTCTTCGGCGGCAAGATCACGACCTACCGGCGCCTGGCGCAGGAGGCGATGCAGAAGCTCGAGCCCTTCTTCCCGGGGCTGAAACCCGCATGGACCGCGAGTGAACCGCTGCCGGGAGGCAACCTTTCCCGCTTCAACGCCTTCCGCGACGAGATGCACGAGAAGCACTCGCGGCTCGGCCGCGACCTGGTCGAGGCGATCGTGCGCCGGCACGGAAGCCGCGCCCCGCTCGTGCTCGGCGAGGCGCGGTCGATCGACGACCTGGGCCGGCATTTCGGCGCCGGGCTCACCGAGCGCGAGGTCGAGTACCTACGTGCGCAGGAATGGGCGGTCACCGCCGAGGACGTCCTGTGGCGGCGCACGAAGTGCGGCCTGCACATGGCCGAGGCCGAGCGCGTGGCGGTGGCGAAGTACCTCGGCGCCGAGGCATGAAACCGCTCGCGGATTTTCCGGCCGCGGCGCGCGCGGGCATTCGCGCCGTCCTCACCGACATCGACGACACCCTCACGCTGCGCGGCAAGTTGCCCGCCGCCTCCTACGCCGCGATGGAGGACCTGCGCGAGGCCGGTTTCCTCGTCGTACCCGTCACGGGCCGGCCGGCGGGCTGGTGCGACCACATCGCCCGCATGTGGCCGGTGGACGGCGTCGTGGGCGAGAACGGCGCCTTCTGGTTCCGGCACGACGCGCGTTCGCGCCGCCTGGTGAAGCGCTACGTGGTGGGCGACGAGGAGCGCGCGCTTCGCCGCGAGCGCCTGGACGCGATCGCCGCGCGAGTGCTCACCGAAGTACCGGGCAGCGCCATTGCCTCCGACCAGCCCTACCGCGAAGCCGACCTCGCCATCGACTTCTGCGAGGACGTGCCCGCGCTGCCCATGGAGCAGGTGCGCCGCATCGTCGCGATCATGGAGTCCGAAGGGCTCACCGCGAAGGCGAGCTCGATCCACGTGAACGGCTGGTTCGGCGGCTACGACAAGCTGTCGACCTCCCGCCTCATGCTGCGCGAGGAGTTCGCCATCGACCTCGACCGCGCGCGCGATTCGCTGGTTTTCGCCGGCGACTCGCCCAATGACCAACCGATGTTCGCCTTCTTCCCGCACTCCGTCGGCGTGGCCAACGTCTCGGCGATGGCCGATCTCATGACCTCCTTGCCTGCCTGGATCACGCCCTCCGAAGGCGCCTGCGGCTTCGTCGAGCTCGCAGCGGCGTTGCTCGAGGCGCGTGCGAGCGCGCAGAGCTGAAGCGCGTCGCGGTCCACGTTCGAGCGCACGCTCGCGCATTCCGGCCGCGCGCGCTCGAGCTGGAAAGGCGCCAGCAGCGCGGCGGGCGCAGGCGATGCGCGATCCTCCAGCAGGTACAACGGCCCCGGGTGCCGCGCGATCACTTCGGCGATGCGGCGCGACAGCAGATTTGCCTGCCCCGGTGAAAGGAAGTTGTTCGAGGGCGAAACGAATCGCGTCTCGCGCGGAAAGCTCGGCACCACGTACGAGGCCGGCAGGTTGAAGGCCATGATGACGAGCGCCTCGGCGGCCACGGGCGGCGGCTTCACGTCGAAGTAGGGGCCGTCGAAGGGGCCGCGCTCCCAGCCCGGCTTGCGAGTCGTGCCCACCAGCAGGACGGCGAGCACGACGATGGCCACCCGCCTGCCCGTGGCCCCGGGAACCAGTCGCGCGAGCGCGGCCACGATGAGCGCGCCCGAAACGAGCTCGAGCGGCAGCAGGTAGCGGTGGATCGAGAATGCGCCCAGCCAGGCGAGGTAGGCCCCGATCGCGAAAAAGGCGAGGAAGCGCCAGGCGCCATCCTCGTCGCGCTCCCGGAAGCGCCCGCGCGGGTTGCGCGCGAGCAGCATCGCGAGCGCCACGCACGCCCCCAGCACCAGCAGGGTGGCAAGGCGGTAGTCGCGGAAGGACACCTGCGAGACCAGGCTGCTGCGGTGCGAGAACCAGATCGGAAAGGTGAGCGCCTGCAGCGGTCCCTGCGGCCCGAATTGGGCATCGAACCAGTTGCGGATCTCCCACCACGGCGACTTGAAGAAGGCGTTGAAGAACGGGAACATCGGGCTGCCGAACTCGCGTTGCAGGATGGCGCCCCACCCGGCGTAGGCCAGCAGGAATCCGGCGAGCAGTCCCACGATGGCCACCTGGCCGCGCACGAGGCGATTGCGCCAGGTGTTCGCGGCGAGCAGTCCGCTGAGCAAGCCGATGGCGTAGGGAGCGTGAGCGAGCTTGAGCCCCGCGGCGAAGCCCACCAGGACCGAAGCGGCGAGCACGAGGCGCCAGGCGCTGCGGTCCTGCATCGCGGCGCGCGCGGCGAGCGCCACGCCCGGCATCACCAGCGCCGCGCCCAGCCACTCGTTCATCGTCGAGCCCAGCTGCGACAGCCCGGTCGCGGTCGTGAGCCCGATGGCGGCGGCCGCGAGCACGCACAACATGCGCTGCGGTGCGCCCGCCGGGAAGACCGCCAGCAGCAGGCGCAGCAAGAAGAACGCGGCGATGGCCGCGGGAAGCGCCATGGCGAAAGCGACGCCGCGCGCATCGGGCAAGACGTGCACCAGCGCGTAGAACGGCAGGTCGCCCAGCGGGTTCAGGTACGTCTGCAGCTGTGCCGGGGCGAGGTCGAAGCCCAGCCGGCCCTCGAGCAGTGCGAAGGCGTTGTAGTAGTGGTAGTTGCGAAGGTCCCAGTTGAGGTCCCGGCCGAGGGCAAGGGAGCCGAGCCCGGCCACCAGCACGCAGGCGAGGAAGAGCGCCGGCCAGGCGAGCCGCGCGGCGCGCATCGCCGCTATCGCGGCGCCGCCTGCGGCCGCGCGGTGTTGCGCAGCAGCTGCAGCAAGTCGTCCTTGCGGAAGGGCTTCGCGACGGTGGCATCGAAGCCCGCGGCGAGCTTGCCCTCGCGGTAGGCGGGCGAGTGCTCGAGGCTCACCGCCACGATCTTCGTCGCGTGCGGGTTGCGCGCGATGCGCGCGCGCAACTTCGCCGCCGCATCGTCGCCTTCGAGGCCCGCGAGCGAAGTGTCCACGAGCAGCACGTCGTAGGTGTCCTGGTCGAGCGCACCCAGGGCCTCGGCGAGGTCGTGCGCCACCACGACGCTGCAGTCCTCGCGGCCGAGGATGTGAGCCGCCAGGATCTGGCTGTCGCGGCTGCGATCCACCAGCAACACGGTGGCCCCCTTGCGCTGCTCCCGCAGCGAGTGGCGCGTGACCAGCGTAGGCGCCTCGGCCACGTCGACCGAGGCTCCGGTGACCGCCATGATCGCCTCGTTCAACTGGTTGTCGCGGATGGGGTATCGCATGTACGCGGCGATGCCGTTCTCGCGGCACGCGATGGCGTCGCCGGGCCTGCCTTGCGTGGCGAGCATCATCACCAGCGTGGGCGCGAAGCGTGGATGGTGGCGGATGCGGAAGGCGAGCAGGAAGCCGTCCTGCACCGGCAGCCGGTTGGACAGGATCACCAGCGGGATGGGCGTGCCTTCCTGGTGCAGGCGATCGAGGAGCGCGAGCGCCATGGGCGCGTTGTCGGCTTCAAGCGGCAGCATGCGCCAGCCGCGCAGCAGGTTGGCGACCTCGTCGCGCTGCGCGCAATCGCCCGAGACGAGCAGCACCGGCATCCCCACCAGCGTGGCGAAGCTCGGGCGCGGTGGCTGCGGGACCGCCGGCCGCACCGGGAATTCGATGGTGAAGCCGTAGAGCGCCTCGGCCCCGGCGCGCGCGGCGATCGCGAGCTTGCCGCCCATGGCCGCCACCATGAACTTGGCGACCGCGACGCCCATGCCGCCTTCGGGCGAGGCCTTGGGCGCCGCCGCCGCCGTGCCGGCCACCAGCACGCTGAAGGAGAGCTGGATGCCCGATTCGGTAAGGTATTCGGGCGTGATCTGCAGCGTGACCTCGCCGCCCGGAGCGATCGCGAGCGCGTTGTCGAGCAGGTTCTTGAGGATCATCAGCAGGCGATCGATGTCGCCCTCGAGGCAGTCGCTCACGTCCTGCTCGATCTTCAGGCGCAATCGCGAGCCGCGTTCCTCGACTGCCGGGATGATGCGCTCGACCAGGCTTGCCAGCGCCGCCCGCAGGGCGAAGGGCCGGCGGTGCAGCACCACGCCACCGGACATGCGCGAGAAGTCCACGAGGTCGCCGATCGCCGCCATCGCGGTCTCGGTGGCGCCGCGGATGCGCTGGTAATGCTCGACGAGCACGGGGTCGAAGTCGCTGCTTTGAGCGCGGATGGACAACGTGGAGAGCCCCTCGAGCGCGACCGACAGCTCCTGGGCGATCTTCTCGATCAGGGCCACCTCGGCCTCGCCCTTGGCCGGCGCCCGCCCGCCGGCCGCCTCTTCGCGCGAAGTCCACACCGCACCGGCAACACGCTCGTCCACCAGCACCGGCCGGCGTTCCAGCGTCACCATGCGCCCGTCGTCGAGGCGCAGCTCGATGCTCCCCATGGTGGAGCCGCTGCGGCGCGCGCGCTTCGCTTCCCTGGCGTCGACCAGCGGCGAGCGGGCGAGGATTTCCTCCACGGCCAGGCCGGGCAGCGATTGCGGCGCCGAGTCGAGTGACAGCAAGCGGCAGAACGCCTCGTTTGCGAGCTCCACCTCACCCGCCTCCGTCTCCACCATTTTGGCGGCGGGCGAAGCCTCCGCGAGCGCGAGCAGGCGGGCGGCAGCGAGGTTCAGGGCCGCCTCGGTGTCGCGCTGCGCGCCGATCTCCTGCAGCACGACGAGCACGCCCGAAGGCTGGTCGCGCGAATCGAGCCAGGGCTGGAAGCCGACGCTCACCCAGCGGCCCTCGGCTTCGCCCGCCAGCCGCGCGTCCACGAACGCCGAAGCCGCCTTGCCTTCGCCCACGCGCGCCACGTTCTGCAGCACGCGACGGCGATCGTCGGCTACGAAGAGGTCCCCGAGCGGCTTGCCGGGAAGCGGGCCGTCGGCTTGCGAGGCGAGCTCGGAGAACGCCGCATTGGCGAACGCGATGGCGCCCGCGGCGTCCGCACCGGCGATCGCGACGCGGAGCGTCTCGAAGATGCGCCGGAAATCCTCGGTCGGCATGCGGCGGGCTACTCCCCGCGCCCGAGCTTCCGGATCACGCCCAGCAGGTGGTGGGTGGCGGGATGCAGCTCGGCGGCGTTACCGCGAACGGCGGGCAGGATGCGCCCCGCGATCGTCTTGCCGAGCTCGACGCCCCATTGGTCGAACGAATTGATTCCCCAGATCACGCCCTGGACGAACACCTTGTGCTCGTAGGCGGCGAGCAGCGCGCCGAGATGATAGGCATCGAGGGCGGGCAGGACGAGGGTGGTGCTGGGACGGTCGCCCGGGCAGGCCTTGTGCGTCTGCGGCGTCGCGAGGCCTTCCATCAACGCTTCCGATTGCGCGCAGGCATGCGACAGCAGGATCTCGTGGTGCTCGCGCCGGGTTCCCATCGCGCGGGCGATGACGATGAAGTCACAGGAGGCGCGGTCGGTTCCCTGGTGCAGCCATTGGTGGAACGCGTGTTGTCCCGGCGTCTCGGTGCCGCCCCAGACGACCGGGCAGGTCGCGAAATCGATGGGCTCGCCATCGCGATCGACCCGCTTGCCGTTGGACTCCATCTCCAGCTGCTGCAGGTATGCGGGCAGGCTCGCCAGGCGCGAGGCATAGCTCAGCACCGCGTGGCTCGGGGCACCCAGCGCGTTTCGGTTCCAGACGCCAACCAGCCCGAGGAGCGCGGGAACGTTGCGCTCGAGAGGATCGGAGCGGAAAGCGAGGTCGGTGGCGTGCGCGCCTGCGAGGAGCTGCTCGAATCGCGCCATGCCGATGCCGATCGCCACGGGCAGCCCGACCGACGACCAGAGCGAGAAGCGACCGCCCACCCAATCCGAGAACGGGAAGACGTTGCACTCCGGCAGGCCCCAGCGCGCGGCCTCCTCGTAGTTCGACGTCGCGGCCACCATGTGCCTGGGGATCGCCTCGTTGCCGAGGGAGCGCACGATCCAGTCGCGCGCGGCCGCGGCATTCGCCATCGTCTCCTGGGTGGTGAAGGTCTTGGAAGCGACGACCACCAGCGTCGCCGCGGGATCGAGGCCCCTGGCGGCATCGTCGAACTCGGCGGCATCGACGTTGACGACGAAGCGCACCTCGGGCCCGTCGGCTTCGCCGCGCAGCGCCTCCAGGGCGAGCTGCGGGCCCAGGGCGGAGCCACCGATGCCCAGCGCGAGCACGTGGCGCAGGGGCTGCCCGGTCACGCCCTTCCATTGGCCGGCGCGCACCGCTTCGGAAAACACGCGAAGGCGCTCGCGGTTGCGCTGCACCTCGGGGCGAAGGTCCACGCCATCGAGGGTTACGTTCTCGTCACCGCGCAGCGCCGTGTGCAGCACCGCGCGGTTCTCCGACAGGTTGATGCGCTCGCCGGCGAAGAGCCGGTTGATCAGGCCAGGCAGGCCCCGCTCGCGCGCCAGCGCCACCAGCAGGGCGAGCGTTTCCGGGGTGATGCGCTGCTTGGAGAAATCGACCGCGAGCCCGGCGCAGGGAAAGGTGAGGGCGGCCCCACGGCCGGGATCGTCTTCCCAGAGCTCCGAGATGCGCCTGCCGGCGAGCGAATCGCGATGCGCGAGCAGCGCCTGCCAGGCCGGGGTCGTCGTGAAGGAAGCCATTGTCGGAGCGGCCGGATGTAGTGGGGAATTCTAACCCGGCGCCACGCCTGCACTGCCCGCCTGTGCGCCTCAGGCGATGTTCGCGGGGCCGGTGGCCGCCACGCCGCTCACGGCTTCATGAGGCGAAGGAGGTCGAGATACTGGGGATCCTCGGGCAGCACCGCGCCCAGTCGCAAAAGCCCGTCGATCATCACGGTGCCCGCGTCCAGCGTGAAGTCGCCGGCGAGCAGGTTGTGGAGCACCTCCTCCACGGGCATGCAACGGAATTCGCCCACTTCGCCGTCCTGGTTCGCGGGCGTGAATTCAGGCGGCAGCCAGAGGTCATGCACGAAGAGGATCTCGCGGTGCAGCCCTTCGGGCACCGAGTACTCGACGCGCACGGCGCCGAGGCAGTTGGTGTTGGCCAGCAGGGAAGGGGCGATGCCCGCCTCCTCCCACGATTCCTTGCGCAGGGTCTCGTCCACGCTGAGCCCCGCCGGGATGCGCCCGCCGACCAGGTTGTCCAGCTTGTCCGGGTCGATCGCCTTGTCGGCGCTGCGCCGCGCTATCCAGGCGTGGTCGCGGCCCTCGCGCCGCACGAAGCCGTTGAGGTGCGCCGCGTAGCACATGAGGCCGAAGGGGCGCGAGGCGGCGCGCTCGACGCGGAAGAGCTCCGGCGCGCCGTAGCGTGCGGCGACGCTGATCACCTCGTCGCGCCAGCCGCGGATCACGCCATCACGCGCGAGCTCGCGGGCCACTTGCGCCATCGCCTCGCTGCGGGCCTGGGGGGTGTCGGGCTTGGCGCGCAAGGTGACGAAAGCATCGCCCACCTCGAAGACATGCGGCCAGCGGCGCAGCTGGTCGGCGAACGTGGGGCGCAGCCATCCGACCACGTGCTCGCGCACGTAGAAGGGCAAGGCGGGAAGCTCCCGTCCGACTTGGGAGGCGTGCGTGCAGGCGGCGCGGAGGAATCCGAGGAGGTCTGCGTAGAGGCGCGGTCTCATGGCGGGAATTCTTACGGGTGGTGTCAGGCGATGGGACGCGGGGTAAGTCTACTGCTTTGGTGCATTGCACGCTGCGCTGCTCACCCCCTTGATCCCCCGCGAAGCGCCCCGTCACCCGCGCTCGAACTTCACCGAAAGCACGATCGAGCTCTCCGTCTTCGCCACCCCCTCCAGGCGCCCGATGCGATCGAGGATTCCGTCCATCTCATGGGTCGATGCGGTCTCGATGATGGCGAGGTAGTCGAAGGAACCCGAAAGCGCATACAGCCCGCGGATGGGCACGAGCGCCTTCAGCTCCCGGATGACGGTGTCCGCGCGCTTGGGGTTCACCTCGAGCAGGACATGCGCCGTGATCGCCGCGCGGCCTGCCGCCTGCCCGAGGCGCACGGTGTACCCGGCGATGGCGCCGCTTTCCTCGAGGCGCCGCAGCCGCTCCTGCACCGTGGTTCGCGCGACCCCGAGCTTGCGCGCGAGCTCGGCCACGGGCGCGCGCGCATCCAGCTTCAGCAGGTCGATCAAACGCTGGTCCTTGTCGCGCATCGTCGATCCGTCGGGGAAATCCGTCGATATAGTAGCTCTGGTGCGAGGAATCGTCAAAACTGCGCTACCAATCGACGGCACCGTCGCCTAGGCTTGCCTTTCCCCCTGATCTCGCTGATGGAGGCCTCCATGACCCGACTCACGCTCTTCGGCGCCGGCAAGATCGGCGAGGCGATCATCCACCTGCTCGCCCGCACCGGCGATTACATGCTGCGCGTCGTCGATGCGGATCCCATGCGCCTTGCTGCCATCACGACTGCCGGCGTCGAGCGCCTGCAGGCGGACATCTCCGACGAAACACGGCTCGCGAGGCATGTCGCCGGCCAGGACGTCGTGCTGAGCGCCTGCCCCTACTACCTCACCACGAAGATCGCGAAGGCCGCCCGCGCGCTGGACGCCCACTACCTCGACCTCACCGAAGACGTGGAAAGCACGCGCTTCGTTTCAGCGCTGGCCAAGGACGCACCGTGCGCGTTCATCCCGCAGTGCGGCCTCGCGCCCGGCTTCATCTCCATCGCCGCGCATGACCTCGCCCGCCGCTTCGACGTGTTGCGCGACGTGTACATGCGCGTTGGCGCGCTGCCGATCTATCCCAGCAACGCCCTCAAGTACAACCTGACCTGGAGCACCGACGGGCTCATCAACGAGTACTGCAACCCCTGCCAGGCGATCCGCGACGGCAACGCGATGGAAACGCTTCCGCTCGAGGAAGTCGAGAGCTTCTCCCTCGATGGCATCGACTACGAGGCGTTCAACACCAGCGGCGGCCTCGGCACGCTCACCGAGACGCTCGCCGGGCGCGTCGAGAACCTCAACTACAAGACGGTGCGATATCCCGGGCACCGCGACATCGTGAAGATGCTGGTGCGCGACCTGCGCCTCGGCCGCCGCCGCGACCTGCTGAAGGACGTGCTCGAAGCCGCGATTCCGATGACGCACCAGGACGTCGTGCTGATCTTCGTCTCGGTGACGGGCGAGCAGGGCGGACGCCTCAAGCAGGAGAGCTTCGCCAAGAAGATCTACGCGCGCGAGATCGACGGGCGGCTCTTTTCGGCGATCCAGATCACGACCGCGGCGGGCATCTGCGCGATGGTGGACCTGCTGGTGGAGGGCAAGCTGCCCCAGGAGGGTTTCGTGAGGCAGGAAGAGGCTGCGCTGGACGTCTTCCTGGGAAACCGGTTCGGTCGCTTCTACGCCTAGCTTTCCGACGGGAATCCCCGTCCCCAAACGGGGTCGTACCGAATGAAGTAACCTCTCGCCCCTTATGAAAGTCCTCATCCTCGGCGCCGGCGTGATCGGCACCTCGACGGCCTGGTACCTCGCGCAGCTCGGGCACGAAGCCGTGGTGGTCGACCGCCAGGACGGGCCGGGGCTCGAGACCTCGTATGCCAACGGAGGCCAGATTTCGGTAAGCCATTCCGAGCCGTGGGCGAACCCCGACGCGCCCTTCAAGATCCTCAAGTGGCTCACCCGGGACGACGCGCCGCTCCTCTTCCGGCTGCGCATGGATCCGGCGCAATGGTCGTGGGGCATCAAGTTCCTCTACGAGTGCCAGCCTTGGCGCACGCGCGACAACAGCCGCGCGATGGTCACGATGTCGGCCTACAGCCGGAAGCTGCTGCACGAGCTGCGCGCCGAGACGGGCATCGAGTACGCCGCGCTCGAGCGCGGCATCCTGCACTTCTTCACCGAGCGCTCGGTATTGGAAGCGGCGATCGCGGCCGGCGCGTTGCTGGCCAAGTACGGGCTCGACATGCAGCCGAAGACGCCGGAGGAATGCGTCGACATCGAACCCGCGCTCGCGCGTTTTCGCGGCCGCATCGCGGGCGCGCTGTTCACGGCGGACGACGAATCGGGCGACGCCCACATGTTCACGCGCAACCTGGCGGCGCTCGCCGAAGGCAAGGGAGCGCGCTTCCTCTACCGGCGTTCGGTGCAGGGCCTGCGCATGGGCGACTCGGAGGTGAAGGGCGTCGTGGTGCGCGAAGGAGGAGGTTCCGAGGAAACCCTCACCGCGGACGCCTACGTGGTGGCCCTCGGCAGCTATTCACCGCTGCTCACGCGCCCCATCGGCATCGACCTGCCGATCTACCCGGCGAAGGGTTACTCGGCCACCTACGAGATCGACGATCCCGCCGGCGCGCCGACGGTGAGCATCACCGACGACGACGCGAAGATCGTCTTCTCCCGCTTTGGCGAGCGTTTGCGGGTGGCCGGCACGGCGGAGCTCTCGGGCTACTCCACCGAGCTCAACATGGTGCGCTGCGAGGCGCTCACGCGCCGCGCGCGCGAGATCTTCCCGGATGCGGCGCGCTACGACCAGCCGACGTACTGGACGGGGCTGCGCCCATCCACGCCATCCAACGTTCCGATCATCGGGCGCACCAAGTACCGCAACCTCTACCTCAACACCGGCCACGGCACCCTGGGCTGGACCATGGCATGCGGCTCGGGCAAGGCGCTGGCGGATATCATCGCGGGGACCAAACCCGAAGTGGACTTCCGCTTTACCCGATGAAATCGGATCCCACAGAAAATGCAAATATGTCCTCTCGAGGCTTTTGTGGTCTCCGTGGTGGAAATGCTTGAATGATTGACCTGAAGGACATCCAGGCCGCGGCGAAAGTGATCCAGGGCCACGTGGTGCGCACCCCTTGCCACCACTCGCGCACGCTCTCCGAGATCACCGGAGCGCAGGTCTACCTCAAGTTCGAGAACCACCAGTTCACGGCCTCCTTCAAGGAGCGCGGTGCGCTCAACAAGCTGTCCTCGCTTTCTCCGGAGCAGGCGCGCAAGGGCGTCATAGCCTGCTCCGCGGGAAACCACGCGCAGGGCGTTGCCTATCACGCCAGCCGCCTGGGCATCCCGGCGGTGATCGTGATGCCGCGCTTCACGCCGTTCGTGAAGGTCGAGCAGACGCAGCGCCAGGGCGCCGAGGTGATCCTGCAGGGCGACGGCTTCGACGAGGCCAAGTCCTGCGCCATCGACATGTCGGGTACGCGCGGCCTCACGCTCGTGCATCCCTACGACGACGAGAAGATCATCGCCGGCCAGGGCACCTGCGGGCTCGAGATCCTCGAGGACTTTCCCGAGCTCGATGCGCTGGTCGTGGCCATCGGCGGCGGCGGCCTCATCTCCGGCATCTCCATCGCGGCCAGGGCGATCAAGCCCTCGATCGAGGTCGTCGGCGTCGAGGTCGAGCGCTTCCCGGGCATGTACCACGCCATGAAGGGCACCGAACCGGTATTCGCCGCCTCGACGATCGCCGAAGGCATCGCCGTCAAGGAGCCCGGCAAGCTCACGCGCGAGGTCATCGCCCATAACGTGGCGGAGATCCTGCTGGTCGACGAGGGCGACATCGAGCAGGCGATCACCCTGCTGCTCGACATCGAGAAGACCGTCGTCGAGGGCGCGGGCGCGGCCCCGCTGGCGGCGCTGCTCAAGCACCCCGCGCGGCTTCGCGGCAAGAAGGTCTGCCTGGTCCTGGGCGGCGGCAACCTGGATCCCACGATGCTCGCCGAGATCATCGAGCGCGGCATGGTGCGGGCCGGGCGCCTTGCGCGCGTGAGCGTCGAGATCCGCGACGTGCCGGGTTCGCTCGCGAAGGTGAGCGCCTGCGTCGCGCGCGAGAACGCCAACATCGCCGAGGTTTACCACCAGCGCGCGTTCTCCAGCCTGGCGGTGCAGAATGCGGAGCTGAACCTGGTGCTCAAGACGCGCAACCGCGAGCACGTGCGCCAGATCGTCGAGGCATTGAAGCGCGAGGGCTTCGCCGCCCGCGCTGTCGAGTAACCCACAGGAGATGTCATGACCATCCAGCGCCACAACGTCGACAAGCGCCTTTCGGAGATCGTTGTCCACAACGGCACCGTATACCTCGCCGGCGAGGTGCCCGACGACACGTCGAAGGACATCACCGGGCAGACCGCGGAAGTGCTCGCCAAGATCGACAAGCTGCTGGCGCAGGTGGGCAGCGACAAGTCGAAGCTGCTCTCCGCGCAGATCTTCCTGCCCGACATGGCCGACTTCGCCGGCATGAACGTGGCGTGGGAGAAGTGGGTCCTCCCGGGGCAGGCGCCGGCGCGCGCCACCATCGAGGCGACGCTCGCCAACCCGGCCTACAAGGTCGAGATCATGTGCGTGGCCGCCCTCTGAGCGTGCGGTGCTGTCCTTCGTAGTCCCCGCGTACAACGAGGAGAAGTACCTGCCGGCCACGCTTGCCGCCATCCACTCGGCCGCGCGCGAGTGCGCGGAGCCCTACGAGGTGGTGGTCGCCAACGACAAGTCGGCCGACGCCACGGCCGCGATAGCTGCCCAGGGCGGGGCGAAGGTGATCGACGTGGAGAAGCGCCAGATCGCCGGCACTCGCAACGCCGGGGCGCGCGCCGCCAGCGGGGACATGTTGATATTCGTCGATGCCGACACGCTGGTGAACGCCGCCGTGGTTTCCGAGGCGCTGGCCGCCATGCGCGCGGGCGCCGTCGGCGGGGGCGCGCCGGTGCGCTTCGACCGCCCGCACTTCTGGGTCACCGCGCTGATGTTCGTGGTGCTGCCCCTCTTCCGCTGGGCGAAGTGGGCGGCAGGCTGCTTCGTCTTCTGCACCCGCGAGGCCTTCGAGCGGACCGGCGGATTCGACGAGCAGTACTTCGCGAGCGAGGAGATCCACTTCAGCCAGGCGCTCAAGCGCCAGGGGCGCTTCGTCGTCGTGCGCAGCTTCGTGGTCTCCTCCGCGCGCAAGCTCGACTCCCACGGCTTCTGGAAGTCGCTCTGGCTTTTCGTCCGCATCGCGCTGCGCGGCCCGGGTGGCCTTCGCCGCCACAATGCGCTCACCTCGTTCTGGTACCCCGACAAGCGATGACGATCTTCGACAACCACATCGGCGGCGAGCGGGTGAAGCCCGCGGCCGGCAAGCGCTTCACTTCGATCAACCCGACCACCGGAAAGCCGTGGGGCGAGTTCGCCGAATCGGGACCGCAGGACGTGGATCGCGCCGTGAAGGCGGCGCGCGCGGCGCTCGAGGGAGCTTGGGGCAAGCTTTCGCCCACGCGGCGCGGGCGGCTCATGATGGCCTGGGGCGATCGCATCGCCGCGGCCGCCGAGAAGATCGCGCGCATGGAAACCGAGCAGAACGGCAAGCTCGTGGCCGAGATGCGCGCGCAGGCGAAGGTGGTGCAGGACTTCCTCTACTACTTCGGCGGCCTCGCCGACAAGATCGAGGGCCGGGTCATCCCGCTCGACCGCACCAGCGTCCTCAACTACACGTTGCGCGAGCCCATCGGCGTGGTGGGCGTCATCGTGCCGTGGAACTCGCCCACGTACCTCACGATGATGAGCGTGTGCCCGGCGCTTGCGGCCGGCAACACGATCGTCCTAAAGCCGTCGGAAGTCTCCTCGGCCTCCGCCTTCGAGCTCGCCGCCCTCGCGGAAGAGGCGGGCATTCCGGCCGGCGTCATCAACGTCGTGACAGGCGGGCGCGCCGCCGGCGAGGCGCTCGTCGATCACGAAGGCATCGGCCGCATCGCCTTCACCGGCAGCGAAGCGGGCGGCAAGGCAATCGCCTCTCGCGCCGGCGCGCGCCTTGCCGCCGCCACGCTCGAGCTCGGCGGCAAGAGCGCCAACATCGTCTTCGCCGACGCCGACCTCGACCGCGCCGAGGCCGGGGTGCTCGCCGGCATCTTCGCCGCGGCGGGGCAGACGTGCGTGGCCGGATCGCGCGCCTACGTGCACGAGAGCATCTACGACCGGCTGCAGCGCCGGCTGGTCGAGCGCGCGCGCCGCATCAAGCTGGGCGACCCGCTGCTTGCGGAAACGCAGATGGGCCCGGTGGCTACGAAGGCGCAACTCGACAAGGACCAGCAGATGGTCGAGCGCGCGCTCGCCGAAGGGGCGGAGCTGCTCACCGGTGGAAAGCGGGCGAGCGTGGCCGGACTCGAGGGCGGCCTCTTCTTCGAGCCCACCATCCTGCACAAGGCCGGGACGCGGTCGAACATCATGAACGAGGAGGTCTTCGGCCCGGTGCTGGCGCTTTCGCCGTTTCGCGAGGACGAGGAAGTGCTCTCGATGGCCAACGCCACGCGCTTCGGCCTCGCCGCGGGCATCTGGACCAACGACTTGAGGCGCGCGCACGTCATGGCGCGGCGCCTGCAGGCCGGCACCGTCTGGATCAACACCTACCGCGCGCTCACCTTCAACTCGCCCTTCGGCGGCTTCAAGAAGAGCGGCCTCGGCCGCGCCAACGGCATGGAAGCCGTCGACCAGTACCTGCAGACCAAGAGCGTCTGGGTCGAGACGAGCACCGAGGTGCAGGACCCGTTCGTGCTGCGCACCTGAACCGGGGTCAGACCACTTAGTCCGCTTTCCGGCAGCGAAAAGCGGACTAAGTGGTCTGACCCCGGGAAGCTCAGCGCCGAGGATCCCGCCAGCTCCCGATCCCCAGCGCCATGTCGATCCAGCGGTCGAGGTCGCGCGCGTGGAAGAAACCGGCGAGGCCCATCCCCACGGCGAGGGTGCCGATCAGCACGGAGTTGCCGGCGGCGAGGCTGCGCGGCGCGTAGCCCGGAACGAAGAACGGGGAAAGGATGAGCCAGGCGCCCAGCACGACGAGCGCCCAGGCCTGCAGGTGGTGGTAGCGGGTCATGTCGGCCTCCATGACGGATCGTTCCGTGTTGGAGGCGCGGTCGGGCCCGAGGTTCAGCGTCCGACGGGGCGCCCCGTGAGCGGATAGTTCGGGTCGTTGTACCCCGGGGTCGACGGATGCCCCGGCCGCACGAGCGAGTCCACGAGGGCTTCGTCCTCGGCATCGAAGCCATGTTTCAGGGCGCCAAGGTACGCATCCCATTGCTCGAGCGTCCGGGGTCCGGCGATCACGCTGCTCACGATCGGATTGGCCAGCACCCAGTTCACCGCGAAGTCGCCCGCGGTCATGCCCTTCTTCCCGGCATGGGCCTTGAGCGTCTGCGCGATTTCGAGCGACTCCGCGCGGAACTCGGTTTCCAGGATGCGCTTGTCCTTGCGCCCGGCGCGGGTATCGGGCGGGGGCGCCTCCCCGGGCTTGTACTTTCCGACGAGCACACCCCGCGCGAGCGGGCTGTAGGTGGCGACGCCGATGCCGTAGTGCGCGCACGCCGGCAGGATCTCGGTCTCGGGCTGGCGATTCATCGCGTTGTAATAGGGCTGGCACACCACCGGGCGCGCCACGCCCAGCTCGTCGCAGACGCGAACCGCTTCGGCGATGCGCCAGCCGCGCAGGTTCGATACGCCCCAGTAGTGGATCCGGCCCGAGGCGATGAGGTCGCCCATCGCGGCGACGGTCTCCTCCATCGGCACGCTGCCCGGATCGCGATGCAAGTAATAGATGTCCACATAATCGGTGCCGAGGCGCTCGAGGCTCTCCTCGATGGCGCGTAACACCCACTTGCGCCCGCAGCCGCGGCGGTTGGGATCCTCGCCCATGGGGTTGCCCACCTTGGTCGCAAGCACCCAGCGCTCGCGGTCCGCGGCGATGAGCTTGCCGGTGATGCGCTCCGACTCGCCCTTCACGTATACGTCGGCGGTGTCGATGAAGTTGATCCCGGCTTCGCGCGCGGAGGCGACGATGCGGCCGGATTCGGCGGCGTCGGTGGGCCCGCCGAACATCATGGTGCCGAGGCAGATGGGAGAGACCTTGAGGCCGCTGCGGCCGAGGGAGCGGTAGTCCATGGGGCGAAGGGGGAAGGGGAAAGGGGAAAGCCCAGACCGATACTAATCGAAGGCGTCGTGTAAATTGCGTGGATGCCACGCGCCCCTTCGCCATCTCCCGTTGCCTTCGTGACCGGCGCCGCGCGCGGCATCGGCCTCGCGATCGCCGAATGGTTCCTGGCCCAGGATCATCGCGTCGTGATGCTCGACATCGATCGCGCGAACCTTGCCCGGGCGGCACGGCGACTCGACGATCCGCGCAGGATCCTGCCGATCGCCGCGGACGTGTCGAAGGCGACCCAGGTCCGATCCGCGGTGGCCCGAACCATGAAGGCGTTCGGTCGCATCGATGCCCTGGTGAACAACGCCGGCATCGCGATCTTCAAGCCGGTGCTGGAAACGCCGCTCGCGGACTGGCAGCGCGTGCTCGAGGTGAACCTCACCGGCGCCTTCATCTGCTCGCAGGCGTGTGCGCCCCTGATGCTGAAGGCTGGGGGCGGGGCCATCGTCAACATCGCCTCGATCTCGGGGCTGCGCGCAAGCACGCTGCGGGTGGCGTACGGAACCAGCAAGGCGGGCCTCATCCAGCTCACGAAGCAATTCGCCGCCGAGCTGGGGACGCGAGGCATCCGGGTGAACTGCATAGCGCCGGGGCCGGTGGACACCGACATGGCCAAGCTCGTGCACACGCCGGCGATCCGCAAGGACTACCACGACATCATCCCGCTGAACCGGTATGGCACAACCGAGGAAATCGCCGCGGCCGTGGGATTCCTGTGTTCGCCGGCCGCGGGCTACGTGAACGGCCAGGTGCTCGCCGTCGATGGCGGGTTCGAGGCGATGGGCGTGGGCTTGCCGACTTTGCGGGAGCAGCTGCGCGCTCGCTGAAGCCTGGCGCGCCCGAAACAAAACGGGCCGCGCGAGCGGCCCATAAGGGGCTTCCCGAAGGCTCTCAGGCGAACTCTTCCTTCAGCTCCTGGTAGCGCTTCTTCAGCTCGCCCGGCACACGCTCGCCCAGCTTCTTCCCGAGGAGCTCGTCGTGGAGCTTCATCTCCTCGGTCCACTGTGCCTTTTCCACCGCCGTGGCCTTGCTGAGCTTCTCCGGCGGGAACGACTCGAGGCCCGCCATGTCGAGCGATTCCGGCACGTTCCCCAGGGGCGTTGCGCGCGCCGAAGCCTTGCCTTCCAGGCGCTCGATGATCCACTTGAGCACGCGCATGTTCTCGCCGTAGCCGGGCCAAAGGAACTTGCCGTCCATGTCCTTGCGGAACCAGTTCACGAGGTAGATCTTCGGCGTCCGGGTGAGCTTCGCTCCGAAGGCGAGCCAGTGGGCGAAGTAGTCGGACATGTTGTAGCCGCAGAAGGCGAGCATCGCGAAGGGATCGCGGCGCACCACGCCCACCTGGCCCACGATCGCCGCGGTGGTCTCGGAGCCCAGGGTCGCCGCCATGTACACGCCGTCGTTCCAGCTCTTCGCCTCCGTCACGAGCGGCACGGTCGTCGAGCGCCGGCCGCCGAAGATGAACGCATCCACGGGCACGCCTTGCGGGTCGTCCCACGCCGGGTCGATGGAAGGGCATTGGGCGGCGGCGACGGTGAAGCGGGCATTCGGATGCGCCGCGGGGCGACCGGCGGAGGGCGTCCAGGGCTTGCCGGTCCAGTCGGTGAGCTTCGCCGGCGGCTCCTTCGTCATGCCCTCCCACCACACATCACCCTCGGGCGTGAGCGCCACGTTGGTGAAGATGGTGTTCGACTTGATCGTCTCCATGCAATTGGGATTGGTGTCCCAGCCGGTGCCGGGGGCCACGCCGAAGAAGCCGGCTTCGGGATTGATGGCGCGAAGCGTGCCGTCCTTGCCGGGCTTGATCCAGGCGATGTCGTCGCCCACCGTGGTGACCTTCCAGCCCTTGAAGGCGGGCGGCGGGATCAACATGGCGAAGTTGGTCTTGCCACACGCGCTCGGGAAGGCCGCGGTCACGTAGTGCTTCTTTCCCTCGGGCGATTCGACGCCGAGGATCAGCATGTGCTCGGCGAGCCAGCCCTGCTCGCGGCCCATGACGGAAGCGATGCGCAGCGCCAGGCACTTCTTGCCCAGCAGCGCGTTGCCGCCGTAGCCCGAGCCGAAGGAGACGATCTCCTTGGTCTCGGGGAAGTGGACGATGTACTTGTGGTCCTTGTTGCAGGGCCACGGCACGTCTTTTTCACCGGCCGCGAGCGGCGCGCCGACCGAGTGCAGACACTTCACGAAATCGCCGTCGCCCAGGACGTCGAGGACCTTGCGGCCCATGCGCGTCATGAGCTTCATGTTCACCGCGACATAGGCGGAGTCGGAGACTTCCACGCCGATGTGCGCGATGGGCGAGCCCAGCGGGCCCATGCTGAAGGGCACCACGTACATCGTTCGTCCGCGCATGCAGCCCTCGAACAGGCCGTCGAGGGTCTTGCGCATCTGCCTGGGGTCGACCCAGTTGTTGGTGGGGCCGGCCTGCTCCTTCGTAACCGAGCAGATGAACGTGCGGTCCTCGACGCGCGCCACGTCCGAGGGATCGGACCACGCGAGGTAGGAGTTCGGGCGCAGCTTCTCGTCCAGCTTGCGGAAGGTGCCGGCGGCCACCAGCTCGGCGCACAGGCGGTCGTACTCGGCGTCGGAGCCGTCGCACCAGTAGATGCGGTCGGGCTGGGCCAGCTTGGCGACTTCGTCGATCCACGCCAGGAGCTTCCTGTTGCGCGTGGGAACGCCTCCGGCGACCGGGGCGGCTTGGGCGTGCATGGACTGCTCCTCGAATGTTCTTGTGTCGAAAGGCGGATTATCTCAAATCCCGGCACCCGGGCGCTTGCCCGGGCTCAAGCCGCTTTAAACCCGGGACGGACCTGGAATGGGCCCCGCCCGGGCGCGGGAGTTCCGGATACGCCTGCGAATTCAGGCGTTCGGAGCCTCGGGCATGGCGCCCACCGGCGAAATCGGCCGCACGGCGCTGGGCCTGCGGCAGCGCCACGAAGCGGTGAGGGAGGTATTGCGTTTTGTGAAAGGGGTAATACAAACTCCGCCGTCCCCACAAGGAGCCCGCCATGGCCGACGCGTCGTATTTCCCCCTCATCGAGGTTTCCGGCACGCCGCGCGAGCGCGGCCTGGCCCACGGGCGCGCGGCGGCCGACCGGGTGAAGAAGAGCGCGGCGCTTTATCGCAAGGAGCTCGAGCGGCGCAAGGTGGACTACGCCACCCAGGAAAAGCTTGCCCGGCGCTTCGTGCCCATCATCGGCGACTTCGATCCCACGTACGTGGACGAGATGCGCGGCATCGCCGAGGGCGCGGGCGTTGCCTTCGAGGCGGTGGTGACGGTCAACTGCCGCACCGAGATGATGTTCGGCTTCAAGGAAGCCATCGCCGCGCAGGAGACCAACGCCGCGATGAAGGATGGTTGCACCGGCGTGGTGGCGATGCCCTCGGTCACGGCGAGCGGCCGCGTGATCCATGCCCACAACTGGGATTGGCGCCAGGAAGCCGCGGACAGCAGCATCGTGCTTCGCGTGCGCTCGGACAACGCGCCCGACATCCTCACGCTGGTCGAGGCGGGCGGCCTGGCGCGCCACGGCTTCAATGCGGCGGGCATCGCGCTCACCGCCAACTTCCTCACTTGCGATCGCGACTTCAGGCAGCCGGGCAACGTGCCCCTCGGAATCCTGCGTCGCAAGATCCTCGAACAGGCCACGCTCGCGAGCGCCGTGCGCGAGGTGGCCTCGACCAAGCGCTTCTGCTCCAACAACATCATGTTGTCGGATGCGGCCGGCGAGGCGATTGACCTCGAGTGCGCCCCTGACGAGGTGTTCTGGATCCAGCCCGAGGGCGGGCTGCTGCCGCACTCCAACCATTTCCTCTCGCCCGTCGCGCGCGCCAAGGTCGTGGACATTCAATTGCCGCGCGCAGCCGATACGCTCTATCGCGCGAGCCGCGTGAACGACTACCTCGCGCAGCGGCGCGGAAGGATCGATTACAAGGACATGGTCGAGGCGCTCTCGGACCGCTACGGCTTCCCCGACAGCGTGCTGCGCTCGCCCAAGCCCGCGGTCTTCGACGCCATCTCGGCAACGGTCTGCATGACCGTCATCGACGCCAAGCTCGGCAAGATGTGGATCGCCCGCAAGCCCTACGAGCGCATCGACTTCGCCGAATACGCCATCGCCGCCGACACGGCGGCCAGGCCGGTCACCCAACTCGCCGCCTGAGGAACCCCTCGATTATCCGCACGGCGTGTCCCTCACCGCCCGTTTCACAACGGCGCCCGATGAGCTTGGCCGTTGCGTGGCGTGCGTGGCCGCGCGGGGAAGGAGAGAACCATGTCCGCTGCGAAGATTCGCGAAGCCATCGCAAGGGCTGCCGAGGTCATTGCGGAGAATCCTGGGAAGGCAAGGGTCAGGAATGCCCCCGCGACGGCTTTCCTCGAGGATGGGCTCCGGTGTCGAGTCACCGGTCCGCGGGTGAGCTCATCCACACCGACATGCCCACCGGCATGGGCGGAGCGGCGTCGGCACCGAACCCAGCTTGGTTCATGAGAGCCGCATTGGCTTCGTGCAACGCTACCGGGATCGCCACGCAGGCGGCGAAGCTCGGCATCGGCCTGGCGAAGCTCGAAGTCTCGGTATCCAGCGAAACGGATAGTCGCGGCGTGCGACGGTGGATGTCCAGATCGAGTAGTCCGCCTGCTGAGGCAGAAGACGATCACGCCGATCAAGACGTCGCGCAGCGGCCGAGAGTCTAAGCCTGCGGCTTTCCGTATGCGCGGAACTTCGCCACCACCCGCGCCATCTCCGCATCGTCCAGCAGCACCGGCTCCGACACGGGCAACGTGGTGAGGTAAAGCCTTGCCAGGTTCTCCACCCGCTCGGCCAGCAGCGCTGCGTCCTCCACCGTCTCGGCGAAGGTAATCGCGCCATGGTTGGCGAGCAGGCAGGCGCGCCGGCCCTCGAGCGCCTTCGCCGCCGCGGCCGAAAGCTCCTGTGTGCCGAAGGTGGCGTATTCGGAGCACCGGATGTCGCGCCCCCCGGCGAAGGCGACCTCGTAATGGAAGGGCGGAATCGAGCGGCGCAGGCACGCAAGAGCGGTCGCGGCGGTCGAATGCACGTGCACGACGCCGCCCGCCTCGGCGCGAGTGCGATAGATGTCGCGATGCAGCCGCCATTCGGACGAGGGCGGCTTCTGCCCACCGCTGTGGGTCCAGTCGTCGCCCATGAAGACGATGTCGTCGGGGCCGAGCGACTCGTACGCCGCGCCGCTCGGGGTGATGAGGTAGCCGCCCTTCGAGCGAGCGCTCAGGTTGCCGGAGGTGGCCGGGCTCAGGCCGAGCGCCACCAGCCGCCGGGCGGTCTTCACGATGCGCATGCGGATGCCGCGCTCGGAGGCGATCACGTGAGGAACGCCTTGCTGCGCTGCTCCTGCGGCCAGAGGGCCAGCAGCTCCCGCTCCGAGGCGCGCGCGATGCCCTTCTCCGTAATGATCGCCGTCACGAGGTCGTGTGGCGTCACGTCGAATGCAGGGTTGGACACCGGCGTGGAGCGCCCGGCGACGGCCACTTCGGCATAGCGGCCCTCGGCATCGAGCCCGCGGACCACGCGCACCTCGTCCTCGTCGCGTTCCTCGATGCGGATCTCCTCGAGGCCGTCCTCGATGGTCCAGTCGATGGTGGGCGAGGGCACCGCGGCGTAGAAGGGAACGGCGTTGTCGCGGGCGGCCAGGGCCTTGAGGTAGGTGCCGATCTTGTTGCACACGTCGCCGCGGCGGGTCACGCGGTCCGCGCCCACCAACACCATGTCGACCTGCTTGTGCTGCATCAGGTGGCCGCCAGCGTTGTCGACTATGAGGGTGTGCGGCACGCCGTGGGCGGCGAGCTCCCAGGCGGTGAGCAGGCCCTGGTTGCGCGGGCGCGTTTCGTCCACCCACACGTGCAACGGGATGCCCTTGTCGTGCGCCATGAAGATGGGCGCGGTAACGGTTCCCCAGTCCACGGTGGCGATCCAGCCGGCATTGCAATGGGTGAGGATATTGATGGGCCGGCCGCCCACGACCTCGATCTCGCGCTCGAGCAGCTTGAGCCCGTGGCGGCCGATGCCTTCGTTCAACGCCACGTCCTCGTCGGCGATCGCCTGCGCCTCGGCCCAGGCCGCCTCGCGACGTTCGTCCACCGGCGTGTCCTTGAGCCGCTCGCGCATGCGCCGCAGCGCCCAGGCGAGGTTCACCGCCGTTGGCCGCGTAGCGTGGATTTGCTTCGTGGCGTGCGAGATCGACGCATCGGAGGCATCGGCCGACACGGCGAGCGCGATGCCGAAAGCGGCAGATACCCCGATCAGCGGCGCGCCCCGCACCCGCATGAGCTGGATGGCCTCGGCCACGGCGCCGGCCGAATCCAGGCGCAGCGTCTCGAAGACGTGGGGCAGGCGGGACTGGTCGATGATGTGGACGGCATTTTCCCGGCCATCGCGCCAGATGCTGCGGTAGTGCTTTCCGGAAACCTTCATGGGGTCAGTGTAAAATAAGAATTTCCATCACGAGGTCGGCCATGACCAAGTACGTTTTCGTGACTGGAGGGGTGGTTTCCTCGCTCGGCAAGGGCATCGCTGCCGCCTCCCTCGCCGCGATCCTCGAGTCGCGCAAGATCAAGGTCTCCCTCGTCAAGCTCGACCCGTACATCAACGTGGACCCCGGCACGATGTCGCCGTTCCAGCACGGCGAGGTGTTCGTGACCGAGGACGGCGCCGAGACCGACCTCGACCTCGGCCACTACGAGCGCTTCATCACCGCCAAGATGACGAAGCGCAACAACTTCACCACCGGCCAGATCTACGAGCGCGTCATCAACAAGGAGCGCCGCGGCGACTACCTGGGCGGCACGGTGCAGGTCATCCCGCACATCACCGACGAGATCAAGGCGAGCGTGAAGGCCGCCTGCAAGGATGCCGAGGTCGGCATCGTCGAGATCGGCGGCACGGTGGGCGACATCGAATCGCTGCCGTTCCTCGAGGCCATCCGCCAGATGGGCATCGAGGAGGGGCGCACCAACACCTGCTACATCCACTTGACCCTCGTGCCGCACCTGGCGAGCGTGGGCGAGATCAAGACCAAGCCCACGCAGCACTCGGTGAAGGAGCTGCGCGGCATCGGCATCCAGCCCGACATCGTAATGTGCCGCAGCGAGCGCCCCATCCCCGAGGACGACCGCCGAAAGATCGCTCTCTTCACCAACGTGGACGTGCGCTCGGTGATCTCGGCCTACGACGCCGACTCGATCTACAAGATCCCGGTGATGCTGCACAAGCAGGGGCTGGACGAGATCGTCTGCCGCAAGCTGGACCTCGCCGCCTATCCCGCCGACCTCACCCTGTGGGAGAAGATCGTCCACGCGCTCGAGAATCCGGAGCACGAGGTGGACATCGCCATGGTGGGCAAGTACGTGGACCTGCAGGACTCGTACAAGTCGCTCTCGGAGGCGCTGGTGCACGCGGGCATCCATACGCGCACCAAGGTGAACATCCACTACGTCGATTCGGAGCTGATCGAGAGCCAGGGCGTGGAAGTGCTGCGCGACAAGGACGCCGTGCTCGTCCCCGGTGGTTTCGGCAAGCGCGGCATCGAGGGCAAGATCGCCGCGGTCAGGTACGCGCGCGAGAACAAGGTGCCGTACCTGGGCATCTGCCTCGGCATGCAGATCGCCGCCATCGAGATCGCGCGCGACAAGTGCGGGCTGGAAGGCGCCAACTCCACCGAGTTCGACGCCGACACGCCGCACCCGGTGATCGCGCTGATCACGGAATGGCAGGGCCATGACGGCAAGGTGGAGCGCCGCGACGCGCAGTCGAACCTGGGCGGCACCATGCGCCTGGGCTCGCAGCCCGCCGCGGTCAAGCGCGGCTCGCTCGCGCACCGCATCTACCAGAACGACACCGTGAACGAGCGCCACCGGCACCGCTACGAGGTCAACAACCACTACGTGCCGCGACTCGAGCAGGCGGGACTGGTGGTGAGCGCCAAGACCAAGAGCGAGGACCTCACCGAGATCGCCGAGCTGGCCGACCATCCCTTCTTCATCGGGGTGCAGTTCCATCCGGAGTTCACCTCCACGCCTCGCGACGGGCACCCGCTCTTCAAGTCGTTCATCAAGGCGGCGCTCGAGCAGCACCGCCAGCGCGTGCCCGAGCCGGCGCTCAAGGTCATCGGCGGAACGAATAACTGAACCTCGAAACCACAGAGACCACAGGAGACCACGGAAGAATTGTCGCGGATCTTGCCGGCCGCACGCATCCGCGGATGAAATATCCCTCTCGTGGTCCCTGCGGTCTCAGTGGTTGAACGCTCTCCCCAATCCATGAAACTCTGCAATTTCGAAGTCGGCCTCGACAAGCCCTTCTTCCTCATCGCGGGCCCCTGCGTCGTCGAGAGCGAACAGCTGCAGATGGACGTCGCAGGCAAGTTGAAGGAGATGACCGCGAAGCTCGGCGTCCCCTTCATCTTCAAGTCCTCCTACGACAAGGCCAACCGCAGCTCGGGCAGGTCGTTTCGCGGGCCGGGCATGGAGAAGGGCCTGGAGATCCTCGCCAAGGTGCGCAGGGACCTGGGCGTGCCGGTGCTCACCGACGTGCACACCGAGGAAGAGGTGCCGGCGGTGGCGAAGGTGGTCGATGTCCTGCAGACTCCGGCCTTCCTCTGCCGCCAGACGGATTTCATCCACGCGGTGGCGCGCTCGGGCAAGCCGGTCAACATAAAGAAGGGCCAGTTCCTCGCGCCGGGCGACATGAAGAACGTCGTGGACAAGGCACGCGAGGCGAGCGGCGCGGACAACATCATGGTGTGCGAGCGCGGCGCCTCCTTCGGCTACAACAACCTGGTCTCCGACATGCGCTCGCTCGCGATCATGCGCGACACCGGCTGCCCGGTCGTGTTCGACGCGACGCACTCGGTGCAGCTGCCCGGCGGGCAGGGCACGTCTTCGGGCGGCCAGCGCGAGTTCGTGCCGGTGCTCGCGCGTGCCGCCGTGGCGAGCGGGGTCTCCGGAGTTTTCATGGAAACGCATCCCGACCCGGCCAAGGCGCTCTCCGACGGGCCGAATGCGTGGCCGCTCGCACGGATGCAGGAGTTGCTGGAGACGTTGCGGGATATCGATGCGCTGGTGAAAGAGAACGGGTTTGCGGAGAGCAAATGAAAACCGGGGACAGACCCCAAGCGCATGAACCGGGGCCTGTCCCCAGCATCGACTGGTACTTCGACTTCGTCTCGCCGTACTCGTACCTGCAGTGCGAGCGGCTGGCGAAGTTTCCGGCGAGGATCAACCCGCAGCCGCTCGTATTCGCCGGCCTGCTCAAGCACTGGGGTCACAAGGGCCCGGCGGAGATGCCCTCGAAGCGCACCTTCATCTACCGACAGGTGCAGTGGCTCGCGGCACGCGACGGCGTGGCGATGCGATTTCCGCCGCGGCATCCCTTCAACCCCATCAGGGCGCTGCGGCTCGCCATCGCGATGGGCTCGAGCTATGAAGCGGTGCGCATGATATTCCGGCACATCTGGCGCGACGGCGACGCCGTGGATGTCGAAGATGGCTTCGCGCGACTGTGCGGGAAGCTGGGCGCCGGCGATGCCGAGGCCCTCATCTCGACGCCTGTTGTCAAGCAGGCGCTGATCGACAACGGCCAGCGCGCGATCGAGCACGGCGTCTTCGGCGTGCCTACGCTGCGCATCGATGGCGAGCTTTTCTGGGGCTACGACGCGACCGACATGGCCCTCGACTACCTCGGCAATCCCGAGCGCTTCCTCTCGGAGGAGATGAAGCGCGTGGATGCCCTTCCCGTGGGAGTGACGCGAACTTGAAGATCCTGGTACTGGGTGCCGGCGGCATCGGCGGCTATTTCGGCGGCCGCCTCGCGCAGGCCGGCAGCGACGTGACCTTTTTGGTGCGCCCGAAGCGCCGCGAGCAGCTCGCGCGCGACGGCCTCGTGGTGCAGAGCCCGCTGGGTGATTTCACGTTGCCCGTGAAAACAGTGGCCGGCGACGAGCTGCGCCCCGGCTACGACCTGGTGCTCTTCACCTGCAAGGCGTACGACCTCGACTCGGCGATGGATGCGATCGCCCCGGCGATGACCGGCACCGCGGCGCTGGTGCCGATGCTGAACGGCATCGCCCACCTGGAGCGTCTCGATGCGCGCTTCGGCCGCGGGCGTGTGATGGGCGGCACGGCGCAGATAAACGTGATGTTGCGACGCGACGGCACCGTGTTCCACGCCGATCCCCTGCAGCGCCTGCTCTTCGGCGAGCGCGACAAGTCGAAGTCGCCCCGTGCCGAAGCGTTCGCGGCGGAACTGGCGAAGACCAAGATCGAGTGGAAGCTTTCAGACGACATCGAGCAGGACCTGTGGGAGAAGGTCGTGTTTTTGTGCGCGCTCGCCTCCACCACCTGCCTCTTCCGCGCCAACGTGCGGGAGATCATGGCCGCCCCCGGTGGGCGCGAGGCCATGGAGCGCGCGCTCGCCGCCAACATGGAGATCGCCACGCGGGAGGGGTACGCCCCCCGAGCTCCCGCGATCGACATGGCGAAGAAGCGCCTCATGGACCCGGAAGGCCTGTGGAGCGCCTCCATGCTGCGTGACCTCGAGGGGGGCGGCCCGGTGGAGGCCGACCACATCGTAGGCTTCATGCTGGCCCTCGCGCGCAAGCACAAGGTCGACGACGCCGTGCTCTCGCTCGCGTATACGCACCTGAAGGCCTACGAGCAACGCAGGGCGGCCGGCAGGATCGCGTAACGCGGAAACCTCGGGCCGGGCGCGTGTCGAACGCGCATGGTCACCGTGGAAAATTGGGCCGGGGCCCGGAAACTGCTCTGCGTTCGCCTGGATGGCGTAGGCGGTGTCATCGCCACGACCCCTGCCTTTCGCGCGCTCAGGCAATCCACGCCGAATCGCCGCCTCACCCTCCTCGCGTCCAGGACCGGCGCGCGTGCCGCGGCCTGCATCCCCGAGATCGACGAGGCCATCGGCTACGAGGCCCCGTGGCTGGCCGGCCTGCCGCCTGCGGCCAGCGCCGACAGTGCCATGCGCTACGCGCTCGGAATGCGCGGCTTCGATGCAGCGATCGTCTTCTCGCGGCGGGGCGACGATGCGTCTGGTGCGGTGAGCCTGTGCCGGCTGGCGGGTATCCCCCTGGTGCACGCGGCCGAAGGCCGCCAGGGGGAAGGGCACGACGTCGCTTGCCAGCTGGCTCTCGTTGCAGCGATCGGCGCCACGGCCGAGGACGACAAGCTTTCCTTCCGCCCACCCCCCCACGCCTCCTGGCGCGCGCGCATGAAGCTGGAAGAAGCCGGCGTCGAGGTTCACCGTCCCTTCATCGTGCTGCACCCAGGAGCTACGCGTGCCCGCGATTGGGCCGTTTCGCGCCTGGGCGAGGCGGCGCGCGAGCTTTCGCAGATCCTCGATGCGCAGGTCGTGGTGACCGGCAACGCCGCCGAGCGCGAAGTGGCCGAGGAGTCGCGCCGCGCCGCTGGTGACCGCGCGCGCTGCGTCGCGGGAAGCCTCGCCCTCGACGAGCTGGCGGCGCTTTTGGAGATGTCGGCCATGGTCCTCACGCGCGATGCCATGCCCGCGTTGCTCGCCTCCGCCCTCGGCACCGCAGTCGTCAACGTGCACGCGGAGGGAGCACCTCGCCACGCGCCCTGGCGGGTAGCGCATCGCCTCGTGCCGGCGAGCGCGGCGCTGGAAGTCGAGGAGGTCGTGACGCAAGCCTGCGAGCTCTGGCTCGACATCCACTGGCGCGCCGCGGCGTGATCGTCGCCCCGGGGGCGGCAATCGCCGCTCTGGCCCGGGGCTTGATTCGCATTTGTTAGCATCTAGCCTCCATTCCGGAGGCCCGCTTGAAATCCATCGTCCTCGGCATCGCGCTCGCCGCCGGCGTCCTTGGCAGCGTGATCTACCTTCGCGGCGGCGTAGTCCAGCGCGATGCTGGCGCGGAGCCGATGAAGAAGGCGCATGTCGAAGTCAAGCGGCGCTACGCGCCTGAAACCGTGCTCGACATCACGCCGCACGCCGCGGTGGAGAAGACGGCGAGCGGCCGAGAGCTGTCGCCGCGCGGCTCGCCGCTCGTCCAGGAGTACCGGGCCGCGCGCCAGTACGCGGCGCTGGCTGCGCGCCTGGATGGCAAGAGCCCGCGCTCGCCGGAGGAGAACTGGCTGCTGGCCGAGATCCTCGAGCAGTGCGGGTTCGCTGCGGCAGCGCGGGCGCCGCGTCCGAAGGAGGATCCGCGGCCCACCCGAGAGGACATGGTCAGGAACTTCGTCTCCTCGCTCTCGGAGAAGGATCCTCATCGCGACAAGCGCATCGCCGCCTACACCACCCGCATCGCCGATCGCTGCGACGGCGTTCGTGCGCCCAGGCCCAACGAACCGCACGCGCTGCGCCAGGCCGCCGCGGCGCAAGGCGAAATCAAGGCGCGCATCCGCCTCGCGCGCGACGACACGTTCGCCCCGTCCGCCAAAACGGGGCTCTGGCAGCCGGACGTCGCGAAGCACGAGGGGGTGGTCAGGGCCGCCCTCGAGTCGGGCGAGCCGTACGCGATCCAGGTCGCCGCGGGCCTTCTCGAGTACCCGCATGGCAACTTGACGGCTCTCGTCGGCGCGAACGACATGCCGGTCGTCGAGGGTGTCTTCCGCCGTGCCGCGCTGGCCTTGTCGTGCGAGCTGGGCGCCGACTGCGGTCCCGGGAGCCAATCGCTCATGACCGCCTGCGCCGATCACGGCGCGTGCGATGTTCGCGACCTGCGGGAGTACTACTTCTTCTACGGCTTGTCGCCGCACCAATCGCAGCTGATGAACGAATATGTCGAGGCGCTGCGCAATGTGGTCCGTTCGCGCGACTGGTCGCGGATCAGGCTGGCGACCCGGGTGCCGCGCCACTCCGCGACGGTGATGCCGTGAGCAGCCTCGGAGAATTCGACTACATCATCGTGGGCGCCGGCAGCGCGGGCTGCGTGCTCGCCAACCGCCTCACGAAGGACGGCAGGCACAGCGTGCTGCTGCTCGAAGCCGGCGGCAAGGACGACTGGTTCTGGATCGATATTCCGGTTGGCTACCTCTACACCATCGGCAACCCGCGAACCGACTGGTGCTTCCGCACCGAGCCCGAGCCGGGGCTGAACGGCCGCAGCCTCGGTTACGCGCGCGGCAAGGTGCTGGGCGGTTGCTCCTCGATCAACGCCATGGTCTACATGCGCGGGCAGCGCGGCGACTACGACCACTGGGCCGCCTTGGGCAATCGCGACTGGGGCTGGAACGACGTGCTGCCGTACTTCAAGCGCGCCGAGCGCCACTTCGGCGGCGCCAACGAGCACCACGGCTGCGAGGGCGAGCTCTGCGTGGAGGAGCCGCGCGTGCGCTGGGAAATCCTCGACGCGTGGCGCGATGCCGCCGAGGAAGCCGGCATTCCGAAGGTGGACGAATTCAACCGCGGCGACAACTTCGGCAACGCCTACTTCCACATGAACCAGAAGTCGGGCGTGCGCTGGAGCGCCACCAAGGCGTGGCTGCGCGAGGCGATGAAGCGGCCCAACCTCAAGGTCGTGACCCACGCGCATACACGGGCCTTGCGAATCGCCGACATGGACGGGCGCAAGCGCGCCATCGGCGTCGAGCTCACCGTGCAGGGGCAGGGCGAGACTTCGGCGCGCGCGCGCAGGGAGGTCATCCTGGCCGCGGGCGCGATCGGCTCGCCGCAGATCCTGCAGCTCTCGGGCGTGGGCGAAGCCGATTTCCTGCAGAGGCTCGGCATCGAGCCCGTGCACCCGCTGCCGGGAGTTGGACGCAACCTCCACGACCACCTGCAGATCCGCATGGTGTGGAAGGTGCAGGGGCCGACGCTCAACCAGCGCGCCAACAGCCTGGTGGGTAAGATGGCGATGGGCCTGGAATACCTTTTCTTCAAGACCGGCCCGCTCACCATGCCGCCATCGCAGTTGGGCGCGTTCGCGAAAACCGGTCCCTCCGAGCCCAGCCCGAACATCGAGTGGCACGTGCAGCCGCTCTCGCTCGAGAAGTTCGGCGACCCGCTGCATCCGTTCCCGGCGATCACGCCATCGGTGTGCAACCTGCGGCCCACTTCGCGCGGCCATGTGCGCATCAAGTCGCCCGATCCCTTCGCTGCGCCGGAAATTCGCCTCAATTATCTTTCCACGCCCGAGGACCAGGCAGTGGCGGCCTCGTCGATGCGCATGACGCGGCGGATCATGGCGGCGAAGGCGCTGGCGAAATACGCCCCGGACGAATGGCGGCCGGGCCCCGCAGCCGAAAGCGATGCCGCCCTGGTCAAGGCCGCGGGCGACCTCGGCACCACGATCTTCCATCCGGTCGGCACCTGCCGCATGGGCAATGACGAGCTCGCCGTGGTGGACGATCGCCTGCGGGTGCGGGGCATCGAGGGCCTGCGCGTGATCGATGCCTCGATCATGCCGCGCATCACCTCCGGCAATACCAATGCGCCCACGTACATGATCGCCGAGCGCGGCGCGGAGTGGGTGTTGGCGGACAGCTGACCTCACCCCGGCCCCCTCCCAAGGGAGAGGGTATGCGGGGTTACGCCGCGTTACTGTCCACGAAACGCCACGGCTGCGCGTTATGATCGCTGCGATGGGAACCAAGGCAATCCTGGCGATCGGCACCGTGGTGGCGGTGGGCACGTTGCTCTGGCTTGGGCTGCGTGCGCCGGACTTGCCGCCACTGGAAGGTGCGCCGGCGGTCGAAGTCGGCGCTCCAGCCGCATCGGCGCGCCCGCGGGTGGACTCCGCCGCGAGCGCCGCCAAGCCGCGCAGCGCCGGCGACGAGGCCGCCAAGCCTCGCTTCGTCATCGCCACGCCGCCGCCCACGCTTTTCAACGAATACCTGGGCGCCAGGCAGTACCGAATCCTCTACGACCGCCTCGCCAACTCGCCCGAAGGACAGACCGCGGACGGCAAGCTGGTGCTCTACGAGATCCTGCGGCAGTGCGCGACGATCACCGAGGGCCGCCGGCCCGGCTACAAGCCCAACCCGCCCAACCGGGACGATTTCCTCAAGACGCTTTCGCCCAACGACCCGATGCGCGAAAAGCGCATCGCCGCCTACGAGGCCTTCGCCCTCGACCGCTGCGCCGGGTTCGAGGCAATGACCATCAAGCACGCCGACCTCATGAAGCTGCTGAACGACGCCGCGGCCACCGGCGATCCCAAGGCGCGCGCGCTCGCGATGGAGCAGGAGCTTTGGCGCAGCCGGCGCCGCGGCGGCACCCTAGACGACACGCAGGTGGACGGGCTGCGCCAGCTCGCGGCCTCGAAGGATCCCGAGGCAATTCGCGTGGCCGGGCGCCTGATGGCCAACTCCTGGAACGACTACGCGCTTCGCGTGGGGCCCGACCAGCTTCCGGTCGAGCAACGGGCGTTCGTCAATGCGTTCCTCGTGCTCGCGTGCGAGTACGGCGCGCCGTGCGGTGCCGATACGCCGCGCATGCAGCTCGCCTGCGCCATGCAAGGCCATTGCAACGCGCAGAACTATCCCGACTACCTCTATTACTACGGCAGCACGCCGCACGATTCGGCGATGCTGCTGCAGTACCGCGAGCTGGTGCGCCAGGCGATCGAGACGGGCGACTGGTCGCAGATCAACGTGGTGCGCGGGCTGCCTCCGTCCGGCAACCGGATGACGTTCGTCCCCGGTCCTCGCTAGAATCACCTTCGCTTCACCCCTCGCACCTCCACCCCCCCGGGAGAAACCTTTCATGAAGCTGAACGTGAATGGCCGCGTCCACGATGTGAACGTCGAGCCCGAAATGCCGCTGCTGTGGGTCCTGCGCGACGAGCTCAAGATGGCTGGAACCAAGTACGGCTGCGGCATCGCGCAATGTGGCGCCTGCACGGTCCACGTGGACGGGGAGGCCGTGCGCTCCTGCGTGACGCCGGTCGCCTCGCTCGCGGGCAAGAAGGTGGTCACGATCGAGGGCCTGGGCAAGCCGGGACTGCACAAGGTGCAGAAGGCGTGGATCGAGCACGAGGTGCCGCAATGCGGCTACTGCCAGACGGGCATGATCATGTCGGCGGCGGCGCTGCTCGCGAAGAAGCCCACGCCCACGGATTCGGACATCGACCAGGCCATGACGAACATGTGCCGCTGCGGCACGTACGCGCGCGTGCGCACCGCGATCCATTCGCTCGCCGGCACCAAGGTCGCCGCGGCGCCGGAAGCGGTCGAAGCGCCCAACGGGCAGAAAGTCTGAGGAGGCGGCCATGGAGCTCACCGTGAATCGCCGCGAATTCCTGAAAGCCTCCACCGCCGTCGGCGGCGGCCTCGCCCTGGAGTTTTCCCTTGCCGGCGCAGCCGTCGCGCAACCGGCGCTCGCCGCCCCGCCCGAGATCACTCACTGGATCGTGATCCATCCAAACGACAAGGTGGTGATCCGCGTCGCCCGCTCGGAGATGGGCCAGGGCAGCCTCACCGGCCTCGCGCAGCTGGTGGCCGAGGAGCTCGAGTGCGACTGGAACAAGGTCACGACCGAGTTCGCCTCGCCCAACGAGCACATCCGCAGGAAGCGCATCTGGGGCTCGATGTCCACGGGGGGCAGCGCCGGCATCCGAACTTCCCACGAATACCTGCGCAAGTCCGGCGCCGCCGCGCGAGAGATGCTGGTCTCTGCTGCTGCCACGCAATGGAAGGTTCCGGCAAGCGAGTGCACAGTGGCCAACGGCGTCATCACGCACGGGCCTTCGAAGCGCAAGGTCAGCTACGGCAAGGTGGCGGCCGCCGCCGCAAAGATGGACGCGCCCAAGGACGTGAAGCTCAAGGACGCGAAGGACTGGAAGATCGCGGGCAAGCCCCTGCGCCGCCTCGACGTGCCCGACAAGGTCCTCGGCAAGCCGGTCTTCGGCGCCGACGTGCAGCTGCCGGGGATGCTGCACGCCTCGATCGTGCAATCGCCCGTCTTCCTCGGGAAGGTGAAGAGCGTCGATAGCGCGGCGGTGGAGAAGATGCGCGGGGTGAAGGGCGTGGTGAAGACCGACACCTGGGTCGCGGTCGTCGCCGACAACTGGTGGCGGGCCAACCAGGCCGCGCGCGCTCTCAAGATCGAATGGGACGAGGGCGCCAACGCCAAGGTTTCCGACGAAACCATCATGGCGCTCTTCAAGGAGGGCCTGTCGGCGAAGGAGCTGCCGAGCGCGCGCAAGATCGGCGACGCGCCCGGCGCCATGGCCGCGGCCGCCAAGGTGGTCGAAGCCGAGTACTACTCGCCCTACCTCAGCCACGCGACGATGGAGCCCATGACCTCCACCGCCTGGTTCAAGGACGACGGCACGCTGGAGGTCTGGACCTCGACCCAGAACGGCGAGGCCTCGATCGCCGCCGCCTCCGAGGCTTCTGGGCTGCCTCTCGAGAAGTGCGAAGTGCACAAGACGATGCTGGGCGGCGGCTTCGGTCGTCGCGGCGCGCCGCAGGACTACGTGACGCAGAGCGTGAAGATCGCGCAGCAGTTCAAGGGCAAGCCGGTGAAGCTCCTCTGGTCGCGCGAGGAGGACATGCAGCACGGCTTCTACCGACCGGCGTCGCTGGTGCGCATGAAGGCGGGCCTCGATGCGGACGGCAAGGTGCTCGCGATGCATACCACGATCGCCTGTCCCTCCATCCTCGCGTTGCTGCGACCCGAAGGAATCCAGAAGGGCATCGATTTCACCGCCGTGCGCACGTTCAGCGACGCGACCTACCAGATCCCCAACCAGCAGGTGGATTACGCGATGCGCAATCCGCATGTGCCGGTGGGCTTCTGGCGCGCGCCGGGGCTGCAGAACGCGTTCTACCGCGAGTGCTTCATCGACGAGCTGGCGCACGCGGCGAAGAAGGATCCGTTGCAGTTCCGCCTCGACATGATGAAGCCCGACGACAAGAACCGGGTCGTGCTCGAGGCCGTGGCCAAGGCCGCGGGCTGGGGCTCGCCGCTTCCGGCCGGCGTGCATCGGGGCATCGCGCAGTCCGACGGCTTCGGCAGCTACACCGCGATGGTGTCCGAGGTCTCGGTGAAGGACGGTGCGATCAAGGTGCACCGGGTCGTGTTCGCCATCGACTCGGGCTACGTCGTCAATCCCGCCGCCTGCCGCGCCCAGGCCGAAGGCAACGTGATCTATTGCATCGGCCAGCTGTGGCAGGGCCACACCATCAAGGACGGCCGCGTGGCGGAATCCAATTTCCACGACTTCCGCCTGCCTCAGATCCACGAGATGCCGCCCAAGGTCGAGGTGGTGCTGGTGCCGACCGGCGGCTTCTGGGGCGGCCATGGCGAGCCCGGGGCGCTGTGCGTGGCGCCGTCGATCCTGAATGCGGTGTTCGCCGCCACCGGCAAGCGGGTGCGGTCGCTGCCGCTCAGGGACGGGGAGCTGAAGGCTTAGAAGGCTATCCACCACAAGACCACAGGGACCACCAGCTAAGGCAATTCATGTCGTTTCCGTGGTCTCGGTGGCCTGCGTGGTTGAAAAGCCTTGCTCTTTGCGTGGGCCTCGCGGGTTGCGCGCAGTTGCCGCTTGATGAAATGCCCGGGCTGCTTGGTGAAGCTGGCGACCCCGACCGTGGCCGCGAGATTTTCATGGCACGTGAAGGCGGCCACTGCGTCCTCTGCCACACCGCGCCCGGCGTTACCCTCGCCGGAAACGTGGGTCCGCCGCTTGCAGGCGTGGGCGCGCGCCTTTCCCGCGCTCAGATTCGCCTTCGCATCGCCGACATCACCCGCGTGAATCCGGACGCGCTCATGCCCACTTTCCATCGAACCGAAGGCCTCACTCGCGTGGCGCCCGCGCACGCCGGCAAGCCGGTGCTGACCGGGCAGCAGGTGGAGCACCTGGTCGCGTGGCTCTCGACGCTCAAATGAGGCGCCGGCGCTTCCTCGCGGCTTCGGGCGTGGCCCTCGCATCGCAGGCGCTGCCGGTCGCGGCCCAGCGCTTCCAGCCTGCGCAGGACGTGGGCCCCTTGCTGGAGAAACTCGCCGGCGGCAAGCGCCCCGAGCCGGGCGGCATGAAACTCGAGGTTCCGCAGATCGCCGAGAACGGCAACTCGGTGCCGCTGCGCATCGCCGTGGAAAGCCCCATGACGGCCACCTCATACGTGAGCGCCATCCACGTCGTGGCCGAGCGCAACCCGCGGCCGATGGTGGCTACGTTTCGCCTCGGACCGCATTCCGGCCGCGCCGAGATCTCCACGCGCATTCGCCTCGCGGGGACGCAGAAGCTGCGCGTGCTCGCCGCGATGAGCGACGGGCACTTCCGGCTGGGCGAGGTGGAAGTGCTCGTCACCTCCGCGGCCTGCCTGGACGAATCGCTGTGATGCTCGGCCGCGTGCAGGTCCCCCCCAAGGTGAAGCGCGGCGAAACCTTCGAGGTCCGGGTGCTCATCCAGCATCCGATGGAGACGGGCTTTCGCCGTGACATCAACGGCGCGGTCATTCCGGCCCATGTGGTCGATCGCCTCGTCTGCCGCATCGCCGGGCGCGAGGTGTTCAGCGCCGAGCTGGGCACGGGCGTGGCAGCCAATCCGTACATCGCCTTCTTCGCGCGGGCCGAGCAGGGCGGCCCGGTCGAGGTCGAATGGTCCGACGATCGCGGGCAGAAGGGCCGCGCGGTGACTACCCTCGATGTCGGCTAGGCTCGCCGCGGCGCTCGCGCTGGGGGCGCTCGGAGCCGCCGCGCAAGGACCGCAACCGCCCCAGGGCGGCAGCCACTTCCAGAGCGCCGACCTGCGCGCGCTGCAGGCCGACGACTTCGCGAATCCCGGCATGCTTTGGGCTGCACGCGGCGAGGCGCTCTGGTCGCAGAAGCGCGGCGAGGGTCCCGCCTGCTCCTCATGCCATGGCGAGGCCTCGAAATCGATGCGCGGTGTCGCGGCGTCGTACCCGAAGCATTCGCCGGCCTTGGGCAAGGTGCTGAACCTCGAGCAGCGCATCAACGCCTGCGTCACCGCCAACCAGAAGGGGCCGGCCCTCGCGTGGGAGTCCGACGAGCTCCTGGGACTCACGACCTATGTCGCGCGGCAATCGAACGGCATGCCCGTCGAGGTTTCGATCGACGGGCCGGCGGCCGGCGCTTACGAGCGCGGGCGCACGCTCTACTTCGAGCGCCAGGGCCAGCTCAACCTCGCCTGCAACCAGTGCCACGACGCGAACTGGGGCAAGACGCTGCTCGCCGAGAAGATCAGCCAGGGCCATCCCGTCGACTGGCCGGCCTATCGCATGGAATGGCAGAAGCTGGGATCGCTGCAGCGCCGCCTGCGCGCGTGCTACTTCGGCGTGCGCGCGGCCCTGCCGGACTTCGGCTCGCCCGAGCTGGTGGCGCTCGAGCTTTATCTCGCCGCTCGCGCCCGGGGGCTTTCGGCTTCGGTCCCGGGAGTGCGGCGCTGACCTTCCTCTGCCCTGGGAGAGGGTCGCTTACCGCCGCTCGAACCGCCACTGCTCAGCCTTCTCCTCGCCCTTCACCTTGCCTTCCACCCGCGCCACCAACGCCTCGCCTTCGCGCCAGTAGAGGATGCGTTGCGGGAAGTCGTGCGCCACGTTCTCGAACACGACCCGGCGCTCGCCCAGCTCCTTCAGCTTGAATTCCACGGGCGGCCGCCCGCCGGGACTCGCGAGGTAGGACAGGCCCTCGGGCGTCTCGGCGATGCGAAGGAACTCGAAGCTCCTGCGGCCGCCGCCGAAGGTCGTGAGGTTGGCCGCGACCATGAGCCCATTGCCCGGGCCAAGCCACGTCTCGGCCACCTTCGCGCGCGCGCTCTCGCTCAGCCAGGTGCCGGACATCCAGTCGAGCGTTTCGATCTTTGCCGCTGGCTGTGCCAGCGCGTTGACGGAAACGAGAAAAAGCAATAGCGCGAATCGCATCCGGGCCCCTGTTCGTTGGACTGCGCGCAGGTTATCGAAGGGCGCCCGCCCGCACTTGGACGCTTGCGACACCGACCTCGGTAGCCGGCAACTCCACCAGCGCGGCGGCAAGGCCGGCCCGCGCGCGAGCGAACTCCGACGGAGCGCAGCCGACGAAGCGGCGGAACTCCCGGATGAAATGGCTCTGGTCGTAGTAGCCGGCCTCGAGGGCGGCATCGGTCCAGGGCCTCGTCGCGTCGTGCTCGATCAGGTCGAACACGCTGCGGAAGCGGAAAATCGATGCGAGCAGCGCCGGACCCACGCCGACCGCGTCGGCGAACCGACGCTCCAGCTGCCTGCGGCCGATGCCGGCGATGGCGACGAGCTCGTCCATCGCGACCTTTCCTCGGCGTGCCTCGATGATCTCGGCGCAACGAATTGCAGACTCGTCCCGCGCCGAGCGCAGGCGCTCGATGCGATCCAGGACCCGCTGCTGCACGGCATCAACGCGCGCTGCGAGGTCCCGCTTCGCCGCGACCGCCTGCACGGTACCTGATCCCCATGCGTGCGCGAGGTCGTCGAGCGCAATGCGCCGATCGGTGGTGCCGCGCATCGAGGTGCCCACGAACGCGCGCGCGCCTGCCGGCCGGAACCGCACGCCGACCACCTCGGCTGCGGCGGGCGAGCGCAGGTGCAGGGGGCGAGTGACTTGTCCCGCGAGGATCGCGCGCGGCTGCGGACGAGCCCGGCCGTCCGGGCCGATCTCCAGGAACGGCGCGCCGAGGTGCAACACGAGCTCGGCGCGCCCATCGGGGACGATGCGGTCGGGCGCGGTGTTCGGCTCTTCGGCCTGGAACGTCCAGACGCAATGGACCCATCGCGCAAGGCGTGCGTCCGGTGGAAATTCCCCGTAGCGCATCGGCCCGTGCTCAGGCGGCCGCGCGCAGCGTCGCGATGAGCGGCGCATGTCGCACGCTCGCCTCCAGCACGATGCGATGCACCAGCTCGTCCAGCTCGAGGCCGGGCCACTTCGGCGCGGGCCCGTGCTGGAATTGCCGCAGGCGCGCGCGAGCTTCGTCGCGCTCGGGTGCGCCGATGGAAGGATGCGCGGCGCAGAATTCCAGGACCTGTCGCGCACAGCCACGTTCTCCCTGTGCTTCGAGGAGCTCGGCGAATCCGGAAAGCGCCGCGAAGAGGTGCGAGGGCCGGCCCATGGCGATGGCCGACTCCATCGCCGCGGCGAGCTCGCCCCGCGCGGCCTCGAGGTCGCGGCGCCGCAGCTGGATCCGCGCCGTCTGGATCCGCAACCACGAAACGAGCGCCCGGTTGCCCACGGCCTCGGCGAACTCGAGAGCCCGCCGGGTGATCGCTGCCGCCGCGTCATCCCGCCCTTCCTTGAAGGCCAGCTCCGACAGGTTGGCGAGGATCAGCGAACGAGTGCCGACGATCCCGTGCCGCTCGCACAAGGCGAGCCCCTCGTCGAGATACTTGCGGGCGGTGTCGATGTCGCCGGAGTCGCCCAGCTGCGCGCCGAGGTTGTTGAGGCACAGCGCCTCGCCGGCGGCATCGCCCAGCAGGCGATGCTGCAGCAGCGATTGCTGGCACAGCCGCAGCGCCTGCGCATAGTTGCCCAGCGCTTTCTCCACGCGCGCGAGGTTGTCGAGCATCGCCGCGGCGTTGTTGGGATCCATGGCCGCGGGGGCTTGCCGCAGCGCCTTCTCGAACCAGCGCCTGGCCTCGGCATGCCGGCCCAGCCTGAGGCAGCAGCCGCCCAGGACCTTGAAGCATTGCAGGCGCGCGTCGTGGTCGGCCTTTGAGTCGGTCGCGGCGAGCGCCCGCGTGGCCGTGGCATGCGCCTCGACATACCGGTCCAGGCGGTATTCGAGATGCGCCGCGGCCGCCAGCAGCAGGGCAGCGAGCCTGGGCTCGTCGCGCGCGGCGCGCGAGCCCGCCGCCTCCCGCAGCATCGACAGCCCCTCCTCGAGCCTGAAGCGGTGGTCGCAGAAATGAAGCAGGGTGAAGACGCTGCCGGCCAGCGCATCGCGCATGGGGTGGGCGAGCGACCAGCTCCACGCCAAGCGCCAGTTCGGCAGCTCGGTGTCGAGCTGCGAGAGCCCGGCGCGGTCGCCGTCCGCGGCGGCCTTGCGCAACCCCGCCAGCAGGCGGTGGAAGTGCAGGGCATGGGCGCGTTGCGTCGCCTCGCGCGCGCCGCTTTCCGCGAGACGCGCCGCGGCGAGCTGCTGAAGCAGCACGTGCATGTGGAGGCGCTGGCCGTCCTTGCGCAACAGGCAACGGTCGGCGAGCGCGCCCAGCACGGCGGCGGGCGCGCCGGTGACCGCGCGTGCGGCCTCGGCCGAGAATCCTCCCTGGAACACCGACAGCCGGGCCAGCGCATCGCGCTCGGCGCTGCCGAGCAGCCGCCACGTCTCGTCGAACACCACCTGCATGCTGGCGTGCCGCGCCGGTCGCGCCTGGTCCATGGCACGCAGCAGCTGGATTCCCTCCCGCAACTGGCTCGAGATCGCTTCGCACGACATCACGCGCACCCAGGCGGCGGCGAGCTCGATCGCCAGCGGCAAGCCCTCCACCTGGCGGCAGATCTCGACGATGGCCGCCGCCTCGGTCTCCGGCACGAAGCCGGGCTCGAGGCGCCGCGCCGCCCTCACGAAAAGGCGCACCGCATCGAAGGATTCGAAGCGATCCTGGTCCTCCGCGTCAGGCCAGGGCAAGCCCTCGATGGGCAGGAGCTGCTCGCTCGCGAGGCCCAGCCGTACCCGTGAGGTGACGAGCAATTGCAGGCGCGGGCATTCGTCCAGCAGGCGTTCGAGCACCCACGCCTCGGGCGCGAGCTGCTCGAAGTTGTCGAGGGCCAGCAGCAGGTGGCGTTTGCCGATGCCATCGATCACCTCGCCCAGCGCGTCCCGCCGGCCCGAAAGCGCGATCCCCAGCTCGCGCGCCATCGCCATGGGGACATCGCTCGCCACGGCGGCGTCCTCGAGGGGGACGAACGTGGCTCCGTCGCCGTAGCCGGCCGCGAGGTGGTGCAGGGCGCGCCGCGCGAGGCGCGTCTTGCCCACGCCGCCGGGACCGATGACGCATACCAGCCGGCAGTCGGGTTGGCCGAGAAGGGCCGCGACCTGGCGCAGCTCCACCGAGCGGCCGATGAAGCCGTCATCGGGCTTCGGCGCAGCGACGCGAGGGCCGATGCTGGCCGTGGCGAGCGATTCGTGCAGCGCCTGCAGCTCCGCCCCCGGAGCGAGGCCGAAATCTTCCTGCAAGCGCCGCGCGAAGGCGCGATAGGCTTCGCGCGCCTGGGAAGGGCGGCCGCCGCGCGCGAGCCAGGACATGTGCGCCTGCAAGGCCGCTTCGTCGAGCGGATCGGCCTCTAGCAGGCGCGCCGAGAGCTCGATGCCCTCGGCGGGATCGTTTTCGGTCGAGAGCCGGGCCAGCACGGCGCCGTGCCAGGCCGAGCGCAGGCGCTCGCGCTCGAAGCCGATCCATCCCGACCACGACTCGCTCGCGCCGTCGTCGAAGCCCTCGAGGAAGTCTCCGCGGCGGATGTGCGCCGCCTCCCGCAGCCGGCCTTCGCGCAACGCCGACTCGAAGGCGGCGACGTCGGTCGGGGCGTCGTAGCGCAGCGCCCCGCCCTGGACCTCTACGCTCGGCGCCCAGGGCAGCGCTCGCAAGCGAAACAGGGTCTTGCGAAGGTTGGTGTAGGCGAGCTTGTCGCTTTGCTCGGGCCAGAGCATCGCCGCCAGCTCGGCGCGGCCGACCCAGGAGCGCCGGAGCGCGAGGAATGCGAGCAGCTGGCTTCGCCGCTCGAACGGCAACGGGATCGACTGCCCATCGCTTTCGAGGGTGGGCGACCCCAGCAATCGAAGGTTCAGCGCCATGCGTCCGAGCCGGATCGGCTCCTCCCCCGGGGATGGCCATTCTGGGCGATTTCGGCGGCCGTCGCGAGCCCGGGCCTTGCGTGGTCTCCCGCCTAGTCTGCCGCCGCCGCGACCAGCGGGGCGAGCGCCCGCGTGACTCGCTCCATCTGCGCCGCCGTCAAGAGCGACTTGAGCGTCTCGACGAAGCGCGGCTCGCGCGTCCCGGTCACGATGTATTGCCAGCGATACGCCTTCACCACCAGGTCGTGGACGCGCTGCTGCTCGGCCATGGCGAGGGCGCGCCCGACGTTCGCCACGAAGTAGTCGGCGTCGGCACGGGCCTGCGACTTGAGGGTCGCGTCGATCGCCGCGACCAGCGCAATCAGGTCGTCCACCGCGTGTTCGCGCTGCCTCGGGGTCAGCCGCGCATCCTCGCGACGCCACTCGAGCTCGTCCAGGATGGCGTGCTGCGACTCCTCCTTCCAGTGATGCAGGAAGACGTCCTTCCAGAGCGGGGAGAGCTCGGTGTCGGGCTCGATGCTCGAGCGGTAGTGGGCCAGCGTGAAGAGCTCGATGTCGAGCGTGAAGCCGAGCACCGCCCAGGTTGACTTGGACAGGACCAGCTCGGCAACCTCCATCGCGCGCGGCTTGAAGGCATAACCCGGCGCCATCCCCGCCGCGGACATCTCCTCCAGCCGCCGGAAGAGCTCCTGATGCTTGAGCTCCTCGTCGGTGAAGCGCAACAACGCCTCCAGGGCCACGAGGTCGGTGAACCAGTAGCCGCGGCACAGCTCCAGCGTCTTGGCGCCGATGTAGCGCTCGACCAGCCGGAACATGTTGGCGTAGGTGCGGCCCTGGACTTGCGACAGGAAGCGCGCTTCGGCCGGCCGCAGGAAATCGAGCTCGCCCGCGCGCGAAAGCCCGTCGGGCATGAACTTCTGCCCGAAGTCGAGCTGCCGGCCGCGGATCACGTCGTGGTCGATGTCCCAGCGCACGCGGCGCGAGGCCGCGATGCACTTGGCATAGCGCTGGGTCACCGCGTCGGCGGTCTCCGCGGCCAGGCTCACTGCGGCTCCCCGGCGAGCCGTTGCGACTGCAGGTAGCGCGCGGCAGCGAGCTCGCCGATGCCGCGTCCTGCCGCGGCGCCTGCTTCCACCGCAGCACGGTAATGGATGCCTGCATAGATTCGCGAGTCCGCCACCTCGCGCACGAACTCGCGCGGCGTGGACCAGCGGCGTGTGGCGCCCCTGGCGGTCGGGCTGCTGGTGGCGAGCACGGGCATCGCCGCCCGGCCGATGTCGGCCTCGATCACCGCAGCGACTGCGCCCGCGAGGATGCCGTGGCCGCTCGGGAACTCGGGGTGCATCGGCGCATCGATGAGCGAGGCCCACGATGCATCGCGCTCGGTGGCGTCGTTGCCGTCGCCATCGCCATTGCGGATCGCGGTCACCGGGCGCCAGAAGTGATAGTGGTACTTGGCGTCGAAGACGCTGATGAGCGCGTCGTCCATCGCTTGCGCCGCGGCGGCATAGAGCCGGGCGTTGCGCGCCACGTCGCGGCCGGGCGCATCCGCCACGGAACGCAGCACGCCGAAATAGATCGGCGGCAGCGAATACTCCCAGAAGCGGGCGATCTCGGTCTGCTCCGGCGTGCGAGTGGCGCTGTTGCGAGCGCCGAGCGCCTTCACCTCGTTGTAGTCGCGGGCCCAGGCTTGGCTGTCGAGCGCGGGCGGCGCCTCCGGCCGGAACTGGGAGGCCTTGGCCATGAGCCAGGGCTTGCGCGCACCCCAGTGAGGAGCCGCGGGCGCGGCGGTCGGCACATACCTTCCTGCGATGGCGACCGGACGGTAGTCGCCCGCGGAAGCGGCCATGTCGCCTTCACGCCGCGCGAGCACGCCGGCTGCAGCTTGTTCGCCGCGCGCGATCCCTTCGATTTTCGCGGGGCCGTCGGGAATGGCGTCGACGGCGGTTTGGTAGGCGGCGTCGATGGCGGTGGCCTGCGCGGGCACGAGCTTGCGCAAAGCCGCCCGATTCGCGGCGGCGATGGCCGCGTCGAGCGAGGCGCCGTGGGAGGCGACGATGGCTTCATGGACCGCCGTCTGCACGATCGCGATGGCGCGAACCGCGGGTGGCGTGCCGAGCCTGGCTTCGGCGAGCACGGCATTCGCGCGGGCGTTCCAGTCGGTCACGGCATCGGCGCGCGCCTCGGACAGGGCTCCGGCCACGAGGAGGCCGAGGATGCTGAGGGAGAGTGTTTTCGTCATCGGGATCACCGTCGGGAAGTGAGCGTGGAAGAAGTGAAGAAGCGGTAGTCGGCGGTGTAGGGGACGCGCGCCTGCTGGCCCAGCTTTTCGCGCGTGCACGGCGCCTGGGGTGCCGCGCCGCCGGTGGTGTTCACACGCTGGATGGCGCTCACGCGGCTGAAGGAACCTTCGGGTCCGTCGTTGCGGGCGGTGAGCAGCAGCCAGGGGATCGTTCCGGCGGTCGGCGCATCGGCGCGGGAGGCCACGCTCGCCACGACGCGGCTGCCGTCGAGAGCCTGCCAATAGGGACCGGCGCCATGGCGGCCCGCGTGGTTTCCACGCGCGTCGAGCAGCTCTGCGTCGGGGGCGACGAAAGCCCATTCGAATTGCCCCGCCCTGGTCTTGTTCGCGCGGCACTCGTAGATCTGGGCGCCTTTTGCGGGCAGGATCATCGCGAGCGTGGCGCCGGCGGCGGGGCTCAAAGTGTCCGGGATCGTGGCGGCGGCGGAGCATCCGCCGAGGGCCAGGCCGATCGCCGGCAGGAGGGAGATCAGGGGATTGCTGTTCATGTCGAGCCTCTGGGGTGGGTTGAATCGAGGCGCAACCTTAGGCGGGAGCGCGTTGCACGCGCGTTCCGCGGGCCCTACACTCGGCGCGGCATCAATGGAGAAGGGACCGGGATGATCCTGGAAGCGGCGCCCCTGCAGGTCAGGGCAGGCCAGCGCGAGGCGTTCGAAACGGCGTTCCTGCAGGCGCAGGCGATCATTGCTTCCATGCCGGGTTATCGATCCCACGAGCTGCAACGCTGCCTGGAGCGCGAGAACCAATACCTGTTGCTGGTCCGCTGGGAGAGCGTCGCGGCCCACGAGGAAGGCTTTCGCAAGTCGGCCGGCTACCAGCAATGGAAGCGGCTGTTGCACCACTTCTACGATCCCTTCCCGACCGTGCTGCACTACGAGTGCGTGCCGGGCACGAAAAGCGAGGCGACGTGACGCCGGTCACCCTTTCGGAAGACGCGCGGCGGATGCTGCAGGAGCGCATGGCCGCCTCCGGCATCGCGCGCCCGTTGCTGCGCATCGGCATGGCCGGCTCCGAGCCGCCCAAGGCGGGCGCCGAGGAGGGACCGGACTGGACCATTCGCCGGCGTGAGCTCTGGACGGTCTTCGTGGCCGACGAGCCGGAGATCGCCGACGGGGATGCGCGCATCGTCATGGTGGATGGGCTGCCCTTCGTGTGCGAGTACTTCCCGATCCGCTTCGACATCTCGGTGGCGAACGGGCGGCTGCGGGTCGGCGCAACCGCTTGAGTCTTGCGCAACCCGTGCTCGTGGAATGAATCCCATTTCGCCGTTGTTTACCGTGACCATGGACATGCTCGGGAAAATCTGCCCGCTCGCGATCGGCTGCCTTGTTTCAGTCGCGACGTCCCCGGTGGCCGCCAGCTGTGGCGCCGCGTTCTGCGTCGTCAACACCGACTGGTCGGCGCAGGGCGCGTGGACCGAAGCCGGCGGCCGCGTCGATTTGCGTTACGAATACATCGATCTCGACCAGCCGCGCCAGGGCAGCCGCCGCATCGGCGTGGGCGAAGTCACCCGGCACCACGACGAGATCCGCACGCGTAACCACAACTGGGTGGCCGCCCTCGACTGGAACATAGGCCCCCGATGGGGGGTCACGCTCACCGTGCCGTACGTCGAGCGCGAGCACAGCCACATCCACAACCATGCCGGCGAGCGCATCTTCGACGCGTGGCACTTCCGCGGCCTGGGCGATGTGCGCATCCAGGGCCGCTACGACATCGCGAGCACCACGGCCGCGGACACCGCGGCGAGCCGCGTATGGGGCATCACGCTGGGAATGAAGCTGCCGACCGGAAAGCATGACGTCGGCAACGCGCAAAGCGGGCAGGCCGAACGCACGTTGCAGCCGGGCACGGGAACTACGGACGCGTTGGTCGGCGCTTTCTGGCACGGCTCTGCCCCGCTCGACGGATGGTCCTGGTTCGCGCGCGCGCAGGCGAGCCTGCCGGCCAACAGCGAGGATGGCTACAAGCCAGGACGGCAGCTCCAGATGGACGCGGGCATCCGCCACGCGGTTTCCCCGGCGCTCGCGCTGATGCTCCAGGCCAACTACATCGCGAAGGGGCGCGACTCGGGCGCCAACGCCGAGCCGGCGGACAGCGGGCAGCGCGGCCTTTTCGTAAGCCCCGGCGCTTCGTTCAACGTCTCGCGCTCGGCGCAGGTGTACGCGTTCGTGCAGGTGCCGATTCGCCAATCGGTGAACGGCGTGCAGCTGACGGCCGACTGGTCGGCGCTAGCGGGAGTGAGCTTGCGGTACTGAAATGAAGCAGTTGCGCATCTTCCTTCTCGCGTTCGGCCTGGCCGCCGCATTCGGCATCGGCCAGCATGCGGTCGCGCTGCATGCGCTCAAGCATGCCGTCGAGGAGCTTTCGCAGGATTCGTTGCCCGCACCCGCGGGCTGCACGGACCACGGGCTCTACGCATCGGCCACCGGCGTAGCCGCGGGAAATGGGTTCGCCGCGCCTTGCCCTGCCGTTGCCGGCCCTGCACTTTCCCTGCAGCGTGCCGGCGCAGCATGCCTGCCGCCGCGCCACGCCTTCAACCCCAGGGCCCCCCCCGCTTCTCTCGCGTGAGCTGATCGGGATCGCTGCCGGCGATCCCCTTTCTACTTTCCGGGAGAAGTCCATGAAGCTTTCGCTTTTGGCGAGCGCCGTCGCCTCGGCCCTTGTTCCAGCCGCTGTCGCAGCGCAGCAGCAGCCTATCCAGCCCGCAGAGAAGATCACGGTCACCGCCTCGCCGCTCGACAGGGCGCCGACGGAGATGGCCCAGCCAGTCACCGTGCTTTCGGACGAGGAGCTGCGCCGCAAGCGCGCGGCTTCCATCGGGGACACGCTCGCCCAGGAGCCCGGAGTGCAATCGAGCGCGTTCGGCGCGGGCGCCGGCCGGCCCATCATCCGCGGCCTCGACGGCCCGCGCATCCGCGTGCTCGAAAACGGCATCGGCACCGGCGACGCCTCGAGCCTGAGCCCCGACCACGCGGTCACCACGGAGTCGCTGCGCGCCGAGCAGATCGAGATCCTGCGTGGCCCGGCGAGCCTGCTCTATGGCAGCGGCGCCATCGGTGGCGTGGTGAACGTGGTGTCGAGGACGATTCCCCGCGCTCGCGTTGCGAGCATCCAGGGCGAGCTGGAGGCGCGCCTTTCCTCGGCCAACCGGGAGCGCACCGGCTCGGTCGACCTGAACGCCGGCGCAGCCGACTTCGCCTTCCACGTCGATGCGTTCAAGCGGCGCACACGCGATTACGAAATTCCGAACGGGCGCCTGCAGAACAGCGACGTCGACATGCGCGGCGGCGGCGCCGGCGCGTCCTGGGTCGGGAGCCGCGGCTTCCTGGGCGTCGGCAGGCAGGCGCTCGAAAACGACTACGGCGTGCCTTCGGGCGAGGGGGTGCGCATCCGCATGAAGCAGAACCGCCACGAGGCGGCGGGCGAAATGAGCGATCCGCTGCCGGGGTTTTCCCGCCTGCGCTGGCGCATCGGGCACAACGACTACGCGCACGACGAGATCGAGCCTTCGGGCGAGCTCGGCACGCGCTTCGAGAACGAGGCGACGGAAGCGCGCATGGAGCTGCGGCACGGCGGCTGGCTCGCGGGAACCGTCGGCGCGCAACTGCAGCGGCGCAGCCTCTCGGCGCTGGGCGAGGAGGCCATCCTGCCGCGCACGCGCGGCAAGGCCGCCGCGCTCTTCGTGGTCGAGGAGAAGGATTTCGGCCGCTTCAGCGTCGATGCCGGCCTGCGCGTCGAGATTGAGTCGCGCCGTCCCGACCTGGGCCTGCCGGATCGCGACTTCACGTTGACCACGCCCGCGCTGGGCCTGGTCTTCAAGCGGGGCGCCGACTACCGCTTCGCAATCAGTGCCACGCAGGCACAACGCGCCCCTTCCGCCGAGGAGCTCTACTCCCACGGCGCGCACCATGCGACGGCGACGTTCGACATCGGCGATCCGTCCCTGCGCAAGGAGGTCTCGCGCAACATCGACATCACGCTGCGAAAGGTGTCCGGCGAGCATCGCTGGAAGGTGAACGTTTACGCCAACCGCATCCGGGATTACATCTTCGCGGCGAGCGTGGACAGCGACGGCGACGGGCTCGCCGACCGCATCGACGACGAGGGCGCGCTCGATGCCGAAGGCGAGTTCCTGGTCCAGCGGTACGAGCACGCCGATGCGCGCTTTCGCGGGGTGGAGGCCGAATGGAGCTACCGGCCGGGCCACGGCCGCTACGGCGTGCGTTTCTTCGGCGACATGACCCGGGGACGCCTGGCCAGAGGGGGCAACTTGCCGCGCATCTCGCCCGCGCGCCTGGGGATCAACGCAGATTTCACCTCGGGCCCAATGACCGCGAGCTTCACCGCGATCCATGCCTTCGAGCAGAAGCGCCTGGCTGAGCTGGAGACGAGCACCCCCGCGTACACTCGCGTCGACGCCGAGATAGCCTGGCGGGTCGAGGGGACGCGCGTGGTCACCCTCTACCTCCAGGGGACGAACCTGCTCGACGAGGAGATCCGCCTGCATACGTCATACCTGAAGAATGTCGCGCCGCAGATGGGACGCTCCTTCGCCGCCGGCATTCGCGCCGAATTCTGAAGCCGCCGTGACGAACCGTAACGCCGCGGCATCCTGGCGCGGTGAGAATGCGCGCATCCCGCCTGCGTGGAGATCGCAATGTTCCGTGCCCTTGCCGCCGCCACGTTCACTTTCTCCGCGCTTTTCGCGCATGCCCAAGGCCAGCCCACCTACGCGTGCGACTCGCCCGAGTCGAAGCAGCTGGACTTCTGGGTGGGCGAATGGGAGGCCACCTACGCCGGGCCCAACAACACCGTGGGCAAGAGCCGCAACCGGATCACCAAGATCATGGACGGCTGCGTCGTGCTCGAGGAGTTCTCCGGCGCGCCCGGCACCAAGCTGAACGGCCACAGCGTGTCGACCTTCGACCGCGCGAGCAGGCAGTGGAAGCAGGCGTGGGTGGACAACACCGCCTCGTACCTCGATTTCACCGGAGTGTTCGCCGAGGGCAGGATGACCTTCGCGCGCGAGATCGAACGGCAGGGCAAGAAGGTTCGCCAACGCATGGTCTTCCAGGACATCCGGCCCGAAAGCTTCAAGTGGCTGTGGCAAGGCTCCAACGACAACGGCGCTACCTGGACCACGCAGTGGGAGATCGACTACCGGCGCGTGAAGTAGCAGAATCGGCGGCATCCGAGCCGCCTGCCTCCTCCTCCTCGCCTTGTCCCAGGCTACGCCCGCGGCGCCGGCCGCCGATTTGCCGGTGAAAAACCTCGGCTTCGAAACGTGGGAGGAGGGCCGGCCCCAGGGATGGCACGTCGGCAATGCCAAGGCTTACCGCGTCAGCGCCGACTGCGCGGACGCGCCGGAGGGCAAGTGCTCGGCGAGGCTGGAGAGCCTGGCGGGCGAGGCGGTCACCTTCGTGCCCCTGGTCCAGAACATGCCGAGCCGCCACGCCGCGGGGCATTTCATCCAGCTCTCGGGAATGATCCGCACCGAGAACGTGGTCGGCCACGCGGGACTCTGGCTTCGCGTCGATGCCGCCGACCGCCCCAACATCGTGCTGGAGAACATGCGCAGGACCGGACCTCGCGGCACCACGCCGTGGCAGCGGTTCAGCATCACCGTGCCCGTGGCCCCGGACACCTCGAACGTCGGATTCGGCGTGTTGCTGTCGGGTACGGGAATCGCGTGGTTCGACGACTTGCGCCTGACCGTGGACCGCGAAACGAAAGTCGAGCCGGAAGTGCCGGTGGCGCTGCCCCCGCGGCCGCGACCGGATAGCGCCCTCCGAAACGATGCCGCGCTCGCGCTGCATGGCGACGAGGTGCCGCAGGCGAAGGCGGAGTGGGTCGAGGACGTACGCGGGCGCGCGCACCCGATCCGCTCGCTCTTCAGCGACGATTTCTCGGACCTGCGGTTCCTCGCGCCGCTGCTCGAGGGCCGGCGCGTGGTGCAGCTGGGCGAAAGCGGCCATGGCGTGGCCGAGTTCAACTGGTTGAAGGCCCGCCTCATCCGCTACCTGCACCGCGAGCTGGGCTATGACGTGATCGCCTTCGAGAGCTCGCTCTCCGGCTGCGACGTGGCGGACGGTCTTGTCGTCGCGGCGCCGGCGATGGAAGTCATGCGGCAATGCGTCTTCGGCGTGTGGCATTCCACGGAAACGTTGGGAGTCTTCGAGTACCTCGAGGCCACGCGCAAGGCCGGCCGGCGCCTCACCCTAGCCGGCTTCGACATCCAGAACAGCGGCACCGCGAGGACCGAGGTGGCTCGCCGGCTGGTGGCGCTGGCCGACGCGGTGTCGCCGGAGCTAGGCCGTGCGATCGAGAGCCACGAACGCCGCCTGGGCGGCCAGATCACGCGCGAGGAAGCCGACCACATGTCTCGGGCCTATCTCGCGCTCGCCAAGGGCCTCGAGGACTCGCGCGACAGGCTTGGCGCCGCGGGCACTTCGCCGCGCGCCATCGACCTTGCCATCCAGGAATCGCGCTCGCGCTCGCGCCTGGTGCACATGGCCGTGTACGGCCGGCCCACGTTCGAGTCGCATCGGATTCGCGACGAGGGCATGGCCGAGAACCTCGATTTCCTGCTCGACCGGCTCCATCCGGGCCGCAAGGTCATCGTGTGGGCGCACAACACGCACATCGCCCGGCACGACGAAGGCTTCGGGCAGCCGCACTGGATGGGCTCGTGGGTCGATCGCCGCCGCGGGCGCGAGGTGTACACCATCGGCATCTACATGGGTCGCGGCGCCGCCGCGCACAACCATCGGCGCCACTACGCCATCGCGGCGCCACCGGCGGACTCGCTCGAGGCGGTGCTCGCGAACGCACGGATGCGGATGAGCTTCGTCGATTTCTCCCGCGTCTTGCCTGCGCGTGGCAACGAGTGGATGTTCGAGCCCATCATCGCCCGCTCCTGGGGGCTTTACCCCATGAAGGTCCGCGCGGCGAAGGCCTATGACGGCGTGATCTATGTCGATACGGTGACGCCGCCCGAGTACCGCTGACGGATAAGGGATAATTCGCCCATGACCGTCATCACCGACAAGGCAGCCTTCGAGAAGGCCATCCCCATCCTCGCAACCGATGCGAGGCGCGTACCCAGGCTGCTCGCGTCGCTCACGCCCGCGGAGCGGCGCTGGGCCGAGCGCTCCGGCTTCGAAGGCTCGCCACACACTTTCTGCGTCGTGCCCGATAACAGGGGCGCGATCGCGCGCGTGCTCGTCGGCGTGCGCGCGGGCGACGATCCCTGGGTGCTCTCGGCGCTGCCGCTCAAGTTGCCGCGGGCGCGCTATGCGCTTGGCAAGGGCGCGTTGGCGATCGCGCCGGAGCAGGCGGCATTTTCGTGGGAGCTGGGCGGATACCAGTTCACGCGCTACAAGCGCGCCGGCCGCAAGCCCGCCGACCTGCAGCTCGACCGCTCGGCGAAGGTTTCCGAGGCGCTCGAGATGGCGAAGGCGGTGCGCCTGGTGCGTGATCTCGTCAACACGCCGGCGGAGGACATGGGCCCCGAGCACCTCGCCGACATCGCGCGCGAGGAGGCCACGCTCTTGGATGCCGAATTCGACGAATGGGTGGGCGAGGAGCTGCTGGCGCAGGGCTTCCCGGCGATCCACGCCGTAGGTCGGGCGGCCGCGAGGGCGCCACGCCTGCTCGAGATCAACTGGGGCAATCCGCGCCACCCGCGCATCGCCATCGTGGGCAAGGGCGTTTGCTTCGACACCGGCGGGCTCGACATCAAGACCGCCGAAGGCATGCGCCTCATGAAGAAGGACATGGGCGGCGCCGCCCACGCCCTGGGGCTCGCGCGCCTGGTCATGCAGCGGCAGCTGCCGGTGCGCCTGCAGGTGCTCATCCCGGCGGTCGAGAACGCCATCGGCGGCAACGCCTATCGTCCCGGCGATGTGGTGCGCACGCGCAATGGCCATACGGTCGAGATCGGTAATACCGATGCCGAGGGCCGCGTGGTGTTGTGCGACGCGCTCGCCTACGCCGTCGAGCAGAAGCCGAAGACGATCGTGGATTTCGCGACCCTCACCGGCGCCGCGCGCGTGGCGCTCGGCCCCGAGCTGCCGGTGCTCTTCTGCAACGACGAGCGGCTCGCCACGCGCCTCATGGCCGCGTCGCAGCAGCTCGACGATCCGATGTGGCGCTTGCCGCTGTGGCGCAACTACCGGCGCCTGTTCGACAGCGAGGTCGCCGATTTCAACAACTCCGGCCGGGGCGGCTATGCGGGGGCCATCGTGGGCGCGCTCTTCCTCGACTACTTCGTCCCGCCCGAGATCGCCTGGGCGCACTTCGACGTCTTCGCCTGGAACGACGTGAGCCGACCGGGACGGCCGCAGGGCGGCGAGGCGCAGGGGCTGCGCGCGGTGCTGGCCGCGCTGGAGTGAAACCGGTGTCGCGCGTCGCGATGCTGCTCGCGCTTCTCCTCTGCGCGCTGCCGGCTGCCGCGGAGCCCTGGAGCGGACCCCTCTTCGATGCGCACCTGCATTACAACGACGATGCGGTGGCGAAGTACCCGGTCTCCACCGTGCGCGAGCTTTTCGAGAAGAACGGCATCGGCGCCATCCTCGCCAACAGCCGCCCCAACGATGGCACGCGCGCCCTCTTCGAGGCCGGCAAGTCCTGGCGCGGGCCCAAGGTCGTTCCCTTCATCCGCGTCTACCGCGACCGCAGCGATTACGGCACCTGGTTCGACAATCCCGACATCGCGCGGATGATCGTCGCCGAGGAGCGACGCGGGTACTACCGCGGCGTGGGCGAGTTCCATGTCTTCGGACGCAATGCCGCGACCCGGGTGGTGAAGGAGATCGTGGACTTCGCCGTCTCGAAGAACCTCGTGCTGCACGCGCATTGCGACGAGGAAGCGCTCGTGATCCTCTTCGGCCACGACCCGAGGGCGCGCGTGATCTGGGCGCACACCGGCTTTTCGACCCCTGCGGCGCGGATCGAGGAACTGCTCGCGCGGTACCCCGGCCTCTTCGGCGAGCTCTCGTATCGCGCCGGCACCGGCGGCGGAAAGCTTTCGCCCGAGTGGGCGGCGCTGCTTCGGAAAAGTCCTACGCGCTTCCTCCTCGGTTCCGACACGTGGGTGAACGCGCGTTGGGAAAGTTATTCCGATCTGATGGGCGGATATCGCCATTGGCTGGGCGAGTTGCCGCGAGAGGCGGCCGAACGCATCGCCTGGCGCAACGGGGCAGAACTATTCGGACTACGGTAAATCAATAGCGTGTGAGACACGGCCCCATCCGCCGTGAATGGAAACGCTACATGATCACCAACATTCGACGATTCGCCGCCGCGCTGCTCGCGGTCCTGGGGCTTTCCTCCATGCCCGTTTCCGCGGGCACCACGTTCGGCACCGACTACACCGACCTCTGGTTCAATCCCTCGGAGCAGGGTTGGGGCGTGAACGTGATCCAGCAGTACGAGACCATCTTCGCCACGCTCTTCGTATATGGCGCCGACAACTCGGCGCGTTGGTACGTCGCGTCCGACCTGCGCGGGGGAGCGAACAACTTCAGCGGCACGCTCTACCAGACCACGGGGCCGAACTTCAGCGGACCGTGGAGCGGCACGGCCAACGCGACGCCGGTCGGCTCCATGACGCTCACGTTCTCGTCGGCCACGACGGGCACGCTCTCGTACGTGGTCAACGGCGCCTCGGTCACCAAGCAGATCCAGCGCCAGACCTGGCGCACCAACGTGCTTGCGGGCCAGTTCATCGGCGGCTACACCGCGAACGCCTCGAACTGCACGGATGCCGGGTCCAACGGGCCCGCGCTTGCGACCGGGCTGCTGCGCGTCACCAACAACGGCGGCAGCATGACGGTCGAGTTCCGCAACGCGGCCAACGTCGCCGCCACCTGCACGTACAGCGGCACCTTCAGCTCGAGCGGCCGCCTCGGCACGCTCACCGGCACGTACACGTGCTCGCTCGGCAGCAACGGCACCTTCACCATGACCGAGGTCGATGTCGGGCGCAATGGCTTCAGCGCGCTCTACAGCGCGCAGGACCAGTTCTGCCGCTTCACCGGCTTCTTCGGCGGCATCCGCGACGTCCTGGGGAATTGACGAACGGCGTGGGACAATGCGGGCTTTCCCGCACTGTCCCACTGCCCATGACCCGTTCGCTTCGCCGCTTCGCGGCCGCCCTGCTGTTGTCGGCCGCCTTCTCTCTGCCCGCTTCCGCAACCTCCTCCGGGGTCGACTTCACCGACCTCTGGTTCAACCCGAGCGAATCGGGCTGGGGCGTGAACCTGATCCAGCAGTACGAGACGATCTTCGCCACGCTGTTCGTCTATGGCCCCGACAACTCGCCGCGCTGGTACGTCGCATCCAACCTGCAGCCCTTCGGCAGCAACGGCTTCACCGGGCCGCTCTACCAGACCACCGGCCCCGCCTTCAGCGTGCCGTGGACGGGCACGGCCACGCCTACGCTGGTGGGAGCGATGACGCTCGAGTTCTCGGGCCTGAACGCCGGCACGCTCACCTACGTCGTGAACGGCACCACCGTCACCAAGCAGGTGCAGCGCCAGACGTGGAGCAACAACCAGGTGAGCGGGGTGTACCTCGGTGGTTTTTCGGGGACCTCCTCGTCCTGCCAGGACCCCAACAGCAACGGCTCGGTGATCCTCTTCGGCAGCGCCACCGTCAACCACCCCGGCGTGGGCAACACCACCATCACGTTGGGATACGAAAACGCCGTGGGCCAGATCCTCACTTGCACCTTCACCGGCCCCTATGTGCAGGCCGGCCGGCTGGGCTCGATCACCGGCACGTTCGCATGCAGCTTCGGTGCGGGCGGGCCCTTCACGCTGTCGGAAATCGACGTGACGCGCAATGGCATGACGGCGCGCCTGTCCGGCAACGACGGCTTCTGCAACCTGAACGGCAGCTTCGGCGGAATCCGGCGCAGTTTCTAGGCCTCTCGCGTAGAATTGCGGCCAAAATCCGCATGAGGAGCCCGAATTGACCGCCATCGTCGAAGTCGTCGCACGCGAGATCCTCGATTCGCGCGGCAATCCCACCGTGGAAGCCGACGTGCTGGTCGAGTCGGGCGCCATGGGGCGGGCGGCGGTTCCCTCGGGCGCCAGCACCGGCACGCGCGAAGCGATCGAGCTGCGCGATGGCGACGTGCAGCGCTTCTTCGGCAAGGGCGTGCAGAAAGCCGTCGAGCACGTGAATACCGAGATCACCGAGGCGATCCTCGGCCTCGACGTCTCGGAGCAGGCACACATCGACCGCGTGCTGATCGACCTCGACGGCACCGACAACAAGTCGCGCCTGGGCGCCAACGCGATCCTCGCGGTGTCGGTGGCCTGTGCCAAGGCCGCCGCCGAGGAGTCGGGGCTGTCGCTCTACCGATACTTCGGCGGCAGCGGGCCGCGACGCATGCCGGTGCCCATGATGAACGTGATCAACGGCGGCGCCCATGCCAACAACTCGCTCGACCTGCAGGAGTTCATGGTGCTGCCGGTGGGCTTCGCGAGCTTCCGGGAGGCCCTGCGGTGCGGCGCCGAGATCTTCCAGACCCTCAAGAAGATGCTCGACAAGGACGGCATGTCCACGACCGTGGGCGACGAGGGCGGCTTCGCGCCCAACCTGCCCAACAACGAGGCCGCGATCCAGTGGATCCTGCGCGCCATCGAGGAGGCGGGATACCTCGCCGGCTCGGACGTGCTGATCGGCCTGGATTGCGCGGCGAGCGAGTTCTACAGGGACGGCAAGTACCGCTTCGAGGCGGAGAAGCTCGCCTACAGCTCGCCGCAGTTCGTGGACCTGCTTTCGGGCTGGTGCGAGAAGTATCCGATCGTGAGCATCGAGGACGGCATGGCCGAGCAGGATTGGGACGGCTGGGAGCTGCTCACGCAACGCATGGGCCGCAACGTGCAGCTCGTGGGCGACGACGTGTTCGTCACCAACACGCGCATACTCGCCGAGGGCATCAAGCGCGGCGTGGCCAACTCGATCCTCATCAAGATCAACCAGATCGGCACGCTCTCGGAGACCTTCGAGGCGATCGAGATGGCGCGGCGCGCGGGCTACACCTCGGTCATCTCGCACCGCTCCGGCGAGACCGAGGACTCCACCATCGCCGACATCGCGGTGGGCACGAACGCCATGCAGATCAAGACGGGCTCGCTCTCGCGCTCCGACCGCACTGCCAAGTACAACCAGCTCCTGCGAATCGAGGAAGAGCTGGGCGAGGGCGCCGTGTACGCCGGGCGCGACGCGTTCCACCAGTTGAAGTGAAGGCGCTCGCCTACACCTTCGTCGCGCTCCTGCTGGCGATCCAGTATCCGCTCTGGATCGGCAAGGGAAGCTGGACCCGGGTGTGGGAGCTCGAGCGCCAGCTCGACCAGCAGAGGCAGGCGCACGCGCGGCTCAAGGCGCGCAACGCCGCCCTCGACGCCGACGTGCGCGACCTGAAGGAGGGCACCGCGGCCATCGAGGAGCGCGCGCGCATGGAGCTCGGCATGATCAAGAAGGACGAGGTGTTCTTCCAGGTCGTGGTGCGATAGCTTTCGCTGCCCGTTCCATGCCACGCCTTCCCGCCGCGGGCGTCTTCTTCGCGCTCTTCACGCTCTCCGGGTTCGCCGGCCTCATCTACCAGTCGATCTGGAGCCACTACCTCAAGCTCTTCCTGGGCCACGCGGCCTATGCGCAAACCCTGGTGCTCGCGATCTTCATGGGCGGCATGGCGCTGGGCGCCTGGCTGGTGGCGAGATTCACGGGCCGCATCCGCAACCTGCTGATGGGTTACGCCGTCGCCGAGCTCGGCATCGGCCTGCTGGCGCTCGTATTCCATCGCGTGTTCCAGGCGGCAACCGGGTGGGCCTACGACTCGGTGCTGCCGGTGCTCGCGGGCAGCGGCGTCGATGCCTTCAAGTGGTCGCTCGCCACCGTGCTCATCCTGCCGGCCTCCGTGCTGCTCGGCACGACCTTCCCCCTGATGAGCGCGGGCATCCTGCGCGCGTATCCCGACCAGGGCGGACGGGCGCTGTCGATGCTCTACTTCACCAACAGCTTCGGGGCCGCGGCAGGAGTGCTCGCGAGCGGCTTTTTCCTCATCGGGCGCTTCGGCCTGCCCGGCACCATCCTCACGGCGGGCCTGCTCAACATCCTGCTCGCGATGATGGTCTGGGTGATCGTGAAACGCATGCCGCCGCAGGCAGGCGAGACGCGCCTCGCGTCGCACGATTCGGCGCGACCCGTGGACTTGCGCTACCGCCGCGCGATCCTGGCGCTCGCGGCCATCACCGGCGTCGCGTCCTTCATCTACGAGGTCACCTGGATCCGCATGCTCACGCTGGGCCTGGGCGCATCGACCCATGCCTTCGAGGTGATGATCGCCGCCTTCATCCTCGCGATGAGCCTGGGCGCCTTCTGGTTCCGCAACCGCATCGCGCGCATCGCCGACCATACCGCTTGGCTCACCGGGCTGATGGTCGCCAAGGCCGCCTTCGCCGCCTACGCGGTGTGGATCTATCCCGACGTGCTGTCGTTCGTCGGCTGGATGATGCGCGCCGTGGCGCGCACCGACGCGGGCTATGTGCTCTTCACGTCGGCGGGGCTCGCGGCGTCGATGCTGCTCATGTTCCCGACCGCGTTCTGCGCCGGCATGACGCTGCCGCTCGCCACCCACGCGCTCACCTCGCGCGGCCATGGGGAAGCCTCGATCGGACGCGTCTACGCGGCCAATACCGCCGGCTGCATCGTGGGCGCGGCCTTCGCGACCCACGTCGGCATGGAGGCGCTGGGCGTGAAAGGCCTCACGGCAGCGGGCGCCGCGCTGGATGTGTTCGCCGCGCTGCTGTTGATGTTCGCAGGCATGGCGGCGGTGCGGCGCAAGGCTGCTCTCGCCTCCGTGGCGCTGGCAGGCGTCGCGTCCGTGGCGCTCTTCGCCGGCGCGGAGCTCGACTTGCTGCGCATGGCGTCCGGCGTCTATCGCGACGGCGCATTCATGGACCCCGCGACCGAGAGGGTGCTCTTCTACCGCGACGGGAAGACCGCCACGGTCGCCGTCACGCAGCAGGGACCGCGCATCGGCATCCGCACCAACGGCAAGCCCGACGCGAGCATCCAGTACGGCGAGCAGGTTCCCGCCGCCCTGGACGAGATGACCATGGTGCTCGCCGCGGCCCTGCCGATCGCCATGCGGCCCGAGATAGCCAGCATCGCGGTGATCGGGTTCGGCTCGGGCCTTTCGACCCACGTGGCGCTGGGCAGCCCGCGCGTGCGCGAGGTCGATACGATCGAGATCGAGCCCATGATGATCGAGGGCGCCAAACTCTTCGCGCCCCGCAACGATCGCGCCTATTCGGACCCGCGCAGCAAGCTTCACATCGAGGATGCCAAGACGTTCTTCGCGACCCGTGGGCGCAGGTACGACGTGATCCTCTCGGAGCCGTCCAACCCCTGGGTGAGCGGGGTATCGACGCTCTTTTCCGAGGAGTTCTATGCGCACACGCGGCGCCACCTCGCCGAGGACGGGCTGCTGGTGCAGTGGATCCAGGCCTACGAGATCGACCTCGACCTGATCGCCTCCATCTTCAAGGCGCTCGCCCCGCATTACCGTGACTATGCGGTCTACAACAATCGCTACGACCTGGTCGTGGTCGCCACGCCGGCAGCGCGCCTGCCCCCGATCCGCGACGAGATCTTTTCATACCCGGGCCTTGCAGCCGACCTGGCGCACCTGGGCGTGCGAAGCCGGGCGGAGCTCGAGGCGATGCGCCTGGGCGGCCGGGCACTGCTCGAGCCGCTCTGGGCCCAGAGCGGATATCCGGCGAACTCCGACTTCTTCCCGGTGCTCGACCAGAATGCGCCGCGCGCGCGCTTCGAGTCCCGCACGGTCGAGGAATTCACGAGCATGCGCGAAGCCGCGGTGCCGGTGGTCGCGATGCTCGACAGGGACGACCGTCTCTCGCTGCAGAAGCTGGGTGCGCCCTCGCTCAATCGGCCGTATCCGGCGTGGCACGCGCTCATCGCGGCAGAGGCGGTGGGCCTCGCGCTTGGCGGACCCGCCGATGCGGCGCGACTGCTCAAGCCCGAGGATCGCCAGGCCGCCGCGCTTTTCGCGCGTCTTGCCGCCGATTGCCCGGGCGCGCGCGCCGAATGGGTGAATGCCTTCGCGCGCATCCTGCGCCTCGCGACGCCATACCTCGACGCTGAGCATATCGAGCCGCTCCTGCGCAAGGCCCGCGCATCGCCGTGCATGAAGTCGCAGGACGATCGCGGCGCGCGCCGGGTGGCGCTGCTGGAGGCGATCCACGCGCGTGACGGGCGCGCCATGGGCGAGCACGCCGCGTGGCTGCTGCACGGCCCCGGCCCTGACCTCGAACTCGATCGCGGGATGCTGGTGATCGCCGCGCTCGCCGGGGCGGTGGCCTCGAGCGACCGCGCGCTCGCGCGCGCCATCGTGCGCGAGCAGTTGCCGGGCCTGCCACGCAAGGAACGCGAGGCGCCGCTGATGCGGCTCCTGCTGGGGCACTACTTTCGCGCGGAGGCGAAGGGAAGTTAGCGCAGGCAGCGCTCGAGGATGTCGAGCCCCTTGCCGGCGGTGCGCGCGTCGATGTTGAGTGCCGGCAGCAGCATCAAGGCTCGCCCTCGGGGCCCACGAGCAGGCCTTCCGCGCGGCATTTCCCGGCGATGCGCGCGACGCGCTTCTCGTCGCCGAAGTGGATCCCGATGGCGAGGCCGCGGATGCGCAGCTCGGCGTCGCGCTCGAGGCCCATCGCGGCAAGGCGCATGCGAAAGAGCTCGCTCGTTGCCGCGACCTGGTCGAAGAGCCGGCGCCGGTTCCTGGTGAGGTAACGCATCGCCGCGATCGCCATGTCGGTGCTGCGCGGGTGCCAGCCGTAAGTCGAGTAGAACGCGCCGTCCTTCTGCATCGAGCGCGCCACCTTCGCGGTGGCGAGCATCGCGCCCAGGCCGCCGGCGCCATCGGTGATCGCCTTGCCGAGCGTGAGCAGATCGGGGGCTACGCCCGAGTGCTCGCATGCGAAGAGCTTGCCGGTGCGTCCGAAGCCCGTCGCCACCTCGTCCAGGATGAGCAGCGTGCCGTGGCGGCGGCAAAGGCGCGCAAGCTCGGGCAGGAACCCCTCCGGCGGGATGAGCACGCCCAGGTTCATCACGATGGGCTCCATGATGAAGGCGGCGACATCGCGCTTCGCAAGCTGGCGCTCGATGCGCCCGAGCAGGCGCGCATCCAGCGGCGGCTTCACCTTGGCGCAACCCCGCAGCAGGTTCGGCCGCTTCTCGCGGTATTGCGAAGCGCCGACGCTCAGGCAGGCCAGGGTGTTGCCGTGATAGGCGCCTTCGAGCGAAAGGAAGCGTGCGCGCCGGGTATGGACCATTGCCGCCTGCAGGGCGAGGTCCACGGCTTCCGAGCCGCCGGTCGCGCGGAAGCAGCGCTCGAGACCCGCGGGCGCGTTCGAGGCCAGCAGGAAAGCCAATTCCTCCCAGGGGGGATAGTCGTAGTGGGGATAGACGTAGTCCGGGCCGCGATAGCTTCGTGCGGGCCGGTCCACCACGGCGCTGCCCCAGCCGAGGTTGCCAACGCACCAGCCCATGAGGAAGTCCACGTACTTGCGGCCACGGGCATCGTAGAGGTGGCTGCCTTCGCTGCGGCGCAGGCGCAGCTCCGGCGGGTCTTCACGGACGAGGCGGCGGACGCTGGCCATGAAGGGGAAGACCCTCGCCCGCCGGCCGGGTTCCGGCCTTCAGCTTCCCTTCTTCGAGAGCCAGATTCCCGCGAGCACGATCGCGCCTCCGAGGAACTGCAGCGGTCCCACGGGCTCGGCGAAGATGATCCACGCTGCGAGCGCCGCCACGACCGGCTGGATGAGCAGGCTCACGGAGGAAAGCGAGGCCGGCAGGTGGGCGAAGGCGAAGGCGATGAGTCCCTGGCCGAGGACCTGCGAGACGAGCGCCAGCCCCAGCAACGGCAACCATCCCGCGGCGGCCGCAGGCCAGAAGGGTTGCGGCGCCAGCAACGCGAGGGGAAGCAGGACGATGGCCGTGATCGTCGTGCTCCACGCCATGAGCCGCGCGGTGGAAGCCTGCGAGTCGCGCGCGCTCTTGATGGCGAGCATGTAGCCCGCGTAGAACACGCCGGTGAGCGCGCCCAGCGCATCACCCAGCAACTTGAGCCCGCCGGCCGCGAAGCTGGGTCCGACGAGCACGAACATGCCGGCGATGGCCACGAACATCCCCACGAGGAACGTGCGCGTCACCCGCCGCTTCCAGAAGAGCCAGCCTGCGAGCGTCACGAAGATCGGCGCGAGGTTCGCGAGCAGCGTGGAGTTGGCCACCGAGGTGAAGAAGATGGAGAAGTGCCAGACGCCCAGGTCCGCGGCGAAGAAGAGCCCGGCGAGCGCAAGGGCGACGAAGTCCTTGCGGGGGACAGACCCGGAGTCGTCGCGCGGCGGGGAGCGCGATAAACCGGGTCTGTCCCCGGTGTTGAACAACCATATCCACAGTATCGGCACCGCCAGCGCCGTTCTCCAGAACGCGCTCGCGAGCGGGCCGGTATCCGAAAGGCGCACGAAGATCGGCGCGAAGGCGATGGCGCAGCCGCCGGCGAGCAGGCAGAGGAAGGCGGCTCGATGCATGGGGCCGGATATCATACTGGGCGCGCCATGATTCCCAACGAATTCGTCTCCGCGTTCATCCTGCTGGCGCTCGTGGTCGATCCTTTCGGCAACGTGCCGCTGGTCAATGCGATGCTGGCCGAGGTGGCGCCGGCCCGCCGCCGCCGCGTGATCGTGCGGGAGTGCCTGGTGGCGTTCGCGACCCTCGCGCTCTTCATGCTCTTCGGGCGCAAGCTGCTCGAGGTGATGCACCTTTCCGAAACCTCGTTGTCGATCGCGGGCGGTGTCATCCTCTTCATGATCGCGATCCGGATGGTCTTTGCCCATCCCGAAGGCGCCTTTGGCCCGCACGAGGCGGGCGAGCCCTTCATCGTCCCCTTGGCGATCCCGCTCATCGCGGGCCCCTCGGCGCTGGCCGCGGTGATGCTGATGGCAACGCGAGACCCGGCTCGCCTGGGCATGTGGATGGCGGCGCTCACGGCAGCGATGGCGATGACCACGCTCGTCCTGCTCGCCGGCGACCGGCTGCAGCGCCGCCTCGGCGACCGCGCCATGCAGGCCATCGGCCGGCTGATGGGCTTGATCCTCACGGCGCTGGCGGTGGAAATGCTGCTGGGCGGCATCAAGGTGTTCGTCGGGAGCTTGAAATGACCCTCTCCCAACGCAGAGGGAGCACATGAGCAAGGCATTCACGCGCGAGGACGATGTCCCCGAGGACGACTTCGAGGGCGACGAGGAGCAGAACCCGATCCCGCCCGGGTCGAAGAACTACCTTACGCCGCAAGGCTGGCGCCGCATGCGCGACGAGCTCACGTGGCTCGTGAAGACCGAGCGGCCGCAGGTGACGAGCGTGGTCTCGTGGGCTGCGAAGCTGGGCGATCGCTCGGAGAACGCCGACTACCAGTACGGCAAGAAGCGCCTGCGCGAGATCGACCGGCGCATCCGCTACCTCACCAAGCGCCTCGAGGCGGGCGAGGTCGTCGATCCCGCCACGCGCGAGGAGACCGACCAGGTCTTCTTCGGCGCGACCGTGACCTACTCCGATTCGGCGGGCAACGAGCATACGGTGCGCATCGTCGGCATCGACGAGACCGACCCGGCACGCAACTACGTGAGCTGGATCTCGCCGGTGGCGCGGGCGCTCATCAAGGCCCGCGAGGGCGATACGGTGATGCTGAGGAAGCCGGGCGGCGACGAGGAGATCGAGATCGTCGAGGTGCGCTACGAGGAGATCCCGATGGCGCCCTTCGAGGCGCCGGCGAGCGGCTGGAAGCCGAATGTGTAGGGAAAGGACAGATCCCATTCCGCCGCCCGCAGCAGCGGGCCGCCGTCCGGAAATGGGGGTCTGTCCCCGGTTTGCTAGAGGATCCGCTTCCTGATCTGTGTCACCGCGATCTCGGCGATGACGACGACCGCGAAGATCGCGAAGAGCACCATCGCCACGCGGTCCCACTGGAAGAGGTTCATCGCGGTATCGAGCGCCATGCCGATGCCTCCGGCGCCGACGAGGCCGAGCACCGCCGATTCGCGCACGTTGATGTCCCAGCGGAAGAGGGCGATCGACCAGAACGCCGGCTCGACCTGCGGCCAGTAGCCCCACAGCAGCCGCGAGCGCCATGGCGCGCCCGTGGCCTCCAGCGCCTCGACGGTGCCGCGGTTCGCCTCCTCGAGCGCCTCGCCGAAGAGCTTGCCGATGAAGCCGATGGAGCGAAACGCGATGGCGAGCGTGCCCGCGAGCGCGCCGGGACCGAAGATCGCCACGAAGAGCAGCGCCCAGACGAGCGAGTTGACCGAGCGGCTCGAGACGAGCACGAGCTTTGCGAGGTAGTTGACCGGCTTGGACGGCACCACGTTGTTCGCGGCGAGCACGCCGACGGGCAGCGCCATGGCGATCGCCAGCACCGTGCCCAGGCTCGCGATATGCAGCGTCTCCACCAGCGCCGAATGCACGCCCTCGGGATAGTGCGACCAGGCGATGGGCCACATGCGCTCGAACAGGTCGCGCATCTGCTGCGGCGCGTCGTAGAGGAACTCCGGAATGATCTCCACCGTTCGCGCCGAGGCCACGACCGCGACGACCATCGCGAGGTAGATGGCGAAGCGCGAAAGCCGCTGCCGCGGCGTGAAGCGCTTCCACGTGCGCGCATCGAGGCGCTCCATCGCCTCGCTCATTCCTCGTCCACCTTGCCGCGCTCCAGGAACACGCCGCGCACCCAGGTGGCCAGGATCTCGCCGGCCATGATCATGGCGATGATGCTGAGCAGGATGGCGGCCACGAAGTCGTAGTCGAAGCGCTGGAAGGCCGAGAAGAGCGTGCCGCCGATGCCGCCCGCGCCGACGATGCCCACCATGGTCGAGTTGCGCAGGTTCGAGTCGATCGAGTAAGTGGCGAAGCCCACGAAGCGCCCGAACACCTGTGGCATCACGCCGTAGTTGATGACGTTCATGAACGAGGCGCCGGTGGCGCGCACCGCCTCGACCTGCTTGAGCGAGATCTCCTCGATCGCCTCGGCGAAGAGCTTGCCCACGAAGCCCACGGTGGCCACGACGAGCGCGCAGATGCCGGCGATGGCGCCGAAGCCCAGCGCCTTCACGAACACGATCGCCACGATCACGGGGTGGAAGGAGCGCGCGAGGGCGATCACGGCGCGCGCGGGCCAGCTCACCCATGCCGGCATCAGGTTCCTCGCGGCGAGCAGGCCCAGCGGCAACGACAGCACGATGCCGATGAAGGAAGCGAGGATCGCGATCTCGAGCGATTCGGTGAGGCCCTTCAGCAGCGAGTCGGGCTGCGCGATGCGCGGGGGCAACATGCGCTCGATGAAGCGCACGCCGTTGCCGATACCGACCGAGAAGCGCTCGAGGCTGAAGTCGAGCCGCGCGGTCGCATACGCGACGTAGGCCGCGAGCGCGACCCAGCCCGCGCGCACGCCCCAGCGCGCGGGAACTACCCGAGCCAGGACTCCCCTCCGTAGATCGTCTTCAGGATCGAATCGTCGAGGCCGTGGCCGCCGCCGTCGTACACCACCTTGCCGCCCGACATGCCGACGATGCGGTCGGCGAAGCGCCGGGCGAGCTCCACGTCGTGCATGTTGACGATCACCGGCAGCGCGTTGGCCTGGCCAACGTCCTTCATGAGCTGCATGATCTCCACCGAGGTCTTGGGATCGAGCGACGACGTTGGCTCGTCGGCCAGCAGCAACCGCGGCTGCTGCATGACCGCGCGCGCGATGCCCACCCGCTGGCGCTGGCCGCCGGAGAGCGCGTCGGCGCGCTGGTTGGCAAAGTCGGCGAGGCCCACCTGCTCGAGGAGCGCGAATGCTCGGTCGATGTCGGCCTGCGGGAAGCGGCGCAGCCAGGCCTTGGCGGCGGGCACGTAACCCAGCCTTCCGGAGAGCAGGTTCTCCATCACCGTGAGGCGCTCGACCAGGTTGTATTCCTGGAACACCATGCCGATCTGCCGGCGTGCCTCCCGCAGCTCGCGACCGTGCACCCGCGCGATGTCGCGGCCGCCGAAGACGATCTCGCCCGCGGTCGGATCGACCAGCCGGTTGATGCAGCGAAGCAGCGTGGACTTGCCGGTGCCCGACGGGCCGATCACCGCCGTGAGCCCGGCGGGGGCGAACTCGAGGTCGATGCCGTCGAGCACGCGCTTGCCCTTCACGTATTCCTTCACGAGGCCTCGGACCGACAGCGCACTGCCTGTGCTCCCTCCCCCTTGGGGGAGGGCCGGGGAGAGGGTCATTTCCTTCCCTTCTCCGCCCGGGCCTTCTCCTTCTCGAAGGCCGCGCGCGTGAACGACTGGCCGCTCGCCGCCGCCACCTTGCGCACCATGTCCCAGTCGCGCTTGTAGTCGATGGGGTGCCAGCGGTCGGCGCCCTGGAAGCCCTTCTGCATCGCCGGGGGAAACTTGAAGCCATAGGTGCATTCGCGGATCTTCCTCGCGAGCGCCGGCGCCAGGTCGTGCGCCATCAGCAAGCCCCCGGGCGCGAATTTCGGCGACTTCCAGATGATGCGGAAGTCATCCAGCCTCACCAGGCCACGTTCGGCCATGCGCACGAGGATGTCGTGCGCGATGGGCGCGGCGTCGTAGTCGCCCGAGGCCACGCCGGACACCGAGTTTTCGTGCCGGCCGGAGAAGACCACGGTGTAGTCCTTGTCGGGCACGAGCCCTTCGGCGGGAAAAAGCGCGCGCGGAGCGAGGTTGCCGGAATTGGAGGAGGGCGCGGTGTGCGCCACTTTCCTCCCCTTGAGGTCGGAGAGCTTCCGGTAAGGGCTCGACTTCTTCACGATCATCCAGAGCTCGTAGCCCTGCGGGCCGCTCGCGTCGCCGCGGATCGCGTAGGGAATCGCCCCGGCGACGTTCACCGCGAAGGCCGTGTCGCCCGAGGACATGGTGCCCACGATCATGCGCCCCGAGCGCATCGCCTCGATGGCCGCCGCGCTCGAGTACACGTCGTAGTAGCGCATCTTCCTGCCAGTGCACTGCGCGAGATGGTCCACGAAGGGCAACATGAGCGTCCGGAAGGCGCCCATGTCGTCGACGGGTGAATTGGTGAAGAAAAGCGTGTCGGGATCGCGCAGCCTCTTCGCATCGCGCGGCGGATCGGCGAGCAGGTCGCCGTCCTCGTCGCAGTAGGGCGTGTCGAGCTCGCCGCGCTGCCTGCAGGCGTCCTGCGCCAGCGCGGGCAGGACCACGAGGCCCAGCGCCGCGATGGCGGGACGCAACCGCATCACTTCTTTTTCGCTTCTGCCGCCTTCTTGCGGGCTTCGGCCTCGCGCTTCGACTCCTTCTCGTACGCGGCGGAGTTGAACTTGTCGCCGCCGGCCTCGGCGACGTCACGCACGACCTTCCAGTGCTGCTTGTAGTTGATCGGGTAGAAGCGGTCCGCCCCGTCGAAGGCCTTCTTCATGTCCTCGGTGAAGCGATAGTCGTAGAAACACTTGAGCATCTTGTCGCGGAAGGCGGGCTCCAGGTCGTGCGCGTAGGCGAACGACGAGGTCGGGAACTTCTCGCTGCGGTAGATCACGCGGAAGTCGTCTTCCTTGATCTGGCCACGCACCCCCATGCGGTGGAAGACGTCGGAGGCAACGGCCGCCGCATCGTAATCGCCGGTGTTCACGCCCAGGACGGACTGGTCGTGCTTGCCGGAGAAGAGGATGTTGTAGTCCTTGCCGGGCGCCAGCCCCTCGCCCGGGAAGAGCGCCATCGGCGCCATGTGGCCCGAGTTGGACGAGGGCGCGGTGTGGGCGACCTTCTTGCCCTTGAGGTCCGAAAGCTTCTGGAACGGGCTCGACTTCTTCACGATCACGATGAGGTTGTAGCCCTGGAAGTCCTTCTCGTAGCCCTTGATGCCGAAGGGAATCGCGCCCGCGATGTTGACCGCGAAAGCCGTGGGACCGGTGGAGAATCCCCCCACGTGGAGGCGCCCCGAGCGCATCGCCTCGATCTCGGCGGCGTTGGACTGCACCTGGTAGAAGACGACGCGCTTGCCCACGCATTGCGCGAGGTGGTCGGTGAACGGCTTGAAGATCTTCTCGTAGACGGCGGGGTCTTCCACCGGGGTGTAGGTGAAGACCAGGGTGTTCGGGACCTTGAGCTTCTTCGGGTCCTTGGGCGTGTCGGCGACCATGTCGCCGTTGTCGTCGCAGTAGAGCGGGTCGAGGTCGCCGCGATTCTTGCAGTCCTGCGCCGCGGCGGTGCCGGCGAAGAGGAACGCGGCTGCGGCCGCGAAGGCCGTGAGCGTCTTGCGCATGTCGTTTTTCTCCCTGGTGATTGGCGCTGGAATTTTTCGCCCGATTGTACAATGCGGCGATGCTTTCCCTCCTTCGCCACGCGGCACGCGCGCTCCTCTGTGCCGCGACGCTGCTTTCCCCGATCGCCGCCGCCCAGGATGCCCAGCGCAACTTCCTGTGGGAGGTGATTTCCCTCAAGAACCGCGTGTACCTCTTCGGCACGGTGCATGCCGGCAAGAAGGGCTGGTATCCGCTGCCCGCGCCGGTCGAGGAGGCCTTCCTCGATTCGAAGGTCCTGGTCGTCGAGGCCGACATCACGGACGTCGATGCGATCGCGAAGTCCGGTCCCATCCTCACCTACACGCCGCCCGATTCGCTCGCGAAGCACGTGGAGCCCGAGCACTACGATCGCTTCCGCAAGCTGCTCGGCCGCTACCAGGTGCCCGAGGAGCAGGCCGCGCGCATGAAGCCCTTCATGGCGGTCTCTCTGCTGGTCTTCGCCGAGTGGGGGCGCCTCGGATACCTCCCGCAGTACGGCGTCGATGCCTACCTCATCGCCAAGGCGCGCGCCGAGAACAAGCGCATCCTCGAGATCGAAGGCCTGCAGGTGCAGACGCAGCTCATCGAATCGCTGGGCGAGAAGGAGTCGAAAGTGCTCTTCGAGGGCACGCTCACGGCGCTGGAAAGCGGCCTGACCAGCGAGCAGATCACCGGCATGGTCAACGCGTGGCAGAGCGGAGACCCCAAATTGCTGCTGGAGATCGCTCGCAAGTACAACGAATCGGTCCCCGGCGCGCGCGAGTTCGAGGAGAAGTTCATCTGGTCGCGGCATGACGCGATGGTGGAGAAGATCGAGGGGTACCTGCAGACGGGGGCGCGCCATTTCGTGGCCGTGGGCGCGCTGCACCTCGCGGGACCGCGCGGCCTGGTGGAGCTGCTGCGCAAGAAGGGCTACATCGTGAGGCAGAGATGACGCGCGGCGCCCGCCACGCGGGCAAGCTGCTCGTGGACCAGCTGGTCGTCCACGGGGCCGAGCTCGCCTTCACCGTGCCCGGCGAGAGCTTCCTGCCGGTGCTCGACGGCTTCCACGACGTGCAGGACAGGCTGAAGCTGATCGTCTGTCGCCACGAGGCCGCGGCCGCGAACATGGCCGAGGCACACGGCAAGCTCACCAACCGGCCGGGGCTGTGCTTCGTGACACGCGGGCCCGGCGCCGCGCACGCCTCGATCGGCGTGCACACCGCGTACCAGGACTCGACGCCGATGATCCTCTTCGTGGGCGACGTCGGCAGCGACTTCCGCGACCGCGAGGCCTTCCAGGAGGTCGATTTCTCGAAGATGTTCGCGCCGCTCGCGAAGTGGGCCGCGCGAATTGACAGCGCCGAGCGCATCCCCGAGTACGTGGCGCGCGCCTACCAGGTGGCGACTTCGGGGCGCCGCGGCCCGGTGGTGCTCGCGCTGCCCGAAGACATGCTCTCGGCGGAAGTCTCGGTCCCCGACGCGAAGCCCTACGCGCCCGCCGAGCCACACCCGGGAACCGACGACATGCTGCGGCTGCAGCGGCTGCTGGCACAGGCCAGGCGTCCGCTGCTCGTGCTGGGCGGAAGCGGCTGGACGCCGGCCGCCTGCAAGGACATCGAGAAATTCGCCGTGGCCAACCAGTTGCCGGTCGGCTGTGCGTTCCGGTTCCAGGACCTGCTCGACAACCACCACGACCATTACGTGGGCGACGTGGGCATCGGCATCAACCCCGTGCTCGCCGAGCGCGTGAAGATGGCCGACGTCCTCGTCGTCGTGGGCGCCCGCCTGGGCGAGATGACCACCAGCGGCTATACGCTGCTCGAGTCGCCGGTGCCGCGCCAGAAGCTCGTGCACGTGCACGCCGGTGCCGAGGAGATCGGGCGCGTGTACCAGCCCGAGCTCGGCATCAACGCGGCACCCGCACCCTTCGCGCGCGCGGCCGCTGCGTTGACGCCCATCGAGAACCCGCCATGGAAGGGGAGCGTGGCCGAGGCGAGGGCGGACTACGTCGCCTGGAGCGCCCGGCGCGAGATCCCCGGACGCGTGCAGATGTGGGACATCGTCGATTACCTGAATGCCAAAGCGCCGGATGCCATCTATTGCAACGGCGCGGGCAACTTCGCCACCTGGCTGCACCGCTTCCATCGCTACACCGGCTTCCGGTCGCAGCTCGCGCCCACTTCGGGCGCCATGGGTTACGGCGTGCCGGCGGCGATCGCGGCGAAGATCGCGCAGCCCGAGCGCACCGTCGTCTGCTTCGCGGGCGACGGCGACTTCCTCATGTCGGGCCAGGAGCTCGCCACCGCGGTGCAATACGGCGCGCCGGTGATCATCGTGATCGTGAACAACGGCATGTACGGCACGATCCGCATGCACCAGGAAAAGCACTATCCGGGGCGGGTGGTCGGAACGGATATCCAGAACCCGCATTTCGCCGCCTTCGCGCGCGCCTTCGGCGCGGTGGGCGAGATCGTCGAGGAAACCGCGCAATTCGCGCCGGCTTTCGAGCGCTGCCTTGCCTCCGGCAAGCCCGCGGTGATCGACATCCACCTCGATCCGCAGGCGATCACGCCCAACACGACCCTCGACAAGATCCGCGCGGCCTCGAGCGCGGCGGCGAAGAAAGCGGCGGGTTGACGCCCGTCGAGCCCAAGCCCGGCGTCAAGACAGGCTACCGGCGCCTCGTCGGCGCGAGCATCAACTCGTGGGCGGGCCTCGTTTCGGCGTGGCGCAAGGAGGCGGCCTTCCGCCAGGAGCTGGTGATGGCGGCTCTGCTCGTTCCCGTCGCCTTCCTCCTCACGCCCGTGCCGGTAGAGCGGGCGCTCCTCGTCGGCGCCACGCTCCTCGTGATGGTGGTGGAGTTGCTGAACAGCTGCGTCGAGGCCGCCATCGACCGCATCTCGCTGGAACGCCACCCGCTGTCCAAGCACGCGAAGGACGTCGGCAGCGCCGCGGTCCTGGTGGCGCTGGTGCTGCTGGCCGCCGTGTGGCTCATCGTGCTGGTGCCGCGGTACCTTTAGCGCGGAGGTTGTAAACGAACTGTCACAATGGGTGCCCACACTCGTGGGCGAGCCAACCCGACCGAGCACCCCCCCAGGAAGATCCCATGAGCGCCTCGATCCTGGTCGTCGAGGACGAGCCCGCGATCCAGGAGCTCGTCGCGGTCAACCTGCGCCGCAACGGCCACGAGGTTCGCCGCGCCGCGAGCGCCGCCGAGGCGTACCGCGCCGTGGCGGAGATATTGCCCGACGTGATCCTGCTCGATTGGATGCTGCCCGATACGCCCGGGCCGGACATCACGCGGCGGCTTCGCTCCGAGGCGCGCACGCGGGAAGTGCCCATCATCATGCTCACGGCACGGGCGGGCGACGACGACAAGGTCGCCGGACTCGAGAGCGGCGCCGACGACTACATCACCAAGCCGTTCTCCCCCAGGGAGCTGGAGGCGCGTATCCAGGCGGTGCTGCGCCGGCGGGCGCCCCAACTGGCCCGCGAAGCGGTCGAGATCGAGGGGCTGCTGCTGAATCCCGCGACGCGCTCGGTCACCGGCAGCGGCACCGTGCTGAGGATGGGGCCCACCGAGTTCGAGCTGCTTCACTTCTTCATGACCCACACCGACCGGGTGCACAGCCGCACGCAGATCTTGGACCAGGTGTGGGGCGACCACGTCTTCATCGAGGACCGCACGGTGGACGTGCACATCCGCAGGCTGCGCGACGCGCTCTCGCCCAGCGGCCATGCGGACCTGGTCGAAACCGTGCGCGGCGCGGGCTATCGCTTCGTCTCGAAGCGCTGAATCTCGTCATGCCGGCCCAGTGGATCCTCGGTGGCGCTGCGCTCCTGCTCGCCGCCGCGTTCGTGGGCGCGATGATCCTGTTGCGGGCAGGAAGGGCGCGCGAGAAGGAGCTGCGCGACGCGGTGGAGGGATGGCGCGCGGCGGCACGCGCACTGCCCGATGGCGTGACCATCCTGGAGGGCCATCGCCTGGTCTGGTGCAACGACGTCGCCCATCAGCACCTCGACCTCGACCCCGGCCACGCCGTGGGCCGGCCGCTCACGCACCTGTTGCGCATTCCCGCCTTCTCAGATTATCTCGCGGCCGCGGACTTCTCGCGGCCGGTGCTGGTCGAGATGCCGCTCGCGGCCGGACGCGTCCTTTCGCTGCAGGTGATCCCCTATGGGGAGTCGCAGCGCCTGTTGCTGTCGCGCGACGTGACGCAGCTGCAGCAGGTCGAGCGCATGCGGCGGGAATTCGTGGCGAACGTCTCGCACGAGCTGCGCACGCCGCTCACGGTCGTGTCGGGCTTCGTGGAAACCCTGCGCGAGGAGAACGATCCGTCGGCAGCGCGCGGCTACCTCGATCTCATGGCTGCCCAAGCCGACCGCATGCGGCGGCTGGTCGAGGACCTGCTCACGTTGTCGGCGCTGGAATCGGCCCCGGCTCCGGGCACCGAGCGAGTTCAAATGGCGACGATGGTCGAGCGCCTGGCCGCCGAGGCGCGGGTGCTCTCGAACGGGAGGCACGAGATCCGGGTTGAATCGTCCGCCGCCTTCGATCTGCTGGGCAGCGACAAGGAGCTCTCCAGCGCCTTCGGCAATCTCGTGAGCAACGCAGTGCGCTACACGCCGGAGGGCGGCCGCGTCTGCCTGCGGTGGGTAGCGGATGGGGAGGGCGCCTCGTTCCAGGTCTCCGACACCGGCATCGGCATTCCGTCGGAGCACATTTCGCGCCTCACCGAGCGCTTCTACCGCGTCGACCGCGGGCGCTCGCGCGAGACGGGAGGCACCGGGCTTGGCCTGGCGATCGTCAAGCACGCGCTCAACCGCCATGGCGCCACGCTGCAGGTGGCCAGCCAACCAGGGCAGGGCAGCACGTTCACCGCGCGGTTCCACGGCGCGCGCCTGCATCCCCATGGCAAACCTTCGACCGTGGAAGAAGAGGAGAGAAAATGACCGCAAAGGACATTCGCATCTATCACAACCCGGCGTGTGGCACATCGCGCAATACGCTCGCGATGATCCGCGAAAGCGGCGTCGAGCCCGAGGTCGTCGAGTACCTGAAGACGCCGCCCTCGAAGGACGAGCTTCGCGATCTCGTTGCCCGCATGGGTGTGCCGGTGCGCGCGGTCCTCCGCCAGAAAGGCACCCCGTACGCGGATCTGGGCCTGGACGATTCGAAGTGGACCGACGAGGAGCTGCTCGACTTCATGGTCGCGCACCCGATCCTCATCAACCGGCCCATCGTGGTCACCCCCCGGGGAGCTCGGCTCTGCCGGCCTTCGGAGACCGTGCTCGGGATCCTGCCCGGCAACCTCAAGGGGTCCTTCACCAAGGAGGACGGCACGGTCGTTGGCAACGATCCCGGGGCCGCGCCCTAACCGAATCGTCCCGCGATGTAGTCCGCGGTCGCCTGCTTCTTCGGCTGCCCGAAAACCTCGCCCGTCCCGCCGAACTCCACCAGCTCTCCCAGGTACATGTAGGCGGTGTAATCCGAGACGCGGGCCGCCTGCTGCATGTTGTGGGTGACGATGACCACCGTGTACTCCGCCCGCAGCTCCGCCATCAGCTCCTCGATCTTCGCGGTGGAGATCGGATCGAGCGCCGAGCAGGGCTCGTCGAGGAGCAGCACCTCGGGCTTTACCGCGATCGCGCGTGCAATGCACAAGCGCTGCTGCTGGCCGCCGGACAATCGAGTTCCGGACTGGTGCAGCTTGTCCTTCACCTCGTTCCAAAGCGCCGCCTTCCTGAGCGACCATTCGACTCGCTCGTCCATGGCGGCGCGCGGCAGCTCCTCGAACAGCCGCACGCCGAAGGCGATGTTGTCGCGGATGGACATGGGGAATGGCGTGGGCTTCTGGAAGACCATGCCGATGCGCGCGCGGATGAGCGAAACGTCCAGCTTCGAGGCGAGCAGGTTCTCCCCGCCGACGAGGACCTCGCCGCTCGCACGCTGCCCCGGATAGAGCTCGAACATGCGATTGAATGTCCTGAGCAGCGTCGACTTGCCGCAGCCGGAGGGACCGATGAACGCGGTGACGCGCTTGTCGGGAATCTCGATGTTCACGTTCTTGAGCGCGCGGAACGCGCCGTAGTGGAAGTCGAGGTGGCGGACGCTGATCTTTGGAGTCATCGGGGGCGGAAGAGGGCGCGCGCGGCGATGTTGATGCCGAGCACGAGCAGGGTGATGAGGGCGGCGCCCGCCCAGGCGAGCCGATGCCAGTCCTCGTAGGGGCTCATCGCGAACTGGAAGATGACCACCGGCAGGTTCGCCATGGGCTTGTCCATGTCGGCCGACCAGAACTGGTTGTTGAGCGCGGTGAAGAGCAGCGGCGCGGTCTCGCCGGCGATGCGCGCCACAGCCAGCAGCACGCCGGTGACGATACCCGCGCGGGCGGCGCGCCACGACACGAGCGTCACCACCTTCCAGGCAGGGCAGCCCAGCGCCGCTGCGGCCTCGCGCAGGCTGTCAGGGACCAGGCGCAGCATGTCGTCGGTGGTGCGCACGACCACCGGGATCACGATGATCGCGAGGGCGAACGCGCCCGCCCAGCCCGAGAAGTGCCTCACCTGCGACACGTGGACCGCGTAGACGAAGAGCCCGATAACGATCGACGGCGCCGATAGCAGCACGTCGTTGACGAAACGCGTCGCCGGGGCAAGCCAGCCGCTGCGCCCGTATTCGGCCAGGTAGGTGCCGGCGAGGATGCCCACAGGGGTGCCGATGAACGTTCCAGCGGCTGCCATGAGGACGCTGCCGAAGATGGCGTTGGCAAGCCCGCCGCTGTCGCCGGGCGGGGGTGTCATCTGCGTGAAGAGCGCGGGCCCGAGGGCGGCGGCGCCTTTCCACAGCAGCACCGCCAAAATCCAGGCGAGCCAGGAAAGCCCCACGGCGAGCGCGGCCGCGGATATCCCCATCATGATCGCGTTGAGGCGCCGGCGGTGCCGATAGCGGGGATTGGCCGTCGCGGGCGGTGGATTCACGGGCCGCTTCCCTCGTTCCTGGCCAGCCGCAACAGCAAGAGCTTCGAAATTGCCAGCACCACCGTGGTGATGAGGAAGAGGATCAAGCCCAGCTCCATCAGGGCGGCGACATGGAGCTCGCCCACGGCTTCGGTGAACTCGTTGGCGAGCGCGGAGGCGATCGAGTTGCCCGGCGCGAAGAGCGAAGGGCTGAGGCGATGGGCGTTGCCGATGACGAAGGTGACCGCCATGGTCTCGCCGAGCGCGCGGCCGAGGCCCAGCATGACGCCGCCGATGACGCCCACTCGCGTGAACGGCAGCACGATCCTCCACACCACTTCCCAAGTGGTCGATCCCAGCGCGTACGCGGACTCCTTCAGCAGCGCCGGCACGAGCTCGAACACGTCGCGCATCACGGCGGTGATGAAAGGGACCACCATGACGGCGAGGATGATACCGGCGCTGAGCATGCCGATGCCCATCGGCGCGCCCGAGAAGAGCGTGCCCAGGCCGGGCACCTGCCCCAGCGTCCCGGCAAGCAGCGGCTGCACGTGCGACTGGAACAGCGGCGCGAAGACGAAGAGTCCCCACATGCCGTAGATGATGCTGGGAATGGCGGCCAGCATCTCGATGGCCGTCCCGAGCGGCCGGCGCAGCCAGGCGGGCGAGAGCTCGGTGAGGAAGACGGCGATGCCGAAGCTCACCGGCGCCGCGATGGCGAGCGCGATGGCGGAGGTGGCGACCGTGCCCGCGATCGTCACGAGTGCGCCGAACTCCTGGTGCACCGGGTCCCATTCGGCCGTCCACAGGAACTCCACGCCGAACACGAGCAGGGCGGGCGCGCCCCCATACGCGAGCGAAACGATGATCGCGGCGAGCAGGCTGAAGACCAGGAAGGCGAAGGCGCGGGTGACGTTGCGAAAGAGCGCGTCCATCCATGCGTTGCCGCGCCGCATGCGCGGTGGAGCGACGTGCGCTGGCGCGGCGGCATCGGCCGCAGCCACGGTCCTCAGGTCCCCCAGTACGGCACCCACTCCTACAGCGGCCGTCCAGCCGCGTCGGTGAGTCGCTGCCACACCGCCTTCACCTGCTGCACGACCGAATCGGGCATCGGGACGTAGTCGAGCTCCGCCGCCGTCTGCTGGCCGTTCGCGAAGGCCCATTCGAAGAAGCGCAGCACCTCGCGGCCGTTGCCGGGCTTGTCCTGCTTCGCGTGCATGAGGATGAAGGACGCGCCGGTAACCGGCCAGCTCTTCTCGCCGGGCTGGTTGGTGAGCACGACGCCCATGCCCGGCGCCGAGCTCCAGTCGGCACCTGCCGCAGCCGACCTGAAGGCCGCCTGGCCGGGCTGCACGAACGCACCGGCCGCGTTCTGCATCTGGCCATGGGCCAGCCGGTTCTGCCTGGCATACGCGTATTCCACGTAGCCAATGGCTCCGTTGATCTTCTGCACGTACGAGGCGACGCCCTCGTTGCCCTTGCCGCCGACGCCCGCCGGCCACTTGACCGAAGCGCCTTCACCGACGGACTGCCTGAACTCCGGGCTCGCCTTGGAGAGATAATTCGTCCAGAGGAACGTCGTGCCCGAACCGTCCGAGCGATGCACCACCGTGATCGTGTCGCCGGGGAGCTTCATTCCCGGGTTCAACTCCGCGATCGCGGCGTCGTTCCACTTGCTCACCTTGCCGAGGTAGATGTCGGCGAGCAGCTTGCCGGTGAACCGCAGCTGCCCGGGCTGGACACCGGCGACCTTCACCACCGGCACAACCCCGCCCATCACGGCAGGGAACTGCACCAGGCCATGCTTCTGCAGGTCCTCGGCTTTCAGCGGCATGTCGGAAGCGCCAAAGTCCACGGTTTTCGCGATGATCTGGCGGATGCCACCACCGGATCCGATCGATTGGTAGTTCATGGCGTTGCCGGTCGCCTTGCGGTAGCCATCGGCCCACTTGGAATAGATCGGATAAGGGAACGTGGCGCCCGCACCCGTGATGTCGGCTGCGCCGGCGGATGCGATCAACGAGGCCGCCGCGAGGGCGGGTAGGAACCTGTGCAACTTCATCGCGAGCCTTCTCCTTCGTGGAAGCGCGGGTGCGCTGCGAAGGAAGTTACCGGCGCGCTATGACGGTTCCGTGACACTCGCGGCGCCGGGCGCCGTGTGCTCCCAGAGCGAGACGCATTCCGGGTAGAGCCGCACCAACGCGTCGCGCGTGGCCTCGGCGAGCTCGAGCTCGAGTCGCGCGTGGACGCCGCTCGCCATTTCGCTGCGGCCGCGCTCCCAGATCGCATCGAGCGCGGCTTCGCGCAGGCGCAAGGAATCGGCTACCGCCTGCGCCCAATGCGCCGGCGCCTCCTCGTCGATCCACGCGCCACGGCCGCGGCCGTAGTGGGCGACGGCGAGGTAGAGCAGCAGTACGGCGGCGACTCGCTCGCGCAGCAGCGCCGGCATCCAGCGCACCGCGCCCCGCTCGAGCCCCATCGCGGAGTTGTACGCGGCCGCCGCGCCGCCCAGGCCGAGCGCGCCCACGATGCCGCCGACCAGTGCGCCGAGGCCCAGGGTGAGGCCACCGGTGGCGAGGTCGGTGGCCAATCCCGTAAGCGCGCCCCCCACGAGGCCACCGACCGCGCCAGCGGCCTTCACATCGGTGGGCCGGCTCACCTCGACGGCCGCGGCGATGTTGGAGAGGATGCGCTCGCGCGCGCGGCCATCGAGCCCGTGCAGCGCGATCAGGCGATCGGCCAAGGCGCGTTCGCGCTCCCGCAGGCGCCGCGCGACGGCATCGACCGCCGCCTGCGTGGCGGGATCGGGCGTGTCGGCCTCCTTGCTCACCAGCTTGCGCGCGGCCGAGGCGAGGCTCGCGCCGATGCCCGCCCCTTCGGGGATGGGCTCGTGGTCCACCGCCGTCTCCGCGACCGCATTGGCCATCGCGCCTACGGACTCATGGAACACCGCGAGATTTCGCTCGCGCCATGCGGCCCGCAACGCGGCAAAACCCGGTCGCTTTTCCATCGGCAACAGCGGCCCCGCGAGCTCGAGCAGCCGGTCCTCCTGCACCCAGCAACGCGCGAAGGCATCGAGCGTGAGCACGCTGCCGGCGGGAACATAGGCGGCGAGCCGCTGCTGCCAGCGCTGCTCCTCGGCCGCGGCGGCGGCTCGTCCCGAGGGACGCCCGGCCTGGTTCAACAACAGCAGCACGGGCTTTCCGATCCAGCGCAGGATCTCCAGCTCGGCCTCGACGTAGGCCGTGGCCGCAGGGTCCTCGGAGGCGTTCACGAGATAGAGCACGAGGTCGCTCGACTCGCGCACCGCCCGCACCGCCTCCTGGCTGCAGAAGAAGGGACGATCGACGAAGCGGTCCCACACCTGGGTCTGCAGCCAGCCGATGGGATTGCCGCTCATGCGCAGGCGCTTGAGCAGCCGCGCGCTGTCGCCGAAGCCGGGCGTATCCCAGAGGTGAAGCGCGTCGCCCTCCGGAGTCTGCAGCAGCGTGTGGCGTTCGGCGTTCTCGGTCACGTGCGGCCGGTCGGCGATCTCGCCGATGTCGCGCCGCAGGAGCGTGCGCATGAGCGTCGTCTTGCCGACGTTGGTATGCGCGGCGAGCGTGATGTCGACGTTCATGGCGTGAGCGATACGAACTCCGCGCGCAGCCCGCGCTTCTCGACGAACGCCTGCCAGGCGGCGCGACGCTCGGCGATTCGCTGCGGGGCGCCCGCCATGCGCTCGGCGAAGGTGGCCTCGTCGATCACCACGCGCAGGCGCCCGCCGGGCCGCGCGGCGGCGAGCCAGTCGCGCGCCCCCTCGATGACCGCGCCGTGGTTCTCGTCCTCGGGAGTCGACGCGAGCCCGAACGGAAGCACGACCACCTCCGCGCCCGTGCCTTGCTCCGCGAGCGTGGCGAGGTAGCGCTCCTCCTCGCCGTAAGGCAGCGGATCCAAAGCCTTCACGTCCACCTTGCCGCCCGCGTCGGCCTCGATCCACGCCACGAGGCGCAGCAACGCGTTGCCGCCGAGCGTGTGGGCATAGGGAAAGACGAGCGCCGTGGTCCTGGGAACGATGCTTTCGACCGCGGAGAAAGACGCCCGGAAGTAGGGCACGAGGTCGGGGGGCAGCGGCATGCGCGAGGCGGCTCGCCATGCCGTGATCGTCGCTGTGAACGCGAGCAGCACGCGAGGGAGCACCACGAAGGCCAGCACGGCGAGCGCGATCAGGTGGATCCACGTCGCCGCGGCTTCCCCTCGCGGCCAGCGGATCGCCTCCAGCCGCGAGGCGTCGGGAAGCGCGATGCCCGACAGCCACGCGGGCAATCCGTAGAGGATCGCCGCCAGCGAGCGCGCCTGCTCGGCGGTGAGGAAGGTGCTCTCCCAGCCGGCGCGGTAATCGAGCACCAGGCCGCGCATGTAGAGGCCGGCCACCAGGCCTGCGCCGGCAAAAGCGGCCGCCAGGTGGATCGCCCGGGTCGCGCGCGCGGCGTTGAGCGGGCGCGCCATCTCGAACCACTCGCGCGAGAAGCGCTCGAGCGCCTTCGCGAGGACGTTGTCGAAGCGGCGCCAGCGCGCGACGGCGCGGGTTGCCAGCATCGCGGGAAAGCCGGCGATCGCCCCGGCCAGCCATCCCCGCGAAGCCGGCCGCCCGCGGCGTCGAACGGCGCGCAGCGCGAGGAAGAGGAACACGGCAAGGTTCCAGGCGAGGAGCGCCAGCAACGGGCGCGAGAAGATCTCGATGCGGCGCGGGCCGTCGAGCGCCGAGAGCGCGATGCCGGCGAGCAGCCCGGCGACCACCACGACCATTTCCAGCCACGGGAAGCTGCGGGTGAAGCCGCGCACCCCTTCGATCATCGGGTGGCGGGTGGCGAGCCGCGCGAAGAGAATGCGGGCGCGCTCGACGAGCAGGCGTTGCTGCGCCTGCGAGGTCACCGCCTCGCCGCCCGCGGCGCCGACGCCCGGCTTGCGCGCCGCCTCGCGCGTCGCCGTCTCGCGATCGGCGGGCGTGAGCAAAGTACCCTCGCGGTCTTCCTCCTCGAAGGCCTTCACGAGCAGCACCGTAGCGAGCTCCGCGTCGCGCATCCACGGATTCTGCCTGAGCGCGGTAAGCTTTCGTCATGGATGCCTCCGTTCCCAAGGCCGTCGGCGATCCGCATGATCCCGACAGCGATCCGCTCGAGACGCAGGAGTGGGTGGAGGCGCTCGATGCGCTGATCGCCGCCGAGGGCCCCGAGCGCGCGACCTTCCTGCTGCGCCGGCTGCTGCAGCACGCGCGAGCACGCCGCGTGCCCTTGCCGCAGGTGCTCGCCACGCCGTATGTGAACACCATCGGTCTTGCCGAGCAGCCGCCGTACCAGGGCAACCTCGAGATCGAATCGCGCATCTCGGCGCTGGTGCGCTGGAACGCGCTCGCCATGGTGGTGCGAGCCAACCGCGAATCGGCCGAGCTGGGCGGGCATATCGCGAGCTACGCCTCCGCGGCAGACCTCTTCGAGGTGGGCTTCAACCATTTCTTCCGCGCGGGGCAGGACGGCGACCTCGTGTATTTCCAGCCGCACTCCGCCCCGGGCGTGTACGCGCGCGCCTTCCTCGAGGGCCGGCTCACCGCGGGGCAGCTGGACAACTACCGCCGCGAGACCGCGGGCAAGGGCCTCTCGTCCTATTGCCATCCCTGGCTCATGCCCGACTTCTGGCAGTTCCCCACGGGCTCGATGGGCCTGGGGCCGCTCTTCGCGATCTACCAGGCGCGCTTCATGCGCTACCTCGAGCATCGCGGGCTCGCGCAGACCGGGCAAAGAAAGGTCTGGGCCTTCGTGGGCGACGGCGAGATGGACGAGCCCGAGTCGCTCGCCGGACTTTCGATCGCCGCGCGCGAGAAGCTCGACAACCTGGTGCTGGTGGTGAACTGCAACCTGCAGCGCCTCGACGGCCCGGTGCGCGGCAACGGCTCGATCGTGCAGGAGCTGGAAGGCCTTTTCGCCGGCGCCGGCTGGAACGTGATCAAGCTGCTGTGGAGCGGCGACTGGGATCCGCTCTTCCTGCGCGACACCCACCAGTGGCTGGAGAAGCGCTTCCTCGAGACCGTGGACGGCGAGTTCCAGACCTACGCCGCCACCGACGGCGCGTTCAACCGCGAGCATTTCTTCAACAAGTACCCCGAGCTGCAGCAGCTGGTCGCGCACCTCTCCGACGAGGACATCGACCGGCTGCGCCGCGGCGGCCACGACCCGGTGAAGATCTTTTCCGCCTACTGGCACGCCGCGCGCCACGCGGGGCAGCCTACCGTGATCCTCGCCAAGACGAAGAAGGGATACGGCATGGGCACCGCGGCGCAGGGGCGCATGACCACGCACCAGCAGAAGAAGCTCGACACCGACCAGCTCCTCGCCTTCCGCGATCGCTTCTCGCTGCCGCTTACGGATGCGCAATGCGAAGCGTGCGAGTTCGTGCGCCCGCCGCGCGAATCGGCGGAGATGGCATACCTGCACGCGCGGCGCGAGAAGCTCGGCGGATACCTGCCCGCGCGCGTCGCCCGCGGCGAGGCGCTCGCGGCCCCGCAGGCCACGGGCTTCGCGAAGTTCGCCCTCGAGGCGAACGGCAAGGAGATGTCGACCACCGTCGCCTTCGTTCGCATGGTCGGCGCGTTGTTGCGCGACTCGCACGTCGGCAAGCGGATCGTGCCGATCATCGCGGACGAGGCACGCACGTTCGGCATGGCCGACCTCTTCCGCCAGATCGGCATCTACTCGCCCATCGGACAGCTCTACCAGCCCGAGGACCAGGCGCAGCTTTCCTATTACAAGGAGGCGGTCGAAGGCCAGATCCTCGAGGAGGGCATCAACGAGGCGGGCGCGCTGGCTTCCTGGGTCGCGGCCGCGACGAGCTACTCGGCCCACGGCGTGACCATGCTGCCGATGTACATCTACTACTCGATCTTCGGGTTCCAGCGCGTCGGCGACGAGATTTGGGCGGCGGCCGATTCACGCGCGCGCGGCTTCCTCGTCGGCGCCACGGCCGGGCGCACCACGCTCTCCGGCGAGGGCCTGCAGCACCAGGACGGCTCGAGCCACCTCGTGGCCTCCACGGTGCCCAATTGCCGCGCCTACGATCCGTGCTTCGCCTACGAGCTCGCGACCATCCTCGAGGACGGCATGCGACGCATGCTCGCCGAGCAGGAGGACGTCTTCTACTACGTGACGGTGATGAACGAGGCGTACGCGCAGCCCGCCATGCCGGTGGATTCCCGTGAGGGAATCCTTCGCGGCATGTACAGGCTGCGGGGGACGGGGGACGGGGGGCCGGGGGCGCGGGTCCGGCTGCTCGGAGCCGGCACGATCCTCAACGAGGTGATCGCCGCTGGCGCGCTGCTCGAAACGGATTGGGGCATTTCCGCGGACATTTTCTCGGTCACCAGCTTCACCGAGCTGCGACGCGAGGGGATGGAGCAATCGCGCAAGTCGCGCCTTTCCCCGTCGCCCCTCGCCAGTCCCCCCTCCCCTTGCTGGCTGCAATCCCAGCTTCCCGCCACCGGCAGCCCCGTCATCGCCGCCACCGATTACGTCTGTGCCGTCGCCGACCTCATCCGCCCGTGGATCGCGGACCCGTACGTGGTGCTCGGCACCGACGGCTTCGGGCGCAGCGATACGCGCGCGAACCTGCGGCGCTTCTTCGAGGTCGACAGGCACTCGATCGTGGTCGCCGCGTTGGCGGCGCTGGGCGATGCGCGCTCGGCAGAGGCGATGGCGCGCTATGGCATCGAAAGGCAGAGCGAGCCGCCGTGGTCAAGGTAGCTTGCCGGCTGCTGGCGCTGGTGGTGCTGGCCGGCTGCGCAACGCCGCCGCAGGCGCCGATTGCCCCGCCGCGGCCGCTTTCGGAGGTGCTCGCGGCCTCGCCCGCCTCGGACTGGCGCCGGCTCGATCCGGAAAACACGCTGTACATGGACCTGCCCGCCGGTCGCGTGGTGATCGAGCTGGCACCGGCTTTCGCGCCGCGGGTGATCGCCAACATCAAGACCCTGGTGCGCTCGCGCTACTTCGACGGTCTCGCGGTGATCCGCTCGCACGACAACTACGTCGCGCAGTGGGGTGATCCCGACGACACGCGCCCATTGGGCAGCGCCCAGTCGAGGATCGCGCCCGAGTGGACGCGCCCGTTCGATGCGACGCTTCGCTTCGCGCCGCTGCCGGATCGCGACACCTACGCCGAGCAAACGGGATTCGCGGGCGAGTTCCCGATGGCGCGCACAGGCGAGCGCGCGTGGCTCGTGCATTGCTACGGCATGGTGGGCGTGGGCCGCGGCAACGAGCCGGAGTCCGGCAACGGCTCGAGCCTCTACGCCATCACCGGCGGACCGGCGCGGCTGCTCGATCGCAACATCACGGTCGCCGGGCGCGTGGTGCGCGGCATCGAGCTGCTGTCGTCATTGCCGCGCGGGACGGGTCCCCTGGGCTTCTACGAGAAACCCGGTCAGCGCGTGCCCATACGGCAGGTGCGCCTGGAAGCCGACATTCCCGGGGCCGAGCGACTGGGCCTCGAAGTGCTGAGGGCCGATAGCGCGACCTTCGCGCAGGTGGTCGATGGACGACGCTTCCGCCGCGACGACTGGTACAAGGAGCCCGCCGGCGCCGTGGACGTTTGCCTCACCTTGCCGCCGGTCCGGACCGCGCCGAAGTAGGCTTGCGCCGCCGGGGGGCAGGCACGCTGCCCTCGACCACTTTCGTCAGGACCTCGCGCAAGCTGCGCTCGACGAAGCGCTTGCGCCCACTTGCATCCCCACAGAGCGGGTCGAAGCGGCCGGCAAGCGTGAGATGCGCGTAGCCGTGCACCACCGACCACAACGCCAGCAGGGCGGTCCACGCATCGGCCGGGAGCGGCTCGCCCGGCGCAATGCCGAAGGCGCGTCGGATGCCGTCCTCGAGCACGAGGAAGGCGGTGTTGGCGGCGCGCTGCAGTTGCGCGTCGTTTTGGCGCAGCGCGTCGCGGAACATGAGGCGGAAGCGGCCGGGATGCCGCATGGCGAAGCGGACATACGCCACACCTTGCCCGCAAAGGCGCGCGCGCGGATCTTGTCCCGCACGCGCTTGCCCGGCTCGCAAGGCTTCGGTGAGCCCGTCGAACCCCATTGTCGCCACCGCCGTGAGGAGTCCCGCGGCATCGCCGAAATGATGGGCGGGCGCCGCCGGCGAGACCCCTGCCCGGCGCGCCACCTCGCGCAGCGAAAACGCCTCGGGCCCCTTCTCCGCGAGGAGGGCGTCGGTGGCCTCGATGAGCGCATGGCGCAGGTCGCCATGGTGGTACGCGTGCATGGCCGAGTATAACTTGACAGTGTGCAGATAGGCGGGTAGATTCCATCTGAACAGTGTTCAGATGGAGCCTTCCCATGCCGCGCATCGCCCGCCATGCCCTGGTGTTTTCCTGCCTTGCGCTTTCCATATACGCCCTGGCGGCCTACACGCTGCTGCCGGTCGGCGCCGCCGTGCAACCCGAGATGCGTCACGCTTTCGAAACCCGTGCCGTGGCGCTGCGCGTGCACGTGTTCGCCGCGATTTTCGCGCTTGCGCTTGGCCCCTTCCAGTTCTCGGCGGCGCTGCGCGCCGCACGACCCCGGCTGCACCGCATCATGGGTCGGCTGTACCTCGGCGTAGGCGTCCTCGTCGGCGGCAGCGCGGGTCTCTATGTGGCGCAGGAAGCCTACGGCGGCGCGCTCGCCCAAGCGGGCTTCTCGCTGCTGGCGATGGCCTGGCTCTATACGGGATGGCGCGCCTTCAGCGCGATCCGCGCGGGCGATGTCGCCCGGCATCGCGCGTGGATGCTGCGCAACTTCGCGCTCACGCTGGCCGCGGTGACGTTGCGAATCTACCTGCCGCTGTCGATGCTGGCGGCCGTCCCGTGGGCCAGCGCCTATGCGGCGATCGCGTGGTTATGCTGGGTTCCGAACGTCCTCGCCATCGAGTGGTGGCTGCGGCGCTACCGCTTGCGCTGCATGGCCTCGAAGCGCTCGACGGAGAAACCGCGCATCACCTTGCCGCCCGCCAGGATGAGCGGCACGCCCTTGCCGCCCAGCTCCTTGAACCGCCGGTTGCCCTCGGTGGACTTCTCCACGTCGATCTCGGTGAAGCGGATGCCCTTGGCGGTGAAGTAATCGCGCGCTCGCTTGCAGTACCCGCACCAGGAGGTCGAATACATCGTGACCCCGGCGCCGGCGCCCGCGGTCGTCTTTCCGTGCAGCACGCCCGCCCAGTCGCGCACCTCGACCGGTCCGTCATAGGAGGGAATCCGCAGCTCTTGCGTCTTCACGTCGTCGGGGGGCTTGTCCCCATATTGAGTGCGGCCCTTCGAGTCCGTCCACTTGTACACCTGCGCCACGGCGGGTAGGGCGGCAACCAGCATCAGGGCGAGCAGGCGGCGTGGGCACATGGGGATCCTCGGGTTGGCGGAGGCGCGACGGGACGGCTTGGAGTCTAATCCCTTGGGTGGAAAAGGCCCACGATTTCAAACGTAATGGCCAGTGGCGATGGACGGCGCGCGGTGGCGGATATCCGGCATCGCAGTGCGGAGGATTCCACAGGCCGGCCATGAGGGTGCGTGCTAGCCTGCGCACGAAATGAACACCATCGATATCGCGCGCCGCAGCGCCTCCGAAACCTTCTCCGATCCGTCGGGGAAGGCGGGAGTGCTCGACGCCTTGCCCACCCCGGTGTGGTGCAGCGATGCGGCCGGGGCATGCACCTTCGTGAACCAGGCGTGGCAGGACTACACCGGGCGCAGCGTGCGCAGCGAAATGGGCGAAGGCTGGCTCGCATCGATGCATCCGGAGGATCGGCCGGCGCTCGAGCGCGCCTGGCGGGAGGCGCTGGGCCTGCGGCGGCCGCTCAAGATCGAGTACCGGCTCCTGCGCGCGGACGGCGCGTACGGCTGGCTGCACCATGCGGCCGTACCGGTGCTGGACGAGTCGGGCCGGCTCACGGGATACCTGGCCACCTGCCACGACATCACCGTGCAGCGCGCCGCCGAACTGACGGCGATCGCCCGCGAGCAGCAGATCCGCATGCTGGCGGACAACGTGCCGGTTCACATCGCCTATTACGCCGCCTCGGACCTGCGCTGCCTTTTCGCAAACAAGGGTTACGCGCGCATGTGGCGCTGGGACGAGCACACCATCCTCGGGAGGACCGTGGAGGAGGTGATAGGCGCCGAGGGCTTCGCCTCGGTCGCGCCGCACATCGAACGCGTGCGCCGCGGCGAGGCCGTGGTCTACGAGCGCGAAGTGCAACTGCCCGATGGCGCGGCCCGCGTGCTCGAGGTGAGCTTGCTGCCGCAGCTCGCCGCGAACGGCGAGACGCTTGCCGCCGTCGTGCTGATCCACGACATCACGCGCCACCGGCGCGCCGAGCAGGCCGTGCGCGAGAGCGAGGAGCGGCTGCGCAAGTTCGCCGAGGCCGCGCAGGCGGGCGTGGTCTTCCACGACGAGGGTGTCATCACGGACGTGAACGAGGCGATCCTGCGCTTGACCGGCTATACCGCCCAGCAGATGATCGGCTCCCACGTGATCGAGTACATCGCGCCGGAGCGGCGCGCCGAGGCGGTGGAGAACGTGCGCCGCGGCTACGAGCGTCCCTACGAGTCGGAGATCATCGCCGCCGACGGCTCGCGCATCGCGGTGGAGTTCGAGGGCCGGGAGATGCCCTTCCAGGGCAAGGTGTATCGCTTGTCCATCGTGCGCGACATCCGTCGGCGCAAGGCCAACCAGGCGCGCATCGACTACCTGGCGCACCACGACCTCCTCACCGGGCTGCCCAACCGAGCGCTGCTGCAGGATCGGCTGGAGTTCATCGTCGGCTCGGCGCGCCGGCGCGGCAGCCAGGCGGCCCTGCTCTTCATCGACCTCGACAATTTCAAGGTCGTGAACGATTCGCTCGGCCACGACGCGGGCGACATGCTGCTCAAGGTGCTCGCCGAGCGCATCCCGCAGGTGCTGCGCAGCGTGGACGTGGTCTGCCGCCACGGCGGCGACGAGTTCATCGTGGTCCTGCCCGACCTGGAAAACGACGACGGCTGCGTGGCTGTCGCTGAAAAGCTGCTCGCGACCATCAGCGAGCCCATGACGATCGAGGGCCAGGTGGTTTCGGTGAGCCCTTCGATCGGCATCAGCCTCTTCCCCCGCGACGGCCGCAGCCCCAGCGAGCTCATCCGCAACGCCGACGCGGCGATGTACCTCGCCAAGGAACGCGGACGCAACAACTACCAGTTCTTCAACGAGGGACTCTCGGAGGCCGCGCGCAGGGCGTTCACGCTCGAAGGGGGCATGCGTGAAGCGTTGCGCGACGAGGCCTTCATCCTGCACTACCAGCCGCAGGTTCGCGTGGATACCGGCGCCGTGACCGGCCTCGAAGCCCTCATCCGCTGGCCGCAGCCCTCCGGCGGCTTCATCGAGCCCAACGAGTTCATCCCGGTGGCCGAGCAACGCGGCCTCATCCGCGCCATCGGCTCGTGGGTGCTGAAGAGCGCCTGCCGCCAGAACCGCGAATGGCAGCTGGCCGGCGTGCCGATCGTGCCGGTGGCGGTGAACCTCTCGGCGGTGCAGTTCAGGCAGAAGGACTTCGTGGCCGAGGTGGAGGCGGTGCTCGCCGAAACCGGGCTCGAGCCGCGCTATCTGGCCTTCGAGCTCACCGAAAGCATGTTGATGGCCGACTCCGACGAGATGGCGCGGATACTCGAGCGGCTGAAGGCGCTCGGCGTCGGGCTCGCCATCGACGATTTCGGCACCGGGCATTCGTCGCTCATGCACCTCAAGCGCTTCCCCATCGACAAGCTCAAGATCGACCGCACCTTCGTGCGCGACACGCCAGGCGATGCGGATGACGTCGCCATCACCGCGGCGATCATCGACCTGGCGCGCAACCTCGGCATCACCTCGATCGCCGAGGGCGTGGACCGGCTCGACCAGCTGGAGCTGCTGCGAAGCCGTGGCTGCGTGGAAGCGCAGGGATACCTGTTCGCGCGGGCGATGCCGGCTTCGCAGGTCGCGACCTGGCTCTCGCGGCCCCATTCCGGGACGGTGACTAGAATGCAGGGTCTCCAAACCTAGATCTGCCAATGGCCACCGACACGAAGCCCGAAGAAAAGACCGTCGAAGCCCCGACCCCCGAGAAGAAGCCCGAGCCCAAGGACCAGTTGTCCGTCACCCGCCACCGCATGCGCGTCGGGGGCAAGGACATCGCCTATACGGTCACCTGCGGCACGGTGGTGATGCGCGAGGAGTCCGAGAAGGAGGGCAAGAGCGAGGGCAAGAAGGCGCGCGCCGAGGTCTTCTTCATCGCCTACACGATGGACAAGGGCCCCGAGGCGGCTAAGCGCCCGGTTACCTTCTCCTTCAACGGGGGCCCGGGCTCGAGCTCGGTGTGGCTGCACCTGGGCGTGCTGGGACCGCGGCGCGTGGAGCTCGACGACGAAGGTTACGCGCCGCATCCACCGGGGCGCCTCGTCGCCAACGAATTCACCTTGCTCGACGCTTCCGACCTCGTGTTCATCGACCCCGTGGGAACCGGGTTCAGCCGCATGGTCGAGGGCGAGAAGGTCAAGGAGTACCACGAGTACAAGCGCGACCTGGAGAGCGTGGGCGAATTCATCCGCCTCTACTGCTCGCGCTACGGGCGCTGGGCGAGCCCCAAGTTCCTCATTGGCGAGTCGTACGGGACCACGCGGGCCTCGGGCCTCGCGGGCCACCTGCTCGAGCGCTACGGCATGTACCTGAACGGGGTCATGCTGGTCTCATGCGCGCTCGACTTCCAGGTGCTTCGGTTCGATCCGGGAAACGACTTGCCGCACGTGCTTTTCCTGCCGACGTATGCGGCGACCGGCTGGTACCACAAGCGCCTCGCGGCCGACCTGCAGCGCCGGGGCCTGCCGAAGCTGCTCGCCGAGGTGCAGGAGTTCGCGGAGGGCGAGTACGCCTCGGCGCTCTTCCAGGGCGCGCGACTGCCGAAGAAACGCCGTGCCGAGATCGTGGCGAAGGTGGCGCGCTACACCGGCCTCTCGCCGGAATACGTCGATCGCACCGACCTGCGCATCGAGATCTTCCGCTTCTGCAAGGAGCTTCTTCGCGGCGATGGCAAGACGGTGGGACGCCTCGACAGCCGCTTCACCGGCTTCGACCGGGATTCGGCCGGCGAGGAGTTCGAGTTCGATCCCGCGATGGTGCAGATCTTCGGCTGCTACGCCGCGGCGATGAACGACTACGTGCGCCGCGACCTGGGCTTCGAGGCCGACCTGCCCTACGAGGTCATCCGTCCCTTCTACGTGAACTGGGGGTGGGGCACGGAATTCGCCAACCGCTATGCCTCGGTGGGGGAGACGCTGCGCAAGGCGATGACGATGAACCCGAAGATGCGGGTGCTGGTGGCGAGCGGCTACTTCGACTTCGCCACGCCGCACTTCGCCGCCGATTACTCGCTCGACCACCTGGGACTCGCCGAGGAGCTGCGCCCGAACATCGAGGTGAGCTACTACGAGGCGGGGCACATGATGTACGTGCACAAGCCCTCGCTCGCGAAGCTCGCCAAGTCGCTGCGGGAGTTCGTGCGGCCGGACTGAAACCGGGGACGGACCTGGATTAAACCGGGGACGGACCCGGAAAGGCGATGCGTCCCGCGTGTTCCCGCAAACACGCTGCGCGCAGCGTGTAATTCCAGGTCCGTCCCCGGTTTAATCCAGGTCCGTCCCGGAATTGTGGCGCGCGAGCGCCCACTCCACGTGCTCGCGCACGAGCGCCGACGGATGGCTGCGGCGCGCTTCGAGGGTCGCCACGATCGCCGGAGTCGAAGGCGCATTCCCCAGCGCCACGGCAATGTTGCGCAACCAGCGCTCGTGCCCGATGCGGCGGATCGCGGAGCCTTCGAAGCGGCGGTTGAATTCCTCCTCGGTCCAGGCGAAGAGGTCGACCAGCCGCGCGTCGTCGAGCCCGTTACGCACGGCGAAATCGGGCGTCGCCGCATCCTTGGCGTACTTGTTCCAGGGGCACACCAGCTGGCAGTCGTCGCAGCCGTAGATGCGGTTGCCCATTAGGGGTCGGAACTCCTCGGGGATCGAGCCCTTGTTCTCGATCGTGAGGTAGGAGATGCAGCGGCGCGCATCGAGCTGGTAGGGCGCGACGATGGCCTGCGTGGGGCAGATGTCGATGCAGCGGTTGCAGGTTCCGCAATGCTCTGTGGTCGGAGCATCGCGCGCCAGGTCCAGGCTCACGAAGAGCTCGCCCAGGAAATACATCGAGCCCGCGTCGCGCGAGAGCAGCAGGGTGTGCTTGCCGCGCCAGCCGAGGCCGCTTCTTCGCGCGAGCGAAACCTCCATCACCGGCGCGCTGTCGGTGAAGACGCGATAGGCGAATTGGCCCAGCTCGGCGGTCATGCGATCGGCGAGCGCCTGCAGCTTGGCGCGCAGCACCTTGTGGTAGTCGCGCCCGAGCGCATAACGGGACACGAACGCGCGCTCGGGATCTTCGAGCACCTCCCAGGAATCGCGCGCGCCGGCGGGCTTGTAGTCGAGCCTTGCCGTGATGACCGAGGCCGTGCCGGGCACGAGCTCGGCAGGCCGCGCGCGGCGCTCGCCATGGCGGGCCATATAATCCATCTCGCCGTGCCAGCCGCGTCCCAGCCACTCCATGAGGCGCGCTTCCTCGGCGGCGAGCTCGGTGCCCGCGATGCCGACCGCGGCGAAGCCCAGCTCGCGCCCCCACTCGCGGATCCTGTCTTCCACGCCCTGCCGGACCTTCGTCTCCATGGCTTCGATGGTAGCGCTCGAGTGCCCCCTCCCCGACGAGGACGCGACCCTGGCTCTCGGCGCGGCCATGGCGATGCATCTCGAGGCGGGGCTGGTGATCTTCCTGCGCGGCGAGCTCGGCGCAGGCAAGACCACCCTCGTGCGAGGGGTGCTGCGGGGCCTGGACTACACGGGGCGGGTGAAGAGCCCGACGTACACGCTGGTTGAACTTTATGCAGTTTCGAGGTTAGACTTGCATCACTTTGATTTTTATAGGTTCCAAGACCCGAGGGAATGGATAGACGCGGGGTTTCGGGAAACCTTCAACGGGCGCAACGTGAGCCTGATCGAATGGCCGGAGAAGGCGGGGGGGCTGCTGCCCGCGCCGGACGTGGAGCTCGTGCTCACATCAAGCGGCTCCGGGCGCAACGCGAGCTTGCGAGCCAGCTCGCCCGGCGGCGTTCGCTTCCTCGAGCGGCTGCGCCCTACCTTTCCCTTCACCTTCCGCAATACCTGAAGTACCTGCTGTTCGCGGCGCTGCTGCTCGCGGCGTGGCCCGCGCTCACCATGGAGAAGGTCGTGGCGGCGCGCGTGTGGCCCGCGCAGGAATACACGCGCGTCACGCTCGAGTCGGCGCGCTCGCTCAGGCACCAGATGTTCTTCGTGGAGAATCCCGACCGCCTCGTCGTGGACCTCGAAGGCGTGGAGCTCAACGACGAGCTGAGGGGACTGCCCAGCAAGCTCGCGGCCGACGATCCCTATATCGCCGCGGTGCGCGTGGGGCTCAATCGCCCCAACGTCGTGCGTGTTGTCTTCGACCTGCGCACGCAGGTGAAGCCCTCCCTCTTTCCGCTGCCGCCGGCGGGCGAGTACAGGCACCGGCTGGTGCTGGACCTGCATCCGGCCAAACCGATCGACCCGCTGATGGCGCTGTTGAAAAGTGATCCCGATCCGATCGCCGAGATGGCGCAGGCTCCGCTCGTGGTCATCACGCCACCCGTCGCCGAGGTCGCGAAGGCGGAGCTGCCCGAGCTGCCGGTGGTTCGCCTGGAGCCCCCCGCGAAGCGCGAGGCCGCATCCCGGGGCCCGGCCAAGCCCGTGAAGGAGCGCCTGGTCATCATCGCGATCGACGCGGGCCACGGCGGCGAGGACCCCGGGGCGCGTGGGCGCCACGGCACGCGCGAGAAGGACGTGACGCTCGCCATCGCGCGCCGGCTCAAGTCGGCCATCGACAAGGAGCCCAACATGCGCGCGGTGATGGTGCGCGACGGCGACTACTTCATCCCGCTGGGCCAGCGTGTGTCCAAGGCGCGGCGCACCAACGCCGACGTCTTCGTCTCGATCCATGCCGACGCCTGGGTCAAGCCCGACGTGAAGGGTTCCTCGGTCTTCGCCCTCTCCGAGCGCGGAGCCACCACCGCGGCGGCGCGCTGGCTCGCGAAGAAGGAGAACGAGTCGGACCTGATCGGCGGCGTGAACCTGGACGTGCGCGACCCCGTGCTCGCACGCACGCTGCTCGACCTCTCGCTCACCGCGACCATCAACGATTCGCTCAAGCTCGGCAAGGCGGTGCTCTCGGAGCTGGGCGACGTGAACTCGCTGCACAAGAGCGCGGTGGAGCAGGCGGGCTTCGCGGTTCTGAAGGCGCCCGACATCCCGTCGATCCTGGTCGAGACCGCGTTCATCTCCAATCCCGAGGAGGAGAAGCGGCTCAAGGACGGCGCCTACCAGGAGAAGATGGCCGCCGCGATCCTGGGCGGCATCAAGCGCTACCTCGCGCAGAACCCGCCGCTCGCGCGGTCGAAGTACGCCGCGAACTAGTCGGCGGCCGACTGCGCGGCCTGCGGCCGCGAGTTGCCGATGGCCTGGGCCCGCAGCATCGCGGTGGCCTCCAGCGCGGTGACCGGCCGCGAGAAGAGATAGCCCTGGAAGGCCTCGCAGTGGTTGGCGCGCAGGAAATCCAGCTGAGCGCGCGTCTCCACGCCCTCGGCGATGACGCGCAGCTTCAACCGCTTGGCCATGGCGATGATCGCCTCGGTGATCGAGCCGCTGTCCTCGTCCTGCGGCAGGTTCATGATGAAGGAGCGGTCGATCTTCATGCTCGAAGCGGGCAGCTTGGTGAGCTGGTTGAGCGACGAGTAACCCACGCCGAAATCGTCGACCGCCACCTGCATGCCGGTCGCGCGCAACTGCGTGAGCGTGTCGATCGATTGCTCGAGGTTGCGCATGATCATCGTCTCGGTGATCTCCAGCTCGATGCGACGCGGGTCGGCGTTGGTGTCGCGCACGATCGCGAGCAGGGTCGAGACGAGCCTGCGCGACATGAACTGGCGCGCCGAGATGTTGATGGAGATCGTGATCGGCGTGAGGCCCTCCGTCTCCCACTGCCGCAGCTGCTGGCAGGCGGTGCGGAACACCCACTCCCCCATGGGCACGATCAGCCCCAGCTCCTCGGCCACGAAGATGAAGTCCTTCGGAAACACCTCGCCGCGCTGCGGGTCGTTCCAGCGGATGAGCGCTTCCATTCCGGTGATGCGGCCGTCGTCGATGGCCACCTGCGGCTGGTAGCGCAGGAAGAATTCCTGGTTCTCCATCGCCTTCCTCAGGCGCGTCTCGACCTCGAGGCGCTTGGAGAGCAGGAAGTTCAGGTCGTTGGTGAAGAAGCGGATGGTATTGCGCCCCGCGTCCTTGGCCTGGTACATCGCGCTGTCGGCGTGCTTGAGCAGCTGCTGCACGTCGGTCGCGTCGTTCGGGTAGTGGCTGATGCCGATCGAGGGTGTGACGTGGATCTCGTGCCCCGCGATCTCCACCGGGCGGGCGAGCTCCTTGATCATCTTGTCGGCCACCACCCGCGCATGCTCGGGGCGCTCGAGGTCCGGCAGGATGATGACGAACTCGTCGCCGCCCTCGCGCGAGACCGTGTCGGCCTCGCGCACGCAGGAGATCAAGCGCCGCGCCACGTCCTTGAGGATGAAGTCGCCCGTGTCGTGGCCGAGAGTGTCGTTCACCACCTTGAAGCGGTCGAGGTCGAGGAAGAGAACCGCGACGTGGCGTTGCTTGCGGCGCGCGGCCATGATCGCCTGGTTGAGGCGGTCCTGCATCAGGCGGCGGTTGGGCAGGCCGGTGAGCGCGTCGTGGTGCGCCATGTAGTGGATGGTGCGCTCGGTATTGAGGCGCTCGGTGATGTCCTGCACCAGCGAGGCGAAGCCGATCAGCTCGCCGTTGCTGTCGGTGAGCGGCGTGTTGTACCACTCGCAATGGATGGTGCGGCCGGTGCGGGTGAGGTTGGTCGTGGTGACCTTGTTGCCGTCGCCGGACTCGAGCAGCTCATGGCACATGCCCTCCATCGCCGGGCGGTCGGCCTCGGTCGCGAGGAGCTGGGGAATGGTGCTGCCGGCCGCCTCCGCGAGCGGATAACCGAAGATCGCCTCGGCCGCGGGGTTCCACGCCGTGATGCGATAGCGCCGGTCCCACTCGATGACCGCGAGCGGCGTGCGCTCGAAGTGCATCCGCAGCTTCTGCGAGGCGATCATCTCCATCTGCTGCGCGCGCTCGCGCTCGCTCATCTCCTCGGCGAGCGCCTCGTTCGCCTCCTGCAACCGGTTGCGCTCCGATGCGAGCTCGGTGGTGAGGTTCTCGCGCGCGCGTCGCGTGTTGAGCGAATCGACGAGGGCCTTGTGCACGCGCTCGTGCACGTACGGCAGGAAGCCCGCCAGCAGCAGGATCAGCCCCGAGAGGAAGAGCTGGTTGCGATCGCCCGATCCTCCAAGCGTCGCCGCGAGCGGCACGAGGCCGAGGAAAGCGGTGATCTTGTAGGCGTAGCGGTGCGGGGCGTAATACGCCACGGCGCCCGTCATGAGCAGCATCACGAGCATCACCACCGACAGGCGCTGCACCACGCGCGAGGCCTCCGGCAGCAGCACGGTGCCGATCGCCATCCAGCACAGGCCCGCGAGCACGGTGCCGGCGATGAAGCGCCGCTCCCACGATTCGACTTCCGGGTCCGGCGGATTGCCCTGGATGAACGCCTTGTAGATCAGGTAGCGCCCGATGGTGACCATCGAGACCGCTACGAACCACGCGAACAGCGACGGCGTGGACAGGTCTTCCCACAGGATCGCGCCAAGGATGAAGATCACCAGCAGCGTGGCGAGGTAACCCACGAGCGAGAAGCGGAAGAGCAGGCGCACCTGCTCGGCATGAAGCGAGTGATCCGCCCACGCCGCTGGAAGCTGCGGCGAAGTCGCCGTCCCTGGGGTCAATGCAGCTCCTTGCGCTCGGGGCGCTTATAGGATGGAGAACTGCTCGGCCAGTGTAACATTCCCTGTGGGCGCAATACGCAATCTCCCCGAGCTGCTCGTCAACCAGATCGCCGCGGGCGAGGTGGTCGACCGGCCCGCCGCGGCCCTCAAGGAATTGATGGAGAACAGCCTCGATGCCGGCGCCCGCTCGGTCGCGGTCGAGCTGGTCGAGGGCGGCGTGCGCCGCATGCGCGTAATCGACGATGGCGCCGGCATCGAGCGCGACGACCTTCCCCTGGCGGTCGCCCGTTTCGCCACCAGCAAGATCGCGACACTCGAGGATCTCGAGCGCGCCGTTACCCTGGGATTTCGCGGCGAGGCGCTGGCTTCGATCGGAGCCGTGGCGCGGCTCGCCATCGCCAGCCGGCGTACGGGCGAGCGGCATGCCTGGCGCCTTGCCTGCGAGGCGGGACACGTGGGCGAGGTCGAGCCCGCGGCGCTCGCGGCCGGCACCACCGTCGAAGTCGAGGACCTTTACTTCAACACGCCCGCGCGACGCAAGTTCCTCAAAAGCGAGGCGACCGAGTTCGCCCGCTGCGACGAAGCCTTCGCGCGCATCGCGCTCTCGCGTCCCGCGGTGGCGTTCTCGCTCACGCACAACACCCGGCGCATCGCGCACTTTCCGCCGGAACCGCCGCGTGCGCGCGCGGCCCGGCTGCTGGGCGACGATTTCGCGGCTTCGGCGGTCGAGGTGCTCGCGCAGGGATCGCGCATCTCGGTGAGCGGCCTTGCCGCCGAGCCCGGTTTCACGCGCGCGAACCGCGACGCGCAGTACCTTTTCGTGAACGGCCGGTTCGTGCGCGACAAGGTCGTGGCGCATGCGATCCGCGAGGCATATGCCGACGTGCTGCACCACGATCGCCATCCCGCCTTCGTGCTTTTCCTGGACATCGACGCCGCCCTCGTGGACGTGAACGTGCACCCGGCCAAGAGCGAGGTGCGGTTCCGGGACTCCGGCGCGGTGCACCAGTTCGTCTTCCACGCGCTTTCGCGCGCGCTCGCAGCGCCCATGGGCGCGCAGGCGCGAAGCGTGCCCTCGCCGGCGATGCCCGCGGCGGCGACGCGCAGCGCCTTCGAGGGCAACCTGGGCCTGGCGGTGGCGCAGCCCACCCGCGGCTACGAATCGCTTTTCTCGATGGCGGTGGCCGACGAGCGCCGCATTGCGCCAGCGCACGAGATGCCTGCCGAATCGCCGCTCCTGGGCTTCGCGGTGGCGCAACTGCACGGGGTCTACATCCTGGCGCAGAACGCCGCCGGCCTCGTCATCGTGGACATGCACGCGGCGCACGAGCGCATCGTGTACGAGGGGCTCAAGCAGGCGCTCGACGCCGCCACGCTGCCCTCGCAGCCGCTGCTCGTGCCCATCCCGATGACCGCGACCGCCGAGGACATCGAGCAGGCGCAGGCAGGCGCGGAGGAGCTCGCTTCCCTCGGGTTCGACGTGGGCGTGGCCGGTCCGCGCGAGCTCCTCATCCGGGCCGTGCCGGCATTGCTCGCGGACCTCGACGCGGCGGGCCTGCTGCGCTCGGTGCTGCGCGAGATGCGCGAATTCGGCGCGAGCCGCGTGATGGTCGAGCGGCGCAACGAGCTGCTGTCATCGATGGCATGCCACGCAGCGGTGCGCGCCAACCGCGGCCTCACCCTCCCCGAAATGAACGCGCTCCTGCGGCAGATGGAGCAGACCGAGCGCGCCGGCAGCTGCAACCACGGCCGGCCCACGTGGCACCAGCTCTCGATGGCGGAGCTCGACCGGGTTTTCATGCGCGGGCGCTAGCCGGCGTGTCGCGCACGTGAACACGCCCAGGGCGGTCTTCCTGCTGGGGCCCACCGCGAGCGGCAAGACCGCGGCCGCCCTGTCGCTCGCACAGGCGCTTCCCATCGAGGTGGTGAGCGTCGACTCCGCCCAGGTCTATCGCGGGATGGATGTCGGCACCGCCAAGCCAAGCGCGGCGGAACGCGCCGCGGCGCCGCACCACCTGGTGGACATCCTCGAGCCGACCGAGGCCTATTCCGCCGGCCGCTTTCGCGGCGACGCGCTGCGGCTCGTGCGGGAGATCCACGGGCGCGGCCGCATTCCCGTGCTCGCGGGCGGGACGATGCTGTACTTCGCGGCGCTCGAGCATGGATTGGCGGACCTGCCGCCAGCCGATCCCGCGCTGCGCGCCGAAATCGAGGCGCGAGCGGCACGCGAAGGCTGGCCCGCGTTGCATGCCGAGCTGGCAGGCGTGGATCCCCAAAGCGCCGCGCGCATCCAGCCTACCGATCCCCAGCGCATCCAGCGGGCCCTCGAGGTCCACAAGCTCGCCGGCGAGCCGCTGTCGGCGTTGCAGGCGCGCCGCCCGGCGCCCTCGCTGTCCTTCGAGGTCCTGCGCATCGCGCTCGAGCCCTCGCAGCGCGCCGTGCTCCACGAGCGCATCGCAGCGCGCTTCCGCGCGATGCTGCACGCGGGCCTGTTGGACGAGGTGCGGGGGTTGCGATCCCGCTACCGGCTGGACGCGGCCCTACCCTCGATGCGCAGCGTCGGTTATCGCCAGGCCTGGCAGGTGCTCGAGGGCGAAGCGCCCGAGGAAACGCTCGAGTACAGAGGCGTCGCGGCCACGCGGCAGCTCGCCAAGCGCCAGCTCACGTGGCTGAGGAGCATGCAGGGGCTGGAGCGATTCGACGCGCTGCGCGAGGATGTCCCGCGCATGATCCGCGAACGGGTCGAGCGGTTCATCGGCGACTAGCGCCGCCGCCCTCACGCCGCATCCCCCATCTCCCCTCCCTCACCCCCCGTATCAATCGTCCCCGTGATACTTGAAGCTCACCTTGAGCTTCGCCCGGTAGACCAGCTTGCCGCCCTCGATCTTCACGTCGAGCTTGTCGACCTCGGCTACGCGCAGGTCGCGAAGGCTGCGCGAGGCGGCGTTCACGCCGTTGCGCGCGGCTTCCGCCCACGATTGAGGGCTGGTGCCGACGATCTCGATCACCTTGTAGACGGCGTTGGATTCCTTGGTTTTCTTCGACTTCGCCATGCGGCCTCCGGGTTCGTGATGGAAACGAGGAACCGGGTCCCTCGCTGGCCCAATATAAACCTACCGCGCCTGCGACACTTTCACGCTCGCCGTCCCCTGCGAAAACGTGACCTCGAGCGGTTGACCCGGCTCGAGGCCCGCGCTCGAGAGCCGCACCTGTCCCCCGGGATCGCGAACGATGCTGTAGCCGCGCGCCAGTACGCGTGTTGGATCGAGATGGCCCAGCGCGCTGCGCAACGCCTCGAGGCGACGCCGGCGCTCGGAAACCACGCGCTCCATCCCTGCCGTGAGGCGGCGGCGTTCGCGCTGCAGGGCGCTTGACTGCGCCTGCACGTCGGGCAACGCGAGCCGCATGCGCCGGGCGAGCAGGGCGAGCCGCTCGCGGTTTCGCTGCAGGCGCTGGGCGGGCGTGAGCAGCCGCCGCGAGAGGGCATCCAGGCGCTGGCGCCGCGCCTGCACCGCACGCGCCAAGTCTCGCGCGACCGCGCGCGCGAGCAGGTCGACGCGTTGGTGCGAGCTTTCCAGGCGCCGCGCAAGCTCGCGTGCGAGGCGGCGGCGATACTCCGAAACCTGCTCGCACAGGGCGAGGCGATCGGCGCTCGCGGCGACAGCCGCTGCGGTGGGCGTTGGCGCGCGCACGTCGGCGACGAAATCGGCGATGGAGAAGTCGGTTTCGTGTCCCACGCCACTCACGACCGGCAGGCGCGAGGCGGCGATAGCGCGCGCCACCACTTCCTCGTTGAACGCCCAGAGGTCCTCGAGGCTGCCCCCGCCGCGGCACAACACGAGGACATCGACCTCGCGCCTCTCGTTGGCCACGCGGATGGCGCGCGCCACCTGGCCGGCAGCTCCTTCGCCCTGCACCTGCGCCGGGTACAGGATCACGGGCGTCATGCACGCCCGGCGGCGCAATGTCGTGAGCACGTCGCGCAATGCGGCGGCCTGGGGCGAGGTCACGATGCCGATGGCGCGAGGGAAGGCCGGCAGCGGCTTCTTCACCGACGCCTCGAAGAGCCCCTCTTCCTGCAGCCGGGCCTTGAGCTTTTCGAAGGCCTCGAAAAGCGCGCCCAACCCGGCGCGGCGTACTTCCTCCACCACCAGCTGGAAGCTGCCACGGGGCTCGTACAGCGTGACGCGCGCCCGGACCTCGACCTGCATGCCGGCTTCCGGCCGGAAATCCAGGAATCGCGCCCGGGTCCGGAACATGGCGCAGTCCACCTGGGCGCCCCCGTCCTTCAGGCAGAAGTACCAGTGGCCCGAGCCGGCCGGCTTGACGTTGGAGAGCTCTCCCGCCACCCAGAGGGTCTCGAACTTGTTTTCCAGCAGGTTGCGCACCCGCCGGTTGAGCTCGGTGACGCTGACCACAGGCGGGGCGAAGAGACTGGGTTGATCTGCAGGGGGGGCCATGGGGGTCCGGGAGGTTACCTTGGCACGTAGGAGAACAGGAAGTCGGCGCGTAGGAGAAACGGAAGTGAATTCGTAGGACTTGCAAAAAGCAGTTTTCCCTCTGGGAGCGCCCGATTCGTCTATCCACCGCATGGCGGCGAGCGCGCCGGCTTCGTCGCGTTCCCCCGCGATGACGGGGCTTGACAGGGTATTTTTTTTATAACTTCTTGATTTCCTTCGTTAAACGCATAGCGCTCAAAACTTGAGCAGACGAAAAAAAAGCCTTTGTGATTCGTTGCTTGGAGATCGCGCCGGAAGTCCGTCCACAGGGTTATCCACAGGCTCTGTGGATGAAACGAGACATCGGTGTCGCGTAACACGCCCCTTCACGTTCGCCTACAAATTTCGGGGAACGGCCTGTTTCGAAAGGTGCCCCAAACCGCCGCGCGGGGCAAGGCGCCGGGCGCGGCAGCTCGATCCCTGCCGCATCAAAGGCTTCCGCGCGCGCCTTGTGTGCGCCCCCGGCGCGGATCGCAAGCGCTTGTGGAGCGCGACTGCGGTGGGTAAAGTGCCTGCCACGCATCCGAGGAGCCTCGCGCAAGTGCTGTCGATCATCGAAGCGGCCGGCTGGCCGGTCTGGTTCATCATCATCACGTCGGTCATCGCCCTCGCGATCATCGGCGAGCGTTTCTGGTCCTTGCGCACCTCCCTCGTCGCCCCGCGCGAGCTGCTACCCGCCACCGTGCGGGAGTACCAGGCCAAGGGAGTCACCCAGGACCTGGTGAACCGCCTGCAGTCGGGGCCGCTCATCGGGCGCGTTTTCGCGGCCGCGCTGGTCAACGAGAGGAGCCCGCGCGAAGTCATCAAGGACGCGGTCGAGGACGCCGGCCGCGCCGTGACCATCGAGCTCGAGCGGTTCCTCAACACGCTGGGCACCATCGCCACCATCTCCACGCTGCTGGGCCTCTTCGGCACGATCGTCGGCATGATCGAGATCTTCGGCTCGCAGAACCCCACCAGCGGGGCGAACCCGGCGCAGCTCGCGCACGGCATCTCGGTGGCGCTCTACAACACGCTCTTCGGGATCGCCGTGGCCATTCCCGCCGTGATCTTCTACCGCCACTTCCGCCACCGCGTGGAGGTGCTGGTGGTGGACATGGAGAGCCAGGCGATCAAGCTCGTGGAGGTCATCCACGGCGAGCGCCGCGCATGAACTTCCGCCGCGGGCGGGCGCGGGAGTACCCGTACATCGACCTCATCCCGCTGATCGACATCCTTATTGTCATCCTGATCTTCCTGTTCCTCACGACGACCTACAACCGCTTCTCGCAGCTGCAGATCAACCTGCCGGAAGCCACCGCCGAGCGAAACGTGGAAAAGCCCGCGATGCTGAGCGTGGGCGTGGACGCCTCTGGCAAGTACGCCGTGAACGGGGTCCCCGTGGTGTTCGGCTCGACGCAGAACTTCGCCAACGCGCTGCGCGAGGCGGCCAAGGGCGCGAAGGACCCGGTGATCGCCATCAGCGCGGATGCGGCGGCGACGCACCAGGCGGTGATCAACGTGATGGAGAGCGCGCGCCTGGCGGGCTACAACCAGATCTCGTTCACGACGCAGACGAGGCGATAGCCATTGGGCGACAGGCGTTAGGCGCTGCGAGTCGTGGCCGAATGGCTCCAGAAGGAATGGCAGAAGCTCGGGGGCGGGGCATTGATCTTCCTGCCGCTCGCGTTGCTGTTCGGCGCGGCCGTCGCCCTGCGCCGGCTCCTTTATCGCAGCCGCATCCTGCCGTCCTGGCGAGCACCGGTGCCGGTGATCGTCTGCGGCAACATCACCGCGGGCGGCAGCGGCAAGACCCCACTCGCGCTCGCGGTCCTCGAGATCCTGCTGGCGAAAGGATGGAACCCCGGCGTCGTCGCGCGAGGCTACGGCCGGGTGCCGCCGCGGGAGGCCGATCCGCTGGGCGTCGTGCGCGTCTATCCCGACATCGCGACACCGGAGCACTTCGGCGACGAGCCGGTGCTCATCGCACGGCGCTCGCGCGTGCCCGTGTACATCTCGCCCGACCGTCCGGCGGCGGCGCGGGCGCTGCTGGAGGCGCATCCCGAGGTGGATGTGCTCGTGAGCGACGACGGACTGCAGCACTACGCCCTGCAACGCGACGTGGAGCTCGCGGTGGTCGACGGCGAGCGGCGCTTCGGCAACGGCTTGCTGCTGCCTTCGGGGCCGTTGCGCGAGCCGACCAAGCGCCTGCGCGAGGTGGACGCCGTGATCCTCAACGGGGGAGGCGAGGAGATCGCCGGGGCGCGCCGCTTCGACATGCGCCTGGGCCGCGAGCGCTTCGCCGCCCTGGCGCGCAACGACGAGCTCTCCGCGGAGGAGTTCGCGCTCATGGCGCGCGGGCGCGCGGTCGCCGCCATCGCCGGCATCGGCAATCCCGACCGCTTCTTCGAGCACCTCGAACGGCTGGGCATTCGCGCGCGCACCCGGGCCTTCCCCGATCACCACGCCTTCCAGCCCTCGGAGCTGCGGCTTGCGGGCGCGGAGGTCGTGGTCATGACGGAAAAGGATGCCGTAAAATGCGCCGCATTCGCCGATGCGCGCATGTGGTTCATGCGCGTCGATGCGATCCTTCCGCAAGACTTCGAGGAATTCCTCCTCGCCCGCATCGCCAAGGCCCGCAGGAGCGCCGATGGACCCCAAGCTGCTTGAGATACTCGTCTGCCCGGCGTGCAAGGGTCCCCTCGCGTGGAAGAAGGACGCGCAGGAGCTCGTCTGCAAGGCCGATCGCCTCGCCTTTCCCGTGAAGGACGGCATCCCCGTGATGCTCGAGGAGGAGGCGCGCACCCTGCGCCCGGACGAGGAGCCCTGAGGCTTCCTTGGCGCGCGTGGCTTTCAAGGTCCTCATTCCGGCGCGCATGTCCTCGACGCGCCTGCCGGGCAAGATGCTCGCGGACATCGCCGGCAAGCCGCTGGTCGCCTGGGTCGCGGGCCGCGCCGCGCAAAGCGGCGCCGAGTCGGTCGTGGTCGCCACCGACCATGCCGACATCGCCGAGGCGGTCGAGGGCCACGGATTCCGCGCATGCCTCACCTCGGATGCGCACGAGACCGGCACCGACCGGCTGGCCGAAGCGGTGCGGGCGCTTGGGCTCGCTCCGGACGAGATCGTCGTCAACGTGCAGGGCGACGAGCCCCTGATCGACCCGGAGCTCATCGCCCGCGTCGCGGGCGAGCTCGCGGCGAAGCCGCAGGCGGCGATCGCCACGGCGGCGCACCCGCTCGATTCCGCGCAAGCCTTCTTCGATCCGAACGTAGTGAAGGTGGTGGTCGACGAGGCGGGCTACGCGCAGTATTTCTCGCGCGCGCCGATTCCCTATGCGCGGGATGCCTTCGCGCGCGGGCGCGACGCCCTGCCGCCGGGGTTTCCCGCGCTGCGGCACATCGGCATCTACGCCTACCGCGTGGCGTTCCTGCGTGAGTTCTCGTCGCTCGCGCCGACCGCCGCCGAGCGCTTCGAGGCGCTGGAGCAGCTGCGCGCGCTGGGACACGGCCGGCGCATCGCGGTGGCGCGCTGGGATGCGCCCATCGAGGCGGGAGTCGACACCGCGGCCGACCTGGAGAGGGTGCGAAGCAAGCTCTCCCCGCTATAATCTCGGGCTGCACGGAATCGACCCCTGGAGGGTTGCGGTAATGCGGCTGATCTTGCTGGGGGGACCGGGTGCCGGTAAGGGCACGCAGGCTGCGTTCGTCACGCAGCGCTACGGCATCCCGCAGATCTCCACGGGCGACATGCTGCGCGCGGCGGTGAAGGCCGGCACGCCGCTGGGGATCGCCGCGAGGAAGGTGATGGATCGCGGCGAGCTGGTCTCCGACGACATCATCATCGGGCTGGTGAAGGACCGGATAGTGGCGGCCGATTGCGCGCGTGGCTTCCTCTTCGACGGATTCCCGCGCACGATTCCGCAGGCCGAGGCGATGAAGGCGGCGTCGGTGCCGATCGAGCACGTGGTGGAGATCGCCCTCGACGACAAGGTGATCATCGAGCGCATGGCGGGACGGCGCGTGCACCTGCCCTCGGGGCGCTCGTACCACGTGCGGTACAACCCGCCGAAGCAGGACATGAAGGACGACGTGACCGGCGAAGCGCTGGTGCAGCGCGACGACGACAAGGAAGAGACCGTGAGGAAGCGCCTGGAGATCTACCACCGCCAGACCGAGCCGCTGGTGGCCTATTACGCGAAGTGGGCGGCGACGGGCGACCCCGCCGCGCCGAAGTACCACCGGGTGGACGGCCTGGGGAAGGTCGAGGAAGTTCGCGAGCGGATATTCGCCGCGCTGGATTGATTGCCGGGAACCCCCTGCCACAGAGACCACAGACCTTCGGGTGATCCACATGCGGAATCCTCTTTACCAGGCCATTCAATCGTCGCTGCTCCGTGGTCCCGGTGGTCTCTGTGGTTGAACAGGTTTAGAGAGCCATGCCAAGAAACGCCTTCTATGCCCAGTCCGGCGGCGTGACCGCCGTCATCAATGCGAGCGCCGCGGGCGTTATCGAGACCGCGCGCAAGCACCGCAAGCACATCGGCAAGGTCTACGCCGGCCGCAACGGCATCCTCGGTGCGCTCTACGAAGACCTCATCGACACGGGCAAGGAGTCTCCGGCGCTCATCCGCGCGTTGCGGCACACGCCGGGCGGCGCCTTCGGCAGCGCGCGCTACAAGCTGAAGAAGTTCGACCAGGACCCGCGCGAGTACGAGCGGCTGATCGAGGTCTTCAAGGCGCACGACATCGGCTACTTCTTCTTCAACGGCGGCAACGACTCGGCCGACACCTGCCTGAAGGTCTCGCAGCTCGCCGACAAGCTGGGCTACCCGCTCACCGCGGTGCACGTGCCCAAGACGGTCGACAACGACCTGCCGATCACCGATTGCTGCCCCGGGTTCGGCTCGGTGGCCAAGTACGTCGCCGTGTCGATGATGGAGGCGGGCCTGGACGTCGAATCGATGGCCAAGACCTCCACCAAGGTCTTCATCCTCGAGGTGATGGGACGCCACGCGGGCTGGATCACGGCCGCGACGGCGCTCGCGCAGACCAGGCCCGGCACCGCGCCGCACGTGCTCCTTTTTCCGGAGATCGCCTTCGACGAGGAGGCCTTCCTCGCCCGGGTGAAGGAGACGGTGGAGCGCCATGGCTACTGCGCGGTCGGAGTCTCCGAGGGCCTGCACGACAAGGACGGCAAGTTCCTTGCAGAGTCGGGCCTCAAGGACGCGTTCGGCCACAGCCAGCTGGGCGGCGTCGCGCCGCGCATCGCCGAGATCGTCCGCGGCAAGCTGGGCTACAAGCACCACTGGGCCGTGGCCGACTACCTGCAGCGCTCCGCGCGGCACATCGCGTCGAAGACCGACCTCGAGCAGTCGTATGCCGTGGGACGCGCCGCGGTCGAATACGCGGTGAAGGGCATGAACAGCGTCATGCCCACCATCGTGCGCAAGTCGAGCCGGCCCTATCGCTGGGAGATCGGGGTGGCGAAGCTATCGGACGTGGCCAACGTCGAGAAGAAGATGCCGCGCGACTTCATCACGCCCGACGGCTTCCACATCACGGCAAGGTGCCGCACCTACCTTGCCCCGCTCATCGCCGGCGAGGCCTATCCCCCATTCGAGAACGGGCTACCCAGCTACGTGCGGCTCAAGAACGCGCCCGTGAAGAAGAAGACCCGCACCGAGTTCAAGAAGTAGAAGACCATCCGCATCCGCACTCACTAAAAGACCGGGAGAAGCAGCAATGTTGAACAACGCAATTTTCATCGCGCTCGCCTGCGGCGTGATCGCGCTGATCTACGGCGGGGTGACCGCCTCTTGGATCCTGCGCCAGCCCGACGGCAACGCGCGCATGCGCGAGATCGCCGCGGCCGTGCAGACGGGCGCCAAGGCGTACCTGAACCGCCAGTACACGACCATCGCGGTGGTGGGCGTCGTGCTCTGCATCGTGATCGGCTTCGTGCTGGGCTGGGACACCGCCGTGGGCTTCCTCATCGGGGCGGTCGCCTCGGGCGCCGCCGGCTACATCGGCATGAACGTCTCGGTCCGCGCCAACGTGCGCACCGCCGAGGCGGCGCGCAACGGCATCGGGCCCGCGCTCAACATCGCCTTCAAGGGCGGCGCCATCACCGGCCTGCTGGTGGTGGGGCTGGGCCTCATTTCCGTGGCGGGTTTCTTCATGTACCTGCACGGGACGGGCGCGCATGCCGCTCGCATGAGCGACGTGGTGAAGCCGCTCATCGGCCTGGCCTTCGGCTCCTCGCTCATCTCGATCTTCGCGCGCCTGGGCGGCGGCATCTTCACCAAGGGCGCCGACGTGGGCGCCGACCTGGTGGGCAAGGTCGAGGCGGGCATTCCCGAGGACGATCCCCGCAACCCCGCCGTGATCGCCGACAACGTGGGCGACAACGTGGGCGATTGCGCCGGCATGGCCGCGGACCTCTTCGAGACCTACGCCGTGACGATCATCGCCACGATGGTGCTGGGCGCGCTGCTGCTGCCGAGCCCCACGATCGTGGGCAACGCGGTGACCTATCCGCTGGTCCTGGGCGGCGTCTCGATCATCGCCTCGATCATCGGCTGCTACTTCGTCAAGACGAGCCAGGGCGGCAAGATCATGAACGCGCTCTACCGCGGGCTCGCGGTGGCCGGTTTGCTCTCGCTCATCGCGTTCTACTTCGTCACCGAGTGGATGATGAAGGACGTGGTCGCCGCGTACCCGGGCATGACCGTCATGAAGCTCTGGGGCACCTGCGTCGTGGGCCTGGTGCTCACCGCGCTCATGGTGTTCATCACCGAGTACTACACCGGAACCGAGTACGCCCCCGTGAAGCACGTGGCCGAAGCCTCGACCAAGGGCCACGCTACCAACATCATCGCTGGAATCGGCGTGTCCATGCGCTCGACGGCATGGCCGGTGCTCTCGGTGTGCCTGGCGATCTGGGCGGCGTACGCGCTCGCGGGCCTGTACGGCATCGCGATCGCGGCGACCTCGATGCTGTCGATGGCGGGGATCATCGTGGCGCTCGATGCCTACGGCCCCATCACCGATAACGCCGGCGGCATCGCCGAGATGTCGGAGCTGCCCAAGGAAGTCCGCAACGTGACCGACCCGCTGGATGCCGTCGGCAACACGACCAAGGCGGTGACCAAGGGCTACGCCATCGGTTCGGCGGGCCTGGCCGCGCTGGTGCTCTTCGCCGACTACACCCACAAGCTGGAGGAGGCCGGTCGCCACATCTCCTTCGATCTCTCCAACCCCGCGGTCATCATCGGGCTCTTCGTGGGCGGGTTGATTCCCTACCTCTTCGGCGCCATGGCGATGGAGGCGGTGGGACGTTGCGCGGGCTCGGTGGTGGAGGAAGTGCGCCGCCAGTTCCGCGAGATCAAGGGAATCATGGAAGGCACGGCGAAGCCGGACTACTCGCGCGCGGTCGACATGCTGACCTCGGCGGCTATCAAGGAGATGATGATCCCCTCCCTGCTGCCGGTGCTCTCGCCGATCGCCGTTGCGCTCATAGTCGGCTGGCTCATGGGGCGCGATGCGGGCGTGCAGGCCCTGGGCGGCATGCTCATGGGCACGATCGTGACCGGGCTCTTCGTCGCCATCTCCATGTGCACGGGCGGTGGCGCGTGGGACAACGCAAAGAAGTACATCGAGGACGGCCACCACGGCGGCAAGGGCAGCGACGCCCACAAGGCCGCGGTGACCGGCGACACGGTGGGCGATCCCTACAAGGACACCGCCGGCCCCGCCGTGAACCCGCTCATCAAGATCATCAACATCGTGGCGCTGCTGATCGTGCCGCTGCTCTAGCCGCTGGCCGCTTCGCGAAGGGGCCGCCTGCGGGCGGCCCCTTTTTTGTTACACCGGGGACAGACCCGCTTTCGCTCAATATTTGGACAGTGCCCAAAAAATAGGCAAAAGCGGGTCTGTCCCCGGTGTAACATTCGCAGCCCCATGAAGATCCTCGTCCTCGGAGCCGGCGTGGCCGGCGTCGCCGCCGCCTGGTACCTGTGGCGCGACGGCCACCAGGTGACGGTGCTGGAGCGAAACGACGGCGTGGGCCTCGAGACCAGCTTCGCCAACGGCGGCCAGCTCTCGTACAGCTACGTGGCGCCGCTCGCGAGCCCCTCGGTCATCCCGAAGCTGCCGCCATGGCTGCTGCGGCGCGACTCGCCGCTGCGCTTCCGCCCCGAGATCGATCCAGACCAATGGCGCTGGTGCCTGGAATTCCTCGCCGCCTGCAACCAGCGCACCGCCGACCGCACCACCGAACGCCTGTTGCGACTCGCTTTCTACAGCCGCGAGCTCATGCACGCGCTGGTGCGCGAGCAGTCGATCGATTTCGACTACGTGCAGAACGGCAAGCTCGTCGTGCACACGCAACGCGAGTCGTACGATTCCGCGGTCCGGCTGATGGAGTACCAGCGCAAGCTGGGCGCCGAGCAGCGCACCCTCTCGGCCGCCGAGTGTGTCGGGCTCGAGCCGGCGCTCGCGGACATGGCACCGCGCATCTGCGGGGCGATCTACACGCCCAGCGAGGATGTGGGCGACACCTGGAAATTCTGCAACGAGCTGAAGCGCCTCATGACGACCGGCGCCAATGCCGTGGCCTACCGCTTCGGCGTCGAGATCGAGCGCCTGCTGCCGTGGCGCGGGCGGCTCATGGGCGTGGAGACGAGCGCGGGCGTGCTCGAGGCCGACGCGTACGTGCTCGCGCTGGGCACCAACACGCCCTACCTCATGAAACCGCTCGGCATCCGCGTGCCGATCTATCCGCTGAAGGGCTACAGCCTGTCGCTGCCGGTGACGGACGAGCGCGGCGCCCCGCGCATCAGCGTGACCGACTTCAAGCGCAAGGTGGTTTATGCCCGCATCGGCGACGAGCTGCGGGTGGCCGGCATGGCGGACCTCTCGGGACGGCGCGCGGTCATCGACGTGGAGCGGGTCGACCAGCTGGTCGACGAGGTGCGCGTGGCGTTTCCCAGGGCCACCGACTTCAGCTCGCTCAGGCCGTGGTGCGGCATGCGGCCCGCTACGCCCAAGGGCACCCCGGTCATCGGCGCCACGCCCTATGCGAACCTTTGGCTAGACGTGGGCCACGGGGCGCTCGGCTTCACGCTGGCGCTCGCCACGGGCCGCATCGTCGCCGACCTGGCCTCGGGACGGCCGCCCTCGGTGCCGCTCGATGGATTCACGCTTCGACACTGAACCGGAGGACACACGAATGGCGATCGATTTCTACCACGGCCATGGCTCGCCCTATGGATGGCGCGTATGGCTGGCACTCGAGATGAAGCAGCTCGACTACAACCTGAAGATCCTGTCCTTCGCCTCCAACGACACGGAGAAGCCAGAGTTCGTGGCCATCAACCCGCGCCACAAGGTGCCGACCATCGTCGACGCGGGCTTCGCCCTGTGGGAGTCCTCGGCCATCGTCGAGTACCTGGACGAGCGTTACGCCAGCGGCGGCAGGCTCTTTCCGGGCGATGCGCGGCAGCGCGCGCGCATCCGCCGCCTGGCGCGAGAGGCCGAGCTCTACTTCGGCAACGAGGGCATCGATCCCATCACCGACGAATATTTCGGCAAGCAGGGCGCCGCACCGGACATGGAGAAGGTCGAGAAGGCGAGGGCTCGCGTGAAGCAAGAGCTCGATCATTTCGCCCGCGAGCTGGAGGGCGATTACCTTGCGGGCGACACCCTGTCGGCCGCCGACTTCGCGCTCTATCCGTGCATCGGGTTTTTGAAGCGCATAACTTTCCGCAAGCCCGATACGCAGCTCACCGGCCTGATTCCCGGCTCGATTGCCGCATGGGCGAGGCGCATCGAGTCGCTGCCGTATTTCGACAAGACGATTCCCGAGCACTGGCGCGAAGGCTGGGGGAAAGAAGCGCGTTGAAGTTCGACCTGCACGCGACCGATGGCGCGGCCCGCCGCGGCACGCTCACGCTCGCCCACGGCGCGGTCGAGACGCCCGCCTTCATGCCTGTCGGCACGTACGGCACGGTGAAGGCGATGAGCCCCGCCGAGCTCGAAGGCCTCGGCGCGGAGATCGTGCTCGGCAACACGTTCCACCTGTGGCTTCGACCGGGCCTCGCGGTCGTGAAGGCGCACGAGGGACTCCACGAGTTCATGGGCTGGAAGCGCCCGATCCTCACCGACTCCGGCGGCTTCCAGGTCTTCTCGCTCGGGGAGCTGCGCAAGATCAGCGAGGAGGGCGTGGCCTTCCACTCCCCGATCAACGGCGACCGCCTCTTCCTCTCGCCCGAGGAGGCGATGCGCATCCAGCGCGTGCTCGATGCCGACATCGTGATGGTGTTCGACGAGTGCACCGGTTATCCCGCCACGCACGAGCAGGCGGCCGATTCCATGCGCCTGTCGCTTCGCTGGGCCGCGCGCTCGAAGCAGGCTCACGAAGGCAATGCCAACGCGCTCTTCGGCATCGTCCAGGGCGGCATGTACGAGGACCTTCGCGACGAGTCGCTCGCGGGCCTGCAGGCGATCGGGTTCGACGGCTATGCGGTCGGCGGAGTCTCCGTAGGCGAGCCCAAGGAGGAGATGGAGCGCATGGTGGCGCACACGGGGCCGAGGCTGCCGGCGCAGGCCCCGCGCTACCTCATGGGCGTCGGCACCCCCGAGGACATCGTGAACGCGGTCGCCCACGGCTTCGACATGTTCGATTGCGTGCTCCCCACGCGCAACGCGCGCAACGGCTGGCTCTTCACCGCGCGCGGCGACGTGAAGATCAAGAATGCGCGCCACCGCGAGGACGCGCGCCCGCTGGATGACGGGTGCGCCTGCTACACCTGCCGCAACTTCAGCCGCGCCTACCTGCACCACCTGCACCGCGCCAACGAGATCCTCGGCGCGCGCCTGAACACGCTGCACAACCTGCACTTCTACCTCGAGACGATGCGGGGCATGCGGGCGGCCATCCAGGCCGGACGGTTCGAGGCGTGGCGGGAGGCCTTCCGGGCGCGGCGCTCCGAGGGCGTCGGGGAAAGCTGACCGCCCGAACCCTTGCAACCCGCATTTCCGCCCTCAGTTGGGGTCGAACGGCGGGGTCGGCATGCTAGAATAGCGGGCTCGGTCGGCAGGCAAAACCCCTGTCACATCAATCACTTCCCCCATTCCGGAGACCTCTCCCATGATCGGAACCGCATACGCCCAGGCCGCCGGCGCCTCGCCCCAGGGGGGCGATACCCTGATGGGCATGCTGCCCATCATCCTGATGTTCGTGATCCTGTACTTCCTCATGATCCGGCCGCAGATGAAGAAGGCGAAGGAGCACCGGACCATGGTGGAGGCGCTGCAGAAGGGCGACGAAGTCGTGGCCGTAGGCATCCTCGGGAAAATCACCAAGGTGAGCGACAACTACGTGAGCCTGGAAGTCGCGCCCAACATCAACATCCAGGTCCAGAAGCAGGCGGTGACCACGCTGCTGCCCAAGGGCACGGTCAAGGACGCCCAATGATGGCTTCTTCCTCACGCGCAACCCGGCCCGGCGTTCGCCCCCTCTGCCTTTTTCCATGAACCGCTATCCCCTCTGGAAGTACATCGTCATCGGCGTGGCGCTGCTGGTCAGCATGATCTACGCCGCGCCCAACCTCTTCGGCGAGGTGCCGGCCGTGCAGGTGTCGGGCTTGCGCTCCACGGTCAAGGTAGACGACGGTCTGCGGCTCACGCTCGACGAGGCGCTGAAGGCGGCCAAGGTCACGCCCGCCGCGACCGAAATGGTGGAAGGCACGCTGCGCTATCGCTTCGCCGACACCGACACCCAGCTGAAGGCGCGTGACATCCTGCAGTCGAAGGTGGGGCAGGGCTACGTGGTGGCGCTCAACCTGGTGCCGAATTCGCCATCGTGGCTGCAGGCCCTCGGCGCCAAGCCCATGTACCTCGGGCTCGACCTGCGTGGCGGGGTGCACTTCCTGCTGCAGGTGAACCTCGAAGCCGCGAAGAACAAGTCGGTCGAGCGCTACGTGGGCGATGTCCGCAGCCTCATGCGCGACCGCAAGATCTACTACTCGGGCCTCGCACGCGACGGCGATCGCATCGTGCTGCGCTTCCGTGAGCCCGACCAGAAGGCCGCGGCGCTGAAGGCGCTCACCGAGCAGGCCACCGACCTGAACATACGCGAGCAGGACGTGGGCGGCGAAAGCGCCCTGGTCGCCAGCATCAAGCCCGAAGTCCTCAAGCGCGAGCAGGAGCAGGCGCTGCAGCAGAACATCCAGACGCTGCGCAACCGGGTGAACGAGCTCGGCGTGGCCGAGCCGATCGTGCAGCAGCAAGGGCTCGACCGCATCATCGTGCAGCTGGCCGGCGTCCAGGACCCGGGGCGCGCCAAGGACATCCTGGGCCGCACGGCCACGCTCGAGGCGCGACTGGTCTCCGAGGAGCACGCCGCCGGACCGGGGCAGAACGCGTTCTCCCAGTACCGCAACACGCCCGCCCCCTTCGGCACCGACAAGTTCTTCGACCAGGAAGGCCAGCCGGTTTTGGTGAAGAAGAACGTGATCTTCACCGGCGAGCGCGTGAAGAGCGCGGCGCCCGGCTTCGAGGCGCCCGAGCGCGGCGGCGGGGCGGTCGTGCACATGACGCTCGACGACACCGGCGGGAGGTTGCTGCGCCAGGTCTCGCGCGAGAACGTGAAGAAGCGCATGGCGATGCTGCTGGTGGAGAAGAACAGCACCGTCGTGCTCACCTGGCCGGTGATCCAGGAAGAGCTGGGCAGCCGCTTCCAGATCTCCGGCATGCCCTCGGCCGAGGAAGCCAACAACCTCGCCCTGCTGCTGCGAGCGGGCGCGTTGGCCGCGCCGATGGACATCATCGAGGAGCGCACCATCGGTCCCAGCCTCGGCGCCGAGAACATCTCCGCGGGCTGGAAATCGGTCGTCGGCGGGTTCATCGCCATCGCCGCCTTCATGATCGTGTACTACGCGCTTTTCGGCGTGATCTCGGTCTTCGCCCTCGCCGCCAACCTGCTCTTCCTGGTGGCGATCCTCTCGATGATGCAAGCGACGCTGACCCTTCCGGGCCTCGCCGCCGTGGCGCTCACGCTCGGCATGGCGATCGACGCCAACGTGCTCATCAACGAGCGCGTGCGCGAGGAGCTGCGCGCCGGGATGAGCCCGCAGATGGCGATCCAGGCCGGCTACGAGCGCGCCTTCGGCACGATCCTGGACTCGAACGTGACGACCCTGATCGCGGGCCTCGCCCTGCTCGCCTTCGGCTCGGGGCCGGTGCGCGGCTTCGCGGTGGTGCATTGCCTGGGCATCCTCACCTCGATCTTCAGCGCCGTGATGGTCTCGCGCGGGGTCGTGAACCTGGTGTACGGCGGGCGCAAGAAGGTGCAGAAGCTCTCGATCGGCGACACGTCGTGGCACCGCAAGGGCGACGGCAAGGACACCAAGAAAGTGGCCGTGTAGCACACGGCCATCCCCGCGCAAGCGGGGATCCAACACGGAAAGCCACCATGGAATTCTTCAAGATCCGCCGCAGCATCCCCTTCATGCGGCATGCGAAGGTGTTCAACATCATCTCGTTCGTGACCTTCCTGCTGGCGGTCGGCCTGCTGGCGACGAAGGGGCTGCACTTCTCGATCGAGTTCACCGGCGGCACGGTGATGGAGGTGAGCTACGACCACCCCGCGGAGCCCGAGAAGATCCGGGCGTCGTTGCAGAAAATAGGCTTGCAGGACATCTCGGTGCAGAACTTCGGCACCTCCCGCGACGTGCTGGTGCGCCTGCCGCTCAAGAAGACCGCGAGCGCGACGGAGCAGAACGCCGAGATGCAGAAGCAGGCCGATACCGTCATCGCCGCGCTCAAGGCCGACGACAAGACGGCACAGATGAAGCGGGTCGAGTACGTGGGCGGGCAGGTCGGCAAGGAGCTCGCCACCGACGGCGCGCTGGCGCTGCTCTTCGTCTGCGGCGGCATCATGATCTACCTCGCCTTCCGCTTCGAGTGGCGCTTCGCGGTGGCGACCATCGTGGCCAACCTGCACGACGTGATCATCATCCTGGGCTTCTTCGCGCTTTTCCAGTGGGAGTTCTCGCTGCCGGTGCTGGCCGCGATCCTGGCGATCCTGGGCTACTCGGTGAACGAGTCGGTCGTCGTCTTCGACCGCGTGCGGGAGAACTTCAAGAAGCTGCGCAAGGCGAGCGTCGATGAGGTGATGGACGCCTCGATCACCGGCACCATCTCGCGCACGATCATCACCCACGGCTCGACGCAGATGATGGTGCTGTCGATCCTCATCTTCGGCGGGGCGAGCCTGCACTACTTCGCCCTCGCGCTCACGATCGGCATCTGCTTCGGCATCTACTCTTCGGTGCTCGTGGCCGCTCCGCTCGCCAAGTACCTCGGCGCCTCGCGGGCGGATTTCGTCAAGCCCGAGAAGAAAACCCTCGAGCCGCAGATGCCGTAGGCGTGGCGACGACGATTGGTGCGGGGCTTTTTTCACGCCGATGCTCGCCGATGCCCCGCCGATCGCACCCGTCAATTCGTGATGCTGCGGCCGTTCCGATGAAGTGCATTCCCCCACATCGGCGCGGTATCGGCGTCATCGGCGTGAAATTCGCGCGCTCCAAGGCGCCGCCATGGAACTGATCGCCACCTTCATCGACATCATCCTGCACCTGGACAAGCACCTGGTGCGCATGGTGGCGGAGTACGGCGTGTGGATCTACGCCATCCTCTTCGCGATCATCTTTTCCGAGACCGGCTTCGTAGTGACGCCCTTTTTGCCGGGCGACTCGCTGCTCTTCGTGGCGGGCGCGGTGGCGGCGACGGGCGGCATGAACGTGCACTTGCTGGTGGCGCTACTCATCGTGGCCGCGGTCCTCGGCAACAGCGTGAACTACGCCATCGGCCGCTGGCTCGGGAAGAGCTTCTTCCGCGACCGTGGCGCGAAGTGGCTGAACCCCGCGCACCTGGAGAAGGCGCACGCCTTCTACGAGGAGCATGGTGGCAAGGCGATCGTGATCTCGCGCTTCCTGCCCATCGTGCGCACCTACGTGCCCTTCGTGGCCGGCATGGGCGCCATGGATGCGGGGCGCTACACGCTCTTCAACGTGGCGGGCGGCGTGTTGTGGATCGCCTCGCTCGCCTATGCCGGCTACTTCTTCGGCAACATTCCCTGGATCCGCGGCAACCTCACGCTCATCATCGTGGGCATCATCGTGGTGAGCCTGCTGCCGCTGGTCATCGCGTTCGTGCGCGCGAGGCTTCGCCCGGCGTAGCGCGCAGGTACGCCACGGCGGCGCCGAAGTAGCCGAACGCCAGCACCACCTCGAGCCCGCCCAGCCACGCCGACACTCCTGTGTCGCTCACGGCTCGCGTTGCACCCTCCGCGGCGTAGATCCAGATGAGCAGCGTGCTCCACTGGAACGTGTAGCGCCGCCCGTGCAGCACGCCGAAGAGCGGTGCGAGCAGCGGCAGCGCCTTGAGCACCAGCCACGAGCCGCCCGGCCGCAGGGGCGCGAGGAAGAGCTCCCACGCGACGCACAGCACGATCAGGGCCAGCAGGAAAGCCAGCGCGGCGAGCCAGGGAAGGCGTGCCTTGGTGATGGGAGACGAGGGAGGAGGGATGGGGAAAACTCAGGCGAGGCGCCTGGCCACGCCCGCCAGCCGCTTGCCCAGCGCGTAGGCGAGTCGAGCCTCCTCCTCGCCGACGGGGCGGTCGTTTGCGGTCCCCGAGACATGGGTCGCGCCATACGGCGTGCCGCCGCTGCGCGTGGCGTTGAGGTCGGGCTCGGTGTAGGGCAGGCCGACGATCAGCATGCCGTGGTGCAGCAGCGGCAGCATCATCGAGAAAAGCGTCGTCTCCTGGCCGCCGTGCATCGAGGCCGAGGCGGAAAAGACGCACGCCGGCTTTCCCGACAGCGTGCCGCGCGCCCACTCGGGACCGAGGCCGTCGATGAAGTACTTGAGCGGCGCGGCCATGTTGCCGAAGCGGGTGGGGGAGCCCAGGGCCAGGCCGGCGCATTCCTCCAGGTCGCGCGCCTCCACGTAGGGCGCGCCTTCGGAGGGCACCGCCGGCATCGGCTTGTCGATCACGGTCGCCACCTTGGGTACGGTGCGCACGCGCGCGCGCATGCCCTCCACGCTCTCGATGCCGCGCGCGAGCGACTGCGCAAGGCGCGCCACGGACCCCGTGGCCGAGTAATAAAGGACGAGAACGTCGGGCATGGGTACCATCATAGCCGTGCGCGCCTGGCTCCTCGACCTCCTCGGGTTCCTGCGTTTCGTCCTGCGGCGCTGGGGCGAGGACCGCTGCCCGCAGATCGCAGGCAGCCTCACCTTCACCACGCTCCTCGCGCTGGTCCCGGTCTTCGCCATCGTCGTGGCCCTGCTCTCGCGCGCGCCGTTCTTCGAGGACGTGATGGTGCAGATCAAGGTCTTCCTGCTGCTCAACCTCGTGCCCGACATCGCGCACAAGATCATCACCGTGTACATGGAGCAGTTCCGCGAGAATGCCGGGCGGCTCACGACGGTGGGCGTGGCCGTGCTCTTCCTCACCGCCATCGCGCTCATGTTCACGGTGGACCGCTCGATCAACGCGATCTGGCGGGTGCGCCGGCCGCGCCCCTTCTGGGTATCGGTGCTGAGCTACGTGCTGCTGCTTTCCACCGGCCCCGTGCTCATCGGCCTGAGCGTGTCGATCACGACATACCTGCTCGCGCTCTCGGCGAGCGTTGACGTGCCCAAGCACGCCCACGGCATCCTCCTGCAGGCGGTGCCGACGGCGGTGAGCGCGGTCGCGTTCTTCCTGCTCTATCGCATCGTGCCGAACCGCAAGGTGCCATGGCGCCACGCACTGGCCGGCGGCGTGCTTGCGGCGGTGGTGTTCGAGATCGCGAAGGAGGTGTTCGCTTTCTACGTGGCGCACGTGCCGGGGCAGAGCGTGGTCTACGGCACCTTCGTGGCGGTGCCGTTCTTCCTGCTTTGGATCTACCTTTCGTGGCTCACCGTGCTTTTCGGCGCGGAGCTCACGGCGAGCCTCGACTACTGGAGCGGGCGCAAGTGGAAGCGCCTGCAGGACGGGCAGACGCGTTTCGGCGATGCGGTGGCGGTAGCGCGGCGGCTCTTCGAAGCGGGCGGCGCACCGGTCACTTTCGAGCACCTGCGCATGGACACCGGAATGCCCCAGGACGAGCTCGAGGACGCGCTGCACCACATGACCGCCAGTGGCCTGGTCGAGCGCGTGGGCCGCCGCGGCTATGCGATCCCGGCGCGCGGCGGGGAAGCCGCCCCTACGACGGAGTGACCTGGAAAAGCTCGAAGCGCCCGGTCTTCTCCATGAGGCCGGAGGCGCGCACGCAAGTCACGTTGCCTTCCTCGTCCAGCTCGAACTCGCGCAGGTCGGCGAAAGTGTTGATCGGCGTGAGCAGCACGTCGAGCTGGTCGGGAGCGTCGCCCATCAGCAGGCCCAGCTTCGCCTGCGGGCTGGAGGTGATGGTGGGCTGCACCCAGACCATGCGTGCCATCGCGGCGAGGAACTGCAAGCCGAATTCCATCCCGCCTTCGTCGAAGATCGTGAGCCAGCGCACCACGCCGATGGTCCAGTGCGCCTTGCCGGTGAACTTGATGCCGACCACTTCACCCACGGCGATGGGCTGCTGCGTGGGCCCCATGCGGCGCACCTTGATGCCGCCGGCGCTCTGGTTCACCACGTCCCACTCGAACACCGGGATGGGTTGCGAGGCGTCGTCCATCGGCAGCGCGAAAAGCGGCATGGTGATGCCGCGCCGAAGCATCTCGTCCTCGGTCGCGAGGTCGAGCTTGGGCTCGAGCGAGACGAAATGGGTGACCGCCTTCATGCCGACGCACAGCGCCACCGTGGACTTCGTCGGGTCGCGCCGCGCCGTGCGCTTGGGCGGATCGCCCCACAGCGTCGCGAGCTTGGCCATCAACGCGATCCCGTCGGGGCCCATGGCCTTGCTGAGCGTGGCCGAGACCTGCCCGGTTTCCATGGCGCGCTTCTTCATGAGGATCTTCTCGACGACGGGATTGGCGTCGAGCAGGCGCCAGTTGGGCCCGCCGGTATCGTCGTTGGCCGAGAGCGCGGGCTTGGGCGGGCGGTCCAGGTCGCAGGGCACCAGGAAATGCCCGCCGCTCGGCGTGGCCGGCCGCGCCTGTCCGAGCGCAGGAAGGCCGCGGTAGCCTCGAAGTTGCGCCAGCACGCGGTCGGTCTCGCCCTGCGGCAGACGATAGGGGTCGGTGAGCGAGAGCATCAGCGCCTCGCAATAGATGTCGGCCACCGTCGCCTTCGTTTCCGGGTCCGCGGCCTCGCGCGCGAGGCCCTCCTGGTCGGCCAGCAGGTAGAGCTGGTGCAGGTCGCTCCAGGTGCCCGGGGGCGCCGGCGTATAGGACTTGTAGCTCGCCTTGAGCCGCACGAAGACGTATTCGGCGGCGCGAAGGAGCAGGACGGGCAATTGCTTCTTGCCGCCGAAGAGCTTGCCGCTTTTCTCGACCGCGGCGATCTTGTAGCCCAGGGCCAGCTCGGCGGCGAAATCGCGCGCCAGCGTGAGCGCCTCTCGCGCCCGCGGCCCCAGCGGCAACGTGGACTTGCCGTAGATGGCGTCCATCTCGTCCAGCAGGGTGGCCGCGAAGGGGCGATAAATCTCCAGGATCTGCAGCCGCGCTTCGAGGTCGAACCTCGCGCGGTTGGCGGCGCCCAGGTGGGCCGTGAGCTGGCGTGTCGCCTCGAAGGCCTGCTGCATGGGCAGCGACTCGAGCCACGCCTTCACATGGCGGGGGCGCAGTTCGAGGTCCTTCGGCGGGACGGCACGGTCCGGCGGAATGCTGAGCGCGAGCGGCATCGTTGCAGCTTCTTCTAGTAATCTCCGGGGCGAAGCATAATCGAGGGTCGAACATTTGGATACCAAGCGGCGGTTGCGGCTGTCACTCCTGGCAGCGATCGGGATCACACTTTTTACGCTGCCGGCGGCGGCCTTCGACATGGCCGATACGCAGGCGTCGCGTCACCGGCTGGCCGACTACAAGGGCCGCTGGGTGATCGTCAACTTCTGGGCCACGTGGTGCGTGCCGTGCATCCAGGAGATCCCCGAGATCGCCGAGTTCCATCGCCACAACCCGGGCGTGGCCGTGATCGGCATCGCCACCGACGCGGCCGATCCCGCCAAGGTGAAGCAGTTCGCCGCCAAGGTCGGCCACACCTATCCGCTGGTGCTCTCCGACGAGCGCGTGGAGAAGCAGCTCGGCGAGCCGAAGGCGCTGCCCACCACGAAGATCTACGACCCCGCCGGGAAACTGGTCTACGACCGCGTGGGCCGCGTCACGCGCAAGTCGCTCGAGGAGCTCACGCGCTCGCGGCCGGCGCGCTCGGCATCCGCCCCCAGCGCCCAGCGTTCGCGCAGCGCCTTCATCACCAGCGCGGGATACTGGGGCTGGCCGAGCGAGCCGTTGTAGCGGCCCAGCGCGTTGGAAAGGTTGCCGCGCTCGCGGTCCAGGTAGTGCCTCAGGATGGTGCAGCCGTAGCGCAGGTTGGTGCGCTCGTGGAAGAGGTTGTGGCCCGGCTCGCCGATCTCCTTCACCCAGAAGGGCATGACCTGCATGAGGCCGCGTGCGCCCGCGCGCGAGACCGCGTACTTGCGAAAGCGGCTTTCGACGTCGATCACCGCCAGCACGAGGTGCGGATCGAGCCCCGCTCGCGTCGCCTCGTAGCGCACCAGGGCGAGGAAATGGCGCGACGCTTCCTCGTCGGCAAAACGATTGCCCATCCGCCGCGTCATCGCGCGGACCCAGGCGCGCGTGTCGAGGTCCTTCTCGTCCACGGTCGCGCGGTCGTTCACTGCCCGCGCCAGCGACGCACGTACCGAGGCGGAGAGCACCTCGTATTGCTGGGCGCCGGCGAGGGCGCTGCCCGCGACGCAGGCAAGTGCCGCCGCGAGCAGCCGAAGGTTATGCGGCGCGGGGCGAACGCGCATGCTCGATGCGCTTCTGCAGGTGCGCCGCCGCTTCGGCCAACGGCACGCGCGTCGCTTCGGCGTCGCGGCGATGCTGGTATTCGACCGTTCCTTCCTTGAGCCCGCGCTCGCCGATCACGAACCGGTGCGGGATGCCGATGAGCTCCTGGTCGGCCAGCAGCACGCCGGGGCGCTCGTCGCGATCGTCCAGCAACACCTCGACGCCTGCGCCCTGCAGCTCGGCATAGAGCTTCTCGGCCGCGGCCTTCACCGATTCGCTGCGGCGAAAGCCCATGGGAACGATGCATACGAGGAAGGGCGCCATCGGATCGGGCCAGATGATTCCCTTGTCGTCATGGTTCTGCTCGATCGCCGCCGCCACCACACGCGTGACGCCGATGCCGTAGCAGCCCATCTCCATGGGGCGCGTGGCACCTGTCTCGTCGATGTAGGTCACTCCCATTTTCTCGGTGTACGCGGTGCGAAGCTGGAACACGTGCCCCACCTCGATGCCGCGGGCGATGTGCAGCACGCCCTTGCCGTCGGGCGACGGATCGCCCGCGAGCACGTTGCGGATGTCGGCCACCTCGGGCTCGGGCAGGTCCCGCCCCCAGTTCACGCCCGTCATGTGGAAGCCTTCCTCGTTGGCGCCGGTGACGAAATCGCTCATCGCGGCGACGGTGCGGTCGGCCACGACGCGAAGGCCGGAATGGCCCTGCGGGCCGAGCGAACCCGGCGGGGCCGACAGGCGCTGGCGAATCTCCGCGTCGGTCGCGAAACGGAAGGGCTTCAGGCCAGCGACCTTGGTGGCCTTGACCTCGTTCAGCATGTGGTCGCCGCGCACCAGCAACATCGCCATCTCGGGCGGCTTGCCTTCCTGCTCGTGCATCACGACGATGGATTTCACGGTCTTCGTGATGTCGATGCCGAGCAGCTCGGAAACCTCCTCGCAGGTGTGCTTGCCGGGCGTGGGCACCTTTTGCATCACCTGCGTGGCCGCGCCGCGGGGGACCGGGGGCGCGAGCGCTTCGGCCAGCTCCACGTTGGCGGCATAGTCTGAGCCGTCGCTGTAGGCGATCGCATCCTCGCCGGAGCCGGCGAGCACCTGGAACTCGTGCGAGCCCGTGCCGCCAATCTCGCCCGTGTCGGCGGCGACCGCGCGAAACTGCAGCCCAAGACGCGTGAAGATGCGCGTGTACGCCTGGTACATCGCTTCGTAGCTCTTCTGCAGGCCCTCGAAGCCCGCGTCGAAGGAATAGGCGTCCTTCATCGTGAACTCGCGCGCCCGCATGACCCCGAAGCGGGGCCGAATCTCGTCGCGGAACTTGGTCTGGATCTGGTAGAGGTTGACCGGCAGCTGCCGGTAGCTCTTGATCTCGCGCCGGACGATGTCGCAGAGCACTTCTTCGGCCGTCGGCGCATAGCAGAACTCGCGCTCGGCCCGGTCCTTGATGCGCAGCATCATCGGGCCGTAGAGGTCCCAGCGCCCGGTTTCCCGCCAGAGCTCGGCCGGCTGCACCGGCGGGGCGAGCATCTCGTGGGCGCCGGCGCGGTTCATCTCCTCGCGCACCACCGCCTCCACCTTCCTCAGGACCTTAAGGCCCAGGGGCATCCAGCTGTAGAGGCCGCTCGCCAGCTTGCGGATGATTCCGGCCCGGAGCATGAGCCGGTGGCTCGCGAGCTCGGCCTCCTGGGGGGCTTCCTTGAGGGTGGCGAGGTAGTACTGGGAGGCGCGCATGCGTCGGTTCTTCCGCTTTCTATCGAGAAATCATCGGGTTAAGAGTGCCCATTGTACACGGGGGCGTAATCCGGCCGACGGCTGGCGGGCGCTCGCAAACTGTGGAAAAATGGTATCAACCTTCGAATTGGATGGTGGCCGCCATGATCGATCGGGACGGATACCGCCCGAACGTCGCCATCGTGCTCGTGAACGCCCGCAACCAGGTGTTCTGGGGAAAGCGGATCAAGGAGCATGCGTGGCAATTCCCCCAGGGCGGAATCAAGCCGGGGGAGACTCCCGAGCAGGCCATGTTCCGGGAGCTGAACGAGGAAACGGGCCTCGAGGCCCGTCACGTCCGCATCCTCGGGCGGACGCGCGACTGGCTGCATTACCACGTGCCCACCCATTGGGTGAAACGCGAATGGCGCGGCACCTACAAGGGCCAGAAGCAGATCTGGTTCCTCCTGCGCCTGGTCGGCCGTGATTGCGACATCAGCCTGCGCGCCTCGGGCCACCCCGAGTTCGACGCCTGGCGCTGGCACGACTACTGGGTGCCGCTCGAATCGGTGATCGACTTCAAGCGGGAGGTCTACCGGCTGGGGCTGGAGCAGCTCGCCGAATACCTCGAGGTCGAGCCGCGCGTGGTGGGCCTGTCGCCCTACGGGCGCCGGCGCCGCCAGTCTCGTGGCCCGCGCATCGCCCGGCCGATGCCGCTTCCCGTCGCGAGCGACGCCTAGAAGCCGCGGACGGGGGAGGGGATGGCAAGGGCGGAGATCGCGCCCACGACCACCGCCATCACCACGACGACGATCACCACGATCACGGTGTAGCTCACCGCCTGCTCCTGCGGCGGGTGCTTGAGCGCGCCGATGCCGAGGTAGAGCAGGTAGAGGCTGTAGAGGCTGCCCAGCACTGCCAGGATCGAAAGCGCGGGCACGATCTGGAATATCCCGGCGAGCCACCCGGCGGTCGGCGCGAAGGCGGCCACCTTCAGCGATTGCATGAAATCCTTCTCCGCTTCGAAGCGGCCCGCGAGGCCGTCGATGACCAGCGCCACGGCGTAGACGAAGCCCAGCGACAGCACGTACGTCACCACCATGTGCGCGATGCCGGTAGTGATGGGAACGCGATACGAGCCGCCGAAGATGCCGATGCCGACGATGGACAGCCCGATGAATCCGGCGACCGCCGGGATAGCGGCGAGGATCATCACGTACTGCGTGAAGAGCCCCTGCACGGTGTGGTTTTCCTCCGCGATGGCCTGCCATTCGTCCTTCGGCTTGAGCAGCAGGTTCTTCGCGCGTTCGACCAGGTTCATGCCGCTCGTCCTTCGGATGGGTTGGGCGCAAGTATAGGTGCGGCCGGCCCGAGTGCGGCGATTTCCTCGATGCGCACGGCCATTCGCCGGCGCTGCTCCTTCGGCGAGAACGAAGCGTAGCGGCGCGCGAGGGTGCGCGCGGCGTGCGCGTAGCGGGGGTTGCCGAGCACCTCGTGCATCGCGCGAGCCACGTCGTTCGCGCCCGCCTGGTAGGCCAGCATGTGCCCGACGCCTGCCTGCGCCACCCGGCGGGCCGTGATGTACTGCTCGAACTGGATCGGAAGCACCAGTTGCGGGATGCCATGCAAAAGGGTGCCGCCGGCCATCTCGCCGCCGTGGCTGACGACGAGGTCGCATTCGGGCAGCAACGGCTCCAGGCGGATGGGCTTGGTCGACAGCAGGTGCATTGCGCCGGCGCGGCTCCCGTGGGTTTCAGGTGCAAGGCCCGGCACGAACGCGACGACGGCGAGGCCGCTCGCCGCGAACGCAGCGAGCAGGGCTCCGAGCCCGGGATGCTGCGGTTTCACATACGCGAGGATGCGCTTGCGTGCGCCCACGGGCCATGCTGCGCGAACGCCGGACGACGCGTTGAAGCGCGGGCCCCAGTAGCCGCTGCGAGGCCGGTTGCTGTAGTGGTCGAGCTCCGGAAGGGTGCACAGGAATTCGTCGTCCGCATCCAGCAACTGCGCCAGGCTGTCGAGGGGCGCACGACCCCAGCCGCGCAGCACCTCGTTTATCGTGGCCGTGGCGCGAGCATCGAAGTTGTCGAGCGCCTCTCGCGGGACCGCCTCGTTGAAGCGGAAAGACGGCATCGGCCGCAGGCGCGGCGGAACCAGGAATCCGTTGCCGAAGCTCACTCGGCGGATGCCCAGCGCCCTCGCGGCGAGGTGCGCCGTCGGCGCGAAATCCGCGACCACCACATCGGGTCTCCACTGCTCGAAGAGTCCCTTCCAGGTTTCCGCCAAGGGCTGCAGGCGGGCGGCGTCGTCGTAGCCGCAGCCCAGGAGCACTTCGGCGTAACTCGCCGGCTTCGCCGAAAGTCCTCCCTGCATCCCATGCACGGCCTGGAAGACCTCGCAGCCGGCGGCGTCGAAATGCTCGAGGGGGTCGAGTGAGCCGAACATGAGCGCAACCTGATGGCCGCGCAGCAGCAACGTCCGGGCGAGCGAGATGCACGCGCTCGCGTGACCCATCTCGCCACCAAGTTCCCAGGCGAAGGCGATGCGCGCCACGGGGGTGGATGAGGCCGGCCGACGCAGGACGCGTCAGCCGGCCCGGAGCCTCGTCAGCCGCAGGTGTTGCGCGGCGCGCCGGACCGGTTGCTCGGCGGACGCAGCGTGCAGCCGCGCCCGACCAACGTGACCTCGTGCAATCCACCCGGTGCCGGCGTGTCACTGTTAAATCGGAAAATCACGCTGTTGGGACCGGTGCGCAGCGGCTGAAGTTTCAGGTCGACTTCGCAGGTCGCACCGACGGCGAGCGTCGTGCTGCACGTATTGCGCGTAATGAGGATGCCGGGCACCTCCACCATCGCCGAGAGCGTCGCACTGGCCCCCCCGACGTTGCTCACCACCACCGTCTGCGGCGAAGCCCCCTGGGACAACATCGGCTGGTCGGCGAAGCCGAGGACATTATCGGACAGCTGTACCCGGGGAGTGGGAAGCGGTTGCGCCCGACCGACGAGGTTGATGAACCGCTCCACCGTCGAGGCGTTGCTGGTGACGACGAGCCTGCCAGTGAAGTCCCCAGCCCCGGTGGGCGTGAAGGTCACGAGCATGTTGCACGCGGCTCCCGCGGCAAGGTTCAAGCCGCAGCTACCCGGGGAAAGCGTAAAGGCGCTGCTACTGGGCGAGGTCAGCGCCACCGTGAATGTGAGCACGGCATTCCCGGTGTTCCGCACTTCGAGCGTTTGCATTACCGGGCCGCCTGCGCCGAGCACCAAAGTGCCGAAATCCAGCGAGGATGGCAGCGCGAGCGCCGGCTGCTGCGTGCCGGCGCCAGAGAACGTCGCGCGCGCCGGCGGGGCCCCCGTGAGCGCCACTTGCACGGTGAGCTCGCCTTCGGCTGGCCCGGGCTGCGTCGGCTCGAAGGCCACATTGAGGAGGCAGGAGCCACGCGGGCCGAGGGATGCGCCACAATCGCTGCTGGTGACGCGGAACGGACCCGCCAACGCGATGTTGCCGAGAGGGATCGCGGCGTCACCGTTGTTGCTGAGCGTGAAGGGGAGCGGGGCGGAACGGCTGCCCACGGCCTGCGAGCCGAACGACTGCGTCGAGGGACCGATGCCATAGGCCACGCGATCGACGGTTGCAAGCAGCGTGATGACCCGGTTGCCGCCGATCGCGTTGCTCGCGATCGTGAGCTGCCCGGTGACGTTGCCGAACGTGAACGGGGGGAACGAAAGGCCGAGCGTGCACGTCCCGTTGGGGGCGAGGCTTGCCGGGCAGCCATTGGCCAGCACGAAGGGCGACGATGCCGCGATGGAGCTGAAGTCCACATTGGCATTGCCCACGTTCTTCACCTCGACCGGCTTGTGAAGCACGGGGCCCGCGAGGGACGTGACGCCGAAGTCGATCCCGGTGGGCATGGCGGCCAGCTCGCCTTCCAGCACGCCGTTGCCCTGCAAGGTCGCTTGCGCCGGCGCGACGCCGCCCACGTTCACCGGCACCGAAAGCACGCCCGTATTGGACCCCGCCAGCGTCGGCTTGTGGGAGACATCGATCGCGCACGAGGTGCGTGCCGCCAGCAAGGCCGCGCAGGTGGTGGACGTTACCGCGTACGGGCCCGAGAGGGTGATCGCGCCCAACGGCAGCGCCATGTCGCTCGCGTTGTTGAGCAGGAAACTCGCGGGCGCGCTCGCCGTGCCGACGCGCTGGCTGCCGAAGTCGACCACGGACGGCGTGAGCTCGTACGGGATTCCGGAGACGTTCGCCTGCAACAGGACCCCGTGCGGGCTGCCGGGCGCGTCCGAATGCACGGTGATGGTGCCGCTGAAGGCGCCCAACGCGATGGGGTTCAGGCTGGCGCCGATGTTGCAGGAGGCGCCGGGGGCAAGGCTGGCCGGGCAAGCGGGCGAGGCCGTGAACGGCGGGCTCGCGGCGATCGACGAGATGTTGAGCGCGATGTTGCCGCCGTTGGTCAGCTGCACGCTGCCGGTGAGGGGCGCGGTTCCGAGGATCGCGGCGCCCAGGTTGAGGGTCGCCGGCAGGACCACGGTCGCCTGGCCGCCCTCGCCGCTCACGCCCGCGCTCATCGCGGGAGCGTTGGTGAGCGCCACGGGCACGGCTACGCTTCCCTGCAGCGCTCCGGTGGCCGTGGGCTTGAACGACACGTTGAGGACGCAGGACCCGTTGGCCGGGATACTGCCGGCGCAGGTGGTCGAGGCGAGCCGGAAGTGCGCCGGCACGCCGAAAGACCCGAGCGCAATCGGGTTCGGGGCGCTGTTGCTGAGCGTGAAGGCGCGCGGGGCGCTTTCCGTTCCCACCGCCTGCAGCCCGAACGCCTCCGAAAGCGGCGCGAGGCTATACGGCACCGCGTTCACGCTCGCCGTGATCGGCACGATGCGGGTGCCGCCAGGGGCATCGGTGGCGACGCTGAGGTTGCCCGTGGTGGTCCCGAAGCTCATGGGCGGGAAGGACACGGTGATCGTGCAGGAAGCGCGCGCCGCGAGGCTGGTGCCGCAGTTGTTGCCCTGCGCGAAGGGGCTGCTCGCGAAAATCGACGTGATCGCCACCGGCACGCTGCCGGTGTTGGTCATCTGCGCCGCGAACGTCTGCGTATTGCCGCCGAGGGTGGCGCCGTTGAAGGCGATCGAGGGCGGCAGCGTGAAGGTCTGCTGGTCGAAGCCGCTGCCGGTGAGAGCCGACTGGGCAGGCGGGGCGTTCGGGTAGTTGACCGGCACGGAAACGAGGCCGGTGCGCGTGCCGGCGACGGTCGGCAGGAACTGCACGCCCAGGTCGCAGAAGGCGCCCGGCGCGAGCGAAGTCGTGCACGCATTCGAGGCGAACTGGTAATCGCCCGCGACCATCGCGCCATTGAGCGGCAGCGGGTTCACGCCGTTGTTCTGCAGGCGGAACGTGCGCGCGGCGCTCGCGGTGCCGACGAGTTGCGCGCCGAAATTGTCCGACGCAGGCGTCATGGCATACGCGACGCTGTTCACGTTCGCCTGCAGGCTCGCGGTGTTCGGGCTGCCGGGCGCGTTGCTGTTGAGCGTCAGGGTCCCTGCCGCCATCCCGTACGTGGTCGGCGGGAAGGTCACCGTGATCGTGCAGGTGTTCGGTGAAGGTGCCGGATTCACGGGGCTCGCGCAGCCGGTGGCGGCGAAAGGAGGCGTCGCGACGATCGAGCCGATGATGAGCGGCCCGTTGCCCGTGTTAGTCACGGTGACGGTCTGCGAAAGCGGATTCGCGCCGAGCACGGCGCTGCCGAGATCAACCAGCGAGGTCATCGCGACCGACGACTCGATGCGGCCGTTACCTTCGACGTTGGCGACGACCGGCGAAGGCGAGCCAGCGTTGCTGACCGGGATCGTGATGCTTCCGGATGCGGACCCTGCGGCCGTTGGCGTGAACAGGATCTGCAGCGTGCACGTGCCGCCCAGGGGCACCGTTCCACCGCAGCCGTCGTTTCCAAGCGAGAACGGCGGCGTCACGGTGATAGAGCCCAACGTCGCGGCAAAATCAGGGCTTTCGTTCCGCAGCGTGACCGTGCGCGAGCCGACCTGGCCCACGAACACGTCGCCGAAGGTCTGGGAAACCGGCGAGGCCGTGACCATCACGGGCGGCACGCCGGTGCCTGAAAGCGGGATCGCCCTGGGCGCCGCGCCGGTGTTGTCGCAGATGTAGATGCTCGGCGTCTGCGTGCCGACGGTGCTGGGAGAAAAAGTGATGTTGCTTATGGTGCAGACGTCGTTGTACGGCAGGTTCTTGGCGCTGAAGGCCTGCGGCGGCTGCGTTGGCGCACAGTTGGTCGAGCAGCTGAACTCCGTCCCGGAGCACGCGGAGAAGGTGGTAATGCCCTGGCAGCTGACCGGCGCCGCCGTCGCGGCGACCATCCCGAAGATCTGGTAGGTGCCCGAGCCGATGGAGCGGATGGCGATGGGTGCCGCGGGCGCGCTCGTTTGTCCCACAACCACATTGCCGAGGTTGGCGAAAGCCGGAACGAATTCCGCGCCGACGCCTACAGAAGACGAGGAAAACTCTGAAGTTCCGGAGAGGCCAGTCGCCGTTGCGGCGATGAAATCGCGCATCGGTGTGACCGTTTTAGTGAAAGTCGCGGGACTTTCGTCGCTGTTCACCGTTACCGTTCCGAGATACACCGTGCCGCCAGCTTGCGGAAAATAGTTTTCGTAAAAGTCGATGTCGTAGCTTCCGGGCGGGCCATTCACGGAATAGGTGAATGTGGTACTGATGCCGTCGTGGGAGACGTTCGAGATTGAGGGGGCCGTTTGCTGGCCAAGGACTTCGCCCAGGAGGTCGATGTTCTTGCCCGTGTTGGAGTGAATGCTGCCCCCGCGGATCATGTACCCGCCCATGCTTTCGGCGGTGATGCCGGGCCCGTAGTTGTACGCCACCGTGTTGTTGGAGAGCTCACGGGTCGCGGTGATGCCCTTTTGGCGCGCCTTCGACGCGGACTTCAGGCCCGCGGCCCCCTTGGCCTTATGCTTGGCTTTGCGAGCGCCCTTCGACACCGACTTCGCGCCGCCCTCATAGTTGTCGAGGGCTACCTCTTCGCCACACCACGCGTCATACAGGAGGATTCCGCCGTCCTGCACGCCGTCGCTGGTCCCGTTGGGCATGGGTGTCCCAGCTCCAGAAACGCCGACCAGGTTGTCCGAGACCACGAGCGTGTTGCCGACGTCGCTTTCGATCAACATGCCGCCATACAGGTTGTTGGAGACGGCATTGCCGGTGACACTGAGGTTGGAGACACAATAGGCATTCAGGCCGTAGTTCTGATTGCCCCGCATGGCATCCCGGTTCTTGCTGAGCCCGATATGGTTGCCGCTGACCGTGGCTTGGTTGATGTAGCCGAGGTCGATGCCGTTCGAGCCGCCATAAGCTTGGAAGCTGGCGCTCAGCGTGTTGTTAGTGATGATGGCGGTACCAACATCCTCGATATAGACGCCATAGCGGTTCGACCCTGGCGTGGACCCGTCGCCATGTACACCGACGAAGTTTCCGTCAAGCGTGAGGTGTTGGGCCCAATAGATGTCTATGGAGTTGTCGTTGCCCACAACGATGTTGTCGGAGACCACTACGGTCCCCGGATTGCCATCGACATAGATTCCCCAGGCGTTGCCGCCGTAGGCCTCCGCCTTGCCCACCACGTTGTTGCGGATGGTGACCGACTGGCCCTCCACTGGACTCGCCCAGATGCCGCTTTCGCCCGTGCTGCTATGGACGAAATTACCGTCGCCTGCGCTGTCGCCGCCGACCGTGCCGCCGTAGAGGTAGATATTGAGGTAATTGTTGTAGACGGTGTTCTTCTGTATGACCGAGTTGTAACCTGCCACTATGCCGTTGTAGGCATGGCCGTAGACGATATTCGAGATGATGGTTCCCGCACCTTCGACCTCGATGCCACGATCGCTGTTGCCATAAACCTTGTTGTTGCGGAGGGTGGCATCGCCCTGCACGTAAACGCCGGTGCCGCCGTTGTTGTAGATCTCGTTGTTGTCGAGTGTCGCCGAGGCTTCGATGTAGAGGGACCCGTAAGCATTGTCGTGGACCTTGTTGTCCGTCATCGACGCGGCGGTTCCGCCGTACCAGTAGATTCCTGCGAGGTTGGAGTAGACCTCGTTGTTGGCCAGGACTGAATCCGAGATCGCAAACCCTTGGTTGTTACCATGGATCTTGTTGTCGATCGCGTCGACCTTGCCGCAGATCGCCGTGCGGTTGGTGAACCCGCTCACCCGCAGGCCGCTCAATCTCGGCCGTCCCGCCGCAACGGGCTGCGAATTGATGACGCAGCTGGACTCGGAGAAATACCCGCCGTATGCGGGAACGATCGATACCTTCCTCTCGCCCCGGATCTCGAGCGTCGGGCAGGTAATTGTAGGGAGCTCCGAAGCGAGCTCGATCGGGGTATCGGTGACGAAAGGCCCGCTGGCAAAGTCGATGACCGCGCCAGCGACGCAGCCGCTGTTTGCCAGGTTGATCGCCTCTCGCAGGCTGAGGTCATTCGTGAGCACCCCCCCGCCGGCGTTGGCCGTGCTCTTCACCGTCAGAGTCAACGCGAACGCCCCTTGGGACCCAAGGACACAGGCGAGGGCGACGATCAAGGGGGTATGGCGAAGGGACTTCCTGGGCCGCGGCCGGCTGGACGTGCGCATGACTCTCTCCCTGGAACTGCTTATTTTTGGAACTGGACCGCTTATTCGTAACCACCCGCAAGCGAGCGGCATGCCAACCCGAGGCTAGCGTCCGCGGGCCGCCGCGGTCAACGTAATCTTCTGCACTTTCCGGGGGTTGGCTCGGCCCTGCGGCGGCCCCTTCCGGCATCAGTGGCGGCGGGGCCGGTTCGGTTCCGTCAGGGGGTGCCGCAGAACGGCAGTTTCAGAGGAGGACCAGGTTGTCGCGGTGGATGAGCTCGGGCTCGGCGACGTATCCCAGCACAGCCTCGATTTCAGCGGTCGGCTTGCGCAGGATGCGGGCGGTTTCGGCCGCCGAATAGTTGACCAGGCCGCGCGCGATCTCGCGCCCGTCGGGGGCAGCCAGGCTCACGACCTCGCCGCGCTCGAAGGCGCCCTCGACGGCCGTGCCGCCGATGGGCAGCAGGCTCTTGCCGTCGGCCAGCAAGGCCTTGGCCGCGCCGGCATCGACGCTGATGCGCCCGGCAGGCTTCAGGTGGTCGGCCAGCCACTGCTTGCGTGCCGCCACGGGCGCGGTGCCCGCCGCGAGCAAGGTGCCGACGGACTCCCCGGCGTGCAGGCGCAAAAGCACATCCGGCTCGTGCCCCGAGGCGATGACCGTGTGCGCGCCGCTGCGAGCGGCTCGCTTGGCGGCAAGCACCTTGGTGATCATGCCGCCGCTGCCCAGGTGGGAGCCGGCGCCGCCCGCCATCGATTCGAGCGCGGGATCGCCGGCATCGGCCTGCGCCACCAGCGTCGCATCGGGGCTGCGGCGCGGGTCGGCGGAAAACAGTCCGCGCTGGTCGGTGAGGATCACGAGCGCATCGGCTTCGATCAGGTTCGTGACCAGGGCGCCGAGGGTGTCGTTGTCGCCGAAGCGGATCTCCTCCACGACGACGGTATCGTTCTCGTTGATGATCGGCACCACGCCGAGCGAGACCAGCGTCTTGAGCGTGGTGCGTGCGTTCAGGTAGCGCCTGCGGTCGCCGAGGTCCTCGTGCGTGAGCAGCACCTGGGCGGTGTGCATGCCCACCGCTGCGAAACACGACTCCCATGCCTGCACCAGCCCCATCTGGCCCACGGCAGCCGCGGCCTGCAGCTCGTTCACGGCGCGCGGACGCCGCTGCCACTTGAGCCGCTTCATGCCCTCGGCGATCGCGCCCGAGGACACCACCAGGCATTCCACGCCGCGCTCCCGCAGCTCGCCGATCTGCCGTACCCACTCGGAGATGGCGCCCCGGTCCAGGCCCGCGCCCGCGTTGGTGAGCAGGCTCGAGCCGATCTTCACGACGATGCGCCGGGCGCCGCGCAGCGAAGCGCTCATCTGGCGCCTTTCCCCTTCTTCCTTTCCTGCTCGAGGAAGTCCATGACCGCGAAGGTCACCTCGCGCGTGCCTTCGCCCTTGATCCCCGAGATGAGGAACCAGGGCTTGGTCCAGCGCAGCTTCTTCACCAGCTTCGCCGCGCGCGCCTTCGCCTCCGCCGGATCGAGCAGGTCGGCCTTGTTGAGGACGAGCCAGCGCGGCTTCTTCGCGAGCCGCGCGTCGTACTTCTTGAGCTCGGCGGCGAGCGCCCTGACCTCTTCGGCAGGATCGACGCCTTCGTCGAACGGGGCGATGTCCACGAGGTGCAGCAGCAGGTAGGTTCGCTGCAGGTGGCGCAGGAACTGGTGCCCCAGGCCCGCGCCCTCGGCGGCGCCCTCGATGAGTCCCGGAATGTCCGCCACCACGAAGGAGCGCGACTCGTCCACGCGCACGACACCGAGGTTCGGGTGAAGTGTGGTGAACGGGTAGTCCGCGACCTTGGGGCGAGCCGCCGAGACTGCGCGGATGAAGGTCGACTTGCCCGCATTGGGCATCCCCAGCAGGCCCACGTCGGCGATCACGCGCAGCTCCATCTCGAGCTTCTTCTGCTCGCCCGGCATGCCGCGGGTGAACTGGCGCGGCGCGCGGTTCACGCTCGACTTGAAGTTGAGGTTGCCGAGGCCGCCTCGGCCGCCGGCGGCCAGCAGCACGCGCTCGCCGTCCCTGGCGAGGTCGGCGAGCGTCTCGCCGCTCTCCGCGTCGCGAATGACCGTTCCCACCGGCACGCGCAGGAAGATGTCCTCGGCGCCCTTGCCGAACTGGTCGCGCCCACGGCCGTTCTCGCCATCACGCGCGCGGAAGACGCGCGTGTAGCGGTAGTCGATCAGCGTGTTGAGGTTGGAATCGGCGACCGCGTAGATGCTGCCGCCGCGCCCGCCATCGCCGCCATCGGGGCCGCCGCGCGGCACGAACTTCTCGCGGCGGAAGGAGGCGCTGCCGTCGCCACCCTTGCCGGCGATGACTTCAATCCTGGCTTCGTCGAAGAATTTCATCGGTTCCTGTCACCCCGGACGCTGCGACGCAGCGATTGCCCGGGGCCCAATTCATTTGTTGGCGACATCCGGAAGCGCCACGCGAATGCCAAGCGCGATGAAGGTGACCCCCGCGAAAACATTCAGCCGCTCGCCGATCGCGGGCTTGCGCCGCACCCAGTCGCCGATCATCGCGGCGAAGACGGCAACGGCTCCGAAGACGACGATCGTCACCAGCATGAACAGCACGCCCAGCAGGGCCATCTGCCAGCCGACATTGCCGGCCTGCGCATCCACGAACTGCGGCAGGAAGGCGAGGAAGAACAGGGTCACCTTCGGGTTCAGCATGTTGCCGATGACGCTCTGCCTGTAGATGGTCAGGAGCGCCTTCGAGTCATTCGGGCCTTCGATCGAGAACGAGCTGCGATGCCTCAGCGCCTGGATGCCGATCCAGATCAGGTAGGCCGCCCCTGCGTACCGGACCACATCGAAGGCCAACTCCGACGATCTGATGAGCGCTGCAATCCCGACCGCCGCAAGAACCGTATGAAAGATGCAGCCACTCGCAAATCCCAGCGCCGCCGCAAACCCGGCTCTGCGTCCTTGGGTCATTCCTCGCGTCAACACGTAAATGATGTCGGGACCCGGTGCCAACGCCAGCAGCGCCGACGCGGCAACGAACAATCCGACATCAGGCATCTCGTGGTCCCTGTGGTCTCTGTGGTGAAACGCTTCGGTCGCGGGAGCCGGAAACAAAAAAGCCCCGTACTCGTACGGGGCTTCTTCGCGAGCGCGGAAGCCGGTTACTGCTGCGCCGGCTCGATGGTGACGACCGACTTGCCCTTCGGACCGTGCTTCGAATACTTCACGTGCCCGGTGGAAGTCGCGAACAGCGTGTGGTCCTTGCCGATGCCCACGTTCATGCCCGGGTGGAAACGCGTCCCACGCTGGCGGACGAGGATCGAGCCCGCGTTGACGAGCTCGCCGCCGAAGGCCTTGAGGCCGAGGCGCTTGCTTTCGGAGTCGCGGCCGTTACGGGACGAGCCGCCTGCTTTCTTGTGTGCCATGTTTCGTTCCTAAGAGATTGTCTGAAACCGGGGACAGGCCCCAAACCGCGCAGAGGCGAGAACCGGGTTCTGTCCCCTATGCGATCGCGTCCACACGGATTTCCGTGTAGTTCTGCCGATGGCCCTGGGTCTTCTGGTAGTGCTTGCGGCGGCGCATCTTGAAGATCTTCACCTTCGTGCCGCGACCGTGGGCGATGACGGTGGCGGAGACAGTCGCTCCGGACACCAGGGGATTACCGAGCTTCACGGCCTCGCCGTCCGCAACCATGAGCACCTGGTCGAGGACAATCTGAGCGCCAACGTCTGCCGGTATCTGTTCTATTTTGATTTTCTCGCCGGGGGCAACTCGGTACTGCTTGCCGCCGGTTTTTATGACCGCGTACATTGTGGACTCCATTGCGTTTGAAGAGTATCTGTCGCCCGGCCCGCCGAGGCGTCCGGACGAACTCGCTATAATACACGAAATTTCCCCATAAGGTCAAAGACTTGACCCAGCGTCACCCCCTGGCGCCCGCCAGCCTGGAAGCGATCCGCGCCCCCATCGAAGCAGACCTGGAGCAAGTCGACGCGGTCATCCGCGATCGCCTTTCTTCCGATGTTTCCCTCATCCGCACCATCGGCTCCTACATCGTGGGCGGTGGCGGGAAGCGCCTTCGCCCCGCCCTGGTGCTGCTGGCGGCAAATGCCTTCGGCTGCGAGGGCCGCGCCAAGCACGAATTGGCGGCAGTGATCGAGTTCATCCACACCGCCACGCTGCTGCACGACGACGTGGTGGACGAATCGAGCCTGCGGCGCGGGCGCAAGACCGCCAATGCGGAATTCGGCAACGCCGCCTCGGTGCTGGTGGGTGATTTCCTCTATTCGCGCGCCTTCCAGATGATCGTGGACGTAGGCAGCCTTCGCATCATGCAGGTGCTGGCGAACGCGACCAACGTGATCGCCGAGGGGGAGGTGTTGCAGCTTCTCAACGTCCACGACGCCGATACCGACGAGCAGCAGTACCTGCGGGTCATCCGCTACAAGACGGCGAAGCTTTTCGAAGCCGCAACACAGGTGGGGGCCATCCTCGGCAATGCCGCGCCCGACGTGGAAGCGGCGCTTACGGAGTACGGCATGCACCTGGGCACCGCCTTCCAGCTCATCGACGACGTGCTCGATTACTCCGGCGATTTCGCCGAGACCGGCAAGAACCTGGGCGACGACCTGGCCGAAGGCAAGCCCACGCTGCCGCTCATCTACGTGATGAAGTCGGGCAACGAGGACGAGCGCAAGGAGGTCCGCCGCGCCATCGAGCATGGCGGCAAGGCCAATTTGGAGGGCGTCGTCAGCGCGATCCATCGCGTGGGCGCGCTCGACTACGCGAGGAAGCAGGCGAGGGACGAGGCGGGAGCCGCGATAGCCCGGCTGGCCCTACTTCCGGATTCCGCCTGCCGCGACAGTCTGCTACAATTGGCTCACTTTTCTGTCGAAAGAAAGTTCTGATTCGACAGGGAATTCTCTGAAGGGGCGCCCACGGCGCCCCTTGGTCCCTCGGGGTGTAGCTTAGCCTGGTAGAGCGCTACGTTCGGGACGTAGAGGCCGGAGGTTCGAATCCTCTCACCCCGACCAATTTCCAAGAGCGACGCCCGCGTGAAGATCGGAATCGTCGGCATCAGCGGCTTCGGGGGCAGCGAGCTGCTGCGCCTGGTGCTGGGCCATCCCACGTTCAAGCTGGTATACGGCGCCGGCGAATCCACCGCCGGCCAGAAGCTCTCGCAACGCTTCCCCACCTTGCGCGGCCATCCCGCGGGCGAGCTCACCATCGAGTCGTTCCGTCCCGCCGAGCTTTCCGGCATCGACCTGCTTTTCGCCTCGCTGCCCACGGGCAAGTCGCGCGAGCCACTCGGGCAGGTCCCCGCCAATGTGCGGATCGTGGACGTGGGCGGCGACCATCGCTTCGTCGAGGGCTGGACCTACGGGCTCACCGAGTTGCCCGGCGCGCGCGATCGCATCCGCAAGGCCACGCGCCTTGCCAACCCCGGCTGCTATCCGGCGGCGGCGTTGCTCGCGCTCGCGCCGCTCGTGAAGGCGGGTCTCGTCGAGCCCGAAGGCATCGTGATCGACGCGAAGAGCGGCGTCACCGGCACGGGCCGGGGGGGTGCAAGCGGCTTCGGCTACGTGGAGACGAGCGAGGACCTCTTCGCCTACGGGCTCGAATCGCATCCTCACGTGCCCGAGATCGAGACGGCGCTTTCGCACGTGGGCGGACGCAAGGCCACGGTGGCGTTCACGCCGCACCTGGTGCCGATGAAGCGCGGGCTGCTTGCCACCTGTTATGCGCGCCCCAAGGGCAACATCACCGCGGCCACGCTGCAGGAAGCCGCCGAGGCAATGTACAAGGCCGAGCCCTTCGTGCGCGTGTTGCCGGCGGAAAAGGGACGTGGCCCGCATACCAGCGCGGCGAGCGGCTCCAACTTCGCGTTCGTCTCCTACGCGGTGAATCCCAACACCGGGCTCGTCATCGCGCTGGGCGCCGTGGACAACCTCGGCAAGGGGGCCGCGGGCCAGGCGCTGCAGAACGCCAACCTCATGACGGGACAGCCGGAGATGGCAGGCCTCGCGGGCATGCCGCTGCCTGCGTGAGCGCCTTTCGCGCCGAGCACATCGAGCGCTCGCACCACTTCGTCGTCGAACGCCCGGCCGGGCGCGCATTCGAGCTCTTCACCCCCGAGGGCGAGCGCGCCTGGGCGGACGGATGGGATCCGACCTACCTGCATCCCGCCGACGGGACGCCGCAGCGTGGCATGGTGTTCACTACCGGCCACGGGGGCGAGCACACGCTCTGGACGATGACGCGCTACGAGCCGCAGGCGGGGTTGGTGGAGTACCAGCGGATCACGCCCGGCTCGAGGATGGGATCCGTCCTTGTGCAGTGCACGTCCCTGGGCGCGAGCCGCACGCGCGTGACGGTGGCTTACGCCCTGACCGCGCTCACCGAGGACGGCAATCGCGTGCTGCGCGGAATGGATGATGCTAAATTCCAGGCCTTCATCGAGGACTGGGAACGCGCCATCGCCGGCATCAAGCCCGCGGCGTAGCCCGCCGCGCCGCCATCGAGCGGCCGAGCGCTTCGCGGTCGGCGTCGCCCAGCCAGCGGTTGAAGAACTCCGTGAGGGCATGTTCCTCGGCCACGATGTGGTGCGCGTAGGCCTGCGTGAAGGCCGCCACGTCCGTTTCCGGCAGCTGGCGTGTCAGCCCTTCGGCAATGCCCTCGAGCGGGCGTTTCAAACGCGCCCACGCGCTCTCCAGCTTGCGGTGGTCGGCCTCGAGGCTCGCGCGGAACTGCACGAAGCGCTGCTTCTCGCCCGGGTCGTCGATGCGCTGCTCGAGGAGCGGGAAGACGTCGTGCTCCTCATCCTCGTGGTGGCTGCCCGCCGCCTTCATGAAGTAGCGCAGCACCGATTGCGCCGCGAGGCTCGCCTCGGCGTCCACGCCCTTGGCAGCGACGTGCGCGCGAAGCTTCTTCAACGTGTCCAGCTGGCGCTCGATGCGGCGGTGGCACCCGAGCAGCATCTCAAGCGGATCGTCGAATCCCGGCAGCGTGTTGAACAGTTCGTGTCGCTCGAGCCTCCTCATGCCCGTCAGACCCCGTGTGGTTCCAATGGTTGCAACGCTACGCCACGCGCTCGGCCACGACAACATAGCGAAGTGTCGTTCCATGCTGCACCGCATCGAACGGGAAGCACGTGATGAGCGTGAGCTGCGGCGAGTCGGCGGGATCGAGCACGCGCGATTCACCCTTGTCGACCACCGTGATTTCGCGCACCCGATAACGCGAGCGCGCGCCACCCGCGCGCTCGACCGCGATCACCTCGCCCAGCGTGATGCGCCGCAGGAATTCGAAGTGCGTGTCGCGGTGCGCCACGACCACCGAGTTGCCCCACAGACCCGGCGCGGCCGTCCCGCCGACATGCGCGGGGCCGAACGCCAGCGCGCGCGGCGTGGCCGCATCGAGCACGAAGAGATCCACTCCGAGTGCGGGCATCGAGAGGCGTGCGACGGGTCGCATGTCCGCCCACGGCCACGGACGCCGTGCCGGCCCGCCGTCTCGCGCGAGCTGCCACGCGCTCGCGATCAATCTCTGCGCGACGACGGCCTTCGCGTGGATCCAGCCAGCCGCGGCGACCTGCCAGGCGCCCACGCCCAACAGGAGCGCTGCGATCCACGGCACCACGCGCTCGCGCGCCGTCATGCCACGCCCCGCCTGCGAATCCCGAAGGCTGCAACCAGGGTGCCGACCGCGAGGCACCCGATGCCGATCAGCAACTGCAGCAGGGCGGGCGTTGCGGTCTGCGGCAACTGCGTGCCGGCGACGAAGCCGCGCGGCGGGGCAGCCGCGACCATCTCGGTTTTCACTCCGGAAGCGGGCGCGCTGGGCGTGACATCCACCGCCACCAGGCTCGTGAACGCGCTCACGAGGTGGTGCTCGAGTGCCACCTTGACCACTTGCGAGCGCACCTGCGCGGGATCCGCCCCGCGCGTGAGCTCGTCCATCAACGCGGCGATCTTGTACCTGGCCCAGAGGGCGCCCACACCCGGCGCCACGGCGTCGGGCGAGGGCGTGAGCGCCACGCTCCAGGGTTGGTTGCCGCGCGTGCCCGAAACGACGAGCGCACCGAGCGGCGCGCGCGCGGCGGCGGCGACCATCACCGGCTCGCCGAGGTAGAGGTCGGGCACCCGGGCGGGAAAGGTCTCGACCGGGGTGCCGTCGGGCCAGCGGATCGCCACGTCGCGCAGCACCGGCGCCTCGATCTTCGCGAAGAGCTGCCCCATCTTCTCGCGCACCTCGTTCACGTCGGCTACCTGGGTGAAGGTGCCGCGGCCGAACTGCGCCGCGCGCTGCATGAAGTGCGCGTTGGGCGCCGAGCCGATGCCGACGGTGAAGAGGCGCGAGGCGCCCAGCCGCTCGGCGATGAGGCGGAAGAGCGCCTCCTCGTTGCCTACGGCTCCATCGGTGATGAACACCACCTGCCGCAGGTAGCCCGGAGTGTCGCTGCCATCGAGGGCGAGCCGAAGCGCCGGCGCCATCTCGGTGCCGCCGTCGGCCCTGAGCTTCGCTACCCATTCCCGCGCCCGCCTCACGTTCTCCGGCGTGGCGACGAGCGCCGAGGGCCAAAGGGCCCGCGTGACCGAATTGAACTCGATCACGTTGAAGCGATCGCGCGCGCTCAGCGTATCGAGCGCATGCCCCAGGGCCTGGCGCGCCTGCACGATCGAGGCGCCCTGCATCGAGCCCGACGTATCGACGATGAGGATGGTCTCGCGCGGCAGGCGCTGGAAGGCCGCCTTCTCCTCGGCCGTGGGTTGCGGCGGCATCACCAGGAGCAACGCGTAGTCGGTGTCCGCGGTGCGGTGCACGAACATCGCCGCCTCGGGACCCGCCTTCGGCGCAACGAACCACGTGAGCTCGAAGTCGCGGTCTGCCTCTTCCTGCTCGCGGGAGAGCGCCACGATCGCGCGGCCGTGGCCTTCCTTCTCGACGATCACATCGTGGTACGAGCTCGAGACGGCGCCCAGGGCCACGCCGGCATCGATCGACACCACGATGTCCACCGGGTTGACCAGCCCGCAGCCGGCCGGCTGGTACACGGCCTGCAGCAGCCGGGGTTCCTCCTCGTAGGCTTCGAGCGCCTTGGGCTCGTCGGGAAGGGGCGACGCACTTGCCGCGTCCGGCTCGTAGCGCGGCGTGACCGCGAGCGGGAAACGCAGCCGGTAGCGGCCATTGTCGTAGGCGAGCGCCTGCTGGTACTCCACCTTGATCTCGATGGTGTCGCCGGGGCCGATGTGCACGACGCGATTGGTGAAGAGGTCGGGGCGCTGCTGTTCCACGAGGGCGGCCTTGCGGCCTTCGGACTTCGCCTTGTCGTAGGTTCGCCGCGCCTCGGCCTTTTCCTGGATGCGTCCCTCGATCACGCGATTGCCCACACGCATCCACAGCCGGTCCACGGCCGCTTTCTCCGGGAGCGGGAAGACGTAGATACCCTCCACGAATTCCGCTCCCGGGTTGTGGAAAACCTGGGTGAGGCGGGTGCGCGCGACGATGCCCTTTACTTCGATCGCGACCTCGGTCGACACCTTCGGCGCGGCGGTGTATCCGGCAGCACCTTGCAGGAACAAGGTTCCCGTCTTCGCCTCGTCGGGGCCCGCGGCCTCGGCCGCCGTCGACAGCACCAGGATCGCGAGGCCCATCGCCACGCCGACCCCCACGCCGCTCAGCACCGCCTTCGCCACCAGCTCGACGAAATCGGTGATCGCGCCCTTCATGTCCCGCCCCGCCGCCTTCGCGTCCATCTGCCCTTTGCGCTCCCGTGTGAGCCCCCGATCGGGGCACTGCCATTTCGCCGCCGGCGGGAGGCGGAGCGGTTGCCGGATGCGGGCGATGCGCTGAGCAAATGTGGCGGAAAGATGATTCACCGTCTTCCCCGCCTCCCCCGGTGCGAGAGGGAGGGCATAATCCGCGCTCATGGCACGACGCATCGCGCTGGTCGAGGACGATCCCCACATCCGGCAGAATTATTCCGACGCGCTGAAGCGCGCGGGCTACGAGGTGTGGGCGTTCGGCGAGCGCAAGGACGCTTCCGCCGCGCTGGCCGCTCGCCTGCCGGAGCTCGCCATCATCGACATCGGCCTGGGCCAGGAGATCGACGGAGGGTTCGCCCTCTGCCGCGAGCTGCGCGCGGCGAGCGCGCAGCTGCCGATCATCTTCCTGTCGGCGCGCGACTCGGACATCGACATCGTGAGCGGCCTTCGCGTGGGCGCCGACGACTACGTCACCAAGGACGTGAGCCTGCCCCACCTGCTGGCGCGCATCGCGGCGCTCTTCCGCCGGGTGGAGGCGGCCACGCAGGCGCCCGTGGCGGAGGACGTCCTGCATCGCGGCAAGCTCGAGCTGGACGGCCAGCGCATGCTCGCCAAGTGGGGCGGTGCGCCAGTGGACCTCACCGTCACGGAGTTCTGGATGGTGCATTCGCTCGCCCGCCACCCCGGTCACGTCAAGAACCGCGACCAGCTGATGCGCGATGCCGAGATGGTGGTCGACGACGGCACCATCACCTCGCACGTCAAGCGCATCCGCAAGAAGTTTCTCGCGGTCGATCCCGCCTTCGCCGGCATCGACACGGTGTATGGCATGGGGTATCGCTGGGTGGAGGGCGCTTGAGGCGCGCGATCGCGGTCCTGATGTTTGCCGTCGCGGCGAGCGCATCGGCTGCCGAATCGCGCTGGTACGTGCAGGCCGACAACGACGCGCTTTTCGATACCGACCGCTGGTATTCATCGGGGCTGCGCGTGGCACGCGTGCAGGATCGCGGCGCCTGGCTGCTCGAGCTGGGCGTCGTGCAGGAGATCTACTCGCCTGAGGGCGAGCGCTTCGAGTTCGGCGTGGTGGACCGCGCGCCCGCGGCCCGGCTGCTGCTCACGGCGGCACGCCACGAACGCACGCCGCGGCTGTTCCAGACGCTGGAAGCCTCGGCCGGCGTGCGCGGCCCGTCGGCGCTCGGCCGCCAGGTCACCGAGGCGATCCATCGTCTGGTCACGGCGAGCCGGATCGAGTGGTCGCGCCAGGAACCCGATCGCTTCGACTTCCAGCTCGCCGCAGTGCGCACCCACCACTTCGCATGGGGCGATGCGCACTACGGGCTGGTGGCGGGCAACGAAGTGGCTTTCGTCCACGCGGGCGGCGAGCTGCGTTTCGGCGCACGGGGACTCTCGTCACCGCTGCTTCGGCACGCCGCCACGCCTCCCCTGGCCTCCGAGCCGGGCTGGGGCGGCTTCATCGGCGCGAACCTGCGCGGGGTGGCGCGCAACGAGATGCTGCGGCGTCCCTATGGCGCCTTCGACGAGCCTCTGGAGCGCCGCAACGCCGTCGGTCGCGCGATCGCGGGCGTAACCTGGTCGGGAACCGGCTTCGCGGCGACCGCGGCGCTCGCGATGGAATCGCGCGAGTTCGCCGGTCAGCGCACGCCGCACCGCTTCGCCTCGCTCACTCTGCACGCGGAGTTCTAGTGACGCGCATCGCCGGCGCGAGCCGCTAGGCGTGATGCGCTTCCTCCAGGGCATCCGCGGCCGCCTGCTGCTCGTGGCGCTGGTCCTGCTCGCGCTGCCCTGGCTCGCGGCGCAGTTCATCGCCTCCATGGAGGCGTTCCTGCGGCAGTCGCAGGTCGAGCAGATCGCCGCTACCGCGCGGGTGGTCGCCGCCGCGCTGTCGGACCGCCCCGAGCTCTTCGAGCGAGCCCAGCTCGAATCCGATCCCGAAGACGAGGAGCGCCGCCGCATCATCGCGCTCTTCGCGGCCGCCGACACCGCGGCCGTGGCGAGCCTGGGGCAAGCCTACGCGCCGGCCGAAGCCATCGAGCGGCTCCTGTCCACGCTCGGCCGACGCTCCTCGCGCCTGTGGGTGATCGACACACGCTCGCGGGTGCGGGGACTCTCCGGGCGGCTGCCGCCCGAGCGCAGGGACGAGGGCCTGGGCTGGTTGCGGCCCATCGCGGCGCTCATCGTTCCGACCCCGCGCGTCGAAGCGGGCGACGAATCGAAACCCGTGCGCTCGCAGATCGATCGTGCCCTCATCGGCATTTCCTCGACCCACTGGCGCGGCACGCGCGACCGCGACGTCGCGATCCTTTCCGCGGCGCAGCCGATCTTCAACGGCGACAACATCGTGGGCGCCGTCGTGGTCGAGGAGACTACCGGCGCGATCCAGCTCCTCAAGCAGGCGGCGCTGGAGAAGCTGCTGCTGGTAACGCTGCTCGTGGTGGGCGGCGCGTTCGTGATCCTGCTCGCCTTCGCCACTCGCCTTGCCGCACGCATCCGGCGCCTTCACCGCGAGGCCGAGGCGGCGATCGATTCGCAGGGCCGCGTGCGCCGGGCGATCGTGCCCTCGACGGCGGGCGACGAGATCGGCGACCTCTCGCGCACCATGGCGGCGGTGCTGGGGCGACTGCGGGAATACAACGCCTATCTCGAGGCGATGGCCGGCCGCCTTTCGCACGAGCTGCGCACGCCGGTAGCAGTCGTGCGCTCCTCGCTCGACAACCTGAAGGACCAGCCGCTCGCGCCCGAAGCGCGTGTGTATGTCGAGCGCGCGGGCGAGGGCGTGGGCCGTCTCGCGCGGCTCATCGCGCGTCTTTCGGAATCGACGCGGCTCGAGCGGCTGCTGGAAGCCGCCGAGCGCGAGCGCTTCGACCTCGCCGCCGTGGCCGCCGGATGCGTCGAGGGATATCGCACGGCCTACGCGCCGAGGGCATTCGAGCTCGCCATCGACGACGATGCCGTCGAGGTGGAGGGATCGCCCGACGCCTTCGCCCAGCTTCTCGACAAGCTGGTCGAGAACGCCAACGACTTCGCCCCGGAAGGAAGCGCGATTCGCGTGTCGGCCCACGCGCGCGGTCGGTACGCGAAGCTCGCGGTGGAGAACGACGGGCCGCCGCTGCCGCTCGCCACGCGCGCGCGGCTCTTCGATTCGATGGTGACGCTGCGCGAGCCGGAGCGCGCCGACGCGGCGGCCGGCGCGCACCTGGGCCTGGGCCTCTACATCGTGCGCCTGGTCGCCGAGGCGCACGGCGGTGACGTGAACGCCGAGAACCTCGACGAGGATGCCGGCGTGCGTTTCGAGGTGAGGATCCCGCTCGCGCGAGGGTGATCGCGTAAAATTCGCGGCATGGCCCGCATCCTGCTGCTGATCTTCATCGCCTTCCTCGTCTACCTGGTGTTCCGCGGCCTGTTTCGCTCGGCCACCAAGGACGAGCCAAAGGTGCCCGAGGCCACCTCGGTCAAGGGAGAGGACATGGTGCAGTGCACGCGCTGCGGCGTGAACCTGCCACGCAGCGAGGCGCGCGAGGAAGCCGGGAGGCTGGTCTGCCAGAGCAATCCGCACTGTCATTCGTAAGCTCGGCGGCCGACCGGATCGCCGCCGCGGCGCGGCCCCCCGGACCGCCGGTGCCGTTCATCGTCGAGGCCGACGACACGACCTGGCGCACGCTGGCGGTCTTCTGCCTCTACCGCATCGTGCTGGCGCTCTTCGTCGGCATCGCCTTCGCCTACCTGAACCGCTTCTTCAACCTGGGCGGCGATGCGCCGGCGATAGTGCTGCCGACCGTGGTCACCTACACCGTCGCGGCGATCGCGCTCCTGATCCCGGCGCGCCTGCGCGAGCCCAACCTCACCATCCAGGTGACCGCGGGCGTGATCGTGGACGTGTTCGCGATCGTCCTGCTCATGTACGCGAGTGGCGGCGTGAGGAGCGGCCTCGGAGTGATCCTGCTGGTCACGCTCGCGGCGGCGGGCCTCATCACGCGCGGCCGGCTCGTCTACTTCCACGCGGCGGTGGCGGCGATCGCGGTGCTGTGCGAGCAGGTCTTCCACATGTGGCAGCACGACGCGGTGGGGCACGAGTTCGTCCAGGCCGGATTCACCAGCGCCGCCTTCTTCGCGACTGCGGGCCTTGCCTCGACGCTCGCGCGCTACGCGCGCACCAGCGAGCAGATCGCCGAGGAACGCAAGATCGACCTGGCCAACCTCTCGCAGATCAACGAGCTCGTGATCCGCGACATGCAGGACGGCATCCTGGTCGTCGATGCGCAGGGTCGCATTCGCCAGCACAACCCGCGGGCGGTGCAGTTGCTGGGCCCGCTGCCCACCGGAAGGTTGCCGACGATCGCCGAATACGCCCCCGAGATCGCCCGCTTGCTGCAGAGCTGGCGCGAGGGCTCGGAGACCACCTTCATGCAGCTGCGCACGCCGCGCTCCGCCGGCGATCTGCAGGTGCACTTCGTCACCATCGGGGTGGGCAACCCGGCCCCGGCGGTGATCTTCATCGAGGACGTGGGCCGCATGCGCCAGCAGGCGCAGCAGCTGAAGCTCGTGGCGCTCGGGCGGCTCACCGCCTCCATCGCGCACGAGATCCGCAACCCGCTTTCCTCGATCGGGCACGCCGCCGAGCTGCTCGAGGAGGACGGCGCCGTGGGTCCCGACGAAAAGCGCCTCATCTCGATCATCAATGCCAACGTGACGCGGCTCGACCGCATCGTGCAGGAAGTGCTCTACCTCAACCGCCGCGACCGCACCCAACCACAGGCGATCGAGGCTCCGGGCTACCTCGCGGCCTTCTCCGCCGATTTCTGCGCCTCCGAGAAGGTCCCGGCCGATTGCATCGACGTGCAGGTGCGCACGTCGCACCGGCTCTTCTTCGACCGCCAGCACCTCGACCAGGTGCTGTGGAACATCGTGCGCAACGCCTGGCGCCATTGCCGCAAGCTGCCGGGCTCGATCCGCATCGTGGTGTGGCCGGCGCCGGCGCCGGGACGGCTGCTCATCGACGTGCATGACGACGGCCCCGGCGTCACGCCGGATACGCAATCGCACCTCTTCGAGCCGTTCTTCACCACCGAGGCGCAGGGCACGGGGCTCGGCCTCTACATCGCTCGCGAGCTTTGCGAGGGCAATGGCGCGCGGCTCGAGTATGTCGATAATCCCGCCGGGGGCCAGTTCCGCATCACCTTGAAAGGGGCGTGATGAACCGCAGGACCGTACTCATCGTGGACGACGAGGCCGACATCCGCGAGCTTCTGGTGCTCACGCTCTCGCGCATGGGCGTCGATGCCGACAGCGCGTCGACCTTCGGCGAGGCCGAGGAGGCGCTGAAGGGCCGGCCCTACGACCTGTGCCTCACGGACATGCGCTTGCCCGATGGCGACGGCCTGCAGGTGCTGCGCCACATCGCGGAGAACTACGGCAATACGCCGGTGGCGGTGATAACCGCGTACGGATCGACGGAGAACGCGGTGGCGGCGCTGAAGGCCGGCGCCTTCGACTACCTCGCCAAGCCCATCAAGCTCGAGCAGCTGCGCACGCTGGTGATGAGCGCGCTCAAGCTGCCGCGGCCAGCCCAGGCGCGGCGCGCCTCCGCGGGCGAGACCGCGCCCCCCGGCACGCCGCGACTTCTCGGTGAATCGCCCGCGATCCAGCGCGCGCGCGACATGATCGCCAAGCTCGCCCGTTCGCAGGCGCCGGTCTATATCACCGGCGAATCGGGCACCGGCAAGGAGGTGGCCGCTCGCCTCATCCATTCAGGCTCCTCGCGCGCCGATGCGCCCTTCGTCGCGGTCAATTGCGGGGCCATTCCCGAGAACCTGATGGAGAGCGAGTTCTTCGGCTACAAGAAGGGCGCGTTCACCGGGGCGGACAACGACAAGATCGGCTACCTGCAGGCGGCGCAACGCGGCACGCTCTTCCTCGACGAGGTGGGCGACCTGCCGCTCGCGATGCAGGTCAAGCTGCTGAGGGTCATCCAGGAGAAGAAGGTGCGTCCCGTGGGCGACACGCGCGAGGAGTCGCTCGACGTGCGCATCATTTCCGCTACGCACCGCACCCTCGCCGAGCAGGTCGAGGCCGGCGAGTTCCGCCAGGACCTCTTCTACCGCTTGAACGTGATCGAGCTCAAGATGCCCAGCCTGCGCGAGATCCCGGAGGACATCCCGGTGCTGGTGGCTCAGGTGGTGGAGCGCCTCGCGCGGCTGGCGAACGCCGAGCCGCCGAAGATCGACGAGGAGGCGATGCTGGCCCTGCGCCGCTACGACTTTCCCGGCAACGTTCGCGAGCTGGAAAACATCCTCGAGCGCGCGATGGCGCTGTGTACCAACAACACCATCACCGCGACCGACCTCTACCTCACGCAGGGCAACTCGCGCGACAAGGCGCCGGTCCTGGATGGGGCGCTGGGCACCCGGGGCCTTCCGCTGCATGACTTCCTCGACCAGGTCGAGCGCGAGGCGATCATGAAGGCGCTCGAGGCCACGCGCTTCAACAAGACCGCGGCGGCCAAGCTGCTCGGCATCACCTTCCGCTCGCTGCGGTACCGGCTGGACCGGCTGGGTATCGACTGACTTGTAACACCGGGGACAGACCCGGATTCGCTGAAAAATCAGGCAAAACCGGGTCTGTCCCCGGATCACCTCATGGGGCATTTCGACGACTCCTCGTATCAGTTGGACGCGGGCGGTCTTTGCGCCGGCGCGCGCTGGACCCCGTCGCCCCACTTCGACGACCGCCCCGATGGCTGCGAGGTCTCCCTCGTCGTCATCCACAACATCTCGCTGCCGCCCGGCGACTTCGGCGGCCCGTACATCGACGACCTCTTCCTCGGCCGTCTCGATCCCGTAGCCCATCCTTTCTTCAGGGAGATCGCGGGCCTCAAGGTCTCCTCCCACTTCCTCATCCGCCGCGACGGCGAGCTGGTGCAGTACGTGCCGACGGAGAAGCGCGCGTGGCACGCGGGAGCGTCGAGCCATTGCGGGAGGGAGAAATGCAATGACTTCTCCATCGGCATCGAGCTCGAGGGCGCGGATGACGTGCCCTTCACCGAGCACCAGTACGCCCGGCTTGCCGAGCTGGCCCGCGCCCTGCAAACGCGCTACGGGCCGCTCGAATTCACCGGCCACAGCGATATCGCGCCGGGACGCAAGACCGACCCCGGACCCTGGTTCGACTGGGCGCGCTTCAGGCAAGAGCTGGGCCAGCGAACGGCCTGAAAGCGGTATTCCGCAGCGTAAGTTCTACTGCTCAAATCTTCAGCAAGAACCCTACGCAAGGGCCTGAATCCGCAAGGGAAAAAGAACGCAAAAAAGCCTCTTGCTTTGGCCCGGCGCCTTCCCTAGACTTTGTGCCCACGCCCTCCCATAGCCACAATATGTTGTGGAAAGGCCGTGAACAAGCTGTGCATAAGCGTGGGGAAAACTCACCCTTATTCACAACCGAATGAGTGACTTAGCGGGCCCGAGAGCCCGTGCCGGAGAGAGCCCCGGGCGAGCGCGCCGCACCCGGGTCCCAAAGACGAACAGGAGATACCCCATGCGCCTGGCATCCGACATCCTTCCGACCGCCCAATCCACGGCCCCGATCCTCGGGGAAGAACGACCCGACCCGGCGGTCCAGGAGCGATATGCGGATTACAAGATCATCCGGCGCAACGGCTCCGTGGTCGGCTTCGAGCCCGACAAGATCGCGGTGGCGATGACCAAGGCGTTCCTTGCCGTTTCCGGCAACACAGCGGCGGCCAGCGCGGGTGTTCGCGAGAAGGTGCAGGCACTCACCAACGCCGTAGTGCAGTCGCTGATGCGCCGCCATCCGGCCGGCGGCACGTTCCATATAGAAGATGTGCAGGACCAGGTCGAGCTGGCGATGATGCGGGCCGGCGAGCACCAGGTCGCTCGCAGCTACGTGCTCTATCGCGAGGAGCGCGCCCGCGAGCGCGCCAAGCGCGTCCAGGAAGCCGCCGAGTCGCAGAAGCCCAGCATCCACGTCGTGGTGGGCGGCGCACGCGAGCCCCTCGATGTCTCCAAGCTCGAAGCACTCATCGCCTCGGCGTGCGAGCACCTGCACGAAGGCTCCGAAGTCGAGCCGAAGAAGATCCTCGACGCCACGCTGCGCGACCTCTACGACGGCGTGCCGCTGGAGGAGGTGCACAAGTGCGCCATCCTCGCCGCACGCATGCTGATCGAGCAGGATCCCGACTACACCTACGTCTCGGCGCGCCTGCTGCTGCACACCATCCGCCGCGAAGTGCTGGGGGAAGAAGTCGCGCAAGCCGACATGTCCACGCGTTATGCCGAGTACTTCCCCACCTTCATCTCGCAGGGCGTGAAGGCGCAGCTCCTGGACGAGAAGCTCGCCTCCTACGACCTGAAGCGCCTGGGCGCGGCGCTGCAGCCCAAGCGCGACCTGCAGTTCAACTACCTCGGCCTGCAGACGCTCTACGACCGCTACTTCCTGCACATCAACGAGCGCCGCATCGAGCTGCCGCAGGCGTTCTTCATGCGCGTGGCGATGGGCCTTGCGCTGAACGAGATCAACCGCGAGGAGCGCGCGATCGAGTTCTACAACGTGCTGTCGACTTTCGACTTCATGTCGTCCACGCCGACGCTCTTCAACTCCGGCACGCTGAGGAGCCAGCTCTCCTCCTGCTACCTCACGACGGTCGCCGACGACCTCGACGGCATCTACGAGGCGATCAAGGAGAACGCGCTGCTTTCCAAGTTCGCCGGCGGCCTCGGCAACGACTGGACCCCCGTGCGCGCGCTAGGCTCGTACATCAAGGGCACCAACGGCAAGTCGCAGGGCGTGGTCCCGTTCCTCAAGGTGGTGAACGACACCGCGGTGGCGGTGAACCAGGGCGGCAAGCGCAAGGGCGCGGTGTGCTGCTACCTCGAGACGTGGCACCTGGACATCGAGGAGTTCCTCGAGCTGCGCAAGAACACCGGCGACGACCGCCGCCGCACGCACGACATGAACACCGCCAACTGGATCCCCGACCTCTTCATGAAGCGGGTGATGGAAGGTGGCGAGTGGACGCTCTTCTCGCCCTCGGACGTGCCGGACCTGCACGACAAGTTCGGCAAGGAGTTCGAGGAGGCCTACACGATCTACGAGAAGAAGGCCGCGCGCGGGGAATTGAAGCTGCACAAGAAGATCCCGGCGCAGAGCCTGTGGCGCAAGATGCTCACGATGCTTTTCGAGACCGGGCATCCCTGGATCACGTTCAAGGACGCATCCAACATCCGCAGCCCGCAACAGCACGTGGGCGTGGTGCATTCGTCGAACCTGTGCTGTATCGCGGCAGACCAGCGCGTCGTCACCGACCGCGGCATGCTCACGATCGGCGAGCTTTATCGCCTCGGTGGCAGGAACAAGGTCGTCGGCCTGGATGGCGTCTACGAAGCTTCCGAAATGCTCCTGCCGCGCCCGAATGCGCCGATGGTGCGCATCGAGACGGAAGAGGGCTACTCCCATAAGGTCACGCCGGATCACAAGGTGTGGGTGAAGGATCGCGGCTGGGTCGAGGCGCAGCACCTGGTGGCCGGCGACAAGCTGCTCATCCAGCAGCTCGAAGGTCTCTGGGGTCCGGACCACATGCCCGAGCTCTCGTACCTCATGGGGTTGATCGCGGGCGATGGCACTTTCGGCGAAAACAACGTGTTCATCGACCTTTGGGAACAGGATTTCGGCTTGATCGAGGAAACCACCGAGACGGTGCATATGCTTCTCGAGGGCAACACGGTCCTCAGGACCTCCTCGGTCAACACTCCGGTCTTCCGGCTCGACCCGAAAAACGGCAAGGCGCGCCTCGCTTCCGCCCCGCTGCGCCGCCTTCTCGATGAGCATGGCTTCACGCCGGAAAACAAGACCCGGGTACCACGCCTTGTCTGGGAAGGAGACCGCGAGACCGTATCGGCCTATCTGCGCGGCCTTTACCAGGCTGATGGCAATATCGTCTCGAGCGAAGGCGTCACGACGCTTTGCCTGGCCTCGGCCGACCGCACCTTCATCGAGGAGCTGCAGGTCCTTTGGGCGAATTTCGGCGTGAAAACGTCGATCAACCAGATGCGTGGCCACCAGGAGCACGAGTTGCCGGACGGCAAGGGCGGCAAGAAGTCCTACTGGAGCCAGCCGCTCTACCGCCTGCTGATCACCTCCATCAAGGGATGCCAGGTCGCCGAGCAGGTGACCGGCCTTGGAGCCACCCGCAAGTCCGAGGCGGCCGAGCGCTATCTCGCCAACCTGAAGAAGGAGGGTTACCAGCAGAAGCTCCATGCCACCTTCACCGGGCTCACAACGCTGCCCAACGAGGACGCCTATTGCCTCACGGTCGATTCCGAGACGCACGCATGGACGGTGAACGGGCTGGTCACGAAGAACACCGAAATAACCCTGAATACCAACAGCGAGGAGATCGCGGTCTGCAACCTGGGCAGCGTGAACCTGCTCGCCCACGTGAAGAACGGCAAGCTCGACCACGCCAAGCTCAAGAAGACCATCGCCACCGCGATGCGCATGCTCGACAACGTGATCGACATCAACTACTACGCGGTGAGGAAGGCGCACGACTCCAACAAGCGCCATCGTCCCGTGGGCCTGGGGATCATGGGCTTCCAGGACGCGCTTCACGAGCTGCGCATTCCCTATGCCAGCGACACCGCGATGGAGTTCGCCGACCGGTCGATGGAAGCGGTGTGCTACTACGCCTACTGGGCCTCGACCGAGCTCGCCAAGGAGCGTGGCCGCTACTCGAGCTTCCCCGGCTCGCTCTGGGACAAGGGCGTGTTGCCGCACGATTCGCTGAAGCTGCTCCTCGAGCAGCGCGGCGGCTACGTCGAAGTCGACATGTCGGAGTCCCTCGATTGGCCCACGCTGCGCGCGCGCATCAAGGAATACGGCATGCGCAACTCGAACTGCGTGGCGATCGCGCCGACCGCGACCATCTCGAACATCATCGGCGTGTCGGCCTCCATCGAGCCCAACTACCAGAACCTGTTCGTGAAGTCGAACCTCTCGGGCGAGTTCACCGTGGTGAACGAGTACCTGGTGCGCGACTTGAAGAAGATGGGCCTCTGGGACAACGTGATGGTCAACGACCTCAAGCACTTCGACGGGTCCATCGGCAAGATCGATCGCATCCCGCAGGAGGTCCGTGGCCTCTACGCCACCGCCTTCGAGGTGGATGCCACATGGCTGGTGGAGGCCGGCGCGCGCCGGCAGAAGTGGATCGACCAGGCGCAGTCGCTCAACATCTACATGGCCGGCGCTTCGGGCAAGAAGCTGGACGAGACCTACAAGCTCGCATGGCTGCGTGGGTTGAAGACCACGTACTACCTGCGCACCCTCTCGGCCAGCTCGGCCGAGAAGTCCACGGGCAAGGGCGGCGAGCTCAACTCGGTGCCTGCCTCGGGCGGCATCGCGGCGGCATCGGCGGCCGGTGCCGGCGAGGGCGCTTCGGAGGAGGCGAAGTTCTGCTCCATCGACAACCCCGAATGCGAGGCCTGCCAGTAGCGAATCCCGGGAACGACAAGGCTGGGCTTGTGATGGATTCGGACCGCCCGGGGAAGCCCGGGCGGTCTTTTTCTTCGTGGTACGCGCGCTGGGGCTCGTGGGTCTGGGTCGTGGCGATGGTGCTGGTCGCGATCGCCTCGATCCAGATGATCGTCGGGTAGAGGCCGGCCCTTCAACCGCTTCGAGATGCCCCGCTAGGCCGCCAGGACACGCTTGAAGCAGGTCACCGGAAGCGCCACGTTCTTGAAGCTGCGCTCGCCAAGGCATTCGCCTTGTCCGTCGAGCGCGTTGCGTTCCACGGCCATGGCGCTCGCGATGATCTCATTCGGACCGGCGGCGCCGAGAAGGCGGGCCGCAAGGTTGACGGAGGCGCCGAACACATCCCCATTCGGCCCCTCGACGACTTCGCCGTGATGGATCGACGCGTGGATGGCCAGGGGCACGAGGCCCATCGCCTCGACATGCGACCTGAAGGCGGCCTGCAGCGCGAGGAGCGCAAGACAACCTTTGTGCGCGCTCGCGAACTTCATCATCACCGCATCGCCGATCGTCTTCACCAGCATGCCGTCATGTTGCGACGCGCAGCGCTGCGCGTCGCGGTGGAAAACAGCCGCCATGAGCAGCGCCGCCCGCTCGTCACGCTCGGTGAGCGCCGTGTAGCCGGAAAGGTCCGCGAAGACGATCGAGGCCTCCTGCCGGCGCCCCTCCGCGATCGCGCTTTCGAAATGCCAGCGTTCGAGGAGGGTCTTCACCAACCTCTCCGCCCAGCTCCTCATGGGGGAGACCATGCCTGCGGTTATCGCGGCCACGACCGTGAGCGCATTGACCGTGGAGATGCCGAACCAGTCGGCCACCACGCCCGCGAGGATCCGCTCAAACACGACGAAAAGGACGCCGGAGCCCAATCCGACGACGGCAAGGACCCAAGTGCGGCGGATCATCAGGTCCGGGTCGATCGTGCCGTCGTAGAACATGGAGAAGGCGAGGCTCGCCAGCAGCACGATGGCGAAGCCGGCATAGAAGAAGCCGAAAAAGGCCCCGTTGAACGCGGTGAGCTCGGTCCAGTTGCCATGCCTCAGGAATCCCGCATCGCGCAATGCCATGACGCCGATCATCGCGGCCAGGAAAGCGCAGAGCCACGCCGATTGGCCGAGGAGGACCCATCGAATCGCCTTGCGGCCGGCGTCGTCGAGGGCTTTCTGCTTCGCGCTGATCATCGCGAATGGCGCCCACACGACCATGTACCCGCTGAGGTAGCCCAGCCTGTCGGAGTCCAGCGCTGCGCTGGAGCTCACCATCCAGACAAGCAGGCTTCCCACCCCAAGCGCCAGCGGTTGCGGCGCGACGAGCCACTTCCATTGCCACTCGCCCCGCCAGCCGCGAAGCCGGTTCCAGTCCTTTTTGGCGTAGTCGATGCCCGCGAGGCGAACAGCCTTCGGGAACTGGACCAGGAAATGCATGGTGCTGAACATCCACACGGCCATCAGGGCGATCGAAAAAAGCAGGATGCAGGTGAGCGCGATGAGCCAGGCTTCACTGCTCGCCACTTTCAGGTCGTTCATGATCGCGAAGGCGCGCATGGCGAAGAACAGCCCGAAACCCGCGCCCAGCGCGGATGAGGAAACGCCCAGCAGCCGCGTGAGGATCCGGCGGTGACCGCGTAGCGCCAGGAAAAGTCCGAGCGCGGAGGCCGAGACGATCATGCCCAGGATCATCCAGTCGGCCGCGAGCCCCATGTGCAGGGAAGCCGGTTCCAGCACCACTCGGGTGTGGCCTGCTCCCACCTTGTGAAAGGCCATGACGGCCAGGCCGCACGCGAGTCCCAACAGCGAACAGCCGAGTGCTACGGCTCGCTGGAAGCGAGCGCCAACCAGGACGCGTTCGAAAGCGCTTCCTGGAACGATCTGCGATTCCTGCATGGCGCGCCCCCTGATGACCGGCAAAGACCCGTAAGCCTACGCCTACGCGCCGGCAAGTTCCCGGCCGATTTCCATCGCGGCCGTTGCATGCAAGGCTGGGGCATAACCCCCGAATACGAAATTTAATAAGGAGTCGCCATGCATACCCCCGCAAGCATCCACGGGCATCCGATACACGCAATGCTGGTGCCGCTGGCCATCGGCGGCTTCGTGATCTCGTTCGTCGCCGACATCATCTGCCTCGCCACGGGCAACCTGCAGCCCTGGAGCACCATTGCCTACTACACGATGCTGGGCGCGATCCTCGCCGCGCTCGCCGCGGCGCTCCCGGGCTTCATCGACATGCTGTCGCTGCCGGGCGGCACGCCGATCAAGCGCACCGCGCTCACGCACATGGGCATCAACCTGACCGTCGTGGCGTTGTTCGCCTGGAACGCCTGGCAGCGCCACCTGAATCCCGAGAACCTCGGCACGCCGATGCTGATGTCGGGCATCGGCATCCTCATGCTGCTGGTGTCGGGTTGGCTCGGCGGCAAGATGGTGTACGAGGCGGGCGTCGGCGTCGAGCGCACCGACGGAGTTCCCCGCGACCATCGTTGAGGGCCCTTGGGGAAGGCGCCACCCGGCGCCTTCCCCGGCACGAGTTACTTTGCGGCAGCCTCCGTGGCGCGCTTCGAGGCGGCCGACCCGCAGCCGGACCCGCCGGCTTCCTTGATCGTCTCGTCCTTGGCGCAGCAAGCGTCGACGCGTGCCTTCGGCGGGCCACCGCAACAGCCGCCTGCCTTGGGCGCTTCGGCGGCCGGGGAGGCCATGACCGCGGGCGCGAGCGAAACCGCTTCACCCGTAGTGCAACATCCCGAAGACGCTTCGTCGAATTGGGTGGAGCACACGCCGGTCTCCGGCAAATCGAGCTGCACATCGTCGGCCGCGACCAGGTCTCCCGCCAGCGCGGCCACGACCGAGCGAACCTGCTCGTGGCCGGTGGCCAGCAGGAAGTTGGGCGCGCGCCCGTAGCTCTTGGCGCCCACGGCGTAAAAGCGGGCTTCGGGATGCGCGAGCTCGCGATGCCCGTGGGGGCGAACCGTGCCGCAGCTGTGCAGGTTCGGATCGATCAGCGGTGCCAGCTGCTCGGTGCTCTCGATCCAGGGGTCGAGCTTCACGCGCAGCTCGGAGCTCAGCGACAGGTCAGGCCTTCCTCCGGTGGCGACGATGACCTCGTCCACGCCTTCGATCCCTCGCAGCTCGCCGGCGGGACCGCGGCCCTCGACGGTCATCGCGCCATCGAGGCGCCGGATGGCCACGGTGCGGAAATCGGCGTGCACCTGCATGCGCCCTTCGTCCGCCAGGCGCTTCAGGCGCAGGCCAAGTGCGCCACGCGCGGCCAGCCCGTCGTTCTCGCCACCGCCGAAGATGCGCGCGAAGTTGTGGCCGCGGATCGTCCAGAGCAGCTGCGTGCCGGGCGTCTCGTCGGCGAGCTTCGCCAGCGCGAGCAGGTTTCCCGCTGCCGAATGACCCGCGCCGGCCACGAGCACGCGCTTGCCGGCATAGCGTTCCCGAAAGCGGCCGAGGATATCGGGCATGCCGTATGCGATCGACGCGGCGTTCTCCACCTCTCCGATCGCGGGCAATCCATTGGCCCCGAGCGGATTGGGCTTGGCCCACGTGCCGGTCGCATCGAGCACGGCCCAGGCCGTGAACTCGCGTTCGCCGTTCGGGGTATCGCAGCGAATCACGAAGGGCGCGTCCTCGCGGCCTTTCGACTTCACCTTGTCGAAGCCTTCGCGCGAAATGCTGGTCACCTTGTGCGACAGGCGGATCGACGAGCCCAGCGCCCAATGCGCGGCCAGCGGTGCCAGGTAAAGGTCGATCATCGCACCCGCCGTGGGCAACTCGTCCTCGGGCGGCATCTGCCAGCCGGTGGCCTCGAGCATGCGGCGCGCGACCGGATCGACGTTGTAGCGCCAAGGCGAGAAGAGCTGCACATGGCGGAAGGATTCATAGCTGCCGGCTACCATGCGACCGGCCTCGAAGACCGCGGGCGTGAAGCCGCGCTCGAGCAGGTGGGCCGCGGCAGCAAGCCCGATGGGGCCCGCGCCGATCACGGCGACGACGGCGCGCTCGCCGCCGGGGAAATCGTTCTTCATCCGACAATCCTTTGCTTGGAGGGAGTTGGGGCTCGCGGCGCGCAACAGCTCGCGACCGCCTGGCCGATCCGCGCGACGTGCGGCGCGGGCATTCCGTGGCAGCACTTCTCGGTGAGGAAGGAGACGAGCTCGGACATCGCCGGATAGTCCGCCGTATAGAAGATGAAGCGGCCGTCCTGGCGCGCGCGGATGAGGCCTGCGCCCGAAAGCTCCTTCAAGTGGAAGGAGAGTGTCGAGGCGGGGGCGCCGACGGCTTCGGCGATTCGCCCGGCCGGAAGGCCCTCGGGCCCCGCTTGCACCAGCGAGCGGAAGATCGCCAGGCGGGTTTCCTGCGCCAATGCGGCCAGAGACTGGACGGCCTGATTCGGTTTCATGTTTCTAGAATGATCGAAATGTAGGCGCGCGTCAACCCCCCCTGGGGCCCCGAGCCCTGCTACCCGCCGCGATGTCGCTTCAGTGCCTTGAGGTAATCGAGGATCAGGCGCACTTCCTCGTCGCTGATCTCGTCGTCCTTGAAGGACGGCATGGCGCCCATCCCCACCCGCACCTGGAGGTGCATGAGGAATTTCGGGAACGGCTTGTCGTTGATCGCGGGGCCCAGCGCCGCCTCGCCGTTCACGTGGCACTTGTTGCAATGGCGATCGAAAAGCGCCTCGCCGCGCTCGAGGGCCGCATCCATGGGCCGGAAAGGCCCGGCGACCGGCTCGCTGCGCCGGGCCCCCGCGCACGACGCAAGCGCCGCGATGAGCAGCGCCCCCAGCAACATGCGCTGCGCCTTCATCAGGCACCTCCCCGGGTCACGCGCCAGAGGACTCCGGTGCCCTGGCGCGGCTCCGGTCCCTTCGGGCCCATCGTCATGACGCCGAAGTCCACGACGTAGAGGGCGTCTCCGCGCGGGGCGAAGCGCACCGCCACCGGGCGCTCCAGGCCTTGACCGCCGACTCGTGAAGCCGGCCCATTGTCCCGTCCGCGATTGACCATGAAGTCCTCGATGCGCCCGCTGGCCGTATTCACACGGACGACCTTGAAACCCACCGGTGCCAACACCTTGCCGGCATTGGGCGCCATGTCGCCGAACTGCGCGACGAATGCCTCGCCTACGTGACCGAACCCCGGGTTGCGCGAGAAGTCGAGCCCGTTCGACGATGAATGCACGCCGAAATAGGCCGCCGGCCGGGGCGGCTTGTTGGGATGCTCCGCCATCACGAAACCCGGAACGTCCTTGCCGGGCGGCTGGAAGTGCGAGTCGCTCAGGCCGCGCTCGCCGGAAAAATCAGGCCAGCCGTACCAGGTGCCCGGCTGCACCGCCCACAGGTGATCGGCGGTTCCCCAGACCGGCCGGCTGCCGCGCTCGTCATAGCCGTTGTCGGTCACGAAGAGCCGCCCCGAGCCGTCGAATGCAAGCCCGAACGGGTTGCGAAAGCCCCACGCGACCAGCTGCAAATCCCCGCCGTTGGGCGACACCTTCATGATGGCGCCGTTGCACGGAAGCCGTCCGCGCACGACGCTGCCCGCGTTCTTGCCGAAGGGTGCGAAGGCCCCGGTAGTGACGCGCCCGCCACCGAGCGGATTGGCGCTTTCGAACATCCTGCCGGCGAGCCGGATGTCGCGGCAGGGGATATCGTGGAAATCGGGCTTGCGCTTGAGCCAGCCGAACTGCGCGTTGTCCTCGCCCACGACGCCCGAGTTGGTCGCGGTGCCCTGGCCGAAGTAGATAGCGCCATCCGGCCCGACCGCGGGACCGTTGGTGTGGTGGTCGCCCAGGCTGGGCAGTCCCTCGACGATCGCGCGTGTCTCGCCGTTGGGCGCGATGCGCAGGATGCGCCCGCCCTCGAGCTGGCCGCCTTCCGCCACGAAAAACGCGCCCTGCGCGAAGGCGACGCCATTCCAGGGCCCGTTGCCGCGACCGGAGGCGATCACCGTCTTTGCGTCGTTGGGCTCTATGCGGAGCAGACGCGGCGTGGTGAAGACTTCGCCGTACGAATAGCCCGACTCCACGATGTGCGGACGGCCGGCGTCGTCGAATGCGACGCCGGTCGGAAAGTTGAGTCCGGTGGCCACGACTTCCACGCGATAACCTTGCGGAACGCCGACGTCGCTGGCCTGTGCGACTCGCGGCGCCTGGGAAATGGCCGTCACCTGGCCTCCGCCCGAAGATGGGCGCATGCCGTAGCAGCCACCGAGGATTGCGAGCGAGAGGATGACGACGGGAAAGGTATGCGCGCGCATCAGGGACTCCTGGAAACGAACGGCGGCGCGTGGCGGTCGAAGCGCGTCGTCCACTGCATAGACTGGCCGTGATGTCGCGGGGTTCCTCCTGGGTGATGCTGGGCCTGCTGCTTGCGGAAACATGCGCCTTTGCGCAATCGCCGCCGCCGCGCGAGCCCGAGCCGATCGTCGTCTTCGCCGATCGCGCTCTGCCGCTGCGAGCCGATGGCACGCAGGCCGTCACGGTGATCGAGCGCGCCGAAATCGCGAAGCGCGCCGTTTCATCGCTGCCCCAGCTGCTCCGGGAAGTGGCCGGCGTGCATGTGGACCGCCTCGGGGCCGCCGGACCCTCCAACGTCTATGTCCGCGGCGCCGAGCCCAATCACACACTGGTCCTCGTCGATGGCGTCCGCGTGAACGATCCCACCGACGTGCGTGGCGGCAGCGCCGACCTCGCAGCGATCGCGCTGCACGAGATTGAGCGCATCGAGCTCCTTCGCGGCGCGAGCTCCGCGCAGTTCGGGGCGGATGCGATCGGCGGCGTCGTGAACATCGTGACGCGCCGCGGCGAGCCGGGTGTTCGCCTTCACGCATCGGCGGGCGGGCACGGTTATCGCGACGGCAGCGTGCGTGGCGGCATCGCGCCGGGCTCGCTGGCATTCGGGGCAGGCGCATCGCGGTTGGACGAGGGCGAGCGCGCGCAGGGCGGCGAGTCGCGCCGCGAATTCATGAACGCTTCCGTTTCGCACGCCGGGCCCGGGCGCGAGCTTCGCCTGCATGCGCGCGAAGCGCGCTCGCGGCTGCTGGGATTTTCCGAATCGAGCGGCGGGGTTCGTCTTGCGGCCAATCGCGAACTCGAAGCGCGCGACGGGCGGGACCGGCTCGCGTCATTCGCCTGGCGCGAAGCGATCGGCGCGCGCTGGCGCCTTTCGATCACGGCGAACGTGACCGATCGCGAAGAGGCGCGAGAGACCCCGGCGGTCTTTCCCGGCCCGGGCGGCGCGGTGCCGCAGGCGCTCAGCCAAAGCGACTTCCGCCGGACCGGGCTGTCCGCGCAACTGTCGGCGGGGGCGTTGCCCCTGCAGGGGCTGGCCATGGTCGGCGTGGAGGGTGCTCGCGAGGAAGGCCTGCGCGAGAGCATCCTCTTCCTTCCCGATCCGCTGCCCACGTCCTTCGAGCTGCAGCGCGACACTCGCGCGGCATTCGTTCAGCTGGAGCTGAATCCGTTTGCGCGGCTGCGCCTGCTGCTGGCGAGCCGCCGGGACGACATCGATCCGGGCGGCAAGCGCACTTCGAACAGCGGTGGGATCTGCCTGCAGGTCGCCGAAGGCCATGCATTGCGCGCCCATGCGAGCGAGGGATTCAAGCCGCCCAGCTTCTTCGGCCTGGCCGATCCGCTCGTGGGCAACGCGGCGCTGCGGCCGGAGAGCAGCCGCGCGCGCGAGCTCGGGTACGACGCCGTGTTGGGTGCCGCGAAATTGCAGCTCACCGCCTTCGATACCCGCTATCGTGATCTGGTCGACTTCGATCCTGAAACGTTCCGCATGGTCAACCGCGCGGGCGCCCGGGTCCGTGGCGCTGAAGCGCAGCTCGCCTGGCGCCCGATCCCTTCGATCGGGATTGAAGCCGCGTATACCGCCGCGCACGCAAGGCTCGATGCGTCCGACGCCCATCTGCGCAACCGTCCGCGGCATCGAGGCTCATTGGCCGTCCTGCACGAGCGGGGGCGGTGGAGCGCGCGGCTCGCGGCAGTTCACGTGGGGCGCTCCTTCGACTTCTCCGTGCCGACAGGCGAGGTGCAGGTAAGCAGCCGCGCCACGGCCGATCTCTCCCTGCGCTGGAAGGGGGAGGGCTTCGCCGCTGGCGTTGCGCTGGACAACGTTACCGGCCGCCGCTACGAGTCGTTCGTGGGTTTCCCCGACGTAGGGCGCCGCGCGCGCATCTTCGTGGAGCTGGCTCCCTGACGGAAACTTAGGCCGGCAGCGGGGTCATAAACAGCTGGTGTGAGGCGCGTCGCTGCTCGCGTCCGGCACCGTGATAGATTTCCTCCACAATAACAACGTCATATGGAATCCCGTCCCGGCACCCCGTTTTCGCTGCAGGTCATCCCGCGCCTGCCGAAGGAGCTCGCCCGCCTCGAGGAGCTCTCCAACAACCTGTGGTTCAGCTGGGACCGGCCGACGCGGGGGCTCTTCGCGCGCCTGGACCCGCCGCTGTGGGAGGCCGTGGGCCAGAACCCCAAGGCGCTGCTGAAGGCCGTGGACGAGCGGCGCCTTCTCGAGGCGGCCCAGGATCCGGTCTTCCTCCACGACCTCGACCGCACGCTCGCCACCTACGACGCCTATCACGGACGCGTTCCGTCCCGAAATGGCGCAAGCGAGCTCGGCAAGGGCGACCTGGTCGCGTACTTCTGCGCCGAGTTCGGCTTCCACGAGAGCCTGCCGATCTATTCGGGCGGCCTGGGCATCCTCGCCGGCGACCACTGCAAGACCGCGAGCGACATGGCGATTCCCTTCGTCGCTGTGGGGTTGCTCTACCGCCAGGGATACTTCCAGCAGACGATCGACGCCGAGGGCACGCAGCACGCCCACTACTACGACAACGATTTCGCCGACCTGCCCATCACGCCGGTCACGCGGGAAGACGGCTCGCCGCTCGAGGTGAAGGTCGAGTTCGGCGAATACGACGTGTTCTGCAAGGTGTGGAAGGCGAAGGTCGGCCGCATCAACCTCTACCTGCTCGATACCGACCACGAGCACAACAGGCCCGAGCATCGCGCCACCGCCCACCGCCTCTACGGGGGCGATCGCAACACGCGCATCCAGCAGGAGATCGTGCTCGGGATGGGAGGCTTCCGCGCGCTCCAGGCGATGGGCATCCACCCGACCGCCTTCCACATGAACGAGGGGCACGCGGCGTTCCTGGTGCTCGAGCGGCTGCGCGTGCTGATGAAGGAGGGCCTCGACTTCGAGGCCGCGCTCGAGGCCGTGGCCGCGAACACGGTCTTCACCACGCACACTGCCGTGGCCGCCGGACACGACCACTTCGCCCCCGAAAAGATGGAGCGCTACTTCCATCGCTACTGCGCCGAGCTGGGGCTCACGCGAGATGCGCTGCTCGCGCTCGGCCGCACCCCGAAGTCGACGGCCGACTTCAACATGACCGCGCTGGCCGCACGCGGCTCGCGCTTCATGAACGGCGTCTCGCGAATCCATGGCGATGTCTCGGCCCTCATCATGGGCGACCTCTGGCCCGAGGTGCCCGAAGACGAGAACCCGATCACCTACGTGACCAACGGCGTGCACGCGCCGACCTTCCTCGCTCCCGAGATGGGCGACGCGTTCGAGCGATTCATCGGCAGCGGCTGGAACAGCCGGCTGGGCCAGCCGGGCGCGCTCGATGGCGTGATGGCGATCCCCGATCACCTCTTCTGGAGCATCCGCCAGCACCTCAAGTCGCGGCTGCTGCACCTGGTGCGGAAACGCGTGCGCACGCAGCACGCGCGCAACCAGGGGAGTGAAGCGCATTTCGACCGGCTGGTCCGCTACGCCGATCCGGCGAATCCCAATGTGCTCACCATCGGCTTCGCACGGCGCTTCGCCACCTACAAGCGCGCCACGCTGCTCTTCGAGGACCTCGACTGGCTGCGCGCCATCGTGAGCGATCCCGAGCGGCCGGTGCTTTTCCTCTTCGCGGGCAAGGCGCATCCGGCCGACGAGCCGGGCAAGGCGTTCATGCGGCGCATCGTCGAGGTGGCGTCGATGCCCGAGTTCGAGGGGCGCTTCCTGCTGGTGGAAGGTTATGACCTGAGCCTCGCGCGCCGGCTGGTTTCCGGCGTGGACATCTGGCTCAACAACCCGATCTTCCCGCTGGAGGCCTCGGGCACCTCGGGCATGAAGGCGGGCTTCAACGGCGTGATCAACCTCTCGGTGCTCGACGGCTGGTGGGGCGAGGGCTACAACGGCACCAATGGCTGGGCGATCAAGCCCGCCTCCGAGAAACTCTCCGACGAGCGCCGCAACCTCGAGGAGAGCCGCTCGCTCTACGAGCTGCTGCAGGACAAGGTGATCCCGCTCTACTACGAGCGCGGCAAGATGGGCTTCTCGCCCGAGTGGGTGCACATGGCGAAGCGCTCGATCATGACGCTGCTGCCGCGTTACAACAGCGAGCGCATGGTGGGCGAGTACCTGTCGCGCTTCTATGCGCCCGCTGCGCGCCGCGGTCGCGATTTTGGCGCCGAGGGCTTCCGCCTCGCGAAGGAGCTGGCCGAATGGAAGCGCCGCGTGCGCCCGGCCTGGCCGCGCGTGCAGCTTCGCCTCGTCGGCGAGCCCGAGCGCTCGATGCGCTTCGGCGACAAGGTTCGCTTCACGGTGGCGGCGCGGCTCGAGGGGCTTTCACCGGGCGATGTGGCGATCGAGCTGCTGCTCTGCGCCGCTTCGCGCGAGCTCGCCGGCTCGCGCACGCCGGCAACCCACGTGTTCACCCATTCCAATGAGCGCGGGGACGCCGGGGAGCACCTCTTCGTCCTCGACCTTGCGCCCGACCTGTGCGGCAAGCTCGAGTACCGCATTCGCGCCTATCCCTTCCACGCGGCCCTCTCCCACCGCTTCGAGATGGGCTTGATGAAGTGGCTTTGATTGTTACACCGGGGACAGACCCGCTTTCGCCTATTTTTTGGGCGAAAGGGGGTCTGTCCCCGGTGTAACAATTCGGCGGTAGATCTCGATGTATTCGCCTGCGGCCTTGGTCCAGCCGAAGTCGCGAGCCATGCCGTTTCGCTGCAGCGCGCGCCAGCGGTCGCGATCGCGCCAGGCGGCGACGGCGCGGCCGGCGGCTTCGAGCAAGGCATCGCTCGTGGCGTCGCTCATCAGGAAACCCGTCGGGGCCGGGTGCGGCTCGGCCAAAGCCGCCGGCGTCATCACGACGCGCGTCTCGTCGAACACCGTGTCCACCAGCCCGCCGGTGGCGTTGGCGATCGGCGGCGTGCCGAAGCGCTGGCTGTACATCTGGTTCATGCCGCAGGGCTCGAAGCGCGAAGGCATGAGGAACATGTCGGCGCCCGCCTCGAGCAGGTGCGCAAGGTCTTCGTGGAAGCCGATCACAACGCTGAAGTTGCCGGGATGGCGGGCCTCGGCCGCGCGCAGCATTTCCACCAGCTCGCGATCGCCCGTGCCCACGACGGCGACCTGCGCCGGCAGTGCCATCAGCGCATCGGCCGCCTCGGCCAGGATGTCGATTCCCTTCTGGTGCGTGAGCCGCGACACCATCCCGAGCAGCGGCACGTCCTGGCGCGGCAGCAGGCCCATGCGCTTGCGTAGCGCCAGGGTGTTCTCGCCCTTGGCATCGAGGGACTGCGCATCGTAGTTGCGGGGGATGCGCGTATCGGTCGCAGGATTCCACGTCGCCGCGTCGATGCCGTTCAGCACGCCGAAGAGGCGGTCGCGGCGCTTGCGCAGCACGCCGTCGAGCCCGAATCCCAGCGCCTCGCCGGTGATTTCGCGCGCATATGTGGGGCTCACCGCGTTGATCGCGTCGGCGTAGACCAGCCCGCCCTTGAGGAAGGAGCAGCGCCGGTAGAACTCGAGTCCCTCCAGGCCGAGCGCCACCGCGGGCAAGGCCAGGGGGTGCACCTGTCCGCGATCGAAGATTCCCTGGAACGCGAGGTTGTGGATGGTGAAAAGCGTTGCCGCGCGCACGCCCGCCTCGAAAGCGAGGTACACAGGCGTGAGTGCCGTGGGCCAGTCGTTGCAATGCAGCACGTCCGGCCTCCACTCCATCGGAGAGCGCGCCGTGCCGAAAAGCGCCGCCGCCCGCGACAGAACGCCGAAGCGCAGCGCGTTGTCTTCCCAATCAGTGTCGTCGGGCGCCTGGTAGGGCCCGCCGTCGCGGTCGTAGAGCGCGGGGCAGTCGAGCACGACCAGCGGCACGCCGCTCGGCAGGGTGCTCTCAAGCAGCCGCACGTCGTGGCCGAGGATCGAGGCGCGCCCCAGCTCCTTCGTTTCCCCGATCTCGGCGAGGACCGCCCGGTAGCCGGGGAGCAGCACGCGCACATCGACCCCGAGCGTGCGCAGCGCGGGAGGCAAGGCGGCGCTCACGTCGCCCAGGCCGCCGGTCTTGACCAGGGGCGCACACTCGGGCGTAGCGAATAGGACTTTCAGCGGAGCAGCGGGAGGCAAACGTGATCCTGGCCGGGGATGTGGGCGGCACCAAGATTCTGCTGGAAGCGGGCGATTTTCGCAGCGGACGCTGGGAGCCGGTCCTCGCGCGCCGATATTTGATCGCCGAGCACGAGAACATCGAGGCTGTGGTCGAGGGGTTCCTGGGAGAGCTCGAAGATGCTTCCCCATCGCAAAGGCGCGCGCCGCGGATCGCTGCCGCTGCCATCGGCGTGGCCGGCATGGTCACCGGCAATCGCGTGAAGATGACCCACCGTTCGTGGATCATCGACGGCGATCGCATTTCGCGGCGCTTTGGGATTGCCTCGGTTCGCATCGTGAACGACCTCGCCGCCGCGGCCCACGGGCTTGATTGCCTGCCGAGCAGGGACTTCCTCACATTGCAGCCGGGACGTGCCTCGGCTGGCGAGCCTCGCGTCGTTCTGGGGGTCGGCACGGGCCTGGGAGTGGCCTACCTCATCGCCACGAAGAAGGGATATGAGGTCATTCCCGGGGAGGGTGGCCACGTCGGCTTCAGCCCGGGCAGCGTTGAGCAGGCGGAGGTGTTCGACGGCTTGAGGGCGCTGCACGGCCGCGTCGAGGCGGAGCTGCTCTGCTCCGGCGCCGGCATCGCGAACATTTACGCGATTTTGCGGAAGACTCGCGCGCGCGCCGGGGACCCGCAGCCACGGGACGCCGCGTGGATCCACCGGGCCGCGAGCGAGCAGCGAGACGCGACGGCCGTGAAAACGCTCGACCTGTTCGCCGAATGCCTGGGCAACGTTGCCGGCGACCACGCGCTTGCGGTGCTCGCACGCGGCGGCGTGTTCCTTGCCGGCGGCGTCACTGCAAAGATCGCGCCTTCGTTCAATTCCGCAAGATTCCGCTCGGCCTTCTGCGCCAAAGGCCTTTTTTCTTCGCAACTTATGAAGATCCCCGTGCGCCTCGTGAAGAACGAGCGGCTCGCCCTCATCGGCGCTGCCCGCCTCGCAGACCGGGGTCAGACCACTTAGTCCGCTTTCGACCAAGTGGTCTGACCCCGGTCTTGCGGAGATGTAGGAAATGTCCTGCATCAACCTCAGACACAAGCGCGTAGAACTGTCGATACAAGCCGTGGCACTTTGTCGGAGCCGCGCACCAGGCAACAGGCGAAGACAAACAAAACGTAGGAGAGGGTCATGGTCGAGGTCGTCGAGCGCGTTACGCAAGCGCCCCAATTCACCACCCGTACTCAGGAAGCCCGCAGCGTCGGCGCCGCCGTTCGCAACACGGTCGCGCTCGTCCTTGCCGGCGGCCGGGGCAGCCGACTGCACGAGCTCACCAACTGGCGCGCCAAGCCGGCGGTGGCCTTCGGCGGCAAGTTCCGCATCATCGATTTCGCGCTCTCGAACTGCATCAACTCGGGAATCCGCCGCATCGACATCTGCACCCAGTACAAGTCGCACAGCCTCATCCGCCACATCCAGCGCGGATGGAGCTTCCTCGACGGCCGCTTCGACGAATTCGTGGAGGTGATGCCGGCCCAGCAGCGCGTGAGCGAAGGCTGGTACCAGGGCACCGCCGACGCCGTCTACCAGAACATCGACATCCTTCGCCGCCAGGATCCGCAGCTGGTCCTCGTGCTCGCTGGCGACCACGTCTACAAGATGGACTACCGCCGCATGATCGAGGAGCACCTCGGGCGCGGCGCCAAGATCACCGTCGGCTGCATCGAGGCTCCGGTGGAAGAGGCCTCGCAGCTGGGTGTCATGCGCACCGACTGGCGCGGCCGCATCACCGCCTTCCAGGAAAAGCCGCAATCGAATCCGTACACCGTGCCCGGCAACCCTGACAAGGTGCTTGCCAGCATGGGCATCTACATCTTCGATGCCGAGTACCTCTACGAGCAGATCCTCGACGACGCCGAGCGCGCGGACTCCTGCCACGATTTCGGCAAGGACGTGATCCCGTACCTGGTGAAGTCAGGCGCCGAGGTCTATGCGCATGACTTCCACGGCAGCTGCGTCAACATGACGAACGGCCAGCCGTACTGGCGCGATGTCGGCACGCTCGACGCCTATTGGGAAGCCAACATCGACCTGACCAAGGTCGTGCCCGAGCTCAACCTCTACGACAAGTCGTGGCCGATCTGGACCTACCAGGAGCAGATCCCGCCGGCCAAGTTCGTCTTCGACGATCCGGACCGCCGCGGCTCGGCGCTGGATTCGATCATCTCCGGCGGCTGCATCATCAGCGGCTCGATGGTGAAGCGCTCGTTGCTGTTCTCGAACGTGCGCGTGCACAACCACTCGCGCATCGAGGACTCGGTGATCCTTCCGGGCGTCGAGATCGGCCCCACCGCCATCGTGCGCAACGCGATCATCGACAAGCACTGCCGCATCCCCGAGGGCATGGAGATCGGCCTCGACCTCGAGCACGATCGCGCCCGCTTCCATGTGACCGACAAGGGCCGCGTGCTGGTCGTGCCCGAGATGCTCGGCCAGCGGGTCCACCACCTGCGCTGATTGTTAAACCGGGGACAGACCCGCTTTCGCTTAAATCTTAGGCACTGCCTAAGAAATAGGCGAAAGCGGGTCTGTCCCCGGTGTTACAAATCAGCGCTTCCAGAAGGCGCGGACCAGGTTCTCGTCCCGGCTGTAGCGCACCTTGAGGTCGCCCTTGTACGCGGCGTGGATGGCCTCGGCCAACCCGCGCGCCAGGTGTGAATCGGTGGTGGTGACCTCGAACGTCCCGTCGCGCTTCTCGTCCATCGCCATGATGCGTTGCAGCGGACGCTGCGCCTTTTCCTTCTTCTCGTGGTTCTCGAGCAGGTGGATGATCTCGTCGCGATGTTCCTTGAAGAACTCGCCCTTGATCGTCACGTAGCCGGCGGGGAAGTTGTCGCGGATGCGCTGGCAAGCCGGGCAGAACTGCTCATAGGCATCCTTCGGCGCGGACTCCCAGGTCCAGCGGCCCTCGGCGAACACCGCCTTGCATTGCGGGCATCGCGTGGGCTCCGGCGGCTTGGCCACCGAGCTGTAGGGGTCGTCCTCGTCGTTGGCGCTCTTGATGCCCGCGTCGCGCTTGGGCGAGTAGGGCGTCGATTTCGCCTGGTTGGGCGGCATGGCCGCCGATCGGTTGGGTTTCATGGGGCTGCGTTGTCTCCGCGTTCATCGCGGTGGCGCTTCACTTCCCCGCGGAGGATTTCCAGCTCCTCCTCGACCTGGCGATAGAGCACGTCGAACGCGGCGGTGGCGGCCGCGTAGGGATCCTCGTGCTTCTGGTGCGTGGCCAGGATCTCCTTGCCCGGAACGTGGATATCGACCCGCACTTCGAACAGGTTGCCGTTGTTCTTGTGCTTGTCGATCTCGTTCACGACCACCCGGCAGTGGGTGATCTTGGGGTTGAAGTCCTGGAGCTTGGCCGCCAGCTCCCGGATCCGCTGGTCCAGCGCAGGGGAGTGGTCCATGCCGCGATAGGTGATTTGAGGTTCTTGCATGTCCCTTGGCTTTCCTTCGTCTGGGGGTGTGACACCCTTTCGCGCACCCTGCTCCCGGCGGCGACTGAGCCGTGTGGGGCACGCTCGTTGTCCTAGTCCATGTGGACTATGTAGGGGCGCTCGAAGCGTCCTACAAGCGACGAACTAGGCAAATAACCTGCCATGGACGAACAACGAGGGAGGTGCCCGATGGATCAGCAATTCAATCCGGTGGACCTGATGCTGATCGCCGCCGGCATCTCGACCGTGTACAACGCCGACGACTGGGATTTCGATGCCGCGAAGCCCCGTCCGCTCCACAAGCGTTTCCCCGAGGATTCGGATGCGGTGCCGCCGACGCTGAATTGAAGCGAGATCGGTTCCCGCCCACGCGGGAACGACGAAGCGAGTTTGTTGTGTGTCCTGTGCGAAGTGCAGTTGTTGTCCCCCTGAACGGGCCTTCCCTCCTGTAGGCCCGGCTCCCTCCAACGCCGCCTTGCGCGGCGTCTTTTTTTACGGGCACGCCTTCCGAAGCGCCCGGGGATTCCCGCAATGCATCTGCCGCAACTCGCGCCACCGCGCGTATTGCCCGGCCTTCCCGGCGGAAGCATCTTCGTGATCCTGCAGCCAGAAGCGGAACCAATCGAGGTTGCGCTGCTGGATGGCGTGGATGTGCGCGGGCTGCCACTTGATGTGCGTCTCGCGCGGGAAGATGTAGGCGTCGTAGGGTAGGCCGGCGTCGGCGAGGTGGCGGATGAGCGGCTGGTTGCCGTACGCCTCGTGAGCCGCGAGCTGCATGAGCATCGGCGCCTCGACCTGGTCCACGTGGTCCGCGAGGTCGATCTTGCGCCAGAACTCCCGCCCGGCGCCGTCGGGCTTGGGCCCCCAGTTGGGATATCCCATCTTCGCCACCCAGTCGCGCGCATGCTTCGTGCCGGAGTAATACGAATGCGGCCCGAAACCGGGGCTGGAAATCGAGATCGCGGCGATGCGATCGTGCTTCTGCATCAGGTGCATGGGAATGAAGCTGCCGTGGCTCACGCCGCCGATGCCCACGCGCGTCGCGTCGATGAAGCCGCGCGCGGAGACCGCATCGAGCGCCGCCACGATCGTTCCCATCAGCATCGAGAAGTGCGGGAAGCCCAGCTCCTCCGAATAGAGCAGCGCCTGCGACCGGGAGCCGAAGCGCTTGAAGGCATCGCTGGGGAAGGGGAGCTGCAGGCGCATCACCACCATGTCGCTCGCGGCGTAGGCGTGGAGCGGGTGCTCGTTGCCGAGCGGGCGGAAGCCGGTCGCCATGTACGCGTCCACGAACAGCGGGTATTTGCGCGAGGGATCGAAGCCCGCCGGCAGGATGAGCCAGCCGTAGGTGCGCTTCGGGTAAAGCCCTTCGAGCGTCCCGCCCGGCTCGTTCCACTCGAGCTTCGGCACGTCGAGCTCGAAGCGCTCGAGCTTGAATGGCATCCCGGCAAGGCGCTCATTGGGATCGGCGATCACGTCGAGCGTCGAGGTGCGCAGGTCGATCACGACCAGGTGCGGCGGCCTCAGGATCGATTGCCGCACGCACACCAGGCGCTCTTCCCCCCCCGCCACGCAGTGCGCGAAGTCGTTGCCGTCCGCCCGTAGCGATTCCGGCACCGGCTTGGCCACAGGGGGCTTGACGGCCCGCACGCGCGCGAACGCCGCTTGCTCCGCTTCGTTCGCCACGCGCTCGGAGGCACCGTCCATCGGCGCAACCCACGTCGTGAGCTTCGTCTCCGGCGGCACGATCGTGCGCGGCGCCAACAAATCGGTCGCGGTCCAGAGGTCGTGGTCGTAGCGATAGCCCGACCGCGCACGGCTTTCTTCCTGCGCCCGCAACGCCTCGCGCGGCGATCCGACGGTAAAGAAGAGGCTGCGGCCGTCCTCGCTCCACGCGAAATCGCGCACGTCGGCGGCGTTGCGTGTCACCTGCACCTGCTCGCCCCCCAGGTCGCTTTTCCACAGCTGCGTCTCGCCGGACCGCGTCAGCAGGTACGCGAACGACTTGCCATCCGGCGACCAGTGGCTTTCGCGCAGGTCTATCGCTCCCGGCGTGTGCCCGGTGAACATGACGCGCGGCCCGAGCTCGCCGCCATCGCCCGCGGGCGAAATGCGCCTGGACTCGAGGTCGGCCACCAGCCACTCGGACCGGTAGCGGTTCTCGCCCGGATCGGCATGCCGCACGAAGGCGGCCACGCGCCGCCCGTCCGGGGAGACGCTCAGCGAGTCGATGTCCCGTACGCGCGCGAGATCCTCGACGGTGACCGCCGCGACCAGCGCCGCGAGGGCGATCACCACGTCTTGGTCAGCTCCAGGGCGAGCATCCGTCCCAGCGGATTCGCGTTCGTGGGGTCGTAGCCGATGTCGCGGTCGTTGTTGATGACGCGAGTGATGGGCGGGTCCTTGTCGAAGAGGTTCTGCGCCGAGAGCGCCACCGTGAGCCCCGAAAGGAAGCCGCGGCGCGCGCCCTTGCCGAAGTCGTAGGCGATGCGCGCATCGACCGTGGTGAACGAGCCGATCGGCTGGAACGGTGCCAGGCGGTTGTCCTCGTAGGCCGAGACGTGGTTCACGAAGAGGTTGCCGGTCCACGGTCCGCGCGCGTAGGCGAGCGCGCCCCGCAGGCGAAGCTGCACCGGGTTGTGGATCGTGTCCACGCTCGAGAACGGCACGCTCGAGGGCGTCACCTGCTGCACCAGGTCCTTGATGTAGGTCGCCGTGAGGCCCACCTGCATCTCGCCGCCGGCCACGCGCATGTCGTACTGCGCGGCGACGTCATAGCCGCTCGTCTCGACGAGGCTCAGGTTGCGGCGGCGCTGGTCCACGATCACCGCCACCGTCGCGGGGTCGAAGGCGCGCGTGGGCGGAATCAGGCGAAGGCCGAAGAGGCCCTGGCGCGCGATGGCGATGTAGCGCTCCACATCGGCGATGCTCGGGTTGCGGATCACGAGGCTCGCGAAGGAGGCCGGGTTGCCAAGCAGGATCGCGGTGAGCGGCGTGTTGGCGATGCGATCCTCGTACTCGATGCGGAAGTAGTTGGTCTCTAGGCGAAAGCCGCGCAGCGCGGGCGGCGTGAGCACGAAGCCCAGCGTGGAGTTCTTCGACTTCTGCGGCTTCAGGTCATCCGAGTTGCCGAGCACGATCAACTGGTGCGTGATCGCGTTGCCCGCGCCGGGGTCGGGCGAGAAGAGCGAGAGCGCCTGGTTGGTGCCGAGGATGTTGTAGTCGGCAAGGCGCGGCGCCACGTAGGAGGTGCCGTAGCTGCCGCGGATGCGCAGCCAGGACGCGGGCTCCCACATGATTCCGGCCTTGGGGTCGGTGTGCGAGCCGAAGCGGTCGTAATCGTCGTAGCGCCCCGCGATCGAGAGCTCGAGGCGGTGGATGCCGGGGATGCGATTGGCCGCGCCTACGAGGGGCACATACACCTCGCCGAAGAGGCTGCGCACGTCCTGCTCGAGGTCGATCGGGTTGCCCGCGAAGGCGCCCGTCGAGAAGATGGCGGTGGCAAGCAGCGACTCCTTGCGCCAGTCCGCGCCGAAGGCGGCGCGCACACGGCCGCCAGGAAGCGTGAAGAGGGCGCCATCGGCCTTCACGTTCGCGGAGGTCACTTCGAACTCGCGGAACGAGAGCACGTCGCCCAGCGGGCCCTGCAGCGTGCTGGTGCTGCGCTGGTGAAGCGTGTTGCGCGCGTACCCGCCCGCGGCTTCGATGGCCCAGTCGCGCCCGAGCTGCCAGTTCAAGCCCACGGTCGCGTTCATTTGCGGGTTGTCGTTGCGGTACGTCTCGTTGGACGAAAAGCGCCCGCTCTCGTTGTAGCTGCGACGGTGCATGTAGATCGCGTCGGCGAAGACGCCGAGGCTGCCGGTGAGCGATTGGCGCCCGGAGAAAAGGAACGAGGCGTTCTCGTCGCGCGGGTAGAGCGAGCCGATGATGCTCGCATCGGGAAGGTAGTCGCGCTTGCTGGCGAGCAGCATGTCGCGCTGGTAGTACTCGGTGGAGAAGACGGCGTTGCCGCTGTTCCAGGAATGGCCGACGACGTGTGAGATGCGCTGCTCGTCCACGCCGCCCTCGGCCCAGCCGGCGCGCGCGCGCGTTTCCATTCCGGAGAAGTCCTTGCGCAGGACGAAGTTGACCACGCCGCCCACGGCGTCGGAGCCGTAGATGGCGGAGGCGCCGTCGGTGAGCACCTCGACGCGCTCGATCGCCGAGAGCGGCAGGGCGGAGATGTCCACGCCGGTGCCGAGGAAGCTCAAGGCCAGGCGGCGGCCGTTCAGCAGCACGAGCGTGGTGCCTTCACCCAGGCCGCGCAGGTTGATGGCGGAGCCCTGCAGGCGCGATTCGGTGATGCCGGTGGCCATCGTGCCGCCGGGCGTGGTGAGCGCGAAGTTCTGCGGCAGCGATTCGATGAGCTGCGCCGTGGTGGCATACCCGGTCGACTCGATGTAGGCGCGATCGAGGATCGTGACCGGCGCCGTCTGGTTCACGAGCCCGCGGATGTGCGTGCCGGTGACCACCACCGCCTCGGCGTGCTGAACCGGCGCGCCCTCGGCCATCTTGCGGCCGCGCTCGACGGCGATCACGTCCGCGCCGATCACGCGGAAGGTGAGGCCCGAGCCCGCCAGCAGCTCCTCGAGCGCCTTGCCGACCGTCTTGGAGCCGCTCACCGCCGTGGACTGCAGCCGGGCGACTTCCGCGCTGTTGGAGACGATCTGGAAGCCCGCCTGCCGCGAAAACTCGATCAGCGCGCGGTCGAGCGGCTGCGCCCGGATGTCGAAAGGCCTGACATCGTTGATGTCCGCGGCCAGCGCGGCCGGCGCGGCGAGCGCCAGGACCGCCGCCAGCAGTGCTCCGAGCCAATGGTGGACGAGCCGCCGCGCGTGATGCTCGAGCATCTTCTTCTCCCTGTCTGGTTGGTCCCTGCTTAGACGCGCGGGGCGGCGTTTTCGGAAATGGGGGCGATCATGACGCGGCGCTTGTCGATCGGGACGATGCGCACCGGAAAGACCGAGGCCACGCCGCGCAGCCAGTCCTCCACGCCCTTCTCGAATACGGTGCCGGTGAAGCGCAGCTCCTCGATCGCGCTGTCGGCCAGCAGCACCTCGCGCTCGGAGTAGCGGTTCACGCTTGCGATCACCAGGCGCAGCGGCTCGTCCACGAACTGCAGCCGCCCCTCGCGCCACGAGGTGGCGATCTCGATGGGCACCGGATCGCGCGCAGGCAATAGCTCGCCGCGATCGAAGCGGACGCGCTCGCCGGCTTCCGCACGGATTGCGCCTTTCTCCGCGGCGACCTCGACCACGCCTTCGGTCACCACGACCGACACCGACTCCCCGGCGCGCCGCACGCTGAATGCCGTGCCGACCGCCGTCACGGTGACAGGCCCCGCGCGCACGATGAACGGGCGCGACGGGTTGCTGCTCACGGAGAAAAACGCCTCGCCATCCTCGGCCACGATGACGCGCTGCTGCGGCGAATAGACGATCGACATCGAGGAGCGCCCGCCCAGCTCGACCAATGAGCCATCCGGGAGCGTGGCTTTCTCGTGCTCGCCCAGCGCAGTGGCCACACGTTCGCCAGTGCTGGCCTCGATGCGGGTCGGCGCTGAAATTTCGCCGCGCGGCATTGCGAGGCCCACGGCGATTGAGATGACAAGCGCTGCCGCGATGCCGCCAAGCCAGCGCCTGTCGTCCCGGCGCAGGCGGGGGCCCAATTCCTCCTTCGGCACCTCCCCCGTTACCGCCCACGCCTCTTCGATCCTCTCCATCGCGAGCCGATTGAGCGGATCCGCATCGCACCAGGCCAGCATCCCGGCGAAAGCCTCCGGCGGCGCGCCCTCGGCCTGCACCTCGAGGAGCCACCGAGCGGCCTGTTCGTAGCGCTCGCGGCGGGTTATCACGTGCGCCGTCATGGCTGGTCCATGCGTTCGCGCACGTGCACCAGCGCCTGCACGATGTAGTTGCGCACCATGCGCTCGGTCACGCCCAGGCGCTCGGCCACCTCGGGGATGCTCATGTCGGAGAGGCGATGCCAGAGGAAGGCAAGCCGCGGCTTCGAGGGCAGCTCGCGCAGGCACTCGATCGCGAGCGCCAGCTGCTGCCGCGCGAGCGCAGTGCGTTCCGGATCGGGCTCGTGCAAGACTTCGTCGAACACCGGATCCTGGTGCGCATGCTGCCGAACGCCATCGGCGCGCATGCGGTCGGTCGCGATGTTCATCGCGGTGCGGAAGAGATACGCGCGCAGGAAGCTGATCGTGCCGGGCTGGTCGATCTGCAAAAGGCGCACGTACGCCTCCTGCGCCACATCGCGCGCTTCCTGCTCGGAACGCACCCGCGTGCGAAGGAAGCGGATCAGCGCGCGGTTGTGCTCGGCGAAGAGGCGCTCGACGGTGTCCGGCCGCGCAACTTCCGCGCCGCCTTCGACCGCCTTCTCGTCCCGGGATAACGCCTGCGCCATCGCTCGCCCACCATGGTCCGGGCGCCATTGTGGCACCCCGATGGCGTGAGACGTGCGAGGCGGCCGGAACGGAAGCGCGCGTCCCGTAAACTGCACCGAGATGCCCGATCCCTTCGCACGACCGCGTTTCCACACCCTGCGCGGCTACCCGGTAGCCGTGATCGCGCTGCTGCTGGGCGCCTTCAATGTCATGGTCCTGGAAACGAGCGGACCGGTCGCCACCATCGTCGTGGTGGTCATCGCCAGCACCTGGTTCGGCGGAACGGGCCCGGGCATCCTCGCAACCGCCGCATCGGTCCCGCTGCTGGTCTACGTGCTGCCACCCGACAGGTCCTGGGCGATAGCGTCGGACCAGGTCCTGCGTGTCGTGTATTTCGTGGGCATCTCGGGCTTCATCGTGTGGATCCTCCACGAGCTGCGCCGGCACAACGCTGCCCTCGCCCGGGAGAACGACGAGCGCAAGACGCAGCAGGAGATGCTGCGCCGGAGCGAGCGCGAGCTTCGCCTCGTGATCGACACGATTCCCACGATGGCGTGGATCCTCGCGCCGGACGGGCGGATGGAGCTGATCAACCGGCGCTGGCTCGATTACTCGGGTATGTCTTTCGATGAGGCCCTCGCCGGCGCCAACACGACCATGCATCCGGAGGACGCGCCGAAGGTCGCGCAGCTCTGGAATCTCACGATGGCCGCCAAGGAAACCTATGAGGGAGAGATGCGGCTCCGACGCCACGACGGCGCGTACCGCTGGTTCCTGGTGCGGACCGTGCCGTTGCTCGACGAACGCGGTGAAGTGCTGCGCTGGTACGGCACCAGCACCGACATCGAGGATCGCAAGCGCGCCGAGGAGGGGCTGCGCGATTCGGCGCAACAGCTGCACCAGCTTTCACGCCGGCTGCTGGAGGCACACGAGGAGGAGCGCCGCCACTTCTCGCGCGAGCTGCACGATGAGTTCGGCCAACTGCTCGTCACGATCAACCTGCACCTGCACGCCGCGCAGCGCCATGCGAGCCCCGCCGCGCAGGCGGACCTGGAAGATGCCGCGGCGCTGTTGCAAAGCGCCGTGGAAAAGGTGCGCGGCCTGGCGCTCGAGCTGCGCCCCGCCATCCTGGAGAGCGGCCTCACGATGACGCTGCGCTGGCTCGCCAAGCAGCACCAGCACCGCACAGGCCTCACGACCGAGGTGGTGGGCGAGGTCGACGACGTTCCCGGCGAGGTGGCGATCGCATGTTTTCGCGTGGCGCAGCAGGCGCTCACGAACGTGGTGCAGCACGCTCGAGCCCGAAACGTGTCGATCGAGCTATCGCGCACCGAACATGCGGTGGCCATGGTGCTGCGTGACGACGGCCGCGGTTTCGATGTGCAGCGCACATTGCGCACTGCGCCCGCCAGCGGTCACCTGGGCCTGCTCGGCATGCGCGAACGCGTGGAGATCCTGGGCGGCGCGATGCACATCGATTCCGCGCCGGACGAGGGCACCTGCATCCGGGTGGCCATCCCCTTGCCTGCGAGTGAATTCGTCACCCCGGGGGCCGTTCACGGGGCCCAATCTACTGATCCCGCTCCACCTTCCGCGCAAACAGCCGTGGCCGGCTGTCATCCGAAAACAGGTCCTTCAGCGCCTTCTCGCCTTCCGTACTCCGCGTGAGGATCTGCGCCTGCCGCTCGAGCGCCGCCATGAAGAAGGCGAGCATCTGCCGGTGCTGCGGCGAAGTCTCGGCCTGCGCGTCGCAATAGACCGCGGACAGGTGGTCAGCCCAGCGGCGGATGTCGCGAACATCCCCGACGTGCCCGGGCGAGCACCCCACGGGCAATTCCCTCAGGTCCTCGCTCGACCAGCTGGCGAGGTACTCGTTGACGATGCCGGCCAGGGTCTCGGGATCGTGTGCCTCCCGCAGCCTTCGGAGCCAGGGATTCGTGCTCATGGCGCTAGGACGCGAGCGCCGGGAAGAAATTCCCCCCCGGGTTACCCCCCGCTTCTACCCTCTTATCCACAGCTTCCCCACAATTCCAACCACAATAGGGGGTAAATTCGCCGTCCAAGTCCTCAATATCTTGTGGTTCAGGCCTTGACCACCCGCCCGCGCCTCGGGCAAAGTAGCCCCTCAGGAAAACCAACAAACCGGGGGTGTGCGATGCAAGGCCACATGACCATGTTGGAAGACCTGAAGCGGGCCGCCTGGGGCAGGACCAGCCCGGTCTCGACCGCGAATTCCTGGGAGATCCGCCGCGACTGCCTTGGAAACCTGGTCCGCTACAACGACTACGGCAACCGCCACTCGCCCTTCGGCTGGGAGCTCGAGTACATCGTCACCCAGGCGATGGGCGGCTCCACCGACCCCGACAACCTGCAGGCCCTCCACTGGAAAGCCGCCGCCCTGCGCGCCCAGCCGCAGCTGCGCATGGTGACCGTGGACGAGGCCGCCGCCAGCCACCGATAACGCCCCAGCAGCACCCGCAACACGCCAGCCCACAACTTCAATAAAAAGTGGCGCGCACCCAAACGCCAGGAGACCCGATGCTCAGCTTCGAAGACGACACGCCCACCCCGACCCTCGGCCTGCAGTTGCTGCACTCCACGCCTTCGGGGATGACCAGTCCGGCGCAATTACCTCCCAAGCCGCAGAACGCACCTGCACCGACGCCCGCGGCTTCCCACACCCGGGTCCGAGCCGAAGACAAGCGCGTCATCAACGCGAAGACGGACGTGAACCAGCTCGTCCCCTTCAAGTACAAGTGGGCGTGGGAGAAGTACCTCTCCGGGTGCGCCAACCACTGGATGCCGCAAGAGATCAACATGAACCGCGACATCGCCCTGTGGAAGAGCCCCAACGGGCTCACCGAGGACGAGCGGTTGATCGTGAAGCGCAACCTGGGCTTCTTCGTGACGGCCGATTCGCTCGCCGCCAACAACATCGTGCTCGGGACGTATCGCCACATCACCGCGCCCGAGTGCCGCCAGTACCTGCTGCGCCAGGCCTTCGAGGAGGCGATCCACACCCACGCCTACCAGTACATCGCCGAGAGCCTGGGCCTGGACGAGAGCGAGATCTTCGCGGCCTACCAGGAAGTGAAGTGCATCCGCGACAAGGACGACTTCCTCATCCCGTTCATCAACGTGCTCACCGATCCCATGTTCAAGACCGGGACCGAGGAGAGCGACCGCGCGCTGCTGAAGAGCCTCATCGTCTTCGCATGCCTGATGGAGGGACTCTTCTTCTACGTGGGCTTCGTGCAGATCCTCTCGCTCGGCCGCCAGAACAAGATGACGGGGGCGGCGGAGCAGTACCAGTACATCCTGCGCGACGAGTCGATGCACTGCAATTTCGGCATCGACCTCATCAACACGATCAAGCTCGAGAACCCGCACCTGTGGACCGCGGAGTTCAGGAAAGAGCTCACCGCGCTCTTCCACAAGGCGGTCGAGCTCGAGTACGCGTATGCCGAGGACACGATGCCTCGGGGCGTTCTTGGCTTGAATGCACCGATGTTCAAGGAGTACCTGCGGTTCGTGGCGAACCGCAGGGCCCAGCAGATCGGCCTCGACCAGCTATTCCAGGGTGCCACCAACCCTTTCCCGTGGATGAGCGAACTGATCGATCTCAAGAAGGAGAAGAACTTCTTCGAGACGCGGGTGATCGAGTATCAGACGGGGGGGGCGCTTAGCTGGGATTGAGCTGAGGACTGTCTTGGCAAAGGAAAGGCCTCGTCGCGAGGCCTTTTCGCTTTAAGCTCACTCCCACCCCTTGAGGTGGGGCATTGGTAAGCTGGGCGCCCAAATATCTGACCAAGACCCGGAGTTAGCCTTCTCCTAGGCAATGCCCCTCTCTTCGTATCAGATCTTTCCTCCCAAGGACTGGCAACAGTTTGAGCGGCTCTGCCACGCTTTATGGAGTCAGGTGTGGCTTGATCCAAACACGCAAATGCATGGGCGCAGCGGTCAGGAGCAACACGGCGTCGACATTTACGGCCGCCCCAAAGGCGCATCAAGGTTAGGTGGCGTCCAATGCAAGGGAAAAGATCAGAACTACCGGAGCAAGGCAACTGAGAGCGAGCTTCGCCGAGAGGTTGAAAAGGCCAAGACTTTTAGGCCACCTCTGGGCGAATTCATCTTCGCCACGAGCTCACCTAACGATGCTGAGCTGCAGGCTATCGCGCGAGAGCTTACTGAGCAGCATCGGCAAGCTGGTCTCTTCGATGTGTATTTCTACGGCTGGGACGACATTTGCCTGAAGTTATCGAGGCATCCTGATGTCGTGCGGGAATTCTATCCTGAGTTTTTCTCTTCGCAAGTAATCGAGACCATTGAAGACAAGGACCAGGAACAGCTTCGATTGGTTCGCGAGACGCATGAAATGGCCGCAGCAATTCTGAGCGGCACTGGCGCAGATAGGACACGAGAGAATGTCGTTCCCAGGAGCGAATTCGAAGCGGAGGTAGCAACTCAGATTGATGAATACCGCAGGTATCTAGATCATTACAAGCCGAGCGAGGCTTTTAGCGGCCTATCCAAGCTCAAGGAACGAGTATGGGAGCGTGTGAGTGGGTTCACGCGGTGGCGCCTACTCGCGAATATGGCAGCAGCGCAAATAAGGCTCGGCGAATTCGCATTGGCTTCTCAGCTATACCTCGATGCTTGGCAAGCAGATCCCGACACCGAGAAGGCGCTAGCAAATCGAATCGTTGCGTATCAACTACGCGGCGAATGGCGGGCTGCGTTAGAGGCGGCCAGAGAGGCCCTTGAACGCTATCCCAACTCTGGGTCATTACACGCACTGTCAATACGCACGCGCTCCGAAGGTAGGCTAGCGCCTCCCTCGTTTGATCAGATTCCGCAGGAAGTTCGGTCGCATCCGGATGTGTTGGTGGAAATGGGCCGACACCACGCTTCCGTCAGCGAGAATCGCGACGCCCAGCGCCTATTCATGCTGGCCATAGAAGCAGAACCTGAGCGTGTGGACGCGAAGCTGTTTCTTGCCCAAGCAATCATTGGTCGGCTGCAAGCGGAGGAAAAGTTTCACCCGGCCGCCGTGCTTGCCCCCGATGAAGTTGAGGACATTCGCCTGGCTGAACGATCCCTAAGTGGCGTGATCTCGCGTCTCGAAGGTAGTGAGTTAGGGCCTCTTGCCGCGGAGTGCTGCTACAACCTAAGCAGTATCCAGTTCGTACTGGGTGATAACGAAAGAGCACGGGAGTCAGTAGCCCTCGGCCGACGATTCGATCCGGCAGACCCTCAACTCGTGCGCCACGAGGCTATTGCCCTAATGCAGATTGGACAGGCGATGAAGGCGGTGGAGTTGCTGACAAGCGTCGACCCAGCCAGTTTCCCAGATCACCAAAACCTACTTGCCCAGGCGTTGATCATTGAAGACAAGCCGACAAGAGCGCGCGAAATATTGGAAAGTGTTGTAACGAAGCGCGGCATCTCGGAGGAGGAGCTGAATGCCGGTCTGTTGCTTTCCGAGCTAGTGGAAAGGGAGGTGGGTGTCGACGGCGCAATTGCGGTACTTACCGAGCTCAGAACGCGATTCGCCCAAGACCCGCGTGTTCCGCTTCGTCTCGCCGGCCTCTATAAGGGAAGAGGCGGCGATAGCGATGCTCTGATCGCAGAGGCGCTTGCCCTTGTAGGGCCAGCGACCCCTCGCCGATTAGTAGCCGCCGTTGTTGAAAGCTTGTACGGCTTGGATCGGCCTGATGAAGTAATCAGTGTCTTTGAGAAAAACTCCGGCCAGGTCGGACGAGATAGCCCACCCTTTCGAATATACCTGAGTGCACTTAGAGCGAAGAAGCGATATAGCGACGTGCTTCGACGCATTGCGGAAATTCCGGAGCAGATTCGCGCGCTTCCATTCTATCAACGCATTTCTGCACGAGTCATGTACGACTCAGGCGATGTATTGGGGGCCATAAAGTTTGCTGAGGAATATTTAGCTCATCACAAGGATGACGCCCAAGCCCGCATCTTGTGGGCGATGGCCTGCATGCGCCAGGGGGCGGCTCAACAAGCTCGCGAATTCTTCCGAGACCATCCAATCCCAAGCACGGCCACCTGCTCCGAGAGGGCTGATTGGGCCCGTACGATGGCAGCGCTGGACTTGCGGGCGGCCGCAATGGAAGTGGCATTTGACGCGTGGCGCCGGTGCCAGAGAGAACCCAAGGTTTACATAGCCATCACGGCGATCGGCCTATTCGGCGACGAGGAGGCATTGCCTCCTCGAACGACGGTGGAGCGAGATGTGGCCTTCGGCATACGCCTGATCGATGGAGGTGAACAGGATCAAGTGCTAATCGCGGCAGATGAAGGCGAAATCTTGCTGCAAGAAGAGCTCCCAATTAGCCATTCGACAGTTCAGCGCGCACTAGGAAAGTCAGTGGGCGACAAGGTCCTCCTTGGAGATCGCCGCTTGGGCGGGGTGGAGGGCGAGATTGTCTGGATAAAGCACAGACACCTATATGCGCTGCACAACTGCATGGCTCGGTTTCAGAAGCTGTTTCCTGGCCATCCTGCCATGTTCGGCTTACGGTATGACGAATCAAAGCCGCGCGAAGCACGACTTGAGCCACTGCTAAACCGAGTCGCTCGCAGGTCGGAGAAAATTGAAGAGTTGCGACGGAATTATCTCAGTTCGCACTTCCCGCTAGGTCTGTTGGCGAAGGTTTCGGGTTCAAACATCTTGGATGTTTGGCGAAGCCTTATGGCCAATGGTCCATTTCTGGTTTGTGCAGGCAACCAAGACGAACGAGTCAACGCGGCTCAAAAAGTTGAAGAAGCAATCGGGCGGCCGGTGATGCTCGACCTGCCAACTGCCTTCGCCGCGCATGAACTCCTAGTCACAGAAGTTCTGCAACGGATGTTCGGCGAATTGGTAATTGTCCAAGCCGCTATCGATGAGCTTCGAGATGTGATTTCAGAGCGGACGCAGATTCACGGCCCGCAAATGACGGTTTGGAAGGAGAGCGGCCAGTTCTATCGCCAAGAGATCAGCACCGAGGACGTACGCAAGGATCGGAGTCGTTTGGAAGCGTTGCTTGAGTGGGTGACCGGAAACTGTCGGGTTGTGGCAGCAACGGCTACCTCAGAACTTGAGGCACGATACGACGAGTTCGAAGAGATCCTCGACGCAACCTCTACGAACTTATTAATCGCGGCTGGAGGCAGGAAGCACTTATTGATATCGGACGACTGGGGGCTTAGAGAGCTAGCAAAAAACGAGATCGGTGTTGATGGCGCTTGGCTACAGGTGGTTCTTCAAGTCGCGTTACGGCTTGGTTATATCTCGCACCTTAAATATGCGGAGATTCTTAGCCGACTGGTGGATTCAAACTATGAATTTGTCTCGGTGACCGGTAGGGATCTCTACCTATTGGCTCAGCAGGATGCTTTCGAAGTTTCGAATCGACTCAGGCATGCGTTTAGAACCTTAGGCTCGACAAATATCCAGTCCGCGAGTGTTACACCGGTTATCGTTGAATTTGTTAAGTACGCGTGGACCAAGAATTGGATGCTCGGGCCGAGCGTAACCCAGGCGCGCGCCTTGACATATTGCCTGCTTAACGAGATGAATCTAGCTGCCTCCCCTCACTTTCGTGAGACGTATGTCGCAGTTGTGTCTCTACTGCTCAGCGGGAATCACATGGCCGCACTTTCAGCTATCGAAAAATGGCGGATTGGTCATTTCAAATCAACCGAAGCCTGAGTGGCGCTACCGGAGCGGCAGCCACTCGGTGGCTTCGGTTTTCCGGGCAATGGCCTGAAGTGTTGGACGGCGCGCCGGGCTTCGGTCCGGCGCGTTCGCTTCTGGCCCACGCCGGGGTGCCAACCTACTCGAACATGTCGGGCTGCGTCGCTACCAGCTGGTCGTAAATCGGCTGGAAGTGCAGCCATCCGATGAACTCGTTTCCCACGTGCTCATGGCTGTACCGCGCGACCTCCGGGGAGAGCATCAGGGGCTGCTTGCCGGTCGCCTCGACCATGAGCTGCACCTGGCAGCAGCGCTCGAGCGCGATGAACCAGAACGCCGCGTCGTCGATGCTGTGTCGGCTGGCCGTGAGCAGCCCGTGGTTCTGGTGGATCGCCGCGCGGTTCCTGCCGAACGCGGCCGCGACGTGCTGGCCCGCGTCGACGGTCACCGTGACGGCGCCGCCTTCGTCCTTGATGACCACGTGGTCCTCGTAGAAGCACGCGGCATCCTGGGTGATGGGGTCGAGCTTCCGGCCCATCGCGGCCCACGCGGTGCCGTGGACCGTATGGGCGTGACACATCGCGACGATTTCCGGGTGCGCCTCGTGGACCGCGGAGTGCAGCACGAAGCCCGCGCGGTTCAGCGCGTACGAGCCCTCGACCACCTTTCCCGAATGGTCGGCGAGGATCAGGTTTGAAAGCTTGACCTGCGAGAAGTGCACCGCCATCGGGTTCGTCCAGTACAGCTGCGGAAACTCCGGATCGCGGACGGTCAGGTGGCCCGCGAAGCCGTAGTCGAAGCCTTGCTGGGCGAAGGCGCGCACCGCCGCGACTAGGTGCTTCTTCCGATACAGGCGTTCCTCGGCGAGGCTCGCGAACTCGGGAATCGCCGGAAACGTGAGCCCCGGCTGCTCGGGCTGGTAGATGGACTCTCGCGCGCCGAGCTCCACTCGTTCCAATACGGTTGCCATCGGACGCTCCCTTCGATTGATGAGCCTCGCGTCAATTCTAGCCCGCACTCTTAAGCCCCCTCCGATACCGCCCCGGCGTGATTCCGACGTGGCGCGTGAACACGCGTGTCATGTGCGCCTGGTCGGAGAATCCGGCGCGCATCGCTGCATCGGCGGGCGCCGCGCCGCCCGCGAGCAGCTGCCGAACCAGGCGCACGCGTCGCTGTATCAGGTATGCATGCGGCGTCGTGCCCACCTCGCGTGCAAACCCCCGCACCAGCTGGAATCGGGTCATGCCGCAGCACCGGGCCAGCTCCTGGAGCGACACCGCAGTATTCGGAGCATCGTCCAGGCGTTCGAGCGCACGCATTATCGAAGGCGAGGCGATGGGCTTGCGCCTCCCGCGGATGTCATGGCTTTCGATAACCAGCATCAGGCAGCGCGCGAGGCACTCCTCGGTGAGAAGCGCATCGCCCGTGCCCAAGGCACCGAAGAGGCGCGCGACGTTGGCGCCCAGCCGGGGATCGCGCGCGACGGGCTTGATGGTCAGGTCTGCCTCGGCAACGTCATCGGCGATCGCGCGACGCACCACCGGCGGGTCGATGTAGATGATCCGCCAGCCGCGAGCGCCGCCGATCGGGCTGCCATCGTGCATCTCGCCAGGATTCACCATGACGACGTCGCCGGCCTGGGCTTCGACCTGGCCCACCACGCTCCACGAGCGTTGCGCGCCCGAGACCATGATCCCGATGCCGTAGGTGTCGTGCGAGTGCCGCGGAAAGGCGTGATCGGAGTGCAGCATCATGGCCTCGATGCCGGGAAAGGCCGATCGATGAAGCTCGACGCGATGGGTATGAGCAGTCACTCCGGAAGCTTAAACCGCAGCCAGCACGACCGACACCTCGGCCTGCCTTTGGGGAATGCTCCAGTACGTTCGCAAGAGCCTCGCCGTTTCCGCCTGGGGCACGAGCCGAAAGCCGTTGCGCTCATAGAAGCGGATCGCCCATGTCGCCGCGGCCCACGTACCGACGAGGACCTGCCGGCGATTCCCGGCGCGCAGGTCCTTCATCAACGCCCGTCCCACGCCGCGCCCTTGCCAGGCCGGCCGCACATAGGCATGGCGGACGAGGTCCACGTCCCGCACCGGCTGGATGCCCATGACTCCGACCAGCTCGCCGTCCACCTCGTAACCCGAGAACCGGATACCGGCGGCGATCCCTTCGGCAAGCTCCGCCGCACCCATGTACGGCTCGTGCCAACAGTCCGCGGGGATCGCGCCGCGGTAAGCCTCGGCCGCGGCGTTGATGATGGCGAGGATCGTTTCATGATCCTCGTCGCGGCAGGGGCGTATGAATGCGGTCGGCATGCCCGCATTGCAGCACGGCGGATCGGCCGTGTATTGAACGAAATTGCGGGCGCGCCGAGCGGCCAATGGTTACAAGCCTCTGGCCCAGCGCTGCGTCATGATGCCTCCACGACTTCGCGCTGAACGGCGGGCTGCAGTTTCGGCCGCAACCAGACGGCGCTCACTAGCGCGCCCAGCGCCGTCACCACCGTGCCGAGAACGAAGGCGAGCTGGTATCCCTCGTTCTGCGCGACCAGCGCCTCGGTGCCGTGGCTGCGCAACGCCGCCGAGCGGGCGTCAGCGGCGCTCGCGATCGCTGCGAGCCCCAGCGCGCCGCCCATCATGAATGCGGTGTTGACCACGCCCGAGGCGAGGCCGGATTCGTGCGGAGCCACGTCGTTCATCGCCGCGAGCAGCACCGGATTGAAGGCCATGCCGGCGCCGAGCCCCAGCAGCACCATTCCGGGCAGGACGTCGACCACGAAGGTGCCGCCGATGGGCGCTCGCGCGAAGAGAGCGAGGCCCGCAGCGGCGATGGCCAGCCCGATCCATGTCGGGGCGCGGATGCCGAAGCGCATGACCATCCTCGCCGACAGCCCCGCGGAGAACACAGCCATGATCACGTCGGCCGGCAGGAATGCGAGCCCCACGCGCAGCGGGTCGTAGCCCAGCACGTGCTGCATGTAGAGCGCGCTGATCACGAACCAGGCGAACATTCCCGCGGCCCACAGGACGCCCACGATGTTGGCGACGCAGACGTTGCGCAGCCGGAAGAGGCGAAGCGGCATGAGGGGATCCGCCACGCGTGACTCGATCGCGAGAAACGCCGCCAACAGCATCGCCGCGACCGCGCCGAGCGAGATCGTCTGGAAGGAGCCCCAGCCTGCGGCATTCCCATCGACCACGGCGTATACCGCAAGCATCAGGCCCAGTGTCACCGTGAGCGCGCCTGCGACGTCGAGCCGCCGCGGGCCCTGCGCGGGAACATCGCGGGGCAGCAGCTTCCCGCAGGCGAAATAGACGCCGATGCCGATCGGCACGTTGATGAGGAAGATCGACGGCCAGCCGAGCCAGTTGGTGAGGACTCCACCCAGGACCTCGCCGATGCTTCCGCCCGCGGCGCACACGAAGCCGTAGATGCCCATCGCCTGCGCGCGCTCCGCGGGCTCGCTGAAGAGGTTCATGATCAGCGAGAGGGCCACCGCCGTGACCACCGCGCCGCCCAGGCCCTGCACCGCGCGCCATACCACGAGCGCGAGCTGCGACTGCGCGAGCCCGCAAGCGATCGAGGCGACGGTGAAGAGCACGAGCCCCAGCAGGAACCAGCGGCGCGGCCCGTACAGGTCCCCGAGCCGGCCGCCCAGCAGAAGGAAGCCGCCGAACGTCAGCATGTACGCGTTCAGGACCCATACCAGGTTGGTGCCCGAAAAACCCAGGTCTGCCTGGATCGAGGGCAGCGCGACGGTGACGACGGTCGTGTCGAGCACGATCATCAGGACACCGGTGCACAAAACGTACAGGGCGAGCCAACGCTTGTCCTTCAGGGCAAGCACCCCTGCGCCGCCACCGCCTGCACGCGCCCCTGGAACTCGGCCGTTGCCATGAATGCTTGCCGCACGTCCTCGCGGGTCCGCCGGCCCGAATCGATCTCGGCGATCCAGAATTCCACCCCGGTGCGATCACCGCCGCGGCGCATGAAGGCGTTGTAGAAGTCGGCGACGACGCCGGCGCTGCGGGCGCCCGGGGACCGGGCACTTTCGCGGGCGGCGTATTCACCGCTGTAGAAGAACTGGGCCGAGATCGCGCTCGCTTCCGCCGTGACGGTATTGGCGCATTGGGCTGACCGGAAGCGGCCGACCCAGTGCGCGAGGCCCGACGGATCCGGCAGGCGCCCGAGCAGGCCGCGATAGAAGTCCATCACCATCGTCACCTCCGCGCGGCTCGCCGCGGCCGATCCGAAGATGCGGGCCATGAAGTCGGCGAATTCGGCCGAGAACAGGAAATCGTTCATCACCGCGCCGCGCGACTTGCCGGCCGCGAGCTCGCTTGTCCAGAAGGCGAGTCCTCCGGCATCGGCGCTCCGGTTGAAGAACGTCTGGTAGAGGTCCGCCACGAACGCCTCGTTGGTCGCGTTGCGAGCTGCATACTCGCCGCTGCCGAAAAACGCCACCGCGATCGCGAAAAACGCCTCGTTCACGCTCGCACCTTCCGCCGACAGCCGCGCGATCTCGCTCTCCCAGAACGCCTGCCCGGAAGCATCGGGTTCGCGACGCAGGATCGTGTTGTAGTAGCTGCGCACCAGCGACGAAGCGTCGTGGACGCGGATCGTGAAGGTCCAGGGCCGCTGGGCCCCTCCGTCCTCCGTGACCTGGATCACTGCGGTGTAGCTTCCCGGCGTGGTCGGCGTGCCGGTAATCGCATTGCCCGTGATGGCAAGGCCCGGCGGAAGCGAGCCGCTCACCAGCGTGCCGGCCGTGAAGGCGACACTGCTTCCGGCGGGCGTGAGCGGCGCGGAGTAGGCGTGTGAGACACCGGCGATCGGAAGCCCGGTTTCATCGCCCTGCAGCTTGATGACGGCGGCGCGGCCTTCGAACGAGCCCGCGAGCACGAGCCCTCCCGTGCCGTGAGCCTCGATGCCGGAGGCGGACACCGTGCCGGAAGCGCTTTCCACGTAAGCGACGCCGTTGCTGCCGAAGACGCCGTCGGCTTCACCGGACGCGCGGCGACGGCCGACATAAACGCGGTTGCCCTCGTTACCCGCAACGACTACCAACCCGTCGGGCTGCACCACGAGATTGAACGTCGCCAGTTGCGGCAAGGCCTGCGGCGGGTAGCTGAAGTCGGTCGAGCCGTCGGCATTGACGCGCAGCAGCAACGACTGCGCGCCGACGGAGGCGAGGACCAGGATCTTGCCGTCGCCCTGGAGCGCAATGCGGCGAATGTTGTTGTCTGCGCCGGAAAAAACGGTCGACGTGCCCAGCGAGCCGAACGAAACATCGATGGTCCCGTCCGCCGCATACCGTTGCAACTGGTTCGCATAGGCGAGCAGCACACCGCCGGAGGGCAACGGGATGCCGGTCGTCCATCCGATGTTCCCGGCTTGCTGGAACTCGACCTGTGCGAACGCCAGGTCCTGGGCTCCGTCGGGAAGATAGCGTCGCAGGGCGCGGCGGCGGTTGGGCAGTCCAATGCTGGGAAGCTGGAAGACGCCGTCCAGCAGCAGGCGTCCATCGCCATAGGTCGCGAAAATGCTCGCGACATCCCCGCCCGTGTCCGCGAAGCCGGGGTTGGAGAATGTGCCGTCCGGAGCGCCGCTCGCATCGACGCGACGAATGCGCTGGCTGCCGCCGCGGCCGGGTGGTCCGGACTCGAGAGTGGCTTGCAGGAAAAGGGCTCGATCGCCCGCTGCCATGCGCGGCATGCTGAGGAGGCTTCCCACCACCAGGCCGCCCAGGGACGCAGGCGGCAGCTCGTCGATGAGGTACTCGCCTCCGCTCCCAAAGGTCGGATCGAGGGTGCCGTCGGCGCGCAGCCGGGTGACGACGCCGCACAGGTCGTTCATTGCCGTCGTGCAACTGGCTGGCCGGCGTACGACGACGATGCGGCCCTGGCTGTCGACGGCTGGACCGTCGGCCAAGCTGCCGGACGCGAGGCGATGGATCCCACCGCTCGCGAAGGCGAGATCGAGGGTGCCGGGCACGGCCGCGGCGTCGGGCGTGGCGACCGCGCCAACCAACGCGAAAACGAGGCTCAGGGTCGCACGTGCGAATCGCTGGCTCATCCCAGTCGGCTCTGTTATTGGACGCAGCATTCTATCGTTCAGGCCGGCTCAAGCCATTATCATGGGTCCATGAGCGAATCGAGCTACCGCGAACAGGCGCTGAAAATTTATCCCTGGATCTGTGGCCGCTGCGCCCGCGAGTTCACCCACAGGAACTTGCGCGAGCTAACCGTCCACCATCGCGACCACAACCATGCGAACAACCCGCCCAACGGCAGCAACTGGGAGCTGCTGTGCCTGTATTGCCACGACAATGAGCACCAGAAGCAGCTCGAGGCGGCGACAGGGCAGGGCAGCAGTCCTTCCGCCACCGAGCACACTGTCGCGACGCACAATCCCTTCGCGGACCTGAAGGAAAAGCTGGCCAGGAAGCAGCCGCCCAAGCGGTGAGTCTCACCGCCATCCTCCTGGTCGTCGTCGGGGCGCTGCTGCACGCGTACTGGAACGTGCAGATGAAGCGGGCGCGCGGCGGCCCGGGCTTCATCTGGCTCTTCACGCTCGTGGCCGTGGCGTTCCTGGCGCCCGCAGGCGTGCTTCGGCTGATCGAGCTGGGGTGGTGGAGCGATCCGCGTTTCCTCTTCGCCGCGGCGGCCAGCGCCATCGTGCATGTCGTCTATCACAACGCGCTTCAGGTGGGATACCGCCACGGGGACTTCTCCACGGTCTATCCGATCGCGCGCGGCGTCGCACCGATGATGACGGTCGTGGGCGCGGCGCTCCTTTTCGCCGAGGCGGTGCCGCTCACGAACTGGATCGGAGCCGGCGCCATCGCCGTTGGAATCGTCCTTCTCTCCGTCAAGTTCGAGGCCGGGACCTCGGCCGGCCACAAGGGCGTTGGCTGGGCCGTGCTCACCGGGATTTCGATTACCACGTACACGCTGATCGATGCCTGGGCAGTCGTGGATTTGCGCGCCGACCCGCTCGCCTACTACTTCGTCTCCCAGGTGTTCCGCGCGATCCTCTTCACTCCCGCCGCGCTGGCCACGTTCGAAACCGTCCGACAGGCGGCGCGAGAATCCCGGCGCGAAATCCTCATCGTGGGAATCTTCTCGCCGACGGCGTTCCTCCTCATTCTCTTCGCGATGCAGTTGGCGCCAGTGAGCCAGGTTGCGCCGCTGCGCGAGATCTCGATGCTCTTCGGCGCGATGGCTGGAGGGCTGCATTTCGGCGAGAAGCTCGGCAAGGCACGGCTTGCGGGCATGGTTTCTATCGCCGCCGGTGCGCTGCTGGTGACGATGCGTTAGGCGGTCGGCGCCCGAGCCCCTACCCGAACACCACCATCGTCTGCCGCCCCAGCGCAACCGGAACGCCGCCGGGTCCCCACAGCGTCAGCGACTGGTTGATGTATCCACCGCCGGCCGCTGTCATCTCGGCATCGATGCGCCAGCCCTCGAGCGGCATCGACGCCACGTCCTCGGTCACCAGTTCCAGCATCCAGTTGAGGGAAGCCGCGGGCACGGGCGTCTTCAGGTACGAAAGCGCGATCGGCGGGATGAAATCCGCCATGGCGAGCACGTGATGCTCGGTGGCGTTGCCGGTGTCGCGCATCCCGAGGTCGATCACGTTCTCGGGCTCGCTGCTCCCCGACCAAGGGGGCGCGCCCTTGAGCCAGCGAGCCTTGAAGTGCTGGGTGAAGTTGGGCGTCACGCCGGGAACCCAAGGCAGCTCGAACCCGTTGGCGGCGGGAGCTTCCGGCTGGTGTGGACGCAGTATCACTGCCGATGGCCGCGACGCCCCGAAGATTCCCACCATGAGGGCAAGCGTGTTATCGCCATCGACGATGCGCGCTTCGACGTGCGCGGTGTTCTTGCCGCTTCGCAGGATGCGGGCGGTCGCGTGCACGGGGCCGCCGGGCACCGGAGCGAGGAAGGTCGTCTGCAGCGAACGTAGCGGCTTGTCGGGCGCAATCGAGCGCATCGCGGCAAGCCCGGCGATCGCCTGCATGCCGCCGAAGAGCGTCCGGCCCTGCAACCAGTCGTCAGGGACGTCAAGCACGCAGCGGCCTTCGCTGGCCTGGGCGCGGGCGAGCAATGCGGACAGGGGAGTGGGTTTCATGGCGGCCATGATTCTATGCTGTCGATAATTCCCAGAAGTTCCGATTGGCTCGCTTTCTCGCGGAACCCCCGTAGCCGCGGATCATCACAGCCACTCTGTTACGCAAAGTTCCGCCATGAACCCCGCCCCCGGCTTCAAGCAGTACCCCGGACACCACGTCGGCGTCCGTCCCTCTTCCAGGCACGTCGTGGTCAAGTACCGAGGCGAAGTCATCGCCGATACGCGCGAGGCAGTCGAGTTGCAGGAGGACACCGGCGAAGGCAAGAAGACCGTCGCGCCGATCGTCTATTACATCCCGCGGAAAGACACGCGAATGGATCGGCTGGTAAAGACCGATCACCGCACCCACTGCCCCTTCAAGGGCGACGCCTCCTATTTCTCGGTCAAGGGGGGCGACGACAACGCCGTCTGGAGCTACGAGACGCCCTTCGACGAGACGGCGTCGATCAAGGAGCACCTCGCCTTTTATCCGGACAAGTTCGAGATAGAGGCGAGTTAGGGGCAACAAGCCGGCCGGGGCCGGCCCGGTATCATGGACCCATCGCCCCCCGGAGAAGGCAATGAAAGTCGCGCGCGGCTGGCAGTTCTTCATGCACCCAGGCCCCACCAACATCCCGCAGCGGGTGCTGCTCGCCATGGCGCGGCCGGCCATCGACTTCACCGGCCCGGAGTTCGTGGCCCTGCGCGACCGCTCCCTCGATCGCCTCAAGGCGATCCTCAAGACGAAGGAAGGCTTCGTCATCACGTACGCGTCCTCGGGCAACGGGGCGTGGGACGCGAGCATCGCGAACCTCTTCTCCCCCGGCGACAAGGTTCTCGTCCCCACGACGGGCTTCTTCGCCGACCGGTGGGCGACCACCGCGCAGCGCTACGGGCTCGAAGTCGAGCTGGTGCCCACGCCGGATCGCCGCGCGGTGGACCCCGAGGCGGTCGCTGCGCGACTGGCCGCCGACAAGGCGCACGCGATCAAGGCGGTGCTGCTCATCCAGAACGAAACAGCCACCGGCATGCGCCATCCCGTGGCCGAGGTGCGGGCGGCGATGAATCGCGTGGGGCATCCGGCGCTGTACTGCGTCGATACCATTTCCTCGCTCGCCTCGTACGACTTCCGCATGGACGAGTGGGGCGTGGACCTCGTGATCGGCGGCTCGCAGAAGGGCCTCATGATGCCGCCGGGCATGGCCTTCACGGCGATCAACAACCGCGCGTGGGAAGCTTCGCAGGCGGCGAAGAACCCGCGCCGCTACTGGGACTGGCGCCCCATGGTGGAAGGCTGCCGCCAGGTGGCCTTTTGCGGCACGCCACCGATCGCGCATTTCTATGGCCTCGAGGCCGCCCTCGACATGATCGAGGAGGAGGGGCTCGAGAACGTCTTCGCCCGGCACCGCCGCCTGGCCGACGCGACACGCGCCTGCGTGCGCCACTGGGGACAGTCGGGCGGCCTCGCCATCTACTCGCTCGACCCGGAGGCGGCCTCCGATTCGCTTACCGCCGTGCTGATGCCTGCCGGCCACGACGCCGACCGCGTGCGCGCGATCGCCTCGGATAGCTACGGAGTTGCGCTGGGTCGCGGCCTCGGCGCGCTGCAGGGTCGCGTGTTCCGCATCGGCCACATGGGCGACCTGAACGAGCCGATGGTCCTCGGCGCGCTTGCCGCGACCGAGCTCGCACTCGCCGAGGCCGGCGTGCCGCACGCCCGCGGCGGAGTGGATGCGGCCATGGACGTATTGCGCGCGCCGGCGGCATCGCGCAGGACGGCGGTCGCTGCATAAGCTGAAGGGGGCCATCGGCCTTCTCTCGGGCTGCGCCATCGCGGCGCTGGCGCTCTCGACCCACGCCGCCGATCCCGACAAGGTCCTGCGATTCGCGTTCCAGATCGCCGAAGCGACCTTCGATCCGGCGATCTACCAGGACCAGTATTCGAGCATGGTCGTGGATCACATCCTCGACCCGATGCTCACCTACGATTACCTGGCGCGGCCGGTGAAGCTCGTGCCGAACACGCTCGACGCGATGCCCGAGGTCTCGGCCGACGGGCTCACCTATACGTTTCGCGTGCGCAAGGGCATCTACTTCACGCCACATCCCGCCTTCAAGGGCAAGCCGCGCGAGCTGGTGGCGGCCGATTACGCCTACAGCATCCTCAGGTTCTTCGACCCGAAGGTGAAGTCGCCCAACCTGTACCTCATCGAGAATCGCATCCTCGGGCTCGACGAGGCGCACCAACGCGCGCTTCGGGACGGCAAGCCGTTCGACTACGACGCCGCGTATCCCGGGCTGCAGGTGCTCGACCGGCATTCCCTGCGCATCCGTCTCAAGGCGCCCGATTACACGCTCCTCTACAACCTGGCGCAGACCAACTTCGGCGCCGTCGCGCGGGAGGTGGCCGAGCTGTATGGCGACGACATCGGCTCGCATCCCGTCGGCACGGGTCCGTACCTCCTCAAGCATTGGACGCGCGGGCACCGGATCGTGCTCGAGGCCAATCCCGGCTTCCGCGAGCTGGTCCTGCCCATGCAAGCCGCCGAGGGAAGCGGTGACGAGGAGATTTTGCGGGAGATCGGGGGCAAGCGCCTGCCGCTCATCGGGCGTATCGAGATCCACGTGGTCGAGGAGAACCAGCCGCGCTGGCTCTCGTTCCTGAACGGCGATCACGACGTGCTCCAGTGGCTGCCGAACGAATTCATCCACGTGGTGGCGCCGCGCGGAGAGCTCGCGCCCTATCTCGCCCGGCGCGGCATCGGCATGCATGCCGAGCTCCAGCCGCGCACTGGATACACGTACTTCAACTTCGACGATCCGGTGGTGGGCGGCTACGAGCCCCACCAGGTGGCGCTGCGACGCGCGATCTCCATGGCGTACGACATGCCCGAGGAGATCCGCATCCTGCGAAAGGGCCAGGCGATTCCGGCGCAGGGCCCCATCCCGCCCGGCGTCGAGGCCTACGACCCCGAATTCCGCAGCCCCACGCTCGAGCACAACCCTTCGAGGGCGAAGGCGCTGCTCGACATGTTCGGTTTTGTCGACCGCGACGGCGACGGCCACCGCGAGCGGCCAGACGGATCGCCGCTGCAACTCGAGCTCGCTTCGCGCCCGGACCAGGAATCGCGCCAATACGACGAGCTCTGGCGCCGCTCAATGGATGCGGTCGGGTTGCGCATTCGCTTCAAGAAAGGGCGCTTCGCCGACTTCGTGCGCGAATCGAACGCCGGTACCCTGCAGATGTGGAACCTCAGCTGGTCGGCGGGGTCGCCCGATGCCGATTTCTGGATGGGCCTCTTCTATGGCCCGAATGCCGGCAAGAGCAACGATTCGCGCATGCGCCTGGCCCCCTTCGACCGGATGTACGAGCGCTCACGCGGCCTGCCCGGCTCGCCCGAGCGCACGCAGCTCTACCGCGAGATGACGAAGCTGCTGCTCGTTTATGCGCCCTGGGTCTTCCACGTCCATCACATCAGCACGCACCTCGTGCAGCCCTGGGTGAAGGGCTACAAGAAGCATCCCTTCAGGGCAGCGAACTGGCGCTACCTGGACATCGTTCGCTAGGGCGGCAGCCCCTCAGGAAACGCTTCCCTCCAGGCGCTCGCAAAGCTCGTGCACCGAATGGACGTCGAGCTTGTTGTAGATCTTCTTCACGTGATCCGCGACAGTCGAGGGTGCCACGCTCAGCGCAGTGGCGATCTGGGCGTGGGTGTAGCCCGCGCGCAGCAGCGTGCAGACCTCCCGCTGCACCACCGAAAGCGGCAACGCGTCCAGGCCGCGGCGCCAGGCGATCGAGCGCGGCTCCAGGTGCTGGATGGTCACGTGGATGGCCGGCGCCCCGGCACCGCCCACGGCGGCGAGCGGCTCGGCCTGGAAGACGAAGCGTCCCCACGCGTTTTCGACGGTAAGGCCCACCTGCCGACGTGAGGCGCCGGAGTTCTGCCGCACCTGCTGGACCAGCAGCGTGAGGGTCGGGTATTCGCAGCTTTCCGGTTCGCGGCTGGCGCTCGCGGGCGTGATGCCGCCATGCGAGAGCAGCAGCAGCTTGTGCGCATCCTGCGAGACGTGCAGCAAGCGGCCTTCGCCGGAGAGGCTGAGCACGGCGCGCCGGGTGCCGTGCTCGACGTACTCGCTCGGCAGCGCGACGGCGGCGTCGGGCTCGAGGCCACGGGCGATGTAGGGCACCAGCGCCTCGAGCAGCTTCTCGTCGGCGGCATCGAAGGGCAGGTCGCCGGATTCCCGGTAGAGCACGAGCGATCCGATCGGGTCATCGCGCGCGCTGCGCACGATCGCTTCGATGCGCGTGTGCAGGCCTTGCGGTTTCCAGATCTCGTTGTAGAGCGCCGAGCGGAAGAAGCGCGCGTTGGCGAGCTCGGCGGCGGTGCGCACCACGGCGCGGCCCATCACGCTCTGGCGGAACGCGGGCATCGCCTCGGCCTCGCGCTTGTTGTGGAATTCCTCGAAGTAATGGCGCGCCACCCGGGCGTCGATCGGGCCTTCGAAGTAATAGCGGATGAGGTTGCCGTGCCGGTCGGTCCAGTCGAACAGGTTGCGCGAGGACGGGATATATCGGTGCAGCGTCTCGAGCAGCGCGGGAATGAGCTGCTCGCCCGGGAGACCCAGGCTGCAGAGCGAACGGATGCTCGCGATGGCCGGCGCCTGCTTCATTTTGCGGAATATTACGCGCCGGCGAGACGCGAGATGCCCCCTGCGCAGGGGGTGAACGGACAGCAGGGAATTCATAACCTTGCCGAAATCGGGCCCCGGCCGGCGCCGGGGGGACAACGGTGAACAACAACCTCTTTCGGCTGCTCCTCGCTATCTGCTTGTCGGTCTTGAGCCCACCGGCCGCCACGCAGCCCGCCAATGCGACCGAAGCGGCCCAAGGCGTGGCCGATGCTTCGGCGTCCTCCGTGCCTGCCGACAATGGCGACCTTCGCTCGATCCGCGCCAACGCCGAAGCGATCCTCGCCCTTTCGAACGCCTGCAACGGCATGCCCTGCCCCATCGTCGAGGACTGCGCCACAGCGGCCCGGCTGCTGCAGGCGCTGAGCGACGCGCAGGTTTACCTGGAAGCTCTCGAGAGCGCGCTCAACAAGGGCGCCGCCGCCGCGGCCGCCGCGCACAACAACGTGGTCGCCCAGACGCGCATCACCTCGACCAACCTCGAGATCGCGCAGCAAGCGCTCGCGATGCAGGAATACCTGTACCGCTTCGCCACGACGCTCTTCGACATCGCCTCGGTCATGGACGATATCAAGGGCATGGTCGAGAAGGGCACCGTCGCCCCGGGCGAGAACTGGGCGCAGAAGCTCGACACCGCCTACGAAACGCTCAAGGACCTGGAGAGCGCGGCCAACGACCTCATCAACATGGCCAACGACTACAACGCCGGCATGGTGAACGTGACGCCGATGAGCACGCCACATGCGAACCAGCTCGGCATCTCGCCGGAGAAGATGAGCCAGCTGAACGACCTGAAGAGCAGCCTCTCGGACGCGGCTAACGCCATCGACGATCTGCGCAAGCAATACAAGGAAAACGGCGGGAAGATGTCGAAGGACATGCTGGGTGGCCTTTCCAAGGCCGCGGCCAAGGTCGCCTTCCGCGCGCTCAAGGTCGAGGTCGAGCGCCAGATGGAGGCGCTGAAGAAGCTCATCGCCGAGCTGGAGGCCAACCTTTCGGCCGAAGAGAAGGTGCTCGCAGGGCTCTTCCGCGAGCGCATGCGCATGGCCGAGCGCCGCAATGCCGCCACGGACGCGCGGCGGGCCGTCGCGAGCGCCCGCGCGGCGCTCATCGCCTGCATGGGGAAGGCCGGTTGCGGCATGCCCTCGCTCACCCGGCCCACGCTGCCCGACTACTACGCGGCGCCGGCCGGCATGTCGGCGCGTGACATGGCACGCAGCCACGGTTGGGGCAACGCGCTCAGGGACCTGAATCCGCGCCTCGCCGGCGTGGACGCCTCGCTGCGCCAGCTTTTCACCGTGCGCAATTATTGCCCCGCGGGCCCAGGCGGGATCGGCGTCATCCCGGGCACCGGCACGGGCAGCGGCGGCGGGGCGACCGCATGGGGCGGGCCGTCCGACAGCGGGCCGCGCAACCAGGTCCGGACGAGCTGCATCCCCTGCCAGCCGATCGCCGACCAGATCGGGCGCATCCTCGACCGCATCGAGTTCCTGCAGAACGAGATCCGGCGCATCGAGCGCGCGCTCGAGGAAGCGAAGAGGCTGCGCGCGCAGCTCGAGATGAAGCGCAACGAGCTGGCCACGCACGACCGCTACCTCCAGCGCCTGCGGGAAATCATTGCCAGCTCCCAGGTGGGGCCGATCAACGTGTTGCCCGAGGCCAAGCAGGACCTCACGCTCGGCGAAGCCAAGCGCGCGCAGCTTTTGAACGAGATCGGCGAGCTGCAGCGCGAGATCGACCGTGCCGAGGCCGAACGCAGCCTGCTGGGCGCCTATCGCGCCGAGATCGAGGCGCTGCATTCGGCGCGGCGCGTGCTGCGGCAACAGCTCAAGCACTGCGAAGAGGACAAGTGCCGCACGGGCTACTTCGGCGAGGTCGATACCTGGATCAACATCGCCGGCAACAACCCGCTCAACCCCAACGACCCGCTCGGTCCCAGCGGGCCTCCCGGCGCGCCGCCTCCCGACGACACGCGTCCGCACGCCACGGTCACCATGACGCGCGGCACCGGCGAGGGGGATGCGCCCGGCGTCTTCGTCATCACGCTGTCGAAGCCGGTCGCCACCAACACCTTCATCACCTACCGCTTCGAGGGCAGCGCGGCGCTCGGCACCGACTTCGCCGCGGTTTCGGTCGGCGCCCCCATCCCGGCTGGCTCTACCAGCGTCCAGGTGACCGTCACGCCCATCGACGACGCGCTGGTCGAAGGCCCCGAGACCGTGCAGATGACGCTCGTTCCGGGCGAGGGCTATGCGCTCGGCGTCCCGTCGGCGGCGACCATGCCATTCTCCGACAACGATGCGGCGCCACAGCCGGCGGGCACGCTGCAGTTCGCCCAGTCCTCGTACCAGGGGGCGGAGGGCGGGCTCGGTGTCACCATCACGGTGAACCGCGCCGGCGGAAGCTCGGGCGCGGTGAGCGTGGGCTATGCGACGCAATCGGGCAGTGCCACCACCGGCTCCGACTTCGGGTCCGCGAGCGGGACGTTGAGCTGGGCCTCCGGCGACACCGCGGCCAAGTCCTTCACGGTGCCCATCGTTGATGACAGCACGGTGGAAACGACCGAGACGTTCACGGTGACGCTGTCCTCTCCCACCGGTGGCGCCACGCTCGGCTCGCTTGCCACCGCCATGGTGTCGATCACCGACAACGACGTCGCCGGCCCCTGCGGGCCCCAGGGCCAGGCCTGGGCGGGCAACGCCGGCAACTACTTCTGCTCCGGCAACTGCGATCCGTGCCCCTCGCCGCAGACGGTGACGGTGAGCGGCGACGTGATCACCGTGAGCCCGTTCCATGCGGGTGGTGCCGCGACCTTCCGCGGATGCACCTCGACGCTCATGTCCGAGAGCAGCACGCTCGTCTACTTCGGGCAGGCGAACCACCGCGCCACCCTCACGCGGCTCACAGATCGCACCTTCCGGGCGACGATCCAGTCGAGCGGCGGCGGCACCTGCCAGATGTCGTGCACCCGGCCGTGAGGCGCGCGTTCGCCATGCTGCTGCTCTCCGCCGCCGCGGCGCAAGCGCAGGAGTCGCGCGTGTTCAATCCGATCGGCCGCCCGCAGCCGGTCGGCCCCGCGCAGGCGACGCAGGCCGCCCCCGCCCCGCTCGCGTCGCCGCCCCCCGCCGCGGTGAAGACCGTCATTGACGCGAGCGTGGACCGCTTCGCCAAGTCCTGGAACACGCCGGCCCTCGGCAGCGGGCTCTCGCGCGCTTTCTACGACCGCGAACGCGTGATGGACGCGCTGGTGACCAGGGTCCCGCGGGATGCTGTGCTGCGCGTTCTGGCCGTCCAGTCCGCGCAGGTGCTGTCCCAGGAGACCCGGCGTACGTCCAACGGCCTCGAGACCGAGGTGGTCACCCGGGTGGCCGTAGTGCTGCGCACCCAGGTCGAGTTCAACGACCCGGCCACGGGCTTCCAGCGGCGGGAGGGGCTGAACGAGGCGATCTTCGTGCTGCGGGACGTGCAGTGATCGGCCTTCTTGCAGCGCAGGTCTTCCTCGCCGGCTGGACCGTCACCGGCTTCAACAGCCTGCGCCTCGAGCATTACGATGCAAGCGGCGACCGGACTTTCAGCCCCTATGTCCACCTGGGCACCACGGGCTTCAACGAGCTGCAGCTCCAGGGCGTACGGCGGTCCTCGCAGTACGCCACGCAGCGCTTCTTCCTCGCGGGCACGGCCAACGATTCGCCATATCGATCTGCGCATCGCGGCGTGGTGCCGGAGCGGCTTTCGTTCGCGGCCGAATCGGGGGAGGGGGCGACGGCGTGGCGTGCGGAGGCCGGCGACTTCTTCGCCTTCACGACTTATCGCACGCAGCAGCGACCGCTCAAGGGCGCGCAGGTGGAAGTGCAGCCGCCGGCGTCCCCCGAGCTGCGCCACTCGATCCTGCTCTTCGCGGGCGCGGCGCAGCCGACATGGCGCGGCGCATCCTGGTCCGACGACAATTCGATCGGCGGCTCGTGGCTCATCGATGCGCCGCGCATCGGCACCTTCAGCGCCAACGTGTTGCGCAATTCGCGCGGCGCCCTCGGGCCGTTGCCCGAGCGCACGCAGACGGTGGCGAGCCTCGCCGCGGAGACGTTGCGCGAGCTGGGCTCCTGGAAGCTGCGCGCCGAGGCAGAGGTCTCGGGCCTTCGCGGCGACCACGACGGCGCTAGCGATGCTGGCGGCTCGGGCGCCTTCGGCCAGCTCACCTTCTTCGATCCGACGCTCAGCTGGCGGTTGCGCGGCGAGCGCTACGGGCGCGACTACCGGCCGTTCGGAGCCATCACGCCGGCGGATCGCCGCAGCTTCGAGGGCCACGCGGCATGGACACTACCGCATGGGCTCGCCGTGCGCGGGCGCGTGCAGCGATTCGAGGACGAGTACGAAACGGGCAATCCGCTCGAAACCCGCGTGGCGGGCGTGAGTGTTTCCGGGGGCTACGCGCCGCTCGCGCTTTCCGGCGCGCTCGATGCGTTCGTTCAGGACACCGATCGAGCCGACCGAACGCTCCACATGCGCTCCACTCACCTGCTGGTGAACCTGTCGAGGCCCTTCGGCGGCTGGATCGGCCAGCTCAGCCTGCATCGCCTCGAGAACGAGAATCGCCTGGACTATGCTTCGTCGCATCGCGTGACGCAAATCGGCGCGGGCGCGATCCTGCCGTTCGACTTCGGGCGCCTCTCGGGCTCCGTCACGCCCGGCATCACCTATCGCAACGTGAGCGGAGCCAATGCCACGCGCGAGTGGGCGCCTTCCATCGCGCTCGCGGTGACGGGTGGCGCGCATCGCGTGAGCGCGGCGTTCGGGCGCCTTGCGCAGGATCCGCGTATTCCTGCGGCGCCCGATGTCGCCACCGTCAACTCGTCGCTCGAGTACCGCTATCGCTGGCGCCAGCACGAGCTGGGCCTGGACGCGGTGCTGTTCGATCGCCGTCCGGAGCCCGGTGCCAGGACCGAGGCGTGGCGGCTGGGCCTCGTATGGACATGGCACTTCGACGCGATGCCGCTGGCCGGTTCGGTCCGCACCGCGTTGCAGCCAACCCTGGTGGCCCCCGCGCTGCCGCAGTCCCTGCCGCGCAGCCTGGCGGTGCTCGGGCGCATCGTTCCTGGCCAGCAAATAGACGCCGTTCGTCGCGTGGCCTCGAGCGCCGGATTCGGGGAAGGCGCGGCGCAACCCGGCGTGGTGGTCTTCGAGACGAGGCTGGTGGAGGAGATCGAGCATCGCCAGCGCCTTGCGATCGAGCACAGCGCTGGCCTGGTCGATCGCGCGTCGCTGCTGGTGTCGCTCGAGGGCGAGGCCGATCCTGCCCGCGTCTACGAACGTGTGCGCCGCTCGCTCTTCGACGCCTACGGTGCGCCGGTCTTCACGCTCGAGGAAGGCGCGTGGGGGCCGGCCTACGCCAACGACCTGGCTGCCGCGCGCCTGGTGCGGGTCGCTGAGTGGGCCACGCCCTACGGGGTGTTGCGGCTGGGCATGCCGCGGCGGCCGGATGGGGTCGCGCGTATCGAAGTGCAGCACACGAGGGCTTCGCGCTCGCCCCGGGACCTTGCCTGGGGAGTGGAGCTGCGCTGAGCGAGGCAAGGGAGAGGACCACGCGTCAGTGACCCGCGTCGCATTTCCTTCGCCGCGAGGAAGCTGTTAACTGCTTCACAAAGCGGCGGTTTCGCTACCACTCGCGATTTCAATTGCAACGCTTGTCGGCTGCAGGTGTGCCCGACGAGCGGCCTCACGACACTGGCGGCACCCTTTCATTTGTAACGGGTACTCGCCGTGGCTGCAAATCCGCACGAAGCCCTGCTCCAGGAGTGCCGCGACCTCTTTCGCGACCACCTGATCGAAGCGGTGCGCCGCACATTCGACGGCATGGACGAGTCGCTCACTGCGCTTGCCGATGCGAGCAAGGACGAGGAAGCGCGCAGCCGCTTCCTGGCCGCCCGCGACATGGCGCTGCGCCATCGCGAGGTGATCGAAGCGCAGTTCCGCCGCCGCCTCATGTCGGAGTTCCAGAGCCGCATCGACAAGTCGAGGCAGGGCGCGCGGATGCAGAGCTTCAGCCTCGAGGACCTGCAGCTCGTGGGCGAGGACGACCTGAACGAGACGCTCGGCTTCAACGACATGGCGGCCAAGGTGCGCGTGCATTGCGACGAGGAGATGAACGCCCTCGACCAGCGCGCCGCGGTGCTCCTCGGCAAGGCCGCGGTCGGGCCGGACGAGAATCCGTTCGGCGCCAAGGTCGTCGCCGATGCCTTCAAGCACGCCTGCCAGCAGGTGGATTGCCCGGTGGACGTGCGCCTCGTCTTCATGAAGTCGTTCGAGAAGCTGGCGCTCGACGACATCCGCGGGACCTGCCGCGAGGTGAACGACCTCCTTGTCGCCAACGCGATCCTTCCCAGGATCCGCTATGGCGTGGCCAGGAACGAGAGCAAGGCCAGGCCCGCTTCTCCGGCCCCCGAAGCCGCGAACGAGGCGCCGGCCCTGACCGCGCCGGTGGCGCCCGCGCAGCAGGACATGTTCTCGATGCTTTCCCAGATGCTCGCTGGCGGGAAGCCCTCTGGCGCAGGCCTGCCCGGAATGGACGGCGGCATGGGCGTCGGCGGGATGCCGATCGTGCAGGGCAGCGCGCTCATGGGGTCGCTCACGAGCCTGCAGCGCGGCGACGTCGCCTCGCTCGGGGAGGCGGCGGCGGAGCTCGCCCCGATCCTCGCGCAGGCGGGCGACCTCAGCAACGTGCTGCGCCGGCTCAAGGACACGAGCGTCGGCAAGGGCATGGACTCGATGGACGCGATGACGCTCGAGATCGTCTCGCTGCTCTTCGACGCCCTCTTCGAGGATCCCAAGGTGCCCGAGGCGCTCAAGGGAGAGATCGGCCGCCTGCAGCTGCCCATGCTCAAGGTGGCGATCGCCGACAAGGAGCTCTTCAGCAGCAAGGAGCACCCGGCGCGGAGGCTGCTCGACGCGTTCGGGCAGCTCGGCCTGCGATTGCCCGCGGAGTTCGGCCCGTTGCACCCGGTATTCCCGCAGGTCGATGCCTTGGTCCACGAAGTGATCGAGACCTTCGAGGTGAAGACCGAGGTTTTCGACACGGTGCGTGGAAAGCTGGAGGCGTTGATCGCCGCCGAGGATGCGCGCCAGGCGGCCGGAATGCGCTCCACCGAGAAGCACCTCGAGCAGGTGGAGGGCCTGGCGGTGGCCAAATCCGAAGTGCGGCAGGAGCTGGGCGCGCGGCTGGCGGCCCACCCACAGGCGCCGCGGCCGGTGATCGAGTTCGTGGGCGAGCAGTGGATCAAGCATCTCGTCATCACTCGGGCGCGTGAAGGCTCGGATAGCGCTGCGCTGCGCGAGGCCTGGCGCATGACCGGGCAGCTGCTCTGGAGCGTGGAGCCAAAGGCTTCGCTCGAGGAGCGCAAGAAACTCACCAACCTGATCCCGCTGCTGCTGAAGGCGCTCAAGGCGGGCATTGCGGCTTCCGGCATCGGCGATGAAGTGGCGCGCGCGTTCTTCGCGCAGCTAATGGCCTGCCATACCGAGGCGCTCAAGCACCATCCGCCCGCGCCGTTGAAGTCGAAGCGCACGGCCGAGCCCTCCGCCATGCTTGCCGAGAAGCTTGCCGCCGACAAGCCCGGCGGCACGAAGAACCCGTCGCCCGACGAGGTGATCGACCTCGGCAAGCCGCTCGTCATGATGAATCCCTTCGGTGGCGGCGAGGTGCAGGTCTCCGACGACGACCTCGACTTCACCGCGATGCCGCCGCCCACGCCCACGCCCGCGCCTGCGACGGCGCCGGTGGCTCCGCTTTCACTCATCGCGCCTGCCGCTCGACCGGCGCGACCGAGCACGCAGATCCGCCTGCCGAGCGCGATGCTGGTCGGCGCTTGGGTGACCGTCACGCAGGACGACGGCACGGAGCGGCCCGCGCGCCTGCATTACGTGAGCCCCCTCAAGAGCCACTTCCTCTTCGTCGATCGCAAGGGCGAGAAAGTCTACGAGTGCTCGCGCTCGATGCTCGCGCGCCGCATCTCGCTGGGCGAGGTCGCGCTTATCGACAAGGAGCCCGACGACTCCCTCTTCGACCGCATCATGGAAGGCATCTTCGGCAAGCTCAAGGCGCCGCTCGCCCACGCCGCCTAGTTACACCGGGGACAGACCCGCTTTCGCCTATTTTTTGGGCGAAAGCGGGTCTGTCCCCGGTGTTACAAGTTTGTGGCCGGTGAGCATGGCGGCGAGCAGGTTCTCGCGGTGGCGCCAGCTGGCGTAGGCGACGCCCAGCACGTGCAGCGCGATGCACGCCACGGTCGCATCGGTGAGCAGGTCGTGGATCGCCTTCAAATCGCGATGGTCGCGGAATTGGGGCGTGTCGATGACGAAGCCCGTGAGGCACAGGCCGCCGAGGAGGATCAGCAGCACGACGATCATCGCGCCGCCTGCGGGATTGTGGCCGAGGTGGCGAGGCTCGCGGCCGCGCAGCAGCAAACCGAGATACCCGGCCAACTTGCCGGGCCCTGCCACGAAGCTCGCGAAGCGGGCGTGCCCGGGGCCGACGAAGCCCCACACGATGCGCATCGCCACGAGCGCCGTGACGGCATACCCCGAGATCCGGTGCGCCGCAAGGTAGCCACCGTGCGAGAAGTAGGCCACGACAAATGCGAGCAGCAGCGCCCAATGGAAGAAACGCACGAACGGGTCCCAGACCCGCACGCGGGCCGCGTCGCGCGCCATCAGAACATCCGCTCGAGATCCATCCCTGCGTAGAGCGAGGCGACGTGCTCGGCGTAGCCGTTGTAGTGTCGCGCGGGCTTCGAGAGCAGGTCGCCATCGCGGCGCTCGCGCAAGCCGCGCCCGAACAACGCGCTCTTCCCCTCGGGATTCACGTTGCCCCAGAACGTATGCATTTTCGGATACCGCGCGGGCCAGATCGTCGCGGGCTGCCGCTCCATGAGCCGGATGCGCACGACCGCCTTCGGGCTCTTGGTGCCGAACTTCCAGGGCACCCGCACGGCAATGGGCGCGCCCAGCCCCTTCGGCAACACCTGGCCATAGGCCCCGAGGGCCACGAGCGTGAGCGGATGCATGGCTTCGTCCATCCGCAATCCCTCCACGTACGGCCAGTCGATATAGGTGATCTCGCGCTGTCCGCGGAACTGCTTCGGATCGAGCAGCGAAGTGAACTCCACGTATTTCGCATTGCCGGTGGGCTCGATTCGCCTCAGGATCTCGGACAGTGGATATCCGATGTACGGAACGATGTGCAGCCAGCCCTCGGTGCAGAGCATGCGATACACGCGCTCTTCCAGCGGCGCGAGGGTGAGCAGCTCCTCGAGGTCGAAAACGCGCGGCTTTGCGCATGCGCCTTCCACCGACACCTTCCACGGATACGGGGTGTACTCCTCGCCATTCTTGGCGATGTCCTCCTCGAGCTCGCGAAAGCGCGTGCGTGTCGTGGCGATCTCGATCGGCGTGGGCGCTTCGCCCGTCGAATAGCGACTCTTCGCCACGTTGCGCAAGCGCTCGTTTCCCTGCGCCCACGCGGCACGGCCCGCCAGCGAGAGTGCCGCGAGGCTCGCCGTGGCGGCCAGGATCCGCCGGCGGCCAAACGCCACCGACTGCGGCGTGATTTCCGAGGGGAGGATGTCGCGGTCGTAGCGGATTCGGCGCATCTAGAGCCTTTCGAGCGCCTTGCGCAGGCGCGCCTGGTAGCTTGCATCGGAGAGCGGGTAGCTCTGCAGCCAGGCATCCAGCGTGTAGCCCGGCTCCAGCGAGCGCACTTCCTCCATCTCCCATGCGGCCGCGGCGCCGTCGCCCCGCTCGGCAAGCGCCGCCGCGGTGAAGAGACGGACCTCGACGTCGGCAGGATTGCGCGCCTGGGCCTCGCGCAGGTTGATCAGCGCCTGCTCGGTGTCGCCGAGGAAGTAGTACGCGCGCCCCAGGAGCAGGTACACGAGATATCCGCCATCGGGCTTGTAGCGCAGCGCCGTGCGAAGGGCGCCGATCGACTTTCCCGCTTCACCCATGTACGTGTGGATGCCGCCCAGGAGCGCGTGCGCGTCGGCAAATGACGGCGTGAGCGCGATGGCGCGCTCCAGCGATGCGCCGGCCTCGCGATGGCGCCTCGCCTGGGCGTGCACGAAGCCGAGCGCCCAGTGCACCTCCGCGATCTCCGGATCGATGTCGCGCGCGGTCTCCGCGAGCTCGCGTGCGCGATCGAGGCTCGCGCGCGCGTGGGCGTTGGCGTTGAGGCGATGGTCCATCGCGTGCGCCAGGGCCAATCCGGCGTAGGCACGCGCAAAACGCGGGTCGAGCTCGATCGCCTTGCGGTAGTGCTCGCGCGCCTCGGCGTTCTCTCGCGGGCCGCGCACGAGGAAAAGCGCCTGGGCGCGCAGGAACTGGTCGTAAGCTTCGAGGCTTCGCGTGTGGCGCCGCGCGAGCCGTTGCCTTTCCGCGTCGCTCACCTTGGTCGGCAGCGCCGCGGTGAGGTGGCGGATGATCTCGTCCTGCACCGGGAAGAGCTCGCCGAAGGGGCGCTCGTAGCGCTCCGACCAGAGCTGCTCGCCGTTGCGCGTGTCGGTGAGGCGCGCATGGATTCGCAGCACGCCGCCCTCGCGCTGCACGCTTCCGGAGACCGAGTAGCGCGCGCGCTTCGCCGCCTCGCCGCCCGGCACGCCGGCGTGGATCACGCGCAGCCCGGACAGGCGCCCAAGCTCGGTCATGAGGCTGTCGCCCATGCCGCGCGCGAGGTACGACTGGCTACCATCGCCGCCGATCGATTCGAACGGCAGCACCGTCACCGTCACTCCCGCTTCCGCCGGCTCGCTCGGGGCGGGTTGGCCGGGCCGCGTGGCGGTGTCGCCCGGGAAGTACAGGGCCACTGCGGCGAGCGCCATTGCGAGCACCGCGAGCACCCCCCATCCGTAGCGAGGCAACTTTCGGTGCGCTGCCATCGCCTTCGCCGCGCCCGGCTCCGCAATCGCGGCCTTCAATCGATAGCCGCGCTTGGCGATGGTCTCTATATAGGAAGGGGCCCGCGGATCGTCGCCCAGCGCGCGCCGCAGCTTGGCGATCGACTGCGAAAGCGCCTCGTCACCCACCACGACGCCGGGCCATGCCGCGGCAAGAAGCTCTTCACGGCCGACGACTTCGCCGCGCCGCTCGGCCAGGATCGCCAGCAGGTCCATGGCGCGAGGCTCTACGCGCACGACCTCCGCTCCGCGGCGCAATTCGTTCGTGGCGGGGTTTGCGAGCCAGTCGCCGACGGGGAAAGCGACTCGTGCCGCCGGGGCCGCGATCGTCGCCATCCTATTGATCCGACGAGAAAAACGGATTCATCAAGAAATCGTCAGCGGTCCGTCAGGACTTCCCGGGGGCGGGAATGCAGCGTCCATCGTACCGGCGCGAATGCGCGCCCGGGAATTCCTTGAAAACTTCACGGAGATCGTCATGCTGAAACGCTTTCTGGCTTTTGTCGCAGCCACCCTCCTTGCGTGGCCCACGCTCGCCGCCGACGCGCCGCCACTCAAGATCAAGCCGCTCGCCGAGAGGAAGGTGACCGAGCTTCCCGCCGGCACGCTCTACTGGCGCGTGGAAAACGTCCCGAGCCTCGAGGCGGGGCGCGCCGCCGCGGGCCGATGGGGGCTCGTCGCCGAATCCGACGGAAAGGTGTGGCTGTTCACGCTGGGCGAGAAGGGCGGCTCGACGGGCGCCGGCACCAAGGTCGCCGAAGTCGGGCCGATCGCGCGGCCCAAGGCTTCCGAGTACCTGCTGCGCATCAACGAGGCTACCGGCGCTCCCGGAAGCATCACGTCGGTTCACTTCCACCCCGGCTCGGAGGCCTTCTACGTGCTCAAGGGCGAGCAATCGATTCGCGGTGACCATGGCATTTTGAAGGTCCATCCCGGCCAGCCCGCCGCCGGCCACGGTGCCGACATGGCGATGCAGGTTTCCAGCAGCGGCACCACCGACCTGCATTCGCTGGTCATGTTCGTGGTCGATGCGACGCGGCCGTTCTCGACGCCGGCGAAATTCTCGCACTGAACGCGGGCGCGGCCGAAATGCCGGGCCGGCCATGCCGGTCGGCCCACCCGGGGAAACCATCGTCGCGGCGGTGTTACCTAACCCGGAAGCGTGGAGGCCGCCATGAAGCCGCACATTTCCGGATCGATCGTTCTCGCGACCCTTTCTGCGTGCGCATCGTCGCCGCCCGCGGAGCCCTACTGGCGGCACATGGGGTCGGCTTCGGCCACCGAATTCCCGATCGACAACCAGGGTTGCGCCGCGCGCGCCTCGCGGATGGCGCCGACGGGGCGGGCGGACCTGCTGACCAGTGGCGCGACGGTCCCGAACAACCGCATCGACCGTCCACCCGAGCGGTGGGTGAGCTCGGTCGCGGACCGGGCCTACATGGATTGCATGCGCGAGCGCGGTTGGGTGGCGGCGCGACGCTAGCGATTCACGAAGACGGCTGCCGCCTCAGGCGTAGGCGCGGACGTTGGCGACCGATTCGGCCACTTGCACCACGATGGAAGCGAACAGGCCGATGGTGACGAAGGCGAAGAAGGCGGTGAGCATGGGGTTTCTCCTGGAGTGCGTTGCGTTGTCGATGGATGCACTCTAGGCAGCCGGCGGTTGACCCGCGAGTCCTAAGCGACGAAATGCAGGAAACACGGAGTGGAACGCCCCCAGGGGCGGGAATCCCCCTTTTCTTTCCCTGCCGCCGCCCCCATATTCCGGTCATGGACACGCTTACGACCACCTCCAAGAAGACGCTTTCCACCTCTTCCGCGCCCAACCGCCACTGGGTCGGCGACGGCTTCCCGGTGCACGGGATGTTCGGTTACACGGGCGATACGCGGCGAATCAGCCCCTTCCTGCTGCTCGATTACGCCGCGCCCATGACCTTCGAGCCCACGACCAAGCGACGCGGCGTGGGCCAGCACCCGCATCGCGGCTTCGAGACCGTGACCATCGTCTACGCGGGGGAGGTGGAGCATCGCGATTCCACCGGCGGCGGCGGCGTCATCGGGCCCGGCGACGTGCAATGGATGACCGCGGGCGCCGGCATCCTCCACGAGGAATTCCATTCCGAGCGCTACGGCAAGTCCGGCGGTCCCTTCGAGATGGCGCAGCTCTGGGTGAACCTGCCTGCGAAGGACAAGATGGCGACGCCCGGCTACCAGGCGATCACCAGCGCGCAGATTCCCACGGTCGCGCTTCCCGATGACGCCGGCTCGGTGCGCGTGATCGCGGGCGAGCTTGCGCAAAGCAAGGGTCCGGCCCGCACCTTCACGCCGATGAACGTCTGGGATGTGCGCCTCGCCACCGGCAAGGCCGCGGACCTCTCGCAACCCGAGGGGTGGACGGTGCAGGTCGTCGTCCTCGCCGGGACCGTGCAGGTGAACGGCGCGACGATTCTGCGCGCCGCCCAGATGGCCACGCTGGACACCGCCGGCCGCGGCGTCGCGATCGAGGCCAACAACGATGCCAAGGTGCTGCTACTCGCCGGCCAGCCGATCGACGAGCCCGTGGTCGGCTACGGCCCCTTCGTGATGAACAGCGAGGCCGAGATCGCGAAGGCCATCGAGGACTTCAACAGCGGCAAGTTCGGCCGCATGCCGTGATTGTTACACCCGGGACAGACCCGCTTTCGCTTAAAGTTTAGGCACTGCCCAAGAAATAAGCGAAAGCGGGTCTGTCCCCGGTGTAACAAAGGGGCGCCGCTATAATTGCGGCTTCATGCGCAGCACCGAACTCGCTTTCTCCCCGCGTCGCAGGTCCCTCCTCATCGCCGCAGCGGGAGCCGCGCTCCCTCTCACCGGCATTTCCCCAGCGCTCGCCGCGGCCAAACCACTGGTGGTCGGCGGCCTTCCGGTCACCTGCAACCTCACGCTGCCCGTGGCGTGCGTGGCGCGTGCCGCGCAATCGGGGCCGCACGCGGGGCTTTTCCAATACGAGAAGTACAACGGCTGGCCCGAGGTGAAGGAATCGCTCATGGCTGGCCGCATCCAGGCGGCGTACATGCTGGCGCCGCTGGTGATGGACCTTGCCGACAAGAGGATCCCGCTCAAGATCGTCTCCCTCGGCCATCGCTCCGGCGCGGTGATCATGGTCCGAAGCGATTCCGCCTTCCGCAGCTTCAAGGACCTCAAGGGGAAACGCGTCGCCGTCCCCAGCCGCTTCGCGGTGGACTTCCTCTTCCTGCGCCGGATGCTCGCGAAGGAGGGCATGACCACGCGCGACGTCGAGGTGATCGAGATGCCGCCGCCCGACATGCCCGCGGCGCTCTATGCCAAGGCGGTCGAGGCGTATTGCACCGGCGAGCCGTTCGGCGCATCCGCGCAGCGTGCCGGCTACGCGCGCCCGCTCAGCATGACGCGCGACGAATGGCGCAAGTACATCTGCTGCGTGCTCACGGTGCGCGAGGAGCTGGTCCGCGAGAACCGCCCGCTGGTGCAGGACCTCGTCAACTACGTGCTCGGCGCCGGCGTCTGGCTCGACCAGCAGCAGGCGAATCGCGACAAGGCGGTGAAGATCGCCGCGGGGCGCAAGTTCTTCAACCAGGACCCCAACATCATCAGGTTCGTGATGGAGAACCCGGCCGATCGCGTGACCTATGGCGACCTGAACATGGTGCGCACCGAATTCGAGGAGCTGATGCAGCTCTCCGTGGACGCCGGCACGCTCAAGCGGCCGGTGGCCTACGGGAAATACGTCGATGAGAGCTTCGCGAAGCTCGCCACTCCCGCGGTGATCCGGCTGTGAAGGGCATCGCGGCCTTCCTGGCGCTCATGACCTTCGCCGGCGCGGCCTGCGCGGCCGACAAGTTCAAGTCGGGCGTCTTCGAGCCCGCGCGCCTCGCGCCGGAAATCGCGCTGATCGGCTCCGATGGGGGTGAGCTCAGCCTCGGCAAGTACCGCGGCAAGGTCGTGGTGCTCGGCTTCGGCTTCAGTCATTGCCCCGAGATCTGTCCCACCACGCTCGACCGCCTCGCGAAGGCGAGGAAGCGCCTCGGCGCATCCGGCGCGCAGATGCAGGTGGTCTACGTGACCGTCGATCCCGGGCGCGACACTCCCGAGCGCCTGCGCACCTACCTTGCCGCCTTCGATCCCGGCTTCGTCGGCGGCACCGGCACCGCAGCGCAGATCGACAAGGTGCAGAAGGAATACGGCATCGTCGCCGCGAAGACGATGGGCAGGGATCCCCGCACCTATGGCGTGGACCACTCTTCCTTCGTATACCTGGTTGACCGCGAAGGGCGGTTGCGCGTGATGGTCCCGTACGGCAGGAGCGCGGAAGACATCGCCCACGACGTTGCCCTCCTGTTGAAGAAGTGAGGACGGCTTCGCGGCTCTCGCTGTCGCTGCTTGCGCTCCTGCCCGCGCTCGCCCTGGCGTGGGCCGCCTTCGCCCCCGTCGCCTCCGATGACCGCGAAGAGGTGTTCGAGATCCCCACCGGGACCTGGGCGCGCCGCATGGCGGGCGACAAGGTCGATATCCTGCCGAACGAGGTGCGCCTCACGCTCGGCATCAAGGACGTCCTCGTGCTCAGGAATCGCGACGACGTCCCGCAGGTCTTCGGGCCGGCGCTCCTCATGCCGGGCCAGACCTTCCGCCTGCCCTTCGAGATGGCCTCGAGCTACCAGTTCGCGTGCACGGCGCATTCGAGCGGGCAGATGACCGTGACGGTCGCGCCCGGGCCCGAGACCGGATGGGAGCGGCTCGCCTGGCGCGCGCGCGCATGGATGCCGGAGGGCCGCACCTGAAGAATGTCCGTGAGGCGGCGCCCGCGCTGGCGGTGATCGCCGCGCTGCTGGCCGCGTGGTGGTACGCGGTGGTCTCGGCCGAGAGCCCGATCTTCCCCACGCCGCTGCAGGTGCTCAAAGGCGCGCTCGAGCTGGCCGAGGACGGCACGCTCTGGGAGCACATCGGCGCTTCGCTCTTTCGCGTCGGCACGGGTTTCGGCATCGCGGTGGCGCTCGCCCTGCCGCTGGGATTGTGGATGGGATGGGTGCGCGGCGCGTACCTCACGCTCAATCCGCTCTTCCAGATGCTGCGCCCGATCTCGCCCATCGCGTGGATCCCGCTCGCCATCCTGTGGTTCGGCGTGGGCGACGTGTCCCCGATCTTCCTCATCTTCCTGTCGTCGGTGTTCCCGATGATCGTGCAGACCGTCGTCGGCGTGCACACCATCGAGCGGCGCTACCTGCGCGCCGCGGCGAACTTCGGCGTCTCGCGCTACACGCTGTTTCGCCGCGTCGTGATCCCCGCGGTGCTGCCGCAGATGATCGTCGGCATGCGCATCGGGCTGGGCGTGGCCTGGCTGGTGGTCGTCGCCGCGGAGATGATCGCGCTGCGCTCGGGGCTGGGCTACCTCATCATGGATTCGCGCAATGCCGGCAACCGCTACGACCTGGTGATCGCCGGGATGATCATCATCGGCGTGATCGGCCTGATGCTCGACGGCGCGATGCGTCTCCTGGAAGGCCTGAAGACCGTGCGGTGGCGCTATGTCCGCTAGCAAGATCGTGGTTGAAGGCGTGAGGAAGGGCTTCACGGCCAACGGCAAGGTGCTGCCCGTGGTCGACGGCGTGAGCTTCTCGGTGGCCGAGGGCGAGTTCGTCGCCATCGTGGGGCCTTCGGGCTGCGGCAAGTCCACGCTGATGAACATCATCGCCGGCTTCGAGCGGCCGGACGAAGGCCGCGCCCGCGTCGACGGCGTCGACCTGGCGGGCCCGAGCCCCAAGGGCATCGCCATCTCGCAGCACGGTTCGGTGTTCCCGTGGCTCACCGTGCGGGAGAACCTGATGTTCGGGATCGGGGACAGATCCACGGTCCATCCCCAGGAGCTGGCCGATCACTATGCGGCGATGGTCGGCCTCGAGGGCTTCGAGAAAAGCTATCCCCACGAGCTCTCGGGCGGCATGCTCAAGCGCGTGGAGCTCGCGCGCGCGCTGGTGGTGAAGCCCGAGATCCTCTACATGGACGAGCCCTTCTCGGCGCTCGATGCGCTCATGAGCCTGCGCATGCGCAGCGAGCTGCTGCGCATCCTCGCCGAGGAGCGGCACACGGTCCTCCTCATCACGCACGACGTGGAGGAGGCCGTCCACATGGCCGACCGCATCCTGGTGCTCGCGCCCCGGCCGACGAAGGTCCAGGCCACCTTCGAGGTGCGCCTGCCGCACCCGCGCAAGCCCTCGAGCCCCGAGGTGCAGGCATTGCGCGGGGCGATCCTGCGGGAGCTGGGCGTCGAGGCGTAGCTACTTGCCGAACTCGCCGCCGTCCAGCGGGCGAATCTCGCACTCCAGGTTCCACTCGTCGCCATGCACGGCGAGGAAGCGCTTGGTGAGCTCGACCGCCTCGTCCATCGACCTGGCCTCGAGCACCGCGTAGCCACCGATCACTTCCTTGGTCTCGGTGAAGGGGCCTTCGGTGATCGAGAGCTTCCCGCGGTCGGAGCGCACGCGCACGCCCTCCTGGGTGGGACGCAGGCCCGCGGTGCGGATGAGCGAGCCTTCGCGGATCATCTCGTCCATCAGCTTGCCCATCTCGGTCATGAGGCGCTCGCTGGGCTTCTGCCCGGTCTCGGCCACGCGGATCATGGAAAGGAATCGCATTCGGAAATCTCCAGGTTGTCGGGGGCTGGAAGTCAGCCTTCCTGGGCAGTAGTCGAACAGGCCGGGGGATTTTCGACAATGCCGCGATCGGGTCGCGGATTTTTCAGGAGGTGATGGCGCCCATCCGGGGACGGATCTCGTTCACCACGGCCCGTACGCCGTCCACGCGGGCGGCCGCCTTCTCGGCGCGCAGCGATTGGCCCGGCGTCGTCGTCCAGCCAGTAAGCCGCACGATCGAGTCCGCGGCTTCCACGCCGATCTGGCCGCTGAGGTTCGGCAGGGTAGTGATGGCGGCAATCACCGCGCGTTGGAGCGCCTGGTCGGGACCGAGGCTGCGCGCCTCCACGTCGATGCGGGCACGCGGCGGGGCCTGCGGCCTGGCTGCCACTTCGCGAGCTGCGGTGGAGACCGGACGCGTTGGTTGCGTGCGTCGAGGTTTCTCCTTCTTCGCCGCCCGGGCTCGCGTCTTGCGCTTGGGCTCGATGGCCGGCGCCAGGGCGAGCGGGACGGGCTCGGTGACGAGGGTCTCGTTGGTCGCAAGGGTCTCGCTCGGGAGGAGCGGCTCGGCTGGCTGCGGCGATTGGCTGGCGGGAACCCACCTGGCCGGCGGCAAGGCCGCGCTGGCCTCGGACGCGGCGGCTCGCGGGGAGGGCTTCTCGTCGAGCACGAGCGCCACCGTCGCGACGGCCGCAACGAACGCGATCGGCAAGACGTCGAGCAACTTCATGGATCCTCCCGCCCCCCTTCGAGGCAACGGTGTGAGCACGGGGACCGGTGCGAGTTCGACGCCACCGTGCCGGATGGAACAACACGCGTCATGAACTTGTCGCGGGATCGGCCGCCACGACGTCCCCGGTGTAACAATCGAAAGGCGGCGCCCGCCGATCGACCTATCGGCCCGCACGCTGCATCGCCGAGCGGGTCCATCCCTGATCACATCAGGAGGTGACCATGCGACACGCAATCCAGCTTGCAATGACCGCCGCCGCCCTCGCGCTGGCGAGCGCCGGGGCTTTTGGAATGGGCGACAAGTCGAAGAACCGCGAGTCGGCCGCGCGCGGCGGCGACAGCACCGAGAGCACCCGCGCCGGCAACGCGCAGGAGCGCGCGCAGCAAGGCGCAACGAGCTCTGGCCTGCCGGTCGGGGAGGGAACCACCACCGCCGAAGCCGCGCGGCAACGCGCGGAGAAGAAGGGCGGGACCACCGACGACAATTTGGGTCGCCACCGCCCGGACGAATTGCCCAAGGGCGAGAAGCGCTAGCGATCCTTCTTCAGCATCCTGTCGCCGCGGGTTTCGGGTAACCCGCGCTCGCCCCGCGGCGGCTCGTCATCGTCGATGACGGGCTCGCCCTTGGCCCCCGTGAACGAAGCCGAGGCGTGGCGCTCGCCATCGTCGCTGCCCTGGCTGGCCTTGCCCGGTTTGCCCAGCTGGAACTCGCGCGCCGTCAGCTTGCTGGGGACGGTCGCCGGATCCTGCAATTCCTCCTGCTCGTCGTCGGTGCGGGGCTGGCCGGCAATCGGCTGCGCCGCATCGCGTTCGGCGTCGCGCCGCGGATTCATTTCGTTTCTCTGCATGCGTCCTCCGGACGTGGGCTGGAAGGACATGTGGCCGCATGGCGCGGCCGAAGTTCATGGCGAGCCGCGGCAAATGCCATGCCCAATCGCGCGGAGCCCAGGCGCACGCGAATGGCATACTCGCGGGCGATGCATATCCACGCGCGCAAGCTCGCGATCATCGTCGTCGCGCAGCTGCTCGGCACGTCGCTGTGGTTCAGCGCCAACGCCACTTTCGACGACCTGTCGCGCCTGTGGAACATCGACAGCGCCGGCATCGGCCTGCTCACGATGGCGGTGCAGCTGGGCTTCGTGTGCGGCACGCTGCTCTTCGCGCTCTCGGGGCTAGCCGATCGCTTCCCGGCCAGCCGCCTCTTCGCGGCGTGCGCCGCCTTGGGCGCGGTGGCGAACGTGGCTTTTGCGTTCGTCGCCGATGGGCTCGCTTCGGGCGCGTTATTGCGCTTCCTGGTGGGCTTCGCCATGGCCGGCGTGTATCCGCTCGGCATGAAGCTCATCGTGAGCTGGGAGCCCGAACGCGCGAGCGAGGCGCTCGCCTGGCTGGTCGGCATGGTGACCATCGGGACCGCGTTGCCGCACGGCATCCGCGCGCTGGGAACCGGATTGCCGTGGCAATCCGTCGCGGTCACCTCCTCGCTCCTGGCAGCGTTGGCAGGAGCGGCCATATACCGCCTGGGCGATGGGCCTTCGCTGCCACGGGCGATCGCGCGACTGCACTGGGGCGCGACTTTCACGGTCGCGCGGATCCCGGCCTTCCGATCCGCGGCGCTCGCCTATTTCGGCCACATGTGGGAGCTCTACGCATTCTGGACGGTGACGCCGTTCCTGGTTGCGATCGCGTTCGGTTCCCGCTCGCCGGATGTGGCGACGATCGCCGCCTGGTCCTTCGCCATCATCGCCGTCGGTGGCCTGGGCTGCATCGCCGGCGGGCACTTCAGCCGGCGGCATGGCAGCGCGCGCGTGGCCGCCGTGGCGCTGGCGGGCTCGGCGCTCACCGGCCTCGCATTTCCCTTCGTGGCCACGCACACGACGCTCGCGCTCGCCGTCCTGCTCGCATGGGGGCTCGCCGTGGTGCCCGACTCACCGCAGTTCTCCTCGCTTTCGGCCCGTGCCGCGCCGCCGCACCTGGTGGGAAGCGCGCTCGCGATCCAGAACAGCATCGGCTTCGGCATCACGCTGGTCTCGATCGAGCTCGCGACCGCCTGGATCGGCACGATGGGCGCGGAAATCGCATGGATTCTCGTGCCCGGCCCGCTGCTGGGCCTCGTCGCGATCGCGCCCCTGCTGCGCGCGCGCAAGCGCTTCGCCTGAGGGTCGCGGCGAACAGGGCGCACGGCGCGCTATCCTGTCCTTCCGCACCGAGGAGCTTCACGATGGCCTGGGCCATTCTCTTTGTCGCCGGCCTTTGCGAGATCGGTTGGGCCGTGGGACTCAAGTACACCGATGGCTTCACGCGGCCGCTGCCGACGGCCCTGGTGGTCACCGCGATGATCGCGAGCGTGTGGTTGCTCGCCATCGCGTTGCGCACGATACCGGTGGGAACGGGTTATGCGGTTTGGACGGGCATCGGCGCCGTCGGCACCGCGCTGATGGGCATGGTCCTCTTCGGCGAGCCGCGCGATGCGCTGCGCCTGCTTTCGATCCTCCTGATCGTCGCGGGAATCGTGGGCCTCAAGCTGGTCACGCCTTCGTAGCGCGATGAAGAAGCCGCCGCCCTCGTCGGTTCCCAAGACGCGCCTGGGCCGGCTCGCGCACATCGGCTTCGCGGCGGGTGAGCTGGCCATGGGTGCGGCGACGGCCGGGTTGAAGCGCCTGGCCGGCGGGAAAGCGCCGCAGTTCGCCAATGCGCTGATGTCGGCCGAGAGCGCGACCAAGCTCGCCGCGCGCCTTGCGAACCTGCGCGGAGCGGCGATGAAGCTGGGCCAGCTGCTCTCGCTGCAGGGCGAGGACATGCTGCCGCCGGAATTCGCGAAGGCGCTCGCCGTGCTTCGCTCGCAGGCGGCGCCGATGCCCGCGGAGCAGGTGCGCCGCGTGCTGGGGCGCGAATACGGCAAGGGCTGGGAGAAGCGCTTGCGCCACTTCGAGTGGGAACCCGTGGCCGCGGCCTCCATCGGGCAGGTGCATCGCGCCACGACCCGCGATGGCCGGGACCTCGCCCTCAAGATCCAGTACCCGGGAGTGGCCAGGTCGATCGCGAGCGACGTCGACAACGTGGCGGTGCTGCTGCGCCTCTTCAACATCCTGCCCCTGGGCATCGACGTCGCCGCCACGGCCGAGGAAGCCAAGCGGCAGCTCGCGCAGGAGGCCGACTACGAGGCCGAGGGCCGCTTTCTCGAGAGCTACGCCAGGCTCGTGAAGGACGAGCCGCAGCTGCTGGTGCCGCGCGTGCACTGGGACCTCACCACGGCGCGCATCATGGCGATGGACTTCATCGAGGGCGACCCGCTGGAGAAGGTGGCCTCCGAGATGCCGCGCGACCGCGATCGCGTGGGCGCGCTGCTCGAGCGGCTGCTCTTCCGCGAGCTCTTCGAGTTCCGCGTCATGCAGACCGATCCCAATTTCGCCAACTACCTTTACCAGCGTGACACCGGGCGCGTCGTGTTGCTGGATTTCGGCGCGACGCGACGCTTCGACGACGATTTCGTCGCCACCTATGCGCGAATCACCCGTGCGGTGGTGGCCGACGATCGGGCCCGCGTCGGGCGCGAGGCGGTGCGCATCGGCTACGTGGCGCCGGGCGACAGCGCCGATCGCGTGGAGGCCGCGGTGGACATGATCTACCTCGTCTGCGAGCCGCTGCGGCACGAGGGCCCGTACGACTTCCCCACGTCGAACCTGCCCGCACGCGTGCGCGATCTCGGCTATGACCTCGCCATCCGCCGCGGCCTCGTGCGGGCCCCGCCGCCGCAGACGATTTTCCTGCACCGCAAGCTCGTGGGCTCTTTCCTGCTGCTCGCCCGCATCGGCGCGCGCGTGGATGCGAGGTCGCTGGTGCTCGAGAGCCTGAAGAAGGCGCCGAAGTGATTCAGGAAGTGACTGGCCCCAGCCGCGGGCGGATCTGGTTCACGACACCCTTCACGCCGCTCACCCGCAGCGCCGCCTTCTCCGCGCGCAGCGACTGACCCGAAGTCAACGTCCACCCCGACAGGCGCACGACTGAGTTCTTCGCCTCGACGCGAATGCGGCCGGTGATGTCGGACATGCCGCGCAGCGCCTTCATCGCAGCGAGCTGGACACGCCGGTCGGTGCCGGGCAGGCGGCGCGCCTCGACCTGGATGCGGGACCTCGGAGGCTCGGTTTCGCGCGCGGCGACGACGCGCTTAGCCTCCGCCGGCTTCGACGGCGCCAGTGCGGGCTGCGGCGCGACGGCTTCGTGAACGGGCGAGGTGTGGGGCGCCGCGACAACCGTTTCGTCCGGCGTCAGCGAGTCGGACACCGGAAACCACTTCGCGGACGAGACGACGGCGCGCGGCTCGAGCCTTTCGGGGACATCGTCCATCGCCAGGGCAGCCACGGCGACGACGGCGACAAGGGCGATGGGCAACAGCTCCTGCGATCTCATGGCGCGCCTCCTTCGCGTCTGTGAGCTACAAATGCGTCGACGAGTTCTTCGTCACCGTGCCGGATGGAATAACCCCCGTCACGAGGCTGACGCGATTTCGTCGCCCGGCGGCGACGCGCCTCAATTCTGGTCGGGAATCTCCGGCTCCACGAGCAGCTTCAGCAGCTCGAGCGACTCGCCCCATCCGAGGTAGCAGGCCTCCGCGGGGATCGCATCGGGCACGCCTTCCTGTGTGATGTTGAGCTCGGCGCCCACCATCACCTTCCTGATCTCGACGGTAACGGTCATGGTGCCCGGCAGGCCGCTGTCGAAGCGGTCGGTGTGGCGGATGCGCTGGCCCGGCACGAGCTCGAGGTACTCACCGCCGAAGGAGTGGCTGGAGCCGGTCGAGAAATTGGTGAACGACATCTTGTAGGTGCCGCCTACGCGCGGGTCCATCTGGTGGACCTTCGCCGTGAAGCCGTGCGGGGCCATCCACTTCACCAATGCATCGGGATCGAGGAAGGCCTTGTACAGGCGCTCGGGCGTGGTCTTGAGGACGCGGTGCAGGCGAATGGTGCTGGGCATGGAATTCTCCTGGGAGGAAGTTGGGCTTGGTAACCCGTAATCGATCTGCCCGCCGGGAAATCGACAGGGCGAGGCGAATTTATTTCGACGCCCTACTTCGGCCGTGGCCGCCTCAGGTCCGCATCGGGGCGCGAGAGCTTGCCGGCGCGCAGGTCGGCCACGGCATTGGCGACGGCGCGGGCGACGTTGCGCACTTCTTCCTGCACGTGGCTGTCGCCGTCGAGAGCTTCGTGGCTCGTGGCATAGGGCTCGTAGTAGCCGATGAAGCGGTCCAGGCGCGACTGCGGCCCGGAGTCGACCAATCCCATCCACTCGAGCCAGTCGGTGAGCGAGCGGCGCGTCTCCTCGATGCCGGCGACGTCGCCGTGCACCACGACGCCGAAGGCGCGCCCCGCGAGGTGCTTGGGGAAAGGCCATCCCGAGAGCTCGATCTCCTTGGCCTTTTCGGGATCCTTGCCATGGGTGAGCGTGGGATCCGGGTTGCCGCCGTCGGCACAGACGAGCCGGTCGATCATGAGCTTCATGCTGCTGCTGGTGTGGTACCAGTTGACCGGCGTGACGAGGATCACGCCGTGCGCGAGCACCCAGCGCTCGTAGATCTCGGCCATCCAGTCGTTCACCTGGTTGAAGGCGTGGTTCGGATAACACGAGCAGGGCCAGTGGCACAGCGGCTGCGCGGTGGAAACGCAACCCTTGCACGGGTGGATCCTGAGCGAATAGTCGGAGGTGAGGCGGCTCAGGTCGAGCAGGTCCACCTCCAGGCCCTTGCCCTCGAGCGTTTCCTGCGCGATGCGCGCGAGCCGCCATGTCTTCGAGACCTCGCCGGGGCAGGAGCCGTCGTTGCGCGAGGAGCCGCAGATGACGAGCACGCGCGACCTGGTCGCCGGGTCCTTCTGCGTCTTCTCGGCGGCGACCAGCTTGTCGCGCGTCTCGCGCCATTCGATCGACAGCTCGTAGTCGGGATCGTGGAATCCCGGTCCCGCCCTGGCGCTGCGCGGGGCCTTGCGATCTTTCGCATAGGCGTCCCACGCGATCGCCTCGAGGCGCGCGATGGCCTCGGACTCCTTCTCGAAGGCGGGGTCGAAGAAGTTGTCGCGGAAGCGGCGCGTGAATTCCTCGCGCGGCATCGGCCAGTGCGGCGCTTGTCCCTTGCGCGGCTTCGTCATGCCGCTATATTGCAGAATCGGTGCTTCGAACGGAAGGAGGGCCGCGGGCACACAACGACTGGCGGCCCGGTCGGGGTCCGAATCGAGGGGCCTCCTCCCGACTCAGTGCAAAGTGCGGTTGGCGAGCGCCTTCGCTTCGCGACCGCGCAGCACACGAGGATGCAATTCGGCGCTTTTGCGTGGGGCGCGCCGAACCAGCGCCTCGCGCAACGCCGCGTCGTCGAGCATCGAGGGCGCGAGCCGGCGCAGCTCGCCCGCTTCCAGCGCGGCGACGGGCAGGCCGTCCTCCAGCAACAGGCGATTGCTGTGTACGGCGGGCACGCGGCTTTCGGGCGTGAGGATGCCCACGAGATTCAACGGATCCGCGGCGCTCAGCACCACGCGCTCGCCCGCCTTTTCCATCTTGCGCACGGCGCGAAGGCGCCCCACTGCGTCGGCCGCCGCGAACTGCTCGCCGCCGAAGCCGGCGACGAAACGCCCCCCGCGAATCTCGCCGCGCGCTTCGAGCCGCCGATATACGCCCACCAGGTCGCGCCAAGGCGGCAGGCCGGATTCGCGCAGCAACATGGAGCGGAAGACGACGCCGTAGCGCTTGAGCAGGGTGCGGGCGATGTGCTCGTGACCCTCTCCCACGGGAGAGGGAGAAGCCAGCAACGCCCAGCGTCCCGCCGTCTCGATCGCGCGGCGACGCTTGTCCTGGCGCGCCAGCAGCGCGCGCAGGCCGGCAAAGGAATCGGCGGTTGCGATGCCGGCGCCGGCCAGCTCCGCGAGGCCGCGCTCGACGAGCGAGGGAAGCAGCCCCGCAGCCTTCACGATCTCGTGGAAGAAAGAGGCGCCCCGCTCGGCGAGGACGTCGCGGATGGCGCTGGCTTCGGCGCCGAGGGATTGTGTTGCCGCGTCCGCGGGAACGGCACGGGTCCAGTCCGCCAGGTCCTCGCGAAGCAGCAGCGTGATCGGCGAGGTCCGCAGCGGCGCCTTGCTGCCGGGCGTCAATCGCCCCCAAGCGACGCGCCCGCTCAGGCAGAGCAGGTCGAGTTGCTCCTTGCCGTAGGCGGCGATGCGCGCGGGAAGGACGTCCTGCTCCCACGCCACCGCGGCGAGCTCGAAGCCTTCGAGCTGCTCGACGACCATCGCGAGGCCCTCCGAGCCATGGGCCTGGTCCTCGCTGGCGACATGCTGCCAGTGCAGGAGGAAGCGGTAGTAATCGGCGGCGCTGGCCGGCTCGATCTCGGCGCGCAACCGCGACAGCGTGTAGCGGTGGATGCGCGCGAGCAGGCGACGGTCGCACCATTCGATCTCGGTCGTTCCCGGCGTGAAGCGGCCGCGCAGGATGCGGCCCTGGCCTTCGAGGGTGAGGAGCAGGGATGAATCCGATGGGGCAAGTCTTCTTTCGGTCACGGGCCCGAGCACTTCGAGACGGCTCGCCAACAGGTCCATGGGCTCGTCATCCTTGCGCTCATGGGCGAACCACGCGCCCCCCTTCGGCACTACCCGCGCACCGAGCTGCCCAAGCAACGCCCTCCAATCCGAAGAGAGCTCCCCCTCGAGGATGAAGCCCGCCACCATCAGCGCGTCGTACATCTCGTCGGGCGTGTTCGCCACCGGCCACGCCTCCTCGCGCACGCGCTCGATGGCGGCCAGGTCGAGGGCTCCGAGGTCGTCGGCATCGCGGATGTCGGTCGCGCGGCGCGTGAGGACGGCGCGCGTGCGCCGCTCCTCGAGCGGCGCGTCGTCGAGGAACGTATAGACGGCGGAGTTGAGCAGCTCGTGGCTGAGAACCGAAGGCTCGGGCAGGTCGCGCGCGACCGTGCCGATGTCGCCCGCGAAAAGGCGGCGCAGCACCGCCTCGAGCCCGTGGATGTCCACCGCCTCCTCGAGCGAGTCCCTCAGGGCCTGGTTCACGAGCGGATGGTCGGGCACCTCTCGCGCGCCCTGCAGGTTGTCCTGGCACGCGACCGCGTCGGGGAACACCGATTGCAGCAGGTCCTCGCCGTACATCCTCTGCAACTGGTTGGGCACGCGGCCGCCCCCGCGATTGCGCGGCACGGCGAGCGCGAGCGTCGAGGCCCAGCGCCAGCGCGTCTCGAAGATCGGCGACTGCAGGATCGCCTGGGTGAGCGTCTCGCGCAGGGAATTGGGGTGCACGTAGCCGAACACGTCCTCGAGCGGGAAGGAGTGCGAGGCGTTGAGCGAAAGGATCAGCCCTTCTTCGGTCGCCGCGGCCTGCAATTCGAAGTTGAATCCCTGGCAGAACTTCTTGCGCAGCGCCAGGCCCCAGGCGCGGTTGATGCGGCTGCCGAAGGGCGCGTGCAGCACGAGCTGCATGCCGCCGGATTCGTCGAAGAAGCGCTCCAGCGCGATGAGCTCCGTGGTCGGCACGACGCCGAGCGCGCGCTTGGCCTCGCAGAGGTAGTTGGCGATCTGGGTCGCGGCTTCGCGGGCGAGGAAATAGTCGCGCTGCAGCAACTCGATGGCCGGTTGAAGGCCCTCTGCCCGGCCTTCCCTCAAGGGAGAGGGGGATTGCAGCCCGGGCAGGGCCGCGTCCACCGCCGCCCGCAGCTTCGAAACCGCCGCGCTCACTTCGCTGCTGCGCGAGGGGGCTTCCCCCAGCCAGAAGGGCATCGAGGGCGGCTGGCCCTGGGCGTCGGCCACGCGCACGACGCCGTTGCCGATCCTCAGGATCCGCCACGATGTGTTGCCGAGCTGGAAGACATCCCCGGGCAGCGACTCGACGGCGAAGTCCTCGTTCAACGAGCCCACCACGTGCCCCTCGGGCTCGAGCACCACCTTGAAGTCGAAAACCTCGGGAATCGCGCCCCCGTTCATGATCGCGCTCATGCGCGAGCCGCGCCGCGCGCGGATTTTCCGTCCGAGGCTGTCGTGGTGGATCAACGCCGCCCGGCGCCCGCGCGACGTGGCGAAGCCGTGCGCCAGCATCTCGACGACCTCGGCGTATTTCTCGCGCTCGAGGTCGCGGTACGGGTAGGCCTGGCGGAAGAGCTCGAAGAGCGCGTCTTCGTCCCACTCCTCCTCGGCCGCGGTCTCGGCGACGATCTGCTGGGCGAGCACGTCGAGCGGCTTGTCGGGCACGTGCACGCGATCGAGCTCGCCGTCGTGGACCGATCGCAGCATCGCGGCGCATTCGACGAGGTCATCGCGCGTGAGCGGAAAGATGCGGCCCTTCGGCACGCCCTGGATGGTGTGGCCCGAGCGCCCCACCCGCTGCAGGAACGTGGCGATGCGGTGCGGCGACGAGATCTGGCAGACCAGGTCCACGTGGCCGATGTCGATGCCCAGCTCGAGCGAGGCGGTGGCCACCAGCACCTTGAGCTTGCCTTCGCGCAGGCGGTGCTCGGCATCCTGGCGCGCCTCCTTCGAAAGGCTTCCGTGGTGGGCAGCGACGAACCCGGTGCCCAGGCGCTCCGACAATTGGCGAGCCATGCGCTCGGCGAGGCGCCGCGTGTTGACGGTGACGAGCGTGGTGCGGTGCGACTCGATGAGGGCGACCAGGCGCGCGTACACCTCGGCCCAGACCTCGTGGGACATCACGGCCTCGAGCGGCGAGCTTGGCACCTCCACCGCGAGGTCCATCCTGCGCTTGTGGCCGCGGTCGACGATGGCGCAGGGCCTGCGCGTGAGGAAGCGCGCCACCTCCTCGATCGGCTTCTGCGTGGCCGACAAGCCGATGCGCTGCAGCTCGCGCCCGCAGAGGCGGTCGAGGCGCTCGAGCGTCAGCGCCAGGTGCGCGCCGCGCCGCGACTGCAGCACCGCATGGATCTCGTCGATGATCACCACCTGCGCCGTCGCCAGCATCCTGCGCGAGCGCTCGGCGGTCAGCAGCAAGTACAGCGACTCCGGCGTGGTGACGAGGATGTGCGGCGGCGTGCGCAACATCGACGCGCGCTCGTTCTGCGGCGTGTCGCCGCTTCGCACCGCCGCGGTGATCTTCGCCGCCGGATAGCCCATGCCCTCCGCCAGCGCCCGGATCTCGCGCCGCGGCTCGGCGAGGTTCTTGTGGATGTCGGCGGAAAGCGCCTTCAGCGGCGAGACGTAGATGACGCGCACTTCGTCGGGCAGCGCGCCGGCCTCGGCACCCTCGCGGAAGAGCTCGTCGATCGCGGTGAGGAAGGCCGCAAGCGTCTTGCCGGACCCGGTCGGCGCGGCGATGAGCGTGTGCTCACCGCGCCGGATCGCGGCCCAGCCATCGGACTGCGCGGCGGTGGGCTCGCCGAAGCGGCCCTGCCACCAGCGGCGCAGGACGGGATGGAAGTCTTGGGGTAGCAAGCCCCTATTTTGACAGCTGCCCGGCGCGGGGCGCGGTCCCCGGCTGCCCGAGGTCCCAGAAGAGCCCCGTCATGATCCTCAGCCCTTCCTTGGCCACCGGCCCCAGCAGGTGCTCGTTCGGTGCGTGTTGCGAGCACGATGCATAGGAGTGCGGCACCCACACGGTGGGCAGCCCTAGCGTCACCGCGAAGACGTCGTTGGGCAGCGAGCCGCCCAGGTTGGGCAGCACCGCGGGCTTCTTCCCGGTAGTGCGCTCGAGCGAGGCCGCCGCCCATTGCACCCAGGGGTGCTCGGGGTCGAGACGCGTGGCCGCCAGGCACTCCTCGCGCGAAGGGGCAAGCTGCACCTGGCGGAAGCCCAGCCGGTCGAGATGGCGGCGCAGCGCCGGGAGGATGTCGGCGGGATCCACGCCGACCACGAAGCGCAGCTGGCAATAGGCCTTGGCTTTAGGCGGGATCGCGTTCACCGGCCGATCGGGGTTGCCGGTGGTATAGGCCAGCACCTCGAAACTGCACCAGCCGAAGACGCGCTCGGCGGGCGTGAGGCCGGGCTCGCCCCAATCGGGCTCGACGTCGGGGCCGTTCTCGCCGCCGCTGATCTCCAGCCCCGCCAGCGCCTTGCGCACCGAGGGCGTGAGCGTGTTCGGCCGCCACTCGGGGACCTTGATCGAGCCGCGCGCATCGGTGATCGATGCGACGGCGTGCGCGAGCACGATGCCCGGGTTGGAGATGAGGCCGCCCCAGTTGCCCGAATGGTGGCCTCCCGGACGAAAATCGCAGGTCATCTCGAAGTTGAAGGCGCCGCGCGTGCCCAGGTAGAGGGTGGGCTGCTGCGGCTGCAGGCGCGGCCCGTCGGAGGCGATGAGCACGTCGGCGCGCAGCTTCTCCTTGTGCGATTCGCAGAACGCCTTGAGGCCCGGGGAGCCGACCTCCTCGCCGGTCTCCAGCAGGATCTTGAGATTGAAGCCCAGCTTGCCGCCGCGTGCCTGGCGCACCGCCTCGAGCGCCGCGAGGTTGATGGTGTGCTGGCCCTTGTTGTCGGCGGTGCCGCGCCCGTAGATGCGCTCGCCATCGACGGTCACCTTCCAGGGGCTGAGCCCCTGGCGCCACGAGGCGTCCTGGCCGCGGATCACGTCGGCATGGCCGTAGGTGAAGACGGTCGGCAGCGACGGATCCTCGATGCGGGTGCCGATGAGGAAAGGTCCGCGATCGGGCGCGGGATTCGGGAACACCGCGCATTCGAAGCCCATCTTCTCGAGGGATCGGCACATCTCGCCCTCGAGGTATTCGGCGAGGCTGGCCGCGCGCTCCGGGTTCTGGCTCTCGGTGGGGATCGCCACGCGCCGCCCGAGGTCGTCGAGGAAGCCGCCGTCGTCGAAATAACGTTCGATGGACTGGATGGCGGCTTCGCGGGTGCTCATGCGGGCTCCGATCGTTGGAACTACTTTTTCGCTGCGGCCTTCTTCACCATCGCGACCGCGGCGGGGCGATCCTTGTAGGCCTCGAGGTACATCTTCACCTTCGCCGGCGGCAGGCGATAACCCGCGGCGAGGAATTCCTCCAGCCCGTCGTGCCCGCTCCAGAGCCCCATCTCGAAGGGCGCGAGGCCCGAGGCGTGCGGCGCGTTCATCTTCGCGCCCGCCTTGAGCAGCGTGCGGATGAGCTCGCGGTCGCAGCCCTTGCTCGCCGCTTCGGTGAGCGCCGAGTTGCCGTTGGCGTCGGCGCCGTTCACGTCGGCGCCGCGCTCGATCAGCAATTTCACGATCGCCTTGGTCTTCCCGGACGTGGGGCGCACGTTGGGCGAGCAGCCCTCTCCCGAGAACAGCATCACCCGCATGGGCGGCCCCATGTCGTTGAGCGATGCCGAGGGGGACATGCCGGCATCGAGGAACGCGCGTACCAGCTCGACGTCGGTCTCCGAGAGCGCGCGGAAGAAGGACGACATCTCGAAGCTCACCTTGCGCGCGCGCAGCAGCGCCATGCCCGCGCCCTCGCTCGAAGGCGCCGCCGCGGCGACGACTGCCGCATCGCCGCTGCCGATGTTGCGCAGCGCGGACTTCGCTTCCTCCCGCACGTCCTTGTCGGGGTCCTGCAGCGCGGCATCGAGCGCCGGCCGCGCCACCGTTGCGACCCGCGCCATGGTGGCGGCCGGGATCGGCTGGCGGGCCTGGGCGATCTCGCCCAGGGCGCGCGCGGCGTTGCGCCGCACGGCGGGCGTGCCTCCCCGCAGGGCCGCCACGACCTTTTCCACTTCCCCCGCGGCGAGGCCCTTCGCGCTGGCGAGCGCCCACAGCGCCTCGGACCGCACCGAGGAATCGGGATCGTCGAGCATCGCCCCGGCAGCGGGCACCCACGCGAGGACCTCCTTCTCGTCCTTCACCGATCGCAGTTGCGAAAGCGCCTCGTAACGCGCCTTGGACCGCGGATTCTCGAGCTGGCCGAGCAACACGCGCGTCCAACCTTCGGGCCGCGGCTCGAAGCGCCCGAGCGCGCGCAAGATTTGCACGTGGGCGTGCTGGGTCTCCGCCAGGGCCTGCAACAAGGGCTCGATGAGCGCGCGATCGCGGGTGCGCACGACGAGCCGCTCGAGCGCCTTCTCCGCGAGCTCCACGTTCACCCGGCTCCGGTCTGCGCGCGCGTTGTGCTCGAGGTACGGGAGGACCGCGGCAAGCAGCTTCGGGGCGGGCTCCTGCCCCACGAGGTTGCGCGAGACCAGGAAACGCGATGCGACGGATGCTTCGGGTGCGGCCAGCACGCGCCTGCGCGGCTCGTACAGGTCGGACTCCTTGATGCCCTGCGCCTGCAGCGCGCCGGCGGCATAGGCCACCACGTTCGCGTCCGTGTCCTCGAGCAGGCGCGTGAGCTCGGCCCGGAAAGGCGCGGCGCGCTTCTCCGCGCTCCACAATTCGCTCGCCGCCGCGCGCCGGATGCGCGCATCCGGGTCGCCCAGCGCCATGCCGAGGGCGGCCAGCTCGTCGGCGTCTGTGTACGAGAGCTTTTCGACCGCAGCCAGGCGCTTGTCGGGGTCGCGGCCCTTGAGGGCGGTCTCGATCTTCTCCTTGCGGGCGCCGTCCATCTCCCGCTTGACCAGCTCGTCGGCCCACTTCTCGAGGTCGAAGGCGAGCGCCGGCGCCGCGGCCAGGCAGAGGCTCGCGGCGAGCGCGCGGATCACGGCGCGTTTTTCTCCATGGTGCGCACGTTCATGCGCCGCAGGCGGTCGGCCATGACCTTCATGATGGCGACGGCGAAGTCGGGCTCGAGCCGTACCAGGGAGCGAAACGTTTCGAGCTCGACCGGCACGAGCTTGCAGGGCGTGCGCGTGATCGCGGTGGCGTTGCGCGGAGCGCGGTCGATGAGCGCGAGCTCACCGAAAGGCTCGCCGGGCCCGAGCGTCTCCATCAGCTTGCCGCCGACGTGCAGCTCTACCGCGCCGCGGGTGATCACGTACATCGTCGTGCCCTTCTCACCCTCGGCGAAGACCGTGACGCCCTTGGCGAAATCCTTGGCATCGGCCTCGTTGTTGAACCATTCCAGCTTGACCGGCATGACGCGCTCCTCTTGTGCGGTTGCCCGCATAGTGTAAGCGGATGCGCGACAATTGCCCCATGGCTTCCCCCTTTCTCGCCGACCTCGCCTCGCGCCTGGCCGAGCTCGAGTCCGCCGGCCTCTACAAGCACGAGCGCGTCATCGACTCGACCCAGTCGGCCGAGGTCCACGTGGCCGGCGGCGGGACGGTCCTCAATTTCTGCGCCAACAATTACCTCGGCCTCGCCGACCACCCCGCGATCGTCGCCGCCGCGCGCGAGGGCCTGGACGAGCACGGCTACGGCATGGCCTCGGTGCGCTTCATCTGCGGCACGCAGGACGTGCATCGCGAGCTCGAGCGGCGCATCGCCGCCTTCCTCGGCACCGAGGACGCGATCCTCTACGGCTCGTGCTTCGACGCCAACGGCGGGCTCTTCGAGACCCTGCTGGGCGAGGAAGACGCCGTGATCAGCGACGCGCTCAACCACGCCTCCATCATCGACGGGGTGCGCCTGTCCAAGGCGAAGCGCTATCGCTACGCCAACAACGACATGGCCGATCTCGAAGCGCAGCTCGAGCAGGCGCGGGCCGACGGCGCGCGCTACAGGATGATCGCCACCGACGGCGTTTTTTCCATGGACGGCATCATCGCCAACCTGCAGGGCATCTGCGACCTGGCCGCCCGGCACGGCGCCATGGTCATGGTGGACGATTCGCACGCCGTGGGCTTCGTCGGCGCCGAGGGGCGCGGCACGCCCGAGGCGTGTGGGGTCATGGGACGCGTGGACATCCTCACCGGCACGCTCGGCAAGGCCCTCGGCGGCGCCTCCGGCGGCTACACCGCGGGGCCGAAGGAAGTGGTCGCCTGGCTGCGCAACCGCTCGCGTCCCTACCTCTTCTCGAACACGCTGATGCCCGCGATCGCGCACGCCTCGATCAGGGTGCTGGATCTCCTGCAGGAAGGCGACGCGCTGCGCGGGAAGCTCGCCCGGAACGCGGATCACTTTCGCCGTGAGATGACGCGATTGGGCTTCCGGCTCGCGGGCGCGGGCCACCCGATCATTCCTGTGATGCTGGGCGATGCGGCGCTCGCGCAGGAAATGGCGAACCGTTTGCTGGCCGAAGGGATCTACGTGATCGGGTTCTCCTTTCCGGTCGTGCCGAAGGGACAGGCGCGCATCCGCACGCAGATGTCCGCAGCGCACGAGCCGCAACACATCGACCGCGCCGTGGCCGCCTTCGCCAAGGTGGGCCGCGAGCTGGGAGTGATCGCATGAGGACGCTGGCCAAGACGAGGCGCGAGGCGGGGATCTGGATGACGGAAGCGCCCGAGCCGAAGGTCGGCCCCAACGACGTGCTGATCCGCATCCGCAAGACCGCCATCTGCGGCACGGACATGCACATCTTCAACTGGGACGAGTGGTCGCAGAAGACCATCCCGGTGCCGATGACCGTGGGCCACGAATACGTGGGCACCGTGGAAGCGATGGGCGACGAGGTGCGCGGGCTCGCCATCGGCCAGCGGGTCTCCGGCGAAGGCCACATCGTCTGCGGCCATTGCCGCAACTGCCGCGCGGGGCGGCGCCACTTGTGCCGCAACACCGTGGGCGTGGGGGTGAACCGTCCCGGCGCCTTCGCCGACTACCTCGTGATTCCGGCGGTGAACGCCTTCCCGATTCCCGACGACGTGCCCGACGAGATCGCCGCCATCCTCGATCCCTTCGGCAATGCGGCGCACACCGCGCTTTCGTTCGACCTGGTGGGCGAGGACGTCCTCATCACCGGCGCGGGGCCCATCGGCATCATGGCGGCGGCGATCTGCCGCCACGTGGGCGCGCGCCATGTCGTCATCACCGACACCAATCCCTACCGGCTGGAGCTCGCGCTGAAAATGGGCGCACACCGCGCCGTGAACGTGACCCGCGAGTCGCTGAAGGAGGTCATGCCGCAGCTCAACATGGTCGAAGGCTTCGACGTGGGGCTCGAGATGTCGGGCGTGCCCGAGGCCTTCCGCCAGATGCTCGATGCGATGAACCACGGCGGCAAGGTGGCGATGCTCGGCATCCCGCCCGCCGAGGCCGCCATCGACTGGACGCAGGTGATCTTCAAGGGCCTCACCATCAAGGGCATCTACGGGCGCGAGATGTTCGAGACCTGGTACAAGATGATCGCCATGCTGCAATCGGGGCTCGACCTCACCCCGATGATCACCCACCGCTTCGACGTGGCCGACTACCTCGAGGGCTTCCGCACGATGGGCTCGGGGAAGTCCGGCAAGGTCGTGCTGAGCTGGGCCTGACGAGGCCTCAGTAGCTGCCGCCCACGCGCGGGCGGATGCGATTCTCCACGTCGATCACCCCCGGCACGCTGCGCGCGTTGCTCGCGGCGATGTCCACCTGGCGTGACGAGCGCAGGTGGCCGCTCAGCGTCACGTTGCGGTTGAAGGTCTCCACGCCCACCCGCCCGGACAGGCGCGGGTCGGTGACGATCGAATCCATCACGTCCTCGGTGATCGCCTCGTCCTCGGTGAGCAGCGGCGCGTAAACCGTCACGGGCGGCTCCACGTACGTGACGGTGGGCTCCACATAGGCGATGCGCCCGGCGGGAGCCACGTAGTTGGAGGGGTACGCCGGCGCGTAGGAATAACCCTCGGTCACGTAGTAATAGGTCTCCGTCGTCGATGGGGGCGGGGCCTGGTGCAGGTCGACGAGCTCGGCGGCGAGCGCGGGCGTGCCGAGGGCCGCGGCGAGCGCGAGCACGGCGATTTTCCGATGGGTCTTCATGGCGATCCTCCTGCGTCTTCCTGTTGTCGTGGGAAGGCGGCCCGGAGGGGAAGTTCGGCGCCACATCCGTAGGGAGTGCGCCGATGGGAGCAGGACGGCGCTACGGCTTGCGCAGGAACGTGACCCGCATCGGCTTCAGGAAATCGGCGCCCGAGGGCGTCATGTGCGCCTCGAAGCGCCGGCGAAGCTCGGCGGCGATCTCCGGCGTGTAGTTCTTCTCGGAGTGCGTGGTCTCCACGTGCCTGGCGACGAAGTCGTCGAAGCTCGCGTAATGCGCCGGCATGTCGAAGTGGTATTCGCCTTCCTGCAAGAGCACGCCGGCCGCGACCGCGCGCTCCAGGGCTTCGATCGCGGCGGCACGCACCACGCCCTCGTCGTGGAAGAGCCTGATGAGGTCGTTCTGCGGGCCCGCATAAACGGGTTCCGAGATGTAGGCCCAGCCGCCGGGCTTCAGCACGCGCCGGATCTCGGCCAGCGCGCGATCGAGGCTCGGCATCGGCACGTGGTGCAGCGATTTCATCATGAGCACGCCGTCGAAGGTCGCGTCGTCGAAGGGGATCGCCTCCGCGCCCCCATAGCCGAAGGTGAGGCGCGGATCCTGCGGGCCCTCGAGGTTCAGCCGGTGCTGGATGCGGTCGACCTCGAGCGCGACGACGGACCTGGCACCCGTCTTCGCGAGCACCTTGCGGGTGAACTCGGCCTTGCCGCAGCCCAGCTCGAGCAGGGCTGCGCCCTCCAGCGGCGCCAGCGACTGCAGGAAGGCCACTTCGTCCTTGAGGATCTCGACGGTATCCATGGAGGAATCCTATCAGCCTCCGGGCTCAACGAAACTCGAGCCGATCGTCCCGCACGTACCCCACGAACGGCTTCCCCGAGGCGGGCTTCACGCGCCACCACTCGGTGGAGACCGGCTGCGCCTGCAGCAAGGCGCCGGGCGCGAGCTGGATGACGACCGCGGAGGCCGTGCTCGGCTGGGCCCGCACGTTGGTGCGGCCACCCGCGATGGTGCGCACCGCCTTCCACGGCAGCTCAGCCGGACTGGGCCCGGGGGCGGGCGTGGCGGCAGGCGCCGGGGCAGGAACCGCGGCAGCCGTGGCGACGGCCGGTGTCGAGGTGTCCTCGCCGCAGAACGAGAAGATCGGGCCCAGCTCCTTGACGCTGGGCGCGATCTCGAAGGCGATGCGCGCGGTCTCCCGCCCCCAGCCCTTCGGCAGGATCACTTCCTGCTGCACCTCGATCGAGGCGCACTGGCGCAGCGACGCGGGAGCGAAACCGCGCGCGAGGACATCGCCCAGCTCGCTGATCGCCCAGCGCGCCGGAATCTCGGCCTGCGCGCGCTTGCCGCGGACGACTGTCGTGCACAACAGGCGGGGGATCTCCTTCGGCTGCAGGCCGCCGGGGTCGTTGATGCCGGTCGCGTTGGCCAGCTCGAGCGCCATCTTCTGCGCCGCCTTCTCGCACGAGAGATACGCGCGCGACGTCACCTTGCGCGCGCCCACGGGCGTCTCGACTGCGAGGGTGTTGGTGGCGAAGGCGATGTTGCCGAGGACCGGATGGCGCGTCTCGCCCAGGTCCCACTCCAGTCGCGGCGCGGCGATGCAGGGTCCCGCGACACAGAGCGCAACAACGGCAGGGGCGATTCGCATGCGCGGAGGCTACGAGGAAATATGACGCAAGTCACTCCCCCGTGGCGCATTCCGGCGAGGAACCGGGGTCAACCCCGCGTCCACTCACCCGTTAATGAGAGCAAGGCCCTGTTCCATGCCGGTTTCCCCGGCACTCGATGGCGTGTCTCCCCAACTATCGGACCACGTAGCGGAGCGAGAAGAATTCCGAGCGCCATCGAGCCAGGAGCCGGCTCAGGACCCCGGGGGCAGCACCAGGTCCCCGTGCTTGCGCAGGTAGCCGGCGATGCCGCCGGCCTCGAGGATGGCCGCCATGATGCCGGTCACGGGTGTCGCGGTGATATTCGATCCGCGCGTGCGGTCCTCGACGGCGCCCGACTGGGCATCGACCACCAGCTCGTCGCCTTCCTCGATGCCCGTCGTGTCGCACTCCATGATCGGCAGGCCGATGTTCACCGCGTTCCGGAAGAAGATCCGCGCGAACGAAACCGCCAGCACGCACGAGATGCCCGCGACCTTGAGCACGTGCGGAGCGGCCTCGCGCGCCGAGCCGCAGCCGAAGTTGCGCCCCGCGACCAGGATGTCGCCCGGGCGCATGCGCTTCATGAACTCGGGATCGTAGTCGGCGAAGGCGTACTTCGCGATCTCGCGGATGTCCGTCGAGCGCGACTTGTAGTGCTCGGCGATGATGTAGTCGGTATTGATGTCGTCGCCGAAGACGATCGCCTTTCCCCGGAAGCTCATGGATATTTCCTCGGGTCGGCGATGCGGCCCTCGACCGCCGAGGCCATCACCGTCGCGGGCGAGGCGAGGTAGATGAAGGCGTTGTTGTTGCCGGTGCGGCCCTTGAAGTTGCGGTTCGCCGTGGAGATCATGTTCACGCCGTCTCCGGGGATGCCCAGGCCCGATCCGCCGGTGCACCCGCCGCAGCCCGGCGTTCCGAGCACCGCGCCCGCCTCGATGAAGGTCGCGATGAGACCTTCCTTCAGCGCGTCCTGCAGCACGGTGCGCGAGGAAGGCGTCACGTAGAGTCGCACGCCCGGGGCCACCTTTCGTCCGCGAAGCACCTGGGCCGCCTCGCGCAGGTCTTCCAGCCGCCCGTTGGTGCAGGTGCCGATGACGGCCTGCTGGATGGGAAGGCCCGCGATCTCGCCCACCGGCACGCCGTTGGCGGGGCTGTGCGGCTTGGCCACTTGCGGCTCGAGGCTCGAGACGTCGATCCGGATCTCGCGCGAGGTTTCCGCTCCGGGGTCCGAGGTGTAGGTGCGGTATCCGCGCTCGACTCTGCCCTTCATCCATTCGCGCGCGCGATCGTCGATCTCCATGAGGCCGGTCTTGGCGCCCATCTCCACCGCCATGTTGGTGATGACGAAGCGGCTTTCCATCGAGAGGTCCTGCATCGCCGATCCGACGAATTCCACCGCTTCGTAGTTCGCGCCGTCCGCGCCCATGCGCTTGAGGAGCGCGAGGACGATGTCCTTGGAGAAAACGCCCGGCTGCAGGCGCCCGTCGAGGACGAAGCGCACCGTCTTCGGCACGCGAAACCAGAGCTTGCCGGTGAGGAGCCCCGTGGCGAGGTCGCTCGAGCCCACGCCGGCGCCGAACGCGTTCAGCGCGCCGATGGTGCAGGTATGCGAATCGGCCCCGATGATGATGTCCCCCGGCCCCGCGAGCCCCTTCTCGGGGATGAGCTGGTGCTCGATGCCCTCGCCGATCTCGTAGAGGCGGATGCCCTGCTCGGCGCAGAAGTCGCGCATCGTCTTGTGGGTCGAGGCCATCGCGAGGTTGTGCGTGATCGCCGCGTGGTCGAGGAAGGCCGCGATGCGGCTCGCGTCGAACACCGACTTGCCGCCCATCTCCCTGAAGACCTGGCACGCCTGCGGGCGGTTCGAGTCGTCCCAGAACACCAGGTCGAGCGGCGAGACGACGACTTCGCCCGCGCGCACCGGGCGCCCGACGTGGGCGCTGAAGATCTTCTCCGAGATGGTCTGCTGCACGGCCGCTCCTAGGATTGCTTCACGAACTGCTTCTCGCGCTCGATGTATTCGGGAAAGCCGATCATCTCGTAATACTCGTCCCGGGTCTGCATCCGGTCGGCGTAGGCGAGCGCGCCGCCGTTGGCCTTGAGGAAATCGTAGTACCCAAGGACCGCTTTGATCGCCACGCGCTGCGAGGCACAGGGGTAGATCGCCATCTTGTAGCCCATCTGCCTGAGCTCCGTGGCGCTGAGGTAGGGGCTCTTGCCGAACTCGGTCATGTTGGCGAGCAACAGGCCGCCCACCTCCCTTGCGAAGCGCGCGAACTCCTCCGGGGTGAGCATGGCCTCGGGGAAGATCACGTCGGCGCCGGCCTCGCGATAGGCGATGCCGCGCTTCACAGCGTCCTCGAAGCTCGTGACGGCGCGTGAATCGGTGCGGGCGATGATGAGGAAGTCCGGATCGGACCTCGCGGCGACGGCGGCGCGGATCTTGCCCACCATCTCCTCGGCCGGGATCACGCGCTTGCCGGAAATGTGGCCGCAGCGCTTCGGGTGCACCTGGTCCTCCATGTGCACGCCCGAGACGCCGGCCCGCTCGAAGGCCTCGATGGTGCGCATCACGTTGATGGCGTTGCCGTAGCCGGTGTCGGCGTCGCTGATGAGCGGCACCGGCACGGCGGCGGCCATGTTGGTGGCCATCATGATCATCTCGGTCATCGTCGTGAGCCCGATGTCGGGCAACCCGGTGAGGCCGCCGGTCACGCCGTCGCCCGTCATGTACACGACGTCGAAGCCGGCCTTGACGGCGGCCTTGGCGGTGAGCGCGTCGTACGCGCCGGGGCACATCAGCAGCTCGTCGCGCGCCAGCAGGGCACGCAGCTTCGTGGTCTTTCGTTCCATGATTCCTCCGTTGACTATCGTTTGTGGCCCATGCGGAAGGCGCCCTCGACGCCGACCGTCCGGTCGATGAGCACCACCATGGCCACCGCCACCAGCACGAGCAGCGAGCCGATCGCGGTGATGAGCGGGCTGCTCGACTGGTCGATGAAGTTGTAGATGCGCACCGGCAGGGTCACCAGCGTGGGGCTGGACAGGAACATCGACACCACCAGGTCGTCGAAGGAGACCACGAACGCGAAGGCCGCTCCCGCGGCCGCGCCCGGGGCGATCAGCGGAAGCACCACGCGCAGGAAGGCCTGCAGGCGCGAGGCGCCGAGGTTCATCGCCGCGCGCTCGAGGTTGCGGTCGAAGCCGGTGAGGCTCGCCATCAGCAGGCGCAGGCAATAGGGCGTGGCGATGAGCACGTGCGCGAGCCAGAGCACGACCGGATTGCCCAGCACGCCCAGGCGGCTCGCCGACTGCAGCAGCGCGATGCCGATCACCACGCTCGGCAGCATGAGCGGGGACAGGAAAAGCGCGCTCAGCAGCTCGCGGCCGGGAAAGCGGTGGCGCACCAGGCCGATCGCCGCGGGCACTGCCAGGATCGTGGCCCCGAGCGCGGTCAGCGCAGCGAGCACCAGGCTGATGAAGGCCGACTCGAGGAAGTCGGGCCGGCGCGCGATCTCGGCATACCAGCGCAGGCTGAAGCCCTGCGGGGGGAACGATACGAAGTCCGCGGCCGTCGTGGAGGCGATCAGCACCACCACGATGGGGGAGAGCAGGAAGGCGTACGTCGCGAACGCGATCGAGCGGAAAAGCGGCCGCAGCCAGCCGTCGACCATCATCGGAAGACCCCCTTGAAGCGCCCGCGCTCGATCATGCGCGAGTTGATCATGGCGCCGGTCATCACCACCACCAGCAGCACGATGCCCACGGCGGAGCCCGCGTTCCAGTTGAGCAGCACGAGGTTCTGCTGGTAGGCGAGCAGCGAGAGGACCTGGGCGCCGGAGCCGCCGAGCAGGGCGGGTGTCGCGAAGGCGCTGTTGCTCAAGGTGAACACGAGCAGCGATCCGGCGAGGATCCCCGGCATGCTGAGCGGCAGGACGATCCGCAGGAAGGTGGTGGTGCCGCCCGCCCCCAGGTTGCGGGCCGCCCGCGCGAGCGCGGGATCGATGTTCTGCAGCGAGCTCACGATGGCGAGCGCCATGTAGGGCAGGAAGATGTGCGTGAGGCCGACCACCACGGCCGTTTCGGTGAAGAGGATGCGCAGCGGCGAGCTCGTGAGCTCGAGCGCCTGGAGCAGGTTGTTCACCAGGCCGGCGGGGCCGAGGATGATCACCCATCCGTAGGTGCGGATCACCACGCTCACCATGAGCGGGGCGAGGATGATCAGCGTGAGGTAGGCGCGCGCCCGCGGCCCGGCGGCGACGAAATGCACCGCCACGGCATAGCCCAGCACCAGCGTGACGAGCGTGGTGATGGCGCTCAGCTTCAGCGTGCGGAACATGAGCTCCCAGAAGAAGCGGTCACCGAAGAGCTTGGTGTAGTTGCCGAGCGTGGGATCGCCCGCCGGAGTCTCGAAGCTGAGCGCGAAGGTGCGCGCGAGCGGCACGAGAAACACGAACAGCAGCAGCAGCAGCCCCGGCGCGCACAAGGCGAGCGGAATGCCCACCTCCTTCCAGGCGCCCGGCTTGCGGGGCGGGACGCTCAAGCCGGGATGACCGAGCTGTCCTGCGGATCCCATTCGATCGTCACTACATCGCCCGCCGCATGCGAGGCCGCGCCGCGGATTCCCGGCAGGTGGATCTGGAGCGGTTGCTCGTGCCCGGCGACCTTCAGCCGCAGCTGGATCATGTTGCCCACGTAGATCGAGGCATCGACGACGCCCGAGAGCCGGTTGGCGCTGCTGCCGCCGCTCGCGAACCTCAGCCGCTCGGGCCGCACCAGCAGCGTCACCTCGTCACCCACGCGATGCTCGCGCGAGCGCGCCGCGCCCACGACGGCGCCGTCGTCGATCTTCGCCGTGACGGTGTCCTCGTGCACGCCTACGACGGTGGCCCTGAGCGCGTTGATCTCGCCGATGAAGGTCGCCACGAAAAGCGATGCCGGGCGCTCGTAGATCTCCACCGCGCTGCCCAGCTGCTCGACCACGCCGGCATTCATGACCGCGATGCGATCCGATATCGCCAGCGCCTCGGCCTGGTCGTGGGTCACGAACACGGTGGTGATGCCGACCTGCTGCTGGATGCGGCGAAGCTCCACGCGCATCTCCTGGCGCAGCTTGGCGTCGAGGTTCGAGAGCGGCTCGTCGAGCAGCAGCACCTTGGGACGAAGCACCAGCGCGCGCGCGAGCGCCACGCGCTGCTGCTGGCCCCCGGAAAGCTCACCCGGATAGCGCTGGCCGAGGTGGCCCAGGCCCACCAGCGCCAGCGCCTCGGCGACGCGGCGGCCGCGCTCCTCCTTCGGCACCTTGCGCATCTCGAGGCCGAACGCCACGTTCTGGCTGGCGGTCATGTGCGGGAAAAGCGCGTAGCTCTGGAACACCATCAGGGTGTCGCGCCGATTGAGCGGCACCTTGTCGATGGGCTTGCCGTCCAGGTCGATGCTGCCGCTCGTAGGCTCGATGAAGCCCGCGATCATGTTGAGCGTGGTCGTCTTGCCGCAGCCCGACGGGCCCAGCAGCGAGAGCACCTCTCCCTGCTCGACCCCGAGCGACACGTCGCGAACGGCCCACTGGTCCCCGTAGCTCTTGCCCAGGGACCGAAGCTGGAGATAAGCCATGAAGCGCTAACCGCGGGCGGCCGCCTCCGTCACTTGCCGAGCTCGCGGTTGGCGCGGTCCATCCAGCCGTCCACCACCGAGTTCACGTACGCCCAATCCGGGTTGTACGTGCGCGCGATGGCGTCCTGGCTGGGGACCTTGGCGGCGATGTCGGGCGGCAGCTTCACGTTGGCGTTGACGGGCCCGAAGCCCAGCTCCTTCGCGATCGAGTACTGCACTTCCTCGCTGAGCAGGTGGTCGAGGAAGGCGTGCGCGAGCTTCGGGTGCGGCGCGCCGGCCACGATGTCCATGTAGTTCAGGTCGGCGATGGGGCCCTCGACGGGATCGACCCACGCCACGGGCGCGCCCTTGTTCTTGAGCGGGATATAGCGGTTCCAGCCGTGGGAAGCGACCCAGATCGCCTGCTGCTGCATGAGCTCGTCGATCTGCGCCGGCGCCTTGCCGATGGCGAGGTCGTTGCCGAGGGCCTGGAGCTTCCTGAAGGCGACGTCGACGTTCTTCTCGTCGCCGCCGTTCGCCCTCGCCAGCCCGATCAGGAATTCCATTCCCCACGAGTTGGTCATGGAGTTCATGCCCATGCGTCCCTTCACGCGCGGGTCGAGCAGGTCGTTCCACGATTTGGGCGGGGGAATGCCCCTCTCCTGGTAGACCTTCGGGTTGTACATGATGCCGAGCGTGGCGATGGCGTAGCTGGGGCCATAGCCGTTCTTGTCGCGCGCGAGGGGCACCAGGTGCTTGAGGTTGGGCACCTTCGAGGCGTCCACCTTGGCGACCAGGCCCTTGGAGATGGCGAGCGGGTGGCTCTGGGGCGTGGTCGAGATGACGTCGGTCTGCGGGTTGGCCTTCTGCGCCTCGACCTTCGCGAGCGCCGCGACCGAGGTGTCGGTGGTGACGCGCACCTTCACGTTGTACTTCTTCTCGAACGAGGCGATCACGTGCTTGGCGAACCATTCGCCGGTCACGCCGCCGCGGATGGCGACCACCACTTCCTTCTCGTTGCCGATGTCGACCTGGGCATGGGCCGGCGCGAGCATTGCAAGAAGCAACGGGCCGGCACTCGCAAAACGCATGACTCTCTTCACCTTACCCCCTCGTGTGTGCATCCTTGTATGTGTGTGGGTGCTCGTTCTGCGACGTGGAATCGGCGCGCAACGATCGCGCAAGGCAAGGTAAACCGATTCGTCGCGCCCAAGCAAGCGCAAGGACGGTTTCGCTCGCGTCGCTTCAGCCCTGGCGCATCGCAAGGCGCTTCACGAAGGCCGCTACCTCGCGCGTCGCGCGGCTGAGTGGCCGCTGGGTGGTCGTCGCCATCACGAGCAGGCGCGGCAGCTGCGGCTCGACGATGGTGCGCGCATGCAACGTGCCGCGGGCCGCTTCGCCTGCGACGGCGTCGGAGCCCAGCACGGCGAAGCACTCCTCGCGGCGCACGATCGCCTTCTGCGCTTCGAGCGAGTCGGCCTCGGCCAGCACGTCGAGCCTGAGGCGCAGCCGGCGCGCGACGTCGTTCACCGCGATGCGAAGGCCGTTGGGGCTCGCGGGCAGCACCAGGGGGATCCGTGCGAGGTCGCGAAAACGGATCGTCTTGCGGTCGTTCACCGGCCGGGCACCCACCAGCACCAGGTGCGACGAGGAGATTACCTCCTCGCCGGCACCGAGCGCGCCGCGGTAGCGGCTGAGCACCCCCACGTCGGCGCGCCCGTCGGAGAGCCACTCCTCGACCTGGTTGCTGAAGCCTTCGAGCATGCGCAGCGTGATTCCGGGATGTTTCTTGCGGACGACCTCGTAGAGGTCGCCCGCCATGTCGCGCATGAGGCTCGGCAGCAGCGCGAGCGTAACCACCCCCGAGGGCGCCTGGCCGAAATCGTGGATGTCGGCCTGCAGCTGCTCGGCGTTGACGACGATGTTGCGCGCCCGCGCCATGACGGCGTCCCCGGCCTCGGTGAGCTGGACGCCGCGGCCGGTCCGATGGAAGAGGGCGGTCCCCAGCTGCCGCTCGAAGCCCGCGACGATGCGGCTCAACGAGGATTGCGTGAGCCCCAGCGCCATGGCGGCGTGCGAGATGTTGCCCATCTCGGCCACCTTCACGAAGGCGCGCAACGCCTTCAGCTCGATCTGCGCCATGCAAGCCCGGAATATCTGATAGTGGATCCATTCTATAGGGGAATGGCACGCGCGCTGCTACAGTGAAAGCCCATCCCCGGAGGAAAAAACAATGATCGCGTTGACGCGGGCGCTCGTCACCGGCGCCCTTTCCGCCCTGCTTGCCTTCGCCACCGGCGATGCGCGCGCGCAGGCCTATCCCTCGAAGCCCATCGACCTCATCCTGCCCTCGACCGCCGGCGGCACCACCGACGTGGCCGTGCGGCTGCTCGCCGCGCGATGGTCCGAGTTCCTGGGCCAGCCCATCGTGGTCCACAACGTGCCGGGTTCCGGTGGCGTGATCGGGGCCAATCGCGTGGCGCGCGCCAAGCCAGACGGCTACACGCTGATGGGAGGCTTCGACTCGCTGCTGGTGGCGCTGCCCTTCGTGCAGAAGCAGGTCGTCGAGTACGAGCTCGACAGCTTCGACTACATCACCGGCTTCGGACTGGGCTCCCTCTATTTCACGGTGCGCGCCGAGTCGCCCTACAAGACGATGAAGGACCTGGTGGCCGCGGCACGCACCGGCCAGGCGAAGCTCACCTACGGCTCCTACGGCATCGGCGTCATCACCCACTTCGCCGCCGAGCGCCTCTGGGACATGACCGGCGCCAAGCTCACCTACGTGCCCTACAAGTCGAGCCCCGAGACCGTCACCGCGCTCCTGGGCGGCCACATCGACGTCGCCGTCACCGCGGGGCTGGGCGCCTTCGCCAACAACCCGCGCGTGCGCGTGCTGGGCGTGGCCAACGAGCGCCGCCGCGCCGACCTGCCCGACATCCCCACACTCAAGGAGCAGGGCTACGACGTGACGCTCGAGTACATCTCCGGGGTGCAGGCGCCAAAGGGCCTTCCGCCGGAAGTGCGCGCGAAGCTCGACGACGCCGTCCAGAAAGCCCACGAGAAGTACGGCAGCCAGTTCAAGGAGGAGATCCTGAAGAAATCGGACCTCGTCTACGTGAACATGCCCGGCGCGGAGATGCATCGCATCTGGAAGGAACGCCAGTCGTGGTTCCGCGAGGTGGCTCCGAAGATGAACCTGGACAAACGCTGAAGCGAAGGCCGCACATGAACGGTTACAGGATCGGGGTGGACATCGGCGGCACGTTCACCGATTTCACGATGGTGGACGACGGCAACGGCGACGTCTTCGTGGAGAAGTGCCTTACCACGCCGGACCGGCCCGAGCAGGCGGTGATCGAGGGCATCCGGCGCCTCGCGAAGGTGCGCCCCGACGCGCTTTCGAAGGCGGAGACCGTCATCCATGCGACCACGCTGCTCACCAACGTGATCCTCGAGCGCAAGGGCGCCGTCACGGGACTGCTCACCACCGAGGGCTTCCGCGACGTGATCGAGTTCGGCCGCGAGCTGCGCTACGACATCTACGACCCGTTCATCACGTTCCCCGACCCCCTGGTGGACCGGCCATTGCGCCTGGGCGTGCGCGAGCGCGTGCTGGTGGACGGCACGGTGCGCACGCCGCTCGACGAGGCGGGCGTGCGCGAGGCCGCCCGCGTGTTTCGCGACAACGGCGTGCAGTCCATCGCCGTGAGCTTCCTGCACTCGTACCGCAGCCCCGAGCACGAGCGGCGCGCGCGCGACATCCTGCGCGAGGAGCTTCCCGGGGTGGAGATCTCGATCTCGAGCGAGGTGCACCCGGAGCCCAAGGAATACGAGCGCACCTCCACCACGGTGGTCGATGCCTACGTGAAGCCCACCGCGGCGCAGTACCTCGAGGAGCTGTCGGGCAAGCTGCGCGGCGAGGGCTATCGCCACAGCCTCTTCGTCATGATGTCCAACGGCGGCGCGGCCACCGCGGAGACCACCAAGCGCTTCCCGGTGCAGGCCGTGGAATCGGGCCCCGCGGCCGGCGTGGAGGCCGCGACGCATTACGGGCGGCTCATCGGCGCCCCGCGCATCCTCTCCTTCGACATGGGCGGCACCACCGCCAAGCTCTGTGTCGTGCTCGACGGCAAGGCCGAGCGCACGCGCACCTTCGAAGTCGATCGCGTGCAGCGCTTCAAGGCGGGCAGCGGCATTCCCATCGCGGTGCCGGTGTACGACCTGCTCGAGATCGGCTCCGGCGGCGGCAGCATCGCGCGCGTGAACAGCCTGGGCCTGCTGCAGGTCGGGCCCGACAGCTCGGGCTCCAAGCCGGGGCCGGCGTGTTACGGCCGCGGCGGCAAGGACCCCACGGTCACCGACGCGGACCTGTTGCTGGGCTACCTCGACGCTGGGAGCTTCCTCGGCGGCGAGATGAAGCTCGACGTGGAGGCGGCACGCGCGGCCATGAAGGAGCGCATCGCCGACAAGCTCGGCATGAGCGTGGCCCAGGCGGCGTGGGGCATCCACAACATCGTGAATGAGACCATGGCCGCGGCGGCGCGCGTGCACATCGCCGAGAAGGGCCAGACGGCGCGCAACCTCACGCTCATCGGTTTTGGCGGCGCGGGGCCGGTGCATTCGGTGGGCCTTGCGCGCAAGCTGGGCTGCCCCGCGGTGGTCATCCCGCCGCTGCCCGGTGTCATGTCCGCCTTCGGCCTGCTCACGGCGCCCGTCGCCGTGGAGCGTCCGCGCGCGGTGAGGAAGCCGCTGCCGCTGCTGGACTTGGCCGAGGCCGAGCGCACCTGCGTCGAGCTCGAAGGCGAGGCGGCCGCGCTGCTGCCACCGGGAAGCGACATCGTCTTCGAGCGCACCGCCGACATCTGGCGAATGGGGCAGGACTATCCGCTGGAGGTGTCGTTGCCGGGCAAGTGGACCGACGCGGGCGCGCGCGAGCGCGTCGAGCGCGCCTTCGACGAGCAATACGAGCTGCATTACGGGCGCATCGACGACGAGACGCCGCTCGAGATCGTGACGTTGCGCGTCAAGGCCCTGCGCGAGAGCGCCAAGCCCGAGGTCGCCGCGAAGGCGGCCGCCGCGATGCCGAAGGCACGCAACACGCGCGCGGTCTACGTTCCCGCCCGCGGCGACTACGAGCAGGTGCCGGTCTACGAGCGCGCCGCGCTTTGCACCGGCGCGCGCATCGAGGGCCCGGCCATCGTCGAGGAGCGCGAGTCCACCACCGTGATCGACCGGGGCGACGTGCTCAGCGTGGACCGCTTCGGCTGCCTCGTCGTCCAACTTTCGCAATGACCGCCATGCAAAACGATCCCGTACTCACCCAGATCCTGTGGAACCGCGTGATCTCCGTCGTGGACGAGGCGGCGACGGGGCTCATCCGCACGTCGTTCTCTTCGGCGGTGCGCGACTTCCACGACTTCTCCTGCGGCCTCTTCGACGAGCGCGGCTCGCTTTTGGCGCACTCGACCAAGACCACCACGGCGTTCATCGGCGTCATGCCCTACGTGATGCGCCACTTCCTCGACCACTTCGAGGCCGCCTCCCTGCAGCCGGGCGACGCCATGGTCACCAACGACCCCTGGCTGGGTTGCGGGCACACCTACGACCTGTGCGTGGCCTCGCCGATCTTCCACAAGGGCCGCATCTCCGGCTACTCGATCTGCATCATCCACCACCTCGACGTGGGCGGACGGATGGCGACCACCGAGTCGAAGGACATGTACGAGGAGGGCCTGCGCCTGCCGATGGTGAAGCTCTACAGCGGCGGGCGCTTCGTGCCGGTGGTGGAGAGAATCATCCGCGCCAACGTGCGCGAGCCCGACAAGATGTTCGGCGACCTGCGCGCGCAGCTCGTGGCCAACAGCGTCTGCGCGCGCGGCCTGGTCTCGATGCTGGACGACTACGGCCTCGATGCCGCGAGCCTGTGCGAACTCTCCGACGAGATCAGCCGGCGCTCCGAGCTCAGCCTGCGCGAGAAGATCCGCGAGCTGCCCGACGGCACCTACCGCAACGACGTGACGCTGCCTACCATCGGCGGGGTCTCCGGCATTCGCATCAAGGTGGCGGTGACGGTGCAGGGCGACGAGATCGTGGTCGACTACGACGGCTCCTCGGGCGAGGTGGCCGCCGCGGTCAACGTGACCTTCAACATGACGCGCTCGTACAGCATGTACCCGATCAAGCTGGCGCTCGACCCGGGCATCCCCAACAACGAGGGCAGCTTCCGGCCGGTGACGGTGAAGGCGCCCGAGCGCTCGCTGCTCAACTGCAAGCCGCCGGCGCCCACGTGGGGCCGCACGATGATCTGCCACAACCTGCCGGAGATCATCTTCGGCGCGCTGGCGAGCGCGATCCCGGATCGCGTGCTCGCCGGCAGCGGCGCCACCCCGCTGGTGTTCACGTATTTCCGCGCGCGCCGCAAGGATGGCCGCACCTACGTGGGCATCAACTCGAGCATGGGCGGCCTGGGCGCCACCGCGCGCGGCGACGGGCCCTCGTGCCGCGGCTTCCCGTATAACGTCGGCAACATCCCGATCGAGACCGTGGAGAACGACCTGCCCGTGGTCTACCTGCGCAAGGAGCTGCTCACCGACTCCGGCGGTCCCGGCAAGCACCGTGGCGGCCTGGGCCAGGAGTTCGAGTTCGAGGTGGCCGATGGCGACCTCGCCCCCGTGGGGCCGCTTGTCGTGAGCATTCGCGGCTCGGGCCGCAAGCCCGAATCGCCCTATCCCGTCTTCGGCCGCCTCGGCGGAGGCGTGGGGCGCGGCGAGGGCCTCACCCTCAACGGCGTCGACCTGCCCCATGGCCCGCAGCAGCAGTTGAAGCCCGGCGATCGCCTGCGCATGGCGCTGCCCGGCGGCGGCGGCTACGGCAATCCGCTGGAGCGCGACGAGGCCGCGGTGGCAAGGGACGTGCGCCTGGGCAAGGTCACCGTCGAAGCCGCCTTCACCGATTACGGCATCGTCATCGGCGCCGATGGGCGCGTGGACTCGGCGGCCTCGGTCGCCGAGCGCAGGCGCCGGCTGCAGCCGGCGCAGCCGCTGGCCGCGAGCCGCTAGCCGATGGCCGCCGCGGCGCCACTGCTCCTCCACGGCGAGTGGGTCGAGGGCCGCGCGCCGGCCATCGAGTCGGTGAACCCCGCGACCGGCGTCGTGAACCATGCCGTGGGCGCGGCCGACGCCACCCAGGTGGACGAGGCGGTGCGCTCCGCGCGGCGCGCCGCCGATCACGCGTCGTGGCGCGACCTGCTGCCGCACCAGCGCGCGGCCGTATTGCACGCGATCGGCGAGGGCCTGCTCGCCCACGGTGACCGCCTGGCGCGCCTGCAGATGCTCGAGAACGGCAAGGTGATCTCGGAATGCCGCGCGCAGGTGAAGAGCGCCGCGGCCACCTTCCGCTATTACGCCGCGGCCTGCGAGACCCTCGAGTCCGCGGTCACGCCGGCTCGCGGCGCGTATTTCTCGATGACGGTGCACGAGCCCTACGGCGTCGTGGCCGCGATCACGCCGTGGAACTCGCCGGTCACCATGGAGGCGCAGAAGGTGGCGCCCGCGCTCGCGGCGGGCAACGCCGTGGTGCTCAAGCCTTCCGAGATCACGCCTTCGACCGCGCTCGAGCTCGGGCGCATCGCGCTCGAGGCCGGCCTGCCCGCCGGCGTCCTGAACGTATTGCCGGGCGCGGGCCCGGTCACGGGCGCGGCGCTGGTGCAGCATCCCGGCGTCCGCATGATCTCCTTCACCGGCGGCACCGAGAGCGGCCGGCGCATCGCGGCCGCGGCGGCGCAGCGCCTGGTGCCGGTGGCCCTCGAGCTGGGCGGCAAGTCGCCGCACATCGTGTTCGACGACGCCGACCTCGATGCCGCCGTGGCTGCGGTGGTGGGCGGCATCTTCGAGGGCAGCGGGCAGTCCTGCGTGGCGGGCTCCCGCCTCTTCGTCCACGCCCCGGTGCGCGAGCGCTTCCTCGCCAGGCTGGTCGCCGCCGCACGCGCGCTCAAGGTCGACCTGCCCGACGCGGCCGGCTCGCAGATGGGCCCGATCTCTTCCTTCGCGCAACGCGAGAAGATCGAGCGCATCGTGGCCGAGGCGCGGGATCGCGGCGCCGAGGTGCTCGCGGGCGGACGGCGACCCGAGGCGGCGACGCTGCGCAAAGGCGCCTTCTACGAGCCCACGATCCTGGCCGGCCTCGACAATCGCGCCGCGGCCGTGCGCGAGGAGATCTTCGGCCCGGTGCTGTGCGCGCTGCCCTTCGAGGACGAGGACGACCTGGTGGCGCAGGCCAACGATTCGGATTACGGGCTCGCCGCGGGAATCTGGACCGCGGACTTCCCGCGCGCCTGGCGGATCGCCCGCCGCCTCGAAGCCGGCACCGTCTGGATCAACACCTACAAGCAGCTTTCGATCGCCACGCCCTTCGGCGGCTTCAAGCAGAGCGGCCTCGGGCGCGAGAAGGGCCTTTCGGGACTGCGCCTGTACCAGCAGTCGAAGGGCGTGTTCGTGGGGCTGGGGTGATGCTCCTTCAGTGCTCGACCTCGAGCGCCACCAGGAAGCGCGACACCATGTTGTACGTGGCGACGGTGCCCACGAGCTCGATGAGCGCCCTGGGCTCGCGCAGGTGCTCGCGGGCGCGGTCGAAGGTCGCATCGGAAACCTTCACGTTGCGGGTCATCTCGGCGGTGAGCGCCAGGATCGCGCGTTCGGCGGCATCGAAGCGCGCCGCGTTGGCGATCGCCGCGTCCACGTCGCGAACCGCGTCGAGCTGCGCCTGCGTGCCGCCCGCCTTGAGGAACTCGGGCGCGTGATGGAAGAACTCGTATTCGGCCTGGTTCAGCACCGCCACCGCGCAGATCGCGAGCTCGCGCAGGCGCGGCGGCAGGCCGAGCTTGGTGCGCACCGCGGCGAGGTACGCGTTCCAGCCGCGCGTAAGCTCGGGGCTGTGCAGCAGCAGCCGGTCGAGGGGACGCAGCTCGCCGCCGCGGCGGGCGCGAACCGCATCGACGATGTCGCGGGGCTCGGTGAGGTCGGCAGGCACGAAGGGCACGCGTGGCATGGGTTGTTCCCGAAGCGATGTCATCATGGACGATCGTAGCGCAACGACGACGGAGAGCATGGAAACCAGGACCAAACCGCAGGAGGCCCGCAAGGCCGCATATCCCGATCCGCAGTCGCGCTCCATCGCGCTCTTCGAGCGCGCGCGCAAGGTGATGCCGGGGGGCAACACGCGGCTCGCCGTCTACCAGACGCCGTATCCCATCTTCATCGCGCACGCGAGCGGCAGCCGCGTGACCGACGTGGACGGCGTCGAGCGCATCGACTTCATCAACAACCAGTCGGTGCTCGTCCATGGCCATCGCTACCCGCCGGCGATGGAAGCGGTGGAGCGGCAATTGAAGAAGGGCACCTGCTTCTCGGGCCCGAGCGAGGCCGACCTGGCGCTCGCCGAGCACCTGGTCACGCGCTCGCCCTCGTTCGAGCGCGTGCGCTTCACCAACTCGGGCTCGGAAGCGGTGATGATGGCGGTGAAGGCCGCGCGCGCCTTCACCGGCCGCCACAAGATCGCCAAGGCCGAAGGCGCCTACCACGGCACCTACGACTTCATCGAGGCGAGCCGCGCGAGCACGCCGGCCAACTGGGGGCCGCGCGAGGCGCCGCATGCCGTGCCGTACTCCAAGGCCACGCCGCCCAGCGTGATGGAGGCGACGGTGGTCTTCCCCTACAACGACATCGAGGCCACGCGCGCGCTCCTCGACCGCGAAAGGGACAACCTCGCCGCCGTGTTGGTCGAGCCGGTCGCGAACCGCATCGGCATGATTCCCGCCCGGGCGGAGTTCCTGCGGTTCCTGCGGGAATACTGCAGCGCGCACGATATCCTGCTCGCCTTCGACGAGGTCTACGTCTTCCGCCTCGGCGTGGGCGGGGCCCACGAGCGTTACGGCATCTGCGGCGACATCACCGCCATGGGCAAGATCGTCGGCGGTGGATTCCCGGTGGGAGCCATCGCCGGCCGCGCCGACGTGATGGGCGTGTTCGATCCGTCGTCGGGCCATCCCGACGTGCCGCACACCGGCACCTTCAACGGCAATCCCATCTCGATGGTGGCGGGCCTGGAAACCCTGCGGCCGATGGATGCGGCGTTCATCGCGGCGCTCAACGCCCGCGGCGACCGCCTGCGCGCGCGCCTGAACGCCATCTTCGCCGCCAAGGGCATCGAAGGTCAGGCCACCGGCGTGGGCTCGCTCTTCCGCATCCACTACCACGCCACGCCGATCACCGACTATCGCTCGGGATATCCCACGCCCGACGCGGCGGCGCGGGTGAAGAGCCTGCAGCGCCTGCTGCTGAACGAGGGCTTCCTGCTGGCGGTGAACTGCAGCGGCAACGTCTCTTCGGCCCACACGGACGACGAGATCGATCGCCTCGCCCAGGCCTTCGAGCGCAACGTGGGCCGCGCCGAGGGAGCGAAGGCATGATCGGCCCCATCGTCTATCTCGACGGCGCCTTCCTGCCCAGGGACGAGGCGAAGGTGAGCGTCTTCGACCACGGCTTCATCTATGGCGACGGGGTCTTCGAGGGCCTGCAGATCGTCGAGGGCAGTGTCTTCATGCTCGAGGCCCACGTCGAGCGCCTCTTCAACTCGGCGCGCTACCTCGGCTTCGCGATTCCGCTCACGCCGGCGGAGCTCACCGAGGCGATCCTCGAGACCGCGCGGCGCAACGAGCTGCGCAACGGCTACCTGCGCCCGATCGTCACCCGCGGCAGCGGCCCGCTCGGCATCCGCAACATGGACAAGCTGGGCAAGCCCACGGTGGTGGTGATGTCGCAGTTCGAGAGCATCGAGGAGCGGCGCCGCGCATGGAATCGCGGCATCACGGCGCAGGTGGTCTCGGTGCGGCGCATCCCGCCGGCGAGCCTCGATTCGCGCGCCAAGACCTGCAACTACCTCAACAACATCATGGCGTACCTCGAGGCCAAGGCCGCGGGCGCCGACACGGCGATCATGCTGGACAGCGAGGGCTACGTCGCCGAGGCCTATTCGAGCAACCTGTTCTGCGTGAAGGCCGGCGTCGTGATGACCCCGGCGCTGGGCCACATCCTCGGCGGCATCACCCGCGCCACGCTGCTGCGCATCTGCGGCGAGCTGGGCATCCCCGCGCGCGAGGGACAGCTCACGGTATACGACCTCTATACCGCCGACGAGGTGTTCGAATGCGGCACCATGGCGGAGGTGCGGCCGCTGCTCACGATCAACGGGCGCACCATCGCGCGCGGCGAGGCCGGCCCGGTGGGTGCGCGCATCCACAGGCAGCTGCGCAAGATGATGGAGTCCGGCGAGCACGGCGTGAGCGCCTATGCGCTCGCCGAGACGGCGAAGTGATCACCCTGGGAGAGGAAAAAACCATGAAACGCATGACCTGGAAAGTCGCCGCGGCCGCTGCCGCGATCTCCATCGCGGGCGCCATGCCCGCGCTGGCGCAGAAGACGGTGCGCGTGGGCATCCACGGCGCCGACATCGGCTCGCTCGATCCGCACATGTCCGCGCAGACGATCGACAACGTGCTCACGGCGTGGATCTACAACGGCCTGGTGCGCTTCCCCGACGGCAGCCAGGATCCGGCGAGGATCGAGCCCGACCTCGCCACCTCGTGGAATCGCAGCGCCGACGGGTTGGTGTGGACCTTCAACCTGCGCAAGGGCGTGCAGTTCCATGGCGGCTACGGCGAGCTCACCGCCGACGACGTGGTGTATTCCTTCCAGCGCAGCGGCACGCCCAAGACCTCGGCCTTCTCGACCGACTTCGCGCCCTTCGCCAAGGTGGAGGCGGTGGACCGCCATACCGTGCGCATCACGCTCAAGAACCGCGTCCCCTCGATGCTGGGGCTGGTCACCGCCAACCGCGGCGGCTTCATCATCAGCAAGAAGGCCGACCAGGAGGTCAACGGCGAGTACACGCGCAAGGCCATCGGCACCGGGCCCTTCCAGCTCGCCGAATACAAGCCCAAGCAGTACGTGGCGCTCGCCGCCAACCCCAACTACTACCGCGGCAAGCCCAAGGTGGACCGCGTCGAGTACCGCTTCATCCCCTCCAACGAGAGCCGCGACCTCGCGTTCAAGTCCGGCGAGGTGGACCTCTTCTACGGCCGCAAGGACCAGAAGTGGGCCGAGCGCATGAAGGCCACGCCGGGCCTCAAGGTGGAGGTGTTCGGCCCCGGGGAGCTGCGCCTCATCAACCTCAACACCTCGGTCAAGCCCTTCGACGACATCCGCGTGCGCAAGGCCTTCGCCCACGCCATCAACCGCGACGACTTCGTGAAGTTCGTGGGGCCGGCGGTGGTGCATCCGAACCCCTCGGTGGTGCCCATCGGCTACCTCGGCTACACGCGCGACGTGCCCGGCTACAACTTCGACCTGCAGAAGGCGAAGGACCTGTTGAAGGAAGCGGGCTATCCCAACGGCCTTTCGATCACGGTGCTGGGCTCCAACCGCTCCTTCGTCGAGCCCTACCAGCTGCTGCAGGCGCAGCTTGCCCGCGCCGGCATCAAGATGGAGCTGCAGCTGATCGAGCACACCGCCTGGCACGCGAGCATCCGCAAGAACCTGAGCCCGGTGGTGGTGTACACGGCGGCGCGCTTCCCCATCGCCGACATCTTCCTCACGCAGTTCTTCCATTCGGGCAGCGCCATCGGCAAGCCCACCGCGGTCACCAACTTCAGCCACTGCGACGTGGCCGACAAGGAGATCGAGGCCGCGCGCGTGGAGCTCGATGCGGCCAGGCAGGTGGAGCTGTGGAAGCAGGCGCAGCAGAAGATCATCGCGCACGTGTGCGCGGTGCCGCTCTTCGACGAGATGCAGGTGTGGGGGCGCAGCGAGAAGCTCGACCTGGGCTACCCGCTCGAGGCCTCGATCAGCTTCGGCCCGATGATCACCGAGAAGACCGTCCTCAAGTAGGCATGCTCGGCTTCGTCGCACGGCGGCTGGCGAGCGCGCTGCCCACCGCCTTCATCGCGCTCGTCCTCGTGTTCTTCATCGCCCGGATCCTTCCGGGCGATCCGGCGCTCGCCATCCTCGGCGACTCCGCGAGCGAGGCGGCGATCGCGGCGCTGCGCGAGCGGATGGGGTTGAACCGCCCCATCTGGGAGCAGTTCCTCGCCTACATGGGCGACATCCTGCGCCTGGACCTCGGCCGCTCGATGGTCTCGGGGCGGCCGGTGGTGGAGGACCTGCTGCACGCGCTGCCCTTCACGCTCGAGCTGACCACCTTCGCCATCGTCTTCGGGGTGCTCGCGGGAGTGCCGCTCGGCACCTGGGCCGCGCTTCGCCGCGGCGGCGTGGCCGACCATGCCTCGCGCGCGCTCTCGCTGGTGGGCGTGTCCTTCCCGCCGTTCTTCCTCGGCATCTGCCTGCTGCTGCTCCTGGCCATCCTCTTCCCGATATTCCCGGTGATCAGCGCCGACCAGAGCGGGACCCTGCGCGGGCGGATCGCGGCGCTCGTGCTGCCCGGCCTGACGCTCGGCATCATCTTCATGGCCTTCGTGGTGCGCTCGACGCGCGCGGCGATGCTCGAGGTGATCCCCGAGATGTTCGTGCGCACGGCGCGCTCGAAGGGCATTCCCGAAAGCCGCGTCCTGCTGCGCCACATCGTGCGCAACGCGCTCTTGCCGATCATCACGGTGGTGGGCCTCTATTTCGGCATCCTCATGGGCAACTCGGTGGTGACCGAGATCGTGTTCACGCGCCCCGGGCTGGGCAAGATGATCGTGGCGGCGCTCAACTCGCGCGACTACGTGACGCTGCAGGGATTGACGCTCGTCTACTGCTTCATCGTGATCGTGGTGACGTTCGTGACCGACGTGCTCCATGGCATGGCCGACCCGAGGGTGAAGCCGGCATGAGCAGCGTGGCCCCCCGCTTCGCCTTCATCCGGCTGCCGCGCGTCGAGCCCGCCGTGATCGCCGGCGCGGTGGCCTTCGTCGCCGTGTGCGCGCTGATCGCGCTGTCCCCGGCGCTCGCGCCCTACGGCCCGGCCGACCAGGACCTGATGGCGCGACTGGAAGGCCCCTCGGCGGCGCATTGGTTCGGCACCGACAACTTCGGCCGCGACATCCTCTCGCGCGTCCTGTGGGGCTCGCGCCTGTCGCTCGTGATCGGGCTGGGAGCCACCGCCTGCGGCCTGCTGGTGGGCGGCGCCCTCGGCATCTGGGCGGGCTACAAGGGCGGCTGGGTGGATGCGCTGGTCATGCGCCTGATCGACGTGCTGCTCTCGTTTCCCAGCTTCATCCTCTGCCTGCTGATCGTGGCCGTGATGGGTCCGGGGGTGGGCGTGCTCATCGGCGCCATCGGCGCCTCGCTGGTGCCGAAGTTCGCGCGCGTCGCGCGCTCCTCGGCGATGGCCATCGGCCGGCGCGAGTTCATCGATGCCTGCCGCACGATGGGCGCCTCGGACCTGCGCATCATGCTGCGGCACGTGACGCCCAACGTGGCGGGCGAGCTGCTGGTGATGGGCTCGCTGTGGACGGCGAACGCCATCCTCATCGAGGCCTCGTTGAGCTTCCTGGGGCTCGGCATCCGCCCGCCGGCTCCCACGCTGGGCGGCATGATGCTCGAGGGCCTGAACGTGCTGCACGAGGCGCCCTGGCTCACGCTTTTCCCCGGCACGGCGATCTTCCTCTACGTGCTGCTGCTCAACGTGATCGGCGACCGCGTGCGCGACGCGGTGGATCCGCGCCTGAGGGACGTCTGATGCTCGAGATCTCGGGGCTGGGGGTGGCGGTGCGCTCGCGCGGGCGCATGTTGCCGATCCTGCAGGACGTGAACCTCACGGTGGCCGAGGACGAGACGCTCGCCATCGTCGGCGAGTCCGGCAGCGGCAAGAGCATGCTGGCGCTCGCGATCACGCGGCTGCTGGCGCCGGCCAGGTCGTTCGAGGTGACGGGCCGCGTGGCGTTCGAGGGGCGCGACCTGCTCTCGCTTTCGCCTCGCGAGATGATCGCCGTGCGCGGAGCGGGCATCGGCATCATGTTCCAGGAGGCGCTCGGCGCGTTGAACCCCGTGCTGCGCGTGGCCGAGCAGATCGGCGAGGCCTACACCCAGCACCATCCGGGCGCTTCGGCCGCCCAGGTGCGGCAGGCGAGCATCGCGTTGCTGCGCGACGTGGGCATTCCCGCTCCCGATGCGCGCATCGACGATTTTCCGCACCAGCTGAGCGGCGGCATGCGCCAGCGCGTGATGATCGCGATGGTGCTCGCGTGCGCGCCGCGGCTGGTGATCGCCGACGAGCCCACCACCAGCCTCGACGTGACCATCCAGTCGCAGATCCTCTCGGTGCTGCGCGACCTGCGCCGCAGCCGCCGCATGTCGATGATCTTCATCAGCCACAACCTCGGCGCCGTGGCCGCCATGGCCGACCGGGTGGCCGTGATGTACGCGGGACAGGTGGTGGAGGTAGGGCCGGCGGCGCAGATCTTCGAGCGCCCGCGCCATCCCTACACGCGCGCGCTGCTCGCCGCCATCCCGCGCATCGACCGCGTGAGCGAGCTGTCGGTGATCCCCGGCTCGGTGCCGCGCTTCGATGCGCTGCCGCAGGGCTGCCGCTTCGCGCCGCGCTGCGCGCATCGCGCCCCCGCCTGCTCCGCCACGCAGGCGCTGCCGCAGGCCGAGCCCGCGGCGCGCTGCTGCCGTGCGGGCGAGATCGAGGGGACGCTGCCGGCATGAGCGCGCTCCTCGAGGTCCAGGGGTTACGCAAGTATTTCCAGGCGCGAAAGCTGATCGGCCGGCCGCCCAAGCCGGTGCGCGCGGTCGAGGACGTGTCCTTTTCCGTCGCCGCGGGGGAGAGCTTCGCGCTGGTGGGGGAGTCGGGCTGCGGCAAGTCGACCGTGGCGCGCTGCATCGTGGGCCTGCTCGAGCCCGACGCGGGCGAGGTGCGAGTGAACGGCGATGGCCTGGTCGCGCTGCGGCGGCGCGACCGCCGCGCCGCCTGCCGCGCAGTGCAGATGGTCTTCCAGGATCCCTACTCCTCGCTCAACCCGCGGCTCACCGTGGGCGACGCGCTGCTCGAGCCCCTCGTGATCGACGGCGCGCTGCCGGCGAGCCAGCGCGGCGCGAAGGTGGAGTCGCTTCTGCGCGAGGTAGGCCTCGATCGCGACGCGGCGCGTCGCTATCCGCACGAGTTCAGCGGCGGCCAGCGCCAGCGCATCGGCATCGCGCGCGCCCTGGCCCTGGAGCCGCGTGTCCTCATCGCCGACGAGCCGGTCTCCGCCCTTGACGTCTCGATCCAGTCGCAGATCCTGCTGCTGCTCAAGTCGCTGCAGGCCTCGCGCAACCTGAGCCTGGTCTTCATCACGCACGACCTCGCCGTGGTCCGCAACTTTTGCGACCGCATGGCGGTGATGTACCTGGGCGCGCTGGTCGAGCAGGGCGAGGTCGAGCAGGTGCTCGGCCAGCCGCGCCATCCGTACACGCGGACCTTGCGAGACGCGGCGCTGCCGCCCGACATGCGCGCCCGAGACGGCCTCGCGCGCATCGAAGGCGAGATGCCCTCGGCGGTGGATCCGCCGTCGGGTTGCCGCTTCCACCCGAGATGCCCGGCGAGGATGGCGCAATGCGATTCCGTCGACCCGGCGTGGACGGGCGCGGCGGGCGGACGTCGCGTGCGCTGCCACGCGGTGCCCGCGGACGGCATCGCCGGATAGCCCCGTAAACTGGGGGCGGCCCCCTGCCTTGCGCATGTCGTGACCTCCCGCCCCCCGGCCTCGACGGCCGCCCTCGTCCTCTTCATCGCCTTCGCCTGCAACATGCTCGGCCGCGGCGTGGCCGACTCGTTCATGGTGTTCGTGCTGCCGCTGTCCGGGCAGTTCGGCTGGACGCGCGCGCAGGTCTCGAGCGTGTACTCGGCCTTCCTCGTGGTGACGGGCCTGGCCGCGCCGCTCACCGGCATGCTCATCGACCGTTGGGGCCCGCGGGTGGTGTATCCCCTCGGCGTGGTGCTGCTCGCGACCGCGAGCCTGCTCGCCGCGCACCTCACGAAGCTGTGGCAGTTCCAGCTCGTGATCGGGCTCATCGCCGGCCTGGGCGTGTCCATGCTCGGCATGGTGCCGGCCTCGATGCTCATCAGCCTCTGGTTCCGCGAGCGGATGAGCACCGCGATGGGCGTGGCCTACGCGGGCTTCGGCACCGGCACCATCGTCATCGTCCCGGTGGTGCAGCGCTCGATCGAGGCGCTCGGCTGGCGCGAGACCTATTCCTGGATGGGAGGCCTCACGCTCGCCGCCCTGCCGCTGCTCCTGCTGTTGCCGTGGCGGCGCATCGCCGGAGAGGCGAGGGCCAAGCCGAGGTCGAGCGTCGAAGGCCCCGGCGCGCGCAACCCGCTCGCCCAGGCGTTGCGCACGCGCGAGTACTGGCAAATCGTGCAGCTCTTCACCTTCACTTCGCTCACGACATTCTCGGTCATCACGCAGGTGGTGCCGTTCCTGGTGCAGGCGGGGCTCACCCCGCTCGAGGCTGCCGCCGCCTTCGGCACCGCGGGTTTGCTGTCGGTCTTCGGCATCATGTCGGCGGGCTGGTCGGGCGACCGCTTCGGTTATCGCACGACGGTCACCGTGACCTTCGTCGGCTCCTTCGTCGGCATCGCCGCGCTCATGGCGATGACGGTGGCCCCCGCCCGCTGGCTGGTGGTGGCGTTCATCGTCGGCTTCGGCCTCGCCCAGGGCGCGCGCGGGCCGATCGTCTCGAGCCTCGCGGCGAAGTACTTCGGCGGCGCGGGCTTCGCCACCATCTACGGAACCATGTTCGCGTGCATGTCGATGGGCGGCGCGCTCGGCACCTTCATCGCGGGGCTGCTCTACGACGCGACCGGGGGATATCGGGCCGGCTTCGTCTTCTCCATGGTTTGCGTCCTCTTCGCGGTCGCGCCGTTCTGGGTCCCTCGCGCCCTCGGCACCCGGCCCGGCCGGCCCGCGTGAGGGCACTCAGACGACGAGGCGCTTGCCGGGGAAGTCGATGAAGAGGCGGCGATCCCTGAAGAGCTCCACGCCGATGGTGCTGGTGCGCGCATCGTCCACCGGGTTTGGGCGGTCGGAATAGACTGGCTTCGCCACCGGGAGCCGCACGCCCGCCAGCTCGACGGTGACCGCCGCGCCCTCGCGCTCCTCGCGCACGCCATTCACCAGGCAGGACTGGCGCACGGTGCCTTCCTCGGGCATGGCGATGGCCGCATGGCTTCCGGCCACCAGCGTGAGCGCGCGGTTGAGGCCCGTGTCCACATTCATCGGGATCTCGATGCGCCGGCCGTCGGCGAGCGCGAGCCCCGCTTTCACGAACGGATGGCCGCCGCGGAACTCGATCGGCACGCTGGCGGCTCCGGGCGGCGCGCGCCACGAACCGGGGTCGTGCAGCCGCACGCGCCGCGTGGCCGGGTCGATCTCCACCACGAAGCGGCGGAAGAGGTCGGCGCCGATCACGCCGCCGAAGCCGATCTCGCGGAAGCGCTCATTGCACGGCATCGAGGCGAGTGGCACCACGACGGCCGTGAGCCCGGCGAGCGCCACGCCACCGAAGTCGATGCCGAAGCCGTCCTGGATGTCGCCGGTAGGCGTGGCGGCGTTGTCGCCGGCGCCCATGCGGCGCGCGCGGCTCGAGTCGAGGGCGAGGGCCGCGGGGGCGAGGCCCTCGATGAAGACCGTCACCGGCGCGCCGGTATCGAGGATGAAGTCCACGTCGGCCTTGCCGTTCACGCGGCCCGTGAGGATGACGAGGCCGCCCCGGGCCTGCCGGTAGCGCAGCTCGAACGGCAGGGTGCCCGCGACGCTCACCCGCGCCTCGGGAAAGCCGAAGACGGCGTAGCGCAGGGTGCAGCCGGCGAGGAGGGCCACGCTCAGGAGCGCAGCGAAGACGGACGCGGTTCGCAAGGCAGTGTGCATGGCCGGTAGGATGCGGGCACGACTCTAATTGGATTCCCGCCCTTGCGGGAATGACGGCTTGGAAATCTCCTGGCTCTGGATCCCGATCTGCCTCGCCGCCGCGGCGGCGCAGACGGTGCGCAACGCGGTGCAGCGCAACGTGACCAAGACCGCGGGCGTGTTGCCGGCCACGTTCATCCGTTTCTTCTATGGATTGCCCTTCGCGGCCCTCGCGCTCGCGGGCGTGAGCGCCATGAGCCCGGAAAGCCTGCCGAAGGCGAGCGGCGCCTTCCTCGCGTGGATCACCCTGGGGGCGGTGAGCCAGGTGGTGGCGACGGCGTTCTTCGTCGCGGCGATGGCGCAGCGCAGCTTCGTGGTCGCGGTGGTGTTCACCAAGACCGAGGTGCTGCAGATCGGCATCTATTCGGTGGCCTTCCTGGGCGAGTCGCTCTCGGGGCTGGCCATCGCCGCCATCGTGTTTTCGACCGTAGGCGTGCTGCTGCTGTCCGGCCGGCCCGCGGGCGAGGCCGGCCTGGGCCCAGGCTTCTCGAGGGGCGCGCTGCTGGGCCTCGCGGCCGGGGCCGCGTTCGCGCTCGCTTCCGTGGGCTATCGCGGCGGCATGCTGGCGCTGGGCCATCCCGAGGCCTGGTTCGCCGGGGCGTACGGCCTGGTGTGGGCGCAGGCGATCCAGACCTGCCTGCTGGGCGCCTGGCTGCTCGCGCGCGATCGCGCCGGTCTGCTCAAGGTCGTGGCGGACTGGCGCGTCTCGTGGATCGCGGGCCTCGCAGGCGCGGCCGCCTCGATGGGATGGTTCACCGCGTACGCGATGCGCAGCGCAGTCGACGTGCGGATCGTGGGGCTGGTGGAGGTGCTCTACAGCTATGCGGTGTCGCGGCGGCTCTTCAAGGAGCCGGTGACGCCGATCGAGCTCATCGGCACGATCCTCGTGGTGGCGGGGATCGTGCTCGTGAGCGTCAGCGCCTGATTCAGTGCGGGCGCTTCATCCGGTTGAGCAGCAGCGCGCTCGCGAGGAGCGCGACGCCGCCCACCAGCTTGGGATTCTGCTTGTAGAAGTCGGTGGCCTTGCCCGCGAGGGCGCCACCCTGCGTGCCCATCCTTTCCATGAAGCCGCCCGAGCTGCGCGCGGGGATCACGTCACCGGCGCCGAGCGTCGAGGCCGATTCCTGGGGAACATTGGCGGTGTGGCTGCGCATGCGATCGAAGAGTCCCATGGTGTCCTCCGTTGGAATATCCAGGTCAGAGGCACGAATGGGCAAGGAAGTTGCGGCGCGTCCGGGAAATTGGGTCCCCGCCTACGCGGGAGCGCCACGCGGCGCTACAACGATTCAGAGATAGCGCGATTCGAGATGGCGGCGGAAGTGGGCCGGATCGAGATCGCTTCCCGTCGCGCGGCGTGCCAGCTCATGGCTCGGCCAGCGGCGGCCCTGCGACCAGATGTTGTCGCGCAGCCAGTCGAAGACCGGAACGAGGTCGCCAGTCGCCACCCGCGCGTCGAGGTCGGGATGCCGCGCGCGGATCGAGGCGAACCATTGCGCCGCGTACAGCGCGCCGAGCGTATAGGTCGGGAAATAGGCGAAGAGCCCGGTGCCCCAGTGCACGTCCTGCATGCAGCCGTCCTTGTAGTCGCCGCGCGTGTCCAGGCCCAGCAGCGACTGCATGCTTTCGTCCCACATCGCCGGGATGTCGGCGCATGCGATCGTGCCTTCGATGAGCGCGCGTTCGATCCGGTACCGCAGTATCACGTGCAGCGCGTAGGTGAGCTCGTCGGCCGCGACACGAATCCGGTTTTCCGGGTTCACGCGCGTGAAGAGTCGCTCGAGGTTCGCGGTCTCGAACGCGGGCTGGTCGCCAAAGGCTTCGCGCACGAGGGGGGCCAGCAGTCCCACGAAGGCCGGGCTGCGCGCGAGCTGCATCTCGAAGGCGAGGCTCTGGCTCTCGTGGATCGCCGACGAGCGGGAATGCCCGATGGGCTGCCCGCGCCACGCGCGAGGCAGGTTCTGGTTGTAGCGCCCGTGCCCGCATTCGTGGATGGAGCTCATGAGCGCGCGCGTGAAGTCGTCCTCCGAGAACCGCGTGGTGAGGCGCACGTCGTCAGGCACGCCGCCACAGAACGGATGCGCGCTCACGTCGAGGCGGCCTTGGTCGAAGTCGAAGCCCAGCAGCCGCAGGACCGCGAGGCTGAGGGCGCGCTGCCTTTCGACGGGGAACGGCCCTCTCGGCGCGACGACGTCCTCGCGTGCCTGTTTCGCGCGCACACGCTCGATGACCGGCGGCAGCCACGATGCGAGGTCGCCGAAGAGCCGGTCGAGCTTCTCGCACGTCATCCCGGGCTCGAAGCGCTCCATCAGCGCCTCGTACGGCGGCACGCCGAGGGCCTGTGAAAGGTGGCGCGACTCCTCGCGCGCGAGGGCGACCACTTCGATCAGGTTGGGCAGGAATCCCTTCCAGTCGTTGGCGAACCGTTGCGTGCGCCAGGCATGCTCGCACCGGGCGCTCGCGACGACCTGGCGCTCGACCAGCGAGCCCGGCACGCTCGATTGCAGGTACAGGCGGCGCATCTCGTCCAGGTTGGCGCGCTCGAGCTCATCCAACGGCTCCGTTCGCGCGGATTCGAGCAGCTTCGCGCGCTGCGGGTCGGTGCGCAGGCGATGGATCATGCCTTCCAGCTCGGCCTCGGCCGCCGCGCGCGCCTCGTTTCCCTTCGGCGGCATCATCGCCGCCCGGTCCCAGCTCGCCATCTGGCTGAAGTGCGTGAGGTGGAAGATCTGCTGCTCGGAGCGCGCGAGCGCTTCATAGGCAGGCCGGGTGCTGGCGGGGGCGGCGGTATCCATCGCGGCATTCTAGGTCGCTGCCGCGCCAGAGGGTGTTACGGCTTGCAAGGCCTCGGCTACCCGGTTTCGCGGCGCCTCGCCGGCAGGGTCATCGCCACGATCCCCGCCACGACCAGCACCAGGCCGACCCCCATGCTGAGCGTCGGCGTCTCGCCCAGGAATACCACGCCCACGGCCACCCCGATCACGATGCGCAGGTACGCCTGGCTCGACATGGCGATGGCGCCGATCGTTGCGATGAGCCGGAAATACACCACGAAGGCGAGGCCGGTGGAAAGGAAACCCAGCGCGAGCACGCCCAGCAGCGAACGCATCGACGGCGCTGCCGGCCATCCCTCGACCAGCAGCGCAAGCGGGACCAGCACCGCGGCCGACATGAGGGTCGCACCGGCCGCCGGCACCATCGGCGATACCGTCGCGAACCGGCGGCCCATCACTCCCGCGATCGCGTAGCAAATCGCGCCGACCACGCAGGCGAGCTCGGCCACGGTGTGCTTGCCCACGCCGGCCAGCGCATTCATGCCGATGATCGCGAGCACGCCGGCGAGCCCCAGCGACACGCCCACGAACTTGCGCCCGGTCGCGGGCTCGTGGCGCGTGATCCCCCAGGTGATGGCGAAGATGAAGATCGGCGAGAGCGAGTTCAGGATCGTCGCGAGGCCCGCGTCGATGATGCGCGAGGCCCACGCGACCAGGATCCACGGCAGGATGCAGTTGAAAAGCGCCTGGACGAAGTACACGCGCCCGCCGATGCCGGCGCTCCACAGCAGCGGGGTGCGCCTGCCGAGAACGGCGAGCAGGACGAGGCCGCCGATGAGGCCGCGCAGGGCGCTCACCGTTACCGGCGGGAGCGTCTCCACCACCAGCTTGGTGAAGGCATACCCGGAGCCCCAGAGGAAGGCCAGCAGGACCACCAGCGCGAGCGAATACCTTATATTAGGTGTCACGGCGCCGGCCGTTGATATTCGTAGACGTGCATCTTGTATTCTTTGTAGACATGTTGGCATAATCGACTCGCCGAGTCACGCCAGCAACGCCTCCCATGGACACCACCCTCCTGAACGAGCCCGTCGCCCATCCCGCCGCCTGGGTCGGCCCCGAGATCGCCCGGCGCCCCGACGAATGGATCTACCGGTTGGGCGCCGAAGACCTGGCCGACGTCGAGCAGGCCGTGCGACAGTGCCGCGCGCGCAACCTGAAGCTCGAGTCGATCACCCGCGAGGATTTCCCGCTGCCGAAATTCGCCCCGCGCCTGGCGAAGCTGCTCGACGAGATCCGCAATGGCCGCGGCTTCGTGCTGATGCGTGGCCTGGGCGATCCGCGCTTCGACCGGGACGACCTCGCCATCGCCTACTGGGGCATCGGCTGCCACCTGGGGATTCCCGCGACGCAGAACGCCGACCACCACCTGCTGGGCCACGTGCGCGACGAAGGCCGCGCCTTCGGCAAGGCGCTGGATGCGCGTGGCTACCACAGCAACGCCCGCCTCGAGTTCCACGTCGACGGCGCCGAGATCATCGGCCTGCTGTGCCTGCACCCCGCCAAGGCGGGCGGCAAGAGCAGCCTCGTGAGCGGCGTGGCGGTGTACAACGAGCTGCTGCGCCGCCATCCACGGCACATGCCCACCCTCGCGCGGGGCTACAAGTACATCAAGCGCGAGGCCGCCTTCACCAGCGACCCCGTGAGCCCGCATCGCCTGCCGGTGTTCGGCCGGGTGGGCGACCAGGTCGCCTGCCGCTTCGTGCGCACCAAGATCGAGGCCGCGAGCGTGAAGACGGGCGAGCCGCTGTCGGCCGAGGAGGTCGCCGCGCTCGACGCCTTCGAGGAGGTGGCGCGCGACCCTGCGCTGCGGCTCGACATGGATTTCCAGGTGGGCGACATCCAGCTCATCAACAACTACACGGTGTTGCACGCGCGCACCGAGTTCGAGGACTGGCCGGAGCCCGAGCGCAAGCGCCACCTGCTGCGCCTGTGGCTCACCTACCGGGAGGCGCCCGTTCTGCCGAAGGGGTTCCCCCGGCACCTCGGGTACCAGCAGGAGAACTCCGAGATCGCATACCTGAGCGACTGGCGCGAGCGCGAGGCGGCGTTCGCCTGAACCACCACAAGAAAACCCGAGGAGACCCCCGATGAGATTCAAGCCGTTGATTTGCGCAGCCGTTGCGGCCGCGTTGGCGATGCCGCTCGCGCATGCGGGCAAGAAGGACGACACGCTGCGCGTGGCCTCCAACGTGGTGCCCTCGAGCATCGACCTGTACTTCAACGCGACGCGCGAAGGCGTGGTGCTCTCGCACCACATCTGGTCGTTCATCGCCACGCGCAACGAGAAGACCGGCGAATACGAGCCCGAGCTCGCCACCGGCTGGAAGTGGGTCAACAACAAGACGCTCGAAGTCGACCTGCGCAAGGACGTCAAATTCCACAACGGCGACATGCTTACCGCCGACGACGTGGTGTTCACCCTCAACTGGGTGACCAAGCCCGAGAACAAGGTGATCGTCCAGCAGAACATCAACTGGATCGAGGGCGCCGACAAGCTGGGCGACTACAAGGTGCGCATCCGCACCAAGGCGCCGTTCCCGGCGGCGCTCGAGTACCTGTCCGGCGCCGTGCCGATCTATCCCGCCAAGTACTACGAGAAGGTGGGCCCCAAGGGCATGAGCGAGAAGCCCATCGGCTCGGGCCCGTATCGCGTGACCGAGACGGTGGCCGGCAAGCTCGTGCGCCTGGAGAAGTTCAACGACTACTTCAAGGGCAGCCCGAAGGGCACGCCCTCCATCGGCAAGATCGAGTTCCGCCTCATCCCCGAGCAGGCGACCCAGCTGGCCGAGATCATGAGCGGCGGCCTCGACTGGATCTGGCGCGTGCCGGCCGACCAGGCGAAGCAGCTGGCGCAGGTGCCGCACCTCAAGGTCGAGGGCGTGGAGTCGATGCGCATCGTCTTCCTGCACTTCGGCTCCTCCGACAAGGCGCCGCCGAACCCCTTCAAGGACGTGCGCGTGCGCCGCGCGGTCTCCCACGCCATCGATCGCGAGGCGATCGCCAAGAACATCCTCGGCGAAGGCTCGCAGGTCATCCATACGCTCTGCTTCCGCGAGCAGTTCGGCTGCACCGACGAAGGCGCGCCGCGCTACAAGTACGACCCCGCACGCGCCAAGCAGCTGCTCGCCGAGGCGGGGCATCCCAACGGCTTCGAGACCGAGCTGTGGAGCTACCGCGACCGGCCGCACGCCGAGGCGGTGATCAACTACCTGCGCGCGGTAGGCATCCGCGCGACGTTGCGCTCCACGCAGTACTCCGCGTTCGTGACCGCCCAGCGCGAGGGCAAGTGGGTGTTGGGACACCGTTCCTACGGCTCCTACGGGATCATGGACACCTCCGCCAGCGCCTCGGCGTACCTGAAGGGCGATGCCGACGACTACAGCCGCCATCCCAAGGTGATCGAGTACCTGACGGTCGCGGACACGTCCATCGACCCGAACGTGCGCAAGGAAAACTACCGCAAGGCGCTCGCGCTCGCGGCCGAGGAGGCGCTGGTGTTGCCGATGTTCTCGATGCCCAACACCTACGCCTACGTGAAAGAGCTCAACTTCAAGCCGAGCGCCGACGAGCTGGCTCGCTTCTACGAGGCCAGGTGGCGCTGAAGCAGGGGTAAGCTTTCGGGATGCTCCGATTCGCTCTGCGCCGGCTCGCGCTGGCGCTGCTGGTCCTCGTCGCCGTCTCCATCGCCGCGTTCTCCCTCGTCCACATCGGGGGGAACGTGGCGGTGTCGCTTGCGGGGGAGGGCGCGCGCAAGGCCGACCTCGAGATCGTGCGCAAGCAGTACGGCCTCGACCAGCCGCTGCCGGTCCAGTACGGGCGCTGGCTCGCCCGGACCGTGCAGGGCGACCTGGGCGAGTCGCTCTTCTTCAAGAAGCCCGTGGTGGACCTGGTGCTGGAGCGGCTGCCCACCACCATGACCCTGGGCCTGCTGGCCATGGGCTTCGCCCTGCTGCTCGCCGTGCCGCTGGGCATCCTCGCGGCGTTGCGGCCCAACTCGTGGATCGACCGCATCGCGCTCTTCGTCGCGGTCATCGGGCAGGCGATGCCCTCCTTCTGGTTCGCGCTCCTGCTGATCGTGTGGTTCGGCGTGGGGCTTCGGTGGCTGCCCATCTCGGGCAGCGACACCTGGCTGCACTTCGTGATGCCCACCATCGCCCTGGGCTACTACGCCACGCCCGCGATCATGCGGCTGGTGCGCGCCGGCATGATGGAGGTGCTCGAGAGCGACTACATCCGCACCGCGCGCGCCAAGGGCCTGCCGGCGAGCACCATCATCTTCAAGCACGCGCTGCGCAACGCCGTGATCCCGGTGGTGGCGCTGGCCGCGGTGCAGCTGGGCCTGGTGCTCGGCGGCTCGGTCGTGATCGAGACGGTGTTCGCGCTGCACGGGCTCGGCTTCCTCGCCTGGGAAAGCATCAACCAGAACGACCTTCCCGTGGTGCAGGCCGTGATCCTTCTGCTCTCGGCCATCTACATCGTGCTCACGCTGCTGGCCGACATCGCCAACGCCTGGCTCGACCCGCGGCTGCGGCTGGCCGGCACATGAGCGAGCACGCCGTCGAAGCCACCGCCCGGCCGGTGGCGGCGCTCACGCCTCCCGCGGGCAGGCGACCGCGCGCTCGCGCCTGGCGCCACGTGGGCTTCCTGCTGGGCTCGGGGCTGCTGCTCGCCATGCTGCTGGTGGCGATCTTCGCCCCGCTGCTTGCGCCCTATGATCCCTACGCGCAGGACCTCACCAAGCGCATGGTGCCGCCGGTGTGGCACGCCACGGGGAGCTGGGAGCACATCCTCGGCACCGACCCTTTCGGGCGCGACTACCTCTCGCGCCTGCTCTACGGCGCGCGCATCTCGCTCCTCATCGGGGCCGCCGTGGCGGTGATCTCCGGGCTCATCGGCACCACCCTCGGGGTGGTGGCCGGCTATTTCGGCGGGCGCGTCGATTTCGTCGTGAGCTTCCTCATCACCGTGCGCCTCGCGCTTCCCGTGATCCTGGTGGCGCTCGCCGCCGTGGCGCTGCTGGGCGGATCGCTGCTCGTGGTCATCGTGGTCCTGGGCTTCCTGCGCTGGGACCGTTTCGCCGTGGTCATGCGCGCCACCACCCAGCAGATCGCGAGCCTCGACTACGTGGTCGCCGCCAAGGCCTCGGGCGCATCCACGGCGCGCATCCTCTGGAGCGAGGTGCTCCCCAACATCATGAACAACCTCGCCGTGGTCGCGACGGTCGAGGCCTCGGCCGCGATCCTGCTGGAGGCGGCGCTTTCGTTCCTCGGGCTGGGGGTGCAGCCGCCGCTGCCCTCCTGGGGCCTCATGATCTCGGAAGCCAAGCCCTACCTCTTCTTCAGCCCGTGGCTCATCACGTTGCCGGGCTCCCTCATCGTGGCGCTGGTGCTGGCGATCAACCTGATGGGTGACGGGCTTCGCGACATCACCGCTCCGGAGGGACGCAATTGAGCGCGCTGCTGGAAGTCCGCGACCTGCGCATCGACATTCCCATGCCGTCGGGGACGCTGCATGCGGTGCGCGGCATCGACCTCGACCTCGAGCGCGGGCAGACGCTTTGCGTCGTGGGTGAATCGGGATGCGGCAAGTCGCTCACCGCGCTGGGCCTCATGGGGCTGCTGCCGCGCAAGGCGAAACGCACGGCGTCGAAGCTGCTCTTCAACGGCGAGGACCTGTCAAAGGCCGACGCGCGGCGCATGAACAAGGTGCGCGGCGACCGCATGACGATGGTCTTCCAGGAGCCGATGACGGCGCTCAACCCGTGCCTCACCATCGGCGAGCAGCTCACCGAGGTGCTGCGCCACCATCGTGGCACGCCGAGCCGGGAAGCGACCGAGCGCGCGGTGTTCCTGCTGGGCAAGGTGGGCATACCCGCGCCGGCGCAGCGCCTGGGGCAGTACCCGCACCAGCTCTCGGGCGGCTTGCGCCAGCGCGTCATGATCGCCATGGCGCTCATGTGCGGCCCCGATCTGGTGGTGGCCGACGAGCCCACCACGGCGCTCGACGTCACCATCCAGGCGCAGATCCTGCTGCTGCTGCGCGAGCTGCAGCGCGAGTTCCACATGGGCCTGCTCCTGATCACGCACGACCTGGGCGTGGTGGCGAACATCGCCGACCGGGTCGCCGTCATGTACGCGGGCGAGGTGGTCGAGACCGGCACCGCGGCCGAAGTCTTCGCGCAGCCCTCGCACCCCTACACGCGCGGGCTCCTCTCCTGCGTGCCGGTTCCCGGGCGCACACGCGGCACCGCCCTGGGCGTCGTGCCAGGGACCGTTCCCAGCCTGGTGGGCGGGATCCGCGGCTGCGCCTTCCGCGAGCGCTGCTCGCTCGCGATCGGCGGCTGCGCCGATCCCGGGCCGGTCACCGCACAGGTTTCGCCGGGGCGCACCGTGCGTTGCCTGAGGGCGGCATGAGCGCCGTGCCCGTTCCCCTGGCGAGCGCCGCGCCGCTGCTCGAGCTGCGCGAGGTGACGCAGGCCTTCCCGGTTTCGGGCGGGCTTTTCCGCAAGTCGCGCCTGCTGCATGCGGTGAACGGGGTGAGCCTTTCGATCGCGCGCGGCGAGGTGGTGGCCATCGTGGGCGAGTCGGGGTGTGGCAAGACCACCCTCATGCGGATGATGCTGGGCCTGCTGCCGCCCACCTCGGGCAGCGTGAGCCTCGAGGGCGCGGACATCGCGCGCATCGGCCGGCGCAGCGTGGCGCGGCGCGTGCAGCCCATCTTCCAGGATCCGTATTCGTCGCTCAACCCGAGGAAGCGCATCGGCACCATCGTGGGCTTTCCGCTCGATGTGCACGGCATCGGCACGGCCGCCGAGCGTCGCGCCCGCGTGATCGAGGTGCTCGGGCGTTGCGGGCTGCCCGAGCACTTCATCGAGAACTATCCGAACCAGCTCTCCGGCGGCCAGCGCCAGCGCGTGGCGATCGCGCGCGCGCTCATCATGAAACCCGACCTGGTGGTGTGCGACGAGCCCACCTCGGCCCTCGACGTCTCGGTGCAGTCGCAGATCCTCAACCTGCTGGCCGAATTGCGCGAGGCGTTCGGGCTCACCTACGTGGTCATCAGCCACAACCTGGCCGTGGTCGAGCACATCGCCACGCGGGTGGTGGTCATGTACCTGGGGCGCGTCGTGGAGGAGGGCACCACCGAGGAGGTGTTCCTGCGGCCGCGGCACCCGTACACGCGCGCGCTGCTCTCGGCGGTGCTCACGCCCGATCCCGGCCAGGGCATTCCGGATCCGGGCCTCGGCGGGCAGTTCCCCAACCCGCTGGACCCGCCGCCGGGCTGCGCCTTCCACCCGCGCTGCGGCTTTGCGACGGCGCAGTGCAGGAGCGCCGCGCCGCGATTCGCGCACGGCGTCGCGTGCCACTTCCCCCTAGCGGAAAAGCCGGCCGAGCAAGCGGCGTAGCGAGCCCCACAGGAGCGCGAGCGAATTCATCTCGGCCGGGCCGGCGCTCACCGCGGCCCGACCTTCGAGCTCCGCCGACAGGTTCTCCGCGAACTGCGCGATGAGCTGCCGCGCGAGGTCCTGCACCAGGGCGCCGCGCGAGAACTGGGCGAGCATGCCCTGGATCGAGAACCCCAGGCGCACGTCGAGCCTGCAGCGCCCCGGGCTTCCCGCTTCCAGGACGGCGAAGGCGATGCGCCCGCGCGCGCGCGAACCGGTGAGGCTGTCGCGGCCCTGCCCCGACACCTCGCCTTCGCGCTCGACCTCGTCGCGCGACGACACGCCCTCGATGTCGAAGGACGATGCGATCGGGCCGAAGCGGATGCGCAGCCGTCCCTTCACGCGCTCGCCCTCGATCGAGGTGATCTGCGCGCCCGGCAGGCAACGCGCCACGCGCTCGAGGTCGGCCAGCACCCTCCAGACCGCCTCGGCGGGATGCTCGAAGGAGACGCTTTCGGCGATCGTGGTGGTGTCGGGAGAAGGCGCTTGCACCCGCCCGGCCGGTTGCGCCTCCGGCATCGCGAGCGGCGCCGCTGCAACATCCGCGGCGACGGGTCTTTCCACCGCAGCCACGCGCACGCGCGCGCCGACTTCGAGGACCGCGCGGACGATCCCCACGTAGCCGGTGCAGCGGCAGAGGTTTCCGCCCAGCTCCTCGCGGATGCGTGCCTCGTCGGCCCCGGGGAGCCGCGTCACGATGTCGCGCGCGGTGATCAGCATCCCCGGCGTGCAGAAGCCGCATTGCAGCGCGTGGTGGCGCGTGAAGGCCTCGCGCAGCTCGGCCATCAAAGGGTCGTCGTCGAAGCCCTCGATCGTCTGCACCGCGCAACCCTCGGCCTGCACCGCGTAGGTGATGCACGAGCGCATCGGCGCGCCGTCCACCACCACGGTGCACGCGCCGCAGACGCCGTGCTCGCAGCCCAAGTGCGTGCCGGTGAGCTCGCACGCGCCGCGCAGAAGGTCGGCGAGGCTGGTGCGGGGCTCCACCGCGTGGCGTTGCGGCCGGCCGTTGACCTCGAGCTCGACGTCCATGGTCATGACAGCGCCTGCCTCAAGGCGCGCGCGAGCGTGCCCGCCTGCATGCGCACCTCGATCGCATCGAGCTCGGGCGCGGCCGCAGCCACCGCGGACTGCAGGCGCGAAAGGTCGCGCGCCGCGGCCGGCGCGAGCAGCGTGGTGGCCTCCTCGAGGATCCGCGCGGGGCGGCCCAGGGCCCCCAGCACGACACGGGAATGGCGCTGCGCCGGGTCGATCACGACCGCGGCGGCCGCCTCGGCGAGCTCGCCCGCCTTGCGGCAGGCCTTCGCATAGCCCCAGCGCGCCTGGAGCGAGCCTTCGGGGATGCGCACCGAGACGAGGATCTCGTCGGACGCGAGGCAGGTGCTGAACGCGCCCGACGCGAGGCTGGCGCATTCCACCTCGCGCGTTTCGCGTCCGCGCCGCAACGTGGCGAGCGCGCCGAGCGCCGCGAGCGCGAGCGGCCAGTCCCCCGCGGGGTCGGCGTGCGCGAGGCTGCCGCCCACGGTGCCGCGGTTCCTCACCGCGCGATATGCGATCCCGCGCGCGACCGAGCGCAGCATGCCGCCGATGCCGCCCGCTCCATCCTCGAGCATCGCGTGCGTCGTGGTGGCGCCCACGTGCCAGGCATCGCCGCGGCGCTCCACGCCGCGCAGCTCGCCGATGCGGTTGATGTCCACCACCAGCGCCGGCCGCGCCAGGCGCAGGTTGAGCATCGGCCCCAGCGACTGCCCGCCCGCGAGCACGCGGCATGTCTCGCCGCCCTCGCGCAGCGCCGCGAGCGCCGAATCGAGGTCCCGCGGCCGCACGTAATCGAACGCGACCGGCTTCATGGGGACAGGCCCCCTGTCCCCGGTCTTGCGGCCATCAAGGCCGTCAACAACCTTCTCGGCGTCAACGGCGTCTCCGCAACTTCCACGCCGATCCCCCGTAACGCATCGTTCACCGCGTTGAGGATCGCCGCGGGCGGAGGGATCGCGCCGCCTTCGCCCGCGCCCTTGATGCCGAACTCGGTGTGCGGCGAGGGCGTCGACAGGTGCAGCACGCGGATCGGCGGCACCTCGCCCGCGCCGGGCAGGAGGTAGTCGCTCAGCGTCGAGCCGAGCGGCTGGCCGTTGGCGTCGAAGGCCATCTCCTCGTAGAGCGCGGTGCCGATGCCCTGCGCGGCGCCGCCGTAGGCCTGGCCATCGACGATGAGCGGGTTCACCACCGTGCCGCAGTCCTCCACGATCACGTAGTCGAGGATCTCCACCTGGCCCATGGCGGGATCGACCGCGACGACCGCCGCATGCGTGCCGTAGCTGTATTGCCCGGTGTCCACCTTGGGCTTGAATCCCTCGGTCACTTCGAGTCCCGCGGAGTCGGCGCCCGGCGGCAGCTTCTGCGGCTGCAGGTAGAAGGTGCGCGCGACCTCGCCCACGGAGATCTCGCCCGAGGGCGCGACGAAGCGCCCGGCGACCAAAGGAAGCTCGCCCTCATGCTTCAGCAGGTGCGCGGCGATCTTCGCCAGCCGCGGCACCAGCGCACGGCACGCGCGCACCACCGCGCCACCGGCCATGGTGATCGAGCGCGAGGCGTAGGTGCCGGTGGAAAACGGCGAGAACGCCGTGTCGCCGTGCAGCACGCGGATGCGCGCCACGTCCACGCCGAGCACCTCGTGCGCGAGCTGGGCGAGCGAGGTCTCCATGCCCTGGCCGTGCGACTGCACGCCCACGCGCACTTCCAACCCGCCGTCGGGCGTGAAGCGCACCGTCGCCTGCTCGAAGCCCGGCGCGAACGGCAGGCCCAGCGCCGCGAAGAGCGCGGTGCCGTGCGCGGTCATCTCGATGTAGTTGGCGGTGCCTATGCCGATGAGGCGCCCGTCGGCCTCGCCCTTCGCCTGGCGTGCGCGGATCGCATCCACGCTGATCGCGGCCACCGCCATCTCCAGGCTCTTCGCATAGTCGCCGCTGTCGTAGACCTTGCCGGTGGCGTTGCGGAACGGCATCGCGGCTTTGGCGACGAGATTGTCGCGCCGCACCTCCCACGCCTCGCGCCCGACCTCGCGCGCGATGGCGTCGATGGTGAGCTCCATGGCGAAGCAGATGCCGGTGCGCGCGACACCGCGGTAAGGAATGATCGGCGGCTTGTTGGTCGCGACCGACAATGCGCGCGCACGATACGCCGGCACCACGTAGGGTCCGGGCAGGTGTCCGGCCGCCATCGTGCCCTCCAGGCACGCGGTGAACGGCCACACCGAATAGGCGCCGGCATCGATGGTGATGTCGGCCTCGAGCCCCAGCAGCTTGCCGGCGCGGTCGGCGTACGCGGTGATGCGGTAGCGGTGCTCGCGGCAGTTGGCTCCGCCCACGAGGTGCTCGCGGCGGTCCTCGATCCAGCGGAACGGCTTGCGATAGGTCATCGCGAGCCACGCGACGCAAAGCTCCTCCGGATGCAGCACGCACTTGTAGCCGAAGCCTCCGCCGACATCCGGCGCCACCACGCGGACCTGGCCCTGCTCGAGCCCGAGGTGCTCGGCGATCGCCCAGCGGATCATGTGCGGCACCTGCGTCGAGGTGTACACCACGAGCTGGTCGGCGCGCTCGTCCCAGTGCGCGAGCACCGCCTTGCCCTCGAGGGGGTTCATCACCTGGCGCGCGCAACGGTACTCGCGCGTGACCTTCACCGCCGCGTTGGCGGCGATGGCGGCGAGGTCGCCGGGAATGTTGGAGGTCAGGAAGAGGTTGTCGTCCCAGTCGTCGTGCACGCGAGGGGACTGGGCCGCGAGCGCCACGTCGACGTCGGCCACGGCCGGCAACTCGTCCAGCTCGAGCGCGATCGCCTCGGCCAGGTCCTCGGCGCGGGCCCGCGTCTCGGCGACGCACATCGCGATCGCCTCGCCAACGAAGCGCACCTTGCCCTCGGCGAGCGGCGGGAAGTCGGAGGCCTTGAAGCCCGGCGCGCCCAGCGTCGAGCGGATCGCGCGCACGCCCGCGAGGTCCTGGCGGACGAAGACGGTATTGACGGCGCCCGCGGGCTTGGCCACGGCTCGGATGCGGCCATGCGCGATCGGGCTGCGCAGGAAGGCGACCTCGCGCAGGCCGGCCATCGACATGTCGCCGATGAAGCGGCCGCGGCCGAGCATGAGGCGCTGGTCTTCCTTGCGCGCGAGGGCGGCGCCGACGCCCTGGCCTTGCGTGGTGATCGCGGTATCCATTCAGTGCATCGCCAGCATGGCATGGATCGGGCCGGCGGCGGCGAGCAGCCCCTCGTCGCGGCCGGGCACGGCGACGAGCTGGAGGCTCTCGCCTTCGATGGGCAGGGCGATGGCGGGCGCGCCGAAGAGGTTCGCCGGCGCCGTGAGCAGCGTGAGCGCGATCGCGATGGGGTGTTCCTCGCCCGCCAGCGTGACGCGTTTCGTGCCGCGCAGGGGGACGGGCGCCGGCAGCGTGGGCAAAAGGAGGAAGTCCACTTCGCCGAGCGCCCTTGTCCAGGCGGCTCGCAGTCCATCGCCACTCGCGCGCGCGCGGGCGATCTCGTCCGCCGTGATGCCGCGCGCCGACTCGAGGCAGCGCCATGCGAGCTTGCCGAGGCCCGCCTCGCCGCATTCGCCGTAGAGCGTGGCGACGTTCGCCAGCACCAGCGTGGCGTGGATGCGCGAGAGCGTCCAGAGGTCCGGAAGCCGCACCTCCAGGATCCTGCAGCCGGTCCGCGCCAGCGCCGCCTCGAAGCCGGCGGCGACCGACGGATCGCACATCGCGATCCACGCGCGGTCCACGCCGATCGTCACCGAGCTGGGCGCGGGCGCCGGGGCGCCGTCCATCAGCAGGTGCGCGGCTCGCTCCAGCGATCGCAGGTTGCCGGCGAGGACGCCCACGTCCTCCAGCTCCGGTGCGAGCGGCCAGACCCCCGTGGCGGGCACACGGCCATGGGAGGGCTTGAAGCCGAAGACGCCGCAACAGGCCGCGGGGATGCGCACGCTGCCGCCGGTGTCGGTGCCCAGGGCCACGTCGGCGATTCCCGAGGCGACCGCGGCGGCCGAGCCGCCCGAGGAGCCCCCGGCGATGAGCTCCGGTGCGAGGGGATTGATCACCTCCGGAGTGGCCACACCCAGCCCGCCGGAGTCGGTGGCGGTCACGCCGACGATCGAGGCGCCCGCCGCGCGCAGTCTCGCGACAACCGCGGCGTCGGCTTGCGCGACGCGGCTCGCGAACATCGGCAGGCCGGCCGTAAAGGGCTGGCCCGCGACCGCGATGTTGTCCTTGACCGCGACGCGCACGCCGCTAGCGGTCGCGGATGCGGTCCATCAGGACCTTCTCCTGGCCGCCGTCGATCTCGATCATGGTGCCGTTCACGAAATGCATCAGCGGCGAGGCGAGCATCGCCACCAGGTTTGCGACCTCGTCGGCCTCGGCGATGCGCCCGAGCGGGATGGAGGAGGGCGCCAGCTTGTCGGCCTCCTCGTAGGGGATCTTCATGTCGCGCGACATCGCCTTCACCAGCCCGGCCCAGCGCTCGGTGCGCACGGGACCGGGGTTGACCGCGCAGAAGCTCACGTTGTGCTTGCCGTACTGGCCGGCGAGCGACATGGTGAGGTTCTGCCCTGCCGCGTTCGCCGCGCCCGGCACGATCTCCCAGTACGAGGGCTTCACGCCGTCGTTGCCGATGAGGTTCACGACGCGCCCCCCGCCCTGCTTCACCAGGATCGGCAGCGCGTAGCGCAGGATGCGCACGTAGCCCATGAACTTGAGCTGCAGGCCCTGCTCCCAGTCGGCTTCGGAGAGGTGCTCGATCACGCCGCCGGGCGCGGAGCCCGCGTTGTTCACGACCACGTCGAGGCGGCCCAGCTCGGCGTGCGCCTTCTTCACGAAGTTCTCGGCGTCCGCCGCCTTGGTCAGGTCGGCGGGGATCGCCACGATGCGCCGGCCGGTGGCTTTCGAGATCTCTGCCGCCGTGGCCTCGAGCGGCTCCCTGCGCCGCGCGCAGATGGCCACGTCCATGCCCTCGCGCGCGAAGGCCAGCGCGATCGCCTTGCCGATGCCTTCGCTGCCGCCCGTGACGAGCGCCTTCTTGTCCTTCAGCTTGAGATCCATGGATGCTCCGTTTTGGTCTGGTTGTGGGAAACGCTTCAGGCCTTGGCCGCCAGGGCGAAGAGGTCGCGATAGCTCTCGCGCAGCTGCGCCTTGAGGACCTTGCCGTTGCCGTTGCGCGGCAGGTCCGCCATCGGCAGCAATCGCTTGGGCACCTTGTAGCCGGCGAGCTGCGCGCGCAGCGATTCGATGGCGCGCTGCTCCTGCCATTGCGCGCCCGGGTGCAGGCGCAGGGCGGCGACTCCGGCCTCGCCGAAATCGGGGTGGGGCACGCCGAAGACCGCGGACTCGGCGACCTCGGGCAACGCATCGAGGGCGATCTCCACCTCGCGCGGGTAGATGTTGAGGCCGCCGCTGATGATGAGGTCGCGCGCGCGTCCGAGCAGGCGCACGCAGCCGCTCGCGTCGATCTCGGCGATGTCGCCGGTCACGAACCAGCCGTCCTCGGTGAAGGCCTCGCGGTCGGCGTCGGGCCGGCGCCAGTAACCGCGGAAGACGTTGTGCCCGCGCGTCTCGAGCACGCCGATGCCGCGCGCGGCGCGCGCGCCCTCGGTGGTGGCCACGCGGATCTGCACGCCGGGAAGCGCCCAGCCGACCCAGCCCAGCCGCTCGGGACTCGCCGCGGGCAAGGCGGTCACGATCGCGGCCTCGGTCGACCCATAGCGCTCGACGATGCGATGGCCGGTGACCTCGAAGAAGCGCTGCGCGATCTCGGCCGGCAGCGGCGCCGAGCCCGAGATGGCCAGGCGGAAGCCGGGTCCGGTTGCGCCCGCGAGACCGGGCTCGCGCAGCAAGCGGCCATAGTGCGTCGGCACGCCCATCACGACGGTGGCCTGCCCGAGGCCGGCCAGCACGGCCTGCGGCTCGAAGCGCTCGAGGAACAGCACCGAGCCGCCTGCGGCCAGCATCACGTGGATCGAGGTGAGCAGGCCATGGGCGTGGTACACCGGCAGGAAATGCAGCAGTCGATCGGCGGCGCCGAGTCCCCACGTCGCGCCGAGCGCGCGCGCGCTCTGCGCGAGGTTGTCGTGGGTGATCTGCGCGCCCTTGGGACGTCCCGTGGTCCCCGACGTGTACAGGATGGCCGCGACGGCGTCGCCGGAAACCTCCGCCACGCGCGCCATCGGCGCCGAGCCCTGCGCGAGCTTGCCCAGCGAGCCCGAGCACCCGGGGCCGAGCGTTTCGAGGTGGCGCCCGGCGCCCGCGACGGTGGCCATGCGAGCTTGCGCGGGGGGATCGCAGACGACCAGGTGGGGATCCACGTCCTCCACGAGGTAGCGCGTCTCCACGTCGGTGTAGTCGGTGTTGATCGGCTGGACCGTGGCGCCGAGCTGGAAGCACGCGTGGGCGAGCGCGACCGGCTCGACGCCCTTCGAGAGCTTGAAGGTGACGCGGCTGCCTTCGACGACGCCGAGGCCCGCGAGCGCCGTGGCAAGGCGTCCCACCAGCGCGCGCCATTCGCGCGTGGTGAGGGTCGGTCCTTGCGGGATCACGAAGGCGGCGGAGTCGGGGTCGCGCCCGTCGAGCAGGCAATGGAGCAGGTTGCGGGACGTCATGCGTTCCTAGCGGCCCTCGAATCGGGGTTCGCGCTTCTCGCGGAAGGCGCGCAAGCCTTCCTCGTAATCGGAGCTGGTGTCGGCCAGGCGCGAGAGCGCCTGCACTTCGGGCACCAGCGCGGGATCGATGCGAGGCGCGAGGGCGCGCAGCGTGGCCTTGGCCGCGCGCACCGTGAGCGGGGCGCCGCGGCTCGCCTGCGCGGCAAGCGAGACGGCCAGGGCGTCCATCTCATCGCCCGCGGCGACCTGGTCGATGGCGCCCAGCGCCAGCGCGGACGTGGCGTCCAGCCGCGTGCCGAAGAGCATCAGCTGGCGCACCGCGCGAACGCCGTAGACACCGGCCAGGCGCGCGATGCCGCGCGGGTCGTACCCCAGGCCCAGGCGCGCGGCCGGATGCGCGAAGTAGGCATCGTGCGAGGCGATGCGCATGTCGCAGCTCGCGGCGATCGAGTTGCCCGCGCCCATGCAGGCGCCGCGGATCACCGCCAGGGTCGCCTGCGGCACGGCTTCGAGGGCGCGGCAGGTGCCCTCGACCAGGTCGTCGTAGGCAGCGGCGTCGGCGCCCTGGCGCTGGCCGTCGAACTCGTGCACGTCGGCCCCCGCGCAGAATGCCGCCTCGCCCTCGCCGCGCAGCACGACCACGCGGATGTCGCTTCGATGCGAGGCATCGGCGGCGAAACGCGCGAGCGCGCGCCACATCGATGTGGAAACCGCGTTGCGCCGCGCCGGATTGGCGATGCGCACCGTGGCCACGGGGCCTTCGACGGCCACCATGATGCGGCCCTCGGTGGCCTCGGTCATGCCATTGCGGTCCCGCGGTGCGCCATCCAGCGGCCCGACTCGCAGGCGGCGAAGATCTCCGCGAGCGCGGCGTTGAAGGTGTCGGGCTCCTCGCTGGTGATGGTGTGGCCCGAACGGGGCACCACCATCAGGGCGGCGGTGGGCACGGTGCGCTTGAGGAAGAGGCTGCCATCGAGGCACGGGAAGTCCTCGTCGCCCACGAGCACCAGGAGCGGCACCTGCATCGCCTTCAGCTGCGCCTCGAGCGCGCCGAGGGACGGGCGCTTGGCCTGCACGTTCAGCATCGTCATCTCGAGCCCCAGGGCCGAGTGCTCGCCCAACATGCGGGCGAATTCGGCGAAGCCGCGCGGGTCCTTCGCCTTGAAAGTCAGGCGCATCGGCGCGTTGGCGTACTTGTCGGCGGCCACGTCGAGCGGCTCCTCGCGGAACATGCGGGCGATGTCACCGCAAACCTCGGCCACCTTGGGCGCGTCCGCCGGGCTCGAGCCCCAGCCGCAGCCCGCGGCGGTGATCGACAGGCACCGCTCGGGGTGGTGGATGCCCACGTGCAGGGCAGTGTAGGCACCCATCGAATGGCCCACGAGGTGGGCGCGTTCGATGCCGAGCGAGTCCATCACCGCGATCACGTCGCCGCGAGCCAGGTCCTGGCTGTAGCGCGCGGCCTCGCGCGGCACCTCCGATGGGGGATAGCCGCGCGCGCCGAAAGTCACGCAGCGGTGGCTACGGGAGAAGCGCCGGACCTGCGGCTCCCACGTGCGGTGGTCCCCGGCGAACTCGTGCACGAACACGACCGCGGTGCCGTCGCCCGTGCATTCGCAGTGCAGCTCGGTCCCGTCGGCGGCGCGCACCCGGGTCGTGCCGCGCGCAGCGGCGTTCATGCCGGCGCTCGCGGGTAGAGCCGGTCGTAGACGTCGGTCTGGTACTCGCCGCTCACGAACGGGACGAACTCCGGCGGCGCGGCGCCCACCAACGGCTTCACCACGGTGTTGTAGTTCGGGTTGACGAACAACGGGATCGAGATGCGCTCGGTGCCGTAGCGGTTGATCACGCGATGCGGCGTCGAGGAGAAGCGCCCGTTGGACCAGGCCTGCAGGATGTCGCCGATGTTGATCACGAACGCGTCGGGGATCGGCGGGACCACCACCCATTCGCCCTCGCGGTTCACGGTCTCGAGCCCGCCCACGTCGTCCTGCCACAGGATGGTGAAGGCGCCCGAGTCGGCGTGCGCGACCAGGCCGATCTCGTCTTCCTTCTCGGGCGAGTCCTGCGCGGGGTAGTAGTTCAGCTTGAGCTGGGTCATGGAGTGCTCGAACATCGGCTCGAGCGCGTTGGCGTGCAGCCCCAGGGCGCGCGAGAAGCCCCGGCGCAGGATGCGGGCGAGGCCGTCGGTGGCCTCGTAATAGGCGCGCATGGCGCCCTCGAACTCCCGCGGATGCTTGGGCCACTGGTTGGGACCGTCCATCGGCTGGTCGGCGGAGCGCGGCCGCTCGGCGCGGATGATGTAGCCCTCGCGATGGTTCTTCGCCGACTTGGTCCCGCCGGCCTTGTTGGGGATGAAGCCGCGGAACTGGTCGGAATGGCCCATCCAGACTTCCATCTTGCGTTCCAGCGGCAGGGCGAAGAAGCCGCGTGTCGCGTCCACGGCAGCCTGCACGACGGAGCGTGGCACGCCGTGGCCCACCGCGTACATGAACCCCACCTCGGTGCAGGCGCGGTCGATGTTAGCGATCACTTCATCGCTACCACGCGAGTCTCCGGCCACCAGCGGGCCGATGTCCACGACGGGGACCTCCGAAAAGTTCATCCGGCGAGACGGGGGCAGCGGCATGGGGGTGTCCTCGGGCGGGAAGCGGGTGCTATTCTGGCGCCGTTACAACGAATTGGCCCTGCAAGAATACCAAAGCGGCGTCGTGGTATCCAAATCTGCCACGCAGCCCCTCGGACGTCAAGGAGAGACGCTGGATGGAAGCCCCCCGCAACAACCTCGCGCAGGAAGTGCGACGGATGCTCGAAGACGAGATCAACAGCGGTCGGCTGATGCCCGGCGATGCGCTGGACGAGCGCCAGCTCGCCGAGCGCTTCAAGGTCTCGCGCACGCCGATCCGGGAGGCCATCCACCAGCTGGCCGCCCAGGGCCTCGTGCGGGCCATCCCGCGCCAGGGCGTGTATGTCTCGCGCATGTCGATCAAGGAGCTGCTCGCGATGTTCGAGCTGCAGGCCGAGCTCGAGGGGATCTGCGCGCGCTACTCGGCGCGGCGCATGACCACCGAGCAGCGCGCCACCCTCAAGAGCATCTTCGAGCGGCAGTGCGAGTGCATCGAGCGCGGCGACCCGATCCAGTACGCGCAGGAGAACGCGGACTTCCACGAAGTCATCTATCGCGGCTGCCACAATCGCTACCTCGCCGAGCAGGCGCGCCACATCCGCCGCCGCACCGAGATCTACCGGCAGAACACCTTCCAGCGCGAGGGGCGCGCCGCCGAATCGTGCCGCGAGCACGCCCGCGTGGTCGAGGCCATCCTCGCCGGCAATGGCGAGATCGCCTACCAGGCGATGCGCGACCATATATCGGTGGGCGGCCACGGCTTCGCCGAGTTCGTCTCCACCGTGCCCGACCAGATGCTGGATTCCCACGACCACGCCTACCCGCATGCGCGCGAGCCCGAGCCCGGCTCCGCTCGGCGCGGCGGCCCGAAAGGCGAGGGAAGCAAGTCCTCGAAGGCGAAGCCCGGCGAGGCCAGGAAACGGTCGCCACGGCTTGCGGCCTGAGTGCGACCGCATGACCGAGCCGCGCCGGCGAAGGCGGCGCCGCGCGACGCGCCTCAGGCCGCCTTCACCACCTCGCCGCCCCGCACGATCGTGGTGAGATGCCGCCCATCGGCAGCCAGGAGGCCGATGTCCTCGAGAGGATCGCCGTCGACCACGATGAGGTCGGCGAACGCTCCGGGCTTCACGCAGCCGATGCGGCCTTCCATCATCATCAGCTCGGCGTTGACCGAGGTCGCCTGCCGCAGCAGCTCCAGCGGCGTGAAGACCTCGCTGCGGAGGGTGAACTCCCGGCACTGGCGCGTATACGTCGTGCCGAGCAAGTCGGTTCCATAACCGATCTTCACGCCCGCTTGCCGCATGTGGTGCAGCCCTTCGAGCGCGCCGCCGTAGACCGCGCGCGCCTTCGCGAGGCTCTCGGGCGGGAACCCGAGCTTCTCGCCCAGCTCGACCAGCGCGAAGAGCGTCACCATCGTGGGCACCACGAAGGCTCCGCGCTCGGCCACGAAGGCCGCGGTCTCGGCATCCATGAGCGTGCCGTGCTCGATGGAGCGCACGCCGAACTCCACGCTGCGCCGCACCGCGCTCGCGGGATGGCAATGCGCGGCCACGTACGTGCGCCGCTCGGCGCACTCGTTCACGATGGCGCGGATCTCGTCTTCGCGGTACTGGTTCATCCACAACGGGTCCGTCGGGGAGGCCACGCCGCCGGAGCCCATGATCTTGATGCAGTGCGCGCCCTGGCGCAGCTCCTCGCGCGTGGCGCGGATGCATTCGTCCACGCCGTCGGCGATCTTCGCGAACGAATTGAAGATGCCGCACGCGCACATCGCGTGGTAGCGCGGTGCCTCCTCGAGCGGGCGCATGTCGCCGTGCCCGCCCGTCATCGAAAGGCACTTGCCTGAATAGAAATACCGCGGCGCGCGCACCAGGCCGTCGGCGATCGCCTTCGCGAGCGAGTAGTCCCCGCCGCCCACGTCGCGCAGCGTCGTGAAGCCGCAATCGAGCGCGTGGCCGAGCATGCGCACGGCATGCGCGGTGCGGTAGGGAGCGCCGAGCGCCTCGATGCGCTGCACGTTCACGTCGCTCGCGTAGGCGTGCATGTGCGCGTCGATGAGGCCCGGCATGAGCGTCCGCCCGCCTGCGTCGATCACGCGCGCGTTGGCGGCGCCCAGCGGGGTGGAGGACACTTCGCGGATCAATCCGTCGGCCACCAGCACGTCCATGCCCTCGGCGCAGTCGGCCGAGACGCCGTCGAAGACGCGCGCGTTGCGCAAGAGCAGCGCGCTCACTTGGCGATCTGCGCGTCGCGAAGGTAACGCACCACGCCCGGGTGCAGCATCGAGATGTCGGGCACGGCCTGCCAGGTGTTCGCCGCGGTGCTTTCGCGCCCCTGCCGCAGCAGCGCGGCCATCTTGCCCTGGCCGCGGTGCAACGCGCGCGCGAGGCGGTAGGCGGCCTCGCCCGAGAGGTCCTTGCGCGCGAAGACGAAGCTCCACGATCCCACCGAAGCCGTGTCGCGCTCGATTCCCTTGTAGCTGCCCGCCGGAATCGTCACGCGCTTGAGCGACTTGTACTTGAGCAGGATGCGGCCGATCTCCTCCTCGTCGGGCGTGATGAAGCGCGCGCCACCAGGCGAGTTGGCGACGGCGGTGAAGTTGGGCCAGCCGATGCCGCCGCCCCAGAGGGCCGCCACCCGGCCGTCGAGCACCATGGCGGGGCCGTCGCCCGCGCGCTCGAGGTATACCGGCTGGAAATCGCGCCCGGGGTCCATGCCGAGCGCATCGACCACGTAGCCGCCGAGCAGAACCAGCCCCGAGCCTTTCGCGCCCCAGGCCACGGGCTTGCCCTTGAGGTCGGCGATCGTGCGGTAGGGGCTGTCGGCGCGCACGACGAACATTCCGGGCGACGAATACATCGCCCAGACCACCTTGATGTCGGTGGGCTTGTCGCGGTTGATGCCCATCAACGCTTCGTGGGCCGCCTCGCCCTGCACGAGCGCCAGGTCGAGCTTGCCCTGCTCGAGCAGGGGAATGTTCTCGGCGCTGCCGCGGGTATTGCGCGCCTCGATGCGGATCGTGGGATCCGCCTCGTGCACCGTCGACACGAACGCCTCGCCGTACACGGGGAAGCCGCCGCCCGGCGTGGCGGTGCCGAGCGATAGCGACACGGGATCGTTGCCCACGACGAGCGCTCCCTTGAGGACGATCGGTTGGGTGCAGGACATGCAGAGCGTGGCCGCGAGGGCCAGCAGGAAGGTTCGCGCAGCCATGCCGCGAAGGTTACATGTTCCTGAAGAGCGCCATGTAGCTCAGGCTCACCGCGAGCGTCTCGGGCCGGTTCCTGAGGCGCAGCGTGCCACGGCCGGAATCGTCGCGCGACACCGCGGCGATCGCCTTCATGTTGACGATGGTCGAGCGGTGAACCTGCTTGAAGGCGGCTGGATCGAGCACCTCGAGGAGCTCGCGGATGGGCTTGCGGATCAGCGCCTCGCCCTCGGCGGTGGCCACCACCGTGTACTTGTCCTCGGCCTTGAAGTAGGCGACGTCGTCCACGAGGATGAGCCGCGTTTCCTTGCCGACGCTCGCGGTGACCCATTGCAAGGGCGGCTGCCTCACCTCGGCGGGGAGCTTCGAGCGCAATTGCTCGACGATCGCGGCGAGCGCGCCTGCGTCGCCGCCGCCGCCGCCGGCGAGCCTCGCCTTCACTCGCTTCACCGTTGCCGCGAGCCGGTCGGGCGCGATGGGCTTGAGCAGGTAGTCGATCGCGCCGCGGTCGAATGCCTCGATCGCATGCTGGTTGTACGCGGTGACGAAGACGATCTCGGTACGCGGGCTCGCCTCGCCCACCGCCGCCGCCACCTCGAGGCCGGTCAGTCCCGGCATGCGGATGTCGAGGAACGCGGCCTCGGGCTGCTGCGCCTCGATCGCTTCGAGCGCGCTGCCGCCGTCCTCGCAGGCCGTGACCTCGAGTCCCGGCCACACCTTCGCGAGCATCGACACCAGCTCCTCGCGCAAGAGCGCTTCGTCTTCCGCGACGACTGCCTTCATGGGGACCCACCCTGGTTTTGGCTCCTTCCGGGTTCAGGGTCCGTCCCCGGTTTAATAGGAACAACAATCGTCGCCGCCACCCCTCTCGGAAAATTCGCCACGATATCGAACCTCGCCGCATCCCCATATGCGAGCCGCAGCCTCTCCCGCACGTTCCTCAACCCTATCCCGGTCCCGCCGCCGTCCTGGCTGAAGCCGCGCCCGTCGTCGGCGACGGTGATCGCCACGCGCCCGTCGGCCTCGCGCGCGAGGATCCAGACCGTCCCGCCGCCGGGCACCGGCTCCAGGCCATGCTTGATCGCGTTCTCCACGAGCGTCTGCAGCATCATCGGCGGCAGCGCCACCCCGTGCAGCGAGGCCGGCACCTGGATGTCGACGCGCAGGCGCTCGCCCATGCGGATCGCGAGGATCTCGAGGTTGGCGCGCGCGCGCTCGAGCTCCTCGCCCAGCGTCGAGGGCTCGTCGGCGCTGCGCGGCAGCGAGTGGCGCAGGTAGACGATGAGGTTGCCCAGCATCTGGTCGGCGCGGCCGGGGTCGGTGCGGGTGAGTATCTGCGCGCTCGCGAGCGTGTTGTAGAGGAAATGCGGCTCGACCTGCGCGTGCAGCAGCGAGAGCTTGGCCACCGTGAGCTCCTTCTCCGTGGCGGTCTCGCGCGCCGCGGCCTGCTCCCCCTTGCGCAGCTCCGAGATTCGCCGCGACAACGCCCGCGTCACGGCCTCGGCGTTCTGCAGGTTCGTCCCATAGTCCACCAGGAACCAGTCCACCCAGGCGCCGCCTTCGGGCTCGCAGATCAAGGTGAGGCTCGAGGTCGATTCGCCCGGCGTGACGGTGGCCAGGACCTGGTTGAAGCGCGGCCCCCCGAGGCCCACCACCTGCTTCGGCCCCTTGTGGCCGCTCAGGAACGGGTTCATCTGCTTGAGGCGGGCGCGCACCTGCAGGCTGTCGCAAACGCTCTCGACGCCCAGCACGTAAGGAAGCTCGCGGATGGTCGCGTCCACCAGGGCGAAAGCCTGGTCCGCGTCCATGGGCATCTCGACCTGGCGACGGTGGCGGTTGCCGAGCGCTTCCTTGTCGGGTGTGCCGGCCACCAGCCGCACGCGGCGCACGTGCGAGAACGCCCGCACGATCACCGCGGCCATGGTGAAGAAGATGATCAGCACCAGCACCCAATCGGGCCCGCGGTCGATGAGCTCGGTGTAGGTCAGCACCGCGATGAACACCGCGACGGCCCATGCGGCGGTGATCCGGAGAACGAAAAGGAATGAGGTCATGGCGGCGAGGATAACAACGGGCCGCATGCGCGGCCTCCGCGCCGCGACGAAATGAAGGTGGCAGGGGCCGAAACCCGGATAGTCCGTGCGAACCATGGCCTGTCGGCGCCGGCCGACACGGTTTGTCATGGCGCAGCCATAGCGTGGCAGTCCTGCTCCGGGAGTCACCGTGCGCCCCGCCACCCTTCTCCGGCTCGCTTTCGCGCTGCTGCTGGCCGCCGCCTTGCCGGCGAATGGCCAGCTGGATGCCCGCGCGGTACCCACTTACGAATCGGTGGGCCTCTACTGGAGCAACCCCCTCGGCGCCACGGCTGCAACCGGCTGCAATGTCCGGTTCCGCCGCGTGGGCGAGGCGTCCTACCGCGAGGGCCTTCCCCTCTGGTACGACGCGCGCACCTCCGAGTGCCGCGGAAGCCTCGTCCACCTCCAGCCCGGCACGGCTTACGAGGCCGAGCTGAGCGTGCCCGGGCAGCTGGTGCCCAACGTGCGCACGCTCCTCTTCGCGACGTGGGCGCACCAGGTTCCGGTTGCGCGGACGGTAAGCGTGGCGAGCAGCACCGCCACGGCGAGCGCGCCGCAGCTCACCATCAACTCGGGCGGCACCCCTGTCGGATATGTGGTCTACCAAGGCGCGGCCGGCGTGCTCGACGGCGATGGCGTGGCGCAATACAACATCCTGGTCAACGCCTCCTACGTGGTGATCCGCGGACTCACCTTGCGCGGCGCGCGCGAGCACGCGATCCGGCTCTCCGCCGGCGTGACCGACGTGATCATCGAGGACAACGACATCAGCGGCTGGGGCCGCACCCGCGGCGGGAATCTCGGCGTCAACGCGGACTCCGCCGTGTACGCCTTCTGCGGCAACGTGGCTTCGCCCGCGCTCACGCGCGTGACCATCCAGCGAAACGTGATCCACGAGCCCCGTTATGGCAGCAACAGCTGGTCGGATGGCCACCCCGAGGGCCCGCAGGCGATCACGATCGAGCGCTGCCCCGGCAACCACGTGATCCGCCACAACGAGTTCTACAGCGTCGCCGGCAAGTACTTCAACGACATCGTGGGCGGTTCCGACAATGTTTCCACGACGGGCTTTCCCAACGGCGACAGCGACATCTACGGCAACAAGCTGTCGCATTCGTGGGACGACGCGATCGAGGTCGAGGGCGGCAACCGCAACGTGCGCGTCTGGGGCAACTACATGGACCGGACCGGCACCGGCATCGCCTCGACGATCACCTCCATAGGCCCGCTCTACCTTTTCCGCAACGTCTACAACCGCGGACGCATGCTCGAGCGCGCCCCCCTCGACAGCGACGACCGCCAGGCGATGTTCAAGGCGGGCTCCAACGTGAACTTCCCCAACGGCCGGCGCTACATCTTCCACAACACGATGCTGCAGGCCGCGGGCGAGGGCGCCGTGCACGGGCTGGGCGGCTCCGCGGGCGTGAGCGGCACCGGCCCCCAGCAACTGATCCACGAAACCGTCACGCGCAACAACATCTGGCACCTGTGGCGCGCGTGGGAAGCCTTCTACGACGAGGGCACCGACAACGACTTCGCGCGCGACATGTACAACGGCAACCCGGGCGCCCCGATCGCCGACGGCATCCGCGCCGTTCCCCGCTACGCGCCGGGCAATGGCTGGGAAAGCGAAGCGGGCGGCCGCTACCAGCTCGCCGTCGCCACCCCGGGTTACGACCAGGGGCTGCGCCTGCCGAATTTCAACGACGATTTCCTCGGCGCCGGCCCGGACATCGGCGCGCACGAAGGCGGCACCGGACCGATGGTGTTCGGCATTGCCGCCTCCCCCGGGCCCGCGGTGAACGGCGCAGGGCCCGCGCCACCCCCGCCGCCTCCGCCGCCGGTCCTCTCGCTCGGCGTGACCCCGGCCTCGCTCGATTTCGGCGCCCAATCGATGGGCACGCGCTCGCCGGCAATGCCCGTGACGGTGCGCAACGACGGCACCGCTCCCGTGAGCGTTTCCGGCGTCGCCGTGAGCGGGCCGTTCACCCAGTCGAACGACTGCGGCACGCTGGCGGTGGGACAAACCTGCCGCGTGGACGTTGTGTTCGCACCGCCCGTGGAAGCCGGCGCGCTGCTCGCCCGCCGGCCGCAGGACGGCGCGCTCACCGTCACCAGCGCCGATCCGGGCAGCCCGCGCGCGGTGCGGCTCGAGGGCGTGGGCGAGAAGTCGCTCGTCACCCATTACTACCGCTCCATCCTGGGACGCGCCCCCGATGCCGGCGGCAAGTCGTTCTGGGACGGCGAGGCCGCGCGGCTGCAATCGCTCGCGGCCGACGTGAACGAAGCCTGGTTCGCGATGGCGATGGCGTTCTTCTCGAGCGCCGAATACCGCGCGCTCGGGCGGGACAACGCCGGTTTCGTGGCCGACCTCTACAACACGTTCTTCAACCGCCCGCCGGATGCCGGCGGCCTGGGCTACTGGCGCTCGCAGCTCGACCAGGGCTTGCCGCGCGAGGTGGCGCTCGCCGGCTTCATGTTCTCGCCGGAATTCAACGCCTTCACGCGCTCGATCTTCGGCGACACGGCCGCGCGCGCCGAAGTGAACATGGTGATGGACTTCTATCGCGGGCTGCTGGGACGGCTGCCGGAGAGCGACGGGCTGCAGTACTGGGTGCAGCGCTTCCGCGCAGCGCAGTGCTCGGGCCCCGGCGCGGTGTACGGTGAAGTCGAGGCGATCACCTCGATGTTCTTCAACGGGGGCGAGTACGGAACGCGTGGACGGACCAACGCGCAGTTCGTGGGCGATCTCTACAACGCCTTCCTGCGCCGCGGCGGCGACCTCGATGGCGTGCGCTTCTGGCTCTCGCAGGTCGATTCAGGCGCCCGCAGCCGCGACCAGGTCCGCCAGGATTTCCGCGACACCCCGGAATTCAATGCACGCGTCCAGGCGGTGGTGGCGCAGGGCTGCTAGGAGGCGTCAACGCGCCTTGTCCCTGCGCACCGGCACCTTCTTGCCGCGCAGCGTCGCCTTTCCCAGCGCCTTGATCACCTGCTGCGCCACGTCCTCGGGCACCTCCACCAGCGAGAAGCGGTCGGTGATCTGGATCGCGCCGATCGAAGCCCCGGCCACGCCCGCCTCGTTGGCGATGGCGCCCACCAGGTCCTGCGGGCGGATGCCCGCCTCGCGGCCCGCGCCGATGAAGATGCGCGCGGTGGAGGTCATCCCCGGCGCGCCTCCTGCCGCAACGGCCCGGGATGCGGTTTCCGTCCGGAATTGCGTTTCCTCTTCCTCCGAGCCGTTCCCCTCCGTGGCCTCGTGGAAGAGCTTCACCGCCGCCATGGCGATCTGCACCGGGTCGTACTCCTCCGAGAGCGCGTCGACGACCACGCGGTAGCGCTCGACGCCGTCGGCCTCGATCGCTTCGCGCAGCGCCACCCGCGTGAGCTCCAGCCGGCGGGCCTTCAAGTCAGCGACCGTCGGCACCTTGGCCATCTCGATCTTCTGGCGCGTGAGGCGCTCGATGTTCTTCAGCTGGAACTGCTCGCGCGGCTCGACGAGGGTGATGGCCACGCCCTCGCGGCCGGCGCGCCCCACGCGCCCGATGCGATGCACGTATACCTCGGCCGCGCTCGGCAAATCGTAGTTGATGACGTGCGTGAGGCGCTCCACGTCCAAGCCGCGCGCGGCGACATCGGTGGCGATGAGCAGCTCGGCGCTTCCCGCGCGCAGCTTGCGCATGACCTTGTCGCGCTGGTCCTGCGTCATGCCGCCGTGCAGCGCCTCGGCTTGGTAGCCGCGCGCGTTCATGGTCTCGGCGAGCTCGTCCACCTCGGTGCGCGTGCGGCAGAAGACGATCGCCGCCGCGGGCGACTCGAGGTCGAGGATGCGGCCCAGCGCCGGCATCTTGCCCGCGCGCGAGAGCACGTAGGCCTGCTGGCGGACCTTCGGCGCCTCGCCTTCCCTGGCCGAGGGCTTGGCGATGCGGATGCGCACCGGGTCGCGCTGGTGCTTCTTCGCGATCGCCTCGATGCGCGTGGGCATGGTCGCCGAAAAGAGCACGGTCTGGCGCTCCGCGGGCGCGGCTGCCAGCACCGACTCGATGTCCTCGGCGAAACCCATGTCGAGCATCTCGTCGGCCTCGTCGAGCACCACCACCTTGATCGCGCGCATGTCGAGGCTGCCGCGGCGCAAGTGGTCGAGGGCGCGTCCGGGCGTGGCGATCACCACGTCCACGCCCGCGCGCATGGCGAAGAGCTGCCGGCCGATGGGCTGGCCGCCATAGATCGGCAGCACCCGCACTCCGAGCGACTTGCCGTAGCGGTGCACCGCTTCGGCCACCTGCATCGCGAGCTCGCGCGTGGGCACGAGCACCACGGCGAAAGGCGCCTGCTGTCGCTCCCGCGCAGGCGGGAGCCCGAGCTCCACCATGCGCTGCAATATCGGCAGCGCGAACGCCGCCGTCTTCCCCGTGCCGGTCGCGGCCTGCCCGAGCAGGTCTCGTCCCTGGATCAGCGCGGGAATGGTCTGCTCCTGGATCGGCGTCGGCTCCTCGTAGCCCAGGGCGGCCAAGGCCGCGAGGATGCGCTCGTCGAGGCCGAGCGCGGCAAAGCCGTCGCGCGCCTTTTCTTCCATACTTTCACTCGCCATGCGAACGCTCCTTGGAGTCCTCATTGTGCTCGCCCTGGCCGGCTGCGCCGTCCAGCAGCGGGGCCTGAGCCCCGCCGAGGGCCGCGCCCGGGTGGCCGCGTTGATGCCGGGCCACGTGCCCGACAAGGACGGATGGGCGACGGACATCTACACCGCGCTCGCGGTTCTCGACGTCGAGCCGACGCCGGACAACATCTGCGCCGTGCTCTCGGTGACCGAGCAGGAAACGGGCTACAAGGTCGACCCGGTCGTGCCGAACCTCGCGGCGATCGCCTGGAAGGAGATCGAGCGGCAGCGCGCCGAGATGGGGATCCCGAAGCTGCTGCTCGACGCCGCGCTCGACCTGCAGTCCGGCAACGGGCGAACGTATCGTCAGCGGCTGGACGCGGCGCGCACCGAGCGCGAGCTCTCCGACATCTTCGAGGACATGATCGGCCGCGTGCCGCTCGGCAAGCGCTTCTTCGGCGACCGCAATCCGGTGCGCACCGGCGGGCCCATGCAGGTCGCGATCGAGTTCGCCGCGCAGCATGCGCGCCGCCGTCCGTACCCGTATCCCGTGCTCGAATCGATCCGCGACGAGGTCTTCACGCGCCGCGGCGGCATGTACTTCGGCATCGCGCACCTCTTCGATTACCCGGTGGCCTACGATCGCTACCTCTACCGCTACGCCGACTTCAACGCGGGCCAGTACGCGAGCCGCAACGCCGCCTTCCAGCAGGCGCTCGCCACGCTCACCGGGAAGCCCCTGGCGCTCGACGGCGACCTGGTGCTGCCGGGTGCGGCGGCGGTGGGAGCGACCGAGGCAGCGGCGCGAAGCCTCGCGGCCCAGCTCGGCATGGTGCCCGAGCAGGTGCGACGCGACCTGGAGCTGGAAAAGCGCGCCGAGTTCTCGTCGAGCGAGCTCTACGGGCGCCTCTTCGCGCTCGCCGATCGCCGAGCGGGCAAGCCCGTGCCGCGCGCGGTCGTGCCGTCCATCGAGCTGAAGAGCGCCAAGTTCACGCGCAAGCTCACCACCGCCTGGTTCGCGCAGCGCGTGGTCGAGCGCCACCGCGCCTGCCTCAAGCGCGTTTCCGCCCGTGTTTCCCCGGGAGAGGGTTAAGGTTTCGCCCGCCGGGCCCCGGCGCCCGACCTTGCGCCCGAGCGCGGGCTCTTGCGCTGCGTCTTCGCGCGCCTGGGCGGCTCGGTGCGCGACTGGCGCACCTTGCTGCCGGCGCCGCGCCCGCGCGACGGCTTGTCGCGCGAATGCTCGCGCTCCGGCGCGGCGTGGCCGTACATCTTCCCGGCCGCCATCGCGAGCGACACCGTGGGGGACTCGCCGGGAAACGGCGCCGGCGTGATGTTCGGCGTGGATTCGGCCCCCGCCTTTGCCGGCGCCGCCTTCCGCGCCAGGCCCGTCTTCTCGCTCGAGAGTCCCTTCTTCGCTGCCATGGTCTCCTCCGTGGGTGTAGTGCCTTCGAGGACGGACCGCAGGTAGCGCGCGGTGCGGCTGCCTTCGGCCCTCGCTACCTCATATGGCCTTCCCCGGGCCACGATGTTCCCGCCCTCGTCGCCGGCGCCCGGTCCCATGTCGATCACCCAGTCGCTCGCGGCGATCACCTGCATGTCGTGCTCGACGACGACGACCGTATTGCCGGCTTCCACCAGTGCCTGCAGCTGGCGCATCAGGCGATCGACGTCCGCCGGATGCAGGCCGGTCGTCGGTTCGTCGAGCACATAGAGCGAGTTGCCGCGGCCGGCGCGCTGCAGCTCGGTCGCGAGCTTGATGCGCTGCGCCTCGCCGCCGGAGAGCTCGGTGGCCGGCTGGCCCAGCCGCAGGTACCCCAGGCCCACTTCGCGAAGAACCTCCAGCGCCCGCACCACCGGCCTGTGATCTGCCTCTGCCTCGGTAGAGGGCCGGGGAGAGTGGCCAAAAAATTCCCACGCCTCGTCCACCGTCGTCCTCAACACCTCGGCCACGTTCCTGCCGCGATACTCGACCTCCAGCGTCTTCGCGTTGAACCGCGTGCCCCGGCAGACGGGACAGGGCGAATAGACGCTGGGCAGGAAAAGCAGCTCCACCATGACGAAACCCTCGCCCTCGCAATTCTCGCAACGCCCCTTGGCGACGTTGAAGGAGAACCGGCCGGCGTCGTAGCGACGCGCGCGCGCAGCCGGCGTTCGGGCGAAGAGCTCGCGCACGTGGTCGAAAAGGCCGGTGTAGGTCGCGAGGTTCGACCGCGGCGTGCGGCCGATGGGGCGCTGGTCCACCCGGATGAGCCGCTTGATCGGCCCCAGGCCGCCTTCGATGTGGCCGCCCAGCGTCTGCACGCGATGCGCCAGGGGATCGGCCTCGTCGTCCTCGTCGATGCGATGGCCGAGCTGCGCGGCGACCAGCTCCACCAGCACCTGGCTCACCAGCGTGGACTTGCCCGAGCCGGATACGCCGGTCACGCTGGTGAAGACTCCGAGCGGGATGTCGACGTCGAGGTTGGTGAGGTTGTTGCGGGTGACACCGCGCAGGCTGAGATGGCCGGACGGGACCCTCTCCCCGGCCCTCTCCGGGGAACAGGCCCCGGCTTGCGAATTTGCCTGGTTTGGGGCCTGTCCCCGGTCTCGTTTCCACAACGCCCGCGCCGTCCTCGAGCCCTCGACCTTCCGCAAACCCGCCAGCGGTCCGCTGTACAGGATCTCGCCGCCGTGCTGGCCCGCCCCGGGGCCCACGTCCACGATCCAGTCGGCATGGCGGATCACGTCGAGCTCGTGCTCCACCACGAAGATGGAGTTGCCCGAGGCCTTGAGCCGGTCGAGCGCGCGCAGCAGCGCCTCGGTATCCGATGGATGCAGGCCGGCGCTGGGCTCGTCCAGCACGTACACGACGCCGAAAAGGTTCGAGCGCACCTGCGTTGCGAGCCGCAGGCGCTGCAACTCGCCGGGCGAGAGCGTTGGCGTGCTGCGCTCGAGGGCGAGGTAGCCCAGGCCCAGGTCGAGCAGGACCTCGAGCCGGGCGCAGATGTCGTGCGAGATGCGGCGCATCACCTCGGCCTTCTCGGGATGCTCGCGCTCGAGCCGCCGCAGCGCGGGCGCCTCGCCGCGCGCGTACGGATGGAAGATCGCGCCCAGGCGCTTCAGCGGCAGGCGCGACATCTCGGCGATGTCGAGGTCGGCGAACTTCACCGAAAGCGATTCGGGCCGCAGGCGCTTTCCGGCGCAGGTGCGGCAGTCGGCCCCCGCCATGAACTGCGCCACGCGCCGCTTCATCATCGCGCTCTGGGTGTTGGCGAAGGTCTGGCGCACGTAGCGGCGCGCGCCGGTGAAGGTGCCCATGTAGCTGGGCTCCTCGCGCTTTCTCTGCGCGCGCTTCACCTCGTCCATCGTGTAGTGCGCGTACACCGGGATCGACGGCGTCTCCTCGGTGAAGAGGATCCAGTCGCGCGTCTTCTTCGGCAGGTCGCGCCACGGCACGTCGATGTCGATGTGCAGCGCGGTCAGGATGTCGCGCAGGTTCTGCCCCTGCCATGCGCCCGGCCAGGCGGCCACGGCCTTCTCGCGGATCGTGAGCGAAGGGTCCGGCACCATCGTCGCCTCCGTCACGTCGTACACGCGCCCCAGGCCATGGCATTCCGGACACGCGCCCTCGGGCGTGTTGGGCGAGAACGACTCGGCGTAGAGCAGCGGCTGCTTCGGCGGGTAGTCGCCGGCGCGCGAGTACAGCATTCGCAGCAGGTTCGACAACGTCGTGACGCTTCCCACCGACGAGCGCGTGGTGGGCGTCCCGCGCTGTTGCTGCAACGCGACCGCGGGCGGCAAGCCCTCGATCTCGTCGACTTCGGGCACGCCCAGCTGGTGGAAGAGCCGGCGCGCATAAGGCGCGACGGATTCGAGGTAGCGCCTCTGCGCCTCGGCGTAGAGCGTGCCGAACGCGAGCGAGGACTTGCCCGAGCCCGACACGCCGGTGAAGACCACCAGCGCGTCGCGCGGGACCTCCAGGCTCACGTCCTTGAGGTTGTGCTCGCGCGCGCCGCGAACGCGGACGAACCCGGCGCGGCCTTCGGCGCGGTCTATTTGGCTTCCCCTTCGCCGGGTTGGGCGTGGTCCTTGCGCCCGCCGGTGGAGTGCGAGCCCGGCGCGGTGTTCGGCGGCGGCTTGCGCCGATCCCGGGGCGGGTTGTTCGCGGTTTCGGAATATTTTTCGCGCGCCTTCTTCTCGTCTCTGCCCATCGTCGGCTCCGGCCTTGAATCTCCGTAGGGCCGCAAGGCGCGCACCCGGGTTCCTCGCGTAGGAGTCGTCCGGCATCCAGCGACGGCAGTTTCCCGGAAAGTAGAGCGGCAGGCGGCTCGCCTGCGCCCTCCCATCCACAAAAGGAAAAGCCATGGGAATCTTCAGCCGCATCCTCGACAAGCTTCGCGGACACTCGGGCGCCACCCCGCCGCAGCAAGGCACGACCACCCAGCCCACGGGAGGCGCTCCACAACAGAACCAGTACGCCCCCGGCCAGAATGCGCAGCAGCAGGCCACTGCCGGCCAGCCTGTGCTGCAGAACGTGGATGTCGACGCCGTCCTCAGGCAGATGGCGACGCAGAAGGGAGGTGGCGGCAACTACCGCGAGTCGATCGTGGACCTGCTCAAGCTGCTGGACCTCGACTCCGACCTCAACGCCCGCAAGGAGCTCGCCCAGGAGCTGGGCGTCAATGCCGGCGCCCACGGCAGCGCGGAGCAGAACATCGCGCTGCACAAGGCGGTGATGCGCAAGCTCGCCGAGAACGGCGGCAAGGTGCCCGACAGCCTCAAGGACTGACTAGCGCAGCATCGCCTCGACGAACCGCCGGAGCACCGGCCGCACCCGGTCGGCCAGCTCCGGGCGGTAGTCGTAGGGCGCGCTTTCGCGCATGTAGGTGCGCTGGGCCAGCTCGAGCTGCACGGCGTTCACGCTGCCCGCAGGATCGCCGTAGTGCCGCGTGATGTAGCCGCCCTTGAAGCGCCCGTTCACGACCAGGCGGTAACGGGAATCCTGCGACAGCGCCGAAACCAGCCGCGCCGTCAGGTTGGGCCCCGCGCTTTTCCCGTCGGCAGTGCCCAGGTTGAAATCCGGCAGCTCGCCGTCGAAGAGCCGCGGAACCACGCCGCGGATGGAATGCGCGTCGAAGAGGACGGCGTGGCCGTGCTGCGCCTTGATGCGGTCGAGCTCCTCGCGCAACTTGCGGTGGTAGGGGTGCCAGATCTCGCGCATGAAGCCGGCGCATTCGTCCGTCGTGAGCTTCCCTCCCTCGGCGAAGGCGGGAATGCCGTCGAAAAGGATGTCGGGGTGCAGCCCGGTAGTGGCGGTCGCGTAGAGCGGCGTGTCGTCGGGTGGCCGGTTCAGGTCAACGGCGAAGCGCGTGTAGCGTGCGACGAGCGTGGAGGCGCCCAGCTGCGAGACGAAGTCGTAGAGGCGCGGCAGGTGCCAGTCGGTGTCCCCCAGGGGGGCGCATTCGGCCGACAGGCGCCCGCGCATGCACTCCGGAATCTCGGTGCCGACGTGCGGCATGCTGACCAGCAGCGGCGCGTGGCCGGGCTGGAAATCGAAGGGCGGCAAGGTGGTGTACATGCCTGCAGTTTAGAGGTCGATGCGAACCCGCGCGATGGTGCCGGTACCGATGACCTCGATGGCGTCCGCTGCATCTTCCAGCACCAGCAGCTCCTCGGGCGCTGCCTCGTGATCGCCCACGCGCGCCCGGCCACGCAACGGGAAGAGCAAGGTCCACCGTGCTGTGGCCGCTTGAAGCGGGGGTGTGACCACGTCGATGCGTGCGATCGCCCTTCCTTTGCGCGCCATCAGGTTGAGGTCGCGCACCGGCCCGCCGAGCAGCCGGCAGCTCGTCTTCCAGCCGCCGTCGAAGACGAACGGCCGGTGCGGTGTGTCGATGCGCTCGGGCCCGCGGGCGTCGAACGAAAGCTCCATGCCCTCGCCCTCGAGCAACATGATCGTGCGCTCGTAGCCGCTGAAATCGGAGAAGGCGCCGGAGGTTTGGACTTCCGCCACGGACAGCCGCCAGACAAAATCCCCTTCTTCCCGGGGTGGGGCTTGCCTGTAAATCGCAAGCTCCGTAGTGAACCCGCCGCCGTTCTTCCACGGCTGCCGCGAGAAATCCGCGCGCCGCAAGTGGCGCACCTTCACTCCACCAGCTCCGCCTGTGCGCGCCTGAAGCGCATCGCGAGCTCGTCCTCGCGCTCGTGGCGGCGATCCCGGACGCGCCAGCTGCCTCCGACCATGACGTCGCGCACGCACGCCGAGTCGCCTGCGAAGATCCATGCATCGAGCGCGTGCTCGGGGCCCACGTTCCACAACGCGCGATGGGCAGGATCGAGGACCACGAGGTCGGCGCGATGACCCGGCGCGATCCGGCCGGTCTCGAGGCCCACCGCCTGGGCGCCGCGAATGGCCGCCTGAACGTACATCGCCTGTCCCGGGGAGGGCTCGGCCGAGGTCGCCAACGCCGAGCGCCTGCCGCCTGCGAGGCGCTGGCCGTATTCGAGCAGGCGCAGTTCCTCGGCCACGCTCACCGAGACGTGGCTGTCGCTGCCGATGGCGAAGCGGCCTGCGCGCGTGCCGCTGGCGAAGCTCGCCATCGGAAAGATGCCGTCGCCCAGGTTCGCCTCGGTGCTCGGGCACAGTCCCGCCACGGCGCCGCTTTCGGCGAGCCGGCGCGCTTCGTCGGCGTCCAGGTGCGTCGCATGCACCAGGCACCAGCGCTCGCCGAGGGCGAAGTGGTCGAGCAACCATTCGACCGGTCGCTTGCCGGTGGCGGCGAGGCACTCCTCGACCTCGCGCTGCTGCTCGGAGACGTGGATATGGATCGGCGACTTTGCCGAAAGCCCCTCAATGGCGGCGAGGGTCGCCCGCATGAGCGCCTCGTCCACGGCGCGCAGCGAATGGAAGGCGATGCCCACGCGCGCATCGCGCGAGCGCTCGAGCCGCGAGGACAGCGCGGAAACGAGCGCCGCATATTCCTCGGCCGACAGCACGAAACGCTTCTGCGCCTCGGAAGGAGCGCGCCCGCCGAAGCCGCCGTAGGCATAAAGGACCGGCAGGTGCGTGAGGGCGATGCCGGCGGCGCCCGCGGCCGCGATGAGGCGATGCGACATCTCGCCCGGATCGGAATAGGGCCGCGCCTGCGCGTCGCGGTGGATGTAGTGGAACTCGGCGACCGACGTGTAGCCCGCCTTGAGCATCTCCACATAGAGCCAGGCCGCGATGTCGAACATCTGCGCCGGGGTGATGCGCGCGGCGAAGCGGTACATCAGCTCGCGCCAGGTCCAGAAGCTGTCGGTCGCGTGCGTGCGCCGTTCGGCAAGTCCCGCCATGGCGCGCTGGAAGGCGTGGGAATGGACGTTCGGCATGCCGGGGAGGACCAAGCCGGCGACGCGCTCCGCGAAGCGTTCGGTGGATCGCTGCTCCACCTGCTCGATTCGCCCGTCCGTGATGGTGATGAGCACGCCCCGCGCCCACCCCGAAGGCAGCAACGCATGCTCCGCGAGCAGCTTCATGCCGCGGCGACCTCGACGCCCGCGCGAAAGACGCGTCTTGGCACGTGCGTCCCGTAGCTGTAGGCGAGCTCGGCCGGATGGTCGATTTCCCAGAGCAGCACGTCGGCCGCTTTCCCCATTGCGAGGGTGCCGTGCGAATCCTGCATGCCCAGGGCGCGCGCCGCCTCGCGAGTGACGCCGGCGAGCGCCTCCTCCGGCGTCATGCGAAACGCCGTGCACGCCATGTTCAACATCAGCAGCAACGAGGCGTAGGGCGACGTGCCGGGGTTGTTGTCGGTGGCGATGGCCATCGGAACCCGATGCGCGCGCAGCCAGTGGATGGGCGGCAGCTGGCGCTCGCGCAGGTAGAAGAACGCGCCGGGCAGCAGCACCGCGACGGTGCCCGCGCCCGCCATCGCCTTCACGCCCTCCTCGTCGATGTACTCGAGGTGGTCGGCCGAAAGCGCGCCGAAGCGCGCCGCAAGCGCCGCGCCGCGCTGGTTCGACAGCTGCTCGGCGTGCAGCTTCACCGGCAGCCCGTGCTCGCGCGCTACCGTGAAGGCGCGTTCCACCTGCTCGAGCGTGAAGCCGATGTGCTCGCAGAAGCCGTCCACCGCATCGGCGAGGTTTGCGCGGGCAACCTCGGGAATGAGCTCGGCGCAGGCGTAATCGACGTACGCATCGGTCCGGCCGCGATATTCCGGCGGCACGGCGTGCAATGCGAGCAGCGTCGCGCGCACCGTGAGCGGCAGCATCTCGCCCAGGCGCCGTGCGACGCGCAGCATCTTCATCTCGTTGGCGGTGTCGAGGCCGTAACCCGACTTCACCTCGAGGACCGTCACGCCTTCCTGCGCGAGTCGCCGGGCACGGGGCAGGGCCTGGGCGAGCAGCTCCTCTTCCGGGGCCGCGCGCGTGGCGTCCACCGTCGCGTTGATGCCGCCGCCCGATCGCGCGATCTCCTCGTAGCTCACCCCGGCCAGCCGCATCTCGAACTCGCGCGCGCGGTTGCCGCCGTGCACCAGGTGGGTGTGGCAATCGATCAAAGCGGGCGTGACCCAGCCGCATTCGCCGTCGATGACGATCGGCGCCGCCGGCGCCTCGCCGTGGGCCCCGATCCAGGCGATGCGACCCTCGCGAAACGCCAGCGCGTCCGCGTCGATCCGGCCGTAAGGATTTCCGTTCGGCTCGAGTGAAGCGATGCGGACGTTTCTGACGAGGAGGTCCATGCGGAGGTGACTATACTGGCAGGACGTTTCGCCGAGGAAACCACCATGAACGACCGTGCCAACTGGACCCGCCATGCGGATCGGGTCGTCCGTGCGCCCCGCGGCTCGCAGATCGCGTGCAGGAACTGGCTCACCGAGGCCGCCTACCGCATGATCCAGAACAACCTCGATCGCGAGGTGGCGGAGCATCCGGGGGACCTGGTCGTGTACGGCGGCATCGGGCGCGCCGCGCGCAACTGGGAATGCTTCGATGCGATCCTGGAGACGCTGAAGCGCCTGGAATCGAACCAGTCGTTGCTCATCCAGTCGGGCAAGCCCGTGGGCGTCTTCGAGACCCATGCCGACGCGCCGCGCGTGCTCATCGCAAACTCCAACCTGGTGCCGCACTGGGCCACGTGGGAGCATTTCCATGAGCTCGACCGCAAGGGCCTCATGATGTTCGGCCAGATGACCGCGGGCTCGTGGATCTACATCGGCTCGCAGGGCATCGTGCAGGGGACCTACGAGACGTTCGTGTCGATGGCCGAGCGGCATTTCGGCGGCAAGCCGCAAGGCAAGTGGATCCTGACGGGCGGGTTGGGCGGCATGGGGGGCGCGCAGCCGCTCGCGGCGACGATGGCGGGTTTTTCCATGATCGCGGTGGAGTGCGACGAGTCGCGCATCGATTTCAGGCTGCGGTCGAAGTACCTGGACAGGAAGGCGGCCTCGATCGACGAAGCGCTCGGCATCATCCAAGGCGAAAGGGCAAAGGGCAACGCGGTTTCCGTTGGCCTGCTGGGCAATGCCGGCGAGGTGTTCCCCGAGCTCGTTCGCCGCAACGTCCTGCCCGACGCGGTGACCGACCAGACTTCCGCCCACGATCCGCTCAACGGCTACCTGCCGGTCGGCTGGAAGATCGACGAGTGGAAGGCGAAGCGCATCGCCGATCCCGGCGCCGTGGTCGCCGCCGCGAAGAAATCCATGGCGGTGCAGGTGCGGGCGATGCTCGAGTTCCAGAAGCGTGGCGCGGCCGTGGTGGACTACGGCAACAACATCCGGCAGATGGCCAAGGAAGAGGGTGTCGCCAACGCCTTCGACTTCCCGGGCTTCGTGCCGGCGTACATCCGCCCGCTTTTCTGCGAAGGCAAGGGGCCCTTCCGCTGGGTGGCGCTCTCCGGCGATCCGGAGGACATCTACCGCACCGATGCCAAGGTGAAGGAGCTCATCCCCGATGATGCGCACCTGCACAACTGGCTCGACATGGCGCGCAGCCGCATCGCCTTCCAGGGCCTGCCGGCGCGCATCTGCTGGCTGGGCGTGGAGAACCGCGCGCGCGTGGGCCAGGCCTTCAACGACATGGTGGCGAGCGGCGAGCTGAAGGCGCCCATCGTCATCGGCCGCGACCACCTCGACTCGGGCTCGGTCGCCAGCCCCAACCGCGAGACCGAGGCGATGCGCGACGGCTCCGACGCGGTTTCCGACTGGCCGCTGCTGAATGCGCTGCTCAACACCGCGGGCGGCGCCACCTGGGTGTCGTTCCACCACGGCGGCGGCGTCGGCATGGGCTTTTCGCAGCACGCGGGCGTGGTGATCGTCTGCGACGGCACCAGGCAGGCGCGCGTGCGCGTCGGGCGCGTGCTGCGCAACGACCCGGGCACTGGCGTGATGCGACATGCGGATGCGGGCTACGAGGCCGCGATCGAATGCGCGAAGCGCAGCGGGCTCGACTTGCCGATGCTCGGCGTCTAATGCGCGGACACGGATCAAGGCGGATCAAAAACGGATGAAGGCGGATAAACCATGAATTGCTTCGTGACAATGGCTGCAGCATCCCGAATGACGAACATGCCTTTGTCCGTGCGCATCCGTCACCATCCGTGCCCATCCGTGTTCCAAAGGTTTTGTCTTGCGTTGGCCGCAATCCTCTGCACCGGGGCATTTGCCCAGGACTATCCCAACAAACCCGTCCGCATCATCGTCCCCTTCGCCGCCGGCGGCGTTGCCGACCTTCTTCCTCGTTTGGTCGGCGACAAGCTGTCGCAGAAGTGGGGCCAGCCGGTGGTGATCGAGAACAAGGTGGGCGCCGCGGGCAACATCGGCATGGCGGAGGGCGCGCGTGCGGCGCCCGATGGCTACACGCTCACGCTCGCGCCGACGGGAAACCTCACCGTCAATCCGACGCTCTTCCCCAAGCTGCCGTTCGACACCGCGAAGGACTTCGTGCCGGTGACGATGCTTGCGCAGGTGGCGAACGTCCTCGTGGTGCACCCGTCGGTGCCGGCGAAAAGCTTCCGCGAGCTCGTGGCCCACGCCAAAGCGAATCCCGACAAGCTCAACTTCGCCTCGCCCGGCGACGGCAGCGGCGCGCACCTGGCCGGCGAGCTGCTCAAGCTCGAGGCCGGCATCCAGATGACGCACGTCCCCTACAAGGGGTTGGCGCCCGCGGTGAACGACCTCCTCGGCGGACAGGTGCAGCTCATGTTCGCCGGCATCAGCACCGTCCTGCAGCACGTGAAGAGCGGCAAGCTGGTCGCGCTCGCGGTGGCGAGCCCGCAGCGCAATGCGCAGTTGCCCGACGTGCCGACGGTCGCGGAGAGCGGCCATCCCGGCTTCGACGTGACCTCCTGGTACGGCATCGTCGCCCGCGCCGGCACGCCGCCGGCCGTGGTTCAGAAGATCCAGCGCGACATGGCCGAGGCGCTCCGCATGGAGGACGTGAAGGCCAAGCTCGCCGGCCTCGGCCTGGAGCCGGTCGGCAATACGCCGGAGCAATTCGACGCGCTCATCAAGGCAGAGGGCCGCAAGTGGAGCGAGATCGTGCGGCGCGCAGGCATCAAGGTTCAGCAATAAGCGCCTTCCCCCGTCGCCCGTCCCCCGCTTTGACTCGCCAGATCCACCTCACCTACCTGAACGGCCCCGACGTCGAGCGCCTGGCGCTCACCGACGACGAGATCATCGCGGCGGTCGAATCGGCCCTCGCGGCACAGGGGCGCAAGGAAACGGTGGTCGAGCCGCGCGTGCACCTCGTCCCCGAATCCTCCGACAAGGGCCACTTCAACATCCTGCGCGGCTACGTGAAGCCGCTGGGCGTGTCCGGCGTGAAGATCGTCGGCGACTACGTGGACAACTACAAGGTGGGGCTGCCTTCCGAGATGGCGCTGCTCAACCTGTTCGATCCCGGGACGGGGATGCCGCTCGCGATCATCGACGCCACCGCCATCACCGACATGCGCACCGGGGCCATGACCGCCATCGGCGCCAAGTACCTGGCGCGCAAGGACAGCAACGTGCTGGGCCACGTCGGCGCGCGAGGCACCGCCTATTGGAACGTGCGCCTGCTCGATCACCTCTTCGGCTTCGACGAGATCCGCGTGCATTCGCGCCGGCCCGAAAGCCGCAACGCGTTCGCCGAGCGCCTGTCGCGCGACCTCGGCAAACCGGTCAAGGTGACCGACGACTGGGAATCCTGCGTGCGCGGCGCCGACATCGTCGTGGAAGCGTCGCGCTTGCCCAGGCCCACGCCGATGCTGCGCACCGAATGGATCAAGAAGGGCGCCCTGGTGATTCCCTACGGCACGATGAGCGCGGTGGAGCTTTCGCTCACGGACATCATGGGCAAGATGGTCGTGGACGACTGGGGCCAGTGCCGCAAGGGATTGCCTTTCGGCGCCCTGCGCATGCACGTGGACAGCGACCGGCTCAGCGAGCGCAACCTGCATGCCGAGATGGGGCAGATCGTCGCCGGGCTCAAGCCGGGGCGCGAGCGCGATGAGGAGACCATCCTCTTCTGGCACCGCGGGCTGTCGCTGAGCGACATCGCGCTCGGGCATGCGCTGTTGCAGAAGGCCGCGCGCGAGTCGGTGGGCCAGCAACTGCGGTTCGCATGATTCCGCCGGACTTCACGCGCATGTCATTCCCGCCGAGCGCGTTCGTGGAGGCGACCGGGCCGTTTTACGGCCGCCGCCGCGACGGGCGCTTCACGCTCGGGTTCCAGGTGGAAGATCGCCATTGCAACGCCGTCGGCGTGTGCCACGGCGGCATGATCGCCACCTTTTGCGACATGCTGCTCACCGTGGGCAGCAACATCCAGTCGTCGCAATCGCGCTTTTTGCCCACCGTTTCCATGACATGCGACTTCATCGCGGCGGCGCGCAGGGGCGCCTGGCTGGAGGGCGAGGTCGAAGTGCTTCGCGTCACGCGCAACCTGCTCTTCGCTTCGGGCCTGCTCACGGGCGCGGAGGGCCCGATCGCGCGCACCAGCGGCGTGATGAAGCTCACGGCCGAAACCGATCCGCGCTTCCACCCCGACCGCTACTTCGAGTCCGTGTGATCGCCTCGACGCGGATGTACAACGCGGTGCCCGCCGCGGCGCGGGCCTGGCGCGAGCTGCTCGAAACCGTGTTCGCCGCCGCCCAGGCCGACATCGCGTTCATCGAGCATTCCCATCCGCTGCCCATCGCCGACCTTTGGGCGCGGCAGGACCTGGCGTGCGGCTTCATGTGCGGCTGGCCGTTCGTGACCTCCGGGAAAATGCGGGCGATCGCGGCGCCGGTGCCTTCGCCGCCGGCATACGAGTGCCTGCCGCGCTATCGCAGCGAGTTCCTGGTGCGCGCGGCGGACCGATGGCATTCGCTGGAGGAAACGTTCGGCCAGCGCCTCGGCTGGATGTCGCTCGATTCGCAGTCGGGATTCAATGCGCCGCGCGCGCACCTGGCGGCTTTCGTGCGGGAGGGGCGGCGCACGCTGTTTCGCGAGTCGAAGGGTCCGCTCGGCTCGCCCATGGCGGCGCTGCAGGCGCTGAAGGACGAAGTCGTCGATGTGATCGCGCTCGACTCGTACTTCCTCGACCTGGTGCGCCATCACGAGCCCGGGCGGCTGCGCGACCTGCGCTCGATCGATGCCACGGCGTGGATGCCGATCCCGCTGCTGGTGGCCGCGCCGGGGATCGATCTCGGGGTGGTTACGCGCGTGCGCACAGAGCTGCTGCGGGCGAATGCGACGCCCGAAGGCCGGGCACTGCTGGAGCCCTTGCTGCTCGACCGGTTCGTCGCGCCCGACGTGGCCGCGTACGGCGCGCTGCAGCGCATGGCGCGAGACGCCGCCGCCGTGGGCTACGACGCCATCGGCTGAAGCACCCCGCTACTTCCGCTTCGCCAGGATCGCCTCGATCTCGTCCATGATCCGGTTCATGCGCGCCACGATCGCGTTGTACGGCGCCGGTGTGGCGAGGTCCACGCCCGCGGCCTTCACGAGCTCGTAGGGATAGTCCGAGCCGCCTGCGGACAGGAGCTTCAGGTAACGCTCGCGCGCGCCGGGCTTGCCATTGAGGATGTCGTCGGCGAAGAGCGACCCTGCGGCGATCGAGGTCGCGTACTGGAAGACGTAGAACTGGTTGTAGAAGTGCGGGATGTAGGCCCATTCGACGGTGTAGAGGTCGTCGATCTTCACCGCATCGCCGTGGTAGCGCCGCAGGATCTCGCCGTAGATCTTCGTGAGCTGCTCGCCCGTGAGCGGCTGGCCGCGGTCCACCATCTCGTGCACGCGGCGCTCGAACTCGGCGAACATGGTCTGGCGGAAGAACGTGCCGCGCAGGCCCTCGAGCGCGGAGCCCAGGTACAGCATGCGCTCGTCGTCGTTCTTCGCGTGCTTCAGCATGTAGTCGAGCAGGAACCCCTCGTTGGTGGTCGAGGCGATTTCCGCCACGAAAGTGGCATAGCGCGCGGTGGCGAAGGGCTGGCCCTTGTTGGAGAGGTACGAGTGCATCGCATGGCCCCATTCGTGGGCCAGCGTGGAAACGCTTTCGTAGTTGTTGGTGTAGTTCATCAACACGAAGGGGTGCACGTCGTACGCCACGCCGAAGACATGCGCGCCCGAGAGCTTGCGCGGACGCGGATACGTGTCCATCCAGCGGTCGGCGAGGCCCTTCTTCATCGCCGCGACGTAGTCGGGGCCCAGCGGCGCCGCCGACTCCACCATGATGCGGATGCCTTCCTCGATGGGGTACTCGCGCCCGCCCCCGACCAGCGGCGGATAGATATCGTAGTAGCGCATCTCGGGCACGCCAAGGATGCGCCCGCGCAGCCGGAAGTAGCGATGCAACGTGGGAAGGTTTTCGTTGGTGGCCTTCACCAGCGCGTCGTACACCGCCACCGGGATCTTGTTCGCGTCCAGCGCGCGGGAGAGGCTGTCTGGATACTTGCGAACTTTCGTATAGACCGTGTCTTCACGCAGCGAGCCGTAGAAGGCGACGCCGATCGTCTTCTCGAACTCCTTGAACTTGCCGAAGAAGGCGTCCATCACCTTCTTGCGGTCGTCGCGATTGGCGGCCTCCCGGTGCTTGCCGTAGGCGGACTGGTCCAGGCGCACCTCCTTGCCGTCCGAGAGCTTCACCGTGGGCCACGGCATCTCGGCATTCGTGAAGATGGTGTAGACCTGGCTCGCCTGGCGCGAGGCGAAATTGAAGGAGGCGATGAGCGCCTCACCCGCGGTGTCCAGCGTGTGGGGCGCGGTGCGCAGCACGTTGTCGATCGCGAAGCGATAGGGAGCGAGGCCCGGTTCCTGCCGGAAGAAGGGCTCGATGCGCTCGCGTCCAATCGCGAGGATCTCGGGATTAACCCAGGAGACGGCTTCGGTGAACCGCGATTGCGCCACCCGTGTCTTCTGCTGCAGGGCGAGCGCCTCGGCGTTGCCGGTATCCTCGTTGGCCTTCTCGCTCGCGTACACCAGCAGGCGCAGGTAGCGCCGCAGGATCTCGTACTGCAGGTCTAGGCAGGACTTGAGGCGCGCGGCGGACTCGCCCAGCTTGCCCTTGCAGGCGGCGAGCTGCGGCAGCTGCGCCTCCATCCTGCCGAGGTCCTCGTTGAACGCCGCTGGCGTGGGATAAAGGGCTTCGAGGTTCCACCGGTCCTGGGGCCTGTCGGCGGCGAATGCGGCGGAAGTGGCGAGGGCGGCGAGGCAGAGGATGGATTTCATGGGGACGGGGGACGGGGGACGAGGATTGGGCGTAGGTAATACCGGAAACGGATTCGCGGCCTTGTTACGGATGCTTGCACTCGGCTTGCTGCTTGCAGGCTCCGCGACCGAGGCGGCCGAAGTTCGTGCGGTGGAATCACTGATCGTCGAGGGTACCAACGATTTCCGCGGCGAGCAGGGCGTGGCCCGGCTCGAGCGCAACACGGCGCTCGAGCGTGCCGCGCGCTATTTCGCCTCCTTCATGGCGCGTACCGACCGCTATGGCCACGAGGCGGACGGTTCCACGCCCTCGGCCCGCGCCAAGGTGCATCGCTACGACTACTGCCTGGTCTCCGAGAACATCTCCTACCAGTACAGCTCGGCGGACTTCTCCACCGAGGAGCTCGCGCGCCGCTACCTGGAGGGTTGGAAGAAGTCGCCGGGGCACCGCAAGAACATGGCCGAGCCTGCCGTCGTGCACATCGGCGTGGCCGTGGCGCGCAGCGCGGAGACCGGGCGCTACTACGCGGTGCAGATGTTCGGCCGCCCGAAATCGAAGATGATCGAGTTCCGCATCACCAACAAGACTCGCGACGGGGTGCGTTACCGCATGGACGACGAGTCCTTCAACCTGCCGGCGGGCAGCGCCCGCATCCACCAGGTCTGCAGCCCCGAGGACGTGGTGCTCCAGGGCGCCCGGGAGCAGAGGGCGCGCCCCGCCCATGGCGACCGGCTCGCCGTGCACCGCGAGGCCGGCCGGCTCATCCTGCGGCCCGATCGGTAGCGATCTGGCATATTTACGCCATGAACCCGATGCCCGCCCCCTTGCAGTCCTTCGTGGAGGAGCTCACGGCGCTGGTGGACTCCGGCGCCGACGAAGGCCGCATCCTTCCGCAGGCCCGGACCGCGATGGCGAAGCTCGTCGCCCGTGACGACTGGCTGCCCGAGGCCGTGACCAAGCCCCACCCGCAGTACTACCAGCAGTACCTCCTGTATGCCGACCCGCAGGACCGCTTCTCGGTGGTGAGCTTCGTCTGGGGCCCGGGCCAGAAGACGCCGGTGCACGACCACACCGTGTGGGGCGTGATCGGCATGTTGCGCGGCGGCGAGCGCTGCGTGGCCTATCGCGACGAGGGTGGGCGCAAGGTACCGGCCGGCGAGGAGATCGAGCTCAGGCCCGGCGACGTCGAGATGGTCTCGCCCACGATCGGCGACGTGCACACCGTCCGCAACGCTTACGACGATCGCGTCTCCATCAGCATCCACGCCTATGGCGCCAACATCGGCAAGGTGCGCCGCCACGTCTTCGACGCGCAGACCGGCGCGGCGAAAGAGTTCGTGTCCGGGTATTCCAACGCCTAGCGACGTTCCTCGTCCCCCATCCCCCGCCACCCATCGACCATGTCCATCCACGCCCTCTCCACCCCCCGCGCCGACGCCATCTCCGAGGCGAAGATCCACCTGGCCGCCGCCCACCGCATGGCCGTGCTCCACGAGCTGGAGGAGGGCATCGACAACCACTTCACCGTGACGGTCCCTGGGCGCGACGACCAGTACCTCATCCTGCCCTTCGGCTTGCATTGGTCGGAGGCGCGCGCGAGCGACATGATCGTCTTCGACGAAAGTGGCGCCACGCTCGAGGGCAAGGGCATGGTCGAGCTCTCCGCCAACTGCATCCATGCGCCGATCCACCGCATCACCGGCGCGCGTGTCGTGATGCACACGCACCAGACGTGGGCGGTGGCGCTCAACATGCTGCAGGACAATCGCCTGATGCCGGCGAGCCAGACGGCCGCGTTCTTCCACGGCCAGATCGCGTACGACGATCATTACGACGGCACGGCGGACTTCCACTCGGAAGGCGAGCGGCTGGCGAAGCTCATGGGCGACAAGCCGATCGTGTTCATGAAGAACCACGGCATCCTCGTGACCGGCGATACGGTGGCGGCGGCCTATCGGCGCCTCTACAAGATGGAGCGTGTCTGCCGCACCCAGGTCCTGGCGCTTTCCACGGGCAAGCCGCTCGCCGTGCTCTCCGAGGAGGTCATCGGCAAGGTGCTCGCTCCGGCGCCAAACGAGACCCACAGCCGTGCCGAGCGCGAGCGCCTCTTCTTCGAGGCGATGATGCGCGTGGTCGACCGCGAGCTGCCGGGTTACCGCGACTAGACCCGGTTTATCAATGAAGCCGGCGGCGCTTCGACAGCGCCGCGGTGAGCGCGGCGAGCAGCAGGCTGCCGGCGGCGGCGACCAGCTTGGGATTGCGCTGGTAGAAGCTGGCGGCGCGATCGACGACCGCGTTGCCGCTCGGGCGGGGCGGCACGGGCGCCCCGCGCGGGATGTATTGCGTGCGTGCCGCGGCTTCGGCCGCCGCGTCCTTTTCCTTCATCTTCCGCATCGCCTTGGCGACCAGCTTGCCGGCGATCAGCTTTCCGAACAGTCCCATGGCTCTTGCTCCGCGAGGTGTCGCTTCGATAGAGCGCGACGGGACGCGGGAGTTCGCGGGATTGGGCACCCGCCTACGCGGGTTGCGACAGCCTTGCGCGGTGCGAGGCTCGTCAAAGCCGCGCCACTGTCGGCAGGAGGTCCAGGCCGGTGTCGGACTTGAGGCGGGCGGCAGCGGCGGCCAGCTCATCGCGCGACTCCGCCACGGGCAGGTCCGCGCCGGCCAGCACGACGAGGTTTCCCGCCTCGGTGATCGGTAGCGGCATGACGCGCTCGCCGAATGCCTCACGGATGCGGGAGAGCGCGGGGGCCGCGCCCCGCGAGCGCGTGAGCAGGTTGAACGCGACGATCCCGCCCGGACGCAGCCGCGCGCGGCAATTCAGGTAGAAGGGCACGCTGTCGAGCATGCCGGAGCGCCCACGGGAATCGAAGGCGTCGACGACGATGAAGTCGAAGCGGCGCGCGAGGCCGGCGAGATGCTCGTGCCCCTCGGCCACGACGATGTGCAGGCGCTCGGACTCCTCCGGCAGGCGGAAATGCCGCCGCGCGATCGCGACTACCTCGGGAGAGATTTCGACCACGGTGAGCCGCGCCGACGGCCGGTGCCGGTGCAGGAATCGGGTGATCGACCCGGCCCCCAGGCCCACCTGCAACACGCTCGAAGGCCAACGCGCGTCGTGCAGCAGCAGCGGCATCATCAGCTGGCGCGTGTACTCGAGCTCGAGCGCCGACGGGCGCGCGATGCGCATCGCGCCCTGCACCCACGGCGAGCCGAAGTGCAGGTAACGCACGCCCTTCGCTTCGCTCACTTCGATGGAGGCCATGGCCGGCCGAGTGTGCCACGGCGACGGTGCGGTAACATCGCGGTTCTTCAGAGGAGACGAACGACGATGGCTTCCATCACCATGTACGAAGCGGCCGTGCCGACGATGTGCCGCGTGCTCGAGAACCTGGCCGCGGTGCTGCAGAAGGCGCAGGCGCATGCCGAAGCCCGCAAGATCGATCCGTCGGTGCTCGTCAATGCGCGCCTCTATCCCGACATGTTCGCGCTCGCCAAGCAGGTGCAGATCGCCTCCGATGCCGCCAAGGGCGGCGCGGCACGCCTCGCGCAGGCGCAGGCGCCTGCCTTCGAGGACACCGAGGCGACGTTCGCCGACCTGGTCGAGCGTTGCAACAAGACCGTCGCGTACCTGCGCACCCTCAAGCCCGAGCAGTTCCAGGGCAGCGAGGACCGCACCGTCACCTGGAAGACGCGCACCGCCGAGAAATCGATGGTGGGCATGCCCTATTTGCTGAACCACGTGCTGCCGAACGTCTTCTTCCACGCCACCACGGCCTACGGCATCCTGCGCCACAACGGCGTCGAGCTGGGCAAGCAGGACTTCCTCGGCCGCACCTGAAACCGAAAAAGACACCATGAATCGCTTCTACATCGCCGGACTCGCCGCCTTCGCGGCAATGGCACCGCTCGGCGCGGCTGCGCAGGACCAGAAGGTGCTCGATGCATGCATCGCGTCGTGGGGCAAGAAGTCACCCTTCAAGCCGGGCACGCCCGCCACCTCCGTCATCTCCCCCGGAGTGAAGGTATTCGGCGTGGGCGGCGGCAACGTGCGCGACGAAGCCACCGACCGCCCGGCGCTGGTGCTGGTGCGCCCCGCCGTGAACGTGATGGGCAAGAGCACCATCCGCCTCGGCAACCCGAAGGGCTGGTACTGCTTCCGCTCCAACGTGACGGTGGCCGGCAAGATCGAGATCGAGGCCCCCTGCAAGGCGATGATCGCGAGCGCCAAGGAGGACGGCACCACCGTGGGCGCCGTGGACGAGAGCAACAAGGGCGTCGCCGTGTTCGGCGCGCTGCGCGTCACGCGCTACGGCTGCTAGGGCGCCTCAGCGCTCGCCGGGCCTTCCCAGGAAGACGTAGAACGCGTCGGCGCCGCCTGCGGTGCGCCCGTAGCCGAAATACATCGCCCCGAGGTTCGTGTCGAGCGCGAGGAAAAGCGAGCCGGCCTTGCGCGTGTCCCCGAGGGAAACCTGCGAGCGCCGGTCCCACGCGTTGCCCGCTTCCGCCGAGACCCCCGCGTAAATGCTCCGGCCCAATGCCCGCGGCAGCTCGGCGATGCGGTAGTAGGCGAGGAGCGCCGTGCCCAGGGCGTGTGCCCCGGAGATCGCGCCCGGCGGCGTGCCGCTCAGGTTGAGGAAGCCACCGAGGCCGAACCCGCCCCGGCTGTCGCTCGCGTGGGCGGCGGTGAGGATCGCGAGGAAGGTGAGGCGCCCGAAGGTCGCCGGGAGCAGCGCCTGCGCCAGGTACGCGTTGAGCGGCGCGGCTTCGGAGCGGAAGGCGTAGCGCGAGTAGTCGGCCTCCACGAGATATCCCCGGCGCGGAAAGTTGGGATCGTCGAGCGTGTCGAAGGTGAGGCCCACTCGCTGGAAAGTGGCGCTGTCGCGGGTCGCTTCGTCGATGCGGCTGCTGATCGCGGGTGCCGTGCGGTATCGCTCGTAGCCCGCCTGCAGGCGCGCCACGCCGTTGCCGAACACGCGCATGCCCGCGCCGGCGAGGGCGCCGTGAACGGTATTGGTCATGCGATCGGTTCGCCGAAAACCGTTGCCGAAGACGTCGAAGTCGGACTTGGTGGATTGCAGCAGGCCTTCCACGAAGAAACGGCTGCCCGGCCCGAGCGGTTGATAGAGGGCCGTGGCAAAGCGCCGCACGTCGCCGAACTGCACTTCGTTCACCCATTCCGCGCCCCAGCCATTGAGCCACGTACGGGTGTGCTGCAGGTTGACCGAGAACCGCCCGTCGGTGCGGAAGTCCGCCACCGCTCGCCCGCCGAGGCGTAGGTAGTCCGGTCCCCATGGCTTCTCGTCCACGTCGATGACCACCACCTTGCGGCCTTCCTCCAGGTGCGCGCTCACCTGCGCGCGCTCGAACTCGCCCAGTCCATGAATCACGCGCGAACCCGTCACCATCTGCTCGTCGGTCACGGGCTGGCCCACTTCGATACCGGCTCGCGAGGCGAGCTCGTTGCGCAGCGCGTCGGGATTGACGCGCTGGGCCCCCGCCACTTCGATGCGCGCTACGGGACGGCCGTAGTTGGGAGAAGGCCGCGTGCGCTGCGCTTCATAACGGGCGTAGCGGGGCGAGTCCACGGTGAGCGCCGCCAGTCGCAAGGCGACCTCACGCCCGGCCGCAACGCCACGCTCGACCAGCTCCGCGCCGCGCTCGAAGTCGACGAACGTCACGTCGCGCAGGTCCGGCGAAATGAGGATGTCGCCGTGGCGAAGCGCATTGAGCGAGATGCCCACGTTCTGCTCGGTGAGGATGTTCACCATCTGCTGCGCCACGCCGAATGCGGTGCCCAGGGCCTCGCGCGGCAGCAGCGGCGTGCCCACGTTCACCGCGATGATCACGTCGGCGCCCATCTCGCGTGCAACCTCGACGGGCAGGTTGCGAACCAGGCCGCCGTCGGCGAGCAGGCGCCCGTTCACCTGCGTGGGCGCGAATGCCCCGGGCACCGACATCGAGGCGCGCATGGCGAGCGGCAGCGGCACGTCGCTGAGGACCACCTGGTCGCCGGTCTCGAGATCCGTGGCCACGGCGCGAAAGAGGATCGGGAGGTCGTCGAGGGTCCGGGCGCCGGCCGCGGGGCGCGACACCGCGCGCAGGAATTCCTCCAGGTTCTGCGCGCCGAACGCCCCGCGCGGGAAGGTGAGGCCGTCGCGCTTGATGCCGAGCTCGCTTCGGCCGACGAGCCGGCGGTCGTCCTCCTTGCGGCGGAAGTGCAGGTGCTCGCGCGGCGGCCGGTCGGAGAACATGAGGTCCCAGTCGGCTTCGACCGCCATCTTCTCCATCTCTTCGGGCGTGAGTCCGGCCGCGTAAGCCCCGCCCACGATGGAGCCCATGCTGGTGGCGACGATGAAATCGACCGGCACGCGTTGGTCGCGCAGGACCTTGAGCACGCCGATGTGGGCGAGGCCGCGCGCGCCGCCGCCGGAAAGGACGAGGCCAACCTTGGGGCGCGGCGGCTCCTGGGCGAGCATCGGCAACGCAACGAGGCAGAGCGCGGCCGCGATGGACCGCAACACCAATGTGGACACGGGCTTCCTCGATGCGCGATGCCGCTACTTCGCCGGCACTGCCCCGGCGGCCGGCCAATCCGAGTCGCCCACGCGCTGCAGCTTCATCTCGAAGAAGCGCTGCGGCACCTGGCCCGGCATGACGCGGTCGCCCACCTCGTGCCACACGTTGTCCTTCACGGTGGCGGTATAGACGATCTTTCCCGGGCCGGCGGGGATCTCCCAGTTGAAGCCGTCCGCGCGCAATGTCACCGGGAAGTCGCCGGAGTGGCCCATCGCATAGGAGCGCATGCTGTACGCCTTCTTCGCGGGGTCGAAGGAAACGATGCCGAGCGCGTTGAAGGTAACCTTGCCGTCGGCGCCGTAGCCGCGCCCCTCGATCACCTTGATGGTGCCGTTGAGGAAGGGGCCGATGCGCTCGGTCTGCACGATCTCGTGCTTGCCGCCGGGCGTGAGCGTCCACGCGGGGCCGCGCCATACGCCGTCCATGTACTTCAACGGCGCCATCGCCTGCTGCTGCGCGGCGAGCAGCGGTCCGGGATCCTGGCGCGCCTGGGCGGCGGCCTCGAGCGGGTAGGCGAGCACCATCAGGGTGACAACGACGACGAGCCGCATCATTTCTTCATCTCCGCGCACTTGAGGATTTCGGCTTGCGTGGCGAGGCCGAGGCAGTGGCGCATGTCGCGGTCGCCGGGCGCGGAGCCGCGCGAGCGCAGTGCCGGCACGCCATCGGCCGCCTTCGAGTCGCCCTTCGCGGCGCCGAGCTCGCGCCGCGCATCGGGTACGCGCGCGCGATCGCCGCGGCCCGGCGCCGCCGCGAGGTAGAACTTCTCCGCGGCCGTCGTGGTGCTCACGCCGTCGGTCACCGTATAGCGCACGGAGTATTCGCCAGGAAGGTCGCCGGGATCCGCGGTCACGTCGATCATCGGCTGCAGCACGATCGGCCCCGGGCTCATGCCGGCTTGCGCCACGCCTCGGCAACAGGCCTTGGCGCTGGCCACGACCTTGCCGTCGGGCGCGACCAATTCGAAATCCGCGGTGATGCGCAGCTCGGCGTTCTTCGGCTGCACGCCGGTCACGACGACCGGCATCATCACTTTCTTCCCGATGGGCACGTTGCGCTGGCGGAATTGGTCGCTCGCGCGCTGGTCGGCGGGCGCGGCGAGCCAGCGCTTGACCTGCGCTTCCGAATCGACCATGAGGATGTGCGCCTGCATGCCCTGCGCGGATGCTGCGAGGGCGGCAAAGGCGAGTGCCAACAACGCGATGTCCCGGATGCGGCGATTCATGGCGGACCTCCCGGCTGCGATTCCGCGCCAGTCTGCATCACTCGAGCACGCAGCGCCACTCCTGCACGTAGGCGGTGCCGTCGGCGGACTGGAAGCCGCGAAGCAGCAGCGCGCGCTCGCCGACAGCGACGAGCTCGGGCGAGTAGAGCGGCGGCAGCAGCTCGCGGTCGGTGGAACTGCGATCGGTGCGCGTGCACAGGCGCGCCACCCTGTGCATCTCGCTGCCGTGGACCTGGGAATACATGCGCAGGTCGCCGGGAACGCCGTCGAGGTTCTCGGCGCGGTCGAGGCGGCGGCCGCGGCTGCGCAGGCTGAATACACGCACTTTCATCGCCCCATCGTAGCGGGGCATTTCGTCTTCCGGAATGGCGCGGCCGCAATGTGGATAATGACGGGGCCCACCGCATGCCGCGCGCCACTTTCCCACAATCGCCTCGATGAAACTGGACCAGATCCTCGCGCTGCAGGATTTCGAGCCCGCCGCCCGTCGCTACCTGCCGCGTCCCCTGTACGGCTACATCGCCGGCGCATCCGAGACCAACGCGTCGTTCCGCGACAACCGCGCGGTGTACGACGAATACGCGTTCCTGCCGCGGGCCCTGGTGAGCACCGCGAAGCGTACCCGGGCCACCACGCTCTTCGGCCGCACCTACTCGTCGCCCTTCGGCATCTGTCCCATGGGCATGGCGGCGATCCTGGCCTACCGCGGCGACATCATGCTCGCGCGCGCCGCCGCCGCCGAAAACATCCCGATGATCCTCGCGGGCTCCTCGCTCATTCGCCTGGAGGAGGTGAAGAAGGAGGGCGCCACCGCATGGTTCCAGGCGTACCTGCCGGGCGACCAGCCGCGCATCGACGCGCTGGTGGAGCGCGTGGCCGCGGCGGGCTACGACACGCTCGTGGTGACCGTGGACACGCCGGTGCTCGCCAACCGCGAGAACAACGTGCGCAACGGCTTCAGCACGCCGCTGCGACCGAGCCTGCGCCTCGCGTGGCAAGGCATCACCCATCCGCGCTGGACGGTCAACACCTTCCTGCGCACGCTGGTGAAGCACGGCATGCCGCATTTCGAGAACTCCTTCGCCACGCGAGGCGCACCCATCATGGCGCGCAACGTGATGCGCGATTTCGGCGCGCGCGACCACCTCGACTGGACGCACATGGAAGCCATCCGGCGCACGTGGAAGGGGCGATTCCTGCTGAAGGGCATCGTGCATCCGGAGGACGCGCGCCGCGCGCGCGGGCTGGGCGTGGACGGCATCATCGTCTCCAACCACGGTGGCCGGCAGCTCGACGGCATGGTGTCCCCGCTACGCGTGCTTCCCGCGATCGTCGAGGCCGTGCCCGACCTCCCGGTCCTCATGGACAGCGGCGTGCGCCGGGGCACCGACATCATGAAGGCCTTCGCGCTGGGCGCGCGCTTCGTCTTCGTCGGCCGGCCGTTCCTGTTCGCGGCGGTGATCGCCGAGGAGGCGGGCGTGCGCCACGGCATCCGCCTGCTCAACGAAGAGCTGCAACGCGACATGGCGCTCGCGGGCATCAACTCGCTCGGAGAACTGGGGCCCGATTCCCTGCTCAAACTGGGGTGACCTCCTCCCGGCTCTCCCGCATCGACGGCGTGCGGCATGCGCTGCTCGAGCTGCACAAGACGCTCATCGATGCGCAGCGCATCGAGTACGAGCGCGCGAACGGCCGCGTCGGCACCACCAGCGAGTTCCTCGGGCTGGTGCTCGAGCACCGCGATTTCGAGTGGATCCGCGCCTTCTCGGCGCTCCTCGCGCAGCTGGACGAATGGCTCGAGGCGCCCGACACGTCGAGCGATCGCGAGGCGGGGGACATCCTCGAGGCTTTCCGGCTGCTCGTGCAACGCGACGGGCCCAACCAGGCCTTCTCCCAACCGTATTGGCGCATGGTCGAGTCCACCCCCGAGGTCTTCATCGCCCATGTGAAGCTCTCGCGGTTGCTAAACTCGCCCGATGCAAGCCCCGATCCTGGTTCCGCTGGGCGACGACCATCCCGAGATCCGTGAGGGCGTTCGCGCCGTCTGCGCGAACTTTCCCGGCAAGTACTGGCGCGAGCTCGAGGACCGCGACGCCTATCCGGAAGAGTTCGTCGCCGCGCTCACCGAGGCGGGATACCTCGCCGCGCTGATCCCCGAGGAGTACGGCGGCTCGGGACTGCCGTTGCGCGCGGCTGCGGTGATCCTCGAGGAGATCCACGCCTCGGGATGCAATGCCGGGGCCTGCCACGCGCAGATGTACATCATGGGCACGCTGCTCCGCCACGGCAGCGAGGCGCAGAAGAAGCGCTTCCTGCCCGACATCGCGGCGGGGCGCCTGCGGCTGCAGGCTTTCGCGGTGACCGAGCCCACCACCGGCTCGGATACCACGCAGCTGCGCACGCGAGCGGTGCGCGACGGCGATACCTACCTCGTGACCGGGCAGAAGGTATGGATCTCGCGCACGTTGCACTCCGACCTCATGCTGCTGCTCGCGCGCACCACGCCGGCCGATCGCGTGGCGCGCCGCTCCGAGGGGCTCTCGGTTTTCCTGGTGGACATCCGCGACGCGCAGAAGAAGGGCCTCGAGATCCGCCGGCTGCCGGCGATGATCAACCACAACACCACCGAGCTCTTCTTCGACGGCCTGCGCATCCCGGCTGCGAGCCTCGTGGGCGAGGAGGGCCGCGGCTTCCGCTACATCCTCGACGGCATGAACGCGGAGCGCATCCTCATCGCCGCCGAGGCCCTCGGCGATGCGCGCTGGTTCATCCGCCGGGCGACCGAATACGCCAACGAACGCAAGGTGTTCGGAAGGCCCATCGGGCAGAACCAGGGCGTGCAATTCCCCATCGCGCGCGCCTATGCCGAGCTGCGCGCGGCCGACCTCGTGAGCCGCAGCGCCGCCGCGATCTTCGAAGCAGGCGGCGATTGCGGCGAGGAGGCGAACCTGGCCAAGCTGCTCGCTTCCGAGGCGGCCTGGAAGGCGGGCGACACCGCGATGCAGACCCACGGCGGCTACGGCCTCGCCCGCGAGTACGACATCGAGCGCAAGTGGCGCGAGACCCGCTTGTTCCAGATCGCGCCCATCTCGACCAACCTGATCCTGTCGTATTTGGGAGAGCATGTCCTCGGCATGCCGCGATCTTATTGAGCGCGCTGTGCACCGGCCGGGCGGTTGCCGCGTTGTAGCAAGAACCATGATCCGCAGCCCATCCGGACTATCCCGCTTCCCCCTCGGCCCCGCCGCCGAGCGCTCCACGCCCGCCCAAGGCGGCGAGGGTCGTGCCAGCGTGCTGCGCCAGGCGCCCAAGCCCTCCGCGCGGAAGAAATCCAAGTCTCGTCCGTGACACGGAATAGCCACGGCATGCTCCTCAAGGACCGGTAGCCGGAATCTTCCCTGGGCCTCACCATCAATTGACGGTGAACCCGGGAGGACTTGCTTTGCCGAGACGATCGATCGCGCTGGCCGCACTGGCGCTGCTCGCCTTGCCGGCGCTCGCCGCGGCCAAGGCGGATCCGAAGGAGGTGGTCGACGTGCTCTGCGGGGGCGTGACGCCCGAGGAAATCGAGCGCGTGGGCAAGGAAGTGCGTCGCGCCAGCATCGCCCTCGAGTTCTACAGCGGCACCAAGGGCAATTACGTGGCCGACGTGGACGTGCTCTTCCAGCCGGTCGAAGCCCCCATCACCGCCTTCGGCATCGTCACCAGCGGCGCGCGCTGCCTGCTCGAGCTGCCGCCGGGCGAGTACCGGGTGCACACCTGGTTCAACGGACATTCGCGCACCACGCGCGCCACCATTCCCGCCGGCGGCGACCTCGTGCGCGTGACGATGGGATTTCCCGAGGATCCCGGCAAGGACGCGCTGCTCGTGCCGGTCGGCGGCACGGCACAGGAGAAACCATGACCACGAAACTCACCAGCGCCTTCAAGCGCGAGCTCGACATCAACGGCGAGAAGTACACCGTCACCATCTCCCCCGAGGGCTTCAAGCTCGTGCTCAAGGGAAAGCGCAAGGGGATCGAGCTCGCCTGGAGCCAGCTCGTGAACGGCGAGGCGGCGCTCGCCACCGCGCTCAACGCCTCGCTGTCGGAAGGCCGCGCGCCCGGCGAGCACGACGACCGCACGCCGACGCGGCACTGATCGCCGATCCAGGGCCTGTCTAGATGTAGCCGCGGCAGTTGCGCGCCCCGCAGCGGCAGCGCAGCTGGCCGTCGTGGTGGCTCCAGCCGTAGTCCACCGTGAGCTCCTCGCCCTTGGCGATCGCCCGTCGCGCGTAGAACTCCGCGCGCGTCGCGGTGCAACGCATGAAGGTGTTGGCGTCGCACGAATGATTGATGAAGCGGAAGCCGCGGTTCGTACGCGTCGCGTCGATGGCGTGGCGTTCGAGCTCCACGATGGCCACGATCCGCCGGCCCTTCGCGCGGCGCCGCGCCTCGCGCAGGCCCACCAACTCGCCCTCGAACTCGCCGATCTTGGCGCGCGCCGGAATGTCGCTGCCCGCGAAGAGGCCGCGGCCGACGAGCGCGCTCGGCCCGACCCGGAATCGCTCGTAGATCCTTCGCCAGTTTGGATTCTTCATGCGGCCGACATCTTATCCTCCCGCATAATGTGGCCCTGGAGGATCGATGAAGAAGACGGACCTGGAGAAGTTGAAGGGCAAGAAGATCGCCGGCTCGGGCTTCGGCGGCGGCACCGGCGATCGTTTCGGGCGGGGCGCGGCCACGCCCGGCGACCGGCGCGAGCAGCGCGAGCGCGAGCGCGAAGCGGGGCTCGTCCCCTTCGCGGTCAAGCTGCACGGCGACCTGGTGAAGCAGGTGCACGACCTCGCGCGCGAACGCGGCACGGGACTGAACGAGGTCACCGCGGAGCTCATCCGCAAGGGGCTGGCGGCGAAGTGACGTGGCGCTGAAGGCCACCATCTTCAAGGCGGAGATCGAGGTCTCCGACCTCGACCGCGGCCACTTCGCGACTTATGCCCTCACCCTCGCGCGCCACCCGTCGGAAACCGACGAGCGCATGATGGTGCGGCTGCTCGCCTTCGCCCTCAACGCCCACGAGCGCCTCGAGTTCGGCCGCGGCCTCTCGGCCGAGGACGAGCCCGACCTGGTGCAACGCGACCTGACCGGAGCCATCGAGCTCTGGATCGACGTCGGCCTGCCCGACGAGCGCGAGGTCCGCAAGGCATGCGGCAAGGCGCGCGCGGTGAAGGTCTACACCTACGGCGCGCGCAGCGCGGCGATCTGGTGGGAGCAGAACCGTGAAGCGCTGCTCAAGTTGCGCAACGCCAGCGTGTTCGAGGTTCCCGCCGAGGCCTGCGAGGGCTTGAGGGCCTGGGCCGACCGCTCGATGCGCTTCTCGGTGACCATCCAGAACGGCCATGTCTACTGGTCCAACGATTCGCAGACCGTGCAACTTGTCCCTGTCCCACTGGGCAGCAGCTAGAGCACCGGCGAAGTCAGCCGCGCGATCGATTCCAGCAGCTGCGTCGTCTTCGGCCCGCGCCGTTTCACCGGGAAGTGCCGCGAGTGCCGCCGGTCCTCCTCGAAGCGCCGCGAAAGGTGCGCGATCACCTCGGCATCGTAGAAGGCCGCCGCGACCTCGAAGTTGAGGCGGAAGCTGCGGTTGTCGAGGTTCGCCGTGCCGACTACCGCCACGATGTCGTCCACGATCATCGTCTTGGCGTGCAGCATCGGCGGCCCGTACTCGAACATGTGCACGCCTGCGCGCCCGAGCGCGTCGCAGTACGTGCGCGAGGCCGCGGTCACGAGCTTCGAGTCGCCTTCCTTGGGCACGATCACCTGCACGTCCACGTCCCTCAGGACCGCGATGCGCAGCGACGATTCGAGCGCGTCGTCGGGAATGAGGTAGGGCGTCTCGATCCACACGCGTTCGCGCGCGATGGCGAGCGCCGCGAGGAAGAACGCGTGCAGGGGCGCCGTTTCGTCGTCGGGGCCGGAGGCGAGGATCTGGGTAGGCACGCCCTGGCCCGCCTGGCGGGCCGAAGGAAAGTAGAGCGGCGTGGCCTGCTGCGTGAGGCGGAAGGTGCCGCCCGCGTAAGTCCAGTTCTCGAGGAAATGGCGCTGCAGCTTGCGCACCGGCTCGCCGTCGATGCGCACGTGCTGGTCATGCCACGCGTTCTTGCCCGAGCCGGTCGCGGCGGCGGGGTCGTGCAGGTTGATGCCGCCGAGGAAGCCCACGTCGCCGTCGCAGATGGCGATCTTGCGGTGCGTGCGGAAGTTGCCGAGGTGCCAGCGCCCGGTGGTGAGGCCCACCGCATTGAAGGGCAGGACCTCTCCGCCCGCATCGAGCAGCGGCTTCCAGAAGGCGCGCTTCAGCTTCGAGGAGCCCATGTAGTCGTAGAGCACGCGCACCTCGATGCCATTGGCGGCGGCACGCGCGAGGAGGTCGCGGAACCGCGTGCCGATGCCGTCGGGCTCCCAGATGTAGTACTCCATGTGGATGTGGTGCCTGGCGGCGAGCACGGCGCGCTCGAGCTCGGCGATCTTCTGGTCGCCGTCGTCCAGCAGCAGCACCTTCGAGGCGAAGGTGGGCTCGCCCGAGCCCAGCCGCTTGCCGACGGCAGCCAGCCCGCTCGCGGCGGGCGACAGCTTCGGCTTGGTTTCGCAGGACGTGTTGCGAAGGTGGGCCGAGACTTCGCTCGCCATCGCGCGTGCCACGCCGTAGCGTCGCTTGCGGCGCTGCAGGCGCCGCGGCCCGAACATCACGTAGTAGACGCCGGAGACCACGGGCAGCGCGATGAAGGCGAAGATCCAGGCGAGCGTGGCGGTGGGGGAGCGCCGCGTGAGCAGCAGCGAGATGCTCGCCACCACCACCCACACGGCGTAGGAGCCGACGAAGATCTCGAACCACGGCAGGGTGGGCATGCGCGAGTATAAAATGGGCCGATGCTCGATACCCGCATCGCCCGCCAGTGGGACGAGGACATCGTCCCGCAACTCATCGACTACATCCGGCTTCCGGCCAAGTCGCCCAATTTCGATCCCGAGTGGCGCCGCCACGGGCACATCGAGGCCTCGGTGCGGCAGGCGCACGCCTGGGCCGCGCGCCAGGGCATCCAGGGCATGACGCTCGAGATCGTGACACTCGAGGGGCGCACCCCGGTTCTCTTCTTCGACGTGCCGGCGCGCGGAGCGAAGGCCTCGCAGAAATCGGTGCTGCTCTACGGGCACCTCGACAAGCAGCCGGAGATGACCGGGTGGCGCTCGAACCTGGGGCCGTGGCAGCCGGTGATCGAGGACGGCCGGCTCTATGGGCGCGGCGGCGCCGATGACGGTTATGCGCTCTTCGCCGCGCTGTCGGCCATTGCCGCGCTGGATGCCGAGGGCGCGGCCCGGCCACGCTGCGTGGGAATCATCGAAACCTGCGAGGAAAGCGGCAGCTACGACCTGCCCGCCTACCTCGATGCGCTCGCCCCGCGCATGGGCGAGGTCGCCCTGGTGATCGCCCTGGATTCCGGCGCGGGCAACTACGACCAGCTCTGGGTGACGACGTCCCTGCGCGGCCTGGTGAACGGCACGCTCTCGGTAGAGATCCTCACCGAAGGCGTGCACTCCGGCGATGCCGGCGGCGTGGTGCCGTCTTCATTCCGCATCGCGCGGCAGCTGCTCGACCGCATCGACGATTCGCGCACCGGCGCGGTCAAGCCGGCGGCATTCGCCTGCGAAGTGCCTGCCGAACGCCTGCAGCAGGCGAAGCAGGCCGCGAACATCCTGGGAGATTCGATGTGGAAGCGGTTTCCGTGGGCCGGGTGCTGCGACGACCAGCAGGGCAGCTCGCGGCTCTTCGCGCAGCCGGTCACCAAGGATCCGGTGGAGCTCATCCTGAACCGCACGTGGCGCGCGGCGCTCGCCGTGACCGGCGCCGATGGCTTGCCTGCCCTCGAGTCGGCCGGCAACGTGCAGCGCCCTCGCACCGCGCTCAAGCTCTCCTTGCGCTTGCCGCCCCTCGTGGACGGCGCGCGCGCCGCGGCGGAGCTCACGAAGCTGCTTCAGGACGATCCGCCCTACAATGCCGTGGTGAAGTTCGAGGGCGGCTCCGGGGCCACGGGCTGGAACGCGCCGGCCTTCGCGCCCTGGCTCGCGCAGAGCCTCGATGCGGCTTCGGGCGAGCTCTTCGGCAAGCCTGCCGCGTACCTGGGCGAGGGCGGCACCATTCCCTTCATGGCGATGCTGGGCGAGAAGTTCGCCGACGCGCAGATGCTGGTGACCGGCGTGCTCGGCCCCAAATCGAACGCGCATGGGCCGAACGAGTTCATCGACATCGCCTACGCGAAGAAGATCTGCTCCGCTACTGCACGGGTGATCGCGTCGGTTCCTTAGGCCAGGGCATCGGCGTGAAATGCCTGATTCTCAATCCGCCGCAGTCGCCGCCGAAGCCTCGTTCCTCAGCAGCGCTACGCGTGAGGCATCCACGGGCCGGGCGAAGAAGTAGCCCTGCGCGCCATCGCAGCCGAGCGAGGCCACGACCTGCCGCTGCTCGTCGGTCTCGACGCCCTCGGCGATGACGCGCACGCCCATCACGCGCGCCATCGACGCCGCCGCCTGCACGATCGCGGCGCACTCGCGCTTCGAGGGGCACGAGCTCACCAGCGTGCGGTCGATCTTCACCACCTGCACCGGCAGCCCGCGCAGCAGCCCCAGCGAGGAGTAGCCGCTGCCGAAGTTGTCGATCGCGATCTCGATGCCCATCACCTTCAGCGCGCGCACCGTGCGATGCACCGCCTCGGAATCGGCGAGCAGCGTGGGCTCCTTGATCTCCACGCGCAGGTGGCGCGGCGCCACGCCATGCCGGTCGAGCAGGCGCTTCATCTCCTCCACCAGGTCGTGCTGCTGCACCTGGCGCGCCGAGAGGTTCACCGAAAGCTTGAGGTCCATCCCCTTCTGGTGCCACGAGCGCAGGTCGGCCAGGGCGCGATCGAGCACCCACACGCCGATCGCCGCCGCCGCCCCCGTCTCCTCGGCGAGCGGCATGAATTCGGCGGGAAGCACGACGCCGGTGGGACCCTCGCGCCAGCGAAGCAGCGCCTCGACCGCCGCGATGCGCCCGGTGGCGAAGTCGATCTCGGGCTGGTACTCGAGGAAGAACTCGTCGCGCTCGAGCGCGCCGCGCACGCGCTTTTCCTGCTCCATGCGCCGGGCCGAGAGCAGGTTCAGGTCCTCGGAGTAGAACTGGAAGTTGTTGCGCCCCCGCTCCTTGGCCTGGTACATGGCGACGTCGGCGTTCTTCACCAGCGCCTCCACGTCGAGGCCGTCCTCGGGGTAGCTCGCGATGCCGATGGAGCCCGACACCTCCGCCTCGCGCCAGTCGATGGTCACCGGGCGCTGCAGCAGGTCGAGCGCCTTCTGCGCCACGATCATCACTTCCTCGGGACCGCCATGCTCCTCGATGAGGATCACGAACTCGTCGCCCCCCAGGCGCGCCACGATGTCGCTCTGGCGAACCGCGGTGCCGAGGCGCTGCGCCATCGTCTTGAGCAGCGCGTCGCCCGCGGCGTGGCCCATCGAGTCGTTGACCTCCTTGAAGCGGTCCAGGTCGATGAAGAGCACCGAGAAGCGCGCATGGCGCCGCTTGGCCTTGGCCACCGCGCGCTCGAGCGACTCCATGAACATGGCGCGATTGGGCAGGCCGGTCAGCGGGTCGTGCATGGCCTTGCGCCGCATGTCCTCCTGCATGCGTTTCCTGTCGTCGATGTTGGCGAGCGCCACCAGCAGGCACAGCTGCCCCTCGTAGCGCACCGGCTGGGCCGAGAGCAACATCCAGGATTCGCGCCCGCCGACGTCCTTCAGGCGCACCTCCATGTTGCGCGCCGAGCCCGCGCGCGAGAACGCCTCGGAGACGGCCGCGCGGTGCTCGGCATCGACATAGAAGTCGGCGAGCGAGTGCGCGCGTGCGGAATCGACATGCAGGCCGAAGTGGGCGAGCGCGACCTCGTTGGCGTAGAGCAGGCGCTGCTCGGCGGTGCCCACGATGAGCAGCGGCAGCGGCGCGGCCTCGACCAGGTGGCGCAGCTGCGACTCGCTCTCGGCCAGGGTCTGCTGCAGGCGCTCGTTCTGCACCAGGAAGCGCCGGGAAAGGGTGATGGCACCGATCAGCAGCACCCCGGTGATGACGAGGATGCCCCCCACGAAGAGCGCCTCCGCGGTGCGCTGCATGTCGCCCAGGGTCTGGGAGAAGTCCTCCTCCAGCAGGTTGAGCGCACGATCGATGTTGTGGATCTCGCGTGCCACCGCCGTGGCGGCCGCGGGGGCGAGGGGCGCCTCGTTGCGCAAGCGGGCCGCGATGCGCTGCAGCGCCTCGACGTGCACGTCGCTGCGAATCCACAGGGAAAGCACGTATTCCATCGGCCCGAAAGTGCGGAAGCGCTGGTAGAGGTGCAGCAGGCCCTCGATCTCGCCGGGATGCACGCCGCCGGCGCGAAGGCCCCGGCGCACGGCTTCGATGTCGGGCTCCTCGCGCGTGAATTCGATGCGCGCGCTGCGATCGCCCTCGATCACGCGCATCGCGGCCTCGTAGGCCTCGAGATGCACCGGCGTGCCCTCGCGGGCGTAGAGCGTGAGGTGGAAGACCGCGTCCTTCTGCGCCTTGGCCCAGGCCGCCTCGGCGGCGACGAACGCTCGGCCCGAGGCGAGGATGTGGGAGCCGTACATCGTGATGCCCAGCAGCACCACGACGAGGCCCGCGAAAAGCCAGACGATCGCGGCCGGGCGCGCAGTCGCGGGCAGGAGGCGTGTAGCGAGCGGAGGGGCGGGCTCGCGATTCGTCATGGTCACAGCAGCCTGGCGAAAGACATGGGCAGATTGACAGGAAAACCCAGGGGCTGTTCGGGACAGGGGACGGGCGGCGCGAATTGGCCGAAAGACGCGCGCGCTTCGTAAGAACTACCGGTCCGGCAGCGGGTTAGACGCTAAAATCGTGACTTTTCTCACATCGAATTTCCATGGGCCTACTCTCCGCCAAGGCGATCCTTTCAGGCAAGGCGCCGGTCGACTCACCGGTGACTGTGCGAGGCTGGGTCCGCACGCGACGGGATTCGAAGGCCGGGCTCTCGTTCGTGCATGTGTCCGACGGTTCGAGCTTCCATCCCGTGCAGGTCGTGGCCCAGAGCTCGTTGCCCAATTACGCGGCCGAGGTGCAGAAGCTCACTGCGGGCTGCGCGGTCGAGGCCACCGGGACGATCGTGCCTTCGCCCGCCAAGGGGCAGCCCTTCGAGATGCAGGCAACCGAGGTGAAGGTGGTCGGCTGGGTGGACGATCCGGATACCTATCCCATCCAGCCCAAGCCGCACACGATGGAGTTCCTGCGCGAGGTGGCGCACCTGCGCCCGCGCACCAACGTGATCGGCGCGACCACGCGCGTGCGCCACACGCTGGCGATGGCGATCCATCGCTTCTTCACCGAGGACGGCTTCGTCTGGGTGAACACGCCCATCATCACGGCCTCCGACGCCGAGGGCGCGGGCGAGCTCTTCCGCGTCTCCACCCTGGACCTCGCGAACCTGCCGCGCACGCCCGAGGGCAGGATCGATTTCTCGCGCGATTTCTTCGGCAAGGAGGCCTTCCTCACCGTCTCCGGGCAGCTCAACGTCGAGGCCTACTGCCTCGCGCTCTCCAAGGTGTATACCTTCGGCCCGACCTTCCGCGCCGAGAACTCGAACACCAGCCGCCACCTCGCCGAGTTCTGGATGATCGAGCCGGAGATCGCGTTCGCCGACCTCAACGACGATGCCGATCTGGCGGAGGCGCTTCTGAAGTTCATCTTCAGGCACCTCCTTCAGGAGCGTCCTGAAGACATGGCTTTTTTCGACGAGCGCATCGAGAAGGGCATCGTCGCGAAGCTCCAGGGCATCGTCGACTCGGAGTTCGTGCGCATGGATTACGCGGAGGCGATCGGCGTGCTCGAGCGTGCGAAGCAGAAATTCGACTTTCCGGTGAAGTGGGGCGTCGACCTGCAGTCCGAGCACGAGCGCTACCTGACCGAGCAGCATGCGAAGAAGCCGGTCATCGTGATG
>DASPNE010000023.1:0-62497 GCA_035626705.1 Usitatibacter sp. | reverse complement strand
TTAAATCACTCAATTCGAATCACTTGGATCCAAAGTGAGCCACTGCAGTATCACTTGACCCCTCAGGACTCAACCTCATCCCTCGGGCAAGCACTACCCAGCACCCACCTCTATCGGCTGTAACTTTTTAAAGAGCGATGCCCGTCCCTTGCAGTGCATTGGGAGGGATTGGTTGCGGGGGCAGGATTTGAACCTGCGACCTTCGGGTTATGAGCCCGACGAGCTGCCAGACTGCTCCACCCCGCGCCCGGTCGACGTACTTCGCAAAACCAAGCGTCGAGAGGTGAAATTATGCCAGCAGCACGATTCCGAGTCAACTTCTTCCGACTCCGGCAACTCCAATCGGCCTACGCGGCACCTTTGGAATCAGTCGCTTAGCGGCGACACTTCAGGCCGGTCGCCGCTCCAGAACCGCTTGTGCAAGTGTACCACTGTCGACGTGCTCCAGCTCGCCGCCGACCGGCAGTCCGCGCGCGATCCGGGTCACCTTGAGGCCCTTGCCGCCCAGGAGCTCGCTTATATAGTGGGCCGTGGCCTCGCCCTCGACGGTGAAATTGGTGGCCAGGATGACTTCGACGACGGTCCCGTCGGTGGCACGGCGAACCAGGCGATCGAGGTGGATCTCGTGGGGCCCGATCCCGTCCAGGGGCGACAGACGTCCCATCAACACGAAATACAGCCCGGAATAGCTTTGTGACTGCTCCATCATCAGCAGGTCGCCGGGAGACTCGACCACGCACAACAGCGACGCATCGCGCCGGGGCGAGGCGCAAAGGGAGCAGGTCTCGGTCTCGGTGAAGGTGTTGCAGCGCGCGCAGTGCCGGATCTTGCCCAGGGCCTGTCCGAGCGCTCCCGCGAGCCGCTCGGCGCCGCGCGTGTCCCGCTGCAGCAGGTGGTAGGCCATGCGCTGCGCGGACTTGGGGCCCACCCCCGGAAGGCAGCGCAACGCCTGGATCAACTCGTCCAGCGCCGCGGGCTTGTCCATCGCCACCTAGAAGGGAAGTCCCATTCCAGGCGGCAGGTTCAGCCCCGCGGTGAAGGCCGCCATCTTCGCCTGGGTCGCAGCCTCCGCCTTCGCCACGGCATCGTTCATCGCTGCCAGCACGAGGTCTTCCAGCATGTCCTTGTCCTCGCCCAGGAGCGACGGGTCGATGCCCACCCGCTTGACCTTGAACTTGCACGTCATGGTCACTTTCACGAGCCCGGCGCCGGACTGGCCCTCGACCTCGATGTTGGCCAGCTCCTCCTGCGCCTTGCGCATGTTCTCCTGCATCTGCTGCGCCTGCTTCATCAGCGCGCCCAGCCCGCCTTTGGGAATCATCGGCTCACCTCTTCGGGTTCGTTTGGCCACCCTCCTCCGGAGGGCGAATGGAAGACGGCACCACTTCGGCGCCGAGATCACGCACGAGGTCGCGAACGAACGGATCCTCCTGGATCGCCTCGGCCGCGCTTGCCTGCCGCTGCTCCGTCTCGCGAGACCTCTCGGCGGCGAGGCTCCTGCCCGCGGTCTCGCCCACCCTGACAGTGAGGCGCAGTCCCTCGCCGAGATGCGCCGCGAGCTCCGACTTCAACTTGTCCTGGTACGCCTTCTCCGCGTACATCCGGTGTGATTCGGGCACCACGAGCTGGAGATGGTTGTTTTCCCAGGACGCAAGCTCGCCATGCCGGGCGACCATTCCCGCCATGCCGGTGAGGTTCAGGCGCGCCACCAATGCGGGCCAATCGCCGTCGAAATCGATTCTTGAGAACGACGGCGCGGGCGCGGCTTCGGCGCGCGGTGCGCTGGCCTGCGCGGCCGTGCGCGAAGGTGAGGATTTCACGGGCGCCGCGGTGACGCGCGCAGGAGCGGGACGCGCCTCGCGAGATGCATCGGAACCCGCGCCGAACGCCATCATTCGCAGCAACGCCATGGTGAAGCCCGCGTATTCGTCGGGTGCCAACGGCAGGTCGCGACGCCCGAGGAGCGCGACCTGGTACATGACCTGCACGCGCCCAGCGTCGAGCTTTTCCGCAAGGGCGAGGATGCGACCCGCATCCGCATCGTCGTCGGCAGGCACGGCACCGGCCTGCGCCATCGCCACGCGATGCAGGATGCCGGCGAGCTCCTCGAGGGCCATCTCATAGGAAAGGCTGCGCGAGGCGATTCGATCGGCTTCCGCGATGAGCGCCTTGCCGTCACCCTCCGCGATGCGCTCGAGCAGCGGCCACACGAGGTCGCCGCCCAGCGATCCCAACATGTCCGCGACCTGCGAGGCCGACACGCGCCCGCCGCCATGGGCGATGGCCTGGTCCAGCAGGCTCAAGCTATCGCGAAGGCTGCCCGCGGCCGCACGCCCGAGCTGCAGCAGCGCAGGCTCCTCGAAGGCGATGCCTTCGGCTTCGAGCACGCGCCCGAGGTGCCCCGCGATCACCTGCGGCGATTGGGGCTTGAGGTTGAACTGCAGGCAGCGCGAGAGCACCGTCACCGGCAGCCGCTGCGGATCCGTCGTGGCGAGGATGAACTTCACATGCTCCGGCGGCTCCTCGAGCGTCTTCAGCATCGAGTTGAAGGCATGCCGCGAAAGCATGTGCACCTCGTCGATGATGTAGACCTTGAAGCGCCCCGCGACGGGCATGTATTGGGCGGTGTCGAGCAGCTCGCGCATCTCGTCCACCTTGGTGTTGGTCGCCGCGTCCACTTCCAGGAGGTCCACGAAGCGGCCCGAGTCGATCTCGGTGCATGCACGGCACACGCCACACGGCCGCGAGGTGATGCCCGTCTCGCAATTGATCGCCTTCGCGAGGATCCGTGCCAGCGTGGTCTTGCCCGTGCCCCGCGTTCCGGTGAACAGGTAGGCGTGGTGCAGTCGCTTCGACTCGAGGGCGTTCACGAGCGCCGTGACCACGTGCTGCTGGCCGACGATCTCCCCGAACGCGCGGGGACGCCACTTGCGGGCGAGTACCTGGTAAGTCATGCGGGAGCGGGAAAGCGCAGGGCGAGCGCCTGTTGGGTGCCTGGCCCGGAGCCCCGCAGCGGGGTCTTCGAGCCGCGAATTATTGGCGAGCCTGACCCCCGGCACTTGAAGGGATCGACTGTGGCTGCTTCGTTCCCGACCTGACCAGGTTCATCGGCCTTCAATGCGGGGAGGCCCGCCACTTGGAATTATGGCACAGCGATGCGCTCATTCGAGGGCGCAAGTGCGGAATCCGGCGAACGGATCACGGCGCTGCGGCAGGTAGAAGTTGCGGAAGCGCTCGTGCACGAGCCGGGGACGCGTGGCGAAGGCTCCGCCGCGCAAGACGAAATGCGTTTCGAACCACGGCTGCGAATATTCCCTGTACGGATCGGGCCGGAATCCCGGGTACGGAAGGAAGGGCGAGGACGTCCACTCCCACACGCCGCGCATCATCCTCGCCTTCTTCGCCGCATCGTGGCGTGCGGCGAATTCCCATTCCGCTTCGGAGGGCAGGCGACGGCCGGCCCAGCGGCAATACGCCTGCGCCTCATGCAGGCCGACATGCATCATCAATGCGTGGGGATCGAGCGCCAGCCAGCGATCGTATTGGCGAACCTGCCATGCGGTGTCTTCACGCCGCCAATAAAGGGGCGCGGTTATTCCTTCGGAGCGGAGCCAATGCCAGCCGGTTTCGGTCCAGAGCTCCTTGCGCGAATAGCCTCCGTCGTCCACGAACGCGGCGAACTCGCCCCGCGTCACGGGCCGCTTCGCCATGCGGAAAGGACGAACCCGGCTCGGATGCGCCCATTTCTCGTTGTCGAAGGCGAAGCGGGTCGTGCCCGGCTCGCTGCCCTGCTCGAATTCTCCGCCTTCGAAGGTCCAGTCTTCGAGCGCAACGGGCGGCGAGGGCCGGGGCCCGCTGTTCTCCACGCCCGGCGCCGGCATTCCCAGTGTCTGCAAGGTCATCAGCAACGCCTCGCCATGCATGTCCTCGTGCAGCAGGGCGAGGACGAAGAAATAGCGTTGCTGCTCCGAGGCGTTCGGCAACACCCGCAATGTGGCCTCGAGCACCTCGTCCATGTATCGCCGTAACGCCGCCACGGGCGGATACGGCAGCGACCAGCGCGACGCATGCGCCACGCGCGAAGAATCGAAAAGCGCGTCAGCATCGGGAAGGATCGAGCCGCTGCCCAAAGCGCCCGCCTGGATCGACCAGCGCAGGCACCAATGCTCCTGGAACCACGCCATGTGCGAAAGCTCCCAGAGCGGTGGATTGACGATGGGCAGCTGCGGCACCGGGCGCTCCAGATCGACGCCGGCGTAGATCGCCAGCGTGCGGGCGCGCGCTTCAAGCAGCGCGTGGCCGAGGCGATCGCCTTCGTATAATCCGTCGATGGTCTCGTCAGCCAAGCCAGTGGTGTGCATCGTGACGCCCGGGACGCGCGGCGCGAACAATGGCAACTGGCGCACCGCCGCGCGGTGGGCCGCGATGCTTCGCGAGCGCTGCCGTGTCATTGTACAGACGACATGGGACGGATCGCCCGTGGACGCGATGCTCGCGCTGCATGCGCGTCGCAGCTCCGGGACGATCGCCGCCTATCGCGAGCGTTTTCCAAAAGCTCCACTGGCCGTAGTTCTCACAGGAACCGACCTCTACCGCGATCTCCCCGGCGACCCCGATGCGCGACGCTCCCTCGACCTCGCCGATCGGATCGTGGTGCTGCAGGACGATGCGCCTCGCTGCCTTCCACGCGCTTGGCGCCGGAAGTGCGAAGTGATTTTCCAGTCCGCCTCGCCGGTCAAGGCCGCGCGTGGGCGCGCCAGGGACCTGCGCTGCGTGGTGGTGGGTCACCTGCGCGAGGAAAAAGACCCGGCAACGCTGTTCGAGGCGATTCGCAAGCTGCCGCCGGACATCCCCATTCGCATACGCCATATCGGCGGCGGCCTGGATCCGGAGCTGCAGGCAGCGGCTTTCCAGCTCGCGCGCGACGAGCCCCGCTACCGCTACGCGGGCGCCCTCTCCCACCGCGCCACGCGAGCGGCCATCGCAATGGCCGACGTGCTGGTCCATCCTTCGCGCATGGAGGGCGGGGCGAACGTGATAGCGGAAGCCATGACCGCCGGGACGCCCGTGATTGCGAGCCGCATGTCGGGCAACGTGGGAATGCTCGGGCGCGGCTATGGCGGCTACTTTCCGGTCGGGGATGCGGCGGCTCTCTCGCGAAGGCTCTCGCGGGCCGCGACCGATTCCGGATACCTCTTCGGCTTGCGCGCGCAATGCCGCGAGCGCAAGCCGATTTTCTCGCCGTCCCGCGAGCGCAAGGCACTTTGCGAGCTCGTCGCACGGTTGCTCGCGCAAGCGCGGCGGTAGAATCGCGACTGATCCGATTTCACCGGGAATCCGTATGGACATGCAGGTTCGCCTCACCCAGTTCAGCCACGGCGGCGGCTGCGGCTGCAAGATCGCTCCGGGGGTGCTCGAGCAGATCCTCGCCAAGTCCGCGCCGGGCCTCGTGCCAAAGGAGCTCCTGGTGGGCATCGAGACGAGCGACGACGCCGCGGTCTACCAGCTGAACGAGCGCCAGGCCATCGTCGCCACCACCGACTTCTTCATGCCGATCGTGGACGATCCGTTCGACTTCGGCGCCATCGCCGCGACCAACGCCATCTCCGACGTGTACGCGATGGGGGGCCAGCCGCTTTTCGCCCTGGCTCTCGTCGGCATGCCGGTGAACCAGATCCCGCTGGAGATCATCCGCAAGATCCTGCAGGGCGGCGAGTCGGTGTGCGCCCGCGCCGGTATCCCGATTGCCGGGGGGCACACAATCGATTCGGTCGAGCCGATCTACGGGCTTGTGGCCATCGGGCTGGTGGACCCGCGCAACCTGAAGCGCAACGCGGGCGCGCGCGTGGGAGACAAGCTCGTGTTGGGCAAGCCGCTCGGCGTGGGAATCATGAGCGCCGCGCTCAAGAAAGGCCGGCTCGACGATGCCGGCTACCGACGGATGATCGAGAGCACCACGCGGCTCAACACACCCGGAACGCGCCTGGGCCGGATGGAAGCCGTCCACGCGCTCACGGACGTCACGGGTTTCGGGCTGCTTGGGCACTGCCTGGAGATCGCGAAAGGATCGGGCGTCACGGCGCGCATCGAATGGTCCCGCGTGCCGCTGCTTCCCGACGTCCTGGCGCTTGCAGGTGAAGGAATCGTCACCGGCGCCTCCGCGCGTAACTGGACCGGATACGGCGCCCGCGTGGACCTCGCCGATTCGCTGGACGACGCGCAACGCGCACTGCTCACGGATCCCCAGACGAGTGGCGGCTTGCTGGTCGCGTGTGCGCCCGAGGCAGCCGACGAAGTACTGGCCCTCTTCCGCGTCGAGGGCTTCTCGCAGGCGGCGGTCATCGGTGAAGTCGTCGCCGGCGCCGGCCGGGTGGAAGTGCGCTGATCCCGCTGTTTTCGCGGCCTCAGTCGGCGTAGAAGACGAAGAAGCTCGCTGCGCCGTCGCTCCAGCATTGCACGCGCGCGAAGCCCGCGCGCAGGAGCAGGCGCTCGAACTCCTCGCGCGAGTATTTGTAGGAGTTCTCGGTGTGGATGCGCTCGCCGGCCCGGAATCGGCGCGCCTTGCCGCCGCCAAGCGCCACGACCTGGTCGCGCAGCGCCTCCAGGTGCATCTCGATCCGGCCTGCCTCGGCGTTGTAGAAGCCCCGATGCACGAAGCCGTCGAGGGCGAAATCGAAACCGAAGCGCCGGTTGAGATTGAGTAGCGCGTTGCGATTGAACGCGGCGGTGACCCCGAGTGCATCGTCGTACGCGGCGTCCAGGAGCCGCTTGTCCTTCTTCGCGTCGACGCCGATCAACAATCCGCTGCCCGGACGAGTGGCGCAGTGCCGCTGGATGGATGCCAGAAATTCGACGGCATCTTCAGGCATGAAGTTGCCGATGCTCGAGCCCGGATAGAAGAACGTGGCCGGTCCGGCATCGAGGGCGGGTTCCAGATCCAGCCGGAGAGCGAAATCCGTCTCCACGCCAAGCATCTCCACCCGGGGAAAGTCCCGCGACAAGCGCGCGAGGGCGGCCGCAAGCTCCTCCCCGGCGAAGTCCACCGCGACATAACGCGACGGCTCGAGGAAAGGCAGCCACGCCTCGGCCTTGCGGCAATCCCCAGCCCCGAGGTCCACGAGCTGCCGGCGCTGCCCTGCGCTCGCGGTGATGGCGGTGCGATGCGCGGCGAAGATGGCCCCCTCGGTGCGCGTGGGGTAGTACTCGGGCAGGCGACAGATGGCCGCGTAGAGCGCGCATCCCAGCTCGTCGTAGAAATATTTCGGCTCGATGCGGGCGGGTGTTTCCAGCAGGCGCTCCACCGCCTCGGCCCGCGCATCCACCGCCACGACCGGCCCGAGCCGCAGGATGCGCGGCAAGGCAGCGTTACGATCCTGCACGCTTCGCCTCGCCCAAAAGGCCCTCGATCACTTTCACCGAAGGCGCGGCGCTCCAATCGCGTTCGCCGAAAGCCCATTGCCGCACCTGCCCGCGAGCGTCCACGAGGAAAGTCATCGGCAGTCCGCCGACCTTCCAGGCCGCCGCCGTCCGCTTTTCGGGATCGAGGAGCACCGGCAGCGTGAGCTTTTGCCGCGCGACATAACCGCCGGCGCGCTCCTCGGACTCGCCATAGTTCACCGCAAGCACCTCGAAGGGCCTTCCGCGCATTTTTTCGCGCAGGCGTTCGAGCGACGGCATCTCGGCGAGGCATGGCTCGCACCACGTGGCCCAGAAGTTCACCACCACGACGCGACCGCGCATCGCCGCGAGATCGAACTTGCGGCCATCGAGGGCTTCGAGCTCGAGGCGCGGTGCGGGTCCACCCTTCCAGGGCTTGAGCGGCGCATCCTCCCGCGCGCCGGCGAGCACCCCGGCGGGCAGGAGGGCCGCGAAAAGGACGAAAGCGGCGCCGGCAAGGCGCCGTCCGAGGAGCAACACGGGCCCGCTAGGCCACTTCCCTGGAAGTCATCGTGTAGCGGAAGTTGTCCGGGTCAAGGGGATCGAGCCGTCCCTTGGCGGTCTCGCACTGCGGATACATGAAGAAGCCCACCTTGCCACGGGTAGCGCGGGGCAGCTGCACGTCGTGCGCGTAGTTGTACGCGAGCCAGTTCATCTCCCACGAGCCGAAGAGGCGCTTGCGCGCGGCGACGACCATCGGATCGTCGATGCGCTTGCCCCCGCCTTCTTCCAGGATCACCTTGCGCACGTCGGCCGGATCGACCGGCACCCAGCCGTGGCCCTGCAGGTATACCTCGGCGCGGCAATGCTGCGCCTTGGTGATGTCGCCGCTCTTGCCGAGGCTCTTGTAGCCGAGCGCGGAGTCGCCCACGCGAACCCCGTAGACGTCGCGCGCCGGGATGCCTTCGGCACGGGCGAGCGCCACGTAGAGCGCGTTCAGGTCGGCGCACTTGCCGCCCCAGGCCTTGTTCTCGACCATGAACTTCACGTCTCCCACGCCGCAGCCGCGCACCTTCCCGTCGCGGTGCGTGTTCTCGACGATCCAGTCGTAGATCGCGCGCGCCTTCTCCATGTCGGTACGGGCGCCCTTCACGATGCTCGAGGAAAGCTCCTTCACCGCACCGTCGGTCGGCATGAGCTCCGTGGGCTGCAGATATCTGGCCAGCACCGCGCCCTGCTCCGGGCTCGCGTATCCGGGCTGCGACAGGTCCACTGACACGTCCCGGGTTGCGAAACGGCTCTTCACCTCGAGGACAGGCTGCGCGCCCTCGGCCCATTCGGCCCAGACGATGCCCGCGCCGTACTTGTCGTCGGTGGTGAAGCCCGAAGCGCCGCTGCCGGAATGGTAGGTATTGCCGAAAGCCTTGAGGTAGGCCGTGTCGCTTACCAGGGGGGTCGGGACCCAGACGCGGGTGACGCCGGCGGGCTTGAGCACCTCCACACGCGTGGTGACCTCGTAGAGACGCCACGGCGCGGAAGGCTGCTGTGCGAAAGCGGGGGAAACCACGGAGGGAACGGCGAACCCCGCGGAAGCGAGGCCGGTGAAGCGAAGGAAGTCGCGACGATGCATTTGGGGCTCCTTGTCTTTTGTTACGCGGGCCGCTGGCCTCGGGGCCGGCTGCGGGAGGCAGCGTTCGAGGGCACGGTCATGAGCGAGCGAAGGGTGCGGGACGGGCTGGGAACGATCATGGTCATCTCCAGTGATGCGGTCCGCGGATGGCCGCGGGCCTGCTCGAATGATACGTCCTCCCGCGCCGCGCCGAACATGAGCGGCATGCGCGCGGGCCATGGGGTGAGTCGGGTGCGTTCCGATAAAATTGCGTTTTCCCCCCGCCGCACCGCATGTCTTCCGCTTCCCCATTGGCGCTCGCCTTCGGCCTGCGCTTCCAAGACCTCTACACCCGCGACGGGCTCGTATCGATCGATGGCCATTTCACCGGGGCCCTGGCTGCGGCCGATGCGCCCTTGCATGCGCGTTACCTCGCGGCGCGCGCGGCACCGCAATCACTCGCCTACAAGGAAGAAGCCGAGCTGCTGATCGGAGTCGCACCTCACCTCGACCGGTTCGTGGCGGCGCTTTTCGGCATCGGGGACGAATGGGCCGAGCTCGTCGAGGGCCACCATCGGCTGGCGCCGCTTTTCCGGGTGAAGCGAAAGTTCGTGCAGCGGCGCGCCATGCTCAAGGTGAAGGCCGACGAGGCCGCAGGGCTGGATGGGGAGGCGCTCCTCGCCGAGGTGTCCCGGCGCATGGGCGGAAGGTTCGACGAGCTCGCGTTCGCGGAGCGGGTCCTCGAATGGGTTGCGGATGAGCCCGCGCATGCCGAGGACCTCGCCGCGGCGGAGCGTTTCGCCGCGTGGGCCGCCCATACGCCGGAGGGCCGCCACCGTTTCCGCGACGGCGTGCTCTTCAAGCCACCGCAGCGCGTCGATCCGATGCACCTCGTGCCGGTGCACACCGATAATAGCCCCGGCTATACGGTGCACACGCTGCACCACATCCGCCGGCGCGAAGGCTTTGCCCTTACCGATTCCGGCACCGGGCTCGCAGGCGCCCTGGACGAGGCGAACTACTGCATCTGGTGCCATGAGCAGGGCAAGGACTCGTGCTCCAAGGGATTGCGCGAGAAGCCCGACGCGGCCGGACGGTTCGCTTTCAAGAAGAGTCCCTTCGGCGTGCCGCTCAACGGCTGCCCGCTCGAGGAGCGCATCTCCGAATTCCACAAGCTCAAGACCGAGGGCTGGGCCATCGGCGCCCTCGCGATGATCGTCGTGGACAACCCGACGGTCTGCGCGACCGGCCATCGCATCTGCAACGACTGCATGAAGGCGTGCATCTACCAGCGCCAGGACCCGGTCGACATCCCCCAGGCCGAAACGCGCACGCTCAAGGACGTGCTCGAGCTGCCCTGGGGGTTCGAGATCTATTCGTTGCTCACGCGGTGGAATCCGCTCAACCTGCGCCGCCCGTTGCCGCTGCCTGAAACCGGCAAGCGCGTGCTGGTTGTGGGAATGGGCCCCGCCGGCTTCACCGTAGCGCACCACCTGATGAACGACGGCCACACGGTGGTGGGTATCGACGGGCTCAAGATCGAGCCGCTCGATGCCGAGCTTTCCGGCGTGGATGCCAGGGGCGAGCGCGTGCCTTTCCGGCCGGTGCGCGACATCGCCCAGCTGCGAGAGCCGCTGGAGGCACGGCGCATGGCAGGCTTCGGCGGCGTGGCCGAGTACGGCATCACCGTTCGCTGGGACAAGAACTTCCTCAAGGTCGCTCGCCTGCTGCTCGAACGGCGCGCGCAGTTCGCGCTCTTCGGCGGCGTGCGCTTCGGCGGCACCCTCACCGTGCAGGGCGCATTCGACATGGGGTTCGACCACATCGCCCTCGCGGCTGGCGCCGGCAAGCCCACGGTGCTGGACATGCCCAACGGGTTGGTCCGGGGCGTACGCACGGCTTCCGATTTCCTCATGGGGTTGCAGCTCACCGGGGCCGCGCGCGCGGACTCCATCGCCAACATGCAGGTGCGCCTGCCGATCGTGGTGGTGGGTGGCGGCCTCACGGCCATCGACACGGCGACCGAGTCGTTGGCCTATTACCCGCTGCAGGTGGAGAAATTCCTGCAGCGCTACGAGAAGCTGGCCGCCGAGCGCAGTCCCGGCAGCGTTCGCAACGAATGGAACCAGGAGGAGACCGAGGCCGGCGAGGAGTGGCTCACGCACGCCCTGGCGATCCGCGCCGAGCGCGATCTCGCCGCGCGAGAGGGACGCGAGCCGCGCATCCTCGAGCTGCTCCAGTCGTGGGGCGGGTCCACGATCGCCTATCGCAAGCGCCTCATCGACAGCCCGTCGTACACGCTCAACCACGAAGAGGTGGAGAAGGCGCTGGAGGAAGGCGTGCGCTTCGCCGAGAACCTCACTCCCAAGCGCGTCGAAGTCGACGAGTTCGGCCACGCGCGGGCGCTGGTGGCGACCGCCCGCAGCACCGACGAAGCGGGCGAGGTCCACGACACGGAGATCGAGCTTCCGGCGCGCACGCTGCTGATCGCCGCAGGCACGCAGCCCAATACCGTGCTCGCGCGCGAGGATCCGGAGCACTTCATCGTCGACGGGCGCTATTTCCGCGCGGTGGACGAAAACGGCGAGCCCGTCACGCCCGAGCGTTCGGCCAAGCCCCACGAGGTCCGCGTGCTCCTCTCGCGAGGAGAGGACGGCCGCGCCATCAGCTTTTTCGGCGACCTGCATCCCTCCTTCGCGGGCAACGTCGTGAAGGCCATGGGCTCGGCCAAGCAGGGTTATCCCGTCGTGAGCCGGGTGCTCGCCCATCGCCCACCGCGCGATGCGCGCGAGAACGACGCGTTCTTCGCGATGCTGAACGACCAGCTGCGGGCGCGCGTCGAGCGCGTGGAGCGCCTCACGCCGAAGATCGTCGAAGTCGTCGTGCGGGCGCCGCTGGCGGCACGGCAATTCCATCCGGGCCAGTTCTATCGCCTGCAGAACTACGAGGCGCACTCGGCCAAGCCCGAGGGCACCACGCTCGCGATGGAAGGCCTCGCCCTCACGGGCGCCTGGGTGGATCGCGAGAAAGGGCTCGTTTCGACCATCGTGCTGGAGATGGGCGGCTCGAGCGACCTTTGCGCCTTGCTGCAACCCGGCGAACCCATCGTGCTCATGGGGCCGACCGGCACGCCGACGGAAACGCCCGCCGGGGAGACTGTGGTGCTGGTGGGCGGCGGCCTCGGCAACGCCGTGCTCTTCTCCATTGGCGCCGCGCTGCGAGCGGCCGGTTCCCACGTGCTCTACTTCGCCGGCTACAAGAAGCTGCAGGACCGCTACAAGGTGCCCGAGATCGAGGCAGCGGCCGACGAGGTGGTCTGGTGCTGCGACGAGGCGCCGGGGTTCACGCCGACTCGCCCGGGCGACAAGACGTTCGTGGGCAACATCGTCGAGGCGATGGCGGCGCACGCCAGCGGCGCCCTCGGCAAGGCCGCGGTCTCCATGCGCCAGGCCGACCGCCTGGTCGCCATCGGCTCCGACGGCATGATGGCCGCGGTTGCCCGCGCGCGGCACGGTGTGCTCGCGCCGTACCTGAAGGCGGCGCACGTGGCCGTGGGCTCGATCAACTCGCCGATGCAATGCATGATGAAGGAGATCTGCGCCCAGTGCCTGCAGCCGCAGGTCGATCCCGCGACGGGCAATACGCGCTACGTCTTCTCCTGCTTCAACCAGGACCAGCCCCTCGACGAGGTGGACTTTCCCGGGCTGCGGCAGCGGCTCGGCCAGAATTCGCTCCAGGAGAAGCTCACGGCGCAGTGGATCGATCGCTCCCTGCATATCGCAGGCTCCCGTCCCGGAGTACGATAGCCCGACGCATGACACCGGGATCCGCGGCTCCCGGTCATCCCAAGACGGCGTCCCGTCCAAGCCTGCGCCACTCGACTTCGGGAGGACGGGACATGGACACCGCATTCATCGACGCCGCATCGGTTAACCGGCAACTCACGCCGGCCTTGGCGATTGCCGCCCTCGAGCGCGCGTTCGTCGCCCTCGATCGCGGCGAGATCGGGCCCTCGCACTCGCTGGGGCTGCCGGCAACTGCCGGCTCCTTCCATGTGAAAGCCTGCGCGTCGACGGTGGCCGGAGGCATCTTCGTGGCAAAGGTCAACGCGAACTTTCCCGGCAACCCCCCGCGGGGGCTTCCGACCATCCAGGGCGTGATAGCGGTATTCGACGCATTCGATGGTCGCGTGCTCGCGATGGTGGATTCGGGCTCGATCACGAACCTTCGCACGGCGGCTGCGACGATGCTGGTCGTGCAGCGGCTGGCCCGCGAGGGCGCGAAAGCCGCGAGCATCGTCGGTTGCGGCGCTCAAGGCGCGGCGCACGCGCGCCTGATACTTGACGCCACGCCGATACGGGAGCTCCGGCTTTTCGACGACGACCCTGTCCGTGCGGCGAGGCTGGCCGGCGAGCTCGGAGCGCGTGCGTGCGCCAAAATGAGCGAGGCGACGATAGCGAGCGACGTGGTGATCACCTGCACCCCCTCGACGCGGCCTTTCCTCGGCATCGACGACGTGAAGTCCGGCACGCTGGTGCCGGCCGTCGGCTCCGACAACGATCACAAGCTGGAGGTCAAGCCCGACCTGCTTGCGGCGGCGCGCCTCGTCACCGACTCGACGGCGCAGTGCGAGAAGATGGGCGAGCTCAAGCAGCGCCTGCCCGGGCCTGCGCGCATCTGCGGCGAGCTGGTCGATGTCGTCGCCGGGCGAATCGCGCGCACCCGCGCCGACGAGGTCGTCGTCTTCGACTCGACCGGCATGGCGGTCGAGGACCTGGCGCTGTGTGCCGCCCTGCTCGGGCGCTAGCGAACGCCGATCAGCTCGACGTCGAATACGAGCGTTGCGTTCGGCGGGATCACGCCACCCGCGCCGCGCGCGCCATAACCCATATCCGGCGGAATCACGAGCGTGCGCTTGCCGCCTACCTTCATGCCCGCGACACCTTCGTCCCAGCCACGGATCACCTGCCCCGCCCCCAGGCGAAACTCGAAGGGCTGGCCGCGATCGACCGAGCTGTCGAACTTCTTGCCATGGCCGTCCGCTGCCGAGGGGTCGTGCAGCCATCCTGTGTAGTGCACCGAGACCATTCCGGGCTTCGCCTCCGCGCCGGTGCCTTCCTTCACGTCGATTTTCTTCAGCTCAGCCATCATGTTCTCCTTGGGTTGCGGTCATTCGAGCGCCTCGTCGCCGGCTTGTTTCGCCTATGGTGAGCCTCACCGGGCAGCACCCGCGCCCTTGCGATTGGAGACCGCGGCGTCCGCGGGATCGTTCCAGGAATCCGCCGCTCGCGCACAGGGCAGTGATGAACGAACAACACGCTCACGGATCGGCTCCTGCGAACACATAGAGCCTCACGGGCTCCTGGGGCGGCCAATGCAACATCGTTTCGAGGCGAAAGCCGAGGTTCTCGAGCAGCCTGGCGGAGGCGGCGTTGTCGGTTGAGGTGATTGCGACGATCCGCGTGAGGCCGAGCGCGCCCAGCGCGTGCCCGAGTACGGCGCGAGCCGACTCCGTGGCGTAGCCGCGACGCCAGTGGCGCGGCAGGAAGGCGAAGCCCAGGTCCACGTCCTCGAGCTGCTCGCGCTTGACCAGGCCGCAGATGCCGAGCGGGGAGCCGTCCTCCCGCCGCTCGACCAGCCACAGCCCGAAACCGCGCTCCGCGTACATGCGCATCGGGCCGCCCTCGATGTAGCGCTGCGCCGCCTCCACGTCGCGAACGCTCTTGTCGCCGATGTAGCGCAGCCACGAGGGATCGTTCACGAGCTCGAAGATGAACGGGGCGTCCGCTGCGGAGAGCTCGCGCAGCTGCAGACGCGGCGTGGTGAGGACGGGGCTCAATGGTCCGGGCGGTCGGTGAGGAATGGCGGAGAGGGCGGGATTCGAACCCGCGTTGGGTTATTCACCCAAACACGCTTTCCAGGCGTGCGACTTAAACCGCTCATCCACCTCTCCGGTGGAACGAAAATCGCGCCGGGAAGCGCGAGGACAGCCCGAAATTATACCTTGCCGACCCTCCCCACAGCCATGCTCAACCACGGCCCAGCGCCAGCCAGCGAAAGCCATAGAGCTGGCGCGAGAAGAGGATCACCAGCACCAGCACCATCACCCCGTGCACCGGCCAGAGCCCCAGCCACGCGGGAATCTTTCCCTGCGCGGTCCAGGCCTGGAAGATCGACAGCAGGTTGTTGTACAGGGCGTAGATCAGCACGGCGAAGAGGAGGTTCCACGAGCGCCCCGAGCGCGGGTTCACGAACGACAGCGGGATGGCGAAGAGCGCCATGACCAGCACCGCGAGCGGCAGGGCGATCCGCCAGTGGAGCTCGGCCATCTGTTCCGGCTTCTTCTCCTCCAGCAGGTCGAGCGTGGTGATCGCCTTGTTCGAAGGCGCCTGGCGCGCCACCTCGCGCGGCTCGATGCGCAGGGCATATCGGTCGAAATCCACGGTGCGGTACTCGAGCGATCCCGGCGTGCCTTCGTAGCGGCGCCCGTTCAGCAGGACCACGAAGCGGTCGCCGTTCTCGGCCGTCTCCACATAGCCCTTCTGGGCCACCATCACGCCCATGCGGTTGTCCTGCATGGACTCGACGAAGATGTTGTTCACGACGTCGTCGCGCTCGGTGAGCTTGTCCACGAAGAACACGCGCCCCGAGTCGCGCGACTCGCGGAAGACCCCGGGCGTCACGCTGGAGACTTCGTCCCGGCTCGCGAGCAGGCGCTGGTACTCGACGCTCTGGGCCTGCGACCAGGGCGTCACGCCCAGCGATAGCAGCGCGCAGACGAGGGCCACCGGCAGGGCGAACTGCAGCACGGGCTTGATCCAGGCGGCGATCGAAAGCCCCGAGGTGAACCACACCGTCATCTCGCTATCGCGATAGCTGCGCGTGAGCGCGAGGAGCACCGCGACGAAAACCGCGATCCCCAGCAGAACCGGAAGGTAGTTGAGGATGCCGAACGCGATGAGGCCCAGGACCGCTTCCGGCAGCACGTCGCCCACGGAAGCCTTGCCGAGCAGCATGATCAACAGGCGCGTGAGGATGATCGCCAGCAGGACGCCCACGACCGCGATGGCGATGAGGCTGAACTCGCGGATGAGGCTGCGCTGAAAGATCACGTCACCAGGGAACCCGGCGGCGCGGATCGCAGCGTGGGATAATCCGCGGTTGGCGCAGCCAGATAAGTCGAGGAAAACAAATGGAATTTAGCATAAAGAGCGGCAGCCCCGAGAAGCAGCGAAGTGGCTGCGTGATCGTTGGAGTCTACGAGGGGCGCAAGCTTTCGGATTCGGCCCGAGCCATCGACGAGGCCTCCGGAAAGTACCTGGGCGAGATCCTTCGCCGCGGCGACCTCGAGGGCGGGCTGGGCAAGACCCTCCTGCTGCACAACGTGCCGAAGGTCCCCGCCGAGCGCGTGCTGCTCGTTGGGCTGGGCCGCGAGCGCGAGTTCCACGAAGGGGCATATCGCAGCGCCGTGCTGGCAGCAGCCCGGGCCCTCAAGCAAACCGGCGCAGCAGACGCGATGTTCTGCCTCACCGAGCTCGCCCTCAAGCGCCGCGACGCCGGATGGAAAGTCGAGCATGCAGTGCTGGGCCTCATGGAGGGCGCCTACCGGTTCGATCGACTGAAGAGCAAGCCGCCGGAGGCGAAGCGCACATTGCGCAAGGTCACCCTGCATGTGGAACGCCGCAACGACATCGCCGCGGGCGAAACCGCGCTCGAGCGCGGCATGGCGATCGCCGAAGGCATTTCCACCGCCAAGGACCTCGGCAACTTGCCGGGCAACTACTGCACGCCGACGTATTTGGCGGCCGAAGCGGTGGAGATCGGGAAGCGCCACGGACTGAAAGTCCAGGTCCTGGACGAGAAGGACTGCGGCAAGCTCGGCATGGGCGCCTTCCTCGCGGTAGCGCGCGGCAGTCGCCAGCCGCCGAAATTCATCGTGATGGAGCACAACGGCGGCAAGCGCGGCGAGGCGCCGGTGGTCCTGGTGGGCAAGGGGCTCACGTTCGACACCGGCGGCATCTCGATCAAGCCGGCCGCCGAGATGGACGAGATGAAGTACGACATGTGCGGCGGCGCCAGCGTGCTCGGCACGATGAAGGCCATCGCCCTCATGCGCCTGCCGCTGAACGTCGTGGGCATCGTGCCGGCCACGGAGAACATGCCCGGGGGCAACGCGATCAAGCCCGGCGACGTCGTGACCACCATGTCGGGACAGACGGTGGAGATCCTCAACACCGACGCCGAGGGCCGGCTCATCCTCTGCGATGCGCTCACCTACGCCGAGAAGTACAAGCCCGCCGCGGTCGTGGACATCGCGACGCTCACGGGGGCGATGGTGATCGCCCTGGGCCACGTGGCCACGGGACTCTTCTCCAACACCGATTCGCTCGCCCGCGAGCTGATCGCCGCCGGCGAGACCGGCTGGGACCGGGCGTGGCACATGCCGCTCTGGGACGACTACCAGGAGGGGCTCAAGTCGAACTTCGCCGACTTTCCCAACATTGCCTCGCGCGCGGGCGGCTCGATAACGGCGGCGTGTTACCTCTCGCGCTTCACCAAGGCGTATCCCTGGGCGCACCTCGACGTGGCCGGCACGGCGTGGAAATCGGGCGCCGAGAAGGGCGCCACCGGGCGACCCGTGGCCCTGCTCTCGCACTTCCTCGTGAAACGGGCGGCGTGACGCGCATCGACTTCTACCGTTACGCCGAGGACAAGCTGCACTTCGCCTGCCGCCTGGCGACAAAGGCCTACGACAGCGCGAGCCGGCTGGTGGTCTACTCGCCCGACAACGCAGTGCTGCAAGCATTCGACACGCGGCTCTGGACGATGCAGGCCACGAAGTTCGTGCCGCACTGCTTTGTCGAGAGCCCGCTCGCCGCCGAGACGCCGATCCTCCTGGCAACCTCCGGCGATGCGCTGCCCCACCACGACGTGCTCCTCAACCTGGGCGACGAGTGGCCCCCCTTCTTCGCGACCTTCGATCGCCTGCTGGAGATCGTCTCCACCGACGAAGCGGACAAGGCGCGCGCGCGCGAGCGATACAAGTTCTATTCGAATCGCGGCTACGATATCCGCGTGAACGCCATCGACGGCGAGCGCCGCCAGGGGGAATAGCGTGTCGAGCGACAAGGACGTGCTGGGCAAGGCCGATGCGCTGCTGCGCAGGCATTCGATCGGAATGCCCGCGACGGGCTCCGACACCGGCGGCGTCCCCGTCCTGACCGACCTGGTGGACGCCCCCGGCAGCGCGTCCGCATCGGCCGCGCCGGATGCGGCGAAGGAGGTGTTCGCGAGCGTGATGGCGGAAATCGAGGACCGGCTGGTGGTCGATCTCGAGCGGCGCCTCATGCGCCAGCTCGCTCCGCAGGTGCATGCGGCGGTCTCGGCGGCCATGGGCGAGCTGCACCAGCAATTGGCCGATGCGGTCGCCAAGGCCGTGGCCCAGGCGCTCGAGGCCCGTAACGTAAAATAGCGGGCTCCATGGAACTCGCAAAAGCATTCGATCCTCACGGGATCGAGTCGCGCTGGTATCCCTTCTGGGAATCGCGCGGCTACTTCAAGGCCGGCTTCGACGAATCGAAGCCCTCTTTCTCGATCCAGCTCCCGCCGCCCAACGTCACGGGCACGCTGCACATGGGCCATGCCTACCAGCAGACGCTCATGGACATCCTCACCCGCTACCACCGCATGAACGGCTACAACGTGCTGTGGCAGCCCGGCACCGACCATGCAGGGATCGCGACCCAGATGGTGGTGGAGCGCCAGCTCGAGGCGAAGGGCGAGTCGCGCCGCGCGCTCGGGCGTGAGGAGTTCGTGCGCCGCGTCTGGGAGTGGAAGGAGCAGTCGGGCTCGACGATCACGCGCCAGATGCGGCGCCTGGGAGCCTCGTGCGACTGGTCGCGCGAGTACTTCACCATGGACGAGGCGCGCTCGCGCGCGGTCACCGAGGTGTTCGTGCGCCTGCACGAGGAGGGCCTCATCTACCGCGGCAAGCGCCTTGTGAACTGGGATCCGGTGCTGCAAACGGCGGTCTCGGACCTCGAAGTCGAGTCCAGCGAGGAGAACGGCTCCCTCTGGCACCTGCGTTACCCGCTCGAGGATGGCAGCGGCCACCTCGTGGTGGCCACCACGCGACCGGAGACGATGCTGGGCGACACCGCGGTCGCGGTGCATCCCGAGGACGATCGCTACGCGCACCTCGTTGGGCGCAACGTGCGCCTGCCGCTCGCCGATCGCCTCATCCCGGTGGTGGCGGACGCTTACGTGGACCGCGAGTTCGGCACCGGCGTGGTGAAGATCACGCCGGCGCACGACTTCAACGATTACCAGGTGGGCATGCGCCACGGGCTGCCGATGCTTTCGATCTTCACCCTCGAAGCCCGGGTGAACGAGAACGCGCCCTCGGCCTACCGCGGGCTCGACCGGTTCGAGGCGCGAAAGCGCGTGCTGGCCGATCTCGAGGCGCAGGGCCTGGTCGAGAGCACAAAGCCGCACAAGCTCATGCAGCCCCGCTCGCAACGCTCCGATGCGGTGGTCGAGCCGATGCTCTCCGACCAGTGGTTCGTGCGCATGGACGGCCTGGCCAAGGCGGGCCTCGGGGCCGTCGCCCGCGGCGAGACGCGCTTCGTGCCGGAGGAGTGGACCAAGGTCTACAACCAGTGGCTGGAGAACATCCAGGACTGGTGCATCTCGCGCCAGCTGTGGTGGGGCCACCAGATCCCGGCGTGGTACGCCGAGGACGGCACGCCCTTCGTCGGCCGCAGCTTCGGGGAGGCGAGCGCAAGGGCGACCGCGGCCGGCAAGAAGATCACCGAGGGCTCGCGCGATCCCGACGTCCTCGACACCTGGTTTTCCTCGGCCTTCGTCCCCTTCTCGACGCTCGGCTGGCCCGACGAGGCGACCTTCGAACGCGAGCGGCGCTTCTACCTGCCCTCGACGGTGATGATCACCGGCTTCGACATCATCTTCTTCTGGGTCGCGCGCATGGTGATGACCACGCTGCACTTCGCCGGCGAGACCGCCTTCGAGGACGTGTACATCAACTCGATCGTGCGCGACGCCGAGGGCCAGAAGATGTCGAAGTCGAAGGGAAACACCATCGATCCGCTCGACGTGATCGACGGCATCTCCTTCGAGGACCTGCTCGCCAAGTCGACGCAGGGCCTGATGCTGAAGGCGCACCAGGACGCCGCGGCCAAGCGCATCAAGCGCGACTATCCCGGCGGAATTCCCCCTTACGGCGCCGATGCGTTGCGCTTCACCTTCGCCTCGCTCTCCACGCTCGGGCGCACCCTCAATTTCGACCTGAAGCGCTGCGAGGGCTATCGCAGCTTCTGCAACAAGCTCTGGAACGCCACCCGTTTCGTCCTGATGAACTGCGAGGGCCAGGACGTGGGGCTGGACGAGGCGCTGCCCATCGAGATGTCCGCCGCGGATCGCTGGATCGTCTCCCGGCTGCAGCGCGCCGAGGTCGCGGTGGTCGAGGCGCTCGCCGAGTACCGCTTCGACGTGGCCGCCCGCGCGGTGTACGAGTTCGTCTGGGACGAGTATTGCGATTGGTACGTCGAGATCGCCAAGGTGCAGGTGCAGAAGGGCAACGAGGCGCAGCAGCGCGCGACTCGCAGAACGCTCATCCGGGTGCTCGAGGCCACGCTGCGGCTCGCGCACCCGCTCATCCCCTTCATCACCGAGGAGCTGTGGCAACGCGTGGCGCCGCTGGCGGGCAAAGGCGCCGAAAGCATCATGGTGGCGCCCTATCCCCGGGCCGAGGAGGCGAAGCTCGATCAAGCTGCGGAGAACGAGATCGTGGCGGTGAAGGACCTGGTGAATGCCGCGCGCAACCTGCGCTCGACCCTGGGCGTGCAGCCCGCGGCGAAGGTGCCGCTCTACGTGGCGGACAGTCCGGCATTCGTCGCGCGGCATGAGGACACGATCGCGGCGCTCGCACGGCTTTCCGAGCTGCATCTCGTCGCCACGCTCCCGGAACGCAATGCGCCTGTATCGGTCACCGCGAGCGGCAAGGTGATGCTGCACATCGAGATCGACCAGGCTGCCGAGCGCACCCGGCTCACGCGCGAGATCGAGAAGCTGGAATCGGACCTCGGGAAGCAGCGCGCAAAGCTGGACAACCCCTCGTTCTCCGAGAAAGCGCCGCCTGCCGTCGTCGAGCAGGCGCGCAAGCTGCTGGCCGATACCGAGGCGAGGCACGCCGACCTGCGATCCCAGCTTTCACGGCTCGGGTGAGCGCCACACCCTACCCCCACCTGCTGGCGCCCCTCGACCTGGGGTTCACCCAGCTTCCCAATCGCGTGCTCATGGGATCGATGCACACTGGCCTCGAGGACCGCGCGCGCGATTTCCCCCAGCTCGCGGCGTACCTCGCCGAGCGCGCGCGGGGCGGCGTGGCGTTGATCGTCACGGGGGGCTTCGCGCCCAACATGGAAGGCTGGCTCGCCCCTTTCGCTTCGCGCCTCGCCACGCCCGGGCAGGCGCGCAAGCATCGCGTGGTCACCGATGCCGTGCACGCCGAGGGCGGCCGCATCGCCCTGCAGATCCTGCATGCCGGGCGCTATGCGCATACCCCGTTTTCCGTGGCGCCCTCCCGCATCAAGTCGCCCATCAATCGCTTCACGCCGCGGGAGCTTTCGGCCGCGGGAATCGAGCGGCAGATCCGCGCCTTCGTGCGCGCCGCAACCCTCGCCCGAGAGGCCGGCTATGACGGCGTCGAGGTGATGGGCTCCGAGGGCTACTTCATCAACGAATTCCTCGTCGAGCACACCAACAAGCGGCGCGACGAGTGGGGCGGCAGCTACGAGAACCGCATGCGCCTGCCGGTGGAGATCGTGCGGCGCAGCCGCGAGGCGGTGGGGCGCGACTTCATCATCATCTATCGCGTTTCCATGCTGGACCTCATCCCCGGAGGCCAGAGCTGGCAGGAAGTGGTGACGCTTGCCAGGGCGATCGAGAGCGCCGGCGCCACGCTCATCAACACCGGCATCGGCTGGCACGAAGCGCGCGTGCCCACGATCGCGACCTCGGTGCCGCGCGCGGCGTTTGCCTGGGTGACCCGAAAGCTCAAGGCCGAAGTCGGCATCCCCCTCATCGCCACCAACCGCATCAACACGCCGGAGGTCGCCGAGCGCATCCTCGCCGAGGGTTGCGCCGACATGGTGTCGATGGCCCGCCCGCTGCTTGCCGACGGCGCGTTCGTGGCAAAGGCGCGCGAGGGACGCGCCGACGAGATCAACACCTGCATCGCCTGCAACCAGGCCTGCCTCGACCATATCTTCCAGGGACGGCGGGCGACTTGCCTGGTGAACCCCCGCGCCTGCCGCGAGACCGAGCTGGTGCTGCGCCCGGCCGCGGCGAGCAAACGAATTGCCGTGGTCGGGGCGGGTCCCGCGGGCCTCGCATGCGCCACCGCGCTCGCCGAGCGGGGACACGAGGTGCACCTTTTCGAGGGGGCAAGCGAAATCGGCGGACAGTTCAACATGGCCAAGCGCATCCCCGGCAAGGAGGAGTTCCACGAGACGCTGCGCTACTTCCGGCGGCGCATGGAGGTGCTCGGCGTGCATGTCGAGCTGGGGCGGCGCGTCGCCGCGGCGGACGTCGCAGGCTTCGACGAGGTCGTCGTCGCCACCGGCGTGGTGCCGCGCAACCCGCGAATCCCGGGCCAGGAGGAAGCCGTCGCGCGCGGCCAGGTGCTTTCGTATGTCGACGTGATCCTGCGTCGCAAGCCGGTCGGGGCGCGCGTTGCCGTCGTGGGGGCCGGCGGCATCGGTTTCGACGTCTCGGAGTATCTGCTCCACGAGGAACACTCGCCCACCCTGGACCTGGAAGCATGGATGCGCGAATGGGGCGTGGGCGATCCTGGCCAAAGCCGCGGCGGCGTGGTCCCGCCGCAGGTCCCCCCTCCCACCCGCCAGGTCTTCCTGCTGCAACGCAAGCCCACGGGTGTCGGCAAGGGCTTGGGCAAGACCACCGGCTGGATCCACCGCGCGGCGCTGCGCAAGAAGCGCGTGGAGATGATCCCCGGCGTGAACTACGAGAGGATCGATGAACGCGGGCTGCACGTGACTTTCGGCGAGAAGCGGGAGGATCCGCGCCTGCTGGAAGTCGACACGATCGTGCTTTGCGCCGGCCAGGAGCCGCTGCGCGAGCTTGCCGATGCGCTTTCGGCGGCGGGCCGGCATGCGCACGTGATCGGAGGCGCCGACGTGGCCGCCGAGCTCGACGCCAAGCGCGCCATCGACCAGGGTACGCGGCTGGCGGCCATCCTCTAATGCGGGCGGCGGTGCCTCAGCGAACCTGCTGCGCCATGACCGGAACCAGCCGCAATCGCCATTCGCGTTGCAGCTCCTCGGGCAACGTGCCCCACCGGTTGTCGCGCTCGAAAGGATCGGCGGCCAGGTCGAAAGCGTAAGCGGTACCGCGCCTGCGGTCTTCCCAATACTTCCAGGCGTGGGCTCGATCGCGCCGGTCGAGCAGCCCGGCGAGCTCGCCCTGCTCGAAGAAGGCGAAATCGCCGATGGCGGCGTCCTGCAGCGGCCGGCCCGACCACGACCGCGGCTGCGGGATGGCGAGCTCGTGCAGCAACGTGGGCGCGATGTCGACCTGCGAAGGCAGCGCGTGGCGCGTAAGCGACGCGCCGGGCGGGTACCCATACGCGATCAGCAGCAGCGGCACGCCGAGCATCTCCCGAAAGACGCCGCGTTGGTGTCCCCAGATGCCGTGCTCGCCCAGTCCCTCGCCGTGGTCGCCGGTGATGGCGACGACCGCGTCGGCCAGGTAGCCCTTGCGCTCGAGGGATGCGAGCACGGCGGCGATGGCGGCATCGGCTCCGCGCACCCCGTTGTCATAGAAGTTGATCGCGCGTGCCGAGGGCTTGCCCTGCTCCCCGCGATTGGCCGGAAAGAAGTAGTTCTCCGCAGGAAGGAAGGCGGAGCTGGCCTGGTGGCGCTTGCCCAACATGTGGGGGCTCATCAGGTGCAGCTGCAACAGCACCGGCACGCCATCCCATGCGGGCAGCGAGCCGACCCGGTCGATCACCACCTGGTCGTCGTTGATGTACCCGGCTTGCGCTTCCGATGCGTCGAAGTAGGAATCCACGCGACCGTATTGCGCGCGCAGGCCGTAGAAATTGGTGTGGTCGCCCCCCAGGATCATCACTGTGCGGTACCCGTGGCGGGAAAGCACCTCGTGCAGCACGAACATGCGGCGCGAGAATTGGTGGACGTAGCGCGAGCTCGCGAGCCCGAGCAGGCCGCAGGCCGATTCGGCGCAGACGGTGTGCACCACGGGTGCCATCCGCAGGCGTCCCTGGGCGAGCAGGCTCGCAAGATGCGGGGTGGTGTCCCTCGGATAGCCGTACACCCCCATGTGGTCCGCGCGAAGCGCGTCGGCCACGATGAGCACCAGGTTGCGCCGCGCGCCGGGACGCGGCACATAGCCCGCGCGCACCTCATCTTCGGCCGCTTCGCGGCGTGCCGCCGCCGCGCTGTCGATGCCATGGCTCTGTATCCGGTGCGCCGCCTCCAGCGAAAAGAATGCAAGGCTGAACGGCTCCTGCTGCGCGACCGGCGGCAACACGAGCTGGCGATGCGCAAGCAATGCCACGACGACGAGGAGCAGCGTGGCGCCCGCCGCGAGCGTGCCGCGTGGGAATCGCGCGGCCACCCTGGGCACCCAATCGGTCCTTCGTCCATGCAGCCATGCCGCGGCGATGAGGACGACGACTGCAATCGCGGCGATGGCGGCGGCGATCGCCGGCGCGAAACCCATGGCGCCCAGCAGCAGGTGCGCTTGCGGAGCGTATGCGGCGACGAGGTCCCAGGTCGTGACCCGGCCCCAGGAGCGAAGCCCCACGAGCGCTGCCCCGTAGAAGAGCACGAGCGAGGCGAACGAGAGCGTGGCCACGAGCCCCGAGGCGAAGGACGCCGCGCCCCCGCGCAGCAGCGCCGAGAGCGCCAGGCGCAAGAACGCCATCGCAGCCCACGCGCAGGCAACCAGGTGCAGGTGCGCAAGCACGCTCGCCGGCGGCGCCCCCGCGATGCCGACGTAATACGCGAGGAAGGCGCCGGCGGCGAGCAGCCAGGCTGCGAGCTCCAACAGCAACAGCGCCAGGGCGCCGTGCCTTTCCTCAGGCATTGCGCAGGACGACCAGCCGGGACAGGCCCATGAGGTTCACCGGCGTCATCGCTTCGACGCGCCAGTCGTGGCGAAGGATGTGCCGCGCGTAATCGAAGTCCGAGCGGAACCCGATGCGGTCGGCCAGCGGGCGCACCATCCGCTCCAGCAGCCACCAGAAGTGGCTGCCGGAAAAGTGGTTTAGGATCAGGATCGAGCCGTCACGCCGGCAGACTCGCCGGACCTCCGATACGAGCCGATCGGGCTCGGGCGTGACCGAAAGGACATAGGGCAGGACTACGCAGTCGAATGCGCCATCGGCGAACTTCAGCCGCTCCCCGTCCATGAGATCCAGGCGCACAAAACGTCCATGCAGGCCCTGCACACGTTCGCGCGCCTTCGCGAGCATCGCGGCGGAGACGTCGACGCCGGTCACGCGGATAGCCGGGTCGTAGAGCGGAAGCATGAGGCCGGTGCCGACACCGACCTCGAGGAGCTCGATCGGGCGGCCCGAGGCGATCGATCCCGCGCTGCGTGCCAGCTCGCGCCTGCCGGGTTCCAGCACCGCCCCGAAGAGCCAGTCATAAACGGGCGCATAACGTCCGTAGGCGCGCTCGACCTCCTGGACCGTGGGGCCAGGGCGCCCGTGCTGGCTCAACGCTTTTTCATGAAGAACGTGAACTGGGACGCCGATTCGGAGTGCGACAGCAGCTCGTTGCCGGTCTGCTTGCAGAACGCCTGGAAGTCCTTCACCGACCCCGGGTCGGTTGCCATCACCTTGAGCACCTGTCCCGCCGTGAGGTCGCCCAGGACCTTCTTGGCGCGCAGGATGGGAAGGGGGCAGTTGAGGCCGCGAACGTCGAGCTCGCGATCGAAGGCGTGTTGCATGGAAGTCTCCATAAGGGCTTGAATTTTAACATGGGCATCCGGCGCTCCGGCTTCAAGGCTTGATGCCGCGAACGCGCTGGACTACCATGCGCGCTGCCCGGGATCGCAGGCTCCCGGGGGCGGCTTCGCCGCCTAGACGGTGTCCGTCCAAGGCCTGCTTCCGAAGCTCTCGGATACCCCGGCAACGCCGGGGACACCAGACGGAGGCTCCATGGACACCGTTTCGATCGACTCCCGCTCGCTCTATTCGCGCCTCGGCCGTGCCGACGCGCCCCTCGTGCTCGACGTGCGCCGCGACGACGCCTTCGGCGCGGACGACGTGATGCTCGCCGGCGCCCTGCGCCCGCAAGGCGACCTGGCCGCATTCGCCGCGACGTTGCCCCGCGGTCGCAAGCTCGTGGCTTACTGCGTGAAGGGCGCGGAGGTCGGGCAGGAAGCGGCGGCTGCACTGGCCAGCGCCGGCTTCGAATGCAGCTACCTGCAGGGCGGCCTCAACGCCTGGCGCGAGGGGCACCTGCCGACCATGCGCAAGCGCCCCGATTGGCGCGTGCCCGGTGCTTCGCGCTGGATCACGCGCGAGCGGCCAAAGATCGATCGCATCGCCTGCCCCTGGCTGATCCGGCGCTTCGTCGACCCGCTCGCCACCTTCGACTACGTCCCCACCGCTCGTGTCTTCGCCGAAGCCGAGGCGCGCGGGGCGATTCCGTACGACATTCCGGGCGCCGTCGTGAGCCACCGCGGCGAACGTTGCAGCTTCGATGCGCTGATCGAGGACTTCGGGCTCGACGATGCTGCGCTCGCGATGCTCGCCACCATCGTTCGCGGCGCCGATACCGACCGCCTCGACCTGGCGACGCAATCGGCCGGCCTGCTGGCGGCCTCGCTCGGGCTGTCGCAGCGCTTTGCCGACGACCACGAGATGCTCGAGAACGCGATGGCGCTCTACGACGGGCTCTACGCCTGGTGCCGCGCCGAGCTCGAGGGAAGCAACGAGCGCCACCGCTGGAACCCCCCGGCGTGAGGAAAGTCGCGTTCCGCGATGCGCTGCGCTTCTGGTGGCGCCTCGGCTTCATCAGCTTCGGCGGGCCCGCGGGGCAGATCGCGATCATGCATCGCGAGCTGGTCGAGCGGCACCGCTGGATCTCGGAGCGGCGCTTCCTGCACGCGCTGAACTATTGCATGGTGCTGCCGGGGCCCGAGGCGCAGCAGCTCGCGACCTACATTGGCTGGCTGCTGCACGGCCGGTGGGGCGGCCTTGTCGCGGGCGCGCTCTTCGTGTTGCCCTCCCTCTTCATCCTCATCGCGCTGTCCTGGATCTACGTGCGCTACGGCGAAGTGCCTGCGGTCGCGGCGCTGCTGCATGGCGTGAAACCGGCGGTGGTGGCCATCGTCCTCGCGGCGGCCTGGCGCATCGGCTCGCGTACGTTGCGCCATCCGCTGCTGTGGGCGACGGCCATCGCCGCGTTTGCCGCGCTTGCATTCGCGCACGCGCCTTTTCCCGCCGTGATCCTCGGCGCGGGGCTGCTCGGCATGGTGGGGGGCCGGTTGCTGCCCGGGGCTTTCGCTGGCCGAGGGAGCCACGCCATGGCGTCGGGAACAACGGCCGGGGCGGTGATCGACGACGACACGCCGCCTCCGCCGCACGCGCGCTTCTCGCTTCCGGCAACGCTGGCGATGACCGGCGCCTTCCTCGCGGCCTGGGCGGCCGCGCTCGGATTGCTCGCGCTGCGTTACGGCTGGGAGTCGGACTTCACGCACATGGCGCGCTTTTTCACGCAGGCGGCCCTGCTCACGTTCGGCGGCGCGTATGCGGTGCTTCCCTACGTGCTGCAGGGCGCGGTGGAGCAGCATGGCTGGATGACGGCCACGCAGATGATCGATGGCCTCGCGCTCGGCGAGACCACTCCCGGGCCGCTCATCATGGTGGTCGCCTTCGTGGGCTTCGTCGGCGGCTGGAGCAAGCAGGTGCTCGGCCCCGAGGCGCTCGCGCTGGCCGGAATGGTGGGAGCCATCGTCGCCACCTACTTCACCTTCCTGCCTTCGTTCCTCTTCATCCTCGCCGGCGGCCCTCTGGTCGAGGGCACGCGCGACGACATGAAGCTGATGGCGCCGCTCACCGCGATCACCGCAGCCGTCGTGGGCGTGATCGTGAACCTGGCGGTGTTCTTCGCGTGGCGCGTCTTCTGGCCGGAAGCGAGCCCGGGGGCCCCCTTCGCGGGGCGCTTCGATTACGCCTCGGTGGTGATCGCCCTGGCGGCCAGTGTCGCGCTCGTCTGGAAACGCGCGGGCGTAATTCCCGTCATCGCGGCGAGCGCGGCGGCCGGCCTCGCGCTCTGGCTCGTGGGTTACGGCGCCAGGTAGGTGCCGGACTTGCCGCCACGCTTCTCGAGCAGGCGGATGTCGCGCATCACCATGCCGCGGTCCACCGCCTTGCACATGTCGTAGATCGTGAGCAGGGCGACCTGCACCGCCGTGAGCGCTTCCATCTCCACGCCGGTGCGCGCGGTGCATTCGACGGTCGCGCGGCACTCGATGCGGGCCCCGTCCTCATCGAGTGCGAACTCGATGCCGATCGCCGTCAGGGGCACTGGATGGCACAAGGGCACGAGCTCGGAGGTGCGCTTGGCCGCCTGGATGGCGGCGATGCGAGCCACGCCCAGCACATCGCCCTTCTTCGAGGTTCCCGATGCGACCAGGGCAAGGGTCTCCGCGCGCATGTGGATGAAGCCGCCCGCCACCGCGATGCGATGGGTCTCCTGCTTGGCCCCCACGTCAACCATGCGGGCCGCGCCACGTTCGTCGAAATGGGTCAGCTTTTCCGTCATAATGGACCGAGCCCCGTAACCTTGAACCGCCCCGCGGGCACGGCCTTCATAGTAGCAGCACGTTTCCGGGCCGCCCCCCAGCCGTGATCCTCCGAGCGACCGCCCTCCTCCTCGCCCTCGTCCTGAGCCCCGGCCCCGCCGGTGGCCAGCGCCTGCCCGACCTGGGCGACGCCTCGGGTGCGACGCTGTCGGAGACGCAGGAGCGCACCATCGGCAATCGCATCATGCGCGAGGTGCGCGTGGATCCGGCATACGTGAACGATCCCGACGTCGTCGATTACGTGAATTCGCTCGGCTCGCGGCTGCTCGCGGTGGCCGATGCCAACAGCCGCCGCGAGCTTTCCTTCTTCGTGGTGCAGGACGATGCCGTGAACGCCTTCGCCCTCGTGGGCGGCCACATCGGCATCCACACCGGCCTGCTGCTCCTCACGCAGAACGAGTCCGAGCTCGCGGGCGTGATGGCCCACGAGATCGCGCACATCCTGCAGCGCCACCAGGCGCGCACCTTCGCCGGCGCGAGCCGTGCGCAATGGGCATCGCTCGCCGCGCTCGCGCTCGCCGTGCTCGCCTCTCGCGGCAGCACCAGCCAGGCCGGCCAGATGACCGAAGCCGCGGTCGCGACGGCGGGCGCCCTGCAGATCCAGACCCAGCTCGACTACACGCGCGAGCACGAGCGCGAGGCCGACCGCGTGGGCCTCACGCTGCTCGAGCGCGCCGGCTACGACGTGCGCGGCATGGCCTCCTTCTTCGAGCGGATGCTGCGCACCAATCGCCTGAACGAGTTCAAGGGCGCGCCTTCCTACCTGCGCACCCATCCCCTCACCACCGAGCGCATCGCCGACATCCAGGATCGCGTGGTGTCCATGCCCGGCAAGATGGTGCCGGACACGTTCGAATATCGCCTTGCGCGCGCCAAGCTGCGCGCCGCGGCAGGGTCCCCGGCGCAGGCGGTTGCGTTCTTCCGCGAGCTGCTCGCCGATGCGACGGTGCTGCGCCCGCGGGAAGACCAGTTCGGGCTCGCCCTTGCCTTGCGGCGCGCGCGCGACTTCGACGGCGCGTGGAAGGCGCTCGAGCCGCTTCGAAAGGGGGCCTCGGTGCATCCCGCCTTCGAAGTGCTCGCCGCCGAGCTGCATGCCGACCAGGGCCGCGTCGAGCAGGCCCTCGAGACCTATAGCGCGGGCCTGCGTAGCCATCCCCGCCATCGCGGGCTCACCTATGGTTATCTCAACCAGCTGCTCCACGCGGGCCGCGCGCCGGAGGTGCTCGCCGACCTGGAGGAGAGGCTTCGAGGCGTGCAGGACGACGCCACGCTCTACGAGATCCAGGCACGCGCCTATGCGGCCACCTCCCAGCGCGTGGCGCAACATCGCGCCCAGGCCGAAGCCTACTTCCGGCGCGGCAACCTCGCCGCGGCGGTGGACCAGCTCGAGATCGCGGTGAAGGACAGGGGCAGCGATTTCTACCAGCTTTCCAGCGCCGAGTCGCGCCTGCGCGAGCTGCGCGCCCTGCTCGAGAACGAACGCGCCGCCGAGAAGGCGCTCAAGATCAGTTGATGCGCGTTTCCTGGCCGTTCTGCGCCATCATCCTCGCGATGGTCCTCGATGCCGCTGCGCAGCAGCCCACCGCGGCCGAGCTTTTCGCCATGCCCGACAAGGGCCATTGCAGCGCCTGCCACCAGCTGCCCGCGGGCATCGCACCCGCCTCGCGTGCCGACCTGGGCCCGCCCCTGTCGGGAGCGCGCATGCGCGAGCTGGGCAAGCCGCGCATGCGCGCGCTGCTGGACGATCCCATGACGGAGAATCCCGACACGGTGATGCCGCCCTTCGGGCGCCACCGCATCCTCGATGCCGCCGAGATCGACCGCCTGGTGGAATTCCTGCATGCGCTTCCCTGAAGCGTTGCGCGCGCTGGCGCTCGCCTGTGCGATGCTGGCAGCGACCGGTTGCCTCGCCGCTGCAGCCGACGTGAAGAACGAGATCGCCGCGCGGCTTCGCGCGCAGCTGCCATCGCTTGCACCCGGCGATTACGCGCTGGGCTCGGCGGCGTTCGACGAGGGATTGCGCGCGGGTTCAGACGCTCCGGCGGAAGGCGCAGCCGAAGTGCTCGAGGCCGGCCGCAGGATCTGGGCGCGCAAGTTCAAGAACGGACGAACGCTCGCCACTTGTTTTCCGAACGGCGGACGCCGCGTGGCCGGCAACTATCCCCAATACGACCCGCGCCTGAAGCGCATCGTCACGCTCGAGATGGCGGTGAACCAGTGCCTCAAGTCGCACAACGAGCCCCTGCTCGACCAGGGCGATCCGCGATCGATGGGCGCCGTCATGGCCTACCTGCGCTCGCTCTCCAACGGCCAGAAGCTCGCCGTGCGCGTGCCGGCGGCGGCCGAGCCACGCTTCGAGGATGGGCGCCGGCTCTATTTCACCCGCATGGGCCAGCGAAACTTCGCCTGCGCTTCGTGCCACGTGCAAGGCGCGGGCAGGCGGTTCGGCGACCAGCCGCTTTCGCCCGCGATCGGGCAGGCGACCCATTGGCCGGTGATCCGCGCGGGAGCGCCCATCACGATGCATGCGCGCATCCGCGAATGCCTCGAGCTCATGGGCGCCGCACCCTTCCCCGCCGGCGCCGAAGAGCTGAACCGCATCGAGTACTTCCTCGCCTACCTCTCGAACGGCCTGCCGCTGAAGGCGAACGTCGCGCGCCCTGCGCGCTGAGCACCTAGCCGGCGCACGCCGGCCGGGCCGCGTCCTTCGAGGCGAGCAGCAGCCCCTCGATGAATCGCAGCTCCGAAAGATGCACGTTGGGCCGCAACCAGTTCTCGCGGCCGCTGTCCAGGAGCGTGCGCACGATGGCGCCGTTGCCGCGGCAGAGCCCGGCCGTCGCCGCGGCGAGGAAGGCCATCTCGGAGGCGGGATTCTTCTCGCCGCGCGAAGCCTCGAGGATCAAGGTCGACGTTCTCAACATCGCCGCGGCATCGCGTCGCGCGATCGCATCGAACATCTCGAGCCACAGCCGGTCGGCCGCGGGCAACGTGCGGGCACAAGGTGCCTTCGCGATCGAATCCCAGACGCGGGTCGCGACCTCCGGGGGGAGCCACGGGTTCACGGTTTCGGCGACCACCACCATCGCCGGCAGCGCCTGGCCGAAAGCGAGGCCGCTTTCGCAGCCGCTCCAGAACCGCACCAGCTCCGCGGCCATCTCGCGGCTGCCGGCACGCCGGTTCGCGACCGGCCCTGCGGCCGCGGGCGGCAACAGGATGTCCAGCGTGTCCCAGGCCTGGCGCGAGGCCGTATCGGTGAACGTGGTGGGTACGACCTCCACCCGGTGCGCCGATGGCACCGGCGCCCCGGCGAGCATCTCGAGCACCGGCACGGGTGAAGCCTGGAGATTGGTGAGCTCCGCCATTCGGGTGTTGGTGAAGCGCGTCTTCGAGCTGCGCTGGTCCACCACCGGGAAATAGTCGGAGTTGCTGCGCACGCCGTAGGTGGCGAAGTGCCGGCTGATGGGACCCGAGCCGCCGACCAGCCGGCGCTGCACCGAGGCGGGATCGGTGAGCTTCAGCTTGGAGAGCATCGGCTGCAGCGCCGGAAGCGACAAAACGCCGGCGTCGAATTGCCCGGCCGGCCCGCCCTTGCGCGCGATGAGGATGAGGTCGAAGTCGACCGACGAGTACATGGCGTACTCGGGAAAGGTCTTCGACACCGCGCCCAGGATCGAGGCGAGCGTCTCGGCATCCATGTCGTAGGTGTGTAGCCATTGCGCGAGCACCCCACCCTCGCTCAGGTAGTTGGACAGGCGCGCGTAGAACTCCTCGGCGAAGAGGGACGACACGCCGCTCACCCACGGATTGGACGGCTCGGACACGATGATGTCGTAGCGCTCGCGCCCGCGCGCGAAGTAGGACTTCGCGTCGTCGATCACGATGCGGCTGCGCGGATCCGCGTAGGCCGCCTCGACCACGGGACGGAAATGCTGCGCCGCCTCGACCATGGCGGGCTCGATCTCGATCGTGTCCACGCGCTGCAGGCGAGGTGAGGCGAGCAGGGTCGCCGTGGACATGCCGGAGCCGAACCCGATCACGGCCGCCGTGCGGGCGTCCGGGCGGTGGCCGAGCGGCAGCGCCGCGAGGAGCGTCATGGTGAACTCGTCTATGGTCGCGGGCTTGCCCTCGGTCATGTTGATGCTCGCATCGGGCTTGCCGTTGGTGCGGATCGAGCGCACGCCACCGGGGGCGATCTCCACCAGCGAGACCGTCGCGGTCTTGCCGTCGCGGTGGTAGAGCAGGTTCTCGTCGCGGCCGAGCATCGGCACGCCGGAGCGGAAGACGCCCGAGGCCGAGCGCCGCGGATCCACGTCGAACGCGACCGCGATCAACACGAATCCCAGCAGCGCCGCGATGGCCCCTGCCGGCAGGCGCCGCGGGGCGCCATGCGGCTTGCTCGCGAGCAGCAACAACACCGCGAGGCCCACGTCGATGACCGCGCCCACCAGGATCGTTCCGCGCACGCCGATCCAGGACAGCAGCAGGTGCACGGCGATGACGACGCCCACGATCGAGCCCAGCGTGTTCACCGCATAGACGAGGCCCAGCGCCCGCTCACCCGACGGTGAACGCATCAGGCGGTAGGTGATGAGGGGCAGCGTCATGCCGGCGCAAAAGGTGGCCGGCAGCATGACCAGCAAGGCGATGACCGAGGAGCTCAGGCTGAAGAGCAGGAAGCCCGCATCGTTGCGCGCGAGCGACGACAGGATCCACGACATGACGTCGAAGGTCTTGTTGTACACGGGGATGGTCGCGGCGGCGGCGATGCCCATCGCCAGCTGCACCATGGCGAGCATGCGCAGGCTTCCTCCGGCGATGTCCACGCGATTGCGCACCCAGGCGCCGCCCAAGGCCAGGCCGAGGATGAAGCTCGCCAGCATGAGCTCGAAAGAGTGCGTCGAGGCGCCGAGCACGAGGCTCAACATGCGGATCCACGCGATCTCGTAGATGAACGACGAAAGGCCCGTGAGGAAGGCTGTGAGCAGGAGCAGGCGCAGCCAGCGCGGATCCCAGGCCTCCTCGGCAACGCCTGTCGCGGAGGCCGCCGGCATCGAAAGCGGCTTCGGCGGCTCGCGCGAAAGGAGCAGCGCCGCCAGGGCGAGCAACAGGTTGGCGGAAGCCGCGAAGCGCAGCGTGCCGGGCAGGCCGAACTCCGGGATGAGGAAGAAGGCCGCGGCGAGCACGCCGAAGACGGCGCCGAGGCTGTTCAGGAAATAGAGCGCCGCGACGTCGTGCCCTGGGCGCGTCGCATCGATACGCAGCGCCGCGGCGGTCACGAGGGGGAACGTTGCGCCCAGCAGGATCGATTGCGGCAGCAGCAAGGCGGCCGACAGCAGCCACTGCGGCAGGCACGCCGGCTGCGCGGGATCGCAGGTGGCCGGCAGCAGGGAGGCGTAGCCCCAGTCGGTTGCCAGCACGAACACGCGGTGGAAGACGAGCGAGCCCAGGCCGATCGCGAGCTCCACCATGGCGTAGAGCCGCAGGGGGTTCTGGAGCCGCTCGGTGAAGCGCGCGCACAGCCAGGCGCCGAGCGCGAGCCCGCCGATGAAGACCACGAGGACGAGCGTCTGGGCATACGCGGCGTGCCCGAGGAACAGCTTTACGTAGTGCGTCCAGATCGCTTCGTAGATGAGGCCCGCGAAGCCGGAGACGAGGAAGAGGACGAAGACGACATGGGTTTTTCTTCTCATGATCCCGTTTTCAGTATTGCCATGGCCTCAAGTCGAGCACTGCGAGGACCTTGCCGGTCTTCGCTTCGAGCACCACGGAGAGGTCCGTCTTGCCCGCGCGCAACGGCAGGAAGGCCAGGCGCGACTCGTCGCCGCCAAGCTTCGCCACAACAGTCGCGAGCTCTCCTTCCCGTCCCGGGTTGTAGGTCCTCAGGGTCCTGATCGGCTTGGCCTTCGCGGCCGCCTCGGCCGCCAGTTCCTCGTAGGGCACGAAGTAACGCGGATAGCTCGAGACGTCCGCGCCGGCGAGGCCCGACACCATCATGCGGAAGCGTTCGTCGGGATCGGTCGGCACGCGCGCGCCCACGACTTGCGGTCCCGACAGCGGAGTGCGCGCGTATTGCGGCTTTGCCGGCGCCTTCTCCTCGACCATGACCTGGTTGGCGCGCACCAGGTCGAAGCGGTCGCGGAGGTAGACGATCCAGGCCGGCCGCGCCTCGAACACCACGTAGCTGCCGTAGGCAAGGGCTGCCAGCTGCAGTACCGCGATCACGACCAGGTCGAACTTGAGGCCGGGCTTGCCGGGCTTGAAGATCACGAGCGTGATCAGCGGGCCGATCGTGACGTCCACCAGGGCCAGCACGAGGAAGAGGTCCCTCCCCCCGGCGCCGCGGAAGAGGGGCTCGGGATACCAGACGAAGTACACGAGCAGGAAAACCGTCCCCACCACGAGCATGCTCAGGCCGAAGTGCGTGGCGGCGGCGCGAAAGCGGGTCATTCCACCGGGCATGGGAAATCCGGGCTCCGGAAAGGCAAACGGGCCGCTCGTGGCGACCCGTTTGCTTGAAGCAGTTACAGGTTAGCGGCAGGCAGCCGGCAGGTACTTCGGCAGCACCGTCGTACCGGCAGCGGCGTTGCAATCCCAGCCGGTGATCGTGGCGCTGGTGATGACCGGGTTGTAGCCGAGCGTGTCGCCGGCGCCAAGTTGGGTCAGCAGGCCGCCAGCGGCCTTGACCGTGATCTTGCCCGTGGCGACTTTCGGCGCCTCGGAGTTGGCCGTGCCCTGGTTGCTGCAGCCGGCGATCGTCTCGTCGGTGGGCAGCGAACCCTTGGTCTGGTAGTACTCGGCAACCGAGGTCTTGCAGACGCCGGCGGCGTTGATGAGCTCGGTCACTTTCGAGCGGATGGTGTAGTCCTGGTAGGCCGGGATGGCGATGGCCGCGAGGATGCCGATGATCGCGACGACGATCATCAGTTCGATCAGGGTGAAGCCCTTCTGGACGTTCTTCATGGATGCTCCTGTGCGAGTTGGAGGGTGCCGCCACACTAAGTGTGCGAGGGGGACTATGCAACCGCCATGCCAAGCCGGCTGCGGCCGTCGCCGAAGGCCGGCATCCGCCCGACGGCGCCGTAAATGCCAGGCGCTTCAAGGGGTTGCATGTGTATCGCGCAGCGATCAGCGGCGGATTGGCGAGCCATCGGGCGCGCCGGCGCAGGGGAGGCGAGCGCGCCGCCGTATTCCAGACCAAATGTGACGGACATTGTCAGTCCGCGGCCCGTGGGGGCCGGGGGCTATCGCTGGTAACCCGGGATGCTCGACTCCTCGACCTCGTCGATCTGCTCGGGGTCGAGGAATTCGCGCGCGTAGCGCAGGTACACCTTGTCGCGCACGAAGACGTCGAAGAGGTCGGGATCTACGTGCCCGCCCAGCTTCATCCTGCCGAGGATGGCGAGCGACTCGGAGAGGGTCTTGCCCTTCTTGTACGGCCGGTCCTTGGCGGTGAGGGCCTCGAAGATGTCGGCGATGCCCATCACGCGGGCCTGCACGCTCATCTGCTCGCGCGTGAGTCCCTTGGGATATCCCTTGCCGTCCATGCGCTCGTGGTGCCCGCCGGCGTACTCGGGCACGTTGGTGAGGTGGCGTGGCCAGGGCAGCGCCTCGAGCATCTTGATCGTGGCCACGATGTGGTAGTTGATGATCTCGCGCTCCGGCCCGGAGAGCGTGCCGTAGGCGATGTTGAGGTTGTCTTCCTCGTCCTTGGTGAGGAAGCGGTCGACCTCGCCGCGGTCGTTGCGCCAGGTGTATCGGGCGATGCGCGAGACGCGGACCTGGTCCTCCGAGGTCATGCGCTCGCTGCCGAAGTTGGTGCGGCGCAGGAACTCGCGGTCGTCGTCGTATTGCGCGATGCGCGCGGCGAAAGCCTCCTCGGCCCGGCGCGCGCTTTCCTCGTCGTGGTGCTGCAGCGCCTGGATCCTCGCGTGCAGCATGTCGATCTCGGCCTCGCGCTTGAGCACTTCCATGCGCGTGGAAACGAGCTCGATGCGATCGAAGATCGTCTGCAGCTTGGTCGCCTTGTCCACCACGTGGACCGGCGTCGTGATCTTGCCGCAATCGTGCAGCAGCCCCGCGATCTTGAGCTCGTAGCGGTCCTTGTCCGTCATGCGGAAGTCGGCGAGCGGTCCGCTCATCGTGTTGCTGGCCGCCTCCGCGAGCATCATCGTGAGCACCGGCACGCGCTTGCAGTGCCCGCCGGTATAGGGGCTCTTGTCGTCGATGGCCGTATTGATCAGCTCGATCAGCGACTCGAACAACACCTCGAGCTGCTGGATCAGCATGCGGTTGGTGAGCGCGATCGCCGCCTGCGAGGCGAGCGACTCGGCCAGGCGCTGGTCCTCCTCGCTGAAGCTCCCGACCTGGCCCGTCGCCGGGTCGGTGGCGTTCAGCAGCTGCAGCACGCCGATGATGTCGCCCTCGTGGTTCTTCATCGGCACCGTGAGGAACGAGGTCGACCGGTAGCCGGTGCGCTTGTCGAAGTTGCGCGTGCCCGAGAAGTCGAAGCCTTCCTCGGTATACGCGTCGGCGACGTTGACCGTCTTGTGGGTGAGCGCCGCGTAGGCGGCGATCATCGTGTAGTTGGGCTTGCCGTCCTTGTCGTGCAGGGGTATCGGGTAGAAGGGCACGGGGTTGCCCGAGGTGCCGCCCATCGCGATCGACAGGCTGTCGGTGCGGACGATCTCGAACTGCAGCTTGTCGCCCATGAGGCGGTAGAGCGTGCCGCCGTCGGCGTGGGTGAGGTTCTTCGCCGCGATCAGGATCGTCTCGAGCAGCTTGTTGATGTCGCGCTCCTGCGAGAGCGCGATGCCGATGGCGTTCAGGTACTCGAGGCGCGAAAGGAAATGCGTCTCGAGCGCGCGCCCGAGGTCGGCCGGCGACTGCACGTGGGACGCCCTGCCGCTGGCGACACCCTTGATCCCCGACGCCTCGGGGATGACCGCGCTCGCCGAACTTTCGCGCGCGGTCACTTGATGCAAACCGCCCGGATCTGCGGCATGTCGGTGATGCCCTGCAGGACCTTTTCCATCCCGTCCATCTTCAGGGTGAGCATGCCTTCCTCGAGCGCGAGGGCGAGCATCTCGGCCACGCGCGCGTGCTCCTGGATCAGCTTCTTCAGCGGATCGGTGCCGACCAGCATCTCGTGCAGTCCCACGCGGCCCTTGTAGCCGGTGCCGCCGCAGGCGTCGCAGCCCTTGGCCTTGTAGAGCTTGAAGTCGGGCTTGCCGAAGCCGTAATCCTTCTGGAAGCGCTCGAAGACCTTCTTGTAGCCGGCCTGCAAGTCCTTCTTGAACTCGTTGGTGTTCACGAGCTCGCCGCAGTACTCGGTCACGAAGTGCTTGATCTCGGTCTGGTCGGGCGTGTAGGCCTCCTTGCACTTGCACAGGCGCTTGGCCAGGCGCTGCGCGAGGATGCCCAGCAGCGCATCGGCGAAGTTGAAGGGATCCATGCCCATGTCGAGCAGGCGGATGATCGATTCGGGCGCGGAGTTCGTGTGCAGTGTCGCGAACACGAGGTGGCCCGTGAGCGAGGCCTCGATGCCGATGGACGTGGTGTCCTTGTCGCGCATCTCGCCCACCATGATGATGTCCGGATCGGCTCGAAGGAACGCCTTCATCGCCGTGGCGAAGGTGAGCCCGGCCTTCGGGTTCATCTGGCACTGGCGCAGGCCCTTTTGCGTGATTTCCACCGGGTCCTCGGCCGTCCAGATCTTGGTCTCCACGTCGTTCAGCGACCCCAGCACCGAGTGCAGCGTGGTGGTCTTGCCCGAGCCGGTCGGCCCGCAGACGAAGAAGAGGCCGTAGGGCTTGGAGATGCAGCCCTTCAGGCGCTCCATGTTCACCGGCAGCACGCCCAGCTTGTCGAGCGGGATCGGCTCGCCGGCCGCGAGGATGCGCATCACCACGTCCTCGACGCCGCCGGCGGTGGGGATCGTCGCCACGCGCAGCTCGATGTCGAGCGGACCGAACTTCTTGAACTTGATCTTGCCGTCCTGGGGCCGGCGCTTCTCGGAGATGTCCAGGTCGCACATGATCTTCAGGCGCGTCGTGAGCGGGTTGCGGTACGAGGCCGGCACCTCGATGTAGTTGGTGAGCGAGCCGTCCTTGCGGAAGCGGATGCCGGTCTTGCCCTTGCCGGGCAGCGGCTCCACGTGGATGTCCGACACGCCCTGGTTGTAGGCGTCGACGATGATCTTGTTCACGAGCTTCACCAGCTCGTTGTCGGCCGCCGCCGAGACGTCGTCGGCGCTCACTGCCCCGCCGCCCTCCTCGTCGTCGTCCAGGCTGGAGAGGAGGTCCCCGATGGACTCGTTGCTGCCGACCGTCCCCTCGGCGCCGAAGAACTGGTCGAGCGTCTGCTTGAAGTCCTTTTCCGTGGTGACGGTGAAGACGATCTTGGAGCGCGGGAAGACGTTGTCCACCATGCGCGAGCTGCGCACGCGCTCGGGATCGGTGGACATCACCATCACGCCCTGCTTGGAATCCTCCAGCGGGATCCAGTGGTTGCCCTCGGCGTAATCGCGCTTGATGTTCTTCAGCAGGTCCGGCGGCTTGATGCGGTCGGGCTTGAACGGCTCGTAGGGCACGCCGAAGAACTTGGAGAGCGCCGCGCCGATGGCCGGCAGCTTCACCTGGAACTCCTCGATGAGGATGTCCTCGACGTTCTTGTTCTTGCGGCGAGCCGCCTTGGTGGCGAGGTCGAGCTCGCCGGCGGCGATGATGTTGTCGATGACCAGGTACTCGAACTTGGACTGGATCGAGCCCGGCATCTGCTGGCGCACGCGGAAGGCGATCGCGAGCGTCTTGGCCAGCTCGACCACGCCCTCGTCGTGCAGCGTCGAGAAAGGCTGGCCGGCGAGGTTGTTGATGAGCTGGATCACGCCCATCAGCTCGGTGCCGGTCTCCCCGCCCAGGATCGGGGCGATCAGCATCTGCTTGGAGCGGTAGCCGGTGCGCTGGTCGACCGCCTTGAGGAACGTGAGGTTGGGCGAGTACTGCTTGAGCTCGGCGTCGTCGTAGACGTCCTTGATGTTCATGTGGCGCCGGTTGAGCGCGCAGAAGCCGGCGAGCGAGGACTCGGAGATCGGCAGCTTGATGTCCTTGAAGGAATTCAGCCCGGTCTTCACCTTGGAGACGATCGAGCTGCCGTCCTCGCTGGTGATGTAGACCGTCATGCGATCGGCCTCGAACAGCTGGCAGATGTCGCGCGAGACGTCGAGGATGATCTCGTCGATGTTGCTGGTGGAGTGGATGCGGTTGGTGACAGCCTGGATCTTCTTGGAGAAGGCCAGCTTCACGCTCATGTCGGCGACGTTGCCCGACGACTGCACCTTGGGTTCGAGGACTGCGCTCATGGTTGCACCTGCCTGACGGGTTTCACTACAGGGAGAATTCCTGGTTGTTCTCGAGCATGCGCGGGCGCCAGCGACCGGCCGCCTCGCCCACTTCCTTCATGGTGAGCGCGCCCTCGCCCGGCTTGAGGTGGGTGATGAACACTTCCGGGCGCGCCTGCATCTTCTCCAGCTCGTCGGCGAGCATCCGCGGGCACAGGTGCTTGGAGGCCACGGCGATGTCGCGCTCCTTGTCGGAGAAGGCGGTTTCGATGATGAGGTACTTGAGGTTGGGGGCCGCGTTGACGGCGCGCCACAGGTGCTCGTTGGGGGCGGTGTCGCCGCTGTAGATGAGCGTCGAGCGGCCGCTGTCCATGCAATAGCCCACGGCGGGCACGGTGTGGTTGGCCTGGATCGCGGTGAAGCGCCTGCCGCCCAGGTCCACCGCCTCGCCCACACGGATCTCGCGATACGCCATGAAGGGATTATCTCCGTCGGGGATCTGGGTGAAGTCCGGCCAGATCTTCCAGTTGAAAAGATGCGCCCGAAGGATGTCCAGGGTCTCCTTGATCCCGTACACCACGATGGGCTTCCTGCGCATCCAGCAGACCGTGTCCACGAGGAAGGGGATGCTGGTGACGTGATCGAGGTGGGAGTGGCTCACGAAGATGTGGTCGATCCTCGCGAGGCTCTCCAGCGAAAGGTCGCCCACGCCAGTGCCCGCGTCCACGAGGATGTCCTCGTCCACGAGCATCGCGGTGGTGCGCAAGCTTCCCCCGATGCCGCCACTGCAACCCAACACCCGGATCTTCATCGTTCGCCCCATAGCGGCGACCACGGAGTGGTCGCGGCCATCCGCGCTCTGGCTGGGAACCCGATGGAGAACGGACGCTCGGTCCATTGTCGGAGAACGTTACCACGCCCGATGTGCGCCGTTCCACACTTTGGATGCGGCAGAAACGGGGAGCATGACAAGCGTAATCCGGGCGGGCGCCTGCGCCGCCCGGCCGGGGCTCACGGCTTGTGGAAGAACTCCATCTTGACGCCCGCGATCTCGATCAGGTCGTGGTCGTTCAGCGGATGGGCCTGAGCGCCCAGGGAAGCGCCGTTGAGCGTGGGATAGGTCGCGCCCTCGACGTGCGTGATGAAGTAGCCGTTGGGGCGCTTCGTGATCACGGCCACCTGCAGGCCGGGCTTGCCGATCGTGGTCAGGTTCTTGGTGAGGTCGAGCGTGCGGCCGGCGGCGGCGCCGGAGAGCACCTGGATCGCCGCTTCGCGCAGCGGGCCGGCGGCACCGGCCGGGGCCGGGGGCGCCGAGGGCGCGGGCGCCGGTGCGGCGGGTGTCGGCGGGGCGCCCGCGGGCGCGGCCTTGGGGGCTTCCGGCTTTGGCGCCTCCGCCCTGGGCGCGGGCTGCGCCTGGGTACGGTCTTCGCGGTTCGACGGGGGCGGCATCGCCGCGGGAGGCGCGCCCTCCGTGCCCATGGGCTTCATCCCCGTCTGCGTGTCGCTCAAATCCTTGTTCGCGGCCGGCGCCGGCGCGGCCTTGGCCGGATTGCGGATGATCATCGTCTTCTCGAAGTCCGCGGCGCTCGCCGTGGCCGGGGCATCGGTGAAGTACTTGAGCTTGTGCTTGCCCAGCTCGACCACGTCGTTGTTCTGCAGGAAGTGCTTCTTGATCGGCTTGCCGTTGACCATGGTCCCGTTGGTGCTGCCCAGGTCCTCGATGAACGAGTCGTTGAGGATGGTGATGATCGCCGCGTGCTCGCCGCTGACAGCCAGGTTGTCGATCTGGATGTCGTTGTGCGGCTTGCGCCCGATCAGCGTGCGCTCCTTGGTCAACGTGAACTCCTTGAGCACCTGCCCGTCGACGCTGAGGATCAGCTTGGCCATGGTCTTAGTCCTTGCCTGTTACCGGAATAGTGCCTTCAAGCGGGCGAAAAAGCCCCTAGGCACGCCAAAGGGTTCCGCGACGCGGATGAGCATCGCGGAAATGTTGTCGCGGCCGCCGTTGTCGTTGGCGGCCTGCACCAGCTGCTGCACCGTGAGCGTGGGATTCGACTTGAGCGTCGTCATGGTGAGCCGGATCTCGTCATCGTCGACCATGTCCGAAAGTCCGTCGGAGCACAGCAGGAACACGTCGTCCGGCTGCGTCTCGTACACGTGGATCTCGGGCTCGACGGTGGGATCGATCCCCAGGGCGCGCGTCACCAGGTTCTTGTTCTGCGAAAGCTTGGCCTCTTCCGGCGTGATGAGGCCCGAGTCGAGCTGCTCCTGCAGCAGGGAATGGTCGCGCGTGACCTGCTCCATGCGCTCGCCGCGCAGCCGGTAGAGCCGCGAGTCGCCGATGTGGGCGACGGCGAGGAAGTCGTCGAAGAAGAGGCACACCACGAGGGTGGTGCCCATGCCGGCGCATTCCGGGTTGTTCTGCGAGGTGTTGAAGATCGCGGCATTGGCCCGCGCGATGTGCTCGGTGATGAGCTCGCGCGCCTTCGCCTTGGCCTGCTCGCGGTCGAGGCGCTCTATCTCGCGCAGCTGCCATTCCTGCTCGAGGCCGTCGGCGATGAGCGAGGTGGCCATGCCGCTGGCGACTTCGCCCGCGTTGTAGCCCCCCATGCCGTCGGCGAGCACGTAGAGGCCGATGTCCGGGCGGGACTCGATGCAATCTTCGTTGTGGTCGCGGACGCGCCCCGGATCGGTCAGGCTGGCCGACTGGAGCGACTGCGAAAGATTCATGTCCGGTGCGCCTGTTCTCTCATACCGTTGCCGGCGTTTTTGTTTGACGCTGCCCCCATCCCCTCACCACGCCGTCCGGATACTGCGGGTGCTGGTGCCTGCACCCGGCGCGATGCGCAAAAACTCGGTTTTATAATAACTTAAAAAGCTTTTTTGAGAAACAATCGCGCTTGCGCCCCGATGTCCATGATTTTTAGGGCGCTTTCGTTTCATCCCGTGGGGCACAACTGCTGTGCCGACGCGGCTTTCCCCGCGTCTCGATGGCATTATACGATTGGGCCTGAAGGCCCCGACCGGCCGTTGGCCGCAAGCCGCAGCAACTCCCCCGCCGCATCATCCCACGAGGCCCCCATGGACCGCCTACAAGACATCGATCCGCTGGAGACTCGCGAATGGGTCGACTCGCTCGAAGCCGTGCTGGAGATCGAGGGCCCCGAGCGGGCGCACTTCATCCTCGAGCAGCTCGTCGAGAAAGCGCGCCGCTCGGGCGCCTACCTGCCCTACCGGGCGCAGACCGCCTACATCAATACCATCCCGCCGCACATGGAGGAGCGCATTCCGGGCGACCAGGCGATGGAGGCGCGGCTTCGCTCGTACGTGCGATGGAACGCCGTGGCCATGGTGCTGCGCGCCGGGCGAAAGGACCTCGAGCTGGGCGGCCACATCGCGAGCTTCGCCTCGGCAGCCACGCTCTACGACGTGGGGTTCAACCATTTCTGGAACGCGCCCACCGAAAGCCAGGGCGGCGACCTGATCTACATCCAGGGCCATTCCTCGCCCGGCGTGTACGCGCGTGCCTTCCTCGAGGGACGGCTGTCGGAAGCCCAGCTCGACAATTTCCGCCAGGAAGTGGACGGCAACGGGATCTCCTCGTATCCCCACCCGTGGCTCATGCCCGATTTCTGGCAGTTCCCGACGGTGTCCATGGGTCTCGGGCCCATCCAGGCCATCTACCAGGCGCGCTTCCTGCGCTACCTCGAGCATCGCGGAATGGCCAAGACCGAGGGCCGCAAGGTCTGGGCATTCATGGGCGACGGCGAGATGGACGAGCCGGAGTCGCTCGGCGCCATCGGCCTCGCCTCGCGCGAGATGCTCGACAACCTCGTCTTCGTCGTGAACTGCAACCTGCAGCGTCTCGACGGGCCGGTGCGAGGCAACGGCAAGATCATCCAGGAGCTCGAGGCGGGCTTCCGCGGCGCCGGCTGGAACGTGATCAAGGTGATCTGGGGGTCGTACTGGGATCCCCTGCTCGCCCGTGACAAGGACGGCCTCCTGCTCAAGCGCATGGAAGAGGCCGTGGACGGCGAGTACCAGAAGTTCAAGAGCCGCGACGGCGCCTACGTGCGCGAGCACTTCTTCGGCAAGTATCCGGAGCTGAAGGCGCGCGTGGCCAACATGACCGACGAGGACATCTGGCGCCTCAACCGCGGCGGGCACGATCCGCACAAGGTATATGCGGCGTACGCAGCGGCCACCCAGCACAAGGGCCAGCCGACGGTCATCCTCGCCAAGACGGTGAAGGGCTACGGCATGGGTGCCGTGGGCGAGGGAAAGAACATCGCGCACCAGCAGAAGAAGATGCCGGTGGAGGCGCTCAAGCAGTTCCGCGACCGCTTCAACATCCCGATCGCCGACGACAAGCTGGCCGAGATCCCGTACTTCAAGCCCGCCGACGATTCGCCGGAGATGAAGTACCTGCGCGAGCTTCGCGCGCAACGCGGCGGCTCGCTGCCCCAGCGCCGGCGCACGACCGCCAAGCTGCAGGTTCCCAAGCTCGAGAGCTTCAAGGCGCTGCTCGAGCCCACCGGCGAGGGGCGCGAGATCTCCACCACCATGGCCTTCGTGCGCATGCTCACGGCGCTGGTGCGCGACAAGGGCCTGGGCAGGAACGTCGTGCCGATCGTGCCGGACGAGTCGCGCACCTTCGGCATGGAGGGACTCTTCCGCCAGCTGGGCATCTACTCGCAGCTGGGGCAACTCTACGAGCCGGAGGACAGCGACCAGCTCATGTTCTACAAGGAGGACCGCAACGGCCAGATCCTGCAGGAAGGGATCAACGAGGCGGGCGCCACCTGCTCCTGGATCGCCGCGGCGACGTCGTACGCGAACAACGACGTGCCGATGATCCCGTTCTACATCTTCTATTCGATGTTCGGGCTGCAGCGCGTGGGCGACCTCGTATGGGCGGCGGGCGACATGCGCTCGCGCGGCTTCCTCATGGGCGGCACGGCCGGGCGCACGACGCTGAATGGCGAGGGTCTGCAGCACGAGGACGGCCACAGCCACGTGCTCTCCTCGGTCATCCCGAACTGCGTCTCCTACGATCCCACCTTCGCCTACGAGGTGGCGGTGATCGTGCAGGACGGGTTGCGCCGCATGGTGGAGGACCAGCAGGACGTCTTCTACTACATCACCCTCATGAACGAGAACTATCCCCACCCCGGCATGCCCGAGGGCGCCCGCGAAGGCATCCTCAAGGGGATGTACCGCCTGCCGCCGCTGGCGAATGCGAAGCCATCGGAAAAGTCGCCGCGGGTGCAATTGCTGGGCAGCGGCACGATCCTGCGCGAGGTGATCGCCGGCGCGGACCTGCTGGCGAAGGATTGGGGCGTGGCGGCCGATGTCTGGAGCTGCCCCTCGTTCAACGAGCTGCGGCGCGACGGCATGGCCGCGGCGCGATGGAACCTCATGCACCCGACGGAAAAGCCGCGAGCATCGTTCGTGGAGCAGTGCCTGGGCGGCACCAAGGGCCCTGTCATCGCGGCGTCCGATTACATCCGCACCTACGCCGACCAGATCCGCGAATACGTGCCGCGCCGCTACAAGGTGCTCGGCACCGACGGCTTCGGCCGGAGTGATTCGCGCGACAACCTGCGCCGCTTCTTCGAGGTGAACCGCCACTACGTGGCGCTCGCGGCGCTCAAGGCGCTCGCCGAGGACGGCGAGATTCCCGCGGCGAAGGTGGCCGAGGCGATCGCGAAGTACGGCATCGATGCCGAGAAGCCGGCGCCCTGGACCGTGTAGGAAACGGGCCGTCCCCGGTTTCGATACAACATCAAGAACTAGGAGAGCTGCTTGGCTGCGATCGAGGTGAAGGTCCCCGACATCGGCGACTTCAAGGACGTGCCGGTCATCGAGGTGCTGGTCAAGCCGGGGGATGTGGTGAAGAAGGAGGACTCGCTGGTCACGCTCGAGTCCGACAAGGCGACGATGGAAGTGCCCTCGCCACAGGCCGGCACGGTGAAGGAAGTCCGCGTGAAGGTGGGCGACAAGGTGGCCGAGGGCGTGACGATCCTGACGCTCGAAGCGTCCGCGCAGGCCCCGTCTGAAAAGCCTCCGGCTGCGTCGGCAAAGCCCGCGGCGCCTGCGACAAGCGAACCGCCCGCAGCCGTACCGACGGCACCTGCGCGCACGCAGGCGGCTACACCCGCACCGCAGCCCGTGGCGCAGAAGGCTGCCGCGCCTGCCGTCCCGGCACCCCCCGATGAGGGCCGCTCCGTTCCGGCGCATGCAAGCCCCGGCGTGCGCCGCTTCGCGCGAGAGCTCGGCGTGGACCTGGCCAAGGTCACGGGCTCGGGGCCCAAGGCGCGCATCCTCAAGGAGGACATCCAGGGCTTCGTGAAGAGCGCATTGGCGGGCGGCGGCGCACCGGGCGCCGCGGCCGCTGGCGGGGGGCTCGCCGGCATGGGCCTGCCGGCGTGGCCCAAGGTGGACTTCGCCAAGTTCGGGCCGGTGGAGACCCGGCCGCTCACGCGCATCCAGAAGATCTCGGGCCCCGCGCTCGCGCGCAACTGGGTGATGATCCCGCACGTCACGCAGTTCGACGAGGCCGACATCACCGAGCTCGAAGCCTTCCGCGCGAAGGTGAACGAGGAAAACGCGAAGGCCGGCATCAAGGTGACCCGGCTCGCCTTCCTGATCAAGGCGGTAGTGGCGGCGCTGAAGAAGTACCCCACGCTCAACAGCTCGCTCGACGGCGAGGACCTCGTCGTGAAGCAGTACTGGAACATCGGCTTCGCAGCGGACACGCCCAATGGGCTGGTGGTGCCGGTGGTCAAGGCGGCCGACCAGAAGGGCGTGATCGAGATCGCGAAGGAAACGTCGGAGCTCGCCGCCAGGGCGCGCGAGGGCAAGCTCGGTCCCGCCGACATGCAGGGCGGCACCTTCTCCATCTCGTCGCTGGGCGGCATCGGCGGCACGGCGTTCACGCCGATCGTCAATGCGCCCGAGGTCGCGATCCTGGGCGTGTCGAAGGCCTCGATGAAGCCGGTCTGGAACGGCAAGGAGTTCGCGCCGCGGCTGATGATGCCGCTCTCGCTCTCCTACGACCACCGCGTCGTCGACGGGGCGCTGGGCGCGCGCTTCACGGCCTACCTCGCGCAGCTCATCGGCGACATGCGTCGCTCGATGCTCTAGGAGATGTCGATGGCCGTGCTGGAGGTGAAGGTCCCCGACATCGGCGACTTCAGGGACGTGCCCGTCATCGAAGTGCTGGTGAAGCCGGGCGACGTGGTGAAGAAGGAGGACCCGCTCGTCTCGCTCGAATCCGACAAGGCGACGATGGAGGTGCCCTCGACGCATGCGGGCGTCGTCAAGGACATCCGCGTCAAGGTCGGCGACAAGGTCTCGCAGGGCACGGTGATCCTGACCCTGGAAGGGCAGGAAGCAGCGGCCACGCCGGCGAAAGCCGCCGCCGAGCCGCAACAATCCCCCGACCAGGTGCGCCAGGCTCTGCGCTCGACGCTCGCGAGCCTCGATGCCGACCTGCATGCCGAAGTCCTGGTGCTGGGCGCGGGGCCCGGTGGCTATACCGCCGCCTTCCGCGCCGCGGACCTCGGCAAGAAGGTGGTGCTCGTCGAGCGGTATGCGAGCCTGGGAGGCGTGTGCCTCAACGTAGGATGCATCCCGTCCAAGGCGTTGCTGCACGCGGCGAAGATCATCACCGATGCCGAGGAAGGGGGGCACATCGGGCTTGCCTTCGGCAAGCCCGCGATCGATCTCGGCGGCGTGCGCAAGTTCAAGGACGGCGTGGTTGCCAAGCTCACCAAGGGGCTTGCCGGGCTCGCCAAGGGCCGCAAGGTCACGGTGCTGCAGGGGCGGGGCCAGTTCGCCTCGCCGCAGACGCTCGAGGTGGAGACCCGGGAAGGCCGCAAGGTCGTGTCGTTCGACCACTGCGTCATCGCTGCCGGCTCGCAATCGGCGCGCATTCCCGGATTGCCCTATGACGATCCGCGCCTCATGGATTCCACCGGCGCGCTCGAGCTGCACGACGTCCCGAAACGCCTGCTCATCATCGGCGGCGGCATCATCGGCCTCGAGATGGCGACGGTATACGACGCGCTCGGGGCGAAAGTGAGCGTGGTGGAGTTCATGGACCGCCTCATCCCCGGCGCCGACCCCGACATCGTGAAGCCCCTCGCCAGGCGCATCGAGAAGCGATACGAGAAGATCCTGCTCAAGACCAAGGTGTCGCGCATCGAGGCGCTGCCCGAGGGGTTGAAGGCGCACTTCGAGGCGGCCGATGGCGGCCCCGGGCCCGCCGCGGAGCTCTACGACCGGGTGCTGCTCGCCGTGGGACGCCGCCCCAACGGCAAGGACATCGGCGCCGACAAGGCCGGCGTGAACGTCAACGAGCGCGGCTGGATTCCCGTCGATCGCCAGATGCGCACCAACGTGCCGCACATCCACGCCATCGGCGACATCGTGGGCGAGCCCATGCTCGCCCACAAGGCGACCCACGAAGGCAAGCTCGCCGCCGAGGTGATCGCCGGCATGTCGCACCACGTTTGGGAGGCGAAGACGATCCCGAGCGTCGCCTATACCGATCCCGAGGTCGCCTGGATGGGATTGCAGGAACCCGAGGCGAAGGCGCAGGGCATCGAGTACGAGAAAGCCGTCTTCCCCTGGGCGGCCAGCGGGCGCGCGCTCGGCATGGCGCGCGAGGAGGGCCTCACCAAGGTTCTCTACGAGAAGGGCAGCAAGCGCATCCTCGGGGCGGGCATCGTCGGCGTGAACGCGGGCGAGCTCATCTCGGAGGCGGTGCTCGCGCTCGAGATGGGCGCCGACGCCGAGGACATCGGGCTCACCATCCACCCGCATCCCACGCTTTCGGAGACGGTGTTCTTCACCGCGGAGATGGCCGAGGGCACGATCACCGACATGATGCCGCCCAAGAAGCCCTGGTGACGGAGGAGGACGGCAGGACCCCCGCCGAGCGCCTGGGCGCCTGGGGCAAGGAATCGAAGGCCGCCTTCGCGCAGGGGCGCGAGCCGCGACGGCTCGCCGGCGCCGTCGTCACCTTCCACGCACGCGTCGACGAGGTGCTGTCCACCACCGTGGCCGGGCACGGCGTGGTGCTCGCGTGCGCGAGCGGCTGCGCGCACTGCTGCCATTTGCGCGTGCAGGTCCAGCCCGCCGAGGCATTCGCGCTCGCCGCGTGGCTGCGGCGCCACCTCGACCCGGCCGGGCTCGCGCGCGTCATCGCTCGCCTCGAGAAAAACGTGGCGCGAACTCGCGAGCTGGGAGAGGAGGCGCGCAAGCGCACCAACCTCGCTTGCGCCCTTCTGGACGAGCAGGGCCGCTGCGGCGCGTACGAAGCGCGCCCTGCCCAATGCCGCCGCTGCCACTCGACCGACGTGTCGCCCTGCAAGGCCTTCCACGACGACCCGACGCGCGACGACCTCGAGAGCGCCATGCACGACGCGGTGGCCCACAACGCCGACGTGATCATCACCCAGGCGAGGCACGCCGCGCGCGATGCGGGCCTCGACGATACGCCGGTGGAAATGAACCACGCCCTGCTGCAGGCGCTCACCAATCCCAAGGCGTGGCGCCGCTGGCGCGACGGAAAGAAGTTTCCAGCCTGAGGGCTGTCGCGAGCGCCCGCTAGGGGAGCACAGGCGCCGCAACGAGCGCGAGCGCGGCGATGACGGCCAGGCGATCGGCGCCGAAGAAACCGCGCGGCTTCGCCTCGGCATCGACGATGCCCGCGACTTCCCCGTTCCCGGAAAGGATCGGCACGCACGCCTCCGACTGCACTCCGTCATCGCACACGTAGAAGCCGCCGCCCGCCTCCACGTGCTTGGCCACGTCGTCGATCACGGCGCTGCGCGCCGTGAGTCCGACGGTGCTGTTGGTGCTGCGTTCGGCGAACTCGGGCGTGAGCGGAAACTCGGCGCGGCTCGCGCGGCCCACGTAGGCGACCTTCACCAGCACCGGGATGCCCAGCGTATTGCTGCGACGCTGGTAGATGCCGACCCAATCGGCGCCGGTGGTTTCCTGCGCGCGTTGCGCGAGCCGCTTGAGCAGCGCCAGGCGGCGCGTCGTCTGTTCGCTGCGGCCGCCCAGGATCGGGCCCAGGTCGTAGCGCATCGGCGCGAGCCGGTCGACGATCGAGCACGCGCCGTCCTCCGTCATCATCGGCACCGGGTAGGTGTAGAGGCCTTCGAGGTCCTCGACCACGACCTTCTCGCCCAGGGTCTCGACGAAGTCGCGCACCGCGCGCCCGACGTCGCCCTCGCGCCCGGCGAGGGATTCGAGCCCGCTCATGCGCAGGAAGCCGGCGATCCTTTCGGTGGGCGAGCTCATGCCGGGGAATCGAAGGGACGGGCGAGTCCGTGAAATCCTGCGGCGCGCCGGGTGCGCAATCGGAGTTGCATGCGTGCATTTTCTCACGCGCCGTCCCCTCGCCGGCATCGAGGAGGTCCAGGTAGCGCTGCGCCATGCGTGCGATGCCGTATCGATCGCGCGCGCCCAATACGCGGTCGCGGATGAGACGCTGCCCTCAAAGCCGTCGAAAGCGAAGACGAACAGCGCCTCGCCGCGCGCCGGACGCTACAGTCGCTCGGAGACCCACTCCCGCACCGACTCGAGCGCCTTGGGCAGCGCCTTGCTGTCGGTGCCACCGGCCTGCGCCATGTCGGGACGCCCGCCGCCCTTGCCGCCGACCTGGCCGGCCACGTAGTTCACGAGCTCGCCCGCCTTCACCTTGGCGATGAGGTCCGAGGTCACGCCGGCGATGAGGCTCACTTTGTTGTCCGCCCCGGCGCTCGCCAGCACGATGGCGCTCGACTTGAGCTTGCCCTTGAGCTGGTCGAGGGTATCGCGCAGCGTCTTCACGTCCGCGCCCTCGAGGCTCGCCGCCAGGACCTTCACGCCCTTCACGTCGATCGCGCTCGAAGCGAGGTCATCGCCCTTGCTCGCGGCGGCCTTCTGCCTCAACTGCGCGAGCTGGCGCTCGAGCGCCTTCTTCTCCTCGCGCTCTTGATGCAGCTTCTTTATGAGGTCGGCACCCCGTGCCTGCACAAACCCTTCGGCCATCGCCAGATCGGCCTCGCGCTGGCGCACATAATCCAGTGCAACAGTGCCTGCAACTGCCTCGATCCGTCGAATTCCCGCCGCGACGCCCCCTTCCCCAATGATCTTGAACAGGCCTATGTCGCCCGTGCGGCGCACGTGCGTGCCGCCGCAGAGCTCACGCGAGCTGCCGATGTCCAGCACCCGCACCTCGTCGCCGTACTTCTCGCCGAAGAGCATCATCGCGCCCAGCTTCTGCGCCTCGCCGATCGGCATCACCCGCGCCTGCGTGTCCTCGTTGCGCAGGATCTCGGCGTTCACGAGATCCTCGACCCGGCGGATCTGCTCGGCGCTCAGCGGCGCGTTGTGGCTGAAGTCGAAGCGCGTGCGGTGCTCGTCCACGAGCGAGCCCCTTTGCTGCACGTGCGGGCCGAGCACTTCGCGCAGCGCCTTGTGCATGAGGTGCGTCGCCGAATGGTGGCGCACGGTGCGCGCGCGCTTCTCGAGGTCCACGCTCGCGGCGACCGTGTCGCCCACCTTGAGCTCGCCCGTCTTGACCACGCCGTGGTGGCCGAACGCCTCCGGGGTGATCTTCTGGGTGTCCTGCACCTCGAAGAGCGTGAGGCACACTCCGCCTCGCGTGAGCTCGCCGCGGTCGCCCACCTGTCCTCCCGACTCCGCATAGAAGGGGGTGCGGTCGAGCACGACGATGCCTTCCTCGCCCAGCGACAGGCTATCCACCGGCGAGCCGCCCTTGTAGAGCGCGGTGATGCGCCCCTCCTCGGAAAGCGTCTCGTAACCGCGGAAGAGCGTGCGCGCGCCGGCGTATTGCACCGTCCCCGCGGCCTTGAACCGGCTCGCGGCACGCGAGCGCTCCTGCTGCGCGGCCATGGCGCGCTCGAATGCTTCCATGTCGATTTCGAAGCCACGTTCGCGACCGATGTCGGCGGTGAGGTCGACCGGGAAGCCGAAGGTGTCGTAGAGCTTGAAGGCGGTCTCGCCGTCGAGGCGCTTCGCGTCCTTCTCGAGCGCCGTCTCGAGGATGGCCATGCCGGTCTCGAGCGTCTCGGCGAAGCGCTCCTCCTCCTGGCGCAGCGCGGCGGTGACCCGCTCCTGCTCGCGCGCGAGCTCGGGATACGCCTCTCCCATCTCGCGCACCAGGTCGGGCACGAGCTTGTAGAAGAAAGGCTGCTTCTGGCCCAGCTTGTAGCCGTGGCGCATGGCGCGGCGCGCGATGCGCCGCAGCACGTAGCCGCGACCCTCGTTGCTCGGGATCACGCCGTCGCAGACCAGGAATGCGCAGGCGCGGATGTGGTCGGCGATCACTCGCAGCGACGGCGAGGCCGGATCGGCGGCGCCCGTCTCGCGACGCGCCGCTTCGATGAGGGAGCGGAAGAGGTCGATCCCGTAGTTCGAATGCACGTGCTGCAGCACCGCGGTGAGGCGCTCGAGCCCCATGCCGGTATCGACCGAGGGCTTGGGCAGGGGATGCAGCGTGCCGGCCTCGTCGCGGTTGAACTGCATGAAGACCAGGTTCCAGATCTCGATGTAGCGATCGCCATCGCCGTCGGGGGAGCCCGGCGGGCCGCCTTCCACCGCCGGCCCGTGGTCGTAGAAGATTTCCGAGCACGGCCCGCACGGCCCGGTGTCGCCCATCTGCCAGAAGTTGTCGCTCTCGTAGCGGCGCCCGCCCGGCTTGTCACCGATGCGCACGCATCGCTCGGCGGGCACGCCGATCTCCTTCGTCCAGATGTCGAAGGCCTCGTCGTCCGTGGCGTACACCGTGGTCCAGAGCTTTTCCTTCGGCAGGCCGTAGTGGACCGTGAGGAGCTCCCAGGCGAGCGCGATCGCGTCGCGCTTGAAGTAATCGCCGAAGCTGAAGTTGCCGAGCATCTCGAAGAACGTGTGGTGGCGCGCGGTGTAGCCCACGTTCTCGAGGTCGTTGTGCTTGCCGCCCGCGCGCACGCAGCGCTGCGCGGTGACCGCGCGGTTGTAGGCGCGTTTCTCCAGCCCGAGGAACACGTCCTTGAACTGGTTCATGCCGGCATTGGTGAAGAGCAGCGTGGGATCGCCGGCCGGCACGAGCGAGCTCGAGGCGACGGGCTGGTGGCCCTTCGATGCGAAGAAGTCGATGAACTTCTGGCGGATTTCCTTGGTATTCATGGCGATGCCGGAGAAGCGAGGCGGGTACGCGCCGCCGAGTGGGGCAATCATCAAGGATATCAAATAATTACACGCTCACTCGCGTGCCCGGCAAATGCTCACTGGAGCCGGTCGCCGTCCTCCACCAAGCCGTGGCGCAGGGCGAACCGGACCAGGCCAGCCAGGTCATTGATCGCCAGGCGCTCCTTGAGCGCGCTGCGGTGCGCTTCCACGGTCTTGCCGCTGATGCCCAGCCGATAGGCGATCGACTTGGCGCCATGCCCTTCGGCCAGGAGCTGCAAGACCTGGCGCTGCCGTGGACTCAGGCGGTCCAGCGGCGACTCATGCGCGGCGCCTTCGGACGCGGCGAGCAGCAGGCCGCGGGACGCGGCAGGGCTCACGTAGGCCTGCCCGCGCAGGGCCGCGTGCATCGCGGCCCGCAAGTCGCCGGGCGCTGAGTGCTTGAGTAGATATCCGTCGGCGCCGGCGCGGAAGGCGCGCAGCAGGAACGCCGATTCGGCGTGCATCGACACCATGATCACGCGGCTTCGCGGCGAGGCGCGCTTGATGCAGGCCAACGCGTCGATTCCGTTCATTTCCGGCATCGACACGTCGAGCAGCACCAGGTCCGGCCGGTGAGCGCCGGCCAGGTCGATCGCCTCGCGGCCGTTGGAGGCTTCGGCGACCACCCGCGCATCCTCCGCGCCCTCGATGAGCGCCCTCAGGCCGGCGCGCACCAGCACATGGTCGTCGGCAAGCACCACTCGGATCATCGGTGTTTCTTCCGGGGCAGCGGAAAGACGGCGGTGACGCTCGTTCCGAGGCCCGGTGCCGAGCGCACGCGCAGCTGTCCGCCGGCGAGCCGCGCGCGCTCCGTCATGGCCTGCATGCCATGTCCGGGTCTCGCCGCCGGCTTGCGGCGCGCGCGCGACGGATCGAGACCCACCCCGTTGTCGCGCACGTGGAGCCTGAGCAGGCCTCCCTGGTCGTCGACGCTCACCGAGATCTCGCTCGCATTCCCATGCCGAACCGCATTGTTCAACGCTTCCTGCGCGATCCGGTAGCAAGCCAGGGCCACCGCGCGGCGCGGCCTTGCGATCGGCAAAGGCGGATTGCGGATGTCGATTCGCCTGCCGCTCGTCTGGCGCAGCTGCCGAACGAGCGCCTCGAGCGCGGCCGCCATGCCGTGGTCGAGCTCGGGCGCGCCTAGCTGTCCGCTCAGCCCGTGCAGCTTGGCGATGCCCTGGTCGAGGACCGCCACGCATTCGGCGAGGAGCTCCGCGCCTTCGGCGCCGCATTCAGGCGGGAGCCGTCGCAGCCCGATGGCAACGCTCGCGAGGGATTGGCACACGTCGTCATGCAGCTCGAGGGCGATCGCCTGGCGCTGCCGCTCCTCGGCTTCGGCCAGGCGGGCGGACAGCTGGCGCAGCCGCGCGTGCGCCTGCTCGAGAGCCAGGTGGCTCACCACGCGCGGAGTGATGTCCAGGTGCGTGACGACCACGCCGCCGGCGCTGCCCTCCAGCGGAGTGGCCCGCGCAAGGAACCACCTTACCCTCCCCTGGACGCGAAGCTCGTGCTCCAGGGACGAGAGTCGCAACTCGCGCCGGATCACCGACTGGAGCGCTGCGATTCCGGCCTTCGCGAAAGAGTTGCCGCTCGCCGCCATGCCCCGCAACAGCGCGAGGTAGTTCCCGCCGGTTCTCGCGGCATCCAGGGTGGGCGAGTTCAGGTCGATGAAGCGCTCCCACGAGCGGTTGGCGGTCACGATCGTCCCGTCGCGATCGAGGACCGCCACGCCGAAGGTGATGGAATCGAGGGCGGCGCGGGCGGTAGCGGCCTCGCCCGCATGGGCGCGTGAAGCTTGCTGCATGTATGGTCCTGGGTAGGTGGTTGGCCCGATTCTGCCGGCACGTGGCAACGCAGATCGCTCGCGGGGCGACATTTCCGCCCATAATCTCGCGCTGGATTGTCCGGGGATGAACAAAGTCCATGAGCGAAGCGGTGCGTCGCAATCGCGCGGCGATCTCGCCGCGCGAGGTCCTGGCCGCGAGCGCCTTTTTCCGCGTTCTCCCGGCATCGTCGCGGGACCGGCTGGCGGCGGCGATGCGCACCACTGTGCTGTCCAACGACGAGGTGCTGCTGGCGAACGACTCCCGCCGGCGCCTGTGGCTGGTGCTCTCCGGCTCGCTGCGCGTGGTGCTGGGCGCCGGCGAGCGCGCCACCACCATCGGGGTGATCGGCCCCGGCGGCTTCTACAACGTTGCCGCGCTTCTGCGACGGCGGGGACCGTCCACCGAGGCCCGCGCCGTGGGACAGACGCGGGTGGCCGTGATCGAAGGTTCAGTGCTCGATCGCCTGATCGACGAGGACGCAGCCCTGAAGGAGCACATCGGCGCCATCGTCATGGCGAAGCTGAACGCCGTCTTCATCCTCTTTCGAGACGCCATCGATGCGCCGCTGCCGGAGCGGATCGCGCGACGCCTGCTCTCGATGGCGCTTTCGGCTGGGGCGATCGTGCCGGATACCGCATTGCGGCTCACGCAGGGCATGCTGGCAGAGATGCTGGGCGCGAGCCGCACGCGCGTGAGCGAGGAGCTCGCGCACCTGGAGCGTGCCGGCATCCTGCGCCTCGGCTACCGCACCATCCACATCAGCGAAGCGGACAAGCTTCGCGAGCTGGCCGGCCCCGATGTGGAGGCCTCATGAATCATCAGCTGCGCATCAGCTGCACCAGCTCGCCGGTAGCGAGCGTGTGCTCGAGGTATTCGAAGCTGCCTTGCTCGCGCACCTCGCGGGCAGCGGCCAGCATGCCGCTCATGGCGGCGCGATAGAGCGAGGTCGCGAGGCTTACGCGGCGCACTCCGGCCGCACCCAGCTGCGCGACCGTGAAGGACTTGCCCCGGATGCCCGCCATGAAGTTGACCGGTCTCGAGACCGAGGCGCAGACGGTTCGAACGGACTCGAGGTCCGGCAAGCCCGGCGCGAAAAGCACATCGGCCCCCGCCTTCGCGTAGGCCTGCAGCCGGAGAATGATGTCCTCGAGGTCCTGGCTGCCGTGCAGCAGGCCCTCGGCCCTCGCGGTCAGCACGAAACCGCTCGCGCGCGCCGCCTCGGCGGCAGCGGCCACGCGCTCGGCGGCCTGTGCAAGCGCGTAGATCGGCGCATCCGCCTCGCCCGAGTAGTCCTCGATGGAACCGCCCGCAAGACCGACCGAGACGGCGTCCCGGATGGTTTCGGCTGCGTCCTCAGGCCGATGGCCGAACCCCTTCTCCAGGTCCGCCGACACCGGCACATCGACAGCCTGCACCAGGGCGCGCGCATGGGCGATGGCTTCCTCGCGCGCTACCTGGCCGTCGCGGCGACCCAACGCGTTGGCCATCGCGCCGCTCGAGGTGGCGATCGCGGGGAATCCCAACCCGGCCAGCAAACGCGCGCTGCCAACGTCCCACGCATTGGCGATGACGAAAATGCCGGATTCGTGGAGCGCGCGAAAGGCGGCGCTGCGCGCCTGCGCCACGTCAGGCGCCGAGCAGCGCGTTGAGCAACATGATGGCGACGATCGCCACGCAGGAAATGATGTTCTGGGTGCGATAGCTCATTCCGGTTCTCCCCGGGATTTGAGAAACTTGAGGATCTCGTCGAGCGCGAATCCGCGGCCCTGCAGGAAGCGGACCTGGCGAGCGCGCTCGCGATCGGTTGCCGCAGGCTCGCGGAAACGGCGGCGCCAGATCGCTTCGAGGCTCGCAGGGCCCTCGTCCCCCGCGGCGCGAACGCCGGCTGAGATCGCCTCTTCGCCCACTCCCCGCCCCTTGAGGTAGTAAGCAACCTTGAGGGGGCCATACCGCCGCGCTTTGGCGCGCGCCACCTGCTCCGCGAAACGCGCATCGGAAAGGCAGCCACGTTGCGCGAGCTCGTCGAGCACCGCCTCGAGGTCGTCGCCTTCCGCGAGCCTCGAAACCAGCTTGCGGCGCAGCTCCTCGCGCGAGTGCTCGCGCCGCGCGAGAAAACGCATGGCCTGGGCCCTCAGGGAAGGTTGAGCCTTGGTACCCATGAATGCCCAGGCCATGCCAGCGCTGGCAACGAACGAAGCCCTAGTCGGCCTGCGCGGCCTCGGCGGAGTGCGGCATTCCGCCCACGATTCCCACGGCCTCGCGGATCCTGGACTCGATCTCCTGCGCGGTCTCGGGGTTGTCCTTGAGGAACTCGCGGGCATTGTCCTTGCCCTGGCCGATCTTCTCGCCCTTGTATGCGTACCACGCGCCCGACTTCTCCACGATGCGGTGGAGCACGCCCAGCTCGATGATCTCGCCCTCGCGGGAGATGCCCTCGTTGTAGAGGATGTCGAAGTCGGCGACCTTGAAGGGCGGGGCCACCTTGTTCTTCACGATCTTCACGCGGGTCTCGTTGCCGATGACCTCCTCGCCCTTCTTGATCGAGCCGATGCGGCGGATGTCCATGCGCACCGAGGCGTAGAACTTGAGGGCATTGCCGCCGGTGGTGGTCTCCGGGTTGCCGAACATGACGCCGATCTTCATGCGGATCTGGTTGATGAAGATGACGAGCGTGTTCGAGCGCTTGATGTTGGCGGTGAGCTTGCGCAGCGCCTGGCTCATGAGGCGGGCCTGCAGGCCCATCTGGGGCTCGCCCATCTCGCCCTCGATCTCGGCCTTGGGGGTGAGGGCCGCGACCGAGTCGACGACCACGCAGTCCACGGAGCCGGAGCGCACCAGCATGTCGGCGATCTCGAGCGCCTGCTCGCCGTTGTCCGGCTGCGACAGAAGCAGCTCGGAGGTGTCCACGCCGAGGCGCTGCGCGTACTGGGGATCGAGCGCGTGCTCGGCGTCGATGAAGGCGGCGGTCCCGCCCAGCTTCTGGATGTTGGCGATGACCTGCAGCGTGAGCGTGGTCTTGCCCGACGATTCCGGGCCGTAGATCTCGACCACGCGGCCGCGGGGCAGGCCGCCCACGCCGAGCGCCATGTCGAGGCCGAGCGAGCCGGTCGAGACGACCTGGATGCCCTTCTCGACGTCCTTGTCGCCCATCTTCATGATCGAGCCCTTGCCGAACTGCTTCTCGATCTGCGACAGCGCGGCGGCGAGCGCCTTGGCCTTGTTCTCGTCCATCTTGGGGGAGGTTTCGGAAGCGGTGCTGGAGATGACTTTGAGCATTGGAATTATCCCATCAATGTTTGTTTGGTTACGGTCCCCAGATTAGCGGCGCGCTGGCTCAAGGGATGAGCTAGCGAGTCCGCCGCACCAGCCCTGCCATGACGCCGAAAATCTCCAGACGCCCCTTCGGGCGGATGACCGGATAGGCCTTGTTCGCCGGCTTGAGCACGAAGCCGGCCTTTTCCCTGTCCAGGTACTTCACGGTGAATTCGTCATCAACGATCGCGACCACGATCTGGCCGACATTGGCGTGCGGCTGCTTTTCCACGACCAGGTGGTCGCCCTCGTGGATGCCCGCATCCACCATGGAATCGCCCTTGACCGGGATCAGCACCGTGCGCGAGGGCACGCGCACCAGCATCTCGTCGATGGACGAGACGTAGTCGTAGCCGCTGGACAGCGCCGGGTTGGGCAAGCCCGCCTGCACGGGCGAATGCGCCACGCGGCGCTCGAAGAAGCGCTTGCCGGGCTTGAGCTGCCGGTCCGGGGTCCAGTCGAGGAAGCCCGCCTCCTCGAAGCGCTTGACGCACTGCGACACCCAGGATTTCGCCGAGATGCCCCACAACCCGGCCAGCACCGAGTACGACGGGATCACCTTGTGCTCGGCGTAGTAGTCCTGGAGCCTTTCCAGGTACTGGGGGTCGAGCTGCTTCTGGTTGTTGTTGGCGGACACGGCACCCTGCGCACCGAACGATTGTTCGGAGACTACAGAACGACCGTTCTGCTTGTCAACAGCTACCGCAAGAGATCGATCAGGCCCCGGATCGCCACGTACACGGATTGCATCCGCACCTCCACCCTGCCCCCCTCGAAGCGGAAACCGCGCGACTGCACCGGCCCGCCGCGCTGCGCCCAGGCGAACCAGACGAGGCCCACGGGCTTCCCGGGCGCGGCTCCCGTGGGTCCGGCGATTCCGGTCACGGACACGCTCACGTCTGAGGGACTCTTCTTCAACGCCCCGGTGGCCATCTCGCGGGCGACCTCCTCGCTCACCGCGCCGAAGCGCTTGAGGGTGCGCGCGTTCACTCCGAGGAGCTCGCGCTTCGCGTCGTTGGCGTAAGTGACGAAGCCGCGATCGAAGTACTTGGCGCTGCCCGAGATGCGGGTAATGGCCGCGGCCACGCCGCCGCCCGTGCACGACTCGGCGGTCACGATCTGCACGCGCCGGCGCTTGGCGGCGCGGCCCAGCTTGCGCGAAAGCTCGGTGATGTCGTCTTCGGTCATCGCTGTTCCCCCGGGCGCCCGCGATACCAGTAGAGATACCGCTCCTCGAAACCGAACTGCCGGTACAGGCGACGGGCGCCCTCGTTGTCCCCGCTCACCTGCAGATACGCATTGCGCGCCCCGAGTTCCCATGCCGTGCGCAGCAGGCCTGCGACCACCGCGCGCGCGTGGCCGCGTCGGCGGGCATCCTCCCGGGTCACGATGTCGAAGAGGCCCACGCTGTCATCCTCGATCATGGCGAGCCCCGTGGCCACGACGCGTCCCGCCTCCTGCACCGCGACGGCGCGCAAGGTGAGCCCCACGGACTCCAGTCGCGCGCGATGCGAGGCGCGGTGCTCGACGGGGGACCCTCGCAGCTCCCCGACAGCCTCGATCCATGCGGCGAGGTTCATCGGTTGGGCATCGCCGTCGCGCTCCAGGCAAGGATCGATCCGCGCGGATTCCACGGCCGTCGTGTCGAAGCGCCCATAGCCGCGCCGCGCCAGGTCTTCGTCGAGCCCCGGCGGCTGGCAGAAAGGCGTGATGCGAAAGAGCAGAGGCAGGCGGGCCGCGCCATAGGCGCGTTCGCAGCGGGCGATCTTCTCGTCGAGCGCCAGCCGCGAGGGGTACACGGCGTTCACCGAACGCGCGCGCTTGGCCTTGCCGGGCAGGAATCGCAGGAGCCAGCCGTCGTAGAGGAGCTGGCCGGGAGGTGCGGACGAGTTGAGGCTCAGCTCCTCGAGGCGCCAGGGGTCGAGCGCGGCGCCCACCAGCCCTACTGCGCCCTCAGGCGCTTGCCGCTCGCGGTATCGAAGAAGAAGAGCTTGCCAGGGCGCACGGTGAAGGCGAGCTCCTCTCCGGCAGAGGGGGTGGCATGGCCGTCCACGCGCGCGATGAGCGTGCCCGAGCCCAGCGTGCCGTGCACCAGCGAATCGGCGCCCAGCGCCTCCACCGTGTCGACCTTGAAGCGGAACACCGGCCCTGCGCCGTCCCCCGTCTCGAGGTGCTCGGGGCGTACTCCGACGGTAACGGCATCGCCCGCGGCCGCCCGAAGCCCGGCCGGCAGGGGCACGCTGATCCCGGCGCCGACATCCACCGCGTCGCCCACGCGCTTGCCGGGGAGGAAATTCATCGCCGGCGAGCCGATGAAGCCCGCGACGAAGAGGCTCGCCGGGTCGTCGTAGACGTCGATGGGCCGGCCGATCTGCTCGACCACGCCGAGGTTCATCACGATCATGCGGTCGGCGAGGGTCATCGCCTCGACCTGGTCGTGCGTCACGAAGACGCTCGTGGTCTTGAGCTCGCGGTGCAGCTTCTGGATCTCGAGGCGCATCTGCACGCGCAGCTTGGCGTCCAGGTTGGAAAGCGGCTCGTCGAAGAGGAAGGCCGCCGGCTCGCGCACGATCGCCCGCCCCATCGCCACGCGCTGGCGCTGCCCGCCGGAGAGCGCGCGCGGCTTGCGGTCGAGGAAGGCGCCCAGCTCGAGGATCTTCGCCGCTCGCTGCACCCGTTGCTCGATCTGCTCCTTGGACATGCGCCGGATGCGAAGGCCGTACGCCATGTTCTCGTACACGCTCATGTGCGGGTACAGGGCATAGTTCTGGAACACCATCGCGATGTTGCGGTCCTTGGGCTCGATGTTGTTGACGACCTTGCCGGCGATCGCGATCTCGCCCTCGGTGATCTGCTCCAGGCCCGCGATCATGCGCAGCAGGGTCGACTTGCCGCAGCCCGAGGGGCCGACGATCACGATGAACTCGCCGTCGGCGATGTCCACGTTCACGCCGTGGATCACCTGCAGCTTCGCGGTGTAGCTCTTCTTCACGCCCCTCAGGGAGATCTCGGCCATGTTTCCTATTTCTCGGTTTCCACGAGGCCCTTCACGAACCACTTCTGCATGAAGATCACCACCAGCGCCGGCGGCAGGAGGGCGAGCATCGCGGTGGCCATGATCAGGTGCCACTCGTTGGACGCATCGCCGCCGGCGATCATGCGCTTGATGCCGATCACGACCGTGTACATGTCCTCGCGGCTGGTGATGAGCAGCGGCCAGAGGTACTCGTTCCAGCCGACGATGAAGAGGATCACGAAGAGCGCGGCCATGCTCGTCTTGGACAGCGGCAGCACCACGTCCCAGAAGAACCGCATCGGCCCGGCGCCGTCGATGCGCGCCGCCTCGGCCAGCTCGTCCGGAATGGTGAGGAAGAACTGGCGGAAGAGGAAGGTGGCGGTCGCCGAGGCGACCACCGGCAGGATGAGGCCCGCGTAGGAATCGAGCAGGTTCAGGTCGGCGGCGACCTTGAACGTGGGGATGATCCGTACCTCGATGGGCAGCATCAGCGTGACGAAGATCATCCAGAAGAAGAAGTTGCGCAGCCGGAAGCGGAAATAGACGATCGCGAACGAGGCGATGATCGAGATGGTGATCTTGCCGAACGCGATGACCAGCGCCATGACCAGGCTGTTGAACATCATGCGGCCGACCGGCGCCGTGGCGCCGCGCTCGGTCCCCGAGAACAGCACCTGCTGGTAGTTTTCCAGCAGGCGGTCGCCGGGAACGAGCGGCATCGGCACCTGCAGGATGGATTCCAAAGTGTGCGTGGACGCGACGAACGTGATGTAGAGCGGAAACGCGATCACCGCGATGCCCAGGATGAGCGTCGCGTGCGCCAGGAAAGTGGCTAGAGGCCGGTTCTCTACCATGGGCGGGCCACGCTAATACTGCACCTTGCGCTCGACGAAGCGGAACTGGATCACCGT
>DASPNE010000022.1:0-238753 GCA_035626705.1 Usitatibacter sp. | reverse complement strand
CCGGCGGCCCTATGCCGTCGTCCTCTTCGACGAGATCGAGAAGGCCCACCCCGACGTCTTCAACGTGCTGCTCCAGGTCCTCGACGCGGGGCGGCTGACCGACGGCCAGGGGCACGTCGTCAACTTCAAGAACACGGTCGTCATCATGACGTCGAACGTCGGGTCGGAGCTCCTGCAGGAGGGCGGCGGGAGGGACGACGTCCTTCAGCTGCTGCGGGCGCGGTTCCGCCCGGAGTTCCTCAACCGCATCGACGAGATCGTGGTCTTCCACGCCCTCGACGAGGCCAACATCGCCAGCATCGCCCGCGTGCAGCTGCGTGAGCTGGAGCGGCGGGTGCGGGCGATGGAGATGGACATCGTCGTCTCCGACGCCGCGGTGGCCGAGCTCGCGAAGGCCGGCTTCGATCCGGTCTACGGCGCGCGGCCGCTCAAGCGCGCGATCCAGCAGCAGATCGAGAACCCGCTCTCGAAGGCGATCCTGGAGGGCAAGTTCGGGCCCAAGGACACCATTCGCGTGGATGCGAAGGGTGGGGTGTTCAGCTTCGAGGGCGAGGGCGCGCGGCTGAAGGCTGCGTAGAAATCTCCCTCTCCTTGGAAGAGGGCCGGGGAGATGGTGATCCTGACGGGCCGCGCAGCGACCCGTCAGGATCAGGGATTGAACCAGCGGTACACGATCGCTTCGGCCGGCTTTCCGCGGATGGACGTTGCGATGTTCGGAAAAGCCGTGCTGGCCATCACGTTGTCGTCCATCCACAGATGGACCGCAACACCATGAAGCTGCGGGTCCGCCTCGAACACAGCCTCTAGCGCCGCCTCGTGCGCAATGGCCTGAAGCCCGAAGTCGGTAACCTTCGTTTCCTGAACGCAGCCCACCGCGTTGCTGCCTTCCAGGCCATATCCCCCGGTACAGAAAGATTCTTCCAGGTAGCCGGTGGTGAATACGTCCTGACGCGATGCGACGTCGATGAGCCACTGGATGGGTTTGGTGCCGGCGCTGCGCCGCACTTCCGCAATATGGGGAACGTAAGCGTTCTTGAGATTGCCCACGGTGATGGGGCTCTGGATCGGGCCGACGACCGAGCCCACATACCCGTCGATCAAGGCGGAGATCGATGCATCAGCTGCCAGCCTCGGAGACCAATCGAACCAGATGAATCCCCTGAAGGCACGCCGCAGGCTTTCAAGCAATCGCTTGGTTCTTTCCAGGTAGGTGGCGGTGCCGACGACTGCCTCGAAGTCCGCCCAGTAGCCGTAAGGCATGGAAACCGCATCCACTCCGATGCGTTGCAGGAACGCGCCACGCTCCTCCAGGTACGTCTCCAAGGCACTGAAGGAAGCAAGCACATTCGCAGGGGTCGAAGCGGGGAAGGAAGTGTCCTGCAAACCCGCCGCCGCTCCCTGAATCTGGCTCCGCCAGATTACCGAGAAGCCCTGCGCCTTCGCTTCGCCTACCGCCCATTCGAGGTCGGCATCGCTCATCGTCGAGGTGTTCAGTTCCGCCGGGTTCATCACGCGCCACGCGGAGGACGAGCGGTCGAATATGGTCCAGGGTGTGAGGGTGACGACCTGGATGTTCAACTGTTTCATGCGTGCGAGCGTGCGCTTGAACGCATCACGCGTATCGCCACGGCATCCCGGGACGAAATTGGGGTTGGGCTTCGACCAGATGTCCTTGAACCAGGCCACTCGCCGGAACGATGGCATCGTTGCCGGGCGGTTGACGGAAGGTAAAGGCTGTGTGCCCACATACGCTGCCGGGAATGCGAGGGTGGCAGGCGTTGGGTCGCAGAAGGGGTCCGACAACGTGAGCGAGCGCGGCGCCGCATTGAAGTCCGCGGGGTATTGCAACCGGGATAAATCGGCGGGCACCTCGATCATGTCGCCCATGGTCATCCCGTACCCCTCGAGCTTTGCGCCTCCCGGCAAAGACCCGATCTGGTTCTGGCGCAAATGGCGCACCACGTCCAAGGGCCCCGTGCCGAGGAGGTACGCAAGCTGGAAGCTGGAGAGACGAAACTTGCGCGCGAAGTCGAGCCCGGTGGCGATGCTCGTCACGTTCGCCGCTCGCATCGCGTCGCGCACAAACTGCTGCGGGTACGAGACATCGCAGGTCGTCGGAGTGTCCCGGAAAACCTGCTGAGTGAGACGCTTGGTCTTGATCACGTCGCCGACACCGTAATTGAACTCGGCCAGGTTGTCGTTGGGCAGGCCGATCTCGTATCCGAAACCCAGGTTCGCTACCCCGACCTGAGTGAGGCTGACCGCCGAGGGATTGAATGCGGTCCCAAGCCCGGGGCCGGTGGCACGGTAGAGGATCCCGCCCCAGAAGATTCCGTGAGGCTCGAGCGTGGCGACCAGCCAGAGCGGCTCCGAATCGCTGTCGTACGTGAACCAGGTCAGAAAGATGGAATTGCCCTGGTGCACCAGGTTCAAACCCCAGCCAGACTCGGTTCCGGATGGAGCGGCCCACCACAGGCCACTGCGATTGATCGTGGTCTCCAATCGGCTGGCCGGACCCAAACTGCAGGTCGGCATCCATCGGAAAACCTGCGGCGTGAGGCTCTTGGACCCGCGCAGCCCGTTGATGTCGTAGGTGAACGTCGCGCTGGTGGGACTCTGGAAACGCAACTGGCCATTACCGACTTTCGCTACGTTGACGCGGGCGGAATCGAAAGCGGCATCGCTGTATGGCGGCCCCTTCGTCCTGAAGAAATCCCCGCTGTAGCTTCCATCTCCTTCGCGGACCAGGGAAGAGACCAGCCAGAGCGCGCGACCGCCGCTGTCATAGGTGAACCATGTGGCGAAGATCACGTCCCCCTGATGGGTCAGGTTGATCCCCCAGCCCGACTCGGATCCAGCAGGCGCGGCCCACCAAATCCCCTGGTAGGTTTGGGTCGCCGTCGTTTGGGCGCCGGCGGAAGACGCCAATCCGAGACAAAAAAGGACACAGGCAACAAGGCGTGGCATCGACTCCCCCCCGGTGCGGACCGTTTAGCGGCGGACGCTGGGAATCTTACGCGGTCAACTTCGACCTTTGTCCTGAGCCCGTCAAAGCACCAGCAAGTGCTGCTTCTTGGCGCCGCGCACCGGTTCGAGCGCGATCGCCTTGTCGAAGGTGACAAGCCGGCCCCGATGCCGGACGGCCAGACTGAGCAGGTAAACGTCCGTAAGCTGCCCGGGGCCATGGATGCGCGATGCGTCCACGGTCTCGTTGTCGAGAAGGGTCGCATCGTCGGGCCAGAATTCGTGTTGCGGCTGCACGGCCGCCTGCGCGAGCCGCTCCACGATGGCCGCCACGGGCAGTGCGTTCGGATAGTCCGGATGCGCCATCACCCGGATGCAGCCGTTCTGCGTGATGGGGCACGAGGCCCAGCCCGTCTTGCCATGCTCTGCGAACCAATCGGTGGCGGCAGCGTGCGAGGCGTGGTCCGCGTCCAACAGGGCGATGAGGACGTTGACGTCCAGCAACGCGCGCATCAGTAAGCGTCGTCCGCCCGCAGCTTGTCGATGAGCTCGTTTGTGACGACCCCGCCGCGCCGGGGGAACGGCCGAAGCCCGTAGTTGGCGCGCGGCTCAGCGGTGCGGGGGGCGGTTTTCTGAAGGGGGGGCGCGGTGAGCGCAGCGCGTGCCAGCTCCGAGATGACCTCGCCGGCGGTCTTGTTTTCGCGACGCGCGCGTTCCTTGGCGGCTTGGAGGACGTCGTCGGCGATGTCGAGAGTCGTGCGCATGCATCTGATGATATGGCATCAGGCATCAGATGTCAAGGTCAAGCGGGCAGTTCGACGCGCTCCTCACCCCTGCCGTAGCAGCTCCGCGGCCTTCTCGCCGATCATGATGGAAGGCGCGTTGGTGTTGGAGGACGGAATGGTCGGCATGACGGAGGCGTCGGCCACGCGCAGGCCCGCGATGCCGTGCACGCGCAGTTGCGCATCCACGACCGAGTCGTCGGCCGAGCGTCCCATGCGACAGGTGCCCACGGTATGCCACGCGGTTTGCCCGCAGCCGCGCCCGTAGTCCATCAGCTGCTTCTCGTCCCTGACCTCGGGGCCCGGCCGCGTCTCCCGCACGATGCGCGCGGCCAGCGACGGCTGCGCCGCGATGCGGCGAATGAGCTTCAGCATCGCGAGCGCCGTATGGCGGTCGAATTCATCGGTGAGGTAGTTCGCGTCGATCCGCGGAAACTGCGTGATGTCCGCGCTTACCGAGTGCACGGAGCCGCGAGAGCGCGGGTGGAGCTGGAAGCCGCCGAGGGAGAACCCGGAGAACGGGTCGATGCCGGCGCCGGGCGTTCGCGAGTACCGGTCCCTGCCGCTGATGTGGTAGATCCGGATCATCACGTCTGGCCGATCGGAGGCCGCCTCGGTGCGGGTGATGGCATGCGCCGTGGAGGAGGTCCCCGCCATCAGGCCCCGCCTCGTGAAGACGTACTGCATCCCGGCCAACATGCGGCGCGCGAAGCTGTTCATCACGTCGTTGATCGTGATGGGAACGTCGCATTGATACGTGCAACGCATCTGCAGGTGGTCGATCATGTTCTCGCCAACGGCCGGAAGATGCGCGACGACGGGAATGCCGAGCGCGGCGAGGCGTTGCGCGTCGCCCACGCCCGAGGCCTCGAGCAGCTGTGGCGACTGGATCGCGCCGGCGCACAGGATCACCTCGCGCGCGGCGCGCGCCGTGTGCCGTGTCCCGTTCTGCGTGAATTCGACCCCCGTCGCGCGCCTGCCCTCGAAAAGCACGCGCGTGGCCATGGCCCCGGTCTGGATCGCGAGATTGCTCCGGCGCGATGCCGCGCGCAGGTAGCCCACCGCCGTGCTCCACCGCCGCCCCTTGTGCGCGGTCTGCTCGAGGTAGCGCACGCCCTCGTAGCTCGAGACGTTGTAGTCGGCCGTCTCCGGGATGCCGGCCTCGCGGCAGCCCGCGATGAACGCATCCGAAAGCACGTCGTGCTCGCGGCTGAGTCGATCGGTGATGCGCATCGGCCCGCCGTGGCCGCGGCCCTCGAGGCTCGTGTACGGGTTGTCCTCGAGGCGCTTGAACAAGGGAAGCACGTCGGACCAGCCCCAACCGGCAAGGCCCGCGTCTCGCCACGCGTCGTACTCGCGCGGATCGCCCCAGACGTAGGCCATGCCGTTGATCGCCGAGGAGCCGCCCAGCACTTTGCCGCGTGGCCAGTAGACCCTGTTGCCGAGAAGCTCCGCCTGCGGCTCGGTCTCGAACTTCCACGCGTAGCGCTCGTTGGTGAGCAGCTTGCCCACGCCCAGCGGGATGTGGATCCACGGGTTGCGGTCGGGCCCGCCGGCTTCGAGCAGCAGCACGCGATGCCGCCCCGACTCCGTGAGGCGCGCGGCAAGCGCCGCGCCGGCGGAGCCCGCGCCCACGACGACGTAGTCGTAGCGCGGCTCCTCCATCTACTTCGCGTTCGGGTCGCGGTGCTTGAAGGAGTCGCGCCGGAAGCTGTAGAGCGCCTTGGGATCCACCATCACGTCGACGATCGCGGGCTTGCCGCAGGCGATCGCGGCTCTCACCGCCTCCTCGATCTGCGCGGCGCGTTCCACGCGGAAGCCTTTGGCGCCGTATAGCTCCGCGAGCTTGTCGTACGGCGGGTTGGGCACGTCGGCGCCGATGTAGCGCTCGCCGAAGAAGTCGCGCTGGTAGGCCTTTTCCGCGCCCCAGCAGCCGTTGTTCATCACGATGCACACCGTGTTGATGCCGTTCTCCACCGCGGTGCCGATCTCGCTCACGGTCATGCCGAACCCGCCGTCGCCCATCAGGCTCACCACGGTGCGCTCCGGCCGCGCGAGCTTGATGCCCAGGCCGGCGGCATAGGAGAAGCCCACCAGGCCGAAGTCGAGCGGCGTGAAGAGCGACGGCGGCTGGGCGTAGCGCATCTGGTCGGTGGCTTGCAGGCAAAGCGTGCCCGCGTCCATGGTGTACATCGCATCGTCCGGGCAGGCGCGGCGCAATGCCGCGTAGAGCGTGGCCGGCTGGATCGGGTCTCCGTGTGCGCGCGCGGTGGCTTCACGTTCCTCGAGAAGCTTCGCGCGCTCGTCGCGAAACCTCGTCGTCCATGTCGCAACTTCGGCCGAGGGCTCGTGCGCGCCCAATGCCTCGACAAGCTGCGTCGCGCAGCGCCCCGCGTCGCCGACGAGGCCGACCGCGATGGGGAAGAAGCGCCCGACCGCCGTCGCGTCCTGGTCGACCTGGATGATCTTCGCTTCGCGGTTGAGGTTGTCGTACGAATAGAAAGTGCTGTTGAAGCCCAGCCGCGTGCCGAGCGCGAGGATCACGTCGGCTTCCTTCGCCAGTCGGGAAGCGACGGTGTTGCCGCGGGGGCCGACCTGGCCGGCGTACAAGGGGTGGTCGCAGGGCAGGGCGTCGCCGTGACCCGGCGACATCGCCACCGGCGCATCGAGGCGCTCGGCGAGGGCGAGGGCCTCGCGGTGGGTGCGGCCGTTCTTGATGCCGCCGCCGGCGATGATGAGCGGCCGCTTCGCCGCCGCGAGCAGCTTCGCCGCTTGCATCACCAGCTCAGGATCGCAGGCCCCCGCGCCGTTGGGCCGATACTTGGCGGGCGCGCCGGCCGCTTCGAAATCGGTGACTTCGGCCAGCAAGTCGCGCGGCATGTTGAGGCACACGGGGCCACGGCGCGGGGCGAGCGCGGTGCTGAACGCCTCGCGCACCATCTCCGGAATGCGCTTCGCCTGCGTCGCGGTCCAGGTCTTCTTGGTGACGGGCTTGAAAAGCGCCTGCTGGTCGACTTCCTGGAACGCGTCGCGGTAGACGTGCGCGGTGGAGAGCGAGCCGGCGAGCGCCACCACCGGTGAAAACGCGGCGTTGGCCTGCGCGAGCCCGGTCACGAGATTGGTGGCGCCAGGACCGTTCTGGCCGGCGAGGAACACGCCGGCGCCGCCGGAAGCGCGTGCATAACCGTCGGCCATGTGCACGCCGGTGCGCTCGTCGCGGACGCCGACGAACTTGATCGATTTCGAGTCGTAGAGGGCATCGAAGATTTCCATGCCCGCCGAGCCGATCAGTCCGAAGACGTGCTTGGTGCCCTCGGCCTCGAGGGCGTCCATCACGGCCTTGCCGCCGCTCGCGCGGCTCTCCCGGCTCACGGCCCTGGAACCCGGGCGCCGGCGAAGGTCCCGTTCTCGTAGCAGGAGTTCTCAGCCCCTTGCCGGACGTAGACTCCCCCGACGCCGCCCGCGCCCGCATGCTCGAAAGTGACTGACCAGTTGTTCGCGATGCCCTGCTGTGGCGAGGAAAAGCGCAATTGTGCGATCTTGCCCCTCTGGGTCACCTCGACGGGAACGCGAGTGCCGATGGCGGCCCCGGCCGCGTTGGTGCGCGACAGGAAGAACCCTGCGTCGGCCGCGCCCTCGATTTCCCAGGTCTCGCTGGTCGCCACTCCCCGCTGGCCGCATGAGGTGACATTCGAGTTCATGTCGACGCGATACTGCCCGGCGATCGGCAGGGCGGCGGTCTCGAACCGTCGTAGCGGCCGCGTCACGGTGTGGTCCCCGATGCGATAGGTCAGCGTGGTGCTGTCCGCGTAGTTCGTCAGGAAAGTCGCCTCGCCGACGGCGACGCCCCGCGTCGCCGTCGCATCGAAAGGCTGGGACAAGGGCGTTCCCTGCATCGAATAAACCGTGCCGCGGTAGCCGTTCGGAGGCGGCGGGGGAGAGCCCGGGTCCTGCTCGAAGGGTATCGGCCGCATCTCGGGCATGACGTACCACTGGGCGAGCCCGAGGCCCTGGGCGTCCCGCGCATCAGCCGAATACAGGAACACCACGCCGAAGAGGCCGAAGCTCCCCTGGTAAATGGACAGGCCCCAGCCCGGCTGCGACGGGTCGAACCAATGGTCGGTAAGCCAGCCAGGCAGCTCGTACGTCGGAAAGCCCCGCGCTCCCGACACGTTGCCCTGCAGCACGCAGCCGCCAGCCGGGGCGTCCTCGACGAACGACAACTTGCCCGTGAACGAATTGCCCGCGACGCTATCCAGCACCACCGACCACGTGCCGCGCACCGGTGATTGCGTCTCGGCGAAAGAGGCGATCAAGGCGCTTCCATGTTGCCGCACCTGCATGGGCTGGTAGGCGTCTGGCCAATCCCCGATCGGCGTCCGCGATATCGCATGGCCTTCGGCCACGCGCCGGATTCTCCATATCTCCGGGTCCGGACGCGAGACGGCGCCGCATGAAGAAGCCGCCGAGGAGGCGAAACGCACCGCGTAATCGCCCTCGAGGGGTAGGGTCATCATGTCCATGCGGCGAACGACTTTCTCGACCGTGGTTCCGTCCACGCTGTAGCGCAGGCTCGCGGTGCCGTCGAGGAGCGGGGTGACTCGCGCCTCCCCGCGCTGCTGCAGGCGAGTCGCGGCGGGGTCGAAGTTCGTGCCCAGCGGCGAGCCATTGGCGGAGTACAACGGGCCCGAGTAGGACGGCGCGACGCCTTCGCCGCGCCGCATGTCCGGCATCACGAACCACTGCGCGCGCCCCGATGGGTCGTAGGCGAAGAGCGCGCCGAAGAGCAGGCGCTCGTCGTGCTGGACGAGCGACAGGCCCCAGCCGCTTTCCACCGGATTCCACCAGTGGTCGCTCAGGTTGGTCGGCGGCGAGAGGCTGACGGTCGTCGCGTGGGAGGCCGCGCCCACGAAGGCGGCAAGCGCGATGATGACGCGGGCGGCGAGCTTCATGGTTTCAGATGCTCCCAGGGTCGAATGACTTCGGAAAACTCTACGCCTTCGCCTTCTCGACCTCTTCCACCAGGATGGGAATCGCCAGGTTCACGCTGTGGATCCCCATGATCGTCACCAGCTCGATGGTCTCGAGCAGCTCCTCCTTGGTGGCCCCGGCCTGGAGCGCCAGCGCCATGTGGCGCCGCACGCCGGGCGCGTACATGTGCGTCGTGGCCGCGTTGATCGCCACCAGGATCAGCTCCTTGTATTTCTGCTCGAGCGGCCCCGACTTGTGCGGCACGTCGCGGAAGCGCAAATAGGCCTCGACGAACTGCGGGTCGAGCTGGCGCATCTGCTCCCAGAGGGGGTTGAAGTCGCCGCGACGGATGTACTCGTCGGTGACGGGCGTCTCGCTGCTCATGAATGCATTCCCCACTTGAGGATGGTGCGGTGCTCCACGCTGCGGAAGATGAGGTTCTCGACCAGGAGCCCGATGATGATCACGGTGAAGAGCCCCGCGAACACGGCCGGGATGTCGAGCACGTTCTTGTTCTCGTAGATGAACCATCCCAGGCCACCCGAGCCGGAAGTGGTGCCGAAGACGAGCTCGGCTGCGATGAGCGTGCGCCACGCGAACGCCCAGCCGATCTTGAGGCCCGAGAGGATGTTGGGAAATGCGGCCGGGATCAGGATCTTCCTCACGTAGCCCACGCCGGACAATCCGTAATTCCGGCCCACCATGCGCATCGTCGGCGAAACGCCCAGGAAGCCCGAGTGCGTGTTGAGCGCGATCGGCCACATCACGGCATGCACCAGCACGAAGATGATGCTGGGATTGCCCAGGCCCAGCCAGATGAGCGCGAGCGGCAAGAGCGCGATCGCGGGCAGGGGGTTGAGCATCGCGGTCAGCGTCTCCAGCAGGTCCGTTCCCAGCCGCGAGGTCATCGCCAGCACGGTGAACACCAGCGCCAGCGCGAGGCCGATGCCGTAGCCGTATAGGAGCACCAGGATCGAGGCCCAGGACTTCTTCAGCAGCTCGCCGCTCCACATGCGCTGCACGAAGGTCTTCAGCGTGTCGCTGAAGGTGGGCAGGATGAGCGCGTTGTCGAGGTAGACCGCGTAGGCCTGCCAGGCCGCGGCAAGCAGCAGCAGGATGAAGGTCTTGCGCACCGCGCTGTTGCCGTAGATGCGCTCCCAGGTCGTGAGCGGCTTGTTGACGACGCCGAAGTCGTGCTCGGGGACCTGCTCGCGCACATACTCTGCGCGCTGCGCAGGGGTGCCATGGATGGGCGGGCTAGACATGCGGGACCGCCTCGCCCTCGCTTTCCTGTCCCGCGAAGAGCATGCGGTGGATGCGATCCGAGAGGCGCGTGCCCGAGGCGTCTTCGGGATCGGTGCCGTCGCTGTTCAACTCCGCGCGCACCTGGCCCGGGTGGGGGGAGAGCAGCAGGATGCGGTTGCCGATGCGCACCGCCTCCGGGATCGAGTGCGTCACGAAGAGCACCGTGAACTTCGTGCCCTCCCACAGCTCGAGCAGCTCGTCCTGCATCTTGCGGCGGGTGAGGGCGTCCAACGCCGCGAACGGCTCGTCCATCAGCAGGATGTCGGGTTCCATCACCATGCCGCGGGCGATGGCCACGCGCTGCTTCATGCCGCCGGAGAGCGTGTGCGGGTACGAGTCTGTGAAGCGGGTGAGGTTCACCTTCTCGATCGCGGCCATGGCGCGTTCCTCGGCATCGCGGCCTCGGAAGCGCCCGGAGGCCTCGAGCGCGAACATCACGTTCTGCTTCACGGTCTTCCAGGGCAGCAGCTGGTCGAACTCCTGGAAGACCATCACGCGATCGGGCCCGGGCCGCTTCACCTCGATGCCCTTCAGCTGGATGCGCCCCTCGGTGGGCGCGATATAGCCGCCCACCGCCTTCAGCAGCGTGGACTTGCCGCAGCCCGAGGGACCCAGGAGCACGAAGCGGTCCGACGGGTAGACGTCGAAGCTCACCCGGTAGGTGGCCGTGACGAGGTGATGGCGCGTCTTGTACTGCAGCGTGACGCCCTGCACCTCGAGCAACGGCTGCGGCGCGGCCGCCATTCCCGTCAGCTTCCCGGCAGGTGGTGGATGTCGGGGAAGAAGAGGTCCTTCCACGACTTGGGCTCGGTCTTGAGCGTGCCGATCTTGTGCATGAATTGCGCGTACGGCAGCACGTTCTCCGGCGCCATCGTGTACTTGATCTGCGGGTCGCTCATGAGCTTGAGGATCTTGTCGGCCGACTCCTTGCCGCCGCCCTCGGCCACGTACATCTCGGCCGCGCGCTTCTTGTCCGCGTTGATCGCGTCCGTGGCTTCCTTCATGGCGTCGAGCACCGCCTTGTAGGTCTTCGGGTTCTCGTCGCGGAACTTCTTCGTCGCCCACACCATGAGGAAGGTATTGGGCCCGCCCATGATGTCGTACGAATTGAGCACCGTGTGCACCGCCGGGTTCTCGAGCGCCGTGTTCTGGAAGGGCGGGGAGGTGAACTGCGCGGTGATCTCGCCCTGGCCCGAGAGCAGCGCGCGCAGGCCCTCGGGATGCGGCAGGTTCACCATCAGCGGATTGAGCTTCTTGTAGTTTTCGATGCCGAAGGCCTTGGCTACGGCCATCTGCAGGTAGATCGTCTGCACCGATGAGCCGGCGCCCGCCATCGCGATGCGGTCCTTGTCGGTGAAATCCTTGATGCCCTTCACGGCCGGGTTGCGGCTCACCAGCAGGTTCGGCATCGAGGAGAGCGCCGCCACGCCGTGGACCTGCACGTTCGAGCGCGTGCGGTCCCAGAGGATGAAGGCGGGCCCCGTGCCGCCCGCGGCGAAGTGAAGCCCCCCGGCGAGCAGCGCGTCGTTGGCGGCCGCGCCCGCGCCCATGCGAGCCCAGGTGACGGTCGTCGATCCGAGGCCCGCCTTGGCGAGGTGCTTCTCGACCAGCTTGTCGGCCTTCATGACAGTGAGCTGCATGTAGCCGATGCCGTACTGCGACATCATCTTGAGCTCGCTCACCTCGGCCGCGGCGGGGCCTGCGGTGAAGCCGAGCGCGGCGGCCATGGCGGCAGCCAGGAGTTTCCAGGTCTTCATTTTCGTGCTCCTCCTCGTTGTGGTGAGTCTCGGTTCCTTCAGGGACGAACGCCGTACTTGGGCTTGGGGCCGACCGTGGTCGCCAGCCGGCCCGCGGCCGCGTCGATGAACCGGCACAGGTACGGCCGGGTCTCGCGCGGGTCGATGATCTCCTCCACGCCGAAGGCCTCCGCGGTGCGGAAGGGGGACGCATGGGCGCGCAATTGCGCCTCGATCTCGGCCTCCTTCGCCTTCGGATCGGGCGCGGCCGCGATCTCGCGCCGGAACGCCGCGGCAACGCCGCCCTCGATCGGCAGGGATCCCCACTCGGCCGAGGGCCACGCGATCTTGAAGTCGAGGCCGTTCTTGTCGGTGGTGCCCATGCCGGCCATGCCGTAGCACTTGCGGATCACCACGGTGTACATCGGCACCGTCGCCTGCAAAGCCACGTACACGCTGCGCATGCCCTCGCGCAGTGTGGCGGCAGCCTCGGCGTCCTTGCCGACCATGAAGCCGGGAACGTCCACCAGGAAGACGAGGGGGATGTGGAAGCAGTCGCACAGCTCGACGAAATGGGTCTGCTTGCGCGCGGCGCGCACGTCCATGGCGCCGCCGTACACCATCGGGTTGTTGGCGACGAACCCCACGACGTGGCCGTTCATGCGCGCGAGGCAGGTGATGAGCGCCTTGCCGTAGCTCGGCTGCAGCTCGAAGACCGAATCCTGGTCGGCGATCGATTCGATGATGCGGCGCATGTCGTAGGGCTTGCGCCGGTTGCGCGGCACGATGTCCTTGAGCTTGTCCTCGCATCGATCGACGCGGTCGCCCGTGGTCGCGCGCGGCGGTAGCTCCCACACGTTGCGCGGCATGAAGGAGAGATAGCGCCGGATCAGGGCGAAGCATTCGCGCTCGTCCTTCGCCACCTGGTCGATGGTGCCGGCCACATCCACCGCGATCGCGGGGCCGCCCAGCTCCTCCTTGGTGACCTTCTGCCCGAGGGAGCGCTCGACCACGGGCGGTCCCGCGGCGAAGACCTGGCTCGTGCCCTGGACCATCACCGACCAGTGCGACAGGATCGCGCGCCCCGCGGGGCCGCCGGCGGCCGTGCCGAGCACCGCGCACACCACGGGCACTTCCCCCATCAGCCGCACCGATTGTTCGAAGCCGTGCACGCCCGGGAAGACCGAATGGCCGCGGCGCGTGATCGAGGTGACGCTGCCGCCGGAGCCGTCGATGAGGTTCACGAGCGGGATGCGGTATTCGTGCGCGAGGTCCTCGACGAAGCCGCCCTGGCCGCCCTTCTTGCGGTCGCCGCTCCAGCTCGTGCCGCCGCGGATGGTGAAATCCTCGCCGCCCACCGCGACGGGCCGCCCGTCGATGTTCGCAAGCCCCATCACATAGGGCGCGGGCGTGAAACCCGCGAGCTTGCCGTTCTCGTAGCGGCCCTGGCCGGTGAGCCGCCCGACTTCCTGGAAGGAGCCTGCGTCCACGAGGCCCGCGATGCGCTCGCGGATCGTGAGGCGGCCCTGCGAGTGATGGCGCTCGACCGCCTCGGCGCCGCCGAGCGCCTGCGATTGCGCGCGGCGCCGGGCGAGCTCCTCGAGCTCGGGGCTCCAGCCCTTGGGGACGGACCCAGGTTCTTCCGTTGCTTTTGGGTCCGTCCCCGGTTTTTGGGGATTCGCGCTCATTCCTCGATCACTGCCAGGACCTGTCCCTCGCTCACCGCGACGCCCTCGGCCACCTTGATCTCCTTGAGCACCCCGCCGTCGTCGACGATCACGGGGATCTCCATCTTCATCGATTCCAGGATCATGATCTCGTCGCCCGGTGCGAGGTTCTGCCCCACGCTCGCCACGATCTTCCAAACCGATCCGGTCACCACGCTTTTCACCTCGATCGCAGCCAAGTCTCGCTCCTCGGTCAAACCGTTTGCGCAGCCCGGCGCACCACGTCGGTGGCCAGGGCCGTGTGGACCTCGCCCGCGCGGAACTCCTCCGATTCGAGGATACGCACGAGCGCGGGGATGTTGTGCTTGAGCCCCGCGATGCGGAACTCGCCCAGCGCGGCCACGAGCCGGTCGATGGCTTCCCCACGCGTGGCGCCGCGCGCGATCACCTTGGCGAGCAGGGGATCATAGTGCGGCGTGACCTCGCGCCCGGCGGCATAGCCGGTCTCGACGCGCACGTCGGCGCCGTGGGGTGGGGCGAACTCGGCAAGCTTGCCCGGCGAGGGCAGGAATCGCACCGGGTCCTCGGCATACACGCGTGCCTGCACCGCATGGCCGCGGATCTCCGGCGCTTCGGGCAGGATCTCCTGCAGAGGTAGCCCCGCCGAGGAGCGCAGCTGCGCGGCCACGAGGTCGATGCCGGTGACCTCCTCGGTGACGCCGTGCTCGACCTGCAGCCGGGTGTTCATCTCGAGGAATCGGAACTCGCCGTCCGGCGCGAGCAGCATCTCGACCGTGCCGAGGTTGTCGTAGCCCAGGCGCCCGAGCGTGCCGGCGACCTGGCCGAGCAGGGCATCCATGCGAGCCCGGTCGATGCGCGGCGCCGGCGCCTCCTCGATGATCTTCTGGTGGCGGCGCTGCACCGAGCAGTCGCGCTCGAAGACGTGCGCCACGTGCCCGTGCTTGTCGCCCACGAGCTGGATCTCGACGTGGCGCGGCCGCTCCACCAGGCGCTCGAGGTACACCTCGCGGCTGGCGAAACCGCGCTCGGCCATCGAGGCGGCCCGCTCCACCGCGGCGACGAGCTCATCGGGCGTTCGCGCCGGCAGCATGCCGATGCCGCCCCCGCCCGCGGCCGGCTTCACCAGGATCGGGTAACCGATGTCGGCGGCCGCCTTCAGCACCGCGTCGCGATCGGCGGGCAGGACACCCGAGCCGCGGCCCACGGGCAACCCCTCGCGCATGGCCAGCTCGCGCGCGCGCGTCTTGTGCCCCATGGCGTCGATCCAGCGCGGCGACGGGCCGATGAAGGTGACCCCCGCTTCCTGCACGCGCGTGGCGAAGGCCGCGTTCTCCGAGAGGAAGCCGTAGCCGGGATGCAGCGCGTCGGCGCCCGTGTCCCGGGCCGCGGCGAGCAGGGCGTCCTGGTTGAGGTAGCTCTCCCGCGCCGGGGCACCTCCCACGTGCACGCTTTGTCCCGCGAGCTCCAGCCACGGCGCGTCGCGGTCGGCCTCGGAGTAGGCGGCGACCGACGGGATGCCGAGGGAGTCGAGCGCGCGCAGCACGCGGGCCGCGACGGCGCCCCGGTTGGCCACGAGGACTTTCGCGAACAGCGCCATGTCAGTAGCTCGTGGGCCAGGCCCGCATGAGGTGCTGGCCCACGCCGTTAGTAAGCCGCAGCCGGTGGATCTCGAGCATGCGGATCAGGTAGTCGCGCGTCTCCTCGGGACGGATCACCGACTGCACGGCGTATACCGAGGCGATGTCCCAGACCTCGTTGTCCTTGCCCATGCGCTCGAGCGCCTCGTCGAAGCCGGGCTGGCCGGGCTCCAGGCCGTGCACGATCTTGACGGCGAAGGTGTCGTCCATGAAAGAGATCTCGGCGGTCGGCCAGGCGGCCATCTCGTCGGAGTTCCTGCCGCCGCCCATGTTGAGGTAGGCCTGCCCGTAGCTCTTGCGCAGCACCACCGAGAGCTTGGGCACGGTCGTGAGCGAGAGGGCGTTCATGTGGTTCATGATCTTGCCCGGCGCGCGCTTCCTCTCGGCCTCGGTGCCGATGACGAAGCCGGGCGTGTCGACGAACATCACCAGGGGGATGTTGAACGAGTCGCAGAGCACGATGAAGCTCGTCATCTTTTCGCACGCCTCGGTGTCCATCGCGCCGCCCTTGTGCAGCGGGTTGTTGGCGAGGATGCCGACGGTATTCCCTGCGAGGCGAGCCAGCCCAGTGACGGCGACCTTGCCGAAGCGGGGCTTCAACTCGAAGAAGCTCTCGGAGTCGACGACGTCGCGAATGATCTTGCGCACGTCGTAGACCTGCGTGCGCTTCTCCGGCAGGTGCCGCAACACGTCGCGCATGTTCGCGCCCGACCCCGGCGGCACCGGGCGCGCCGGCGGCGCCTCGTTGTGGTGGCTCGGCAGGTACGAGAGGAATTTCTTCACCAGGTCGAGGGCTTCCTCGTCGGTCTCCGCCACCGCGTCGGCGAAACCGGTCACCTCCGCGTGCAAGCGCCAGCCGCCCAGCTCCTGCGGGTCGACCTCCTCCTTGATGGCCAGCGAAGCGAGCAGCGAAGAGGAAACCGCGAGCACCGCGCCCTTGCGGATGACGCTGAAATCCGAGAGCACCGCGTACCACGACGACGAGCCGTACGAATAGCCGAGGGTGGCCGAAGCCCACGGCACCTCCCGCATGCGGCGGTACTGCATGCCGTCGTTGCCGAGCAGCGAGCCCATGCCACGCGAGCCCATGTGGTCGGGCATGCGCGCGCCGGAAGACTCTCCCAGGAACACCAGGGGGATGCCGCGCTCGGTCGCCACGCGCTTCATGTGCGCGATCTTGCGGCCGTTGGTGGCCCCGCTCGAAGCGCCGAAGACGGTGAAGTCGTTGGAGACCAGGGCCGCTTCGCGCCCTTCGATCCTGCCGAAGCCGGCGATCTTGCCGTCGGAGGGTGACTTGTCGCGGTCGGCCGGGTTGGCCGAGGTCGAGAACCGGCCGGACTCCATGAACGTGCCCGCGTCGACCAGCCGGTCCAGCCGCTCGCGCGCGTTCAGCACGCCGGCGGCCTTGCGTTTCGCGAGCTTCTCGGGACCGCCCATGGCGAGGGCCTTCGCTTCCCGCTCGGCGAACTCGCGCTCGATGCGCTGGGCGCGTTCACTCACGCGATCACTCCCTCGCGCTGCAACGCATCGAGCCGCGCGGCATCGAGCCCGAGGAGCTCGGTGAGCACCGCGCGCGTGTCCTCGCCGACGCGGCGGCCGGCGTGGCGCACGGCGCCGGGAGTCAGCGACAAGCGCGGCACGACCTGCGCCATCGCCACGCTGCCAAAGTCGGCATCGGGTGCGGCGGCGATCGAGCCGCGCGCGCGGTAATGCGGGTCGGCGAAGATGTCCGCGATCGTGTAGATGCGCGTCGCCGGGACGAGCGCCTTCTCGAGGATGCGTTCGAGCTCTTCGAGCGGCTTGCCGGCGGTCCACGCGCCGATGATGTCGTCGAGGTCCTCGTGGTTCTCCGAGCGCGCGGTGGCGGGCGTGAAGCGCGGATCGCGCGCGAGCTCGGGGCGCCCCATCGCCTCGCACAGGCGCTGGAAGACGGCCTCGCCCATCGCGGTGATGTGGATGAAGCTGCCGTCGCCGGTGGCGTAGAGGTTGTTCGGCGTGCTCTCGGGCAGGCGCGAGCCCGTCCTGTTGGCGATGTGGCCCAGCTTCTCGAAGGCCGGGATCCACGGCTCCATGAAGCTGAAGGCGCATTCGTACAGCGCCGCGTCGATGAACTGGCCGCGGCCCGTCTTGCCGCGCGCGAGGAGGGCCATCGTCGCCCCGAACGCCGCGTAGAGGCCCGTGATGTAGTCGGTCATGGAGACCGCCACGCGCGCGGGTGGACGGTCGGGATCGCCCGTCAAGTGGCGCAGGCCACTCACCGCTTCCCCGATCACGCCGTAGCCCGCGCGCTGCGCGTACGGGCCATCCTGGCCGAAGCCGCTGATGCGCACCATGACGAGGCCGGGGTTGATCGATGAAAGCGCCTCGTAGCCGAGTCCCCAGCGCTCCATGCCGCCAGGACGGAAGTTCTCGACGAGCACGTCGCATTTCTCCGCGAGCGAGCGCACCAACGCCTGCCCCTCGGGCTTGCGCAGGTCCACGCTGATGAGCGACTTGTTGCGGAAGATGCTCGCCGCGTAGAGGGACTTGCCGTGGAAGCGTTTGCCCATGGTGCGCACGGGATCGCCTTCGGCGGGCTCGACCTTGATGACCTCGGCGCCGAAGTCGGCCAGCAGCCGGCCGCAGAAGGGGCCCGCGACGGTGGAGCCCAACTCGAGCACGCGATAGCCGGCGAGCGGGCCCTGCGACGAATGCGGGCGGGAGGCGGGGTGTGGCGTATCCAGGGCGGCTTCCTTCTTTCTAGAGGATGTACTTCTGGAACTTCTCGAGATGCGCGCGGGCGCTGCGCAGCCCCACGCGGCGCAGGCGCTCGGCCTCGGCGGCATCGCCGCGCGCCATCGCTTCCAGCATCGCGACGTGCTGCTTGCGCCCGAGCTCCGCGCGGCCCGGCAGGATCAGGATGCGTCGGATGAGCACCTGGGTCTTCTCCCAGATGGTGTCGAGCATCTCGGCCAGGATCGGGTTGCCCGCGGCCTCGATGATCTGGCGCCGCAGCGACTCGTAGCGCTCGATGTAGGGGTCGAGCTCGTTCTTCTGCACCATCTCCTTCATCGGACCCTTGAAGAGATCCAGCTCCTTGCGCCAGCGCGAGGGCTCGCCCCTCTCGGTGGCCAGGCGCGCGGCAAGCCCTTCGAGCACCTCGCGCAGGTCGTAGATGTGGAACGCCTGCGGGATGTCCAGCCTCGTGACCATGGCGCCGCGGTTGGGAATGCGCTCGACCAGCCGCCGCTGCTCGAGGACATTGAGCGCCTCACGCACGCGGGTGCGCGGCACCAGGAATTCCTCGGCGAGGTCGGTCTCGCGAAGCTTTGCGCCCGGGGGCACGTCCTGGCGGGCGATGCGCCCACGCAGCACCTCCACGATGCGCGCGACGCTGGCCGCGCTTCCGCGGTTCCTTGCGCTGCTCCGGCTGCTGGCTTTCGCGGCCACGGCTCCTCCCCCAACAAGCTATCATCCTCGCGCCAGAAGTGCCAACAGTTTTGCTGACAAGATCGACGGGGGCGGGGTGATCGAGGCGCTGGTCGTCGCGGGTGCGCTCATGGGCGGGTTCGCATCGGGGCTCACCGGCTTCGGCTTCGGGCTCACCTCGCTACCGCTGTGGGCGCATGCGCTCGCGCCCTCCACCGCGGCGCCTCTGGTGATCGCGTGCTCGGTCGCGGGGCAGCTGCAGACGCTGCCGAAGATCTGGCACGCGATCGACCTGCGCCGGCTGGCTCCCTTCGTCGGCTTCGGCGTCCTCGGCGTGCCGCTCGGCGTGATGCTGCTGCCGCGGATCCCGGCCGACGCTTTCCGCATGGGGCTCGGCGCGCTGGTGGTCGTGGCCTGCAGCGTGTTGCTGTGGCTTCGAATCACGACGCGGCGCGAGTCGAGTCGCACGAGCGACGCGCTCGTAGGTTTCGGAGGCGGAGTGCTGGGCGGGATCACCGGGCTCATGGGCGTCGCGCCGACCATCTGGGCGGAGCTGCACGGCTGGGGCAAGGACGAGCGCCGCGCGATCTTCCAGGGCTACAACCTGTCGATCCTGCTGGTGTCGCTGGCGGGCCACCTGCTCGTGGGCACCTTCACGGCGGCGCTCGTGCCGCTGCTGCTGCTCGCGATTCCCTCGGCCATGGCGGGCGCGTGGCTGGGCCGCAAGCTGTACGACCGCGTCGACGCCGGCCGCTTCAGCCGGATCGTGCTGTGGCTCGTGTGGTGCGCAGGGCTTTCGCTGCTCGGTTTCGGCCTGCTGCGCGGCTAGCCTGGAAATGAAGGCTGCGCAGAAAACCAACTCGCCAAGAGGTCATCAATCGCGCGAGCGGATGCCGAACCAGCGTGCCAGCCGGTCGCGCCAGATGTCGCGGCCGGCCTGGCGATAGTCCCGCAGCCACCCGCGGGTCGGCGGCACGCGGCGCACGACCCACTGCGCCACGACGATGAAGGTCACCATCCAGAACAGGCTGAGCCACAACGCGGCCCACCAACCGTGGCCGGCTTGTTCCAGTCCCTCGCGCAGCGCCGACCGCAGCACGATCACGCCGAAGAGCGGTACGGCCGCGATGCACAGGTAGCCGAGCAGGAACCTGGTGAGGCCAAGCCGGCGGCGGCGTTCGCGGGAAACCAGGGACACGATGGCCGCCGCAACCAGCAGGACCACGGCGAACCAGGGCAGCTGTTCGCTTGCACGCTCGATGAAGCCGCTTGAGAGGATCTCGGACACGGGCGTCAGGACTACTGGGCGCACTTCGGAAGAGCGCTAGAGCGCCGTTGGCGCTTCAATTCCCCCCGAACACCCAAGCCAGCCCATCCGCGATCCCCGGCGCCAGCACCGCGCCGTGGTCGAGCGCGTAATTCTGCTGGCGCAATTGCAGCCCTTGGTACCCCCGCGCTTCCATCCGCTGGCGGAACGCAGTGATGCCTTCCATGTTGGCGGCGGCCACGAGGTAGATCTTCACCGGCAGTGAGCTCGACGCGTTGAACATCGCCTGCTCGACGTTGTAGACGTCCTGCGTCTGGTGCCAGAACGAGCCGTCGACGGAGATGATCGAGGACCAGCGCCGCGCCGCCGGGTCGTCGAGCGCAAGGGTCACTGCGGCGAAGGATCCCGAGAGCGAGTAGCCCACGAACGTGCGGCGCGTGCGATCGACGCGGAACTGCGTCTCCACGTAGGGCATGAGCTGGTGCACCAGGAAGCGGTGGTACGCATTCGCGCCCGGAAACGTGTAGTCGACGAAGCGCCGGTCGGGGCCGCCATTGCCGACCGCCACCACCACCGCGTTGTAGCCCGCGGCGCGCACGGTGTTCTTGAGCGTGAGCACCTGCGGCTCCATGTCGGCCGCGTAGATGACCGGGTGCAGGCCGCTGCCGGCGACGTAGCCCGGCGGCGTCCAGACCGCGACCTGGTAGGTGAAGTTGGTGTCCGGGGAGATGAGCGTGTGCATCTGCTGCAGGTCGGGTTGCGCGATGAGCGGCGCGGTCCGCACGGTGCAGCCCAGCCCCGTGAGCGGGCCCACCAGCCGCTGCAGGCTGTGCGTGAAGGAGTGCGCGCCCGAATAGGCGAGGGTGAGCCCGTTGCAGCCGGTGAACGTGAGGGTGACGCTGCCCGCGGCCTGGATTTGCACGTCGCCGGAGCTGAAGTTCGCCCCGAAGCGCGCGCCACTGCCGGTGATGACGGGGATCGTGATGCTGGTGGCGCCGATCGGAATGTCCGCGTTGCCGACGAGCCACGTGGCGGCCCCCTCCGGCGTATAGGTGAAGTACGCGACATAGGCCACGTTACGCGAGCCCTGCGTCTCGAAGGTGACGAACTGCCCCTCACCCGAGCGCGACGCGTTCCACCATGAGCCCGAGAGCACGCCGGTGAGCGAGGCGGTGGGCGGCGGCTGGTCGTTGCAATCCGCGCCTGCGAGCGGACCTACGAGGCGGCTCAGGTTGAGAGTGATGCCCGCCATGCCCGAGTGCTGCATGCGCATCTGGCGGCAGCTCACGAACTCCAGCGTCGCGGTGCCCGCGTTCGCGACCTGCACGTCGTTGGCGCTGAAGGCGTTCCCGAAGCGCGCGCCGGAGCCGGTCACGAGGGGAATCGAGATGCTCGTGGCGCCCGGCGCGTAATCCGCGTTGCCCACGTGCCACGTCGCCCGCCCGTCGGGGGTATAGGTGAAGTAGGCGACGTACACCACGTTGCGCGTCCCCACCGACTCGAAGGTGATGAATTGTCCTTCGCCGCTTCGCGAGGCGTCCCACCAGGAGCCGGACATCGCACCGGTGAAGGTTTGGGCGATGGCCGGCAATGCGCCAACAAAGAAGAGGGCAGCGGCGAGGATGAAGCGCATCGGATCTCCCTTGGAATTTGTCTTCGATGTTAGGTGACGCAAGTTGGCGGGAGGTTACGGTTTGTGGCCTCGACGACTCTGAGAGGACGCGTTTGTCCCGCCCGTACGGCGATGCGGTGATCACGCGGCCTTAATCCTCGTACCCAACCTCCCGTTTGTGCCGGATGCGATACACGGTCACCTGGTCGGTGGATTCGCGGTAGCGGTACAGCGCAACGTAGCCGGTGCGGCCGCGCGAGATCAGAAGCTCGTGCAGTCCGTCTTCCGAGGGCCGGCCGATCAAGGGGTGGTCTCGGAGAACCGTGAGAGCCTCTGCGATCAGTCCGGCGGCCGCTTCGGCTTCTTCGGGTTGGTTTTCGTGGAGAAACTGCGAAAGCCGGTCGAGCTCCTCGATCGCCGCCCTCGAATAGGTGAGCGTGGCCAACGCGCTATCGCGCGCGCTTCGGCTTCACGGGACGCGGCTTCGCGGCTTTCTTTCCGCCCGCCTTGGCGCGAAACCAGCGCATCACGTCTTCGTGGCGGTACACGGTGCCCGTCCGCTCGACTTCTTCCATGGACTGCTTCGCCTCCTCCAGGAACGCGCGGCGCTTTTCGTCCCTCGCCACCTTCTCGGCGATCGCCTCCACCATGTAGGCGTGCGGCGTCTGCGCTACGCCTTGGGCCAGGGTCGATATTTTCTCCTTGAGCTCTTCAGGGAGCTTCAGGGAAGTCGTGCTGGGCATGGGAGGGCTCGCACAAGATGGAAGGTGTCACCATGGTAACACCTCGGCGAGCGGACCGTTGGTCGACCCCCGGGCCCCGATCATCGGCATACGCCGCGCCGCTCGTCGTCCAGCCCTGTCTCTTCGAGGCCCGAGCGGTCAACCTTCCACATGCGACACCCGTTTTAAGGGTGTGTGAGGCGGATCCGGCCGGCGCGATGGCGTGTCTCCCCAACTATCGGACCACGTATCGGAGCGAAACGAATTCCGAGCGCCATCGCAGGCGGTAGTAATAGGGGCGCGCCCCGGAATTGCGGGGTCCCAAGGGTTCCTACCTGCAAGGAGCCCTGCCCCATGGAAACCTACCGCGTCGACTTCACCACCGAGAACCTCCGCCGCGACAAGAACGCGCGCACCCGCCTGATGCGCGACGTCCGCAGGGTGGCCAAGTCCCTTAAGAGCGACGAGAAGCCGCGCTACCTCTGGAAGCGCCGCACGGATCGATCGCTCGGCTACTGGTTCCAGCTCCCGGCCGGCCTGCAGAAGGACGCGAAGGCCAAGAAGCTTCTCGAGCCTTACAAGATCCAGGCCTCGGCGCCGCCTGCCTTGCCGCAGTCGGAGTGGAAGTCGCTGTAGACGAGCGAAGGCCGCGCTTGAATCCGTGGATGGCCGCGGCCGCAAAGGCGATGGCGCTCACGGCTTGAATCACCACGTGCCCTGCGTGCCCGCTCATCACGGCGAAGAGCACGTAGTACGTCGCGACCACCATGGCCAGCGTGGAATAGAAGGTGCGGTCCTTGTCGAGCCCCACGATGCGAGCCATGGCGCAGGTGAGGATGGCCAGCACGCCTCCGATTTCGTATTCCATGGTTCACTTTCCCTTTGCGTGAGCAGCAATGCGATCCACGACGTGGGCCGCGTCTCCCCCGACTCCCCCGAGCAGGGCCGAGCCGACGCGGTATTGGAAGCGCATCCCGAGAAATCCCAACCCGGGAACATTCCTGGCGATGCCGCGGCGGTGCTCGGGATAACCATCCAGCCCCATCGCGGGTAACTCGATCCACTCGTAGTCGGGCCGGAAGCCGGTGCACCAAACGATCGCCGCAAGGTCCTTCACAACGCGCCCATCGGCGAGCCGTGGCAGGCCGCCGTGCGATGCGATCACACGACCCACCCGCGCAAGCCCGGGGAGCGCTACGTCCTTCGCGCTCAGGCCGATGAGGGGATCACCCGAGAAGAGACGGCCTCGCATCAGGCGCCTGCCGATCCGCGATTCGACCGTCGGACGCATGAGCGTGGGCCACAGCCAGTCGTAGATGTCGCGCCCCAGCAGGCGGCGGGGCAGCGAGCCCGTTTCCGGCCCGGCGAGAACGACTTCCCGGCCCGAGCGCGCGAGCTCGATGGCGATCTGCGCGCCGGAGTTGCCCGCGCCGACCACCAGCACCTTGCCTTCCGGAAGCTGCGACGGCCGCCGGTATTCGCAGGAATGCAGCTGCGCGATCCTGGACTCGATCGCCGCGGCGAACGCGGGGACGCGCGGCCGCTGGTTGGCGCCGGTGGCGACGATCACCGCAGTCGATTCCAGCGTGCGGCCGTTGTTGGTGGCGAGGACGAAGCGTCGATCGCGCCGCTGCAGGGCCTTGGCGCTTGTCTGCAGCGACACGGGCAGGCGGAACCGCCGCGCGTAGCTCGCCAGGTAATCGGCCACATCGTCCTTGCCGGGTAGCGAATAGCGCGGGCCGGGAAACGCCATCCCCGGCAGCGCGTTGTACCGCGCCGGCGTGAAAAGGCGCAACGAGTCCCAGCGGTTGCGCCACGAATGTCCGATGGCCTCGCCTGCCTCGAGGAGCGCGAAGCGCAGGCCGGTGCGCGCCAGGAAGTGTCCCGCCGCGAGCCCCGCCTGTCCGGCGCCGACGACGATCACGTCGTAGCTCACCGGCGCCTCCTCGGCAGGGCCGCAGTGGCCGAGACGCCTCCGGAGAGCGTGTGCAAGAAGGCCTCGAGCTGCCCCAGCTCGTCGGCCGTGAGCCCCAGCGGCTTGAGCTCCGTATGCCCCCCCGGCGCCGCAGGCGCCCGGTTGTAGTGATCGAGCACTTCCCGCAGCGTCGCGAATTGCCCGGCATGCATGTACGGCGCGCGCCCCGCGACGTCGCGAAGCGAAGGCACCTTGTAGGCGCGCTCGTTCGCCGCCGCGGCGGGGGCAAGGAAATCCAGCTCGCGGCACTCCCTGGGGTCGGCATCGCTCCAGCGGCTGCGGCAATTGAATTCGTCCGACTTCACCGCAGCGATCGCGGTGAAGCGTCCGCGATCCTCGGGCATTCCTTTTCGCGCTGGCACGCCGGTGTTGTGGAATTCGCCGTTGGTGAGCAGCGGTCCGTTGTGACACTGGGTGCAGTTCGCCTTTCCCTGGAAGAGCGCCAGGCCCGCGAGCTCTTGCCCATCGAGAATGTCCTTGGGTATCGCACCGGTGCGCTTCCATTCGGCGGCGAAGCGGTCGAACCGCGAAGGGGCGGGTTGGATCGTGCGCTCGTAGGCCGCGATCGCCTTGCCGATGTTCACGAAGACCTTTGTCGCCGCCTCTCGCGACTGTAGCTGGGGGAGCGGCCCGAACACGCGCTGATACTCACGCCGGTAATGGCGCGCGATCACGTTTGCATACTGCGCGCGGTCGCCGCCGTGCTCGACGGGGCTCTCCAGCGGGCCCAGCGCCTGCGCCCACAGGCTGTCCTTGCGGCCGTCCCAAAAGAGGAAGGGCAGGTGCGCCACGCCCGCGATCGGCATCGTGCGGCGATTCGTCGTGCCGACGCCCTTCGCCAGCGCCGCGCCATCCTGGAAATCGCGCTTCGGGTCATGGCACGTGGCGCACGAGACTGGCCGTTCGAGGAAAGGCGCTTGTCGAAGAAGAGGCGCTCGCCCAGGGCGGCCGCGCGGGGATCGTCCGCCCAGCGGTTGCCCGGATCCGCAGGCACGGGTCCCAGGCTTTCGAGCGACATCGCCTGGGTCTCCTCGAACGCGTGGTTCTCGTGCGCCGGGGCCACGCCGGCTGCCATGAAAGCCAGCGAGGCGAGGACGAGGCGAGCTATCCTTCGCGCTTCCATGGTCACCGCCTCACAAGCCCAGGTTGAACGTCACCCGGTCGGCGCCGGCGGGCGAATCGATGGCGAGCTTGAGCTCCCACCACCCGCCCATGCTGAAGCGCACGCCCTCGATCTCGTAGATGCCGTTACCGAGGGCGCGTGTGACGCGCGGCTGCGTGGGAAGGCCATGGCCGTGCTCCGGCATGCCGCCGTCCACGCGAAAGGTGGCGTTTTCGACCGGCCGGCCCTGCGCGTCCAGCACCTGCACCGGGACGGTCTGGAGCTGCCGCAGGCGCAGCGCCTGTGCCGGCTGCAGCGTCACGGTATAGAGCCCGTTCACGGAGGCGCGCGGGCCCTGGCCGAACTCCGTTGCCGCCGGGCGGCGGACCGCGTCGGCCGCGATGGCGACCTCGGGCGTGCAGGCCGTGGTGACGATCGCGATGGCGGCCAGGAGGGCTGCCAGCTTGTACTTGGGTCGAGTGCTCATCAGGATCTCCTTTTGGGTCGGTGCGCGCCCTCTGCGCGCCACCCCTGCACGATAGGGATCGCGACGCGCCGCGTATTGAAGGGATCGAATGAATGACTTGAACGAACCGGCTACCTCGCCGGAAAAGGCCATGTCCTGGAAGGAGGGCGACCTGCCGCCCCGGTGGTACCTGTGGGAAGGCGGTTTCCTCGTGACCGGCCGGGCGGGCGGCGAGGTGCCTGTCCACGCCCATCACACGATCCAGGTCCATGTGGCGACCGAGGGGGCGATCGCCGTGAGGGCCGTGGGTGGCGAGTGGCAGGTGGGGCGCGGGACGATCGTGCGCGCCGATGTCGAGCACGCGTTCGATGCGCGCGGCGCCACGGGTGCGATGCTGATGGTCGATCCCGAATCGTCCGAGGGAGCGCACCTGCAGCACGCGCTCGCGAGCGACATCACCATCGTTCCCGACGCCAGGCTTGAATCGCCCGTCGCGGAGCTGCGCAAGTTCATCGAGCGCCCGATGGAGGCCATGGAGGCGGGGGCGCTGGTCCGCCACACCGTGCAAACGCTTTGCCCCCAGGGCCTGCCGCTGCGGAAGCTCGACCGCCGCGTGGGCAAGGTTCTCGACGCGATCCGGCAGTCCGAGGAGCTGCGGCTGTCGCTCGAAGACGCCGCGGAGCTGGTGCATCTGTCGCCCGGCCGCTTCCAGCACCTCTTCAAGGAAGAGGTGGGCCTGCCGTTCCGTCGCTACGTGCTGTGGCGCAAACTCACCCGGGCGATGCTCTCGATCGGGCGCGAGCGCACGCTGGCCGCGGCGGCGCAGCAGGGCGACTTCTCGGATGCCGCGCACCTCACGCGAACCTTCCACCAGATGTTCGGCATACCGCCGTCGGTGCTCATGCGCGGCGAGTTCTTCGAGATCGCGTCGCCTTTCTAGTTTGTGACGGCTTCTTGCCGAAGCGGGCGAATCCGCGCGGCCACGTCCCTGCGTCACATAGACTGCCGCGTCACCGGACACAACTGCCCCTTCATGCGCCTTCTCCCGATCGTCGCCGCTGTCCTTCTCGCGCTCGCCGCCCTGCCGGCCTCCGCACAACTGGGCCCCGGTCCCGAGGGAGCCGAAGGCGGCCAAGCCCGCCGCATGGAACGGATCGACGTGATCCGTCCCAGCGATGTCGAGGAGCGGCGCCGCTCCACCGCGGCCAAGATCGTCGTGAATCGCGACGAGCTCCTCAAGCAGGGCGACACGACGCTCATGGATGCGTTGAAGCGCCTGCCCGGCGTGAGCGTCGGCGGCTCCGGCGGCCGTGGCAGCGACATCCGCATGCGCGGCATGGGAGGCGGCTACACGCAGATCCTGGTGAACGGCGAGCGCCCGCCGCCCGGATTCAACCTGGAGGAGCTTTCGCCCGACGTGATCGAGCGCGTGGAGATCCTCCGCAGCGCCACCGCCGAATTCAGCACGCAGGCCGTGGCGGGCACGATCAACATCGTGCTGCGCCAGGCGCTCGCGCAGAAGTCGCGCGAGTTCAAGCAGGCCGTGAGCGTTTCCAACGGAGAGCCCGCGACCTCCACCACGGTCCAGTTCGGCGACGGCTTCGGGCGGCTCGCGTACACGGTGCCGATCACGCTGAACACCTTCCGCTTCAGGAACCACCGCACGCACGAGCAGCGCGGCTTCGACAGCGAGGGCGACCTCGACCTGCACTACCTGACGGTGCAGGACCACGAGGGGCACGGGCGCAACTTGAGCACCGCGCCCAAGCTGCAGTGGACATTGCCCGGCGAGCAGAACCTGTCGGTGGACGTCTTCGCGAACATGAACCGCTTCAAGGGGCAGTTCCCTGACGTCTCGACGACTTTCATCGGCGCCGGCCCCACCTACGACTCGAGCGAGAACCGCTTCGAGCAGGAGTTCGTTGCCTCTCGCGTGAACGCAACCTGGACGAGGCGCGGTGAGGGCTCGAGGACGGAGATCCGCGTCGGGTTCAACTACAACCACCGCGATGCCGAGTTCATCGCCGAGAATTTCGACGAGGCCGGCCGTGCCGTGCTCGACCGCATCGTCACCACCAGCGGCGGCGATACCGGCTTCACGACGATGGGCAAGTACTCGGCGGCCTTGGTCGAGGGTCATTACTTCACCTTCGGCTGGGACGCGCAGCAGAGCAGGCGCACCGAGGACCGCTTCCAGCAGGACACGGCCCTCGCACCGGGCTATCGCGAATTCGATATCGACGAGTCGTACAAGGCAGAGGTCCTCCGCGCCGCCTTCTTCGGCCAGGACGAATGGGACGTGACCGACCGGCTCTCGGCTTATCTCGGCCTGCGGTGGGAGGGCATCGAGACCCGCAGCCAGTCGAGCTCGATTCCGCAGGTGAAGAGCACTTCGAGTGTGTGGAGCCCGATCGCGCAGGTGTTGTGGAAGGTGCCCGGCAGCGAGAAGGACCAGGTTCGCGCGGCGCTCGCGCGCACCTACAAGGCGCCGAACACGTTCGAGCTGCTGCCGCGGCGCTTCATCGTCAACAACAACACGCCCACCACGCCCGACTTTTCCGGCAACCCGAACCTCAAGCCCGAGCTCTCGCTGGGTCTCGACCTCGCCTACGAGCACTACTTCACCGGCGGAGGGATCGCGAGCGTGTCGTTCTACTTCCGCAGGGTGGAGGACATCATCCTGCGCGAGCTGGTGGAGATCGACGGCACGTTCCTCTCGCGGCCGACGAACCTCGGCAAGGCGAACGTGCGCGGCATCGAGCTGGACACCAAGTTCAACCTGCGCCGTTTCGGCATCAAGTGGCTGCCCGCCACCGATATTCGCGCCAACCTCGCCTTCAACGACAGCGAGGTGGATTTCCTGCCGGGCCCGCACAACCGCCTCGCCGACCAGACCCGCATGACCGCGAACGTGGGCTTCGACCACCGCATGCAGCAGCCGCCGGTCGCCTTCGGCGGCACGTTCGGCTACCGCACCGGCGGCTTCATTCGCAGCTCGTTCACGCAGCTTGCGTACTCGTCGCCGGTGCGATCGCTCGACTTCTACGCGGTGTATCGCTTCTCGCCGAAGATGCTGCTGCGCGTTTTCGCGAGCAACCTGCTCGCGCAGGATACGCACCGCGTGGACGCCTATTCGGCGGGCGGGCGGCTGCTCGAGCTCACCAACATACAGGACCAGTTCCGGCGCTTCGGCGCGCAGTTCGAGTGGCGGCTTTAGGAGAGGCGGGACCATCTCGACGTGCCGATCATCTACGTGCTCGAGTCTCGCGCCGCACAGGGCCGCGGTTCAAGCCGCTTTTCGAGCGCCACGAGGAGGGTCGCCAGGCGCTTGCCGTCTCGACGGTGACGATCGGCGAGGTGCTCACGGGCCCTTTCGCGGCCGGCGAGGAAGCGCCGGCCCAGCGCTATCGCCCGGTACTGGAATCGTGGCGCCTGGTCGAGCGGCCAGCGAAATCGGGGAGCAGGCGGCAAGGTTGCTTACGCAGTATCGGTTGAAGCCCGACGCTGTTCAACTGGGCAGCCCCTGGCGGTCAACGCCGATGCGCTGGTGATCCACGGCCGCGACTTCGGGAAGGTGCGCGGCATGCGGATCATTGGATAGCGGCCTGGCCTTCCTCGGTCCGTCCACCGCCGCCAGGCGCGACCGATCTCGCTTCCGCTATCCTCCCCGGATGCAATACGACACCGCTGCAAACGATCACGGCCTGCGCTTCAATCCCTTCAAGGCGCTGGTCGCGCCCCGGCCGATCGGCTGGATCTCGAGCGTCGGGGCTGATGGCTCGCGCAACCTCGCGCCCTACAGCTTCTTCAACGCCGTAAGCGACCATCCCCCGATGGTGGTGTTCTCGTCCCACGGGCGGAAGGATTCGCTCGCCAACATCGAGGCGACCGGCGAGTTCACGTGCTCGCTTGCGACCTGGGACCTGCGCGAAGCGATGAACCTCAGCTCCGCGGCCGTGCGGCGCGGCGTTGACGAGTTCGCGCTCGCTGGCCTCACGCCGGCGCCGTCGAAGCGAGTGAAGCCGCCGCGCGTGGCGGAAAGTCCAGTGGCGCTCGAATGCACGCTGTGGAAGATCGTCGAGTTGCCCGCGCCAGCCGGAAAACCCGGCTACGTGGTCGCCTTCGGCCATGTGGTGAGCGTGTATATCGACGATGCCTTCATCCGCGACGGCATGGTGGACACCGGCGCCATGCGGCCGATCGCGCGCCAGGGCTACATGGAGTACAGCGTGGTGACGCCGGAGACCGTGTTCGCGCTCAACCGCCCGGAGGTCGCGCCCGACGGGAAGAGCGCCATTGCCGTCACGGAGTGGGACGGCGTTTACCGCTAGCCCCGCAACGGCATCGCGATCCCGATCGCCGCGAAGATCCCGCCGCACGCCTGGTTGAATCGGCGGCCGAGGCGGCGAAGCAGGGGCCGCACCCGATGCGCGGCGCTCGCGACGATCCACTCGTAGGCGAACTCCACGGCGCCGAACGTGCCGGCCATGACGACGAACTGCACGATGAGGTCGCGGGTCGGCTCGATGAACTGAGGAAGGAAGGCCGCGAAGAAAAGCAGCGCTTTGGGATTCGTCACCGCCGACAGCAAGCCTTCCTTGAAGAGCGCGGATCCCGGGCGCTCACCGCCCTTCGCGGCACCCAGCTCCATCGCCGGAGCGCGCCACAGCTGGATCCCGAGCCACACGAGATACGCCCCTCCGGCCCACTTCAATGCCGTGAGCCAGACGATCGATGCCTGGAGGAGGGCGCCGATGCCGAAAAGCGAGAGCGCGATGATCACGGTGAACCCGAGCACGCCGCCCGAGATCGTGAACAGCGCCTTGCGTTGCCCGTGCAGGGCGCCGTGGGTGAGGGCGAGCAGGCCATTCGGTCCGGGCGAGAGCGAGAGGCCGATGGAGGCGGCGAGGTAGAGGAGCCACGTGTGGAGCTCCATCACGCAACCTCGTAGCGCGGGAACTCCACTCCGGCGAAGACCGCCATGAGCGAGTGGAAGCCGATGATGTCGGGATTGCGCATTGGCCGAGAAGTGGATCGTAATCCACCGGGGACAGACCCGCTTTCGCTTAAAACTTGAGCAGCTGCTCAAGAATTGAGCTAAAGCGGGTCTGTCCCCGGTGTAACAATTGACTTGAATCCGGTTTTGGATCCAATCTGGACGGATGGAGCGGGTCGATGTCGCGGTGATCGGGGCGGGAAGCGTGGGCATTGCCGTGGCGTACTACCTGGTGCGCGAGAATGGCGTGCGCGACGTGGCGTTGATCGACAGCCGCGACCCGATGAGCCTTACGTCGGCGCAATCGGGCGAGAACTACCGCAACTGGTGGCCACATCCGGTGATGACGGCGTTCACCGACCATTCGATCTCCCTCATGGAAGACCTGGACAGCGCCTCCGGCGGCCGGCTGCACATGCGCCGCGGCGGTTATGCGCTGGCGACACGGCGCGAGCGGCCCGAGGATCTCATCGCCGACCTTTACCGTGGCTACGCAGGTTCGCAGGGAAAGATCCGCATCAGGGAATCGGCTTCCGGCTATCACGCGCCGCGTAGTAGGCCGTGGCAGGAGGCGCCCGATGGCGTGGACGTGCTGCTCGATCGTGAGCTGATCGGCCGCACCTTCCCTGCCTACGCACCCGATGTCGCGACAGTGATCCACATCCGTCGCGCGGGCTCGATCGACGCGCAGCAGATGGGAAGCTTCATGCTCGAGGCGATCCGGGAGGCGGGCGGAAGGGTGGTTCGCGACGCTGTGACGGAAATATCGCGAGATGCTGCTCCCTTCACCCTTCATCTCGCGCGCTCAGGGGCCCTTCGAGCCGGTCGCATCGTCAACGCCGCCGGCCCGTTCATCGGCGACATCGCGGCGATGCTCGGCGAGAGCCTCCCCGTGAAATGCGTGTTCCAGCAGAAGATCGCCTTCGCCGACATCGAACGTGCGGTTCCGCGCGACATGCCCTTCACCATCGACCTCGATGGGCAGACGCTCGCGTGGAGCGAGGAGGATCGCGCGGTTCTCGCGAGCGACGCATCCACGCGCCATCTCGTGCAACCCATGAAAGGGGGCATCCACTGCCGTCCCGATGGTCCCGTCGACGGCAACTGGATCAAGCTGGGCTGGGCGTACAACGAGGCCGCGAGCGATCCGCATCGGGAAGACCCGATCGACACGCAGTTCCCCGATACCGTCGTGCGAGCCGCCAGCCGGCTCAACCCGAGCCTTGCCGCCTACATCGGGCGCCTTCCTCGGGGCACCCGCCACTATGGCGGCTACTACACGATGACCGAGGAGAACTGGCCGCTCATCGGAGCGATGAAGACGCCAGGCGCGTTCGTCGCCGGCGCGCTCTCGGGTTACGGCTCGATGGCCGCCTGCGCCACCGGGGCCATCGCGGCAGCATGGATCGCGGGACGCGAAATCCCGGCATATGCGCGCGATTTCGGGCTCGAGCGCCAGGGCAACGCGAGCCTGCTCGCGGAGCTCGCGACGCTCTCCAAGGGAACGCTCTGAGATGTCGATCCGCATTGCCCATGCCGAGCTCGAGCAACGCGTCCTCGACGCACTGTTCAAGAACGGATTTGCGGCCGAGGTGGCCGCCCCGATCGCCCGCACCGTTGCCGCCTGCGAGCGCGATGGCACCCTGAGCCACGGGCTGCTGCGCCTGCCCGGGTACATCGAGGCGGTGCGCAGCGGCTGGGCCGATGGAAAGGCCGCGCCCGAGGTGCTCTCGAAGAGCCCTTCGATGATCGTCGCCGACGCGCGCAACGGGTTCACCCACCTCGCGCTTTCCCGCGAGCGGGCAAGGCTCATGGAAATGGCGCGCACCACCGGCTCGGCGATCCTGCTCATTCGCAATGCGCACCACTTCGCGGCGCTTTGGCCCGACATCGAGGACTTCGCCGTGGAGGGCTTCATCGCGATGGCCTGCGTGACTTCCCGCGCGCGCGTGGTTGGATGGGGCGGCGGCAAGCCGGTGTTCGGCACCAACGCTTCGGCATTTGCCTGCCCTCGCGCAGGGGGCGCTCCCATTGTCTGGGACCAGGCCGCGAGCGTCATGTCCCAGGGCGAGATCCTCGTCGCGGCCCGCGCGGGACGCTCACTGCCCGAAGGCATCGGCGTCGATGCGCTCGGCCAGCCGACGACCGACCCGAAGGCCGTGCTGGAAGGTGGAGCGCTGGTGCCCTTCGGCGGCGTGAAGGGGGCTTCCATCGCGTTCACGGTCGAGGTGCTCGCCGCGGCGCTCACCGGCAGCCCCTTCGGATTCGAATCGCCCGCGAATGGCACGTTGCCCTCGAAGGGCGGCGAGTTCGTGATGGTCATCGACCCGCGCCTGGCGCAAGCCGACGTGGGCGCGCGTGTCGAAAGCCTCGTCGAAGCCGTGTTCGCCGCGGGCTCCGAGCATCTGCCCGGTTCGCGCCGCTACGCCCGCCGCGCAAAGGCCCTGGCCGAAGGCATCGCGCTCGACGCCCATTCCCTCGAGATCCTCGGGCGCCTGTCCAGCAATCCCCTCCAACCGTGAAAGGAACGAAGATGTCGCCACCCTCCAGGATTCGCCTCCTCGCCGTCGCCGCGATGGTCGCCGGCACCTGCCTGGCTTCCGCCGCGTTCGCGCAGGCCTGGCCCAGCAAGCCGATCAAGTTCATCGTGCCCTTCGCGGCGGGCGGCGTGACCGACGTGGTGGTGCGCGCCATCTCGCCCAAGCTCACCGAGGCGCTCGGCCAACCGATCGTGGTCGAGAACAAGGGCGGCGCGGGCGGCACGCTCGGCACGTCCCAGGGAGCGAAGGCGGCGCCGGATGGCTACACCTTCATCGTGCCCGCCGCGAGCCACACGACGACGCCCAGCCTATACACGAAGCTCGACTTCGATCCGGTGAAGGACTTCGCGCCCGTGACGCAGATCGTGGCGGTGCCGTACCTGCTGGTCGTGCCCGCATCGAGCCCGATCAAGACTTTCGACGAGTTCGTGGCCACCGCGAAGGCAAACCCGGGCAAGCTCACCTTCGGCTCTGCGGGCAACGGCAGCTCCAATCACCTCGCGGGGGAATTGCTCGCCGGCCTCATTGGCGCGCCGCTGCTGCACGTCCCCTACAAGGGCAGCGCCCCCGCGCTCATCGATGTCCTCGGCGGGCAGCTCACTTTCATGTTCGACACCATCAACACCTCCACCCAGCACATCAAGGCGGGAAGGCTGCGCGCCCTCGGCGTGGGCACGGTCAAGCGCTCGAAGCTCATGCCCGACGTGGCGCCCATCGCCGACAAGCTTCCCGGGTTCGAGGCGGCGACGTGGATCGGGTTGCTCGCCCCCGCGGGCACGCCGAAGGAGATCGTCAACCGCATGCAGCAGGAAGTGGCGAAGGCGCTGAATTCCCCGGACGTGCAGGAAAAGCTCTCCGCCTCGGGCGCCGAGCCGGTGGGCAGCACGCCCGAGCAGTTCGGCGCGTATGTCGCCTCCGAGATCCAGAAGTGGGAGCGCGTCGTGAAGCAGGCCAAGGTCCCGCCGGTGCAATAGCCGATGGCCGAGCTCAAGTCGGCCCGGCCGGCGCTCTCCGCCGATGCCGTCGCGGAATCCCTGAGAAGGCTCATCCTCGACGGCACCCTGGGCATCGGGCTGCAGTTGCGACAGGAAGAGCTCGCGCGCCGCTTCGGCGTGAGCCGCATCCCGGTGCGCGAGGCGCTGGGGCGGCTGCAGGCCGAAGGGCTGGTGGAGCACTTCGCCAACCGCGGCTCCGTCGTGGCCGCGCGTTCGGTCGATGACCTGCTCGAGACGCTCGACATCCGCATCGCGCTCGAGACGCGAGCGATGAAGCTCGCGTTGCCGAACCTCACGCCGCGGGACTACAAGGCCGCGCGCTCGATCATGAAGCGCTACGACGAGAGCGAGAGCCCGCGCCAGTGGACAGAGCTCAACCTCGAGTTCCATCTCACCCTTTACCGCCCGTGCGGCCGGCCGCGCCTGGTGCGCATGATCGAAGACCTCGTTCGCGGGATAAGCATCCACTTGCGGCAGCACATCTCAAACACCGTGGGGCGCAGCAATCCGCAGGCGGAGCACCAGGACATCCTCGAGGCCTGCCTCGCGGGCGACGCGCGGCGGGCGGTGGCGCTCACCGAGCAGCACATCGAGCACACCAAACGGTCTCTGCTCGCCGCGTTTCCCCCTCCTCCGGGAGGGGGCAGGGGGAGGACCGGCTCGTGAATAGCGACGTCGCCATCATCGGCGGAGGCGTCATCGGCTGCGCCGCGGCGTTTTTCCTCAAGGCCGCGGGTGTGGACCGCGTGTGCGTGATCGAGCCCGACCCGACCTATTCGAAGGCCGCAAGCCCGGTGGCGACCGGCGGCTGCCGCCGCCTCTTCGCGCTGCCCGAGAACATCCGCATGTCGCAGTTCAGCATCGATTTCCTCAAGAATTTCGCGCGGCACGTCGCGGTCGATGGACATGCGCCCGACGTCCAGTGGAAGGAGTGGGGCTACCTCTTCGTCGTCGGCCCCGGCCACGAGAAGGTGCTGGAGCGCAATTTCCGCGTCGAGCAGGAGCTGGGCGTGAACGTGGAGATGCTCGACCGCGCCGAGATCGCCTCGCGCTATCCATGGATGCGATCCGACGACCTGGCGCTCGGCGTGCTTTCACCCGAGGATGGCTGGCTCGATCCCAACAGCGTGCTGCAGGGCTTTCGCAGGAAAGCGCAGGCGATGGGCGTTGCCTTCCTGCGCGACCGCGTGGTCGATGTCTATACCAGCGGCAACGCCGTCGCGGATCTCGAGCTCGCGTCCGGCGAGCGCATTCGCGGCGACCACGTCGTGAACGCGGCCGGATGCTGGGCGCCTGCCATCGCCAAGCTGGCCGGCATCGATGTGCCCGTGAATCCGATGCGCCGCTTCGAGCACTACGTCGAGCTCTCCCAGGAGCTTCCAAGGATGCCGCTCATCAAGGATCCCGATCGCCTCATCATCCGGCCCGAAGGCAAGGGCTACTCCGTGGGTCTGGTGAAATCCGACGAGCCGCGCGGCTTCAATTACGAGCTCGATCCCGGCTGGTTCCAGGACGTGGTCTGGCACGCTTGCGCGAGCCGCGTGCCCGCCTTCGAGTCGCTCAAGCTCAGGCGCGAATGGACCGGCCTCTACGACGAGTGCGAGCTCGACGGCAACATGATCCTCGGCAAGGTCCCCGGCAAGCTCGACAACTTCTACCTCGCCTGCGGCTTCTCCGGCCATGGCCTGATGCACGCGCCCGCGGTCGGCCGCGCCCTTTCCGAGCTCATCGTGAAGGGGCGCTTCGAGACGCTGGACCTTTCACGGATGGGATACCAGCGCGTGATCGACAACGCGCCGTATCGGGAAACCGGGATCATTTGAAGTCCCCGCGTGGTATGGCCATATCCTCTACCTTTCAATTCCAGAGGATAGGCGCCATGATTCCCGCGCTTGCGCTGTCGCGCACCTTCCAGCGGTTCTTCGAATCCGAAAAGGCGGGCGGCGTCGTGCTGCTGGCATGCACCGTGATCGCCATCGCCCTCGCCAACTCGGCGGCGGGTGCCGGCTATGCCGCGTTCCTGCACACGAAGGTGGCGGGCCTTACCGTCGAGCATTGGGTGAACGACGGCTTGATGGCGATCTTCTTCCTCTTCGTCGGGCTCGAGCTCGAACGCGAGCTTTACGTGGGCGAGCTGTCCAACGTGCGCACCGCGCTGCTGCCGACGTTCGCGGCGATGGGCGGCATCGCGGTGCCGGTCGCGCTGCACATGTCGCTCAATGCGGGGACGCCTACCCAGGGCGGCGCGGGCATCGCCATGGCCACCGACATCGCCTTCGCCCTCGGCGTCCTGGCCTTGCTGGGCTCGCGCGCGCCGGCTTCCCTCAAGGTCTTCCTGACGGCGCTCGCGGTGATGGACGACCTCGGCGCGGTCATTGCGATCGCGATCTTCTATTCGCACGGGCTGGCGTGGGGCTGGCTCGCCGCCGCGCTCGCGACGTTTGCCCTGCTCGTCGTGCTCAATCGCCTGCGCGTGATGAAGCTCTGGCCCTATTTGCTCGGGGGCGTGCTCATGTGGTTCTGCATGCTGAAGTCGGGCGTGCACGCCACGATCGCCGGGGTAATGCTCGCGTTCGCGATCCCTTTCTCGGCCCGGGCCGAGGACGAAGCTTCGCCTTCCCATCGCCTGGAGCATTTCCTGCATCGGCCGGTGGCCTTCTTCGTGCTGCCCGTCTTCGCGCTGGCCAATGCCGGGATCGTGATCGGCGCCGGGTGGTCGGATGCGCTGTGGAGCCCGAACGGGACCGGCATCCTTGCCGGACTGGTCCTGGGCAAGCCGCTGGGCATCGTGCTTGCCACCTTCCTTGCCGTATGGCTGGGCGTGTCCGAGCTGCCCGGAGACCTGCGCTGGCGCCACGTCATCGGCGCGGGCCTGCTCGGAGGCATCGGCTTCACCATGTCCATCTTCATCGCCAATCTCGCCTTTCCCGGCCAGGCGGATCTCGTCAATTCGTCGAAGACCGCGATCCTCGTGGCTTCACTCGGCGCGGGGGCGTTGGGATTTTCCTGGCTGCGATTCGCGCGCGCCCCCTAGGAGGCGACCTCGACGCCAGGAACATCGAGGCCTTGTACCACGGGACGCGCACGCGTCAATGCGCGACCAGCGTCTCGAACGCCCGCCCATGGAGCGAGCGCACTTCGGCATCGCCCGGTGAGCGCTCGAGCGCCGTGCGCATCGCGCGCTCGTACTGGACGAGCCGCATCGCATGGCTGCGCTCGGAATGGCGATGGAAGTATTCGGCGACGGCGTCGATGAGGTCGCACTCCTTCTCGGTCTTGCCACCCAGGGCCTTCGCGCGCTGGACCGCCCTGGCGCCCGCGGCCACTCGTGGCGCTGCGGGCACCTCCCGCTCGTCGCCCAGGTTCGCCATCGCCAGCCCCCATTGCGCCATTGCGCAATCCGGGTCGATGCGCGCCGAATCGCCGAACGCCCGCAGGGCGAGCTGATAGGCGCGAGCCTCCAGCAAGGCGTAGCCCAGGTCGAATGATCGCTGCGCGGCGATGGAGCATTCGACGGCCAGGCGCGTTTCGGCAATGCCGGTTTCGGCGGGCGCGGCGCGCGCCGAGCAGGCGGTGACGATCGCGGCGAGCGCGGCGGCAAGGCAACGAAGGGCCTTCGCGAAGATGTTCATGTGCGTCGTTCTCCTGGAATAGGCGCTTTTCAGCGCGATGCGAAAAAGTCGGATGCGAGGCGGTCGATCTCGGCGATGCGTTCGGGCGTCGCGATCGCCTCGGCGATCGAGCGGAAGACCGGCAGCGGGTCCTGTCGCGCGGTCTCGCTGAACTTCACGATGACCACCCGCGCCGCCGGATTCACGTAGAGGTACTGGCCGTTGTGGCCGTAGGCATAGAAATCGCCGTGGCCGCCTTCGGGCAACCAGAAGAGGTTGCGGTGGGTATAACCATCGGGCGTGCGCACGCCCGGCACGCCCTCGCGCATCCAGCCCGCATTCACGATGGACTTGCCATCCCAGCGGCCCTCGTCGAGCCAGAGACGGCCCAGCCGCGCGAAATCGCGGGCGCGCGCGCTGATGCAGCAGAAGGCTTTCTCCGTCCCGCCTTCGCGGTCGAGCGCCCACAGCGCGGGCGATTCCATGCCGAGCGGCTGCCACAGTTTCTCGGCGAGGTACTCCGAGATGGTTTTCCCGACGGCCGCGGCGAGGACGAGGCCGAGCACCTGGATATCGGCTTCGCTGTAGCGCCACTGGTTCGCGGGGCGTGCTTCCGGCCGCGCACCGGCTAGCACGTCGAGGAGGTCGTCGCCGTAGTAGTACTGGGAGCGGCCCGGCAGCATCGAGGGCCGGTCGCCGAGCCCGGAGGTCATCGCCAGCAACTGCCGCACGGTCACGCCCGCGTACGCGGTGGACGCGAGGTCGGGGCGATACTCGGCCACCGTCGCGTCCAGTCCGCGGATCCGTCCGTCCGCGATCGCGATGCCGACCAGCGTGCCCATCACGGCCTTCGCGATCGAGAACGAGTTGAGCAGAGAGCGCTCGTCGTAGCCGCGCGCGTAGCGCTCGTAGACCACGCGATCTTCGTGAAGCACCAGGAATGCGGCGGTACCGGTGCCGTCGAGGTAGCCCTCCAGCGAGATCGTCCCGGAGTCTTGGCCCAGCTGCAACCGGGACAGGTAGGCGGGAGTGCGCGACACCGTGCGCAGAGTCGAAGCGCGCGCGCCATTGGCGACGGTGCGATTGGCGAAGATGCGGTGGTCGTCGAGGTCGGCCAGGTTGTGGACGACGGTCCGGACCGCGGTGCAGCCGCTCGTGAGCGAAAGCGCCAGGAGCCACGCCGCCCAGTGGGCGAGGCGCAGCCGCTGGCCGCGGCCGGCACGGTCCCCTACGATGTGGCTGCAATCGGTCGTGCGGTGGGCGGCGGTGTGGGCCATGCGATCTCCTCGCGCGAAACCGGCCAGGTGCCGGCAAGCGCATCAAAGGCGATCGCTCGAAAAAAGGCCCAACGCTTCGGCTAAGATTTTCCTAACAACCAACGAGCCTTGTTTTTCAAGGACTTATGGCGGCAGGCGGTTTCAGCGTGGGGCAGTTCCGGGTCGATCCGGCGCACAACCAGCTCGCTCGCGGCGAGGAGGTGGTGCGGCTCGAGCCTCGGGTCGTGGAGGTCCTGGCGGTGCTTGCGAGTCGTCCCGGCCAGGCGGTTTCCCGCGACGAGTTGCTGGCGGCCGTCTGGCCGGGGGTCGTGGTGGGCGACGACGCCCTGACGCAGGCCATCATCAAGTTGCGCAAGGCGCTGGGCGACGACGCGCACAAGCCCACCTATATAGAGACCATTTCCAAGCGCGGGTACCGGCTGATCGCACCGGTCGCGCGCGACGAGCGGCCGGCGGCGGAAGTCCCGGCGCCGGCGACGCTGTCGGAGCCGCGCAGGCGGCCCTGGATTGCTGCAGCGCTCGTGTCGCTTTTGGTGGTAGTGGGCGCGATGCTCTTCTGGGCCGCAGCCCATCGGCCATGGCCGTTCGGCGAAGGCTCGCCCACGGCCGCGGTGGCGCCGCCGCTCGTGGCCGTGCTGCCGCTGGCGAACCTGAGCGGCGATCCCGCGCGCGATTATTTCAGCGACGGCGTGACCGAAGACCTCATCCATGCGCTCGGCCGCTTCTCGGCGCTGCGGGTCATGTCACGCAACGCCGTCCAGCCTTTCAAGGCGGGCGGCGGCACCCCCCAGTCCATCCGCGAGAAGCTGGGCGCGCGTTATGTCGTGGAAGGCAGCTTGCGGCTCGAGGGAAGCCGCATCCGGGTGTCGGTCCAGTTGAGCGACACCGAGGCCGGCACGGTCCTCTGGTCGGAACGCTATGAGGGCGAGGGCGGGCAGGTGTTCGAGATGCAGGATCGCATCGCGCGCGACGTGGCGGGCGCGCTAGCGGTGAAGCTCACGCGGGTCGAGCAGGGGCGCGTGTCCACGAAGCCCACCGAGAGCCTGGCGGCCTACGACCTCGTCCTGCGCGCCCGCGGGCTGCTCGACCGTGATGAGCGCAGCGCCAACCGGGAAGCGCGCGTGTTGCTGGCCCAGGCGGAAAAGCTGGCACCCGACTATGCCGAAGTCTGGAACACGATGGCCTGGGCGGAGCTGCAGCGAGCGCTGTATGGCTGGGTCGAGGACCCGGCATCGAGCATGGAGCGGGCCACCGAGCTCGCGCGCCGCACGTTGGCGGCACCCGACCAGCGCGCGCACGCGCGCGCCCATGCGGTGCTCGCGGCGATCCACAGCAACCTTTTGCAGTATGCAGAGGCGCGCCAGCAGGCCGACCGCGCGATCCAGCTCAATCCGAGCGATACGGGCGCCCTCATGCGTCGCGGAATGGCGCTGCTTTATGTCGGGCAGGTCCAGGAGGCCATTGCCGTGCAGGAGCAGGCGCGGCGTTTCGAACCGGTCCCCACGGCGACCGAGGGAATCAACCTTCCCCTGGCCTACTACCTGGTCGGGAGGTACGACGAAGCCATCGCCGAAAGCGGACGATTGCTCTCGAGGGCGCCGGACCACGTAGGGGTCCTGTCCATTCTGGCCGCGGCGCTCGCCCAACAGGGGAGAGAAGACGAGGCGAGGCAGGTGGCCGCGCAGGTGCTGCGATTCAGCCCCGGCTTCCGCGCGGATTCGTCGGGCCGGCGCTTCCTGGACCGCCGGTACGCCGAGCACTTGCATGAAGGCCTGCGCAGGGCAGGCCTCGACTGAGCTTGCTAGCGCTTGCGGCCGTCCCAGTTCGCCTTGGCCTTGACGAATTTTTCCGGGGACTTTTCCGGAAAGGCCTTGGCCTGTTCCGGCGTGAGCTTTTCGCCGAAGAGGTACAGGCGGCCCTCGGCGATCACCCAATTGTTGGGGTCCGCTTCATTGAACTTGCCCGCGGAGAGGGATCCGGTGCAGTAGCCGCCGAAGCGCGGCGCGTACCTGTCGGGGTCGGCCGCGAAGGTGTCGCGGTTGCGGGCGCTCGCGAAATGATAGAGGCCGTCGTCCCACTCGTAGGCGAACCTGGGATCGCCCTTCACGGGCTTGCCCTCGGTGAAGTAGGCGACCGGGTCGTGTCCCTTGGCGACCACCCGCACGTTGCTGGCGTGTGCGAACGTGGCAAGCGAGAGAAAGGCGAAAGTGGCGAGGATGGAACCGAGTCGTGGTGTCATGGAGCCTCCTTCGAGCGGATGTTACGCCTGGATCCGTGCGCGTTTTCAAGGCGCGGCGAGCTGCGCGTCGATGCCCTTGGCCAGGTTCTTCACCCAGCCGTTGTAGTTGTTGTGGATCTGGCCGCCTTCCTCGTTCAGGTTCACGCTGCTCTTGTAATTGATGCTGTAGGCCTTCGGCGATTAGGGATCTCGACCACGGCCGTGTGCGTGCGGACATTCAGCGTGCCCGTCATCTTGCCCGGACCCGCGTCGTCGATCTTCCAGCCGAGGGTGCCCCCGGCGCGCATGATCGCCTTCTTCACGTCTTCGTTGCTGAGCGCCTTGCCGCCGGGGCTCGGCACCGGGACTTCGGTCACGTTCTGGATCGGCCCGCAGCGGAAGCAGGCGGCATGGGCGGGCAGGGTTGCGGCGCCCAGAACGAGGGCGGCGGTCACGGCAAGCTCGTTTCGCATTTTTCTTTCTCCCGGATCGGGGCCCATGCCCCTCGTGGGCGCCGATTCTACGCTTGCGCCGTGGGACAATCCGCAAGCCGCCGCACAAAACAAAAGGCCGGCGTGTCAGGCCGGCCTCTTGAGTCCCTACGCCGTGGCGATAGGGTGGAGCGCGCCGCTCAGGCGATCGTCGCCCGCGCTGCGTGATCCATCACCACTGCAACGGCGAAATTCAGGGCCTTTTTCACGATCACCTCCTTTCATGCGGTTGAAGACAGCCATCATTTTACCAAGAATGGGTGCATGAAGACACGGATCCAGGCGGTCCATGGCCGGGAAGTGCTCGACTCCCGCGGACGTCCGACGGTCGAGGCCGAGGTCACCCTGGCTGACGGCAGCCGCGGCGCTGCGATCGTTCCTTCCGGGGCGTCCACGGGCCGTTTCGAGGCGCACGAGCTGCGCGATGGCGATCCTTCGCGCTACGGGGGGCTGGGCGTGCGCACTGCGGTCGGCCACGTCCGCGGCGAGATCGCGGGCGCCCTCGCGAGCCAGGATGCGCAGGACCAGCGCGCGATCGATGAAGCGATGCGCGCGCTCGACGGCACGCCCAACCTCGCGCGGCTGGGCGCCAATGCGACGCTGGCCGTTTCGCTCGCGGCATGCCGCGCGGTGGCGCAGTCGCAGGGCCGGCGCCTCTACGAGCGCGTGGCCGAGCTTTCCGGCGCGGCGCCCAGCCTGCCCGTGCCGATGGTGAACATCCTGAGCGGCGGCCTGCACGCCGGCCGCGGGATGGATTTCCAGGATTTCCTCGCCATGCCCGCTCGCGCCGGATCGATCGCCGAGGCGATCGAGATCGTGGGCCGCGTGCGCACGGCGGCGATCGATGTCTCGAAGCGCCGCGGCTTGCCGACGCTGCTCGCCGACGAGGGTGGGCTCAGCCCCGGGCTCGAAAGCGGCCGCGAGGCGCTGCGCATGATGGTGGAATCGATCGAGGTGGCAGGCTTGCGCCCCGGCGAGGACGTTTCGATCGCCATCGACGTGGCTGCGAGCACGCTCGTGTCCACGAAAGGCTACGGGCTCGAGCGCGAGGGCCGCGACTGCAGCGCCGCCGAGATGGTCGAGATGCTCGAAGCCTGGGTCCGGGAGTTCCCCGTGGTTTCGATCGAAGACGGCCTCGGTGAGGAGGACTGGGAGGGATGGCGCATGCTCGGCACGCGGTTGCGCGATCGCGTGCAGCTCGTGGGCGACGATCTCTTCACCACCCATCCGCAACGGCTGCAGCGCGGCATCGAGCGATCGATCGCCAACGGGATCCTGGTGAAGGCCAACCAGAACGGCACGCTCACCGGCACGCTCGACGTGATCGCCCAGGCGCGTGCCGCGGGCTACGCGACCATCGTGTCGGCACGCTCGGGCGAGACCGAAGATGCCTTCATGTCCGACCTCGCGGTGGGCGCGGCGGCGGGTCAGATCAAGATCGGCTCGCTTCGCACCTCCAGCACCGTGGCCAAGTACAACCAACTTTTGCGCATCGAGGAATGGTCGGGCGCGCCGTATGCGGGGTTCGCCGCGGTGGCCGGCAGGCGCACCTAGTGGCGCAGCACCCGGAGGCGTTCCTTCACGCCCACGGGCTTGCCGCAGCGGGCGAGGCGGCAACATGGACTGCGCTCACCGGCGGCGTTTCCTCGGAAATCTGGCGCGTGGATTTGCCCGGCCGCAGCCTGTGCGTGAAGCGAGCGTTGCCGCGGTTACGGGTGAGCGACGTCTGGGAAGCTCCGCTTTCGCGCAACGCCTACGAATGGAAATGGCTGCTCTTCGCCGCCGAGCAGGAGCCGCACTCGGTTCCGCGTCCACTCGCGCACGACGACGCAGCCGGCGTTTTCGCCATGGACTTCCTGCCGTCCGAGCGGTATCCGCTCTGGAAGGCGCAGTTGCTCACAGGCGAGGTCGATCCCGGTTTCGCCGCCGCAGTCGGTGCCCGCCTCGCAAGATTGCACAACGCGAGCGCCGCGCGCCCTGCGCTCGCGGGCGAATTCGACTCCCTGGAGAATTTCCGCGCGCTGCGGCTCGAGCCGTACCTGCTCGCCACCGCGGCGCGCCATCCGGAAGTCGCAACCCAGCTGCGGGCGCTCGCGGCTTCGACCGAGCAGCGCCCGATCGCTCTGGTCCATGGCGACGTGAGCCCCAAGAACATCCTGGCCGGGCCGGACGGGCCGGTGTTCCTCGACGCGGAGTGCGCGTGGTTCGGCGATCCCGCATTCGACATCGCCTTCTGCCTCAACCACCTCATGCTGAAGGCGCTGGTATTGCCGGGTTGCGTCGCGGCGTTGCGCGAGAGCTTCGACGGCTTCGTGGCGACCTACCTGGAAGCGGCCAGCTTCGAGCCGCGGCAGGCGCTCGAGGGCAGGGCGGCGGCCCTGCTGCCGGGCCTCATGCTGGCGCGAATCGACGGCAAGTCGCCGGTCGAATACCTCGTCGGCCGCGCGGGGTTGCAGGAGCGGGTCCGCGACTATGCGCGCCGGCGCCTCCTGCATCCGCAAAACGGGCTGCGTGCCGTCGCCGGTGAGTGGTTCATGCCCGCCTGATACCTCTACTTGGCGGGCTTGGGGAACCCAGTCCCGAAGGGCCGAGTCCGTTCTTCACAGGAGCGCTTTCCTCCCCCGGGCGCCGAAGCAAGGAGATATCGAATGCGTGCGATGAGCTACCGAGGTCCCTACCGCGTGAGGGTCGTCGAAAAGCCCATTCCGGAAATCGAGCATCCGCGCGACGCCATCGTGCGCGTGACGCGCGCCTGCATCTGCGGCTCGGACCTGCACCTGTACCACGGCCTCATGCCCGATACGCGCGTGGGCCAGACCTTCGGGCACGAGTCGGTCGGCATCGTCGAGGCGATCGGTTCCGATGTCCACGCGGTGAAGCCGGGCGATCGCGTGCTGATGCCTTTCAACATCTTCTGCGGCGAGTGCTACTTCTGCCAGAAGGGCCTGTTCAGCAACTGCCACAACGTGAATCCCAATGCCACCGCGGTCGGCGGGATCTACGGTTACTCGCACACCACCGGCGGCTATGACGGCGGACAGGCCGAGTACGTGCGCGTGCCCTACGCCGACGTGGGCGCCATTCCCGTTCCCGCCGACATCGACGACGACAACGCCGCCATGCTGACCGATGCCTATCCCACCGGCTACCAGGGCGCGGAGATGGCGCAGATCAAGAAGGGCGATTCGGTGGTGGTGTTCGGCGCGGGTCCGGTCGGGCTCTTCGCCGCGCGCTGCGCGTGGTTCTTCGGCGCCGGGCGCGTGCTGATCGTGGACGAGCACGACTATCGCCTCGACTTCGCGCGCCGCTTCTGCCAGTGCGAAACGCTCAACTTCCGCCACATCGACGATCCCGTCTGGTACCTCAAGAAGGAGACCGACTGGCTGGGATGGGACGCGGCCATCGACGCCGTCGGCTGCGAGGGGCGCGGCAGCGCTCTGCAGCGCGTCACCGGCATCCGGCCCTTCAAGTTCCAGGGCGGCTCGGCGATCTCGCTCTACTGGGCGATCGACTCGGTGCGAAAGGGCGGGGTGGTCTCGATCGTCGGCGCCTACGGCCCGGTGCCGAACCTGGTGAAGATCGGCGACGCGATGAACAAGGGCCTCACCCTGCGCATGAACCAGGCGAGCGTGAAGCGCAACCTGCCGCGCTGCATCGAGCACATCCAGCAGGGCCACATCAACCCGAAGGACGTGATCACGCATCGCTTCCCGCTCGAGGACATCGACGAGGGATACCACATCTTCTCGAGCAAGCTCGACAACTGCATCAAGCCCATGGTGATTCCACCACGGGCATCGGCCTAGGAGCCCGCCATGGACCAGACGCTCGGTTCCTCCTCACGCGACGTCCTCGACCCGCCGATCCCGGGCGGTCGCAGCCTCACCACGCCGGAGCGGCAGGCGATCGACCTGTCCACGACGATCAAGGGCTGGGGCTCGGACCTGGACCCTGCAAGGCGCCCCGGCGTGCCGCGCGACAAGGCGCCGCAGCTCGGGCGCGAGGACCTCTATCCGGCGATCGAGCCGCAGGTTTCGAGGACCAAGATCCACAAGTCGACCGAGCACGGGAAGCTTCCGCCGGTCTTCGGCACCTCGTGCCCGCCGCGTGGATTGAGCGGTGTGCTGCGCGACGTGGCGTACAAATTCAGCGAGGGGCGCCTCGCGCGCTGGCTCACGCTGATGTTCGCCGACCGTGTCGATGTCGTCGAAGGCGTGGTGGAAGACCTCGCGCACGGACATGTGCCCAACATCCCGAAGGAGATGGGCTGGGCTTCGGAGTGGCGCTACAACCGCGAGGCCTTCGTGCGCAAGACGGCGATCGCCGTGGGTGTCACGGCGCTCGTCGTGGTCGCGTGGAAGATGCGCTCGCGGAGGGCTTGAGCTGCGCTAGCATCCCGCAACGCATTTCCCGCTCGCGTCGAACTCCATCGTCTTGCCGGAAAGCGGCACGTGCACCGGCATCTTCGCGGCCTTCATGAACTTGTCGGTCTTCGAGTCGGGCACCACCTTGCCGCCCTTCGTGCCGACCTCGTTCGCGTGCGACGCGATCACCGCATTCGGGCGCACCAGCTCGTTCATGACGTAGGCCGCCTCCGTGGGGCCGGTGGTGAAGCCGTCGCCGATGTTCATGACGGCGAGCTTGGCGCCGTAGTGGCCGCGCACGACCTTCTCCTGCTCGCCGGTGATGCCGGTGTCGCCGGATAGATAGACGACCAAACCGTTGCTGAACTTGAGCACGTAGCCGGTGGCCTCGCCCACGTAGGCTGCGATGCCCACTTCCTTCATCGCCTTGGCGAGGTCGCCGCCGATGTAGTCCGGGTCGAGGCCGTTGCTGTGGGAGGCGGGCACCGTCGCGATGGTCACGCCGCCGAGGGTGCGGCTGCCGCCGAAGCGCGCGAGGATCGAGTCCGCCGGGTTGCCGCCGTTGGACTTGAGCTTCGCCGCGAAGAAGGCCTGCATCTCGCTGCCCGTCACCATCTTCGCCTTCTTGGCGATGGCGATGTTCACCGCGAGGGAGTTCGGCATGGCCGACACGGGCGTCGCCGGCTTGCCGCAATCGCCGTCGTTCACCGCCTTGATGTGGGCGTTGCCCGCGTGGTCGCCGTGCATGTGCGTGACCAGGATCACGTCGATCTTGCCCAGGCGAGGGTCGTTGGCCCCTGCGACGGTCCGGCCGGGGTCGTAGAGCACGCGCGTGCCGGTCGGGTCCTCGAAGATGAGCGCGCGGTCCTGCGGGCAGAACTCGCCGTCGTGGCTGCCGAGCGGGGTGACCTTGACGTTCTGTGCCAGGGCCGGCTGGGCGAGCAACATGCCGGCGCATCCGAGCGCGGCGAGACGGGCTACGGTGTTCCTGACCATCGTGGCTCCTCGAAGGGGGGTTATGGGCGTGCGCAGTATAGCCCCGCGATTCCTTACCGGCGCTACGCGCCGCCTTGCGGCAAACGGCGCGATGGGCCGCACGTTTCGCCCGGCGGCGGCATAATCGCCGCACCGCTCGACCACCCACAGGAAGAAAAACACGTGAAAGCTCCTCGCGGCATCGCCTTCGCCCTCGCAGCCATCGTCTTTTCCGCCACGGCCTACGCCCAGAAGGAATCGGCCGAGCCCTACGAGCCGACCGTCGGCCAGGCCGGCAAGGATGTGGTCTGGGTACCCTCGCCGCAGGCGCTGGTGGACAAGATGCTCGACATGGCCAAGGCCACGCCCCGGGACTACGTGATCGACCTGGGGTCCGGCGACGGCCGCACGGTGATCACGGCCGCCAAGCGCGGCATTCGCGCGCTGGGCATCGAGTACGAGCCCAAGCTGGTCGAGCTTTCGCGGCGCAACGCCGAGAAGGAGGGCGTGGGCGAGCTTGCCAAGTTCGTGAAGGCCGACATCTTCAAGACCGACTTCTCGCGCGCCACCGTCATCACGATGTTCCTGTTGCCGGCGCTGAACATGCAGCTGCGACCGCAGATCCTCAAGCTCAAGCCCGGTACGCGCATCGTCTCCAACAGCTTCGACATGGGCGACTGGGAGGCCGACGAAACGGTGGTGCTCGATTCCCGCTCCGGCTGCGACGGCTTCTGCACCGCGAGGCTCTGGATCGTCCCGGCGCGGGTTGCCGGCACGCACAAGACCGCGCTCGGCGACCTGGCGCTCGACCAGGCGTTCCAGAAGCTCTCCGGAACCTTGCACAGCAACGGCCGGTTCACGCCGGTGCAGGGCAAGGTCGTGGGCAACGAGGTCGTGCTGTCCGCCAACGGACGCGAGCTTCGGGGCAAGCTCGAGGGCAGGAAGCTCGTCCTGGGCTAGCGCGCCCTGTCACCGCGCTGCTCGCGCAGCCAGGAAAGATCCTCTGCCAGGGCGTTCTTCGCCCACTCGTGCTCGTCCAGGGCCGATGTCCTTGGGCCGATCCCCGCGGGTCGGCCGTTTTATTTGGCGGCCAGGCGCCAGAGCGACGTGGTTTCCTGCGTGCGCGCGAAGTGCAGGGGATCGTCGGTGTCGGCGGTGCGCGGGTGCTTCGGCCGGATGTCGATCCGGTCCGCGACGACCAGGTTCGCGCTTTCGAACATCGCCATCAGCTCGTCGCGGCTGCGCAGGCCGAGATGCTCGGCGAGGTCGGAAAGGATCAACCAGCCTTCCCCGCCCGGCAGCAGGTGCGCAGGGAGTGCCGCCAGGAACGCCTTGAGCATCCGGCTCTCCGGATCGTAGATGCCGTGCTCGAGGGGCGAGCTCGGGCGCGCCGGCAGCCACGGAGGATTGCAGACCGCGAGCGATGCGCGGCCCTCCGGGAAGAGGTCGGCTTTCAGGACCTCGACGCCCTTCAAGCCGAGGCGCTCGATGTTCTCGCGCGCGCTCGCCAGGGCGCGTTCGTCGAGATCGGTTGCGATCACGCGCTGGACGCCGCGCCGCGCGAGCACCGCCGCGAGCACGCCGGTTCCGGTGCCGACGTCGAACGCAACCGACTCCTTTGCCAGCGCGGCCGGCAACGGCGCCTTGGCGACGAGATCGACGTACTCGTTGCGGATCGGAGCGAACACGCCGTAGTGCGGATGGATGCGGCCGCCGAGGGCGGACACCTCCACGCCCTTCTTGCGCCATTCATGCGCGCCGATGACGCCCTGCAGCTCGCGCAGTGAAACGAGGCAGGGCCCATCGGCCGGGCCGTAGGCTTCGAGGCAGGCTTGGCGCACCTCGGGCGCGCGGCGCAGCGGGATCGTGTAATCGGCCTCGAGCGGGATGAGGAGCATGCCGAGCGTGCGGGCACGCTGGGCGCGGGATTGGCGGTAGAGGTTGAAGGCACCCTCCTTGCGGTCTTCTTCGGGGGAAGAGGCCGACTTCTTGCGCTTCTCCACCCGCTTCGCCATCGCGGTGAGGAGCTGCCGCGCATTCTGGAAATCGCCGCGCCAGAGGATGCCCACCCCTTGGCCGGCGAGGCCGAAGGCGTTGTCGGCGGTCATGCGATCGTCCACGACGACGACCTTCTTCGGCGGGGGAGCGCCTCGCTCGGAGCGCCAGGACGCCGAGCGCGCCTCGCCCCCCTCGGTCCAGCGAACGAGCGGCGTCAATGCAGCTGGATCGATTCGTACCACTTGCGGTAGTCGGCCTTGTGGGCGTTGCAGTCTCTAGGTGGTCTCCGGGCTGCGCCCAGTATGTGCCTTGCGCTACAGGTCGGTGTATTTCCGGGCGTTGCCACGCGCCTTCTCGGCGGGATATTTCTTCTCGTTGACGACCATCTTGGCGCGGGCGGCTTCGACGGGATCGATGCCCAGCTTGTCGGCGAGGCGCACCAGGTAGAGCAGCACGTCGGCGATCTCCTCGGTCACCTCCGCGCGCACCTTGGGGTCGAGACTCGCGCTCTGCGCCTCGGTGAGCCACTGGAAGTGCTCGAGTACTTCGGCCGCTTCGGCCGCGAGCGCCATGGAAAGGTTCTTGGGCGAATGGAACTGGTCCCATTCGCGGGCCGCGGCGAATTGGCGGAGCTGGTCGCGGAGGTTGGCGAGGTCGGACATCAGAACCTCTCGTTGCGGCCCAGGTAGCGCCACTGGCCGACGGGCAGGGGGCCCAGCGAGACGCCGCCGCTGCGCACGCGCTTGAGCGCCGTGACCACCAAGCCAACCATCTCGCACATGCGGCGGATCTGGCGCTTGCGGCCCTCGCGCAGCACGAAGCGCAACTGGTCCTCGTTGGCCCAGGAGACCTTGGCGGGCTTCAACTTCACGCCATCGAGCTCCAGGCCGTGCTGCAGCAGCTTCATGCCGGCCTCGTCGAGCGTGCCCTCCACGCGCACGAGGTATTCCTTCTCGACCTCGGAGTCCTGGCCGATGAGCCGCTTGGCCACGCGCCCATCCTGCGTGAACACGAGCAACCCGGTGGAGTCGATGTCGAGGCGGCCGGCGGGAGCCAGCCCGCGCAGGTGGCCGGGCAGGAACTTCGTGCGCGACGGATCCTCGGCCCAGCGGTTCTCGGGCTTGATGAGGACCATGGCGGGCTGGTGGTTGTCTTCCGGCTGGCCTGAGACGTAGCCCACCGGCTTGTTGAGCAGGATCGTCACCTGCTCGTTCTGGTGCTTTTTGGCGGCCGCATCGACTTCGATGCTCGCATCGCGTGTAACGCGCGCGCCGAGCGTGCTCACCACCTGCCCGTTCACGCGCACCCAGCCGTTCTCGATCCACTCGTCGGCCTCGCGGCGCGAGCACAGCCCCAGCTCGCTCAATCGTTTCGAAAGGCGTGGCTCGTCGGGATTCTCGGCTACGGGGCGTGGCGGGCGCGGAGCGGGCTGCGCGCTTTTTTGCGGCGGCGGTCGCGATGAATGCGGCCTCACCTCGCGCTTCTTCTGGGCCGGGGCTGCCGGCCGCGCGCGGCGCTTGGGAGGCGAGGGCGGGGAAGACTCGGGCGCGGGCGTGGCGATCGCAGTCGCGGCGGCCGGCTTCTTGCCGCGCTGCTGCTGTGCCCACTTCGCGCGCGTAGACCTGGCCTGGGAGGGTGCTGCCGGTTCCGCCGCCTTCTTCGGAAGCTTGAGCGTGGGGCGCTTCATGGGGCAACTATACAATCGGAACCAGCCCGGCGCCCCGCCGGTCGATATCCATCGCATGACATCCTTTCTCCCGCTGTTGGTCGCCGCTGCCGCGGCGGCGTTCACGGTCTCGGCGCAGGTCGCGCAGCCGCCCGTGCTTCAAGCCTCCGAGCTTTCCGCCTGCCTCGGCCAGCTCCGCGGCGAGGCCCTGGCGCGGGGCATTCCCGGGGAGAAGTACGACGAAATCTTCGCGAGCATGGAGCCGGACCCCTCCATCCTCGTGCTGATGGACAAGCAGCCGGAGTTCGTCACGCCCATCTGGGACTACCTCGGCGCGCTGGTGGACGAGAAGCGCATCGCGCAGGGCCGTCTCAAGCTCGCCGCCTTTTCCGACGCGCTCGACCGGATCGAGGAAACGTACGGCGTCGATCGCCAGGTGCTTGTCGCGCTCTGGGGCGTGGAGACGCGATATGGCGAGATCATGGGATCGCGGCCGTTGCTTCGCTCCCTCGCGACCGGCGCCTGCTTCGGTCGTCGCCAGCCGTTTTTCCGCCAGGAGCTGCTTGCGACGTTGCGCATCGTCCATAGCGGCGACATCGCGCCCGAGCGGCTCGTGGGCTCCTGGGCCGGCGCCTTCGGGCAGACGCAGTTCATGCCTTCGACCTTCCATCGCGTGGCCGTCGACTTCGACGGCGACGGGCGCAAGGACATCCTCGATTCGGTTCCGGACGCGCTGGCCTCGACCGCCAACTACCTCAAGCAGTCGGGCTGGAAGAAGGGCGAGCCGTGGGGCTACGAAGTCCGGGTGCCGCGCAAGTACGACGGCCCTTCGGGGCGGCGGGCTCGCCTGCCGATGGAGCGCTGGCGCGAGCTGGGCATCAAGCGCATCGACGGGCGTGCGCTGCCGGGCGACGAGAATGCGGCCCTGCTCATGCCCGCGGGATCGCGCGGGCCGGCCTTCATCGTCACCTCCAATTTCCAGGCGCTCATCGCGTACAACCCCGCCGAGGCGTACGCGCTCGCGATCGCGCACTTGTCGGACCGACTGAAAGGCGGCGGCGCGATCCAGGCGTCGTGGCCCGTGGGCGAGACCATGCTCACGCGCGAGCAGCGCATCGCCTTGCAGGAGCGCCTGGCCGCGCGCGGCTACGACGTCGGCACGCCCGACGGCATCATCGGGCCTCGCACGGTCGAGGCGATCAAGGAATTCCAGAAATCGATCGGCCTTCAGCCCGATGGGTTCGCCACGGTGGCGCTGCTGAAGAAAATGTAGGGATGCTCCCTGTCCCTTGGATGAGGGACCGGGTTGGAAGAGGGACCGGGAGGACGTCCAGCGTGGCTGGCGGTCAGGCAAATCCTCGCACGCCGATTGCCGCCGATAACCCCGCACGCCGATTTTCGCCGATCAGGTGAGTGTTCGCGCCTGCGCTTTGAGCCGTGCCGATTTCGCCACGGAATAAAATCACCCCATGCGCCTCACCTTCCACCCCCTCACTCCGGAGCGGCTCCCCGACCTCGAGGCCATCTTCAATGCCCGCGGCTGCTCGGTGGCGCGCGGCTGCTGGTGCCTCTTCTATCGCGATAGCGGCAAACGTCCCGACCCGCCGGCGGGCCAAACGCGCGCCCAGCACAGCCGCATGGACCTGCGCAGGCGGGTCAAGGAGGGTGAGTTCATCGGCCTCCTCGGTTATCGAGGCAAGACGCCGGTGGGTTGGGTATCCCTCGGACCGCGCGAGGTCTACAAGAAGCTCGAGCGGTCCCGCGTCATGAAGCCGGTGGACGACAAGCCCGTCTGGTCGATCGTCTGCTTCGTCGTGCCGGCCGACTATCGCGGGCAAGGGGTCGCGAAGGAAATGCTTCGCGGCGCCGTGGCCTACGCACGCAGGCAGGGCGCGCGCCTCGTCGAGGCCTATCCCATCGACAAGCCCGCCCGCTCGAACGACGATTTCATGTGGTTCGGGGCGCGCTCGATGTTCGACGACGCGGGCTTCGAGGAAGTGGCGCGGCGCACGCCCACTCGCCCCGTGGTCCGGCTGCGCCTGCGGAAGGCGGCATGACGATCCACCTCGACCACACCATCGTTCCCGCGAAGGAGCGCGACAAGTCGGCGCAGTTGCTGGCCCGGATCCTGGGCGTGAAGAGCGGACCCGCCTCGGCGGGCCCCTTCTACGAGGTGTACCTGAACGAGAACACGACCCTCGACTTCATCCAGGCCGACGAGGCGTTCCCGGTCTACCATTTCTGCTTCCGGGTCGAGGGGCCGGAATTCCAGGCCATCCTCGGGCGCCTGTCGGAGGCCGGCATCCCCTACCGGAGCCAGGTCCGGGGGTTGAACGACGGCAAGGTCGACCCCACCTATGGCAACGTTTATTGGAACGAGCCGGAGGGCCACATGTGGGAGATCCTGCAGGTGAGCTACGCAAGGCCGAAAAGCTGACCCTCATCCCGGCCTTCTCCCAGCGGAGAAGGAGAAAACGAGCCCGACATGAACGCGATCACCAAAGAAACCCTCGGCTTCCAGGCCGAGGTGCGACAGCTCCTCGAGCTGATGATCCACTCGCTGTACAGCAACAAGGAGATCTTCCTGCGCGAGCTGGTCTCCAACGCCTCCGACGCCGCCGACAAGCTGCGCTTCGAGGCGATCTCGAAGACCGACCTCTACGGCGACGACTCCGAGCTCAAGATCCGCATCGCGGTGGACAAGGCCGCGCGCACCATCACCGTCGCGGACAACGGCATCGGCATGTCGCGCGACGAGGTGGTGGCCAACATCGGCACGATCGCGCGCTCCGGCACCCGCGAGTTCTTCAAGTCGCTCACGGGGGACCAGGCCAAGGACGCGCGCCTCATCGGCCAGTTCGGCGTGGGCTTCTACTCCTCCTTCATCGTGGCCGACAAGGTCACGATGGTCACCCGGCGCGCGGGGGTCCCCGCGAGCGAGGCCGTCCGCTGGGAATGCGACATGGCGCAGGGCGGGGGCGAGTACACCCTCGAGCCCGCCGAGAAGGTTTCGCGCGGCACCGATGTGACGCTGCACCTGCGCGAGGGCGAGGACGAGCTTCTGGACGAATACCGCCTGCAGTCCCTCATCCGCAAGTATTCCGACCACATCGCCATCCCGATCGTCATGGACGACAAGACGATCAACCAGGCCCAGGCGCTTTGGACCCGTGCCAAGTCCGACATCACCGACGAGCAGTACACCGAGTTCTACAAGAGCGTGGGCCACGACTTCGAGGCTCCGCTCGCCTGGACGCACAACCGCGTCGAGGGCCGCCAGGAGTACACCCAGCTTCTATACATCCCCGCCCGCGCGCCGTTCGACCTGTGGGACCGAGAGCATCGCCACGGCCTGAAGCTCTACGTGCGGCGCGTCTTCATCATGGACGACGCGGAGCAGCTGCTGCCCGCGTACCTGCGCTTCGTGCGTGGCATCGTGGATTCCAACGACCTGCCGCTCAACGTCTCGCGCGAGATCCTGCAGCAGAGCCGGGACATCGACGCCATTCGCGCCGGCTGCACCAAGCGCGTGCTCGACCTGCTCGACGACATGGCGGAGAACCAGAAGGAAAAGTACGCCACCTTCTGGAAGGAATTCGGGCGCGTGCTCAAGGAAGGCATGGCCGAGGATCCCTCGAACAAGGAGCGGATCGCGAAGCTGCTGCGCTTTTCCTCCACGCACGCCGACAGCGAGGAGCAGGACGTCTCGCTCGCGGACTACGTCGCCCGCATGAAGGAGGGCCAGGACAAGATCTTCTACGTGACCGCCGAGACCTTCCGCGCGGCCAGGAACAGCCCGCACCTGGAGATCTTCCGCAAGCGCGGCATCGAAGTGCTGCTGCTGTCCGAGCGCATCGACGAGTGGCTGGTGGCGCACCTCACCGAGTTCGACAAGAAGCCGCTCGCCTCGGTGGCGAGGGGCGAGCTCGACCTGGGCAAGCTGGGCGAGCCCGAGAGCGACAAGAAGGTGGCGGAGCTCAAGTCCGGCGCGTTGGCGCCGCTCGCGCAAAAGATGAAGGAAGCCCTCGGGGCCAGGGTGAAGGACGTCCGCATCTCGACACGGCTCACCGCGTCACCGTCCTGCCTCGTCGCCGACGAGCACGAGATGGGCGCCAACCTCGCGCGCATCCTCAGGGCCGCCGGCCAGAAGGTGCCCGATTTCGCGCCGATTTTGGAAATCAACCCCGACCACCCCATCGTGCAGCGCTTGAAGCCCGAGGACGAGCGCTTCGCCGACTGGGCGAGCCTGCTCTTCGACCAGGCGTTGCTCGCCGAAGGTGGCCAGCTCGAGGATCCCGCCGACTTCGTTCGCCGGACGAACGACCTGATGATCTCCCTCTCCGGGCCGGGGTGAGGGTGGCTACATTGCCGCCTTGACCCACCGCACGATATCCGCGGCCCCCATCGCACCCGCCTGCCGCGCAACCTCTTTCCCGCCCCTGAAAAGCGCGAGCGTGGGAATGCTGCGGATGTTGTAGCGCGCGCCCAGCTCGGGCTCGGCCTCGGTATCGACCTTGGCGAGCCGCACCCCCGGCTCGAGCTGGGTGGCGGCCTGCTCGAAGTGCGGCGCCATCATCTTGCAGGGGCCGCACCACGGCGCCCAGAAATCCACCAGCACCGGGATATCGTTGCGTCCGACGTGGGTGTCGAAGGTCGCCGTGGTGAGCGCGATCGGTCCTGCGAACAACGCCTTGTGGCAGATGCCGCAGTTGGGCTTCTCCACGCGGCCGGCCTGGATGCGATTGACCGCGCGGCAATGCGGGCAGACGACGTGCGCGCTCATCGCGGCTCCCTCCGACGCATTTGCGAGCGCAGCTGGTCCATCTCCTCGAGAAGGTCGGCCACCAGCGCCGCGAGCTCCGGCACGGCGTCGAAGTCGCGCTCGAGCTGGCTCATGCGCCGCGCGCGCCGCAACTGCACCGTGGTGAAGCGCCACTCGCGAGCCTCGCCTCCCGCCGCGGGAAAAAGCCCCTCGCTCACCCATTGCGTGACATGGGCGGGATTCACGCGGCAGGCCGCCGCGAGCTGCTCCAGCGTGAGGCATGCCTCCTCGAGCGCGATGCCCATGACGGTTTCGTGGTCGGCCATGGTCAGTTCCCCTTCGCGCGGGGATCGAACGCCATCTCCCGCGCCATCGTTTCGTAGAGCTCCTTCGCGCGCGCGCTCTCGGCGGGAGGCGCGACGATCGTGAGGTCGAGGTAGAGGTCGCCGGGCGTGGCGCCGGGGATCCCCTTGCCGCGCACGCGCATCTGGCGACCCGCCTGCGCGCCGGCGGGAATGCGCACCTCGAGCTTGCCGCCGGGCGTGTGCACCGGAATCACGGCTCCAAGCGCCGCTTCCCATGGGGCGAGCGGCAGCGTCACGTGCAGGTCGCGACCCTCGACGCGATAACGGTCATGCGTGTTGAAATGCACTTCGAGCAGCAGGTCGCCGGCGGGCGCGCCGCCGAAGCCCGCGCCACCCTGGCCCGCGAGGCGGATCATCTGGCCTTCGCGAACGCCACGCGGGACCTTCACTTCCAGCGTGCGCGTTTCCAGCCGCACGCGGCCCTGCTCATCCTGCTTCGGCACGCGCAGGCTGAGCTGCCGCGTGGCGCCATGGAAGGCGTCCTCGACATCGAGCATCACCTTGGCGTGGTGGTCCTGCCCCCGCGCCTGGAAGTTGGCGGCGCGGCCGGAACGCGGGCCCGCGCCGCCACCCATGCGCCCGAAGACCTGCGAGAAGAAGTCGCTGAAGTCCGCGGCATCCTCGGGCGAAAATCCGCCCCCGCCGCCCGAAAACTCGAAGCCGGCGTCCCAATCGGGGGGCGGGCGGAAGTCCTGCCCCGGCTGGTAGCCGCGTCCAACCTGGTCGTAGGCGGCACGCTTCTCGGGGTCGGAGAGCGCGGCGTAGGCCTCGTTCACTTCCTTCATCCGCGCGTTCGCATCGGGCTCCTTGGAGACGTCGGGGTGGTACTTGCGCGCAAGCTTGCGGTACGCCTTCTTGATGTCCTCCGCCGTGGCATCGCGCGCGACGCCGAGCACCTGGTAGTAGTCCTTGAATTCCATGCCGCTTAGATGGGGGCGGCCCGGATCCCTCCAAGGCGTAGTCCGAAGGAACTAGGCATTTTCGTTGTAACCGTTCCGGTAAGCGGGCTAAATGCCCGCACCTCCACTCGAAGGAGCTTCCCGCAATGGCTTACCGCAAACTTGCCCGCGTCCTGACCGGATTCGTGGCACCGCTCGCCTGCCTCGCCGTGGCCCACCCGGCCTTCGCGCAGAGCGCACGGGCACTCGACGTTCGCGCAGCAAAGGTCATCGAGCATTGGACCCCCGAACGCAAGGCCGCCGCGATCCCACGCGACCTCGCCATCGATCCACGCGGCTACGCGTACCTGCGCGGCCCGGGCAACTCCCTCATTCCGTACGGGCATACCGTAGCGGCCGAGCACCACGGCGCCTCGCCGAATGCCGCGCCCGGCGGCGACAACACGCCGCCTTCCGTCACCAACATGAATCCGGCGGCAGGCACGATCCTGGCGTCGGACCGGCACAACTTCTCCGCCACGGTCAGCGATGCCAGTGGCGTGCGCAGCGTGTCGATGAGCATCCGCCAGGGCACGGGCGCGGCACAGTCGTTTGCCATGTCCCAGGGCGCCGGGGGCACCTGGAGCGTTTCGCTCTCCGGGCTCACCAACGGCTCGTGGAGCTGGTCGATCACGGCCAAGGACGCGGCCAGGGGCGGCGGCAACACGACCACTACCGCCGCCGTGCCATTCACGGTTTCGATCGGAAGCGGCGGGGGCGGCGGGCCGGGCACGGTGCCGAACGCGGAGTGGACCACCGGCGGCGTCGTGCAGGAAGCGGTCGGTCGCATCTACTTCGAGATGCCCGACAACAGGCGCCTCACGCGCTGGGCGGGCTATGTCTGCTCGGGCACGGTTGCCGTGGACGGCACGACGAATCGCTCGATCATCATCACCGCGGCGCATTGCGTCTATGACGACGTGAACAAGGCCTTCGCGCGCAACGTGATGTTCATCCCGAACCAGGCCAACACCAGCGGGGCCGGCACCGACCGCGAATGCGCCAACGATCCGATCGGATGCTGGGTTCCCTCCATCGGCATTGTCGACACGAACTGGACCACGCGCACCTTCCCGGACAACATCCCCTGGGATTACGCCTTCTACGTCGTGCCCGATTCGGGCGCGCACCAAGCGGGCGCCGGCGCCGCGGTCGACAAGCTCGACGACGCGGTGACGGCAATGGACGTGAGCTTCAGCTCGCCTTCGCTGGGAGTGCTCACGCATGCCCTCGGTTATTCGTACAGCGAGGATCCGAAATTCATGTACTGCGCCGACAGCCTGAGCCAGGAAAGCGCGGCCAACTGGTGGCTCGGCAACTGTGGACTGTCGGGCGGGTCCTCGGGCGGTCCCTGGGCGCAGCCGTTCACCAACGGCAACGGGCCGATCGTATCGGTCAACTCCTGGGGCTATACGGGAGATCCCGGCATGGCGGGCCCCAAGCTCTCGGGCACCTCCGCCGGCTGCGTGTTCTCGGTCGCGAAAGCCGCCGCGATGGGCACCTTCCCCGATGGCCAGGCCGGCGTGAAGGCGAACTGCCAATAAGCGAACAACAACAGAACAACAAGAAGCACGATGTGGAAGCCGCCCTTCGGGGCGGCTTTTTTTTGCCTTGAGCAAGCCCCCTATCGCTTCGGAGGGGGCAGGGAAAGCGTCCGTTTATCGTGGAGTTGCCGAGCGTGCTCAGCGATACGCCAGGCGCGGCACGCTCGACAACGTGGTCGTGAGGCGCAGCCGTGGCCCCGCAACGACTGGTGGCGGGGGAACCGGCACCGGTGTCGGAGTGATACGCGCGGCGGGCTTCGTGCCCAGCCAGCGGTGCAGCCCGGCGCGATAGGCCAGGTCGAAGCGTCCGTAGAAATCGCCTGCGTCCGTGGCGCCGCACGCGCTCATGCCGCTCGACAGGTGCCCGATCAGCTCGCGCGTGCCGTCGGCGATGAGCGGCGAGCCGCTTCCTCCCGCGAGCGTCGTGCCGGCGCGCCAGGTCACGTGGTAATGCGAGCTCTCGGCGCCCGACGAGCGGCGACACATCTCGCCGCCCCGCATGCAGCTGGCGAACCCGGCGATGTTGCCGAAGCTGATCTTCTGCATCTCGGCGCCGCCGTGGTGGACTCCCGTGACGGGAGTTCCCTCCGCGAAGGAGGCGTTGGCCGACCATCCCAGGTACGTCGCACCACGTGGGGCCGGCTGGTTTAGCCGCAGCAGCACGGTGTCGGTTTCCGGATGGGCGAACAACAGCTGCGCGCCCCCATTCACCACCTCGTAACGGCCCGGCGAACCGTTGCATTCGGCCGAACGGTAGAACCAGTACGTCACCACGGTGGAGGCATCGGCCTGGCCCGAGATGCAATGGCCGGCGGTGTGGAAGTAGGGGATCTCGGTCGCGGGATCGTGGTCCGCGAGCAAAGTGCCCGAACAGGCGTAGGTCACGCCATCGCGCGTGAACAGCATTCGCGCCTCGGCGTTCATTTCGGCGCTCCACGCGCCTTCGTGGCACTTCGCGTCCAGGCTGCACGAGGCCTCCTTGCGGGTGGCGAAGCCGTTTTTCGCCGACGCGACCAGGTGCGAGATCTTCGGCACGCCCAGGCGCACCTGCTCGGGCTGCACGCCTGCTGGAAGCTCGATCTCCACCACCGCGGTCGAAGACTCGACAACCGGCGACCACCATGTGCGCGCATTCATTCCATGTTCGCGGGCCTCGAGGTTGTCGGCTATGGACTCGAGGATCGACTCGCCGGTCACCTCGATCGCGCGGCCGGCGCCGTCGTGGAAACGCAGCAGGGCCTGGAGCGGAAGCGCGCGCGGATCCAGGCCCACGCGGAGCGCGGCCGCGCCGGAAGACGAGATGGCGAAGTGTGCGACCCGCGAGCCGTTGCCGAGCTCACTCCATTGCAGCCGCATCGGCAGGCCGTCGTCGGCAAGGCCGGGAAGCGCGCGCGGAAAGCCGATGTTCGGCGTCCTCTCCTCGGTATCGCGCTTGAGCACAGCCGCCTCGGACGCGAGCGGCGCCGCCAGCCTGAGGAAGGGCGCGGGCGTATCGGCGCGCCTGGCCTGCACCACTTTCGGCGCACGCGCATCGGCGGTCCCGGAGTAGGCCAGGGCGAGCAAAATGACGAGAGGCGCGGCCACATGCATGGTCGTCATTGAACGACACGCGTATGACCCGTCGCCGGTCGACGACATCGGCCGCGTGGCACAGGAGAATCGAAATCCAGCTACACGTTTGTCGGGCAGCATGGACGCGCCCGCGTCGGCAATTGGCTCGCGGGCGCAAAATCCGGCACCCTGTGAACCTCGTCCAATCGACCCGGAGTCCCGATGCATCGATACCTCGTCCGCCTCGCCGCGCTGCTGCTCGCCGCTACCTCACTGCAGGTTGGCGCTCAGGCCTATCCCAGCAAGCCGGTGAAAGTCGTGGTGCCGTTCGCCGCAGGCGGCGCTGTGGACATCATCACGCGCATCCTGGGAGAGAAGCTGCAGCCCGTGCTGGGCCAGCCGATCGTGGTAGAGCCCGTGACCGGCGCGGGCGGCAACATCGGCTCCGCGGCCGTGGCCAAGGCGCCGCCCGACGGCTACACGCTGCTGATGGCGACGACCGGCACGCACACCATCAACCCGGGCCTCTACCGCAACATGCCCTTCGATGCGGTAAAGGACTTCGTGCCGATCACGATCATCGCCTCGGTCCCGAACCTGCTGGTGGTGCATCCGAGCGTGCCGGCGAAGACCGTGAAGGAGCTGGTGGAGCTGGCCAGGGCGCAAGCGGGGAAGATGAACTTCGCCTCCTTCGGCCACGGCACCTCGAACCACCTGTCGGGCGAGCTGCTGAACAGCGTGGCGGGCATCAAGACGCAACACGTTCCCTACAAGAGCGCGCCGCAGGCGGTCCTCGAGCTGGTCGGCGGCCAGGTCAACTTCGCCTTCGTGAACGCGCCGCTCGCGCTTCCGCAGGTGAAGGCCGGCAAGCTGCGCGCGCTCGCGGTCACCGGTGCGCAGCGCTCCCCCGCGGTGCCCGAGCTGCCGACGATGAAGGAAGCGGGCCTCGATTTCGTGGTCGAGTCCTGGTACGGCTTCATGGCGCCCGCGGGCACGCCCAAGGCGGTGATCGACAAGATCTACAACGACACCATCACAGTGCTCAAGCGCCCCGATGTCGTCGAGGCATTCGCCAAGCGTGGCGCGGACGTGGCAACCTCGGCTTCACCCGAGGAATTCGCGAAGATGGTCGCCACCGAGAAGGCGCGCTGGGCGGAGGTGATCGAGAAGTCGGGCGCGAAGATCGATTGACCACCATCGCCGCCATCGTCCGCGAACGCGCCGGAGTCTCGTGGTCCCGCGCGAAGGCGCTCTGCGCCGAGGGTCGCGTGACCGTTGATGGCGAGCGCTGCCTCGATCCGGCGCGACTCGTGCCACCGACGGCAAACGTCGAGATCGCTCCCCATGGGCCCAAGGTCGAGAAGGGGCCGCTCGCCCGTGGCGCCATCGTCTTCTTCGACCGTGATGTCGTGGTGGTGGACAAGCCCGCCGGCATGCTCAGCGTCGCGGACGAACCCGGCAACAAGGACACCCTCCTCGACCACACGCGGACCCTGCTGCGCCGCCTCGATCGCTCGGGCGGCGATGGCGGCCTGGGTGTCGTGCACCGGCTCGACCGGGACACGAGCGGAGTGATCGTGTTCACGCGCACGGCCGAGGCGCACCGAAAGCTCGCCGCGTTGCTTCGCGCCCACGATCTCGAGCGCGCCTACCACGCCCTGGCCCATGGCGAAGTCGGCGAGGCCCGCATCGAAACGTACCTGCTGCCCGATCGTGGTGACGGCCTGCGCGGCTCGCATGGACATTACCGCCATGCACGCGGCGAGCCTCCCGGCGAGGCAAGACTCGCAGTCACGCACGTTCGTCCGCTCGAGGTCCTGGCTGGGTGCACGCTCGTCGAGTGCCGCCTGGAGACCGGGCGGCAGCACCAGATCCGCATTCACCTGGCAGAGCGCGGGCACCCGCTGCTGGGCGAGCAGGTGTATATCCGCGATTATCCCGGCCCGCGTTTCCCGGCATCCCGCACGATGCTTCATGCGCGCACTCTCGGCTTCCGGCATCCGCGCACCGGCGCGCCCCAGCGATTCGAGCGCGAGGCGCCGCGCGATTTCACCGACATGGTGCAACGGTTGCGGGGCAAGGCCACATGACGGTCGCGTTCGGGCGGCCGGCGCGGGCGCTTTTCGCGCTGGACGAAGGTGCCACCTTCCTCAATCACGGCTCCTTCGGCGCTTGCCCGCGGGACGTGCTCGCCGAGCAGGAGCGCATTCGGGGCGGCATGGAAGCGCGACCCGATGAGTTTTTCCGCGCGCAGGTCATGCCGGCAGCGACCCTCTCCCAGGACGGAGGCGGCGTTTCGCCTTCGCCGTCGGCGCTCTCGCGGGCCAGGGCCGAGCTGGCTGCCTTCGTCGGCGCCGAGGCGGGCAGCATCGCCTTCGTGGAGAACGCGACGGTAGGCGTGCAGTGCGCGCTGCGCTCGATGTCCTTCGCCGCGGGGGACGAGATCCTCATCACCGACCATACGTACAACGCAGTGCGCCTGATGGTCGAGGCGCGGTGCGCCGAGACCGGCGCCACGGCGCGGACGGTATGCATCACGCTCCCCACGACGGCCGAAGCGATCGCCGAGGCCATCGAGGCATCGCTCGACGACCGCGTCAAGCTCGCCATCCTCGACCACATCACTTCGCCCACGGCGCTCGTGTTTCCGCTCGAGCGGATCGTGCCGCGGCTTCGCGCCCGAGGCATTCGCGTGCTGGTCGATGGTGCCCATGCCGTGGGCCAGGTCGACCTTGATATGAGCACGCTGAAGCCCGACTGGTACGTCTCGAACGCGCACAAGTGGCTTTTCGCGCCACGCGGCACGGCCCTGCTCCATGCCTCGCGCGAGGCTGCTTCCTTCACCCAGCCCCCGGTCGTGAGCCATTTCGTCGGCATGGGCTTTCCGGCCTGCTTCGACTGGATCGGCACGCGCGATTACTCTCCCTGGCTTTCGGTGCCGGCCGCGATCCGATTCTGGAAATCCATGGACGCCGGCGCCGTGCGCGCACACCAGCGGCGGCTCCTCGCCAAGTGCACCGAGCTCCTGGCTGCGCTCGGCATCGAGCCCATCGCGCCGCTGGAAGCCTGCGCCGCCATGCGCTCCTTCGTGCTTGCCCAGTCTCGCCCGGCCACGCCAGACGACGCGCACGAGGTGATGCGACGCTGCTGGGACGAGGAGCGCGTCCAGGTGATGGCGGTCGCGTTCGGTGGGAAACTCCTCCTGCGGGTCTCCGCGCACGTGTACGTGGATCCCGCAGACCTGCAACGATTGGCCGGCGCCCTCGGGCGGCTCGGCTGGCCCGGGAGATGACATGACGCAGCAACGAATCCCCGCCGTGTACATGCGCGGCGGCACCAGCAAGGGAGTGTTCTTCCGGGACGAGGACCTGCCCCGGGATCCGGCCATGCGCGAGCGCGTGCTGCTTCGCGTCATCGGCAGCCCCGACCCGTACGGCAAGCAGATCGACGGCATGGGCGCGGCCACCTCGAGCACCAGCAAGGTCGTCGTGATCTCGAAGTCCTCGCGCCCCGACTGCGACGTGGACTACCTCTTCGGCCAGGTCGCGATCGACCGCCCCTTCATCGACTGGTCGGGCAACTGCGGCAACCTCACCGCGGCCGTGGGTCCTTTCGCGATCTCCCAGGGGATCATCGAGGCTCCTCGCGAAGGCGCGGCATTGGTGCGCATCTGGCAGGCGAACGTCGGCAAGCGCATCGTCGCCCACGTGCCGATGAAGGGAGGTGAAGTGGTCGAGCTGGGCGACTTCGAGCTGGACGGCGTGACGTTTCCCGCGGCCGAGATCCGCATCGAGTTCCTGGACCTGGGAAGCGAAGAGGCCGAGGGCTCGGGCGGCGCGATGTTCCCCACCGGGCGCCTGGTGGACACGCTCGAGGTTCCCGGCGTGGGGCGCTTCGAAGCGACGCTCATCAACGCCGGCAATCCCACGGTGTTCGTCGAGGCCGCCGCGCTGGGCCTGAAGGGCACCGAGCTGCAGAAGGACATGAACGGCGATGCGGCGCTGCTGGCGAGGCTCGAGCGGATCCGCGCGCAAGGCGCTGTCGCCATGGGCATCGCCGCGACACCGGAGGAGGCCTCGAAGGTGCGCCTGCACACCCCCAAGCTCGCCTTCGTTTCGCCGTCGCAAGCCTACGTCGCCGCCGACGGCAAGCCGGTCGATGCGAAGGAGATCGACCTCACCGCCCGCATCCTGTCGATGGGCGTGCTGCACCATGCGATGACGGGCACGGGCGCGATCGCCATTGCCGCGGCCGCCGCCATCCCCGGCACCGTGGTCCAGCGCAATGTCCGCAGCGGCAGCGATCCGCTGCGCACGGTGTTCGGCCACGTCTCCGGCAAGCTGGCGGTCGGGGCCGAAGCCGCGAAAGAGGGCGAGGACTGGAAAGTCACGCGGGCGGTGATGAGCCGCAGCGCGCGGCGGCTCATGGAAGGCTGGGTGCGGGTGCCTTCGATCGCATGAGCGGCGCGCATCGGCGTTCTGCAATGCAGGCGCGTAGCGCGGCCGCCAGCGCCTAGGCATACTCGCTGCATGGAAAAGGAGACCGCGCGCCCGATCATTTCGGCGCGGGGCGTGAAGAAGTCCTTCGGCGCGACCACGGTGCTGCGCAACTTCGACCTTGACGTGGCCGAGGGCGAGGTCGTCGTCATATGCGGGCCCAGCGGCTCGGGCAAGAGCACGTTCCTTCGCTGCGTGAACCGGCTGGAGAACGTGCAGGGCGGACAGCTCTTCGTGAACGGCGTGCCGCTGCACGAGGGGCGGGTGGACATCAACGCCCTGCGGCGCAACATCGGCTTCGTCTTCCAGCAGTTCCATCTCTTCCCGCACCTCACCGTGCGCGAGAACATCACGCTCGCCCCCACCAAGCTGCTCGGGCTCGACAAGGCGCAGGCCGCGAAGCTGGCCGACGAGCTGCTCAGCCGCGTGGACATCCCCGAGAAGGCCGACGCGTATCCGGCGCATCTTTCGGGCGGGCAGCAGCAGCGCGTGGCGATCGCGCGTGCCCTCGCCATGCGCCCGCGCGTGATGCTGTTCGACGAGCCCACCTCGGCGCTCGACCCGGAGATGATCACCGAGGTCCTCGACGTCATGCGCAAGCTCGCCGCCGACGGCATGACGATGGTGGTCGTCACGCACGAAATGGGCTTCGCACGCGAAGTCGCCGACCGCATCGTCTTCATGGCCGAGGGCGCCATCGTCGAGCAGGCGCCGCCGGAGGCTTTTTTCACCTCGCCACGCCAGGAAAGGACACGTCAGTTCCTGGGCAAGATCCTCAAACACTGAACCGAGAAGGGAACGGATAGCCATGCAATCGAATCGATCGATCCTGTCCTGGGGGCGCACGGCCCTCACCATCCTGGCGGCCGCCTTCGCCCTGTCGGCATGGCAGGCGCTGGCCCAGCCGCCCAGGCCCGACTTCCCGCCCGGCTCGTACGGCGACAAGGTGCTCAAGCGCGGCAAGGTCATCATCGGCGTGCGCTACGACATCCCGCTCTACGGATTCCAGAATCCCAAGACCGGCGCTGTCGAGGGTTTCGAGGTCGACATGGGCAAGGAGCTCGCGCGCGCGCTCTTCGGCGATCCGTCCAAGGTGGAATTCCGCCAGGTGGTCTCGCGCACGCGCATCCCGATGCTGCAGGAAGGCGTGGTGGACGTGGTCATCGCCAACCTCACGCAGACGAAGAAACGCATGGAGGAGATCGACTTCACCGACATGTACAACCTCGCCGGCATGCAGGCGCTGGTGCCGGAGGCGAGCCCGATCAAGGCGCTGAAGGACCTGAACAACGCCACCATCGCGGTGGCCAAGGGCGGCACGGGGGAGCAGCACATGCGCCAGGCCTATCCGCAGGCGAAGCTGCTGCTGCTCGATTCGCATGGCGATTCCTTCCAGGCGCTCGTGAGCCGTCGCGCCACCGTCTTCGTCGCAGACGACACGACGCTGCAGGGCATGCAGGAGAAGTTGAAGGGCTTCCGCGTGATACCCGAGCGCCTCACCTTCGAGCCGCACGCGATGGGCGTCGCCAAGGGCAGGCCCGAGTTCGTGGCCTTCCTGAACGCCTTCATCCGCGACTTCAAGGCGAGCGGCAAGTGGAAGGAGCTCTACCGCAAGAACGTGGGCGACCCCGTGCCGGAGCCACCCCCCGGCGTGCCCGAGCCGCAGTGGCTGCGGTGAAATAGCCGGGAGTGACCGGCGCGCAGGCCTGGCCGAGCCTGTCCTTCCTGCTGGAGGGGTTCCGGCTCACGATCTGGCTGACTTTCCTCTGCGCCGCGTGCAGCCTGCCGCTGGGCGCGGTGGTCGGCATCGCGCGCTCGACCCCGGTGCTGGCGCTGCGCGCCGCCGGCACGGCGTACGTGGAGTTCTTCCGCAACGTCCCGCCGCTCATCCTGCTGTTCTTCTTCTACTTCGGGCTTCCCGGCGTGGGAGTCACGGTGGAAGGCTTCACCTGCGGGGTGATCGCGCTCACCCTCTACACCGCCGCCTTCGTGGCCGAATCGGTGCGCGCGGGCATCGCGGCGGTGGACCGTGGCCAGGTCGAGGCGGCACGCTCGCTCGGCTTCGGCTATCTCGGCGCGCTGCGCTACGTGGTGTTCCCGCAGGCGGTGGCGATGGTGCTGCCCGCGCTGGGCAACATCACCATCGGCATCGTGAAGAACACGGCGCTGGTGGCGACCATCGGCGTGGCCGACCTGATGCACCAGGGCGAGGTGCTCGAGTCGCGCACCTTCGCCACCTTCTCCACGTTCACCACCGTGGCGCTTTTCTACCTCGCGCTCATCATCCCCATGAGCCTGGGCGTGAACGCGCTCGACCGCCGTCGCCGCAGGATGGCCTGATGGATTTCTCCGCGCGGCTGGCGCCGCTGCTCGATGCCGACATCCTGCGCTTCCTCGCCGGCGGCCTGGGGCTCACGCTCGCGGTGGCGCTGGGCACCATCGTCCTCAGCCTGCTGGGGGGCACGGTGCTGGCCATCGGCAGGCTTTCGTCGTTTCGGCCGGTCTCGCTCGCCGCCGCTGGGTACATCGAGACGATCCGCAGCCTGCCTTCCTTCCTGGTGCTGATCTACGTGTACTTCGCGGTGTACCGCGCGGCCCTCGACCTCGGCACCCTCGGCGCGGTCGTGCTCGGCCTCACGGTGTACCACAGCGCGAAGACGGCGGAAGTGGTGCGCGCCGGCATCCAGTCGATCGATCGCGGGCAGGTGGAGGCGGCGCGATCGCTCGGGCTGGGATTCATGCAGACGCTCTGGAGCATCGTGCTGCCGCAGGCCTTCCGGCGCATGCTGCCGCCGCTGGTGAGCGAGCTGATCCTGTGCATCAAGAACACCTCGATCGGCTCGATCGTCGGGTTGAACGAGCTGCTGCGCCGCGGCACGATCGTCTACCAGCAGTACTTCAACCCCATCGAGACGCTCGCGCTCATCGCGCTCGTGTATTGGGGCCTTTGCTTCGGGCTTTCGGTGCTGGCGCGGCGGCTCGAGGCCACCGGCGCGCAACAAGCCGAGCGCGCGCGGCTCGCCACCCAGGAAATCTAGCCGCGTTCCTTCGCGGCCGTGCCCGAGAAGCGTCGATCGAGCTCCTGCATGCCGGCCAGGTCGAGGATTCGGTTGCGCTCCTCGAAGCCGGCGATGCGCGGCAGCAGCCCGTGGGTCGTGCCCTCCGCGCGCGCCTGCGCGTAAAACTCGCCCAGCGTGTGCATCACGGCGCGGATGGCCGAGGCGCTGAAGAAAACGAGCTGGAACCCCAGGCCGTGGTATTCGGCGGCCGAAAGGGCAGGGCTCTTTCCACCCTCGGTCACGTCGGCGATGAGGAGCGTGTCCGGCAAGGCGCGGCGGATTTCCCTGTATTCATCGACCGATCGCGGCGTCTCGACGAAGATCGCGTCGGCGCCGGCGGCCACGTACATCCGCGCGCGCCGGATGGCTTCGGGCAATCCCGCCACGGTGCGCGCGTCGGTGCGCGCGATGAGGAGGAAATCGGGATCCTCGCGCGCGGCGATCGCGGCCCGCACCTTGCCCACCATCTCCTCGGCGGGGACGAGCGCCTTGCCTTCGAAGTGCCCGCACTTCTTGGGCATCACCTGGTCCTCGATGTGCAGGCCGGCGGCGCCCGCGCGCTCGTATTCGCGCACCGTGCGCATCACGTTGACCGCGCTGCCGTAGCCGGTGTCGGCGTCGGCCACCAGCGGCACGTCGGTGATGGCGGCCATGCGCCGCACCTGGTCGGCCATCTCGGTGAACGTCGTGAGGCCCACGTCGGGCTGGCCGAGCAGGCTCGCCGCGATGCTGGAGCCGCTCGCGTAGATGGCTTCGAAGCCGGCCTGCGCGGCCATGCGGGCCGACAGCCCGTCGTATGCGCCGGCCGCGACGAGCGGCTGGTCGCGGCGCAGCAGCTCGCGCAGTCTCTTCGTGGCTCCCATGCCGGGATTATGGCACCCGCGAACGCGCCGGCATGGCTCCCATGTGCATGCCGCTGTCCACCATGAAGGTCTCGCCGGTCACGAGGCTCGCGCCCTCGACGAGCCATGCGATCACGTCGGCGACCTCCTGCGGGGTTCCCACCTTGCCGAGCGCGCTGTTCTCCCTGTAGCGCTTCTCGAGCGCGGCGTACTTCTCCCCCCAGCCCTCGCGCGTCCAGCGGGTATCGATGAGGCCGGGGCAGACGGCATTGACGCGAACTTCCGGCCCGAGCGAACGCGCGAGCGACAGGGTGAGCGTGAGCAAGGCGCCCTTCGAGGCCGCGTAGGCCATGCTCGATCCCATGCCGCTCCTGCCGGCGATGGAGGAAACGTTGACGATCGCGCCCGCGCCGCTCGCCTTGAGCGAGGGCGCGCATGCCCGCGCCATCTGGTAGGCGCCCACCACGTTCACCTTGTAGATGCGCAGGAAGTCGTCGGCCGAGAGCGCATCGAGGTCGGCATGGTCCGCGAACTTGGTGGTGCCCGCGTTGTTCACCAACGCGTCGATGCGGCCCCACTTGTCGAGGGTGGCCCGGACGAGGTGGCGGCAGTCGGCATCGTCGGCGACGTCGGCCTTGATGGCGATCGCCTCGCCGCCGGCCGCGGCGCAGGCGTCGGCCGTGTCTCGCGCCGCGCTGGCACTCTTGCTGTAGTTCACGACCACGCGCGCGCGTTTCGCGCACAGGGCGACGGCGGTCGCGGCCCCGATGCCGGTGGCCGAGCCGGTGACGATGCAGACCGCGTTCTCGAGCGTCATGGGGAGAGGGTACCAAACCGGCTCTTGCGGCTACCTGTACGGGCGGGGAGGACGATTCACGCCGGCGAGTGATGCGGGCGCAAGTCCTGAAAACGCCGATTGCCGCCGATGACCCCGAACGCCGATTTCCGCCGATCAGGCGCCTGTTCGTGGCTGCGCTCGAAGCGATGCCTTGCGAATCAGCGAAACTTGCCTGGGCAAGATATCCAGTCTCATCGGCGCAAGCCGGCTCAATTGGCGGAGAGAATCAGCGCCGGCGAGTGATGCGGGCGCAAGTCCCTGAAAACGCCGATTGCCGCCGATGACCCCGAACGCCGATCGCTGCGCTCGAAGCGATACCTTGCGGAACAGTGAAGCTTGCCTGCGCACGATATCGAGTCTCATCGGCGCAGATCGGCGTGCCTTTATCGGCGGCAATCGGCGTTTCCAGAGATTTGCCTGACCGCCAGCCACGGCGGACGCGGGTCTCTCCCCTGAGGGGGACCAGGGGCGCCCGTCCCCCGTCCCCGGTCCCCCGTCCCCCGTCCGGTCCCCCGTCCCCGTCCCCTACAGGAACTTGTAATTCACGTTCACCGTGAAATACCGTCCCAACGCGTTGTGGTACTGCGAGTTGAAGCCCGCCTGCGTGGTCTGCGCGGCGAGCGGCTCGTAGGGCGCGGCCTTGTCGGCCACGTTGCGCACGAGGACGCCGAGCGTGAGGTTCCTGATGCCGGACCAGGTCAAGCCGAGGTCCACCGTGGTCCACGGCTTCACCTTGCAGTCGGCGGTGAGCAGCAGCGCGGCCGGCGCGAAGCAGCCGCCGCCTTCCTCCTCGGTGCCGCCGGCGCCGTCGAACCATCCGCTCACGTAGTTCACGCGCGCGGAGGCGCCCCATGCGCCGCGGCTCCAGTCGACACCCAGCTGGCCACGGAACCGAGGCAGCGCATCCGAGGGGCCGCCGAAGGTGCCGGCCTGGTCGACGATGGGATCGCTCGGCGCCAGCGCGTACTTGTAGTGGGCGAGATACGTCCCGGTGAAGGTGGCGACCATGCGGCCGGCGTTGCCGAGGTTGAAGCGCCACGAGGCATCGACGTCCACGCCCGAGACCTCGGTCGAGGCGAGGTTGAAGAACTGCCGATAGACGAAGAGCACCGGGCCCGAGTTGGGCACGCCCGGCAGCCACGTGGCGGGGTTGGGATCGCGCACCACCGCGCCGGGGAACTGCGACTCGCGCGCCAGGATGTACGTCGGGCTGAAGCGGTCGATCTGGTCCTTGCGCTTGATGTACCAGTAGTCCACCGACATGGTCAGGTCCCGCGTGGGCGCCAGGATGAAGCCCGCGGTGTAGTTGTCCGACTTCTCGGGCTGCAGCTCGGTGTTGGAGCGGATGATCGTCGGCAGGTTGAAGGAGCATTCGGTCTGTCCCGTCACCAGCACGGGGCAACGCAGCGGATCGCGCACCGCGGTGAAGAACGACTGCACGGACGACGTCGAGACCTGCGAAAGCGACGGGGCGCGGAAGCCCTTGGCGTAGGTGCCGCGGACGGCGACCTGGTCGGTCGGCATGTACTTGATGCCGACTTTCGGCGTGGTCGAGTTGCCGAAATCGCTGTAGCGCTCGGTGCGCACCGCGAGCTGCGTCTCCACCCGGCGGATGAACGGCACCGACATCTCGGCGTAGAGCGCGGTCACGGTGCGGCTTCCGTCGGCCGCGGAGGTGCCGCGGCCCACGACGTTGCCCGCGGTGATGCGCGCATCGGGCGTGATGACCAGCTCCTCGCGGCGCGCTTCGATGCCCGCGGCGACCGCGAGCGGGCCCCCGGCCAGCTCCATCAACTCGCGCGATCCGCGCAGGTCCCAGCTGGTGACCGACGACTCGCCTTCCTCGGGGAAGCTCAACGCGATGCGGTTGATGACGTCGGGGGAGTTCTGCCGGCCATCGAAGCGGTAGCTGCCGTCGGCAACCACCGCCTGCAGGTCGGGGAAGGAAACATAGCCCGTGTAGCGATCCTTCTTGTCGTTCTGCATCCAGAGCAGCCCGGTCTCGTAGTCCCACGCGCCCCAGCTGCCTTTCACGCCCACCAGCGCGCGCGTGGTGTCGTTGGTCTGCTTCTGCGCGCGCCGGCCGATGTCGGCGAAGGTGTAGGCGGCGGCCACGGGCACGGTGGTCGGATTGTCGGGATGGCCGACGGGCAGGATGAGGCGGTACTGGCGCAGCTCGCCCGCGCCGGTGGCCCAGACCGAGAACGTGTTGGAGATGAAAGTGGGCGTGGTGAAGTAATCGGTCTTCACGCGCGAGAACAGGAACTCGCCGAAGCCCTGGGTGTTGGCGCTGAAATTCATCGTGCCGCGCAGGTAGGCATCGTCGCGGTCCTGCTTGAAAGCCGCGTTCAGGTCGTTGTAGAAATCGTAGCGGCAGCGCGCGTTGATGATGCGCTCGGGCGGGCAGTTGGCATCCACGCCGACGAAGGTCGTGAAGCTGTTGTTGCCGAGCACGCCTTCGCGGAAGTAGTTCGCCGGAAAGCCGTTGGCCGACTGCGTGATGCGCCAGTTGCCGCGCGCCTGGTTCTCGGACACGTTGACGGCCTTGAGGTCCTTCACGTTGACCGGGTCCCGATGGTAGTGCTCGAAGGTGCCCAGCAGGTTCCAGCCCTGCTTGGCCAGGTCACCCACGCCGACGGTGGCGCTGGCACGCCACGAGGTCCAGTCGCCGTCCTTGTTGGTGCTGTAGCTGGCGGAGGCCTCGGCGCCGCGGAAGTCGCGCCGCAATATGAGGTTCACCACCCCCGCCATGGCGTCCGAGCCATAGATGGCCGATGCGCCGTCCTTGAGGATCTCGATGCGGTCGATCGCGTCGATCGGAATCGAGTTGATGTTGTACACGGTGGAATTGCCGTTGTTGGGGTCGGCGAAGGCCGCGGGCGTCATGCGACGGCCGTTCACGAGCACCAGCGTGCCGGCGGAGCCCAGGCCGCGGAGCGAGACCGTCTGCGCGCCGGCCGAAAAGCTGCCGCTCGAGTTGTCGATCAGGCTGCCGGCATTGGCGGCCGACACGTTGCGTAGCAACTCCGCCACGTCACGCTGGCCGCTGTCGCGGATCTGCTCGCGCGTGATGACGGTGACGGGCGAGGGCGTCTCGGTATCGATGCGCTTGATGTTCGATCCGGTGACCTCGATCCGGCCCGTCTGCTGCGCGGCGGCGCTCGTGGCGGCGGCCGCGAGGGCGAGGACAAGGGCCTTCTTCATGCAGGTTTTCTTCAAGGAGTGCTCCCGATTCGAGTGGTGTTGTGAGGACGTTTCCTGGGGAGCAAATGAAATATCACGCGCTCGCGCGGCGTTCGGGATCAAGGTGTGACGGCCGAAGCCGACATTCCAAGTTTCTTGGTGGGAATCCCCATTCCCGGCCGATGCAGTAGATTCGCAGGGATGAAAAGGGCCGGATGGATCCTGCTGGCAGGCGCCGCGGCGTGTGCGAGCGCCCCCCTTCCAGCGCACGACGAGATTCCCATCGAGGTGCTTCGTCCCGGAGGCCCGGGGCGAAAGCCTGCGGTGGTGCTGCTGCACGACTGCAGCGGCCTCGGGCCGCGGTCGAGCGGCGGTGCGCGGCGCTGGGCGAAGGTGTTGCTCGAGGAAGGCTACGTGGTGCTGATCCCGGACAGCTTCTCGCCACGGGGATTTGCAGGCGGCGTCTGCACCGAGGCTTCGCCGCGGCGCCAGGAAGTGGGACCCTTGCGGCGCGTCGACGACGCGCTCGCCGCGTTGCGCCATGCGCGCTCGCTGCCGTTCGTCGAGGCCGAGCGCATCGCCGTGATGGGGGCATCGCATGGCGGAGCCAGCACGCTCGCCACGCTCGCCTCGCCGAAGGCCGTGAAGGCGCGCGAGGCCTTCAGGGCGGGAATCGCGCTTTATCCCTCGTGCTCGGGCCGCGCGAGCTACCGGCCACACGCGCCGCTGCTGATCCTCACGGGCGAGCTGGACGACTGGACGCCGGCCGAGCCCTGCCGGCGGCTTGCCGACGGCGCGCGCGCGGCCGGGCACGACGTCACGATCAAGGTGTACCCCGGCGCGCATCACTCGTTCGACAACAACGCCCCGGTGCGCTACCGGGCCGAGCGAATGAACCGGAATGCCCCGGCCGGGCGCGGGGCCACGACGGGCGGCAACGCCGAAGCGTGGGCCGACAGCATCCGCGAGGTGAAGGCGTTCCTGGCCCGCCACCTGCGGTCCTAGCGAGTCATGAGCGCGGGCCCCACGGTCGAAAGCGACGTTCCCGCGCGGCTCGATGCGTTGCCGTGGACGCGCTTCCACACGCTCGTCATCGCCGCGCTCGGCATCACCTGGATCCTCGATGGACTCGAGGTCACGCTCGCCGGATCCGTCTCGGGGGCGCTCAAGGAGAGCGCGGCGCTTCGGCTCACCGACTCGCAGGTCGGGCTTTCGGCGAGCGCGTACCTCGCCGGCGCGGTGGGTGGCGCGCTGCTCTTCGGCTGGCTGGCCGATCTCTACGGGCGCAAGAGGCTCTTCTTCGTGACGCTCGGCGTGTACATCGCGGGCACCGCGATGAGCGCGGCTTCCAACGACTTCTTCTGGTTCGCGTTCTCGCGCTTCGTGACCGGCGCCGGCATCGGCGGCGAATATGCCGCGATCAATTCCGCGATCCAGGAGCTCATCCCGGCGCGCTATCGCGGCCGCACCGACCTCGCGGTGAACGGCAGCTTCTGGGTAGGCGCCGCGCTCGGCGCGATGGGTGCCACGATACTGCTCGAGCCCGGACGCCTGCCCCCCGACATGGGCTGGCGCGCCGCCTTCGGCATCGGCGCCGTGCTCGGCCTGGGCATCCTCTTCCTGCGGCGCCTGATACCCGAGAGCCCGCGATGGCTGCTGATGCACGGGCGGGCCGAGGAGGCCGACCGCATCGCCGCCGGGGTCGAGCGCGAGGCGGGCGTGGCACGGCGGGAGTTTCCCAAGCTGCGCTTGCGCTTGCGTGAAGGCGCCGCCAGCTTCATCGACCTCGGCGTGAGCCTCTTTCGCCTCTATCCGCGCCGCTCGGCGCTGGGCTTGGCGCTCATGACGGCGCAGGCGTTCTGTTACAACGCCATCTTCTTCACCTACGCGCTGGTGCTCGGCCGCTTCTACTCGGTCCCCTCGGAAGGCGTGGGACTGTACCTGTTGCCGTTCGCGATCGGGAATTTCCTCGGACCGCTGCTCCTCGGACGCTACTTCGACACATGGGGACGGCGCGCCATGATCGCGACGACGTACCTGGCCTCCGGCGTGCTGCTCGCCTTGACCGCGATCCTTTTCGTGAACGGCCTGCTCGGCGCGGCAACGCAGACGCTCTGCTGGACGGTGGTGTTCTTCTTCGCTTCGGCGGCGGCGAGCAGCGCCTACCTCACCGTGAGCGAGTGTTTCCCGATCGAGGTGCGCGCGCTGGCGATCGCGTTCTTCTACGCGCTCGGCACCGGCATCGGCGGCATCGGCGCGCCGTGGCTATTCGGGGCGCTCATCGGCACCGGCCAGCCCGTGGCCATCGCTTGGGGCTACGCGCTCGGTGCCGCGCTCATGGTCGGGGCGGGCATCGTCGCGCTGTGGCTGGGCGTCGATGCCGAGTGCAAGCCGCTCGAGGCGGTGGCGCGGCCGCTCTCGAGCGTGGACGAATAACGGGGACGGGGGACGGGGAGATCCCTACCTCTTGGTCTCGGCAACCGTCGTCGCGGGCGGCAGTGGATCGGGCACCTTGTTCTTCACCGGCGGGATCGACTGGAGGTAGGCGTAGATCGCCTCGAGGTCGGCGTCGGTGAAGTGCTTGTACATCGGGATCGGCATGGGCGGCAGGATGGGGCGGCCGCGTCCCAGGTGGCGACCGGTGCGGATCGTCTCCTTGAAGTTGCGCAGCGTCCACTTGCCCAGGCCCGTTTCGGCATCGGGCGTGAGGTTGGCGGTGAAGCTCACGCCCCACGGGCCCGCCCAGGCGGTGTTGGTCGCCGCGGCCGAGACGATCCACGGGCCCTGTTGCTTCGGCGCCGGGGGCAGCACGAATTCCTCGGGGTGCCCCGAGAGCATGCGCGTGTAGTCCGGCTCGGGTCCCTTGTCGCCCATCTTCCAGGGCGTATGGCAGTCGTTGCAGCCGGACACCGTGACGACGTACTTGCCGCGCTCGACCTTGGCGGGATCGTTGGCGAGCGCAAGGAACGGAATCGAAAGGCCGATGGCGAGGGCGAGCGTTTTCATGGGTTCTCCTGGAGGTAGCGTTCGATGAGGCGGATGCCCTCGCGGTCGGGGACCTGCACGCCGATCGGGGGCATGCGGAAGAGGGCGTCGTGGGATTTCATGCGCGCCACGGCCTGCGCGCGGAATTTCGCGCTCACCGCGGGATTGGCTCCGGGCTGCGCGAGCGTGAAGCCCGTGCCCGGCAGCGCGTTTTCGTTGTGGCAATGACCGCAATTGCCGTGGAAGTAACCCAGCGCGCCGGTCGCCACGGGTGGCGAGGCCAGTTGCACCGCGCTGTAGCCGAGCACCGGCACGACCGGCCCTTCGTGGCAGGCGAGGCAGTCGGCGCGGGAGGGGATCCGGAAACCGCTTTCCAAGGTCGCTCCATCCTCAGGCGCCAACCTCGCTTCCGTCCCCGCCGGATTCCATGCATACGTCGCGAAGCGCCAAGTGCCGTCGGCCATTCGCTCGATGAATCGCGTTTCCACCGCGCGCTCGAAGGCGAACTCCTTCCAGAGTTTCGTGCCGACGGGAAAATCCCACGCCTGCGGATTCGACTTGTCGATCGACGTGCCCGGGGGCAGGTGGATCCAGCGGCTCTTGGTGGCACCGTCGGTCCAGAGCGGATGGTTGGGCTCGAACGGCTCCTTCGGGAGGTCATAGAAGCCCGTGTCCGCCAGCGTCGGCGGCAACGCAGAAGCGCCCGGCGTGGTGCCGGCCATGATGGGCAGCCAGGCCGCGAGCCCGATGGCGATAGCTATGGCGCGCATCGAGGCTCGTTCAGGCCGTCGCGACGGCGCGGGGCTCGACGGGCAGGCGCGACTTGTTCCGCGCGAGCCATGCCGCGAAGGTCTGCACCTTCGGATGCAGCTCGCGGGTGCAATCGAGGCTCCGCGAGGCGCAATAGCAGCGCTCGAAGTCGCGCTTGAAGCGGAACATGTTGGCGAGATCGTCGGCGCCGGGAAATCCGAGCGCGGCATACGCTTCCGGGGAGATGTCGTCGTGCGCGACCGGCTCGCCCAGGGCGAGGGCCAGTTGCTCGGCCATCTGCGCGCCCGTGAGGTGCTCCCCGGCGATGCCGACCGACTTCCCGACGAGCTCCTCGCCGCGCGCGAAGACGCCGTAGGCGCAGGGCCCGATGTCGGCGGCGGCGATGCCGGGCAGCTTCGCGTTTCCCATGGGCAGCGTGAACGCGAGGCTCCCATCCTGGCGCCGGCGCGGCTGCATGCCGAAGTGGATGAGGTTGTCCCAATAAAACGACGTATATAAGAGTGTCGTGGGGACGCGGCGCTCGGCGAAGGCGCGGTTGGCCTCACCCTTGCCGTCGTAGTGCGGGACGTTGTACTTGCCCAGGAGCACCGGCATGGCGCCGCTGCCCGGCTTCACGAAGTCGCGCGTGTCCTCGAGCGTCGACCAGACGACGTGTCGCACCCCGGCGGCCGATGCGGCGCGCGCCATGGCGCTCGCCTGCGCGATCTCCCTTTCGGGCGAGAGGTGCTCCCAGAAATTGGTGACGCAGAAGGCCCCGTGCGCGCCCGACATCGCGCGCGATACGCTCGCGGCGTCGTCGAGGTCGGCGGGGAAGACGTCTGCGCCGAGGCTCGCGAGAACTTTGGCGGCCTCGCCCTCCGGCTTTCGCGTAACCGCCCGCACGCGGAAGCGGCGCTGCGGGTCATCGAGGATCGCGCGGGCGAGCCCGCCGCCTTGCGCGCCGGTGGCGCCGAAAACGGTGATGAGAGGTTGGGACATCCGCGGCTCCGGGAATCGAATGCCCGGATTCTCGGCATTCCCGTGGCTCCGGGCATCGCCCGGAGGAGCCACGCCGAGGAGCCATCTAGACCGGGGTCAGACCACTTAGTCCGTTGCTGCAGTGCAGCAAAGCGGACTAAGTGGTCTGACCCCGGTCTCCGCGACGCAGCCAGGCGGCGGCCTGGCCGCGGGTCTCGACGCCCAGCTTGGCGAGGATGTTGGCCACGTGGCGCTTGACCGTGTGCAGGCTCAGGTCGAGGGCGCGCGCGATGATCTTGTTGCTTTCGCCTGCCGCGATGCGCTCCAGCACCTCGAGCTCCCGCGCGCTCAGCGCATTGTCGACGGGCCTATCGGTGGTCGGCGAAGGTTGGGCGCGCGCATTGCTCCACCGCCGTAGCAGCGCCTGCCTTTCAGGCAGCAGCGCATCGCCCCAATCGGCATCGGCGAGGACGCGCAGCGCATCGTGCGCGAGCACGGCGGCGCGTGGGCCGCCCTCGATGGCGAGGCGATCGAAGAAGGGACCGAGAATCGCCACAGCCTCGCCGATCCCACGCCCGGCCGCGTGGGCTGCAGCGAGCCTTACACGCGCCTCGGAAGCCTGCCCCCAGGTGTCGATCGCCTCTTCCTGCTCGAGTGCCGAGCGCCATTGCGCCACCGCCTCCTCGTGCCGGCCTTCGAGCCAGGCGAGCTGCGCGCGTATCGGCAGCTCGGTCGCGCGCCGCACGGGCGTGCCGGCCGTCTCCAGGGTAACGGCGGCCGAATCCACTTCGGCCAGCATCTCCCGAACCAGCGCCGGGTCGTTGCACGCCGCGGCGATGCGCGCGCCGAAAACCCCCAGCTGGTAGCGGCTCCATTCACGGCGGCCGAATTGCATCGTGCGCACCCGGGTGAGCGCAGCCTCGATCGCGCGCTGGAAATCGCCGGACGCCGCTTCGCTGAAGGCGGTGAGCGTCAACATATGGTTTCGCACGGCCCCCGTATTGCCCGACCAATCGGCTTCCTCGCGCGCGCGTTCCCGCAGCTCTCGCGATTCCGCCAGGTCCCCACGCCAGAGCGCACCCCACGCCTGGGCCAGCAAGCCCAGCGGCCGCAGCGGATTCGGGGCGTCGCCCGCGGCGCGCAGCATCAGCTCCGCGTGCCGCCCGAGCGGTCGCGCGATGCCGGGCAATCCGGGCACGCGCATCGGCGTCGACGTGTGATAGGTGAGGTCCACCCGCGGATCCTCCTCGAGCAGGTCGAGCATCCGGGTGAGCAGCGGCGCGGCCTCGCCCAGGCGCAGCGTATCGATGGCGAGCCATTTGCGGGCATTGAGCAGCACGATGCGCACGTCGCGGCGCAGCTTCGGCTCCTCGAGGGGATCGAGGAGGGCGCCTGCTTCCTCGGCGAGCCCCATGCCGATCAGGATCGTCGCGCGGTAGACGCGCGCGAGCAGCTCCTCATCGGCCCGCCCCGCCGCGGCAAAGCCGCGTTCGGCACGCGCGAAGAGCTCCTTCATCGCCAGGAAGTCCCAATGCACCCAACCGAGCAGTCCGCGCACGAAAAGGATCTCCGGCGACCGCTCGCGGAATTCCGCCGGAAATTGGCCAAGCGCATGGCTTGCGGCGGCGGGTCCCGACAACACGATCATCGGTGGCACGTGCCGGAAGGCGAGGGCGGCGGCCTCGTCCAGGTCCCCAGCCTCGACAAGCAACGCGATTCGGCGCGCCGGGTCCGGCTCCGTGGCCGCGGCCCTCAGGCGCATCTGCGCGAAGACCGCGGGCTTCCTTTCCCGCAGGCGCTGCTGCAGCGCTTCCCGGAAGAGGTCGTGCAGGCGCAGCGTCCTGCCGGGCGCATCGAGCGTGTCCACGAAGAGGCCGAGGCGCTCGATCTCGTCCAGCATCGAGGACACGTTCGCCCGGCCCGAGACCGCCGAGCAACGCGAAGCTTCGAGCTCGGGCAGCACGCTCACTTCGAGCAGGAAGTCCGCGAGCTCCGGCCGGATCTGGTCGAGGACCTCGGTCATGAGGTACTCGAACATCGGCCGCTCGCCGCTGCGAAGCGCGCGCTCGATGGAAGAGCCGCCCTGCACCGCGCCCACCGCGATGCGCAGCCCCGCGGGCCAGCCCTGGGTGCGGTCGAATACGCGATCGGCGAGCGCCTCCTCGAGCCCGGCGGCGGTGACCAGGGTGCGAGCCTCGTCGCGCGCGAACTGCAGCTGCAGCTGCCGGAATTCGGCCAGCTCGCCGGCCGCGCGCAGCCGCGGCAGCGAGATGGCAGGCTCGGTGCGCGAGGCGAGGACCAGCGTCCAGCGCGCGCCCAGCCGTTCGGCCAGGCGGTCGAGGAAGCGCAGGCAGGCGGGGTCCTCCACGCGATGCAGGTCGTCGATCACGATCACGCCGTGCTGCACTTCGATCGCCTCGAGCGTGTTGATGAGCTCCGCGGCGACGTCGCGCTCCTCGTCCGGGCCCTCGGCCACGCGGTGCGCGAGCGCTTCCGGCGCCACGCGCCACGGCGGGTCAAGCGGCTCGACCGCCGCGAGCAGGCACTCCAGCAGGCCCTGCAGGTTGTCGCCCGGATCGGCGGAAACCCAAGCCAGCGCAACGCCGGGGGGCAGCTTCGCGAGCGCATGGGCGACGAGGCTCGTCTTCCCGTAACCCGCGGGCGCCACGACCAGCACGACGCGCCGGTGGCGCATCGCCTCCACCAGGCGCGCCTCGACGGCGCCGCGCTCGACGTATTCGCCACGCGTCCGCGGCGGCTGGATCTTGGTGCGGGGGAAGCTCACGCGCGGAGGATACCAATCCGGCGCGCAAGGAAAATCCGCTCACGCTCGTTGAAGAACCTCGCCCGGTGGAAGGCCGCAGGCGCTGAACCTCAGTCGATGAGCTTCCCGCCCTCGTGGAACGGATAGGGCCCTGGAAACTCGCCGATCGACGCGGTGTGCGAGACGATGCCTACGCCCTCGCGCCAGAGGTGCAGCTGGAAGCCAGGCGGCTCCATCACGAACTGCGACTTCGCGGCCTCGTCGAGGTCGAGCGCCACCTGGTGCGCGGGGCTGGGGCTGGTCGAAGCCACGGTGCCGCCGAAGCGCTTCACGATGCTCCGATGCAGGTGTCCCGAGACCACGCGCTCGACCTGCGGGTGGCGCGCGATCACGGCTTCCAACGCCTGCGGGTTGGCGAGCGGGATCCCGTCCATGTGCCCGATGCCGGTCCAGAACGGCGGATGGTGCAGCGCCACCATCGTGGGCTTCGCGGGCGCCGCGGCGAGCGTCTTGTCCAGCCAGCGCAGCTGCGAATCCGCCAGCTCGCCACCGCTCCTCATCGGCAGGGTCGAGTCCAGCGCCACGATGCGCACCGGGAAATCCTCGATCACGTAGTCCAGCTTGCCCTCGCGTTGGCGCATGTATGCGTGCGAAGTGAATTGCGCGCGCATCCGCACCGGGTCGTCGTGGTTGCCCGGCATGAGGAAAACGGGCATTGGCAGCGGCTCGAGGAGCCTCGCCAGGTTTGCGTACTCCTCGGCTCGCCCGAAGTCGGTGAGGTCGCCGGTGAAGAGCACCGCGTCGGGAACCTGGGGAAGCGCCAGCAGGTGCGCCACGCAACGCGCGAGGCACGCCTCGGTATCCACGACGCGGTAGGAGAGCTTGCCTCCGGCCTTGATGTGCATGTCGCTCACCTGCGCCAGCAGGAAGCGCTGCGTCATGCGGGCGCCGCGCCCTGGGTTGCGCCCAGCAGCGCCTCGAGCCGCTCGGGGTCGATGGGCTTGAGCAGGTGCGCGTCGAATCCCGCGCTCGCGGCCTGCGCGCGGTCGCTGGGTTGGCCGTATCCGGTGATGGCGATGAGCTGCATCGAGGTTCCCTGCATGCGCTGGCGGATGCCGCGCGCGACATCATAGCCGCTCATGCCCGGAAGTCCCACGTCGATCAGGGCGGCGTCGGGTCGCTCCCGCATGACGAGCTCGAGGCCGGAGGGCCCGTCGCTCGCCATCGCCACCTGGTGCCCCCACATCGCCAGCAACTCCTGCATCGTGGCGCGGATGTCGGGGTTGTCCTCGATCACGACCACCCGGCGCGGCGCGGATGTGCCGGGGCGCGCGGCAGGCTCCACGCGGCTCTCGCCCTTTTCGCTCGCGAGGGGGATGCGCACGCAGAAGCGCGCGCCGCGGCCCGGTCCCTCGCTGAAGGCGTGCACGTCGCCGCCGTGCAGCTCGGCCAGGCGCTTGACGATCGTGAGGCCCATCCCCAGGCCGCCTGCGCGGCGGTCGATGGTGGCGTTGAGCTGTCGGAAGGGGGCGAAGAGCTTGTCGGCCACCTCGGCATCGAAGCCCACGCCCGGGTCCTCGACGCACACCACGCCCATGCCGTCCTCGAGGAGGGTGCGGACGCGGATCTCGCTCGGCTGCGGGCAGAACTTGAAGGCGTTGTTGAGAAGGTTGCAGACGATCTGCTCCAGGCGCACGGGATCCCCGTCGACCTGCACCGCGCCGGCTTCGAAGCGGACGGCCACGGTATGCTGCCGTTCGTGGGTCGCCGGCATGCAGGTCTCGATGGCAGCGGCTACCACTCGATTCAAGTCGAGGCGCTGCTTCTTCAGCACGACCTTGCCGTGCTCGAGGCGAGCCACGTCCATGAGGTCGTCGACGAGCCGTACGACGTGGTCCACCTGTCGTGACAGGATCTCGGTGTTGCGCGCGACGACCGCATCTTCCACCTTGCGGTGGCGCATGATGTAGAGCGCGTTGCGCATGGGGGCCAGCGGGTTGCGCAACTCATGCGCCAGCATGGCGAGGAATTCGTCGCGCAGCCTCACCTCGTTCTCGCGCTGCGTGAGGAGCTCGCCGACCTCGCGTTGCCGTGCCGTGGCGCGCAGCGCCACGCCCACCGCCGAGACGAGCGTGTGCGGGTTGAGCGGGCGCTCGAGCAGCGTCACGTTCCCGGAGGCGGGGAAGGCATTGGCCACCGCCACGCCTGCGGCGGCCACGTCGTTGGACACCACGATGAGCGGCAGGTCGGCCCATGCGGGCATCCGCGAGAGCGCCTCGCGCATGGGAAGGATGTCTTCGGCGAGCAGCGCTTCCTCGACGATGATCACGCAGCCCACGTCCTCGGAAAGTCGCCCGGCGAGGTGCGGCAGCCTTTCGAAGGCGCGTGCTTCGAGGCCGGCGCGCTGCAGGAACCCGGTTGCGAGCTCGGCGTCCCCGGCGTTCGGAGTCACCACGCAGGCCGCGAAACTTCGCCCGCTCAACGCGGCTCAGCCCGTGGGGTGCGAGCCGCCACGCGCCCCACCCAGGTAGGAGGGCACGCCGGTCAGCACCCCCTGGAACTCCTTGAGCGGGGGCCCGATGTCGATCCCCTGCGGGCTCATCGAGAGCTCGCGAACGCTGGTCTCGTGCGGGCCGCTGCGCTTCTTGATGATGCTGATCGCCTTGCGTATCTCGCCCAGCGCCTCGAAATAGCGGGTGATGATGACGCTGTCGGCGAGGTAGCTCACGTCGATGGGCGTGCCCATCGACCCGATGAGGCCGTGCTGCGCGAGGAGCATCATCGTCATCACGCCCTGCTGGTTGAGGTATGTGAGCATCTCGTGCAGGTGCAGGTGGAGGAATTCCTCCTCGGGCATGGAATTGATGTAGCCGTTGAGGCTGTCGAGCACCACAACGCGCACGCCGTGGCCGTCCACCGCGGTGCGGATGCGGGTCGCCAGCTCCCCGGGGGACATCTGCGCCGGATCGACCTGGCGCACCTCGAGCATGCCCGAGGCCATGGGCGCCGACAGGTCGATGCCCATGTCGCGCGCGCGCTGGCACATCGTGGCGACGGTCTCGTCGAAAACGTAGTACGCAACCCGCTCGCCCCGCGCGGCGGCGGTCGATGCAAAAAGCGTCGAGAGGGTGGTCTTGCCGCTGCCGGCCGGCCCTATCACCAGGTTGCTGGTCCCGAAATGCAGGCCTCCTCCGAGGAGCACGTAGAGCTGCTTGTTGCCGCTGCTGGCTACCGTGCGGCGAAATTCGGCGTGGTGCTCGGCCGCGACGAGCCGCGGGAACACGCGCAAGCCGCCCCTTTCCACCACGTAGTCGTGGCTTCCCTCCCGGAACGCGACGCCGCGCACCTTGGTCACGCTGATGCTCCGGCGGAAGATGCCGTACTTGAGGGGTGCGGCCTGCAGCAGCAGGGCCCCGTGCACGATGCTGTGGACCTGGACGTCGCTGCCTTGCGCGCTGCGATCGTCCAGCAGCAGCGTGGTGCAGTCGCGCGTCGCGAGCTCCTGCTTGATCTTGAGGATCTCGCGCCGGTAGCGCAGCGGATTCTGCGCGAGCAGGCGCATCTCCGAGAGCGAATCGAGCACCACGCGCGCGGGTTTCGAGCGGTCGATGGCTTCCATGAGGAGCTTCACCAGCTGCGCCAGCTCCACTTCCGCCGACTGGAAAAGGGTGGTGGGACGCGAGCCGATGGCGGCCTCGATGGCGGAAAGCTCGATGAGGTCGATGCCCTCGAGGCTCCATCCGTGGGAGGCGGCAACGGCTTCCAGCTCGAGCTTGGTCTCGGACAGGGTGACGTACAGGCAGCTTTGGCCCTGCCGCCGCCCCTCGATCAGGAACTGCATCGCAAGCGTCGTCTTGCCGACGCCGGGCGAGCCTTCGCAAAGGTAGATGCACCCGGACGGCAGCCCGCCGCCCAGGACGTCGTCCAGGCCGGGCACGCCGGTGTCGCTCTTTCTGGTAATCGCCGTCATTGCCCAGGGGGTGCTCGTGCAGACCCCTGCGGGAACCGATGGTTCCCGGAAGCTGCTTTCGGGCTGACTCGCTTGTCGCTCGCGTAGAGTCGCGGCATGGCACAGGGCAAGCGAAGCGCAGGCATCCTGCTCTACCGGCGGCGCGAAGGCCGGCTCGAGGTTTTCCTGGCCCATCCCGGGGGACCCTTCTGGGCCCGCAAGGATGCGGGCGCCTGGACGATCCCGAAAGGGCTCATCGACGAGGGCGAGGATCCCCAGGCCGCCGCGCGCCGCGAGTTCCGGGAGGAAACCGGCGTCGAAATTACCGGCGAGCTGCATCCCTTGCAGCCCCTCAAGCAGCCCAGCGGCAAGATGGTGCTCGCCTGGGCCTGCGAGGGCGACTGCGACGCGCACTCCATCCGGAGCAACCTGTTCTCGATGGAATGGCCGCCACGCTCGGGGAACCTGCGCGAATTCCCCGAAATCGATCGCGCGGGGTGGTTTTCCCTCGAAGAAGCGCGCGGCAAGCTGCTCAAGGGGCAGCTCGGCTTCCTGGACCAGCTCGAGCGTCTCGCGGAGACCTGACGCGGGAACGCAACTTGCACGTCCCTTCCGGTTTCACCACGGAGGACGCCATGGATTACACCCTCAAGCCCCTCGACCAGCAGGTCGTCGTCATCACCGGACCTTCCAGCGGCATCGGCCTCGCAACGGCGGTGCTGGCCTTCGACCGCGGCGCCAAGCTGGTCCTCGCCTCGCGCAGCGAGAAGGTGCTGGAGGAGCTCGAGCGCTTCGTGAACGACAACGGTGGCGAGGCGATCCATGTGGTCGCCGACGTCGGCCGCCGCGTGGACATGGAGGCGGTCGCCACCGCCGCGATCGAGCGCTTCGGGCGCATCGACACGTGGATCAACAACGCGGGGGTCTCGATCTACGGCAAGCTGGAGGAGGGCAGCGAGGCCGACCATCGCCGGCTCTTCGACACCAACTTCTGGGGCGTGGTGAACGGCTCTCTCGCGGCGCTGCCGCACATCCGCGCCAACGGCCATGGCGGCGCCATCATCAACGTGGGCAGCGAGGTCTCCGACGCGATCGTGCCGTTGCAGGGCATGTATTCGGCTTCGAAGCACGCGGTGAAGGGCTTCACCGACGCCCTTCGCGTCGAGCTGCTGGCGGCGAAGGAGCCCATTTGCGTGACGCTCATCCAGCCGACCGCGGTCAATACGCCCTATCCCGAGCACGCGCGCAACTACCTCGACAAGGAGCCCAAGCTTCCCAGCCCGCAGATCGATCCCAAGCAGGTCGCCCTCGCCATCCTCGAGGCGGCCACGCGTCCGGCCCGCGACGTGAAGGTGGGCGCGATGTCGAAGATGAACACGCTCACCTGGAAGCTCGCGCCCAAGCTCGCCGACTGGATGGCCACCAAGTACGTGGACAAGCAGAACTACGACGCGCCGCCGATCGATCCCGCCGGCACGCTCTACAAGCCCGGCGAGACGGGTCGTATCCACGGCCGGCCCCCGGAGGCGCGCATTTGATCGCCCTTGAACCGTTTCCATCGGCCCCCATTTCGTAACCATGGCCCGACGACCCGACCCCGCCGACTGGATGTGGGCGCAAGCCTGCGAGATGCTCTCGCAGGCCGAGCGCATGCACCGGCAGTTCTTCCACCTCGGCGCGGCCGAGCGCGCGCAGGCGGCCTGGCAGCCGCCGGTGGATGTGCTCGAGGACGACCAGGAGGTCGTGATCGTGGTGGCCATGCCGGGCGTGGACCCGCAGCGCATCGCGGTGTCGAGCTATCCCGGCGTGCTGGTGGTGAGCGGCGAGCGCGCGGCCGCCTTCGGCGGGCCTCGCCACCTGGTGCGCCAGCTCGAGATTCCCTACGGGCGCTTCGAGCGCCGCATCGCTTTGCCCGACGGGCCGCTGCAACTCGTGTCCAACGAAATGATCGACGGCTGCCTCGTCCTGCGCCTGCGCAAGGCGGGCTAGGAACCCCATGAACGAGAACTTCCAGAGACGGCTCGAAGCCGACGGCGGCCAGCGCATCGATCCCGCCAACGACACCCCCGCGCGCGCCGCCGAAGGCGCGGCCTGGGACGAGAAGGCGCGCCCGTTGCCCGCGGACGCGGTGATCATCCTGCCGGTGCGCAACATGGTGCTCTTCCCCGGCCTCGTGGTGCCACTGGCGGTCGGGCGCCAGCGCTCGCGCGCCGCGGCGCAGGAGGCCGTGCGCCTGCAGCGCCCCATCGGCATCCTCCTGCAGAACAAGCCCGACGTGGACGAGCCTACGCCGGACGACATGCATTGGGTCGGCACGACGGCCAACGTGCTGCGTTACGTGACCGCGCCCGACGGCTCGCACCACGCCATCGTGCAAGGCGTGAAGCGCTTTCGCGTGCTGCAGTTCCTGGAGGGCTACCCCTTCGCCGTGGCGCGCGTGCAGTTGATCGAGGATCCCGACCAGGCGAGCCCCGACATCCAGGGTCGCGGGCACGCCATGCGCCAGAAGGCGGCCGAGATCCTGCAGATGCTGCCGCAGGCGCCCGACGAGATCGTGAGCGCGTTCAACGCGGTCGAGGGCCCCTCGGCGCAGGCCGACTTCATCGCCGGGATGATGGACATCACGAAGGAAGAGAAGCAGGCGCTGCTCGAGACCTTCGACCTCAAGGCGCGCCTGGACAAGGTGCTCGAGCTGCTCGCGCGCCGCATCGAGGTGCTCAAGGTGTCGAAGGACATCGACGAGCGCACGCGCGAGGCCATCGGCGAGTCGAACCGCAAGCACCTGCTGCGCGAGCAGATGCGCCACATCCAGAAGGAGCTGGGCGAAGGCGAGGAGGGCGCGGCAGCGGAGATCGAGGAGCTCGCCAAGGCCATCACCGAGGCGAAGATGCCCGAGGAGGTCGAGAAGCAGGCGCGCAAGGAGTTGAAGCGGCTCGAGCGCATGCCCGAAGCCTCGGGCGAGCATTCCATGGTGCGCACCTACCTCGAGTGGCTGATCGAGCTGCCCTGGGCCGCCGAGCCGGGCGAGCCCATCGACATCGCCGAGGCGCGCCGCATCCTCGACGAGGACCACTACGGCCTGGAGAAGATCAAGCGCCGAATCCTCGAGCACCTCGCGGTGCGCAAGCTCAATCCCGAGGGACGCAGCCCCATCCTGTGCTTCGTGGGCCCGCCCGGCGTGGGCAAGACCTCGCTCGGGCAATCGATCGCCAAGGCGACCGGGCGGAAGTTCGCGCGGGTGAGCCTTGGTGGCACCCATGACGAGGCCGAGATCCGGGGCCACCGTCGCACCTACCTGGGCTCGCTGCCCGGCAACATCATCCAGGCGCTGCGCAAGGTCGAGACCCGCAGCCCCGTGATGATGCTGGACGAGATCGACAAGCTGGGCGCCGGAGGCTTCCATGGCGACCCCGCATCGGCGCTGCTCGAGGTGCTCGACCCCGAGCAGAACTCGACTTTCCGCGACAACTACCTCGCGGTGCCCTTCGACCTCTCGCGCGTCATGTTCATCGCCACCGCGAACGTGCTCGACTCGATTCCGGGGCCGCTGCGCGACCGCATGGAAGTGATCCAGCTGCCGGGCTACACCGCGCAGGAGAAGCTGCAGATCGCGCGGCGCTATCTTGTCGCGCGCCAGCTGAAGGCCGCGGGACTGAAGCCCGAGCAAGTCGACATCACCGATGCCGCGCTGGAATCGATCATCGTCGACTACACGCGCGAGGCGGGCGTGCGCAACCTCGAGCGCGAGATCGGCAACGTGTATCGCTATGCCGCGGTGCGCATCGCCGAAGGCGCGATCGAGCGCATGACGGTGGGCCCCGAGGAAGTCGCCACCATCCTCGGGCCGAAGAAGTTCGAGGCGGAAGTCGCCATGCGCACCGCCGTGCCCGGCGTGGCCACGGGCCTTGCGTGGACGCCCGTCGGCGGCGACATCCTCTTCGTCGAGGCCGCGCGCATGCCCGGCTCTGGCAAGCTGATCCTCACCGGACAACTCGGCGACGTCATGAAGGAAAGCGCGCAGGCGGCGCTCTCGCTGGTGAAGGCCCGCGCGGGCGTCCTGGGTGTCGCGGCGGACGTGCTCGAGAAATCGGACATCCACGTGCACGTTCCGGCGGGCGCCACGCCGAAGGACGGCCCCAGCGCCGGCGTGGCGATGTTCACGGCCTTGTCGTCGCTACTGACGGCGCGGCCGGTGCGCAGCGATGTCGCGATGACGGGCGAGATCTCGCTGCGCGGGCTGGTGCTGCCGATCGGCGGCGTGAAGGAGAAGGTCCTCGCAGCGCACCGCGCCGGCATCAAGACCGTGATGCTGCCCGAGCGCAACCGCCGCGACCTCGAGGACATTCCCGCCGACGTGCGCGAGCAGGTCGAGTTCGTCTGGCTGGAAACCGTGGACCAGGCCATCGCGACGGCATTGGGGTCAGACCCCGAGTTTCGCGCAGGCGAAAACGGGGTCTGACCCCGGTTTAATCGGGCAGCGACAGCTGCGGCACTTCCGCGCTCCCCGCTGGTCCACCCCCCATGCAGCGAACCCTCATCATCATCGGCATCGTGCTCGTCGCGGCCGGCGTGCTCTGGCCCTTCATTTCCGGGCTGGGCCTGGCCGGCTGCCCGGCGACATCCGCATCGAGTCCGAAGGCGGCGGCTTCTACTTCCCCATCGTCACCTGCCTGGTCATCTCCGTGGTCCTCTCGTTGGTGCTCTGGCTCTTCCGGCGGTAAATCCGTGAAAACCCTCTTCGGCATCCTCGTCGCCCTCGCGGCGATTCCCACCCTGGCAGCTGCCCATTGCAAGCCGGTTGCCACCTCGGGCGCCAACGCGCCGAACCAAAATCCCGCCTTCGAGGGCCAGACACGCGCCTGCGAGGTCAAGTCCGACGTGGCGTTCGAGGTCTCGGTCATCGCCAAGGGGCTCGTGCACCCGTGGGCGGTGGAGCCGATGCCCAACGGCGATTTCCTCGTGACCGAACGGCCGGGTCGCATGCGGGTGGTGAGCGCACGGGGCAAGGTCGGCGAGCCGCTGGCTGGCCTGCCCAAGGTCGATGCAGGCGGGCAAGGCGGGTTGCTCGACGTCGCATTGAGTCCTTCGTTCGCCACCGACCGAACCATCTTCTGGAGCTATTCGGAGCCGCGCCAGGGCGGCAACGCGACCAGCGTCGCGCGTGGGGTGCTATCGCAGGATTCGCGCAGGCTCGAGCAGGTCAGCGTGATCTTCCGCGCGCTGCCCGTGTACGACGGCGACAAGCACTTCGGCTCGAGGCTCGCGTTCGGACCCGACGGCATGCTCTACGTGACGCTCGGCGATCGTTCCGACATGCCGATGCGCCCGCAAGCGCAACAGCTCGACAGCCACATGGGCAAGACGCTGCGCATCAAGCCCGATGGCGGCGCGGCGGAGGGCAATCCCTTCATCGGGCAGGCCAATGCGCTGCCGGAGATCTGGAGCCTTGGCCATCGCAACATCCAGGCCGCGGCCTTCGATTCACGCGGGCGGTACTGGGCGATCGAGCACGGCACGCGCGGCGGCGACGAGCTGAACCTCGTCGAGAAGGGCAAGAACTACGGCTGGCCGAACGTGGCCTACGGCATCGAGTATTCGGGGCGTCCCATCCCGGGCACCACGACGAAGCCCGGCACGGAGCAACCCGTGTACTACTGGGACCCGGTGATCGCGCCCTCCGGGGCGCAGTTCTACGACGGCGATGCATTCGCCGCCTGGAAGGGCAGCCTCTTCGTGGGCGGGCTCAAGGTGAAGAGCCTCGTGCGCCTGGTGATCGAGGGCAATCGCGTGAAGGGCGAGGAATGGCTGCTCACCGACCGCGGCCAGCGCATCCGCGACGTGCGGCAGGGCCGCGATGGGGCGCTCTACGTGGTGACCGACGAGGACAACGGCGAGCTGTGGCGCATCGCGCCGCGGCGGTGACCGGGCCCGCGCTCGATCATCGCCTGCGCGCATCCACATGGGCGCGAATGGTCGCCCGCGCGCCCTTGCGAAGCGCATGCCCGGGCGCGTGCATGAGCCATAACCGCACCATCCCCACCAGGAACATGAGCGTCTCCAGCGCGGCCACGCGCGGGACGATACCGGCCGGCATCTCGCCCTTGCGCCGCGCCTCGCGGTAGGCGGCTTCGAAGGCGCGCAGCAGGCGCTCGTTGTTGCGCGCGCTGCCGCGCAGCTGCGTGGCCATGTCGTCCACGTATTCGCACTTGAACGAGAGCACCGTGAGCGCCCGGCGCTTGACGGCGTCGCGTTCGATGGACTCGAGCAGGCCGGCGAGGAAGCGCTCGATGCGCTCGAGCGCGGGAAGCCCGCATCCCGGCCTGAGCAGCGTGGTGTCGGCATGGTCGAGCAGCGGGACCGAGACCTGCTCGCGGATCTCGCGGAAGAGGGCGCCCTTGCCGGCGAAGTGGTGGTAGATCGCGCCCTTGGTGACGCCCGCCTCGCGCGCGATCTGCTCGAGAGTCGAGCCCGAGATGCCGTGCCGGTCGAAGCAGGCGAGCGCCCCCTCGACGATCGCCGCGCGCGTGAGGGCCGCGTCTTCCTTGGTGCGTCGCATGCGCGATGTTACATACGTTCCAGACCGTATGTATATACTGCGGCATGACCTCGCCCACCTTCCAGAGAATCCCCCTCGCGCTCTGCGCCATGCTCCTCGTTGCTTCCTGCGGCAAGGGCGACGGGCAGGCGAAAGCCGCCGCTGCGCCGCCGCCGCCGCTGCAGGTCGCCACGCTCAGGATGGCGCAGCAAAAGGTGCCCGTCTCGCTGGAGGCCGTGGGCCAGGCCGAGGGCTCGCGCGAGGTGGAAGTGCGCGCGCGCGTGAGCGGCATCCTCGAGAAGCGGCTCTACGAGGAGGGGGCGCCGGTCGCCGCGAACGCGCTGCTCTTCGAGATCGACGCCGCCCCCTACCGGCTCGCGGTCGAGCAGGCGCGCGCGGCGCTGCAGCAGGAACGGGTGCGCAAGGAGCTGGCCGAGACCGAGGCGAGGCGCCTGGCCCCGCTCGCCCAGGATCGCGCCATCCCGCAGCGCGAGGTCGACCAGGCGATCGCCACGGCCAGGCAGGCCACCGCGGCCATCGCCGCCGCCGAGGCGCGCCTCAAGGAAGCCGAGCTCAACCTTTCCTATACGACCATCCGGGCCCCCATCGGCGGCATCTCCGGGCGCGCGCTCAAGTCGGAGGGCAGCCTCGTCACCGCGAACACCGAATCGAGCCTGCTTACGACGCTCACCCAGGTCGATCCCCTATGGGTGCGCTTCTCGCTTGCGCAAGCCGATTACGCGGCGGTGCGCGGCAACGAGCGCGGCGCGCGCGTGCAGCTCATGGCGGCCGACGGCAGTGTCGCGGCCGATGGCGGCAAGCTCAACTTCGCCGGCAGCACCGTGGACGCGCGCCTGGGCACGGTGCAGATGCGCGCCGCGTTCGCCAATTCCGGCGGCAAGTGGTTGCCCGGCCAGTACCTGAAGGTGCGCGTGCTCGCCGGGGAACAGGTGGCGATGAAGGTGCCGCAAGCCGCGCTCCTGCAGGGCGAGCAGTCGCGCTTCGTGATGACGGTGGGGCCGGAGGGCAAGGCGGTCGCGAAGCCGGTGCAGACCTCGAGCTTCATCGGGCCGGATGCCGTGATCACCGGCGGGCTCGCGGAAGGCGACCTCGTGATCGTGGACAATCTGGTGAAGGTGAGGGCGGGGACGCCGGTGCAGGCGAAGAAATAGATGGGCGACTTCTCGCGCTTCTTCATCGAGCGGCCCATCTTCGCGAGCGTGCTCGCGATCATCATCACGCTGGCGGGCGTGATCGCGGGGCTGAACCTGCCGGTGTCGCAGTACCCCGAGATCTCGCCGCCGACGGTCATCATCAGCACCGCCTATCCGGGCGCCAGCGCCGAGACCATCGCCGCCACGGTGGCGGCACCCATCGAGGAGCAGCTCTCCGGCACCGAGGGGATGATCTACTTCACCTCGAGCGCGTCTTCGGACGGCACGCTCAACATCACCACCACGTTCGAGGTCGGCACCGATGTCGACCGCGCCACCTTCCAGCTGAACAACCGCGTGCAGATCGCGCTGCCGATCCTGCCCGAGGAGGTGCGCCGCAACGGCGTCATCGTGCGCAAGCGCTCCAACGACCTCCTCATGGTGATCGCGCTCACCTCGCCCAAGCGCACGCTCGCCACCACCACGCTCGCCGACTACGCCGCGGTGAATATCGTGGACGAGCTCAAGCGCATCCCGGGCGTGGGCGACGTGAACATCTTCGGCGCGGGCTCCTCGATGCGCGTCTGGCTCAATCCCGAGCGCATGGCCCGGCTCAGTGTCACGCCCTCCGACATCGCGGCGGCGATCCGCGCCCAGAACGCCCAGTACGCCGCTGGCAAGATCGGCGCGGAGCCCGCGCCTCCCGGCCAGGAGGTCACCTTCACGGTCACCGTCCGCGGCCGGCTCGCGCGGGTGGAGGACTTCGAGAACATCGTGGTGCGCGCGGCCGGGCCCGGTGGGGTGCTGCGATTGAAGGACGTGGCGAACGTCGAGCTGGCCGCCGCCAACTACGACACCGCGCCCCGCGTCGACGGCGAGCCCTCCACCGGCATGGCGGTCTTCCTGCAGACCGGCGCCAACGCCCTGCAAGTCTCGGACTCGATCAAGGCACGGCTGGCCGAGATGAAGGTGGTTTTTCCCGAGGACATGGCCTACCTCATCCCGTTCGATACGACGCTGGTGGTCAAGAGCTCGATCCGCGAGGTGCAGATCACCATCTTCGAGGCCGCGCTGCTGGTGCTCGCGGTGGTGTTCATCTTCCTGCAGACCTGGCGCGCGACCGTGATCCCGATGCTGGCGGTCCCGGTCTCGATCATCGGCACCTTCGCCGGGCTATACATCCTCGGCTTTTCGATCAACACGCTCACGCTCTTCGCCATGGTGCTCGCCATCGGCATCGTGGTGGACGACGCCATCGTGGTGCTGGAGAACGTCGAGCGGCTGATGCGCGACCAGGGCCTGGGAGCGAAGGCCGCGGCCATCGAGGCGATGCGCGAGGTCTCCGGCGCGCTCATCGCGATCATCCTCGTGCTGTGCGCGGTGTTCATCCCGGTGGCGTTCCTCGGCGGCATCGCCGGGCAGCTCTACAAGCAGTTCGCCGTGACGGTGGCTGTGGCCGTGGTGATCTCGGGCTTCACCGCGCTCACGCTCACGCCCGCGTTGTGCGCGCTGCTGCTGAAGCGCGGCCACCACGAGTCGCGCCTCTTCGCGCCGTTCAACCGCGGCTTCGCCTGGCTCACCGGGCGTTTCCTCGGCGGCGTGAACCTCGCGCTACGGCGCCGGCTACTGGCCGCGATCGGGTTCCTGCTGGTGCTGCTCGCGGCGGGCGTTCTCTTCTGGCGGGTGTCGACGAGCTTCATTCCCCCCGAGGACCAGGGATACCTCATCGGCTCGATCGTGCTGCCCGACGGCGCCTCGCTGCAGCGCACGCAGAAGACGGGCGAGCTGCTGCAGAAGATCTTCTCCGAAACGCCCGAGATCGACCACGCGTTCGTGAACTCGGGACGCGACTTCATCGGCGGCGCCAACAAGCCCAACGCGGGCACGACCTTCATCCTGCTCAAGCCCTGGGAGCAACGCACCCGCAGCGCGTCCCAGGTCGCAGCCGACATCACGCGCCAGGCCCAGGGCTTCGCCGACGGACTCTCGATCATCTTCAATCCGCCGGCCATCCGCGGGCTGGGCTCCGCGGGAGGTTTCGAGTTCTACGTGCAGGCGCGCGCTTCCTCCGACTCGCGCCGCCTGGGCGATGCGGTCCAGGCGCTCACGGCGGCGCTCGCGGCCGATCCGCAGCTCGAGCGCATCAACACCTTCTTCCGCACCACCTCGCCGCAGCTGCGCGTGGACCTGAACCGCGAGCAGGCGCTGGCGCTGGGCGTGCCGATCGGCGAGGTGTTCGAGGCCCTGCAGAGCATGCTGGGCACCCTGTACGTGAACGACTTCAACATGGCGGGGCGCACGTTCCGCGTGCAGCTCCAGGCCGAGGCGCCGTTCCGCGCGCGCCCCGAGCAGATCGGCGCGGTGTTCGTGCGCTCCGCGACCACCGGCGCGATGATTCCGTTGAAGGCGATGCTGGCGGTGAGCGAGATCTCGGGTGCGGAGCAGGCCGAGCGCTTCAACGGCTTCCTCGCCGCCAAGGTGCTGGGCTCCGGGCGTCCCGGGGTGAGCTCCGGCGAGGCGATCCAGGCGGTCGAGCGCGTCGCGGGGCAGGTGCTGCCGGCCGGCTACACCCTGGCATGGAGCGGGCAGGCCTTCCAGGAGAAGCGCACCGGCAACGCATCGATCCTCGCCTTCAGCCTCGCCATCGTGATGGTGTACCTGATCCTCGCCGCGCTCTACGAGCGCTGGCGCCTGCCCGCCGCGGTGGTGCTCGCCGTGCCCTTCGCGGTCGTGGGCGCGCTGGGCCTCGTGGCGCTGCGCGGCATGGAGAACGACATCTATTTCCAGATCGGCCTGGTGGTGCTGATCGGGCTGGCGGCGAAGAACGCGATCCTCATCGTCGAGTTCGCGCAGCAGGGGCTGCTCTCCGGCATGGATGCGAAGGAGGCGGCCCTGCAGGCCGCACGCCTGCGGTTTCGGCCGATCGTCATGACCTCGCTCGCCTTCGTCTTCGGCGTGCTGCCGCTGGCGATCGCGAGCGGCGCCGGCTCGGCCGCTCGGCGCTCCATGGGCACCGGCGTCGTGGGCGGCATGCTGGTCGCCACCTTCGTCGCCACGATCTTCGTTCCGCTCTTCTTCGTCTGGTTCGCGCGGCGGCAGAAGATGGGGGAGCAGTCGAGCGTGACCGAAGGCTCCCTGGAGGGGGCCGAATGATGCGCGGCCTAGATATATGTATCGCCCTCGGCCTCGCCGGATGCGCCATGGTGGGTCCCGACTACCGGCGGCCGGAATCGCCCCTGCCCGCGAGCTTTCCGGCTGCCGAAGCTTCGGCCGCAGCGGCGGCCTCCGTGGGCCCGCAGTGGTGGCGGCTCTACAACGACCGGTTGCTCGACGAGCTCATCGCCTCGGGCCTGGAGCGCAATGCCGACGTGCGCCTCGCCGCCGCCCGCGTCGAGGAGGCCGAAGCATCGTTGCGCGAGGCGAGGGCGACGCTTTTCTTTCCGCTCGTCGAGGGTTCCGGCGGCGCCTCGCGCGCGCGCACCATCCGCACGGGGCTCGAGAACACCTTCGACATCGGCCTCAGCACCTCTTTCGAGATCGACCTGTGGGGCCGGCTGCGTCGTGCCGAGCGCTCGGTGCGCGAGGAGCTGCTCGCTTCGCGTTACGCGCGCGACACGGTGTCGCTCACCCTGGCCGGCGCCATCGCGCGCACCTATTTCGCCGCGCGCTCGCTCGATTCGCAATACACCGCATCGCAGGAGATCCTTCGCGCCGCCACCGATTCGGTGGAGCTCACGCGCAAGCGCGCCGACGCCGGTGTCGCCTCGATCCTCGAGGTCTACCAGGCCGGGACGCTGCGCACCGCCGCCGCCGGGCAGGCGAAGGAGATCGCGCGCCAGCGCGCCGTGATCGTGCACCAGCTGGGCGTCCTCACCGGGCAGCTCGGGCTGCAGCTTCCTGCGGGTGAGGTAACGAGCCTGCCGCTGCCGCCGCTGCCGCCGGCCGGGCTTCCCTCGCAGCTGCTCGAGCGCCGGCCCGACGTGCGCGAGGCCGAGGCGAGCCTCGCCGCGGCGACCGAGCGCATCGGCGTGGCGCGAGCGGCCCAATTGCCGACGCTCTCGCTCACCGGCACGCTTGGGCGTGAAAGCGCGGATCTCGATGGCCTCTTCAGGAAGGGCGCGAGCGTCTGGTCGATCGGCGCGGGGCTCATCGGGCCGGTCATCGATGGCGGCCGCTACGCGGCGCGCACCGCGCAGGCCGAAGCCCAGGCGAGGCAGGCCGAGGCTACGTACCAGCGCGCGGTGGAGACCGCGTTTCGCGAAGTCTCCGATGCGCTTTCCAACGTGCGCTTGGCCGCCGACACCGAGACCGACCTCGCACAGCGCGTCGACACTGCACGCAAGGCGACGGGGCTCGCGCTGCGCCGCTACGAGGCGGGTTATTCGGCCTACCTCGAGGTGCTCGAAGCGCAGCGCACGCTCAACGAGGCGTTGCTCGCCTTCATCCGCAACCGCCAGGCCTACCTCGCTTACACCGTTGACCTGATGAGCGCGCTGGGCGGAGGCTGGAGCGCGAAGGACACCTAGCCCCGCTGGTACGATCGGCCATGCCCTGTGAAGAGTGTCGCGAGCTCAATACCCACGCGTTTCGCAACGCGGACGACATGGTGAATGCGGTACGCCTGGCTGCCGAGGAGCTCGATCGCGGCGTGCTCAAGCGCTTCGATCCGATGCAAGGCGAGCGAGATCTCGATAATGCCGCCCACGAGGCAATGAGGTCGGTGTACCAGGCGCGGGCATTGCCCGAGGGCGCGAGCTACGCGTTCGAGTGCACGACGTGCGGCGACCGCTTCACCCTCGTGGCAAATTTCGACTCCGGCACCGGGGGATGGACCCGAGCCTAGGTCAGGCGGCTGGCGCGGGCTCCCCCACCAGCGTGGCGACGAGCGGCTCGAGGGCCTGGCGCAGCTCGCGGGCGCCCACGCCCGGCGTTCGTGCCGCGCGCAACACCAGCCCGCCCACGATGATCTGCATGGCGAGCGCGCGACGCTGGGCATCCGCCGAGCCCATCCCAAGGCCGCCCTCGGCCACTGGGCGCATCAGGAAGGCCGCGAATTCGGCACGCGTCTGGGCGTCGGCATCGCGCACCGCGGCGCCGATCTCGGTTACGCGGGTCGCTTCGGCGCTCGTCTCGAGGTGGAGCGCGGCGTTCATGCCCATCGCCTCGACCGATTTGAGGTCGCGGAACGCGTCGAGGAGGGCGGAAGTCAGGTCGACGCAGGTGTGAAGCGCGGCGATGCGCTCCCGGCTGCGACCCAATTCGCGCGCGATGATGGCCAGCACGATGGCGTGCTTGCTCTCGAAGTAACGGTAGATGAGGCCCGCGCTCATCTGCGCCGTCTCGGCGATGGTCGCCATGCTCGCGGCGTGGAACCCCTGTTCGATGAAGCACTTCTGCGCGGCATCGAGAATGCGCGTGCGTTGAGCCTCGGCGCGCTCGGGAATGCGAGGGCGCCCGGCGGCGCTCACGAGCTTTCCTTCCAGCCGCCGCCGAGCACCTTGTAGAGCGTCACGCGGTTCGACTGCTCGGCGAGCCGCGTGGCGACCAGCGCCTGCTGCACGCCATAGAGCGTGCGCTGCGCATCGAGGAAGCCCAGGTAGCTGTCGCGGCCGGCCTGGTAACGCTCGCGCGAGAGGTCGTGCGCCTGCTGCGCCGCCTCGAGCTGCGCGGCTTGCGCTTCCACCTGGCGCGCCAGTGTCCCCGAAAGGGCGAGGGCATCGTTCACCTCGCGGAACCCCTGCTGGATCGACTTCTCGTATTGCGCGAGCGCGATGTCGCGATCGGCCTTGGCCACGCCGAGGTTGGCCCCGAGCCGCCCGGCCTGGAAGATCGGGATGTTGACCTGCGGCAGGAAGCTCCATGCGAAGCCGCCCGAGAAGAGGCGCGAGAGCGAATCGCTCGCCACGCCCACGCTGCCGGTGAGGCTGATCGAGGGAAAGAAGGCCGCGCGGGCGGCGCCGATGTTGGCGTTGGCCGCGCGCAGGCGATGCTCCGCGGCAAGCACGTCGGGGCGGCGCAGCAGCACTTCGGAGGGCAGGCCGGACGGCACGGCCTGGAGCCCCTGCACGGTGTTGCCGAAGCCGGCCGGCAGCAGGCGGTCCTCGACCGGTCCGCCCACGAGCAGCGTAAGCGCATTGATGTCGCGCGCGACATTGCCTTCGAAGCGCGCCGCGTCGGCGCGGGCATTCTCGACCAGCGTTCGCGATTGCGCGAGGTCCAGGCGCGACACAGCGCCCAGCTCGAAGCGCTTCTGGGTCAGCTCGAAGGACTTGTCGAAGGCCGTCAAGGTCGCGCGCGAGAGGTTCAGCAGCTCGCGATCGGCAGCGAGCGTGAGGTAGGCGTTGGCGACCTCGGCCACGAGCGAGAGCTGCGTGGCCCGCCGGTTCTCCTGCGTGGCGAAGAACTCGCGCAATGCCGCATCGGAGAGGTTGCGCACACGCCCGAAGAGATCGAGCTCGAAACCCGTCACGCCGATGCCCGCGCTGTAGATTTCCTGGGAGGGCACGTCGTCGCCGCCGCTGCGGCTCATTTGCACGTTGCCGCCCACCGACGGGAATCGGTCGGAGCGCTGGATCCGATAGAGCGCACGCGCGCGATCGACGTTCAGCACCGCCACCCGCAGGTCGCGGTTGTTCTCCAGCGCGCGGGCGACCAGGGTCTCCAGCCGCTCGTCCAGGAGGAAGTCTCGCCAGCCGATTTCACTGGGGACAGACCCCGGTTCTCCTGGGGACGGACCCCGGTTTTCGCCTTTGCCTGGTTTGGGGTCCGTCCTCGGTGTTGCGGTCCATTCCGGCAGCACCCAGGCCTGCGCGATATTCGGCTCCGCCTTCGGCAATGCCGGCTCCAAGTTCGCGCAGCCGACGAGGAGCAGCGCAGCAACAAGCGCCACCCGTCCCCCGTCCCTCATCCCCATCTCAGTCATCTCCAGGCACCCCCACCGCGCCGTCCGGCGGCGACGACTCCGACTTTCGTTTTTTCCGCCGCATCGCGAACTTCTGCACCACGACGAAGAAGAGCGGAATGAAGAAGATCCCCAGGAACGTTCCCAGCACCATGCCGCCCAGCACGCCCGTGCCGATGGCCTGCTGCGCGCCCGAGCCCGCGCCGCCCGCGATCACCAGCGGGAAGACGCCGAAGCCGAAGGCGAGCGAGGTCATGAGGATCGGGCGCAGGCGGTCGCGCACAGCGTGGATGGTGGCTTCGACCAGCTCGGTGCCTTCCTCCATGTACTGCTTGGCGAACTGGATGATGAGGATCGCGTTCTTGCTCGAAAGGCCCACGGTGGTCAGCATCGCCACCTGGAAGTACACGTCGCGCTCCATTCCTCGCATCGTGCTGGCGAGCACGGTGCCGAGGATGCCGAGTGGCACGACCATCAGCGCCGCCGTGGGAACGCTCCAGCTTTCGTAGAGGGCGGCAAGGCACAGGAACACGACCAGCAGCGAGAGCGAATAGAGCAGCGGCGTCTGCGCGCCCGCGGCGCGCTCCTGGTAGGAAGTCCCGGTCCACTCCATGCCGATGCCCTGCGGCAGCTGCGACACCAGCTTCTCGACCTGCGCCATCGCGTCTCCCGAGCTCACGCCCTCGGCGGCCTGGCCGTTGATGTTCATCGCCGGCACGCCGTTGTAGCGCTCCAGGCGCGGCGAGCCGTAATCCCAGCCGGTGGTGGCGAAGGCGGAGAAGGGAACCATCTCGCCGCGGTTGTTCTTCACCGACCATTTGTTGAAGTCCTCCGGCGCCATGCGGAAAGGTGCGTCGGCCTGCACCATGATGCGTTTCACCTTGCCGCGATCGATGAAGTCATCGATGTACTGACCCCCCCAGGCGACCTGCAGCGTGGTATTCACGTCGGCGGTGGAAACCCCGAGCGCGGCGGCCTTGGCCACGTCGACGTTGATCCTGAACTGCGGGGCGTCCTCCTGGCCGTTGGGGCGCACGTTGGCAAGCATCTTGTCCTGCATCGCCATGCCGAGGAACTGGTTGCGCGCCGCGAGCAACGCCTCGTGGCCCAGGCCCGCGTTGTCCTTGAGGTAGAAGTTGAAGCCGCCGGAAGTGCCCAGCTCGGGTACGGCCGGAGGCGCGAAGGCGAACACCATCGCATCGCGGATCTGGCTGAAGGCGCCCATGGCGCGCCCGGCCACGGCGTTCACCGAAAGCTCGTCGGACTCCCGCTCCGACCAATCCTTCAGGTTGACGAACGCCATGCCGGTGTTCTGGCCGGAGCCGCTGAAGCTGAAGCCCTGCACCGTGAAGAGGCCCTTCAACGCCGCCTTCTCGTTGTTGAGGAAGTGGTCCTCCACCTGCTGCATCACTTTCATGGTGCGCTCCTGCGTGGCCCCCACCGGCGCCTGCACCATGGTGAAGAGCGTGCCCTGGTCTTCCTCCGGCAGGAACGCCGTGGGCATGCGCAGGAACATCACGACCATGACGGCCGCCATGGCGAGGAAGACCGCGAAGAAGCGCTTCGGTCGCCCGATGATGCCGCGCACGCTCCGCTGGTAGCGGGCGTTGCCGGCGTCGAACTTGCGGTTGAACCAGCCGAAGAAGCCGGTTTCGACGCCGTGATGGCCCTTCTCGACGGGTTTCAGCATCGTCGCGCACAGCGCCGGCGTGAGCACGATCGCCACCAGCACGGAGAGCGCCATCGCCGAGACGATGGTCCCCGAGAACTGCCGGTAGATCACGCCGGTGGAGCCGCCCAGGAACGCCATCGGCACGAACACCGCCGAGAGGATCACGCCCACGCCGATGAGCGCGGTGGTGATCTGGTCCATGGACTTGCGCGTCGCCTCGAGCGGCGTGAGGCCTTCCTCGGTCATGAGGCGCTCGACGTTCTCCACCACGACGATGGCGTCGTCCACCAGCAGGCCGATCGCCAGCACCATGGCGAACATGGTCAGCATGTTGATGGAGAACCCCAGCGCGGCCAGCACGCCGAAGGTGCCGAGCAGCACCACCGGCACGGCGATCGTCGGAATGAGCGTCGCGCGGAAGTTCTGCAGGAAGAGGTACATCACCAGGAAGACCAGCAGGACGGCCTCGGCGAGGGTCTTGGCGACTTCCTTGATCGAGGCGCGCACGAACGGCGTGGTGTCGAACGGGATCACCGACCTGAGGCCCGGCGGGAAGCCGGGCTTCATCTGCTCCATCAGGGCTTCCAGGCGCTGCGCGGTATCGAGCGCGTTGGCGCCGGTGGCAAGGGACACGGCGATGCCGGTGGCGGGCTGGCCGTTGAAGCGGCCGATGACGTCGTAGCTCTCCGCGCCCAGCTCCACGCGCGCGATCTCACCCAGCGTGAGGGATGAGCCGTCGGGGTTGCTGCGCACGACGATCGCGCGGAACTGCTCGGGCGTCTCGAGGCGCCCCTGCGCCGTGACGGTCGCGTTGAGCTGCTGGCCCGGCACCGATGGCGTGCCGCCCAGCTGGCCCACCGCGACCTGCGCGTTCTGGGCGCGTATGGCGCCGATGACCTCGTTGGTGGTGAGACGGTACGCGTCGAGCTTGTTGGGATCGAGCCAGATGCGCATGGCGTAACGCGCGCCGAAGACGCGCACGTCGCCCACGCCCGGCACGCGGCTCACGGGCTCGGAGATGGTGCTGTTGAGGTAGTCGGCGATGTCCACCCGGTCCATGGAGCCGTCCTCGGAGACGAAGCCGATCACCATGAGGAAGCCGGGATTGGCCTTGTTCACGCGCACGCCCTGCTGCTGCACGATCTGCGGCAGGTTGGGCATGGCCGCCTGCAGCTTGTTCTGCACCTGCACCTGGGCGATGTCGGGATCGATGCCGCTTTCGAAGGTGAGCGTGACCGAGGCCGTGCCGTTGGAGGCGCTGGCCGAGGACATGTAGATGAGGCCGTCGAGCCCCGTCATGTTCTGCTCGATCACCTGCGTGATCGAGTCCTCGATGGTCTTGGCCGAGGCGCCGGGATAAACCGCGTTGATCGAGACCGTCGGCGGCGCGATGGTCGGATAGCGCGAGATGGGCAGGCTCACCATGGAGATGGCGCCCGCCACCATGATGAGGATCGCGATCACCCACGCGAAGATGGGCCGGTCGATGAAGAAACGTGCCATGGCGGCTCCTATTTCGGCGCCGCGGCGCTGGCCGGAGCGGCCGCGGCACGCGCGGGCGCCTCGTTGGCCACGCGGGCGACCACGCCCGGCTTGACCTTCTGCAACCCCTCGACGATCACGCGGTCGCCGGCGGCGAGGCCTTCCTCGACCAGCCAGGCATCGCCATGGGCGCTGCTCACGCGCACGGGGCGGGCGACCACCTTGTTCTGCGCGTCGAGCAGCATCACCGAAGTGTTGCCCTTGGGGTCGCGCGCAACCGCCGGCTGCGGAACGAGCAGCGCGTTCTCGCGCACGGCGCTGCCCAGCTCGGCGCGAACGAACATCCCGGGTAGCAGCACGTTCCTCGGGTTCGGCACGACCACGCGCAGCAGGTAGCTGCCGGTGGCCGGATCGACGGTGGCATCGGCGAACTTGAGTTTGCCGGCATGCTCGTAAGCGGTGCCGTCCTCGAGGAAGACCTTCACCGGCAGGTCGGCCTCGCGCGCCTTGCCGCTCGCGAGCTGGCGTCGAAGGGCGAGAAGCTCGCTGCTCGATTGGGTGAGGTCGAGGTAGATCGGATCGAGCTGCTGCACCGTCGCGAGGGCCTGGGGCTGGTTGGCGGTCACGAGCGCGCCCCGCGTGACGGTGGACTTGCCGATGCGCCCGGTGATCGGCGATTCGATGCGGGCATGGGCGAGCAGGACCTGCGCGCGGGCGAGGGCGGCCTTGGTGGCGGCCACGTCGGCCTCGGCCTGGCGCTGCGCGGCGATCGCATTCTCCGCTTCCTGCTTGCTCACGGCCTCGATGCGCGCGAGCTCGCTGGTGCGCTGGGCAGTGAGGCGCGCCGCCGCGGCGGTCGCCTCCGCCTTGGCGACTTGCGCCCGTGCGGCTCCGGCGTCCGCACGCAGCGTGTCGTCATCCAGGACGTAGAGCGGCTGGCCGGCCTTGACCAGGCCACCTTCGGTGAAGTTGACCGACTTCACGATGCCACCCACCTGAGGCCGGACCTCCGCCACCACGAAGGGGCTGATGCGGCCGGGAAGCTCGCGGGTAAGCGAGATCGTGCGCGCCTCGAGCGAGACCACCTTCACTTCGGGTGGAGGCGGCGTGGCCTGGACCTGCTTTTCGCCGGAGCACGCTCCCAGGAGGGCGGCCGCGAAGAAGGAAAAAACGGGCCAGCGCAGGGCGGGCAGGGGGTGCTTCATGGGGGGATCCTTGGGAAATCGGTCGGCGGAGGGCAGGGCAGCCGCTAGAATGAACGATCATTCACATAATGTCAAGCCCGGCATGCCCCGGCGTAGGCGAGGGCGTGTCTGCTAGACAGGAGCCCATGGCTCCGGTTTCTGGTCCGTTCGACCATGGCGCTTGACCTTTCCCTCGTGGGAAGCTTCAGGATGGAAGCTCGACAACGAAAGGAAGTCCGCGATGAAACTCGTGAAAGCCGTGATGCTCTCGATCTCGCTGGCGCTCGCCGCGCCCGGCTCCTGGGCGGCCTCCGCCGACGCGGCGGCCGAAGGCGAGGTCCGCAAGGTCGACAAGGAGCGAAAGAAGATCACCCTCAGGCACGGTCCCATCGCCAACCTGGGCATGCCGCCCATGACGATGTCCTTCGACGTGCGCGATCCGGCGCTTCTCGACAAGGTGAAGCAGGGCGACAAGGTGCGCTTCCGCGCCGAGAAGGTTGGCGGGGACTACGCCGTCACGCAGATCGAGCCTGCGAAATAAGCTCCGCGCGAGCGGAATCTCGACGTACGGGCGTGCTTCCAGCGCGCCGGTCGTCACTGCCCCCGTAGGCAATCTCCTACGCGATTCCGGCAGCGGCGTTCCCGTGCCATTCGGACGAGGCCGACGAAAGAATTTCCCTGCGGGCGGGTGCGGACGAGCATGCGGTTGCCTATCGTGTCGGAATGGATCATCACTCCAAGCGCGCGACACGCTGCGTGCTTTGCCGCACCTGCGCCAACTCCGTGGCGCGCGACGCGGCCGAGCGCCGTGCGACTCCACGGATCTGCGCGGCGGGCCTCGAGCCCGGGCCGCAGCTGTTCGAATGCGAGAGCTACGTGCGCCGCGCCAATGGGACGAGCCACGATTCCTCGGGCGAGGCGCGCGCATGAAGCCGCCCACCTGGTTCGAGGTGGAGATCCCGCGCAACCCCGACTTCAAGGCGGTAGCCGAGTGCTTCTTCCGCGACTTCTGCGCCGTGCATGCCGCGGCCGGCATCGCCGTCAGCCATATCCACCACGAGGAAACGCTGCGGGGCGACCGATACTTCGTGCCGCCCGAGGCGGCGCGGCTCTATTTCCTCGCGGAAAGCCGCTCGGCCGTCGCCGACTGGCTGCTCGATATCCAGCTCGCCCGCCCGTGCGCGGAGCCGGAGGTGAAGGCGCTTCGCCCGCTGCCTTGCTGAGCCGGACGGCCCGGTTCGCAGAACTCGCGCCCTGGCGGCATGACCGAATGGCATGGCCCGCATTGTCCGTAGCCTTGCGCTCGCCTCGATGTTCCTTGCCGCGCTCCATCCGGCTGCGCGGGCCAACCCGTTCGCGCGCTTCGCGCCGCCCGCGGCCGAGCTCGTGAACGGCCGCTGGAACGGCGTGAACCTCGAGCGGCGCAGCCGATGCGCCAACGCCCAGAACGAAGGCACGCGCGGCACCTACGCGCAGTTCGACGTGACGACCGACGCGGCCGGCAACTTCACCATCGACCAGTCCGGGATCACCGGGCTCAATTGCGCCTATGTCGGGCGCTACGTGACAAGCGGCGAGCGCATCGGCGCGAGCGGGACTTACTCCTGCACCGACGGCAAGCGCGGCGACTTCGAGGCGCGCGCCATCGACGTGAACGGCATCTCGCTCGACATCCAGATGTCGATCCAGCTCACGGGGACGGAGAGCTGCCGCATCGAGGCGATTTTGGGAATGGCGCGCCTGGCGCCCCCGTCCTAGTCCGCCTTCGCCTCCGAATCCTTCGCGAGCTTCTGCCAGAACTTGGCGTCTTCGGCGAGGAAGGCGGCGAAGTCCTCGGGCGATTTCGAAAGCGACACCTCGGTGCCTTCACGCGCGAGCGCCGCCTTGACCTCGGGGCGCTGCGCGGCCGACTGCGCGGCATCGAAGAGCTTCTTCACCACGTCCGGCGGCGTGCCCGCGGGAACGAAGAGGCCGTACCAGAAGGACATCGCGTAATCCGGCAGCCCGGCCTCGGCCATGCCGGGGATATCGGGCATGAGCGGGGAGCGCTCCCGGTTGGTCACCGCGAGCGCGCGCAGGCGCCCGGCCTTCACCATCGGCAGCACCGAGGGCGGCGTGGCGAAGCTCACGTGCGTATCGCCCGCGACGACCGAAACCACGGCGGGCGAGCCGCCCTTGAACGGCACGTGCACCATCTCCACGCCGGCCACCTGGCTGAAGTGCGCGGCGCCGAAATGCGGCGCGCTTCCCACGCCCGAGGTGGCGTAGTTGAGCTTGCCGGGATCCTTCTTCGCCGCCGCGATCAGATCCTTGACCGAGGTGATGCCGGTTCCGGGATTGACCACGATGAGCAGCGGCGAGGCCGACACCTTGGTGACCGGCGCCAGGTCGGAGGGCTTGTAGTTGAGCTTCGGATTGAGGGCGGGGTTGACGGAAATGCTGGCCGGGCTCGCGATGAGCACGCTATAGCCGTCCGGCGGCGACTTGGCTACGTTCTCGGCGGCGATCGAGGAGCCCGCTCCGGCGCGGTTCTCGATCACGATCGGTTGCCCGAGCGCGCGCCCGAGGTGGTCGCTCAGCGCGCGCGCGACCGTGTCGGCGGCGCCCCCCGGGGCGAAGCCCACCACCAGGCGAATCGGCTTGTTGGGATAACCCTGCGCCAGCGCCCCCGGGGCGAGCAGCAGCAGGGAGGCGGCGACCACGTTCCTCAGCATCATGATTCCCCCATAGCGAGAACGATCTTGCCGACGTGCCGGTCGGCTTCCATGTGCGCGCGCGCCTGCGCCAGCCGGTCGAACGGGAAGACCCGGTCGATCACGGGCTTGATCCTTCCGCTGGCGAAGTGCGGCATGAAGTCGCGCATGAACGCGGGCACGCCGGCCGCGCGCTGCTCCGCGGTGCGCATCTTGTTCGAGACGCCGAAGAGGGTAAGGCGCTTCGCATGCAACGCCTGGATGTCGATCTGCGCGGCGAGCACGTTGTCCACATAGCCCACGGTGGCGAGGCGCGCCTCGAAGCCCATGCAGCGAACGCACTCGGCGAACAGCGAGCCGCCGACGGTATTCACCACCAGGTCCACGCCCTTGCCGGCGGTAGCCTCCATCACCGCCGCATGGAAATCGGGCTTGCGGGTGGGGAGCGCGAGATCCAGGCCCTCGCGCGCGAGGCGCTCGAGCTTCGCCCGTGAGCCCGATGTCCCGACCACCTTCGCGCCCATCGCCTTTGCCGCTTGCAGCGACGCGACGCCCACGCCGGAGGACACGCCCGTGACCAGCACCCATTCGCCGGCGCGCAGCCTGCCCTGCAGCACCAGCATGTCGTGCACGACGAGGAAGGTGAGGGGAATGGAGGCGGCTTCTTCCCACGAGAGCGCGTCGGGGACCGCCAGGGCCTCGCGCTCGTCCATCAGCGCGAGCTCGGAAAAAGCGCCGGCGCAGCGACCCATCACCCGATGGCCCGCCTGGAAGCGGGTGACGCCGGCGCCGACAGCGACCACCTCTCCGGCGCCTTCCATGCCGATCGCCTTCGAGGTGCCGGCCTTCTGCAGGCCGTGGCCGAGGATGAACTCGCCGCGGTTGAGGCCCGCGGCCCGTATCCTCACCAGGAGTTGGCCCGCGCCCACGGTGGGGGCTTGCGCCTCGCGCAGATCGAGCGTGCCGCTTTCCGCGGTCGAGGTCATGCTCCAGGACTTCATCGGCAATCGGGAATTCGCAGGGGACGCCACTATAACCCGGGCCCGCTGCGGCATACTCGTTGCGTGCCTGCGCCGCGCGCCTTTTCCCGGAAGATCGAGATCGTCCTGACCGTAGTGGTCGTCGGCGCGGCCATTGCGGGCTGCCTGTGGATGCTGGGCAAGCAGCGAGCGGGCGTGGCGGCGCACCAGATCGCGCTCGCGCGCCACGAGCACATCGTCTCCGCGCGCATCGACATGCTCACCGCGCACACGCCCTGGTCCATCGGGCATCGCCGGCTCGCCGCGCGCGAGTACGCGAGCCTGGTCGAGAACGCGCGCAAGGACCCTGCCTCCGGAACGTATGGCCTGGCGATCCAGGCCCTCACGGAGTGCAGCACGATCGCCTCGCCCGACTATGCCGCGCGCATGCAGGCGCGCATCGACGAGGGGCCCGGGGAGAAGAAGGCGGCGCGGCTGGCCGCGCTCGAGCGCCTTCGCGCGGCCTGCGCCCCGCTCGGGGACGCGAGCCACCAGCGCGCGCAGCTGGAGAGCCTGTGGAAGGAAGCCGGGCAGGCGGACGACGCTTACGTCCGGCTGCGATCGAGCCGCGCGTTGTTGCTCGACAAGCGCGTCGACCGCGCCGCGCGGCAGGCCCGCGTGCGCGAGCTCATGCAGATGCGCGATCCGATGGCGATGGGGGTGGCCCTGGACGGGATCAAGGGCGAAGGCGCGTCCCTGGACGGGGAAGCGCTGTCGATCTTCGAGGCGCTGCCCTACGGCCTCGCGTGGCTACACGTCATGTGCGACACCTTCGGCGAGTGCCATGGCCCCGAGACCACCATGGGCCTGCGCGACTGCGTCCAGCACGGCGAGTGCGGCCGGGTAGACGTCGAGGCAGGGATCGCGCGGCTCGTGCCGTGGTTCCTCCCCGAGAAGGTGCCGGCGTATTACCGCAGGATCCAGGCCCACCTGGAACGCGGCCGCTATGATGCGTTCGGGGTCCCTCAGTAGGCGAAGGAAACGGCGAGCTGCCCGAAGCGGTCCGACCCCGCCTGTCCCTCGAACTCTCTGCTGCGCTCGATGAGCGTGAAGCCGATGCGAGTCGTGGGCCACACGAGCGCGGTCCCCACCTGCACGTCATGGCCCCAGGGCTTGCGCCGCACGCTGTGGCCGTCCTCGAAGGTGTTGCCGTCGAGGAACATGTTGCGCGCCACGCCACGGCCATCGACACCCACCCAGGCGTACCAGCCGAACTGCGGCGCGCCGCGATAGCCGTCGCGCGGCGGACCGAGCGAGACGTGCGTCACGGGCAGGTCCGAGGGGAGGTGCTGGCCGATCCGCAGAACCGCGCCCGCGTTCGCGTAGGTGAGCACGTTGCCGAGCGCGCCTCCGGCGCGAAGCGACACGTCGTAGCGCACGCCCGCGCCGAGGTTGCCTTCCAGCACGCCTCGCCACGCGCGCTCGTACCCCAGCAGGATCGTGGGCTCGTCGCGAAGCTGCGTGTCCCAGCCCATCGGCCGGCGCGCGCCATTGAGGTTGTGAAGGAAGCGCTGCGTTTGCCTGGCCCCCGAAGCAGGGCCCACGACGCCGAGCGAGACGAGGAAGTGATCCATGACCCGGCCGGCGCTGCGGGTGCGTATGTCCGCCATGAGGTAGAGCCAGCCCGCATAGGGCCGGTCGTTCTCCTCCGGCACCGCCACGGAAAGGTCGTCGGGCGTGTAAATGCGTTGCCCGAGCGCCATCACCACCTGCGGGTCGGCATTCCACGAAAGCGGCGGCAGCGAGCGCAGTGCGCGCGGCAAGTCCTCGCCGTCCACCAGGAAAGCCGCCTGCATGCCGTTGGTGTAATGCCGGTCATGGCCGAACATGAAGTCGTTCTCGAGCGTGATCGAGGCGAGCCTCGGCGGGGCGGCTGGCGAGGCGAAGGAGGCGAGCAGCAGGATGGCGACGAGCCACCGCCTCATGCGATCAGCATGAGAAGCAACGCGGCCATCGCCACCAGGAAGCCCATGACCGGACCCGGCTCTTCCTTGCGCGCGCTCATGTCGACGAATCCCAGGCGCCGCCCAGCGCGCGAACGAGCCCGACGGTCGCCTGGTATTGCGCGGAGCGAACCTGGAGCGCCTGGCGGCGGTTGCGTAGCTCACTGCGGCGCGCATCGAGCAGGTCGAGCTGGCTCACCAGCCCATTTCGATAGCGAACGTCGGAGAGCGACGTCGTGCGGCTGGCCGCGGCGACCGCGCGCTCCTGCGCCTGCGATTGCTCGGCGAGCAGGCGCAACGCCGAGAGCTGGTCCTCCACGTCGCGGAAGGCGACCAGGACCTGCTCGCGGAAGCGCGCGAGCGCCTCGTCCATCTGCGCCGCGGCGTTCTGCACCCCCGCCTCGCGACGGCCGCCATCGAGGATCGGCAGCGAGAGCAGGGCGCCGATGCCCCAGGCGCGCGCCGACCAGCGGAAGAGATCCGAAAGCTCGGAAGACGCGTGGCCACCGGTGGCAGTGAGCGCAAGATCCGGGAACCAGGCCGCCTTCGCGGCGCCTGCGCGTTGCTGTGCGGCGAGCATCGCATCCTGCGCCGCCGCGACATCGGGGCGCCGCGCGAGCACGGTGCTCGGCACGCCTGCGGGGATCACGGGTAGCGCGGTATTCCATTCGCCGGGAGGCAACACGAAGCTCGACGGGACCTCACCGACGAGGACCGCCAGCGCATGCTCCAGTTCCGCGCGGCGCCGGTCGAGGGCGATCGCCTCCGATTCCGTCGCCGCCACCTCGGTGCGCGCGCGCATCACGTCGAGCTCGGCCACGTCGCCCGCGCGAAAACGCCGCTCCGTGAGGTCGAGCGTGCCCTGGTAGGCGACGACCGTGCTGCGAACCAGCGCGCGTTCCACGTCCAGTGCGCGCAAGGCGAGGTAGGCCTGCGCCACCTGCGACTGCACGAGAAGGCGCGTGCTCTGCAGCAATGCCTCGCGCGAGCGCGCATCCAGGCGCGCCGCCTCGCTCGCCCGCGACAGCTTTCCGAAAAGGTCGAGCTCGTACGAGAGGCTCGCGCCAACGGCGGCGAAGCTCCGCGCCGGACCGGCGCTGCCATTGACGGTGCCGCCCATGCGTGCGGCCGAAGCATCGACGCCCAGCTGCGGCGCGCGGTCGGCATCCGTGATCCGCGCGATGGCGCGCGCCTGCGCGAGCCGCGCCGCCGCGACGTGCAGGTCGGCGTTGCCCTTGTCCGCGCGGGCGATGAGCTCGTCGAGCACGGGATCGGCGAAAGCCTTCCACCACTCGCCCCTCGCCTGCGCCGCGGCCGGCGCCGCGACCGTCCATTTGCCATCGCCATGCTTGAAAGCGGCAGGCGATGCAGGCAAGGCATCTGCCCTTATCTCCGGCACCGAAGCGCACCCTGCCAGCACCAGCGCCATCACCACTGCCGCGAGTCGCATCACTGTCGGTCCTCTCCTGGATCCCTTTTCCATGTTCATCCGTGCTTCTCCGTGCCTTCCATTTTTCAGGTTCAATCTGCCGCCCCGGCGACGCCCAGGGCAGGTGCGACGCCGTGCTGCTTCAACGGGCGATTCCCCGCCAGCGCTCGCAGCACGACGTAGAACACCGGCGTGAGGAACAACCCGAATGCCGTCACGCCGATCATTCCGGCGAATACCGCGATCCCCATCGCCTGGCGCATTTCGGCACCGGCGCCGGTCGCGAAGGCGAGCGGCAGCACGCCCATCACGAAGGCGAGCGAGGTCATGAGGATCGGCCGCAGGCGCAAGCGGCTCGCCTCGATGGCCGCGGCGAGCGGCGTCCTGCCGCCCAGCTCGAGCTCGCGCGCGAACTCGACGATCAGGATCGCGTTCTTCGCCGACAGCCCCACCAGCACCATCAAGCCGATCTGCGTGAAGATGTTGTTGTCGCCGCCGGTGAGCCAGACCCCGGTCATGGCCGCCAGGATCGCCGTCGGCACGATGAGGATGATCGCGAGCGGCAGCACCAGGCTCTCGTAGAGGGCGGCGAGCACCAGGAACACGAGCAGGATCGACAGCGGCAGCACCCATACCATGGTGTTCCCGGCGAGGATCTCCTGGTAAGTGAGCTCGGTCCATTCGAAGCCCACGCCTGGCGGCAGCGTCTGCGCGGCGATGCGCTCGACCGCGGCCTGCGCCTGGCCCGACGAATACCCCGGCGCCGCGCGGCCGTTCACGTCGGCGGCGAGGAAGCCGTTGTAGCGCATGGCGCGCTCGGGGCCGAAGCTGGGCTTCACGTCCAGCAGCGCCGCGAGCGGGACCATCTCGCCCGTCGTCGAGCGCACCTTGAGCACGCCCACGTCCTCGGCGCGGGATCGGAAGGGGGCATCGGCCTGCACGCGCACCGAGTAGGTGCGCCCGAAGCGGTTGAAGTCGTTCACGTACAGGCTGCCGAGGTAGATCTGCAACGTGTCGAACACCTCGGTGAGGGGCACGGCGAGCTGGCGCGCCTTCGTGCGGTCCACGTCGGCATAGAGCTGCGGCACGTTCACCTGGAAGCTCGAGAACACGCCGGCCAGCTCGGGCGCCTGCCAGGCTTTGGCGAGGAAGGCCTTCACAGCGCCGTCCATGGCCTCGTAGCCGAGCGAGGCGCGATCCTCGATCTGCAGCTTGAAGCCGCCCGTGGTGCCCAGCCCCTGGACCGGCGGCGGCGGGAACATGGCGATGAACGCCTCGGGAATGGCGGCGAACTTGCCGTTCAGCTGCATCGCGATGGCGCCGCCGGAGTTGCCCGCGCCGGGGCGCTGGTCGAAGGCCTTGAGCGTCACGAAGACGATGCCCGCGTTGGAGCTGTTGGTGAAGCCGTTGATCGACAGCCCCGGGAAGGCCACCGCCGATTCGACACCGGGGTGTTCCAGCGCGATGGCGCCCATCTTGCGGATCACCTCCTCGGTGCGGTCGAGCGAGGCGCCCTCCGGAAGTTGCGCGAAGCCGATCAGGTACTGCTTGTCCTGGCTGGGCACGAACCCGCCCGGCACGGCCTTGAACACTCCCACGGTGGCCACCGCGAGCACGGCATAGATGCCGAGCATCGCGGCCTTGCGGGCAAGGGCGCGCGAAAGCCCGCCCGTGTACGCCGCGGTGCCTCGCCGAAAGAGGCGGTTGAAGGCCGTGAAGAACCGGCCCATGTGGCGGTCCATGAACCGGGTGAGCCCATCGCGCGGCGCGTCGTGTGCCCGCAGCAGCAGCGCCGAGAGCGCGGGCGAGAGCGTGAGCGAGTTGATCGCCGAGATCACCGTGGAGATGGCGATGGTGAGCGCGAACTGCTTGTAGAACTGCCCCGAGAGCCCGCTGATGAAGGCCATCGGCACGAACACCGCCACCAGCACCAGGGCGATGGCGACGATCGGACCGGTCACCTCCTTCATCGCCTGGTAGGTCGCCTGCCGCGGCGACAGGCCGTTCTCGATGTTGCGCTCGACGTTCTCGACCACGACGATGGCGTCGTCCACCACGATGCCGATGGCGAGCACCAGGCCGAAGAGCGAGAGCGCGTTGATCGAGAAGCCGAACAGGTGCAGCACCGCGAAGGTGCCGATCACCGACACCGGCACGGCGAGCAGCGGGATGATCGAGGCGCGCCACGTCTGCAGGAAGAGGATCACCACCAGCACCACGAGCGCGATCGCCTCCAGCAGCGTCTTCACCACCGCCTTGATCGAGGCGCGAACGAACTGGGTCGGGTCGTAGACGATGCGGTAGTCGACGCCCTCGGGCATGTGCTGGCGGATCTCGGCCATGGTGGCGCGCACGTTGTCGGAGATCCGGATCGCGTTCGAGTGCGGCGCGGCGAAGATGGGAATGGCCACCGCCGGCTTGTTGTCGAGCAGCGAGCGCAGCGCGTATTCGGAGGCGCCCAGCTCCAGGCGCGCGACGTCGCGAAGCCGCACGACCGCGCCGCCGGGATCGGCCTTGACGATGATTTCGCCGAACTCGGCCTCGTTCTGCAGGCGCCCGCGCGCGTTGATGGGCAGCTGGACGTCCACCGTCTCCTGCGTGGGCGAGGAGCCGATCACGCCGGCCGCCGCCTGCAGGTTCTGCTCGCGGATGGCGCGCACGACGTCGCCGGCCGAAAGCCCGCGCTCGGCGACCTTGCGGGGATCGAGCCACACGCGCATGGAATAGTCGCCCGAGCCGAAGAGCTGCACCTGGCCCACCCCCTCGATGCGCGCCAGGCGATCCTTCACGTTGAGGAGCGCGTAGTTGCGCAGGTAGGTCATGTCGTAGCGCTCGTTGGGCGAGACGAGGTGCACGACCATGGTGAGGTCGGTCGCGCCCTTGACCGTCGTGACGCCCAGGCGGCGAACCTCCTCGGGCAGGCGCGCCTCGGCCTGCGAGACGCGGTTCTGCACCGCCTGTTGCGCCTTGTCGGGATCGGTGCCCAGCCGGAAGGTGACCGTGAGGGTCATGCGGCCGTCGGTGGTCGCCTGGCTGCCCATGTAGAGCATGCCCTCGACGCCATTGATCGCCTCCTCCAGCGGAGTGGCGACGGTCTCGGCGATGACCTTCGGGTTGGCTCCCGGGTATTGCGCGCGCACCACGATCGACGGCGGCACGACCTCGGGGTACTCGGCGATGGGAAGCACCCGCATCGCGATGAGGCCGGCGATGAGGATGAGGAAGGACAGGACGCCCGCGAAGATCGGGCGGTCCACGAAGAAGCGGGAGATGTTCATGGGAGGGAAGGGGGAAGGGGGAAAGGCGAAGGGGGAAGGGACTCGCCGCTCAGCGAAGCGCCATCTGTGTCGGTTGCGGGGCCACGAGGGCCCCGGGGCGCACGCGCTGCAGGCCCTTGACGACTATTCTTTCGCCGCCGCGAAGGCCCGTGGTGACGACGCGAAGCCCGTCCACGGTAGGCCCGAGCGTGACCTCGCGGTAGGCGGCCTTGTTGTCCTCGCCCACCACCAGCACGAACTTGCGGCTCTGGTCGGTGCCGATGGCGCGCTCGTTCACGAGCACCGCATTCGTCGGCCGTGCATGGCCCATGCGCAGTTGCGCGAACTGGCCGGGGATGAGGCGCCCGTCCTTGTTGTCGAATACCGCGCGCACCCTCACAGTGCCGTTCTTCGCGTTGACCTGGTTGTCGACCAGGTGCAGGCGGCCGCGGTAAGGCTTGTCCTCGCCGGCGGATGTCGCCATCAGCACCGGGATGGCCTGCAGCTCGGCTCGGGAGGGGAGCTCATTCAGCGCGCGCACCACCACCTGCTCGTCCACGTCGAAACTCGCGTAGATGGGGCTCACCGACACGAGCGTTGTCAGCACCGGCGCGGCAGGACCTGCCGCGACGAGGTTGCCGACGGTCACGTCGAGCTTGCCCACGCGGCCCGCGACCGGGGCGCGAACCTGGGTGTAGCCGAGGTTGAGGCGCGCCTGCTGCAGGTTGGCCTCGGCCGCGCGCAGGTTGGCTTCCGCTTCCTCGCTCGCGTGGCGCTTGTCCTCGAGCTCCCGCTGGGCGATGGCGTTTTCTTCCCACAGCCGGCGCGCGCGATCGTTCTCGCTGCGCGCGGCGCTCAGGCGGGCCTGCGCGGCGGCGACCTGGGCGCGCGCGCGATCGACTTCGGCCGCGTAGGGCGCGGGATCGATGGTGACGAGCAGCTCGCCCGCCTGCACCAGCGCGCCCTCGCGGAAATGCACCGCGGCCACGGCGCCCGCAACGCGGGAACGCACGTCGACGCGCTCGACCGCCTCGAGGCGTCCGGAAAACTCCTCCCAGGTCTCGACTGCGGATTCGACGGCGCTGGCGACCATCACTGGCACGGCAGCGGGCGGCTCCGGAGCCTGGGCTTTCGAGTCGCGCTGGGAGACGGCGGCGGTGGCGAGGGCGGCTGCGGCCAGGGCGGTTGCGACGGCCGTGGCCAGGCGGCGGCGGGCGGGCAGGGTGGCGAGGCTCATTCCGGGCTCCTTGTTATTTAGCGAGCGCTACAAATAGTCGGCGCACTTTAGGGGCGCCACGGCGGCAATGTCAAGCATTTCCGTATCGGCCGCTACGGAAACGCGACGAAACGCGAAAAGGCGCGGCCGGAATGCGCGCGAGGGGGACTTTCCCCTTCCCCCCGTTTCATTTAATATCGGTCGCTATGAAATCCATCGAGACCCGCTCGCCCGGCAGGCGCGGCCGCCCGCGCTCCTTCGACCGCGATGCGGCGCTCGACGCCGCGATGGCCGTGTTCTGGGAGAAGGGCTACGAGGCTGCCTCGATCAGCGACCTCACGGCGGCGATGGGCATCAACCCGCCCAGCCTCTATGCCGCCTTCGGCGACAAGGAGCAGCTCTTCCTCGCGGCCGTGGAGCGCTACCAGTCGGCGCGCGGCGAGTCGTGCCCCTATTGCGACGAGCCGACGGCGCGCGCGGCGATCGAGCGGCTGCTGCAGTACATGGCGCGCGAGCTCACCGAGGCCGGGCATCCGCGCGGCTGCATGATGATGATGGCCGCGGCCACGGCGGCGAACGCCTCGCCACGCCTGCAACGGGTGCTCGCCGACAAGCGCGCCCAGGCCCGCGAGCGCATGCGCGCCCGCATTCGCAAGGGCGTGCGCGAGGGTGACGTGCCGCCGGGCACGGACGCCACCGCGCTGGCGGATTTCTACGCCACCATCATCACGGGGATGTCGCAGCAGGCCCGCGACGGCGCCTCGCGCAAGAGCCTGCTCGCCACCGCGGCCCAGGCGATGCGGCTTTTTCCGGCGACGGCATCCAAGCCTTCGGCCCGCCGTCGCGAAGACGTGACCGCCTAGCAGGCATCGTCGCGCCCTGCAGCAGGCGCCTGGCCTTGGCCATTCAGCCTATCCCGGCCTCGAACCGCGCGCTGCCCCCCCGATCCAACGGGGATTCGAGCTCACGGGAGCGCAAATGAACCGGAACCGGCAAAACGATTCGTACGCCACCTTCTCGGGAGGCCGCTATGGCATGGTCATCGGCGCCGTCGCCGGCGCGCTGGTCTTCGCCATCGGCTCGCTCGCCATGGACCTGCTCGATGTCGGAGCCGGCGGTCCCGGCCTCGCGGTGATGTCCGGCGCGGCCTTCGGCGGCCTCATGGGCATGATCCTGGGGGCACTGCGCGCGCGGCCCGGGGGGCACGGCAACTATGAGGGCAGCGAGCGGCGCATGAATCGCGGGCCGTACCTCGGCGAGGAGCGGCGCGCGCCGGGGTGGATGGCGCACGGCTAGGCCGGCCGGCGCGCCTCGTCAGGAGGAACAGCGCGCGATGAGCTTCGAGAATGCCTGCCGCAGGATGGGCGCGCGGAAATCGAGGCCACCCATCCGGTAGCGCAACACGCCGGAATCTGCGCCGTGGAAGGCCACGGTCATCTGTCCGGCCAGCTCGACCTTCTGCGAGGCCTGTGCACGGTACAGGCTCCCGGCGAACGCTCCCTGGAGGTCGCGCCGTCCATTCGACATCACCGCCCAGCTGGGGCGCGCTTCGGCATCGTAGGTGAAGAGCACGGCGAAGGTGCTCTCGCCCTGGTGCGAAACCGCAAGCCCCCAGCCGGGGTCGGCCGGATTCGACCACAGGGACGTGAAGTTGGGGCGTTCGGGAGGCGCTTCGCCGGCGCCTGCTTGCCAGCGGCATTCGCGAGGCGAATCGGCGAAACGAAAACGCTCGAGGCTGCGCCGGTGCAACATCCCGTCGATGTAATAGGTGAGTGACGCGGCTTCGAGGCCGCGGGGCTCGAAACGCAGCGTGCCCGCGAGGACGGCCTTGCGCGGCGCCTCCGGCGTCGCCGCGTGCGCGCGATAGAGCTCACCCGTGAACGCGCCATCGCCCTGGCGCCGGCCGTTCGACATGAAGTACCAGGTCGGCCTGCCGTGGGTGTCGTAGGTGAAGAGCGTCGCGAAGAGGATCGCGCCCTGCTGGTCCACGAAAAGTCCCCAGCCGGGCTGCCCAGGGCTCGACCACAGGTCGGTGAAATCCACCCGCGGCGGGTCCGCATCCCGGGCCTGCAGGCGCAGCCGCGAAACCGAGCCCGCATGGCCGTTGGTGATCCACGCGTTGCCCGAGCCGGGATCGAACGCGATCTCGTAGGCGGCGGCCGGGGGTTCCGGGGCGGCGGGCGCGCGAGCGATGGGGAGCGTGTCGAGCCGCTGGCCCGCGAGCGAAAACACCGCGACGGTCCCCGCCGTGTTCAGGCTCACCAGGACGGTGCGGCTCGCCGAATCCACGGCAAGCGCGAATCCCGGCGCTTCCAGGTCGATGCTTTCTACGCGAGACCGGGCCAGGTCCACGAGCACGAGTTGCTCGTTCAGCGAATCCAGGAGATAGACGGTGTCCCCGAGCAGCGCCGCGCGACCCGAAAAAAGCGGCCCCCGCAGGTCGACTTCGCGCGTCTCAGGTAGAGCGATGCTGCGCTTGGGGGCGAACGTGGTGGCATCGAGGGCGAACAGGGTCGGCCGCAGGCTGTTGCGGCGCGGATCGTTTCCATCCGGCTCCGGACGCTCTCGATCGGCATGTCCGACCACGTAGAGCGTGTCTGCCGACGCGGAAAGCAGCGCCGCGCGCGGCATGCGACCCACCTGCACCGGGGCACCGGAGATCACCTTGTGTTGCGTGTCGAATGCCTGCGCATACCCTGCCATCCATGCGCCTTGCGTGTTGTACGCGACACCCACGAGGAAGATGCGCGCGCCTGCGGGGTCCGCGACCACGTGTTCGGGCGCGAAGCCCGGGACCGGGTAGGTGCGCGCGAAGCCGCTGCGCAGGTCGATTTCGGTGATCGAGCCCGAGCCCGTGCCGATCGCGGGCCCCTTGCCGATCACGTACGCGAAGCCCGTGCGCTCCACCACCACGACGCGAGAGGGATTGAGCCCCGTCGTGACGGTGCGCACCTGCAGCGTATCGGTATCGACGAGCGTCGCGTAGCTGCCGGCGGGATGCACGATCACCGCGCGCCGTTGCGCGGCGCTCACGGCGACGTTTCCGGGCGCCTCGCTCGTGGCGAGCGTCACCTGCCGGCCCGACGGCTCGACGATCGCGATCGACATGCCGTCACCCGATCGGCCGGCGTTGGCGACGAACAGCTTTCCCGTCGCCGAATCGACCCCTGCGTGCAAGGGCGCCTTGCCGACGGCGAGCGTCTCGACTTGTTGCGCGGCCGCGGCGGGCAAGGCGACCGCCGCCGTCATCGCGGCGGCGAAGGCTGCGGCGCGAATCACGCGCGCGCCTCGGCGCGAAGGTCCCCCGGATGGCCGCGGCGGCTGAGCTCGACGCCGTCCACCACCATCTTCCACACGCCCTGCTCCTGGAAGGGCGCGCGAGTCACGACGAAGGTGGTCGTGAAGGGGCCGATGCCGACCACGAAGTTGTCGCCCTCGAAGCGCTTGATCGGCGCCTTGATCGACTTCGAGCTTCCGCCCTGGCGGCGTTCGTAATCGACCATGCCTTCCGGCGTGATCGACAGGCGCATCTGCTCCGCCTGCCAGTGGCCGACATAGGACAGGCGCGCCTGCGGCAGGGGCTCCGAGCAGGCGGCGAGGAAGAGGAGGGCGGCCGTGGCCCCGGCGGTGGCAAGGCGCATGCAGCGGGCAGTTTACCCGCCGCACGCCGCCCGGTCGCCCCCCGCCGGCGTCAGCCCGTGGTCACCGCCACGAGCCATTCGCCGGTCTTGCACATGCCAGCGGGCTTCGGCGTGCCCGAGACCTCGCCTTTCCTGAAGGTACGCGTGCCGTTGGAGCTGCAGGCGGCGGCGACGCTCGTCTCCCAATTGCACGAATAGCCATCGCCCTCGGCATACAGCCGGTCCTTCCAGCAGTAGTAGGTGGCCTTGGACGCCGAGGCGCTGCTTGCGCCGGCCATTGGAGCAGGCGATGTCGAGGCGCAGGCAACGAGGGTGAAAGCGGAGGCAGCGAGGACGAGCTTGGCGATCATGGGTTCTCCTTCGGTTTGGGATGCACTTCCTGTTGCGACAAGCTAGCGAAGGAGTTCCCAAGCAAACCGCCGGGAAACTTTTAGTAACGTGACGAACTCTTCAGCATTGCTGCGGGGCATTACGCCCGCGCCACCACGAGGAGGTTTCATGGCATCGCGTTACGGGAAGAAGGCGGGATCGAAGGTGAAGAAGGCGATGAGCGAGCGCAAGAAGGGAACGCTCAAGAGCGGCCGCTCGGGCAAGAAGGTCAAGAGCCGCAAGCAGGCGATCGCCATCGGCCTGTCGCAGGCGAGGAAGTCGGGCGCGAAGGTGCCGAAGAAGAAGAAAGCGGCGTCGAAGAAGAAGAAGGGGGGAGCGAAGAAAAACAAGAAGTAGCGACAAAGGAAAGAAGAAAGCGACAGGGTGGTCGGCCCCGTCGTGGGCCGGGGCCCAATTTCATCGGATTCCGCCTTCGCGGGAACGACGTCGCCTTTCTTTTCCTTTTCCCCTTTCCCCTATCTTTTCTTCGTCATCGTCACGACCCCGGCCAGCACGAGCGGCAGCCCGAGCCACATGCCCGCCGAAGGCCGTTCCCCGAGGAGCGCCATGCCCAGGCCGACGCCCACCAGGATGCGCAGGTAGGCCTGGGCGGACATGGCGATCGAACCCACCGTGGCCAGCAGGCGGAAATAGACCACGAACGCCATGGCGGTCGAAATGATGGCCATTCCACCCACGGCCAGCATGGAGGCCGCCGAGGGCGCAAGCGTCCAGGGCTTGTCCACCACCAGCGCGATGGGCACCAGCATGATCGCCGCCGTGAGCGTCGATCCCACAGCAGGAACGAGGGCCGAGACGTTGTCGAAGCGCCGGCCGACGATCGCCGCGATCGCATAGGAGAGAGAGCCCGCCACGCAGGCGAGCTCCGCCAGGGTGTGCTTGCCCACGCCGCGCAGCGCATCCACGCCGATGATGGCGATGACGCCGGCCATTCCGAGCATGACGCCCAGGAAGCGGCGGCCGGTCGCCGGCTCGTGGCGCGTGATGGCCCATGTGAGGAGGAAGATGAAGATGGGCGAGAGCGAATTGAGGATCGTGACCAGGGCCGCATCGATCGACCGCGCCGCCCAGCTCACCAGCAACCAGGGCAGCACGCAGTTGAAAATGCCTTGCAGCGTGAAAGCGCGCAGGGTGATGCCGCCTCGCCACAACTGCGGGATGTCGCGACCGAGGATCGCCAGCAGGATGAGCCCGCCCAGCAGCGCGCGCAGCGCCGTGACGGTGATGGGCGGCACGGTCTCGACCGCCACCTTGAGCATCGGAAACGAGGAGCCCCAGAGCAGGGCCAGGACGAGGACGAGCGGCGGAAAGGGGAGGCGCATCCCCCCGCATTAGATAGAGGAAAGGGGAAAGGGGAAAGGGGAAGGGTACGAAGCGCTAGCGCGTGCGCTCTTCGGTCAGGCCCGGAAAGCCAGGCGAGCCCGGGGGCGCGTACTGGTTGAGCTGTTCCTTGCCCAGGGCATGCTCGGATTCGGCGCGATCCATCTGCGACTCCGCCCACTTGAGGCGCTCCTCCAGCGGCGGCACCGGAATCGGCGCTTGCGCCTGCCCATTGCCGCTCGCAGCCGCGGTTTCAGCCGGCGGCGCGAAGCGGGTCAGGGCCGGATCGGATTGCGGCCGGAAGAAGCCCATCTCGTTGCCATGGGGAATGCGCGGCGTGTTCGCGCTCGTGGCGGCTTGGGGCTGGGGTTGCGGCTCCGACTGTGGTTGCGCCTCCCGAGGTTGGGACGCCGGTTCGTGGGGCGCGGCCTGCTGGGCGAGTGCGCCGGTGCTCGCTGCGAGCAGCGCGAAGGCGAGGACTTGAAGAGGCTTCATGGGCGTGCTCTCCGAAGGAAGGGTCACTCGTTCGATCCTGCCCGCGATGCGTGGTTCTTGCCCCGTGTATCGGCGCTTTCCCACGCCGGCGTAGCGTAAAATTCGATATGCCCATTGCTGACGAAGCGGCGCGTCGCCGCACCTTCGCGATCATCTCGCACCCCGACGCGGGCAAGACGACCCTCACGGAAAAGCTGTTGCTCTTCGCCGGCGCGATCCACATCGCGGGCAGCGTCAAGGCGCGCAAGGCCTCTCGCCACGCCACCTCCGACTGGATGGAGATCGAGAAGCAGCGCGGCATCTCGGTGGCGAGCTCGGTCATGCAGATGGACTACCGCGCCCACGTGGTGAACCTGCTCGACACGCCCGGCCACCAGGACTTTTCCGAGGACACCTACCGCGTGCTGACCGCCGTCGACGCGGCGCTGATGGTCATCGATTCCGTGAACGGCGTGGAGTCGCAGACCATTCGCCTGCTCGAGGTGTGCCGCGCGCGCGCCACGCCCATCATCACCTTCATCAACAAGCTCGACCGCGAGGGCAAGCCGCCGCTGGATCTGCTCGACGAGATCGAGCGCGTGCTGAGGATCCCCACGGTGCCGTTCACCTGGCCGCTGGGCATGGGCAAGCGCTTCGGCGGCGTCTTCGACGTGCGGGCGAACCGCATGCGCGTCTTCAAGCCCGGCGAGGACCGCGCCGGCGGCGACGAGGAAGTGATCGAGGGCCTCGACAATCCGGCCATCGCCGCGCGCTTCCAGGGCGAGTTCGCGCAGGCACGCGAGGAGATCGAGCTGCTCACCGGCGCCACCCAGGCCTTCGACCGGGAAGCCTTCCTGTCCGGGCGGCAAACGCCCGTTTTCTTCGGCTCGGCCATCAACAACTTCGGCGTGAAGGAGGTCCTCGACTCGCTCGTGGAGCTCGCGCCGCCGCCGGGGCCCAAGCCCGCCTTGCAGCGGGTGGTCGAGCCCACCGAGGACAAGTTCTCCGGCGTGGTCTTCAAGATCCAGGCGAACATGGATCCCGCGCACCGCGACCGCATTGCCTTCGTGCGCGTGTGCTCGGGGCGCTTCGAGCGCGGCATGAAGCTCAAGCTCGCGCGCAACGGCAAGGAAGTGAAGACCGCGACCGCGGTGTCGTTCCTCTCGCAGCGGCGCGAGATCCTCGAGGACGCCTACCCGGGCGACATCGTGGGCCTGCCCAATCGCGGCGTGCTGCAGCTGGGCGACACCCTCACCGAGGGCGAGATGCTGCAGTTCACCGGGCTGCCGTTCTTCGCCCCGGAGATCTTCCACACGGTCGAAGTGGCCGATCCCATCCGCAACAAGCAGCTGCGAACCGGACTGCAGCAGCTGGGCGAGGAGGGTGCGATCCAGGTCTTCCGGCCGCACCAGGGCGGCGCGCTGCTATTGGGCGCCGTCGGGCAACTGCAGCTCGACGTGGTCGCGCATCGCCTCGAAGGCGAGTACCAGGCGCGCGCCCGCATGATTCCGAGCGCATTCCGGCTCGCGCGGTGGGTCACTGCCGCGGATCCCGCGGAGCTCACGCGCTTCATCGAGGCCAATGCGTACCGGGTGGCCTACGACGTGGTGGATGCGCCGGCCGTGCTCTACACCCACGCTTCCGAGCTGCGCGCCGCGCAGGAGATCTGGCCGAAGATCCAGTTCCACACCATGCGGGAGCATGGCGGGATGGTTGTGCACTCGCACCTGGCTGCCGCCTAAACCTCACCCCGGAAACACCGAGACCACAGGGACCACAGAGAGGGATCTCCGCGGTGCCTGTGGTCTCCTGTGGTGTCTGCGGTGAAGCGCTCTTCTAGCCGTTCTGCTGGATGCCGGCGATGAGCCAGCCGTCCTTGCGGTCGCCCGCCTTGCGGCGCACGTGCCAGATCTCGTCGAAGGCCTCGGGGTTGGACGCCCCGTTCTCGCGCAAGAGGCCGAAGAACCGCACGCTCGCCACGTCGTAGCCGCCCTCGGTCGCGAAATCCACCAGCTGCGCGTCGAGGTTCACGACCTCGGTGTTCTGCGTGACGCCGCCACGCTCCTTCACCTGCATCGCCACCTCGGCATACACCTCGGGGGTGGTGAAGTCGCGGATGTCGTCCAGGTCGCCGCGGTCGTTGGCCGCCTGAAGGCGGATGAACGACGTCTTCGCCACGCGCAGGAAGGCCTGCGGCTCGATGTCGGCCGGAAGCGTCAACGCGCCGGCGGAAGCGCCCGTGGCTGCGGAAGCGCCCAGTGGCGCGTTCGATTCGAAGCTCATCGAAGGTTCGGTCCGAAGGCCGCTGCCGATGCCGGAGAAATTCGGGCGCCCGGAGCCCGCGGCGCCACCCGCCATCGCCGGTCGCGCTGCGCTCGACGACTTGCCGGCAAAGAGGCGGTAGAGCAGGAAGACCAGCCCGATGCCCAGCATGATCGCCAGCAGCAGCCCGATGATCGGACCCAGTTGCGCGCCGAAGAGCGACGCGAGGAGCGCTCCGATGCCGAGGCCGGCGAGCAGTCCGCCCCAGCGGCTCATGAAGCTCGGCTTGGCCGCGGCTGCCGTGCCCGCCGCAGCCGGTGCGGCCGCCGGTTTCGCGGGAGCCGCCTGGTTCGGGGCAGCCGGCGCGGCCGGAGTGGCATCGCGCTGCATGGGCGTGGCGCGCTGCTTGCCGATGTTGCCTCCACCCCCGAAGCGGCGAGCCGCATCGGCGTCGAGTGACGCGGCGCCGAAGGCGAGGGCGATGGCGAAGGCGGAAAGGATTCGTTTCATGTCTTTTTCTCCTGGGGATCGGACAAAGATACCACTGCGGAATGAAAGTGGTGGCGTTGAGGCCTTCAGGCAAGCCCGTCCACCCGGCACGCATGTTGCAAAACGATGCGGTCACCACACAGGAGGCATCACCATGACACGTTCGTTCACGCGTCGCCTTGGAGCGACATTCACCATCGGGTTGCTCGCATTGCCGGCCTTCGCCGTCGACTTCGGGCCCAGCCCGCCCGCGCTTGCCAACTATCCGTTGACCGGAGATGTCGCGCCCACCGCTGCCCCGCTGAGTGGAGATCCCATCCACCAGGGTGGAGCCACGCCGGGGGATACGGCGCTCGCCGCCGATGTGGCCGCGGCGCTCGAATCCGACCCCAGGCTCGATGGCGCCACCATCACCGTGGCCGCGGTGAATGGCCGCGTCTCCATCAGCGGCTCGGCGCAAAGCGCAGAGCAGGCCGCGTACGCGGAGCAACGCGCGCGCGAAGTCGCCGGCGTGCTCGCGGTGAGCGGGACTTTGTCGCCGTTGCAGGGATGACCACGTAGGCGGCCGCCGACCGCGCGGCCGCCTGCGCCTACCTTTGGCCGGGCCCCGGTCCGGCAGCTTTCTGGAGGATCGGCGACGAGAATCGTCGCATCGCTTCCGCTCTCGCGGATGCGGCCGACACGATGCCTCGCCGCGCCCTTTTCGCATTCTTCATCATCGCGCTCGTCTTCGCGCCCCTGGCCGAAGCGAAGAAGACCGTCTGCACCATCACGGTCAATTCCGCCGACGAGAAAGAGACCTTCCGCGCGCGCCTGCCGAAGGGCGAGTATGAGTTCGTCGAGCTGGTGGAGAAGGGCCGCCCCGACTGGTTGCGCTCGTCCTGCCGCAAGCAAGTCCAGTGCGACGTGCTCGTCGTCTCGGGCCATTTCAATGCGGGCGACACCTTCTATTCGGACCAGCTCGACCGCGAGGAGTACCTCGAGATCGACGAGCTCGAGCGCGCCTCGTGCAGCGCTTCCTGCCCCGGCCTCTTCTCAAAGCTGAAGGAGGTGTACCTCTTCGGCTGCGAAAGCCTCAACCCGAACGCGTCCTTCAACGGCACCGGCGAGAGTGGCCGCGAGCGCATGCGGCGCATCTTTCCCGACGTGCCGGTGATCTACGGATTCTCTTCCTCCGCTCCGGTGGGCCCCACCGCGGCGATGCTGCTCCGCCGGTATTTCGATCGCGCCGGCCGAAGCGAGATCGGCACCGGCAGGCCCAGCGCCCGGTTGTTGCAAGCGTTCTCGCGCAACTCGATGGTCCGCGTGTCTGGCGTCGGCCGATCCGGCCCCGCGGCGGAGCATCGCGCGCAGGTCTGCCGCTTCTTCGACGAACGTTCGTCGGCCGCGCAGAAGCTCGGCTTCGTGCACGCGTTGCTCAAGGCGCAGACGACGGAGCTTCCCGACTACTTCCGCCGCGTGGAAAGGCTTTTCGAGTCGCTCACGGACGAAGAGCGCGCGGCGGGCGACTTCTCGCAGACGCTCGCGCAGATTTCAGCGGACGAGCAGGCCCGCGATCGTTATCTCGCCGCAATGCGCCGGACAAAGCAGCACGGCATCCGCGCGAGGATGATCGCCATGGCGGGCACCTTCGGCTGGCTCGACGAACGCGGGCAGCGCGGCGAAACCGTGGCCATGGTGAACGAGATGCTCGCCGCGCGCGAGGTGGGCTTTGCAGAAGTCGATCTCGCTTGCCGGCTTAATGCCGACGACCTGCTCGACTCCGGGCAACTGGGCGCGGGGACGGCTGTCGGAGACGCCGTACGCTCCGCGATTCTCGCCTGCCTCGGCGACGACGCTGCGCATGGCCGCGTTTTGCGCGCGCTTTCGAGCCCCGACGAGAGGGACGTGCGCATCGCACAGGTCTACCTGCGCCATCGCCCGCTTTCGGGCAAGGGCGAGCTGCGCGGCGTGGTAGCGGAGGTCGCGCGCATGAGCGGACAGGCGCAGGTGCGTGCGCTCGACACGATCGCCCGGTTGCACATCTCCGATCACGAGATCCTGGACGACCTCGCGCGCGCGTTCGCCCAGGCGCGGACCGTCGATACGCAGCGCGCCATCGCCGAAGTCTTCATCCGCTCGGATCCGTCGGCGCTGCCCAGACCCGGGCTCGCCGCGGTGCTTCGGCAACACCGCCTCCCCTCCCCGGGCGGCAAGCCGGACCTCATCGACGCCCTGCTCGCGAGGCTCCAGGGCTAGACTGTCTTGCAACTGTCATCGGGCGCGGGCGGGAGCGCGGCCGTTTAGTGATCGAATCCACACCCGTGGCGGGGCGTGGCGTGTAAATTCGCGGAGTCCCGAAATCGCGCGCCCCTTTTGTCCCACAACACGAGAATCCATGCAGTCGCCCGGCGCGTGCGCCGCGCCGTCAATCGGCTCGCCGAGCCGCATTTGCTCTTTCCCCTTGTCGGCGTCCTGCTCCTCGGCGTCGTCTGGGGTACGACCCTCAACCTCATCCAGGTCGAGAAGGGCATCGCCACGCGCGCCGCGGCCTCGTCCAGCGTCGAGCTGGCCGATACCTACGAGGCGCAGGTCGTGCGTGCGCTGCGGGAGATCGACCAGGCGCTCAAGCTCGTCAAGTTCACGCGCGAGTCCACCGGCCGCAACCCCAGCCTCGAGGAGTTGAAGGGCAAGGGGCTGCTTCCTCCCGACCTCCTTTTCGTCGTGACGCTCACCGAGGCGGACGGGACGGTAGCCGCCAGCACGCGGTCATTGGGCAAGGCGAGCCTCGCCGACGAGCCGTTTTTCCTGCGCCTGGCGCTTCGGGACACCGTGGTCGTGAGCCGCCCCGAGGCTGACCCGCGCGACAATGAATCGAAGCTGCGCTTCGCGCGCCGGCTGGAACGCCCGGATGGAAGTTTCGCCGGTGCGGTAATTGTTACCGTTCCCGCCGCCTATTTCGTGAGCGGCTACGAGGCCGCCAAGCTGGGCAACAAGGGGGTGCTCGCCTTGATCGGCGTGGACGGGGTCATCCGCGCCCGCCGTACCGGGGAGGTGGTGGCGCACGGCGAGACTGCCGACTATGCCCAACTCGTCGCGAGCCCATCGGACGGCAACGCGCAGGCGGTGCCGAATCCCTGGGACCAGGTGCCGCGGTTCACGGTCACCCGCGAGATTTTCGATTTTCCGCTGGCGGTTGTCGTGGGGCTTTCCGAAGCCGAGCAGATGGCGCCGGTCACCCAGCGCGCGCATACCTATGTATGGCGGGCCGCTGCGGGCAGCCTCGTCCTGGCGCTGATCCTCGCGGCGCTATGGCGGCTGGGCGCGGAGCTCGCGCGCACCCGCCAGGAGGCGCACCTCACGTTGCAGGAAGAGATCCGCGTGCGCCGAGGGGCGGAGGCCGCGCTCAACTTGCGCAACCGCGCCATCGAGTCGAGCGTGAACGCCATCGTCATCATCGACGTCGGTCGTTCCGGCAACCCGATCGAGTATGTGAATCCGGCGTTCGAGCAGATGACGGGCTATGCCGCGCGCGAGGCCCTGGGACGCGACGGCTATTTCCTGCTCGGGGAGGACCTCGAACAACCCGGCCTGGCCGAGATCGAGCACGCAATCCGGGAGCGGCGCGATGGCCATGCGGTGCTGCGAAACTACCGCAAGGACGGGTCGGTCTTCTGGGACGACTTCCACATCGCACCGGTGCGCAACGAGTCGGGCGAGGTGACCCACTTCGTGGGCGTGATGAACGACGTGACGGAAGCCAAGCAGTACGAGGCGCAGCTTGCGATGCAGGCGAACTTCGATTCGCTCACCGGGTTGGCCAACCGCAACCTGCTGCAGGACCGTCTGCAGCAAGCCATCGTCGTCGCGCGCCGCGAAGGCCGCAAGGTCGCCACGGTCTTCCTCGACATCGACCACTTCAAGCTGGTGAACGACACGCTGGGCCATCGCGTGGGCGACGAGCTGCTGCAGCAGGTCGCGGGGCGGCTCAAGTCCTGCGTGCGCGAAAGCGACACCGTCGCGCGCCTGGGCGGCGACGAGTTCGTGCTCGTGCTGAACGCCCGTCCCGAGGGCGAAGCCGGCACGCTCGAGTCGGACCTCACCGCGATCATGAACAAGCTGCTCGTGAACGTGTCGGTGCCGCTTTCGCTGGGCGGACGCCAGATCCGGCCCAGCTGCAGCATCGGGGTGAGCATCTTTCCCCAGGACGGCGAGAATGCCGACATGCTGCTGCGCAACGCCGACGCCGCCATGTATCGCGCCAAGGAGCTGGGCCGCAACCGCTTCCAGCTCTTCACCGCCGACGTTCACGAGCGCATTCGCCGCCGGATGGAGCTCGAGTCGAGCCTGCGGCTCGCGCTCGAGCGCGAGGAATTCGTCGTGCATTACCAGCCGCAGGTGGGCCTGCGCGACGGGCGCATCATGGCCTTCGAGGCGCTGGTGCGCTGGCGCCATCCGGAGAAGGGCCTCGTGGGGCCCGCGCAATTCATCCCCTTCGCCGAGGAGACGGGGCTCATCGTGCCGCTGGGGGCGTGGGTGCTGCGCGAGGCGTGCCGGCAGAACAAGGCCTGGCAGGATGCCGGACTGCCCAAGCTGCCGGTGTCGGTGAACATGTCGGCCAAGCAGTGCGAGCAGGAAGACATCGTCGAGGTGGTGAAGGAAGCCCTTGCCGCGGCGAAGCTCGAGGCCCGCTACCTCGAGCTGGAGATCACCGAGAGCATCTCGATGGCGAACCCCGAGCAGAGCGTGCCGTTGATGCAACGTCTCAAGGCGACCGGCGTCGGGCTCTCGATCGACGACTTCGGCACCGGATTCTCGAACCTGAGCTACCTGCCGCGCTTTCCCGTCGATCGCCTCAAGATCGACCTCGCCTTCGTGCGCCAGATGGCGATCGATCCCGGCAGCCTCGCCGTGTCGGAGGCGATCATCAACATGTCGCACAGCCTGCACCTTGAAGTGGTTGCCGAAGGTGTGGAGAACGATGTGCAATTGCAGCTGCTGGGCTCGAGGCACTGCGACTCGATCCAGGGTTACCTCTTCAGTCCCGCGGTGGCCGCTGCCGAGCTCGCGACGCTCCTCAAGGAGGACCGGCGCCTTCCCTATATCCCGGCTGCCCGGCTGCAGCCCGCACCCAACCTGATCATGTGAGGAACGCCATGCCCGCCGCCCGCCTGCGCAAGACCTTCGTTGCCGCGACGTTCGCCGCCTTGTGCGCCACGGCCGGCTCCGCGCTGGCCCAGGTGGCTTTCAACTTCAGCGGCTACGGAACGCTGGGCGTGGTGCGCTCGGACAACGACCGCGCCGACTACCAGGTCGATCTCTTTCGCCCCTCGGGCCCTGGCCACAGCGACGAATGGAGCGCCCGGGTGGACAGCCGCCTCGGCGCGCAGGTGTCGGCCACCCTTTCGCCCCGGCTCTCGGCGGTCGTGCAAGTGCTGTCGCAGCAGCGCTATGACGATACCTTCCGTCCGATCGTCGAATGGGCCAACGTGAAGTACGAGGTGCTTCCCGACCTCAACGTGCGCGCGGGACGCGTCGTGTTGCCGACCTTCCTGGTGACGGACACCCGCCGCGTGGGTTACGCCAACGTCTGGGTGCGCCCGCCCGTCGAGGTGTACAGCCTGGTGCCGATCACCACCAACGACGGCATGGACATGAGCTGGCGCAAGACCTTCGGGGACTTTCGCCATACGCTCGAAGCGAGCTTCGGCCGGAACGACCCGCACTTTCCGGAGCAGGGCGCGAGCGACCAGGGCCAGGCACGTGCACGAAAGCTCTTCGTCGCCGTGAGCACGCTGGAGCGTGGCGCCTCGACGTTCAGGCTCAGCTACGGCCGCACGAACCTCACGGTCGAATCGCTGGATCCCCTGTTCGATGCCTTCCGCCAGTTCGGGCCCGCCGGCGAAGCCATCGCGCGGCGCTACGAGCTGCGCGACCGCGAGGTGCATTTCGTCGGCGTGGGCGCGAGCTACGACCCGGGTCCCTGGTTCGCCATGGCCGAATGGGCCAAGTTCGACACGCATGCCATCCTCGGCTCGCGCAGCGCCTGGTATGCGAGCGGCGGTTATCGCCTCGGCAAGGCGACGCTCTACGGCACGTTCGCGAGCACGCATGCCCACAACGATTCCGGGGATCCGGGCCTGCCCGTGTCGCTGCTGCCGCCGAACCTCGCGCCCGTCGCCGCGGCGCTGAACGCGCAACTGGCCGCCGGGCTGCAGACCAATCCCGAGCAGGAGACGTTCTCGATCGGCGTGCGCTGGGACGTGCTGCGCAATGCCGCAGTCAAGGTGCAGCTGGACGAAGTCCGCCCGAAGAACGGCTCGCGCGGCACCTTCCACAACGCCGTTGCCGGCTACGAGCCGACGCGCACGCGATTGTTCAGCGTGACCGTCGACTTCGTCTTCTGAGGGGGCCGCCATGGGAATCCGCATTCGGATCGGATGGGCGGTGCTCCTGCTCGCGCTGGGCCTTAACGGGCACGCGGCCGCGCAGGAGGTGGTGGCGATCGTCTCGGCGAAGAGCCCGTACGTCAACCTGACCTCTGCGCAGGTGGCCGACATCTTCCTGGGGCGCACCTCCCGTTTTCCCGATGGGGCGCTGGCTGTGCCGATCGACCAGCCCGAGGATTCGGCGCTGCGCGACCGCTTCTACGCGCAGTTCACGGGCAAGTCGGCGGCGCAGGTGAAGGCGCACTGGTCGAAGATCATCTTCACCGGGCGCGGGCAGCCTCCCCGGGTGGCCTCGAGCGGCGCGGAGACCAAGCGGATCGTGGCGGAGAATCCTTACGCCATCGGGTATGTGGATAGCCGGCTGGTTGATGACTCGGTGCGCGTGGTGCCGAGGAGGTAGTTAAGTCAAAGGCGCAGCGTAATCACCAAACGCGGCAACGATTGGCAGCCACCATGGGCTGCCCGGCCTTGCACGAGAAAGCCCGCTCGAACTCCGGCAGGTTCACCACCAGCCCGTTCACGCGCCACTTCGCCGGCGAGTGGGAATCGGTGATCGCCTTCAACCGCTGGTTCTCGGGGCGCTCGTTCTCGCAGGCCCACTGCGCGTAGCCCACGAAGAAGCGCTGCTCGGGCGTGAGGCCGTCGCGCGGCTCGAGCGTCTTGCCCGCGGTTTCCATCTTCCACGCCATCCAGCCGAGGATCACCCCGCCCAGGTCGGCCACGTCCTCGCCAAGCGTGAGCTTGCTGTTGATCTTCACGTCGTCGATCACCACGTACTGGGCATACTGGTCGGCGATGCACTGCGCGCGGGCGTTGAAGGCGGTGGCATCGTCCTTGGTCCACCAGTCCTTGAGGTTTCCCTTCGCGTCGAACTGCCGGCCCTGGTCGTCGAAGCCGTGGGTGAGCTCATGGCCGATGGTGGCCCCGGTGTTGCCGTAGTTGGGCGCATCGTCCATCTTCGGATCGAAGAGCGGCGGCTGCAGCACGCCGGCGGCGAAGTTGACGTCGTTCATCTGCGGGTTGTAGTAGGCGTTGACGGTCGGCGGGGTCATGAGCCATTCGCCGCGGTCGACGGGCTTGCCGATCTTGGCGAGCTGGCGGCGCGACTCGAAGCGCTGCGCGCGCGCGACGTTGCCGAAGAAGTCGCCACGCTTCACCTGCACCGACGAGTAGTCGCGCCAGCGGTCGGGATAGCCGATCTTGTTCACCACCGTGTGCAACTTGGCGAGCGCGCGCTCCTTGGTCTCCGCGCTCATCCACTGCAGCTCCTTGATGTCCTGCTCCATCGCCTGCTCGACCTGGCGCGTCATGCGCAGCACGCGCTCCTTGAGGGCCGGCGGGAAGGCGCGCGCGACGAACTCCTTGCCCAGCGCTTCGCCCAGCTGCGAGTCCACCATGGCGACGCAGCGCTTCCAGCGCGGCCGCAGCTCCTTCGTGCCACGCAGCGTCTTGCTGAAGAACTCGAAGTTCGCGTTCACGAAGTCGGTCGAGAGGTAGGGAGCGGCGGAGCGCGCGAGGTGATAGCGCAGGTAGGACTTGATGTCCTCCACGCTGTTGGCATGCAGCTGGTTCTGCAGCTCCTTGAAGAACGCGGGCTCGGTCACGTTGAAGGTGTCGAGACTGCCCAGGCCGAGGGCCGCCAGATAGCGGCTCCAGCCGAACTGCGGCATGAGCGCATCGAGGCCCTTGCGATCGACCTTGTGGAAGAGCTTGTACGGGTCGCGGCGCTCGGCCCGCTCGAGCGTGGCCAGCGCCAGCACCGTCTCGAGGTCCATCACCTTGCGCGCCTGCGACTGCGCCGCGTCGGCTGGATCGCCCAGGAGCTCGAAGATGCGCGCGACGTAAGCCACGTACTGCTTGCGCAGCTCGCGGGCGCGCTGGTCGTCCTTCACGTAGTAGTCGCGATCCGGCATGCCGATTCCGCCGGAGTCGGCGAAGGCGATCACGCGCGTGGAGTCGGCGAAATCCTGGTTGGATCCGAAGGAGAAGAAGAGGCCACCGTCGCCCGTGGCGAGGTGCAGCTCGGCCAGCAGCGCGGGGAGCTCGCGCCTGGTCTTCAAGCGCGCGATGCGATCGAGCCAGGGCCTGAGGGGGGTAGCGCCCGAATTCTCCACCGCGGCCTCGTCCATGCAGGCGGCGAAATAGTCGCCCACCTTCTGCTCGTTGGCGTTGCGCTGCTTCTTCGCCGCCAGCTCCTCGAGGATGCCCCAGAGGTAGCGCTGGTTGTCTTGGCCCAGCTTGGCGTACACGCTCCAGCTCGCCTGGTCGGCGGGGACGGGATTGTTCTTCATCCATCCGCCGCAGCTGTACTGGTAGAAGTCCACGCAGGGGTCGGCGCTGCGATCCATCGCGGCCACGTCGAGGCCGGGCGTGTACGGCAGCTCGGTGATCGGGCGGTCGGGCGTTTGGGCGTAGGCGGTAGCGGCGAGGAGGGTGGCGAGGAGCAGGGGGCGCATGGGAAAAGGCGGGGGTGAGGGATGGGCAACAGCCGGCGTGTTGCAGTTTATTGAGTTTGGCGGGCCGGTGTTGTTGCCGCTGGTTGCCGCGGCCTAGACTCCGACCTTCGCCACCACAGGAGGCGCTCCATGGGCACGCCCGTCGTTCACTGGGAGTTCTGGTCGAAGGATCCCGCCAAGGTCTCGGACTTCTACTCGAAGGTCTTCGGCTGGAAGATCCAGCACATCCCCGAGCTGGATTACCGGATGGTCGATACGGGCGGCGGCGGCATCAACGGGGGCATCATGCAGCCGAAGGAAGGCCCCATGCCGGGCAACATGGCGTTCTACATCGACGTGGACGACCTCGCGGCCTATCGCGGAAAGATCGTGGAGGCCGGCGGCAGGATCCTCGTCGAGGAGCAGGAGGTTCCCGGCATGGGGAAGTTCTGCCTCTTCGAGGACAACGACAAGCGGGTGCTGGGGATCTGGAAGATGGCGGCGCCCGCGAAGTAAACGAACGGCCGGGTGACTCGGCGCGCTCCCTCTGGTAGTTTTCGCCGGAACAAGGACAGACAGGGAGAACGCCATGCCCGACGCGCGCGCCGAGCCTTCGGCGAAGCTGCGCGAGCTCACGCTCGAGGATCTGCCGCCGTACGGTTTCATGCCGGACATCTGGCAAAGCGTTTCCCAGGACACCACGCCCTCGCCTTTCTGGAGGGGAACGCCTGGCGAGTGGCGGGTCTTCGTGGAGAATTTGCTGGGCCTGGTCACGCAGCACGTATGGCCCACCTACACGCGTGGCCGTGGCTGGGACGCGGTGCCCGCGCGCGCGAATGCCATGGCGCTCACCACGCTCGAGCTGGACGTGATGCAGGAGCTGCACGCGGCACGCTATCGCGCAGCCGCCTGGGCCGGCGAAGGCTCCACCGAGGAGATGTTGTTCAACGGCGAGGACGACGTGCTCTGGGACGATTCGATCCTGCGCCACTGTCCCGGCCTCGCCTTCCTGCGCGACCCGATCCGGCGCCTGTACTACGAAATGAACGACCGCCGGCAACGATCGGTCGTGCTGGCGCTGAAATGGCGATTGCAGCGGCCGCGCGCCGCGCTCGTCGCGTACATGCAGGGACGCCCCACCTGGTTCTGGGGCACGGCGAAGACGGCGATGAGCCCGTCCATGATCAGCGGACACGCGATGCAGGGTTGCCTGCTGGGATGCGTCGTGTTCGCTTACCTGAACCGGCACGAGAAGGAGCTCGCGAAAAAATATCGCGAAGCGCTGCAGCGCTGGACGATGGGCATCGGCGATCGCCGGGTGCTGGCCGGCGTCCATTACCCCAGCGACAACATCGCAAGCTGGATGGTCGCGACGCGGCTGGTGCCGGCGCTCGTCCACGACGCGGCGGTGCCGGAGTTCCTCGCCGAGGCCATCGAGACCGCGAGCGATATCGCCGCCGAGTTGCGGCTCGTCGCGGGGCAGTCCCGCGGCGGCCCCTTGCAGGCGCCGCTCGCGGGCCTGGATGCCGCGCTCAGCGAAATGCGGGGCCGTGCGCCCAGCAAATGAGCGCCGCGCGGGCGCCTCGCGTTACCGGGCTCACGCGATGGCACAGGTAGGAGGGGAACACGATCACCGACCCTCGGGCGCGCGCGAATGGAAGCTCGCCGCGGGGGCTGAACTCGAGCGCCCCGCCGTCGTACTCCGAAGGCTCCGACAATTGCACCGACAAGCTCAGCTTTCGCGTCGAGGTCGCGGGATCGGCCACATCGAAGTGCCAGTCGAAATGATCCTCCGGGAGGTAGCGCGAGATCAGCAGGGGGTCGCGGAAACCGACGATATCGAAGTCGTAGTACGCGTTGACCTGGTGGACGAGGCGCGAAAGCCGGTCGGTCACCGCCTGGGTCTCGGGCCCGGGATCCAGCCATGCGGTAAGCGCCGTGCGCACGCCCTCGCGCGGCACGCTCAAGCCGCTGCGGTACTTGAGCCTGGGCTCGGCGATCGCGAGGATGTCGTCGCACTCGCGGCTCGTGAAGATGCCTGGGAAGCACAAAGGCGTGGTCGAAAAGGCGCTTTCCCGCAGCGCAGCGGTCCCGGTAAGGACGGGCAGGGCGGTATCGGGCATGGTGCTACTCCGTCGTGACGGCCACGTAGGCCAGGACGCAGAACGAATCCCCGGCCCACTCCTTGCCCTCGCCGTCGTCGATCCATTTCTGCGCCTCGAGAAGGCCCATGCCGGGCCGCATCGGGCGGCGCTCGAGCATCATGCCCTTAGCGTTTGCGTACTCGGGCGAGACGATGAAGCCCATGGTGATGCGCGCGAGATGCGATGCGTCGGGCGTGGCGTTGCGGTCCAGCGGCACCACGTCGCTGTCGGCAAGCTTGAGGGGCGGCGTGATCGGGTTCATCGGCATGTACGCCGAGTCGACGGCCGAGTATTGCCGAAGCGGCGGCGGGTGGATGCCGTTGTCGGGGCCGACCGTCAGGTTCTTCGGCGCGGACGGATCCAGCATGCGCGCACGGAAGGCCGCCATCTGCGCCTCGGTGGAAATCTTGATCCAGTAGTATCGGTAGAACGCCCCCTTGCCCTCTTCAGGATTCGCCATTGGTGACACTCCGTTTGGTGGTGTTGTGGGAAAGTCGGGTCCGAAAGGCTCGCGCCGAGTCTAGGCGGGAGGGCCTGCGGCTGGCAATGGCCTCCGCCGTCTGGAGGTGGCCGGCCATCACGGCCTGCCTCATGTTTGCGGGTGGATGCGGGCAGCCCGAGCACGCCTCGGCGTCGAGGCCGGTGGTGTACCTGAGCAGCGAGGATCCCAACGAGGCCGCGCACATCGCCGACTTCCGCCGGGAGTTCAACAAGCGCGTCGCGCCCCGGCATCCGCGGGCGAAGCTGGAGGTCCACCAGGTCCAGGGATTCGGCCAGGAGTCGATCATCGCCAAGCTGGGCGAGCTGTCGCAACGCAAGCCCGCTCCGATCGTGTTCACCGCCCACAGCTTCGTGGCGCAGGTCGTGGTGCAGGAGGCGCCCCAGGTCCCGCTCGTGTACTTCACGATGGCCGACCCCGTGGCGCTCGGCGTGGTGGACCGGCCGCTTGCCACGTCAACGAACACAACCGGGTACTCCAGCTACGTGCGCTGGGAGCTCAAGCACGTGGAGCTGCTGCGCGACGCGGTCCCGGGCATTCGCCGCGTCGGCGTCATCTCCGACTCCTTCTGGTTCGACTGGGCAGGGCCGCGGCGGCTGATGGGCGATGCGCCGGCGCTCCTTGGCGTGACGATGAAGCCGGTGCTGGTGGGCGTGGTTTCCCAGATCGACAACGTCACCGCGGCTGCGTCGGACGTGGACGCCTGGTACCTGCCCGATACGCCGTTCAACCGAACCCATGGACGCCGCATCCAGGAGCTCATCGCGGCGAGCGGCAAGCCCTCCATTGCCGGAACGCCGTTGCGCGCCGAGCATGCGCACCTGCTTGCCTACGTTCGCGACGGAGGCGAGCCCTGGGCGCGGCTTGCGGACATCGTAGGCCTGTTGCTGTCCGGCGTGCGCGCGAGCGATATCCCCTTCGACGGCCCCAAGCGATTCCGCCTGATGGTAAGCCTGCCCACGGCGCGCCGGCTCGGGATCGAAGTGCCGCGAGCGCTGCTGGTCCGCGCCGATGAAATCATTCCCTGAGCTTGCCCGCGGGGGCCTTGCGCGGCGCTACTTCCTCGCCATCGGCGGCGCAGTGAGCCTCGTGCTGCTTTTGGCGATCGGCGTGGAGACGCCGATGGCATACAGGGCAATGCTCGAGCGCGTGGGCGACGTGCAGATGGCGGATTTGCGCTCGGCAGCCGCGCGCGTGAACGAGTACCTGCAGGGCGTCGAGCGCGCGCTGCGCGACTCGGCGTCCGTGCCATGGCTGAAGCCGCCGTTCTCCGCCGAAGACCAGCGCCTGGAGCTCCATCGCCTGCTCAAGCTGGTTCCCGCCCTCGACCGCGTCATCCTTGCCAATGAAAGCGGTACCCCCCAGGTATCAGTCTCCCGCCTCGATCCCGACAACGCCGCGGATGCCTCCATCGATCCGGCGCTTCTGGCCGAAGCACGGCAGAAGGGGTTCGCGCTCGGTTCGCTCGAGTTCAAGGACGGCCTCGAGCCCGTCGTCACGCTGGTCCTGCGTGGGGCGCCGGCGGCGGGAGGGTACATCGCGGCGCGCCTCAACCTGCGCAACGTGAGCGACATCGTGAGTGGCGTGCGCGTGGGACAGACCGGCGCCGTCTTCCTGGTGGAGGCCAGCGATCGCGTGGTGGCGCATCCCGACTCCGCGCGGACGATGCAGCGGCTTTCGGAGCGTGGGCGCCGGCAGGTATCGGAGCTGCGCTCGCGGCTGCAGGGCGATCCGCCGATCGCCGCGCCCGCCGAGGGCGAGGACGCCGAAGGCACTCCGGTGCTCGCGAGCGCCATCGGCTTGCCCCGGCTTGGCTGGATGATCATCGCGCAGGAGCCGCTCGAGACCGCGCTCGCGGCCGTGCGGGCAACGGTGCTGCGGCTCTTCGCATTGATGGCCTCCGGGATCCTGGTCGCGATTTTCGTGGGCGCCGCGATGGCGCGGCGCCTGTCGCGCCCGATCCTTTCCTTGCGCCGAGGCACCCAAAAGCTCGCCGGTGGCGATCTGGCGTCGCGCATCGAGGTGCGCACGGGCGACGAGATCGAGGAGCTCGCGAACGACTTCAACCGCATGGCGGCACAGCTCGAGGACTACACCCACGGGCTGGAGCGCAAGGTGGCCGAGCAGACCACGGACCTGCGCGCCGCGCTGAAGGCCGCGAACGACGCCATGCGCGCCCGCGCGATCTTCCTCGCGGCGGCGAGCCACGACCTGCGCCAGCCCTTGTACGCCATCTCCATACTGTCCGACGCGCTCGCGGGGCAGCCCCTGTCGCCCGAGGCACAGGCGATCCTGGGCAAGCAGCAGGAGGCGATCGCGGCGCTGCGCCGCCTGTTCGACAACCTCCTCGATCTTTCCCGGTTGGACGCGGGCGAGGTGAGGCCCGTGAGGCGGGCGGTTGCCCTGCGGGAAGTCCTTGGCCAGCTGGCCGGGGAGTACCAGGCAACCGCCCAGGCCAAGGGCCTCGAGTGGCATGCGGCGATTCCGGAGGTTTGGGTCGAGACCGATCCCGAGCTCCTGCGACGCGTGCTCGCCAACCTGCTTTCGAATGCCGTGCGGTACACCCGGCAGGGGCGCATAGAGCTGGTGGCGCGCGAGGTTTCGCGTGGATCGCTGGAAATCAGCGTTTCCGATACGGGCATCGGCATAGCCGCGCAAGACCAGGCGCGGGTGTTCGAGGAATTCGTGCAGATCGAGAACGATGCACGCGATCGCGAGAAAGGCGTGGGCCTGGGCCTTTCCATCGTTCGCAAGATCGGCGAGCTGCTCGACTTGCGCATTGCCTTGTCTTCGGCGCCGGGCCAGGGGACGCGGATCTCGCTGCAGGTGCCCCTCACGGCGGCGCGGGAGGGGCCCCTCGCCGAGGCCGTTCCCGTGGCCGGGGTCGAGCAGGTGGCGGGGAAGCGACTGTGGGTCGTCGAGGACGACAGGTTGGTGCGTGAAGCGCTGGCGGCGCAACTCGGCGCCTGGGACGTGGACTACGAGTTCGCGCTTTCGCGGGACGACCTTGACGCGCTGCGGGCATCCGACGGCGCATGGCCCGATGCCGTGATGCTCGACGACATGCTGGGCCAGGCCGATGGCGGGTTGGAGCTTGCTGCCTGGCTCGGCCCGCGGATGGACAAGCGACGCATCGTCATCGTGACCGGCAACGTGAACTCGCAACGGCTCGCAGAGCTCGCCGCGAGCGACGTTGCGGTGTTGCGCAAGCCCTTGTCGTCCGCCCAGATCCTGGAGTGGCTGGCAGCCGCGACCGCCGAGCCCGTCGAGGAGGCGCAGGTCAGATCAAGCCGAGCTGCCGAGCGCGCAGGATAGCCTCGACCCGCGTGCGCACGCCGAGCACGCGGAAGATCGAGTTGAGGTGCGCCTTGACGGTGCCCTCGGCCATGTCGAGCCGTGAGCCGATCACCTTGTTGGGCATGCCGCGCAGCAGCAACTCGAAGACCTGCGCCTGGCGGCCCGAGAGACGAACGGCCGGTGTGGGCGAAGGGTTTCCACTCGTCGGCTCCACCGCGAGCGCGGGGAAGCCCAGCACGCGCATGGCCTCCGCCGGCACGTAGCTGCCGCCTGCGAGCACGATGCGGATGGCACTGTTCACGACCTGCATGGGCGAGCTCTTCGTGGCATAGCCGCGCGCGCCGCACTCGAATGCCATCGTGATGCTCTCGATGGAATCATCGCCGGTGAAGACGATCACGGGCACCTCCGGAAAGCGTTCGCGGAAGCCGAGCAGGGTTTCACGCGCCACCGCATCGCCCAGGTGCAGGTCGAGCATCGCGAGGCTGCAATCGCCGTCGCCTTCGAGGAGCTTGCACGCCGCTGCGAGCGTATTGGCGGACTCGACGCGATCGAATATGTGCATGCCCACCAATGCAGTCACGAGCGCGTCCACGACGATCGGATGGTCATCGACCACCAGCGCGCGCCGTGCGCGCGGGGCGTTCATGAGGATGGGCTCCTTCGGGTTCGCCGCCATGACGCCGCCAACATACCCGAGCACGGGCTCCTGCCACAAGCTCAAACGGCCTAAGCGATGGTTTAGGCGCAAATGGGGATTCTGCCCGTCCTGCCACGCGACTAGCTTGTGCTCCGTAGAGCGGTGGTCCCTGAAAGAGCCACCGCCAGAGAGGCAGCGATGAACGAGGCGCGGGTGGCAAGGCTGTTGCGCGAGATGCGCTGTGACCCCGTCTTCGGATTCTTCGAGCGGCTCTTCGGTCTGGAGATGCCGCGCGGACCTGACGATGAAGGAGGTGAGGGTGGAGGAGCTCAAGAGGTCGTCGTGGAACCCGATGTGGACGCCGCCCTCCCGGGGCGGTGAGCTTCTCCTCCGCCCGGGGGCAGGACCCGGGCGATTGGGGGTCCCCAAGGGGGCCCCGTTTTTTTGCGCGCCGCGGGCCGCTCCCGGTACGCAGTCGAAAAGCATCGTGGCGGAAAACACCATCGATGGTGGTGGCGAGACATCGATGCCGGCGATCGAGCGCGCCATGTTCATCATCGATGCCGAGCTGCGCATCGAGCTTCGCAACGCCTGCGCCGTATCGATTCTCGCGCGTCGCGACCTGGTCATCGAGCATCGCGGCACGCTTTGCTGCCGCCAGGAGGAAAACGATCGGCGGCTGCGCATGGCGCTCCGGGAGATCACCACCGCTGCGCAAACCGCGGCAAGCAGCGGGAACGGGCTCGCGGATCGGCGGTCGGCCGTGCTGCGCCGCGGCGACGAGGGCGGATTCGCGATCGCCATCCTGCACGGGTTGCACGAGGGGCGCGATCGGCGCGTGAACCGCGTCCTGCTGACTCTACTGGAGCCGCGCGCTCAACCTGCGCTCGACATGGAGGTGCTCGCGAGCGCCTTTCGCCTCACGCCGGCCGAAGCACGCCTCGCCGCGCTCATCGCATGCGGCAGCACTACCGCAAAATGCGGCCGCGCGCTCGGCATCCAGACGAGCACGTTGCGCAGCCACCTGAGCGCCATCTACCGCAAGACGGGAACGCACGGAAAGGCCGACCTGGTGCGGGTGGTGCTGTCGCTTTGCGCCATCTGACCTGGACGGGCCGTCGCAATCTTCGCATTCGCGGACAGCATCCAATTCTTGACCTGGATCAAGAGAATGCCGTTCCGCCTTACGGCTGCAATGCCGCGTCCACCGTTTGGTGGATGACTCGCGCGGTTCAACTCTCAAAACTCGCTCCACGATGAAACACCCGATGCTGGTGATCGATGGGGAGAGGAATATCCGCCTGCGCAATGCGGCGGCCTCGGCGCTGCTCGCTCGCCAGGACCTACTGCTCGATAGCCACGGCGCGCTCAAATGCCGCGACCGCGACAGCGATGGCCGCCTTGCGGATGCGCTGAGGTCCCTTGCCAGGGATCACGCGCCGCATCGCGAACGCGGCTCGTTGTGGCTCCGCGGCGTCGATGGCCGGTGCGCGGCCGCGACGCTGCACGCATTGCGCGAGGAGGCTGGACGCGAGAAGCGACGCCCGCGCGTGCTGGTCACCGTTTTCGAGCCCGGCGTGCCGCCCGAAGTGGATCCGAAACTGCTCGCCATGACGTACGGGCTGACGGCGGCGGAGGCTCGCCTGGCGGCGCTGCTCGCGTGCGGAAAGACGACCGCGCGCTGCTCGAAGGAGCTGGATGTGAAGACCAGCACGCTGCGCAGCCATTTGAGCGCGATCTACAGGAAGACCGGGACGCATGGGAAGGCGGACTTGGTGAGAGTGGTCTTGTCGTTGTGCGCGATTTGAACCTCGGGGAGCCAAAAATGATTGCAACCACTCTTGAGCTGGCGTATGCCCTCTCGCGCTTGACCCTTGTCCGCATCAGGCAAGCCGTGGTGATTCTTTTATCGGTAGCATTCCTGCGCCCAGGAGTGGCGGTTGCCTGCGAAGCTTATGCGGGCTACCACCATGCGACGTTCACGTCGGCGTGGAACGGGTTCCAGTTCATTCAACAACCGTGTTGGACAAGCTGGGGGGGAGACCACGGGGGGTGGGGCGCTGCCTTCGCCGTGCGCCTTCCGGCTTCGAAACTTGCGAGCTACCCGGGTGGGCAAATCAATCGGGTCGGCGTGGACCTGGCTGCGCAACCGCAGACCTTGCAAATAAGCGTCTATTCTGGCGCTGCCGCACCGACCACCTTGCTCTATCAATCCAGTCTGACGCCGCAGGCAGGGTACGTTTCGCACACTTTAGGTACCCCGGTCGCCATTGGCAGCGAAGACCTTTGGGTGGTCTTCTTCCTGAACTGGTCCGGGACGCTCTACCCGATGAAGGCCTCATGTCCCGACACGAGCACACCCGATGGCCGCTGGATTGCGTGGGGTCGCTTTGGTGGCTGGCAGGATAGCAACGCGGGTCGCAATTGGTTGATCGATGTTTACGCTAGCTCCGCCGACCCAGGCCCGGCAAACGCCGGGGTTGACATCACAAGCGTCGGGCTGCAGCCAATCGTCCTTCAGGGAAGCGTTTTGAGCGGCGGCGAAACGGGCACTTGGCTGCGGACTGCGGGGCCAGCCGGCACTTTCTCCAGCGAGACCTCAGCGAATACAAACTTCACGCCAACGGGCCCGGGCTCGTATACGTTGGCCTGGCAGACGAAGAAGAACTTTTGCTACTCGACGGACTATCTGCAGCTGACAGTGAATGCCCCCACGATCGCGGTGGGGCCGGATGTGATTACGGGGGGCACTTTCGGGACCGGTGCAAGCATATCGCTTAGCGCAAGCGGAGGCACGGCGCCGTATACGTTCGCCAAACTATCGGGGTCATTTCCCTCAGGATGGTCTTTGACCGGCAACACGCTGGCTGGAACTGCAACCGCCGCGGGCGATTACACGTTTACGCTCTCTGCGACAGACGCTGAAGGATTTTCGGGCTCAAGGACCTATGCGGTGCAAATTGGAAAGATTGCTCAATCGATAGTCTTTGCATCACTGGCCGATCGGGAGATCGGTTCTGCGTTCGACATCACGGCACAGGGCGGTGCGTCGGGCAATCCCGTGATCTTCAGCGTATCCACTCCGAGCACTTGTTCGGCTTCGAACGCAAACGGATCGAAGATCACCCCAACCGCGCTCGGAACCTGCACGGTGGAAGCGACGCAGGCAGGGAACGCGAACTTTGCCGACGCGCCGCCGGTGCAGCGTTCCTTTCAGGTGCAAGACACGACGGCGCCGGAGACTACGATTTCCTCGGCGCCGACTTCTTTGCATGCCTCAACGAGTTCGACCTTTGTGTTTTCGGGGACAGACAGCGGCGGCTCCGGAGTCTCTTCTTTTTCCTGTTCGATCGACGGTAAGCCCTTTACCAGTTGCACGTCGCCTTATTCTCTCGACGTAAGCGACGGCGTGCACAACTTAGCCGTTCGAGCGCGCGACAGTGCCGGCAACATCGATTTGTCGCCTGCGACTCATTCCTGGACTGTCGACACGACGCAGCCCGACACAAGCTTCATTTCCACACCGGCGACCACGAGCAATTCGGCATCGGCGGCGTTCGCCATCGCAGGTACGGACGCCAATGCGATCAGCTTCGAGTGCAGTCTAGACGGCGCCGCATTCACCGCGTGCAACGCCGTCACAACGCTCAACGGGTTGGCAGCGGGAAACCACACCTTCGTGGCGCGCGCTCTAGACGCCGCGGGTAATGTCGACGCCTCTCCAGCTTCTTTCACGTGGACCGTGGATACCGCGGCACCCACGCTGGCGATCACGTCCAAGCCGATCATCACTTCGGCAAACCAGGCTTCGTATTCCATCGCTGGAACCTGTTCGGACGATGGACAAACCGTGAACGTCCAGATCGATTCGGTTGCCACGACCGCTACCTGCGGCGTGCCGACGGCCGGCGAGTTCGCCACGGTGGCCAAGGATGTGAGCGCACTGAACCAAGGAGCGGTGAGCCTCGCGGCGTCGATTGCCGACGCGGCGGGAAACACGACGAGCATCACGGAATCGACGAGCAAGGACACGTTAGGGCCTTCGCTGACCATCGGTACGCTCGATGCGATCACCAACGCCAACAAGTTGGCGTACGCGTTTGCGGGCAATTGCGAGAGCGGCGGTGGCGCGGTCAGCTACACGCTCACAGCTACCGCGCTTGTCACTGGGGCTGCTGCCTGCAACGCAGGCGGCTATGCCATAACCGGCATCGATGTGACCGCGCTTCTCGACGGAACGGTTTCCTTCCAGGTGACGCAGGCCGACGCGCTGGGCAACACGAGCACGACCCCGGGCTCGGTCGCCAAGGACACGCAGAATCCGTCCGTAACGATCGATTTGCCGGCTACGATAGCCGCGGCGAACGCGGCAGGCTACGGAATCTCCGGAACATGCTCGGAGACCGGAGCCACGGTCAGCGTGAGCATTGGCAGCGTGAACGGCAACGCCGCCTGCGGAGCGGCGGGCCCGGGCTTCTTCCAGGTCTCGGGGTTGGTGGTTTCCTCGCTGGCTGACGGCAATGTGGCCATTAGCGCCAGCCTGAGGGACACCGCTGGCAATAGCGGCTCGGCGAATGCGATTGCCGTAAAGGACACTACATCGGCGGCTCCGGTCATCGGCAGCCCGACGACTGCATCGACCGTCGGGCCAAATTCCACCATTTCCGGCGACGGCGAGATCGGCGCAACGGTGACCGTCCGCGAGGGCGGCACGGCGGTTTGCGTGGCTACGGTGGGCGCTGCGGGGACGTGGAGCTGCACGCCGGCTCTTTCGCTTGGCGCTCACAGCATCGTTGCGTCGCAGGTGGACACGGCGGGCAACGCCAGCGCGGATTCGGCTGCGGTCGCATTCAGCGTCAAAGCTACGCCGACTGTCGCGCTGACCAGCAGCGTGAATCCCTCGACGGTTGGGCAGGGTGTCGCCTTCACGGTGAGTCTGGCCGGCACGCCAGCGCCATCCGGGCCCATCACTTTCGCCAACGGCGGCGTCGCGATCACCGGTTGTGCGACGCTGACGCTTTCCGGCGGCCAGGCGTCGTGCAGCACATCGGCTCTATTCGCCGGAACGCACACGATCACGGCGGAGTACGGTGGTGACGGCAACTACAACGCCTCTGTCTCGGGCGCCCTCGCCCAGGTGGTTGACACTGCGCCGCAGTCGATCAATTTCGGTGCGCTGGCGCCGCGGACTTTCGGGGATGCGCCGTTCCCGGTCAATGCGACGGCCACTTCCGGATTGCCAGTGGTCTTCACCTCACTGACTTCCGCGGCGTGCACGACCGGCGGCGCCAACGGCATGACGGTCACGCTTGTTGGCGCAGGCACTTGCAGGATTGCGGCCGACCAGGCGGGCGACGCGACGTACGGACCCGCAAGCCAAGTGACTCAGTCGTTCGAGGTCTCGCAGGCGAGCCAGTCGATCGTTTTCGGCCCCCTGGCCGACCGAGTCTTCGGCGCAGCGGCTTTCACCGTGAGTGCCGTCGGCGGGGCTTCAGGAAACCCGGTGATCTTCACCTCGCTCACGACGGGTGTTTGCACGGCAACCGGCCCCAACGGCGCCACCATCTCGATTGGCGGCGTCGGCACCTGCAGCATCGCCGCCAACCAGGCCGGCAGCGCCAACTACACGGCGGCAGCGCCGGTGACCCAGTCCTTCACCGTGTCCTCGAGCTCGCAATCGATCGCCTTTGGGGCGCTGCCGAACAAGACTTTCGGCGACGCCCCGTTCGCCGTGAGCGCCTCCGGTGGGCCTTCCAGCCAGCCCGTCGTCTTTGCCTCCTCCACGCCTGCGGTGTGCTCCAGCAGCGGAGCGAATGGCTCAATCATCACCCTCGTCGCTGCTGGCACTTGCTCGATCGTCGCCAACCAAGCGGGGGACGGCACTTATACGGCAGCCACGCCCGTTGTGCAGTCGTTCCTGGTCGCAAAAGCTGCACAGGCAATCAATTTTGGGACCCTGCCGGATCGCCGGATGGGTGACGCAGCGTTCTCGATCTCGGCCACGGCGTCCTCGGGGCTGGCTGTCACATTCTCCTCGAGCACGCCGGCGACGTGCAGCGTGTCCGGCTCTTCCCTCACCTTGGTTGCCGCAGGCACTTGCACCATAGTCGCGAGCCAGGCGGGCGATGGGAGCTTCCTCGCGGCAGCGGACGTTTTCCAGAGCTTTTCGATAAATCCGGCACTCCCGGGCCTCAGCCTGGGCGCCTCGGCCATCGATTTCGGCGGCCAATCGGTCCGGACGACCTCCCGCGACCGTGTGGTCACGCTGACCAACACGGGGCAGGGCGTGCTGAACGTGGCGGCGACCTCTGCAAACCCGCCGTTCGAGGCGAGCCATCTGTGCGGCTCGGTCAATCCGGGTGGCACCTGTCCGATCTCGGTGCGATTCACGCCGAGCATGGCAGGGGCGGCCGCTGGCACGCTTACGATCACCCATAACGCAACGGGTGGGAGCGCCACGGTTTCCCTTTCGGGGACCGGGGAGCTTTCTCTCATCACGCACTTCTTCGACGCGATCCTCGCGCGCCTGCCCAACGCGGATGGCAAAGCGTTCTGGGAGGGGGAGGCCGCAAGGCTGCACGGGCTCGGCGCCAACGTGAACGAGACCTGGTTCGCCATGGCCCTCGCGTTCTTCAACAGCCCCGAGTACGCCGCGCAGGGCAATACGGATCCCGAGTTCCTTGCGGACCTCTACCGCACGTTCTTCAATCGCGCGGCCGACGCCGGCGGCCTGGATTACTGGGCGCAGCTCATGCTCGATGGGCTATCGCGGGAGAACGTGCTCCAGGCGTTCATGTTCTCGGCCGAGTTCAGCCGGTTCACGAACGACATCTTCGGCGAGCAGCCGACGCGCATGGAGCTCAACCTCGTGATGGACTTTTACCGGGGCGCGCTCGGCAGGCTGCCGGAAACGGAAGGATTCCGGCATTGGCTGGGCCGGCTGCGCGGTGCGCAATGCAGCGGTGGCGATGCCGTCCAGGTCGAAGTAGACTCGCTGTCGCAGATGTTCCTCTACAGCCCGGAGTATGCGAATCGCCAGCGCACGAATCGCGAGTACGTGGCCGATCTCTACAACATGTTCATGCGGCGCGGAGGGGATATGCCTGGCGAGGAGTACTGGGTGAAGCAGCTCGTTGAGGGGGCCATGGATCGTGAGCAACTGCGACGGGCCTTCCTCGACAGTGCCGAGTTCCAGTTTCGCCTGGCCGCCGTAAGCTCCCTGACGTGCATTTTCACGCCTTGAGAAACCCGCGATGACGTTCAACGGGCGCCTCGTGGGCGCCCTTCTTTTGTTGGCCGGACTAGCCACCTCGGCCGCGGATGCGGCTACGCCCGACATTTCCTCCAGGCGCACCCATACGCTCGCACTGGGGGCGGACGGTGCCGTTTACGCGTGGGGCAGCGATGTCGATGGCCAGCTGGGTATCGGGCGGACGCTTTTCGCGACGACGCCCACCGTGATCAGCGGCATGCCGCCGATCGCGGCCGTGGAGGCCGGCACGAATCACATCGTGGCCCTGGACGACGCGGGCAACATCTGGTCGTGGGGTGGCAACGTTTATTCGCAACTCGGGCAAAGGGCCGAGCCAAACGATTCGCGGCCCAGCCTCGTGCTGGGCATGTCCAATGCGATCGCCGTGGCGGTTGGCCAGGCGTTCACCGCGGCTCTCAAGGCTGATGGCACCGTCTGGTTCTGGGGCAGCCTGGGCGGTAGCGGATACTCGCCCATTCCCCGCCAGGTCGCTGGCCTCCAAGGGATCGTTCGCATCGATGGCGGCGATGCGCACCTTCTGGCGCTCAAGTCCGATGGGACCGTCTGGGCGGTGGGATATAACGGAAACGGCCAACTCGGTGACGGCACCCTGGATAGCCGCGAAAACGCTGCGATGGTGCCTGGTGTTTCCGGTGTCGTCGCTGTAGCCGCCGGTTACCGGCAAAGCCTTGCCCTGAAGAGCGACGGAACGGTGCTCGCGTGGGGGGCCAATTTTCCGCAATCGTCCTCGACCGTCTCGCCGGTTCCGGTGCCCGGCCTCGCCGGCGTGGTGGCGATCGCAGCCGACCAGTACTCCTTCGCGGTGAAGTCGGATGGCAGCGTCGTCGAGTGGGGTAACGATTTCGTGGTGGTGCCGATCTCCGGCCTGACCGGGGTGCAGCGCCTGGCAGTGGGGGGCGGGGCTGGCGGCTATTCCCTCTTCGGCATTACCGCAGGTGGCGGCTTGATCGCAGACGGCAGCAACGCGGTCGGCCAACGAGGTCTTGGCGATACCGATTTCCGCTTCACCCCGACAATCGTGCCTGCACTAAGTGGCATTACGCACGTTGCGGCGGGCTTCTATTTCGCGGTCGCGCGTCGCAGCGACGGCGCCGTGCTCGTGTGGGGCTCCAACGCGCAGGGACAACTTGGCAATGGAGACATCATCAGCCACTCCATTCCACGCCGTGTCCAGGGCCTGCCAGGCAACATCGTCGCGATCAAGGCAGGCAGCGAGTTCTCGCTGGCGCTGGATTCCGGGGGCGAGGTCTGGGGATGGGGCCGCAGCGATGTCGGCCAACTGGGCTCCGCCGGCACGCCGCGCTCCCTGCCTGCGAAGATTCCCGGCCTGGCCAACGTCGTGGAGATGTCTGCAGGCTGCAACCACTCCATGTTCCGGCTCGCCGACGGCACCGTGGAGATCCGCGGCGGGGTGGGGCAGACGAACAATGGCCTGGTCGCGGGGCTGGACAACATCGTGCGCATTGGAGGCGGTTGCGGCACCGCCTTTGCCGTTCGAAACGACGGAGTGCTTTTCGGTTGGGGCTCAAACTCGCGCGGCACCGTCGGCGACGGCACGACCATCGAGCGTCCGACGCCAGTTCCCGTAACCGCTATCGAGCTGCCGGTGGTTTCAATCGACCTGCAGCAGGACCATGCGATTGCGGTGACGAATGATGGCGGCGTCTGGACCTGGGGAAACAACGCTTTCGGCCAGCTTGGCGATGGAACCGACGTTGCCCGGGCGACCCCCGCGCGCGTTGGAGGGATCACCAATGCGGTGTCAGCGGCAGCGGGGTTCCTGCATTCGCTCGTGCTGCTCGCCGATGGAACGATTCGCGCCTGGGGAACGAACTTCGACGGCTCCGTGGGCGACGGCACCGGCATCGAGCGACCGTTGCCGGTGGCGCTTTCAACCATCGACGGCGTGACCAGAATCGCCGCCGGATCGACGACCTCTTTCGCCGTACGGGCAGGCGGGACCGTATGGGGTTGGGGTTCGGACAGGATTTCCTCGCTGCCCAAGGCCACCGTCGGCGACGGCACTTATGTAAGCCGGCTGAAACCCGTCCTCGTGCTGCGCGACGAGGAGAGCAACGGCAACCTGGATTCCGGGAACTGGTACCTCGACCTGGATTCGAGCGCGCCCGACAACGTCCCGGCCTCGGCGCTTCAACGGATCATCGCAGTCGCGCGACTTTCCGGCGGCGACGATTCCACTTCTTTGAGCGCTTCGATCAATTACCGGCTCGCGGACTACGGCAAGACGGCTGGCACGTACATCATGGGCCACGTCCCGCCACAGTTCCTGCAGGAGGTGCAGGCCGCTCCAGGGCTTTCCCGGCGTGAGATATCGAAGCTGGTCAAGAACGGCACGCCGATCCTGGTGCAGCTCACCCCGGTGGGATGGACGACGGTCAGCGGACAGCTCGTTGCCTTCACCTCGTCGACGATCGCGGGCAACAGCGCGGCCAACAACATCCTCAATTCCGTGAACATCAAGCAGATTCCCGGTGCGCGCTTCTGCATCGGCTACGGCGAGAGCGCCGCCGACATGCTGTCTTCCCAAACGCTGCGCGAGGTGCTGACACTCCAGGGCGCGGCAGGCAACGCCGACGGACTGCCATGCGTTCTTTCCGGCGTTTACGTGAGCGGGCCGCCCGGTTCGAACGCGGGCACTGCTGTGACCTTTACGGCGACAGTCGTGGGTGCTTCGCCGACTGGCACGGTCCAGCTGCGCGACCTGGTCCCATCGCCCGCCGTTCCGGTGGGAGGCGCACTCGCGCTCGTTCTCCAGAATGAGGCCGTCGCCCAGGCGAGCTACACGACGAGCGCCCTTTCCACTGGTGCCCATTCGATCGCAGCGAGCTACGGTGGCGATAACCAGAACCCAGCGAGCGATTCATCATTTCCGCTCCTTCACAGGGTGGCTTCCACGACAACGGGATCTACGGTCCAGCTCGAAGGACCGGTGAGCTCCTCGCGCTTTCAGCCCGTGACGTTCATCGCGAGGGTCACGGGTAACTCACCGGGGGGCACGGTCCAGTTCCGCGACGGCGGTTTCGCCCTCGGCAGCCCGGTACCGCTGCTGGCCGGCACCGCGAGCACGACGATCGATTCGCTGGCCGTCGGGCCGCACACCATCACCGCCGACTATTCTGGCGACGGCTCCAACAGCTCGAGCACCTCGAACTCGCTGGGCCATGCCGTGCACGGATCGCTTTCGTCCAGCGTGTCGCTGGCCGTCGACCTCAATCCGGCGCCTAGCGGAAGCTCCATCATGCTCACGGCTTCGGTTACCGGCACCAACCCCACAGGCCAGGTCACGTTCCGCGCCGCCGGGATCACGCTCGGCATGGCGGCGGTCGCGAATGGAGCTGCGATCCTCCAGGTCGCTGCTCCAGAGCCCGGCGTCCATGCCATCGTTGCGGACTATGCGGGGGACGCCTCCAACCCGGCCGCGAGCTCTTCCACGCTCTACCTGCAAGTCACGCAGTCGATCGCTCCCCCGTCGGTAACGTTGAGCGTGACGAAGCCGGGCGCAGGATCAGGATCCGTCACCTCCGTGCCGTCCGGGATTGATTGCGGCTCCACGTGTTCGGCGAGTTTCGCGAGCGGGACGGCGGTGACGCTCACCGCGACGCCCGCGGCGGGCTTCATCTTCATCGGTTGGGGAGGGGCCTGCAGCGGAATGGGCCAATGCAACGTGACGATGTCCTCGGCAAGGAGCGTCGCCGCGACCTTCGGCTTCAAGCTTGCGACCAATACCGTCCTCGCGTCCGACCGCAACCCTGCCGTAGCTGGGCAAACCGTCGTCTTCACCGCCAATGTGACCGGCGGTGCGCCGACCGGTACCGTCAATTTCACCAACGGCAACAGCCTGCTTTGCTCGGGGCAAATTGCGGGAGGGGCTGTGTCCTGCCAGGCGGCGGGCCTGGCCGTCGGTACTCACTCGATCTTGGCGCAGTACCTTGGGGACGCGTCGCACGAGCCGAGCACCTCCAGCCCGCTGAATCAGTTGGTCCAACCTGCGCGCTTCACGCTCACGGTGACAAAGACGGGGAACGGTGCGGGGCAGATCGATTCTTCTCCACCGGGAATCTCTTGCGGTCTGATATGCGCCGCCGACTTCGACGGTGGCACTTTGGTCATGCTCACGGCGACGCCTTCGGCAAGCTCGGTCTTCACGGGGTGGTCCGGGGGATGTGCCGGGACGGGCAGCTGCAGCATCACGATGGCCCAGGCAACCGCTGTCGCGGCTACCTTCGTGCAAGCCACACCCGGTCCATCGGGCTCACCCAGCCCAGCGAGCGTAGCCTTTGGTGGACAATCGATCCAGACGACCTCGGCGCCGCTCACGGTGGTCCTCACCAATGTCGGCACGGGAACGTTGGCTGTTTCCAGCGTCTCGGTGACGGCAGGGGCCTTTTCCCAGGTGAACGACTGCGCGGCGCTCGCTACCGGAGCGAGCTGCACGGCCTCGGTTCGTTTCACTCCGGCAACCGAGGGCCCGGTCTCCGGCTCGCTCACCTTCACGACTAGCGCCGGAATCGTGACCGTCCCGCTCGATGGCAGCGGCGAGCGTTCCCTTGTGACGCATTACTATCGCGCGATCCTTGGCCGCGCCCCCGATGCCGACGGCAAGGCCTTCTGGGAATCCGAGGCGGCACGCCTGCAGGCTCTCGGAGTCAACATCAACGAGGTGTGGTTCGTGATGGCCGGGTATTTCTTCAACAGCGCCGAGTACCTGGCCGCGAACAAGACCGACGCGCAGTTCGTGGGTGATCTCTACAACACGTTCTTCAACCGCGCAGCGGATGCCGGCGGCCTCGGGTTCTGGGTGGGAAAGATCCAGTCCGGGCTGCCTCGCGAGGTCGTGCTGTTCTCCTTCATGTTCTCGCCCGAGTTTCGCGGCTTCACCGAGGGTATTTTCGGCAATACCGCCGCGCGGCCGGAAGTGGACATGGTGGTGGATTTCTTCCGCGGATTGCTCAACCGGTTGCCGGACACGCCATCGTTCAATTTCTGGCTGGGCGAGATCCGCGCCGCGCAGTGCCAGGGAGCCGGCCAGGTCTACACGAAAGTCGACCAGATCTCGGCCGCCTTCATGTTCAACCCCGAATACGACGGACGTCGGCGCAGCAACACGCAGTTCGTGACCGACATGTATTACTCGTTCCTCCGGAGGGGCGGCGACGTGGACGGTGTCCAGTTCTGGATCAACGAGCTGGACACGGGTGCCCGCTTCCGGAACGACGTGCGCTACTTCGGCTTCCTCAACAGCGCGGAGTTCGGCGCGCGTGTGCAGGCGGTGATCGCTGCCGGCTGCGTGCAATAGCCAGTGCCGGCGCGGAAAGTGGATTCGCCTCCTCCACCGTTCGGTGGATGACGAGCGAGACGGATACCAGAAAACTACCGGATAACGCGCTGTGAGCGCGATCAACGAACGACGCCAGGGAGGCGAGTCGTCATGAATGGAAGCCGTCGAAACATTGCCAGTCTTGCCGTATTGATCGCGGGATTGTTCAGCACCGCGAGCTCCATGGCCGTGCAGCCGCAAGTCGCGGCCGGCTCGCAGACGTCGAACGCGGGCTTGATCAAGGCCGACGGCACGCTGTGGATCTGGGGATCGGCTTCGGGGAGCGGAATGCCGGGGCCGAACCTTTCGCAATCGCGGCCCATTCCGGTGCAGTTAGGCACCGATAGCGACTGGTCGCAATTCGCGCTCGGCGCCTCTTTCGGGCACGCCATCAAGGCTGATGGAAGCCTCTGGGGCTGGGGCTTCAACTTCCAGGGCCAGCTGGGCAATGGCGCTACGGGACAGCAGAACCAGCCGGTGCGGATAGGTGCCGATAACGATTGGGCGCAAGTGTCTTCAGGTAACACGCACGCCGTGGCCATCAAGACCGATGGTTCGCTCTGGGCATGGGGCACCAACAGCAGCGGCCAGGTTGGCGACGGAACAACGACCACGCGCCTCGCGCCTGTGCGGATCGGCAACGACAACGACTGGGCGCAGGTCGCTGCGGGTTTCTTCCACACCGTCGCGGTGAAGCAGGATGGCACCGTGTGGGCATGGGGCATCAACAGCTCCGGCCAGGTCGATGGGACTGCCGGGGCTCCAAGGCTCTCCCCTATCCAGGTGGGCACCGATTCGGATTGGGTCAAGGTTGCCGCCTCGAATACACATACCGTGGCGATGAAATCCAACGGCTCTCTTTGGGCCTGGGGCGCGGGCTTCGCGTTGATTCCGACGGGGCCCGGCGCGCTCTCGCCGACCCAACAAGGAGCGGACAACGACTGGCGCACGTTCGCTACTGGACAGGGAAATACCCTTGCGATCAAGAACGACGGCAGCTTATGGACGTGGGGACTGAACATCTCGGGCACGATGGGCCTCGGCAGCGAGCAGCCGAACGTCGCCACGAACCAGGTCGTGCGCATCGGGGCCGCGAACGATTGGGTGGACGTTTCCATCCGCGGCACAAATGCCGTGGCGCTGCGCGTCGACGGCTCGGTGTGGGCATGGGGTAACAACTCGACGGGAACCGCCGGTGACGGCACGTTCAATATGCTCCTCGACGCGACGCCCTGGCCGGGCACGTGGCGCGAGGTCTCGGTCACGTTCCAGCGCACTCTGGCTGTTGCGAGCGACGGAAGCTTGTGGGGCTTCCCCGTCACCAACCTCATACCGATTCCGCTCCAGCTTTCGCCGGTGTCTCCCGGCTTCAACGACTGGGTAGGTGTCTCTGCGGCGATGGGCGTTGCGCTACGCGCCGACGGCACGATGTGGACGACGGGTCCTGGGACGTTCACGCAAACGGTTACGCAGCTCGGTACCGACAGCGATTGGGCACGCGTCGTTTCCGGTTCCGGAGGGGGCGCTGCCCACGCACTCGCGCTGAAGGCCGACGGCTCGCTTTGGAGTTGGGGCTTGAACAATTTCGGCCAGCTCGGTGACGGATCGACGACCGTCCGCGCAATGCCTGGGCAGGTGATGCCGGGATCGACGTTCATTGATATCGCGGCTGATTCGGGCGCCTCCGCGGCTGTGAGATCGGACGGCACCGTGTGGGCTTGGGGACAGAACACCACGGGACAGCTCGGCAATGGGGCAACCAGCACCACCCCAAATCCGACGCCTCAGCAGGTTCCGCTGCCAGGTAACAATTGGCGCCGTGTGGCGGTGGGCAACGGATTCATGCTCGCCACCAATGACCAGGGCGCGCTCTGGGCCTGGGGCAGCAACACGGCGGGGCAATTCGGAAACGGCACGCTGGTTTCGAGTCCGACACCTGTGCTGGTCGGAACGTACGACTTTGCGCAGATCGGCGCCGCGAATTTTTTCGGTGCCTGGGGCATCAAGGGCGACGGATCGCTCTGGGGTTGGGGAAGCAGCGCGAATGCGACCTTCGGGACCGGCGCGTTCACTACCCTGATGCAGCCCACCCCATTGCAGGATGGCGTGTTCACCACAGCGAGTATCAGCGGCAGCGGCGGGGCGGCGATCCGGGCCGACGGCACGACGCTCGGCTGGGGGCAATCGCCGGGCTGGCCCGCGCTCGTGACCGGCAGCACGGTGACTTCGCCGCGGCAATCGCTCGTGGACGCCCTGGCGCCCTCGGCAGTGCTTTCCGGTGGGACGCTTGGGGGACAGCATGTGCTCGATTTCGGGCCGACCGCCATCGGCAGCAGCGCTTCCCAGAACCTCACGCTCACCGCAACGACGGGCCCTGTTGTCCTGTCGTCGATACAAACCTCGGGTCCATATTCCGTTTCGCATGACTGCCCGATTGGTGGTTCCCTGGCCTCATGCACAGTGAATATGACGTTCACGCCGGTTCGGCCCGGCGCACATAGCGGGCAGCTGGTGATCGAATCGAATGCCGACGTCTCGAGTTCTCCAGTGCCGCTCGCAGGCCAGGGCATGCCGGCCACGAACGTACCCGGAGCTACGCCACCCGGCACCTCGGTGAGCGTCGAAGTGCCGGCGACCTTGCCGGACGGAAGTACTGCGGCAGTTGCGGTTGCATTCGAAAACGTCGCGACCGCAGGTGTCACCACCGTGACCACGGCCGCAACGGGCGAGGCGCCGCCCGCCGGATTCAAGCTGGGGGATCCGCCCGTGTATTACGACGTTTCGACGACCGCGACTTTCAACGGCCCCGTCACGCTGTGCTTCGGCTGGACCGAGGGCCAGTTCGCGAACGAATCCGCTATAGCGCTCTGGCACTTCGAATCGGGCGCATGGCGGGACGTAACGACGGCGCGCGATACCGTGGGCAACACGGTGTGCGGCCGCACGACATCGCTTTCGCCCTTCGCGCTGATGGAGCGCGCCTTTGCCTTCGCCGGCTTCTACGCGCCAGTTGAGAACACGCCGACCTTCAACCTTCGCAATGCCGGTTCGTCGGTTCCGCTCAAGTTCTCGCTCGGCGCCGATCACGGCCTCGCGGTGATCGCTGCAGGTTATCCGGCTTCCCTTGCCGTCGCATGCGATGGCGGGGCGGGCAGCGAAGCGCTGGACGAGGCGGCCGGCACCGGCGCGGAAGGACTGACCTTCGACGCCAGCTCAGGCCGCTACCAATACGTGTGGAAAACGCAGAAGTCGTGGGAAGGGAGTTGCAGGCAGTTCGTGATCCGCTTCACCGATGGCACCGAGCGGCGGGCCAGCTTCAAGTTCAAGTAAAGAACATGCGCGACACTGCCTGGCGGACTATAAGACCGTTGCGGAAAGCACCAGCCGCACCAGGTCCGCCTGGCCGCTGGCCCCGGTCTTGCCATAGATGGACATGAGCTGGCTGCGGATGGTGCTGATCTTCACGCCCAGGGATACCGCGCATTGCTCGGGCGGCTTGCCGTTCACCACGAGTGCCGCAAGCCGCGCCTCGGCCGGCGTGAGATCGAAGGTCATCGAGAGGATGTAAGGGTCGATGTCGACGGTCGCGCCCGGCTCGAAGACCGTGAAGAGCGCCTGCGCCGTGCCACCGAATGTCCCCATCGTCGACTCGGGCCGAAGCGCGATGAGGGTGCCGGCCACGGGTCGGCCGTCGCGGCGCACGAGCCGTACCACGGCCCGGTCTCGTCGTGAATCGGTGTCTCCATGGTTCGAGGTAGGCACGAGGCCGAGCGCACGGATCGAGAGGGTGAGCGCCAGGTCGCAATCCGAATCCCGGCAGGCCAGCACGCCATCCATGTCGAACACGAGGTCGCGGCGCGCGAGGAGCGCGGAGGCATTGCGGTTGCGGTAGGTGATGCGCCGCTGGTTGTCGATGAGCACCATCGGCTGGCGCAGCTTTTCCAGCAATTGCGCGCCCACGTGCTGCTGGCCCGCTTTCCCGTCGAGCTCGCGCTTGATGTCGAGCGCCTTCGCCAGGTGCTCGGATAGGCGCCGAAAGGCTTCCTTCTCGGTAGGCAGCAACGGCGGGTTGCTCGCCTTGGAGAGGTGGCCGATGAGGACGGTGGAGTTCTCATCGTCGTGCAGCTTGGCGCCGTAGAGGTAGCGCGCGCCGAGGGGGATGAGGTAATCCTGGTAGAACTCGTTCTTCGCCACGAAGGCGGCATCGAAATGTTCCTCGCAGGCGAACCATTGGCCCACGGGCGCCGGCAGATGCTTGCCAAGCCGCGGATCGATGCGGTGATAGTGACGCAGGTATTCGATCGGCGCTTCCGGCGGCGCGCTGCCAGCCTCGAAGGAAAATGACATCACGCCGGTCTTCTTGTTTACGCCGAGGACCTGCACCGACCAGGCGTCGAAGATGTCCGAGATCTCTTCCAGCGGCTCGAGCCAGGGTGTGAGGCCGCTTCCTGCGCGGTAGATGGATTCGACGATCGGGTCGTAACGGGGAGCGAGACGTTCCAGGATCGGCGTGGTCATGGGCTCGGGCTCGTTGTATCGGCCCATGAATACAGAACGGGAAGCCCGGTGGCAAGTGAGAGTCGCTTTCTCCTTCAAATGGAGGAGAGGGCGGTCTTCAGGCCTTTTTCGCGTCGAGCGCCTCCCAGCGTTCCAGCAGCATGCCGAGCTCGGCCTCGATTTCCGCATGGCGCGCGTTCAAGGCCCGGGGATCGGCTGAGCGGTCCTGGTAGAGCGCGGGGTCGCCCAGCCGCGCCGCGATCTCGCGTTGCTCGGTTTCCAGGGCTTCGATTTGAGCGGGGAGGGCTTCGAGCTCGCGCGCCTCGTTGTAGGTGAGCTTGACGGGGCGCTTCTGAAATTGGGGCCTCGCCTTCACGGGGACGACGGCTTTCGCGGCATCCTCGGCTTCCAGGCGATGAACACGCTCCCAGTCGGAATATCCCCCCGCGTACTCCTTCCATTTGGCATCGCCTTCGAACGCAATTGTCTGCGTGACGACGTTGTCGAGGAACTCGCGATCGTGGCTCACCAGAAGCAGCGTGCCGTCGTATTCCTGCAGCAGCGACTCCAGCAGCTCGAGCGTCTCGATGTCGAGGTCGTTGGTGGGCTCGTCGAGCACGAGAACGTTGGCGGGGCGAGCGAGGAGGCGGGCAAGCAGAAGGCGGTTGCGCTCGCCGCCGGAGAGCGACTTCACCGGCGCGCGCGCGCGCTCCGGCGGGAACAGGAAATCGCCGAGATAACTGATGACGTGCTTGCGCCCGCCACCGACCTCGACGAAATCGCTGCCGGGCGAGATGGTGTCGGCGAGCGTGGCCTCCTCGTCCAGTGCGGTGCGGAGCTGGTCGAAGTAGGCGACGGACACCTTGCTGCCCAGCCGGATGCGCCCCTCGTCGGGCTGGAGCTCGCCCAGGATCAGCTTGAGCAGCGTGGTCTTGCCGCTGCCGTTGGGGCCGATGAAGCCCACCTTGTCGCCGCGCATGACGAGGCCGGAGAAGTCGTCGACCACCCGCTTGTCGCCGTATTGCTTGCAGACGTGCTCCAGCTCGGCCACGAGCTTGCCGGAACGCTCGCCGGACGCGGCGGCGATGTCGACCGCCCCAACGCGCTTGCGGCGTTGCGCGCGTTCCTCCCGCAGTGCTTGCAGCCGGCGGACCCGGCCTTCGTTGCGCGTGCGGCGCGCCTCGACGCCCTGGCGGATCCACGCTTCCTCCTGGGCGAGGAGCTTGTCGAACTTGCGCGCCACCACGGCCTCGTTGGCGAGCAGCTCGGCCTTGCGGCGCTCGTACTCGGCGAAGTTGCCGGGAAAGCTCGCGAGCGCGCCGCGGTCGAGCTCGAGGATGCGCGTGGCGACCCGATCGAGAAAACGCCGGTCGTGGGTGACGACGATGACGCTGCCCTTGAAGGCGAGCAGCGCCTCCTCGAGCCACTCGATCGATGTGATGTCGAGGTGGTTGGTGGGCTCGTCGAGCAGGAGAAGTTGGGGCTCGGCAACCAGCGCCCGAGCGAGGGCCACGCGCTTGCGAAGCCCTCCGGAAAGGTCGGAGACCTGTGTGTCGGCGGGGAGGGCCAGGCGCTGCAACGTCGCCTCGACGCGATGCTCGAGCGCCCAACCGCCGGTGGCTTCGAGCCTTTCCTGCAGCGCATGCATGCGCTCGAAGTCCTCGGCATGCCCCGCGGCGTGATAGTCGTGAAGAAGCTGGCGCGCTTCCCCGAGGCCCGAGGACACCGCATCGAAGACCGACACGCCGTCTTCGAAAGAGGGCTCCTGGCCCACCGATGCAAGCGCAATCCCCGCCTCGAGCCAGACCTTCCCATCGTCCGGGTGCGTTTCCCCGGCGATGATTTTCAGCAGGCTGGACTTGCCGGTGCCATTGCGGCCGATGAGACCCGCGCGCTCGCCGGACTCGATGACCAGGTCTACGCGATCGAGGAGGGGGACGTGGCCGTAAGCGAGGGAGACGGCGGAAAGCTGGAGGAGCGGCACACCATCATTTTAGGGTGTGCAAATGACAAGGGGCCTTGCGGCCCCTTGTTTTCCTCATTCATCAACGACGATACGGGTTCCCCGGTCGGCGGTCGAACCGATTCGGCACGCCATCGCCGTCGCGGTCGCGCCAGCCGCCGGCGCGATAGTAGCCGCGCGGTGCGCTGTAGTAGCGCGGGGCCACGTATGTCGGGCCGTAGGCGTAGCCGTAGCTGGGGGCGTAGCCGTAATGCACGCCGCCGTGCGCAATCCCGGCACCTGTGACCGCGCCAAGGACGCCGCCGAGGATGGCGCCGTCGCCGCCGCCGACCGAGCTGCCGATGATGGCGCCCAACGCGCCGCCGACAATCGCGCCCGCGGCACGGTCGTCACGGTGGTGGCGATAGTCCCGCGCCTCGGCCGGGATGGCCGCCACGGCGAGTCCGGCGGCAAGGGTGGTGATGATCGCAGTCTTCTTCAACATGGTCGTGCCTCCTGGGCATCTCTGGGACAGGGCCGAAGTCCGGCCACATACCTAAGAACGCTGACCCTGGCCATTGGTTGGCCTCTGACATACTCTTTTACAAATCCCGGGAGCCGTCCATGCGCCTTGTTTTTGCCCTGATGCTTTCGCTTGTAACCATCGAAGCGGCAGCCCAGCGCACCCACAAGCCGCCCCTCCACGGCCAGGACTGGATGGCGGTCACCGGCAAGCCGCTCGCCGCCACCGCGGGTGCGAAGATCTTCATCAAGGGCGGCAACGCCATCGATGCGGCCGTCGCCATGCTCGGGGCCACCTGCACCATGTGGGACACGCTGCATTGGGGCGGCGAGACGCAGGCGCTCATCTACAACCCGCGCACCGGCAAGGTGATCGGCATCAACGGGCTGGGGGTCGCGCCGAGCGGAGCCACGCCCGAGTTCTTCAAGTCGAAGGGCATGGCACATCCGCCGCCGTACGGGCCGCTCGCGGCGGTCACGCCCGGGACGCCCGGTGGGCTCATGCTGATGCTGGCCGAGTACGGGACGATGTCGCTTGCCGAGGTGCTCGAGCCCGCGATTCGCCTGGCCGAGGGCTTTCCGATCGAGGCGCAGCTCGCGAACTACATCGGCCGGCAGAAGAAGTGGATCCTGCAGTGGCCGGATTCCCGCCGCGTGATGCTGCCCAATCCCAACGACGGGCAGCCCGAGCCGGGGCAGATCTTCCGCCAGCCCGACCTCGCGGCGACGCTGAGGAAGCTCGTGGACGCCGAGCGCGCCGCGCTCGCAGCAGGGCGTTCGCGCAAGGAGGCGATCTACGCCGCGCACGAGCGCTTCTACCGCGGGGACATTGCGAAGGAGCTCGTTGCCGCCGTACGCGCGCAGGGCGGGCTTTTCACCGAAGCGGATCTGGCCAACTGGAAGCCCGCGATCGAGGAGCCGGTGTCCACGAGCTATCGCGGCATCGACGTCTACAAGCTCACGCACTGGACGCAGGGCCCGATGATGCTGCAGGCGCTCAACATGCTCGAGGGCTTCGACCTCAAGTCGATGGGCTACAACAGCACGCGCTACATCCACACGGTCTACCAGGCGATGAGCATGGCGTTCGCCGATCGCGACTTCTACTATGGCGATCCCGCCTTTCCGCCGGCCGAGCCGATCCTGGGCCTGCTGTCGAAGGACTACGCAAGGTCGCGCGCCGCGCAGATCGATCCGAAGCGTAACGACGCGAGGATCGGGCCAGGCGATCCGTATCCCTTCCAGCGCTCACGGAATCCGTATGTCGATCTGCTGAAGCGCTGGCATGAGCCGCGCGGCAAGAAGCCCGTGGGCGAGGGCACGCCGATGGCCTCGAGCGGCGATGATCCTTATGCCGGCAGCTCGTTCTACGCGGGCACCACCTCGGTCGTGGCGGCGGACAAGGAAGGTTGGGTGGTTTCCATCACGCCGAGCGGTGGCTGGGTGCCCGGCGTCATCGCAGGCAGGACCGGCATCGGGCTTTCGCAGCGCATGCAGAGCTTCGTGCTCGATGCGGCCGAGAATCCGTTCAACGTGGTCGCCCCCGGCAAGCGCCCGCGCGTGACGCTCACGCCAAGCATGGCGCTCAAGGATGGCAAGCCGTATCTCGCCTTCGCGGTGCAAGGCGGCGACGGGCAGGAGCAGGACTCGCTGCAGTTCTTCCTCAACGTGGTCGAATTCGGCATGACCCCGCAGCAGGCGGTGGAGGCGGCCACCTTCCACAGCTCGCAGCTGCGCGAATCCTTCGAGATCCACGAATCGAAGCCGGGACATTTGCTGCTGAACGAGCTCACGCCGCCGTGGGTGCGCAACGAGCTGCGCTCGATGGGTTACACGCTCACCTTCCGGGAACGGACGATGGGCCCCGTCAACGCCATCATGGTCGACCCCAGGCACGGCACCTTCTGGGGCGCCTCGGGCAATCATGGCGAGGACTACGGGATAGGGTGGTAACGTCCTGCGTCGATCCGCTTATGCAGTGAACGAACGGGCCGGTTTCCCAGCGTGTCGGAGTTATGTCGTGCGCCAGCACGCCAGAAATACCGGAGGAACCATGAAGACGCTCGTCATCGCCCTCGCGACCGCCGCCGCCTCGCTCGCCGGCACCGCCTCGGCCCAGGTCTACTACAGCCGTCCCTACATCGCCGATCCGTACTATGCGCAGACGGCACGCGAGTGCTGGAATCCGCGCGCCGGACGCTTCGAGGAGGTTCGCCCTGGCGAGTACCAGGACGACCTCGACCCGTACCGCTGCCGCTTCATCGGCGAGCCGTACGTGGAGCGTCGCGTGTTGCGCGAAGGGCAGGAGTGCTGGAACTATCGCGCCCGCCGGTTCGAGGAAGTGCGCCCCGGCGAATACCAGGACGACCTCGACTACAACCGCTGCCGGTTGAACCGCTACTCCCGCTGGTAGCGCTCGGCCAGCTCAAGCCCCGTGCGCGGACCTCGAGTCCGCCGGGGCTTGCTCGCGTTTGTTCATCCCATAGTCGCGGACCACGCTGGCAACGCGTAGGCGGTAGTCCGCGAAAACCCCGCCGCGTCCGGCCGCCTGCGCGCCGCGGTGCGCCTCCATCTCCCGCCAGCGCTTCACCGCTTCCTCGTCACGCCAAAACGATAGCGACAGGATCTTTTCCGGCTGCGTGAGGCTCTGGAAGCGCTCGATCGAGATGAATCCATCGACCTGCACGAGCAGCGGCCGAAGCGAGGCGGCCGTGTCGAGATACTCCTGCTGCCTTCCCTGCGCGGGAACCACCTCGAAAATCACTGCGATCATGCTGCCAACCCTTCCCCGAGAACTCGTTCATCGGGAAGTATGAACGGACTTGGCGAAAGGCGGCGGGCGACGGGAACAGGGGGCGCCTTTGTTACGAAAGGTGGCGCTGCCTTTCCGCGGCGCGATCGCTCCCTATACTGCCGCGCATGAGACCGCGATTCGCATCCCGCCTCCTTGCCGCCTGGCTCGTCACGCTCCTGGCCGCCTGCAGTGGCGGTGGGGGAGGGGGTAGCACCAGCGCCCCGCCGCCACCACCGCCGCCGGCAACCCCCACCTACACCAATCCGACGGTGTACTCGAGCAATCCCAACGCGTCGCTCGCGAACGCGCCCGAGATCACGTCGGTCACGCACCACAGCATGGCGCTCGGCAGCGCGACGCTTGACTACACCGCGACGGTTGGCCACCTCAACGCGCTCGCGATGGGCACGGGAACCCCGCGCGCCTCGTTCTTCTATGTCGCATACACGCTCGATGGCGTAGCGCCTTCCACACGCCCGATCACGTTCTTCTATAACGGCGGACCCGGTTCGGCCACGGTGTGGCTGCACCTGGGCTCGTTCGGCCCGAAACGCCTGGCCACCGGCATGCCGGCCACCACGGCGCCGACGCCCTACGCGTTGGTGGACAACGCCGAGACGCTCCTCGACGTGACCGACCTGGTGTTCGTCGATGCGGTCGGGGCCGGCCTGTCGCAGGCGATCGCCCCCAACGTCAACCAAAGCTTCTACGGCGTGGACGCGGACGCCCAGGTGTTCCGGGACTTCATCATGCGCTACCTGCTCGCCAACGGGCGCGGCTCGTCGCCCAAGTTCCTCTTCGGCGAGTCGTACGGCGGCCCGAGGAGCGCGGTGCTGGCGGACCTGCTCGAGAGCGCCGGCGTGCGGCTGACCGGCGTGGTGCTGCAGTCCCCGGCCATGAACTACAACAACAACTGCGGCATCGGCCCGATGAGCACCAGCTGCGCAGGACAGATTCCCAGCTATGGCGCGACGGCGGCATGGTTCAACCGCGCGCAACCGAACCCCGCCGCGGCCGAGGTTCCCTCGTGGCTAGACGGCGTGCGCACGTTCGCCTCCGGTGAGTACGATGCGGCATCGCGCGCTTTCATCGCCACCCAAACTCCCCCACCCGCCACGGTGGTGGATCGCCTGGTCGCGACTACGGGGCTTCGCGCCAGCGCGTGGCAAGAGAACCCCAACCGCGGCCAGCACTATTACCGCACCAACCTCACGCCGGGGACGTTGCATGGCCGCTACGACACGCGCGTCACACTCCCCAACAACAGCCCGCCCGGCCAGGAGATCGATCCCTCGAGCGTGGTGATCGGCTCCTCCTTCCAGATGCGCATCACCGAGCACCTGTCGAGCAACCTGCACTACACCAACCCTTCGACCTACATGCTGCTGTCGAACGCGATCGAGAACTGGAACTTCGGCCATGACGGTCGCGCGCTGCCGGACACCATTCCCGACCTCGCTTCGGCCATCGCGCAGAACCCGCGGCTCAAGGTGCTGGCGGTGAACGGCTACCACGACATTGCCACGCCCTTCTACACCACCGAGCAGGACTTGGCGCGCCTCGGCAACAACCCGAACGTGCGCGTGCTCAACTACTTCGGCGGCCACATGACCTACCTCGACGACAACTCGCGTCGGCTGATGAAGGCCGACCTCGCGCAGTGGTATGGGAGCGCCCTTGCGAACTGAGCTGATCCGCCGGCTGGTCGCGATCGCGCTTGCCGCGGGCGCCGCGACGGCCGCATGGGGGCAGGGCGCGGCCTCGCAGGTTCCGATGCTCGATCCGTGGGTCCCGCCGGAGGTGCGGGAAAAGGCCACGGTGCAAGGTTCGCCGACAAGCGGGGAAGCCTTGCGCGTGGAAGTCGAACGCAAGTTGCGAGCGCGGTTCGAGGCGGCAGCCGGCCGGGGCGGGACGCTCAGCCGCGAGCAGGCTCGGTCGGCGGGCCTGGGCGCGATCGCTCGCGACTTCGAGGCGATCGACCAGCGCCAGTCGGGACGGATCGGCTTCGAGGACTACAAGGCCTTCCTGCGTTCCCGCGGCGCCGCCCTTTAAACTCCGCGGCGCCCCCGAGGTCTACCGGGCAGTCCACCGCCCGAGGCTGCCATGTCCGCCGAGCGTCCAAAGCACTTCTCCATGATCCGCGACTTCCACGTCGCGGACTTCATCACGCTCGGCAATGCGGCCTGCGGGGTGGGCGCGGTGTTCTGCGCGATGGTGTACATGGCCACGCAGGACCTGCGCTATTTCCTGCTGGCCGCGGGGCTCGCGCCGCTTGCGTTCTTCTTCGACGTGCTGGATGGCCAGGTGGCCCGGGCCCGCAACGAGCATTCGATCCTCGGGCGCGAGCTCGATTCGCTCGCCGACGTGATCTCGTTCGGCGTGGCGCCCGCGGCGCTCGGCTTCGCGGCGGGCCTGCGCGGCGGCTGGGACTGGATGATCCTGATCTATTTCGTCTGCTGCGGCGTGAGCCGGCTCGCGCGCTTCAACGTGACCGCGGAGACGCTCGCGGCCGGAAACGCCGGCGGCAAGGTGAAGTACTTCGAGGGCACCCCGATCCCTACGAGCGTGGTCATCGTCGCAGTGCTCGCTTTCGCCGCCTGGCAGGGCCGTCTGGGCGACGCCCTCTACGGCGGCACCTGGCAGCTCGGGCCCTGGCAGCTGCACCCGCTCTCGATCCTGTTCTTCCTTTCGGGCAGCGCGATGATCTCGAAGACGCTGAGGATCCCGAAGATCTGAAAAGGGAGAGGGATGAGGGATGAGGCGACCGTCTTGCCCCGTCCCCCGTTCCCCGTACCCTTCCTTACGCCCTCGGCTCGCCGTCTCGGTTGACGGTGATGGTGCGTCCCGGCGGGCGGGCCATCTGCACGGTGCGCTCGACGCCGCGGAAGCGGTAGCGCACGTCCCAGTACTCGGGGCGGCCACTGGCCTGCGACGGCGCGCATCGCTGCACGTCGCGCGTGTACGTGGTGCCGAAGCTGCCGCCGCCGGTGTTTGCGCCGATGGCTGCGCCCGCGATGGCGCCCGCGGCGGTGGCGGCATCGTTGCCGCGCCCGCTACCGACCTGGTGGCCGAGGATGCCGCCGATCAGCCCACCCAGCACCGCGCCGCCGACATTCGCCTCGCTGGGGCCCGCAACCTGCTCGCGCTCGATCCAGCAACGCTGCTCCGGACGGCCGTACACGGCGCGAACCGCCACCACGTCGGCTTCGAAGAGCTTTTCGTCGCGGCGACGGCGATAGTCATGGGCCACCGGGGGCGGGGGGGCGAACCGACGCTCCTCCACGCGGGCTTCACGGCTCACCGGGCGAACGGAAGACACCGCGTTGTCGAGGCCCATCGCGCGCAACGAAGGATATTGGCCGGGACGCAGCACCACGCAGCGTCCCTCGAAGGCGCGGCCATCGCAGATCTCGTAGCGGCCCCCGCGCACGATCGCCGAGGAAGCTCGGTTGGCGAAGCCTTCGCGCTCGAGGTTTCGGACGGGGCGCTGGGTGCTGAAGGACTTTCCATCGAAGCCGTCGCGGGAAAAGAGCGTGATCTCCGCGGCGGCGGGAAGCGCCAGCGCGGCCAGGGCCAGGGTCAAGGTGATTGATCTCATTAGCTTTTTCTCCATGCAGTGTGGGTGTTCCAAGCCGATAACGCGCGAGGTTGCGTTTCGGAGGACAGGGCTTGTTCGGGGCGCGCACCCTTGGGATCGCGCGCGCCTCCATCTGAGGTTCAGGTAGAACAGAGCTTCAATGCGCCGCCGCCGATAACTTGGGCGGGCGCCGCAGCCGATAGAGCAACGTGAGCACGATGGTGAGGTTCACCAGGTTCCAGCCGATGCCGTTCAGGAATGCGGCCTGGTAGGAGCCGGTGAGGTCGAAAGCCTTGCCCGACATCCAGCCGCCGAGCGCCATGCCCATGAGGGTGCTCATGATGACGAGCCCCGTGCGCGCGCCGGCGTGCTTCGGGCCGAAATGCTCGCGAATGATGATGGCGTACGAGGGCACGATGCCACCCTGGAAGAGGCCGAAGAGCGCCGAGATCACGTAGAGCGACACGAGCCCCGTGAACGGCAGGAAGAGAAGCAGCGCGATGCCCTGCAGCACCGAGCCCAGCAGCAGGGTGCGCAACCCGCCGATGCGGTCGCAGATGATGCCCGAGACGATGCGGCTCACGATGCCGAAGCCCAGCATGACCGCGAGCATCTCGGCGCCGCGCGCGGGGCCGTAGCCCAGGTCGCCGCAGTAGGCGACGATGTGCACCTGCGGCATCGACATGGCCACGCAGCAGGCGATGCCGGCAACCATCAGCAGGCCCAGGGCGCCGTTGGGCGCGAGTCCGAAGGGCCGGGTGTCGGGGAATGCGGCGTGGGAGGAGGGCACATGCGGCGCCGCCATGGGCGGCCGGCGGCGCAACGCCAGGGCAAGGAGCACCATCGCCACGCCGCAGAAAACCCCCATCCCGAGGTAGGTCTGGCGCCAGCCGTGCGAGTCGATGAAGTGCTGCACGACGGGTGGCCAGATCGCGCCGCCGAGGTAATTGCCGCTGGCGCAGATGGCCACCGCGATGCCCCGCCGCCTGACCCACCAGAGCGCGGTGTCGGCCATCATCGGCGCGAATCCGGCCGAGCAGCCGAGGAATCCGATGAGCAGGCCGTGGGCCACGTTGAAGGTGCCGATGCTGCCTGCGTTGCCCGCGAGGATGAACCCCGCGCCCAGGGCCATGCCCCCGCCGATCAGCGGCACCATCACCCCGAAGCGATCGGCCAGGCGCCCCATCATCACGCCGCCCAGGCCGAAGCCGATCATGAGCAGCGAGTAGGGCAGCGAAGCGTCGGCACGGGCGATGCCGAACTCGGCCTGCACCGCCGGCAGCACCACGGGGACCACGTACATGCCGCTCGCCGAGAGCGTCATGATCGCGAGCGTCACGGCGAGCCGGAAGGCGGCGTACGGCGAGTCGGGCCCGTCCCGGCCCCCATCCCTCATGCCGCGTCCCTCATCCCTCGAACCCTTCGACCTTCTTGAAGAACGCGTCGAGCTTGCGGCCGCTGCGCGCGCGATTGCCACGATAGTGCGCGAGGTCCTTGGCGCCGATGGTGATGCCGATGCGCTTGTCGCCGCGGCCCACGCCGGGAATGACGAGCTCGCCGGCGACGGGGCGCAAGCCGATCATCGCCTCGCCCTCGTGCAGCTTGATCGCCATCACGCCGCGGCCGCCGGAGGGCAGCTCCTTCACCTCCTCGAGCGGGAATACCAGCAGGCGTCCCTCGGCCGAGAGCGCTGCGACCTCCTTCGCCGCGGGCGCGATGATCGATGGCTGCAATTGGGTGTCGCCCTCGTCCACGGTGACGAACGCCTTGCCGGCGCGCTTCTGCACCACGAGGTTCTTCACCTTCGCGCGCAGCGCGTTGCCGCTCGCGGTGCCCATCAGGATCGCCGTTTCCGGCACGGCGGAAATCATGCCGACGATGGCCGCTCCCTGGGTGTCCACGAGCGAGCTCGCGGGCGCGCCATCGCCCTTGCCGCCGGGAAGCTCCTGCGCGCGGACGTTGAAGACGCGCCCGTTGGAGCCGAAGAGCACGATGGGATGCACGGTGCGCGTCTCGACGATGGCGAGCGGGCCGTCGCCTTCCTTCCACGTGAGCGCGCCGCGGTCGATGCCGTGGCCCTGGCGCGTGCGCAGGAAGCCGTTGCGGGAGAGGATCACCGTCACCGGCTCGTCGGTCACGGTCTCGACCATCGAGACGGTGATGCGCTCGGCCTCCTCGATGCGAGTGCGTCGCTCGTCGCCGAAGCGCTCGGCGTCCTCGCGCACTTCCTTCGCCGCGAGCTTGCGGCGCTCGGCGGGCGAGCCCAGCAGGCGCTTGAGTCCCGCCTGTTCCTTCTTGAGCTCCGCGAGCTCGCGCTCGATCCTGATGCCTTCGAGGCGCGCCAGCTGGCGAAGGCGGATCTCGAGGATGTCTTCGGCCTGGCGCTCCGAGAGCGAGAACGCCGCGATGAGCTCGGGCTTGGGCTCGTCGGCGGCACGGATCACCTTGATCACCTTGTCGATGTTGAGGAAGGCGATCATCCGGCCGTCGAGGATGTGGATGCGGTCGGCCACCTCATCGGCGCGGTGCTTCAGGCGCCGCTCGAGCACCACGAGGCGGAAGCTCGCCCATTCGCCGATCGCGTCGGCGAGCCCCATCTGGCGGGGACGCCCGTCGCGCCCGATGGCGACGAGGTTCAGCGCCACGTTGGCTTCCATGGACGTGTGCGCGAGCAGGAACTGCATCAGCTCCTCGGACTCGACCTTGCTCGTTCTCGGCTCGAAAACCAGCCGCACCGGGTGCTCCTGGTCGGAGTCGTCGCGGGCGCTTTCCAGCAAAGCGAGCGCCGATCCCTTGAGGCTCTGCTGGTCGGGCGTGAGGGACTTCTTTCCCGACTTGGGCTTCGGATTGGTGAGCTCCTCGATCTCCGCCAGCACCTTCGCCGCGGAGGTGTACGGCGGCAGCTGCGTCACCGTCACGCGGTACTGGCCCCGTGCCAGCTTCTCCACGCTCCAGCGCGCGCGCACCCGGATGCTGCCGCGACCGGTTTCGTAGGCGCGCTTGATGTCGTCGCGCGGCGAGATGATCTGGCCGCCGCCGGGGAAATCCGGCCCCTTCACGCCGCGCAGCGCCGCCTTCGTGGGCACCAGCGTGCCGCTCTCGCCTTCCTCGCCTTCCTCGAGCGTGATCGCGCAGGCCTCGGCCACCTCGCGCAGGTTGTGGGGCGGGATCTCGGTCGCCATGCCGACCGCGATGCCGGAAGCGCCGTTCAGCAATCCCACCGGCAGCCGCGCCGGCAAGAGGCGCGGCTCGCGCATGGAGCCGTCGTAGTTCTCGACGAAATCGACCGTGCCGCGATCGAGCTCCGAAAGCAGCACGTGCTCCGCGAACGGCGTGAGCCGCACCTCGGTGTAGCGCATCGCCGCCGGGGCGTCGCCGTCGCGCGAGCCGAAGTTGCCCTGGCCTTGGATCAGCGGATAGCGCAGCGTGAACTCCTGCGCCATGCGCACTGCCGCGTCGTACACCGCGGTATCGCCGTGCGGGTGGTACTTGCCGATCACGTCGCCCACGATACGCGCGCTCTTCTTGAAGGGCGCGTCGCTGCGGTTGCCCATCTCGCGCATCGCGTAGAGGATGCGGCGCTGCACGGGTTTCTGGCCGTCTTCCACGGAAGGCAGGGCGCGGCCCTTCACCACGCTCATCGCATAGGCGAGGTAGGCGCGGGAAGCGAACTCGGAGAGCGAAGGATTCTCGGGTGGCCGCTGCGGCGGCTCGCCCTCGGCGGGCGGAGCGCCCGGTGGGCCGGGGGGCTTCGAGAAGAGGTCGCCCGAGCGCTCGTCCGGCGAGGCGCGGGATCGTTTGGAAGTCACCTTGGGCAAGGGAAATGTGGCTGCGGCAAAGGGCGCATTCTACCGAGTCCGCGACGGCGGCCGCCGGTGCTTGGTCCGTCCGGTCGTGTCAAGCACCGAATCAGCTACGCGAGTGTCGTCCGATTCCTACGCGGCGTAGGGCAAGCCGCTTATTCGTCCGGTGCTCCGGCTTCGGTATGTTTTCCATGTCGCCCACAGGGAAGCGCCATGGAAACAACAACCAACAAGGGGCCTTTCGTCGCCGGCGTCGGTGCGTCGGCAGGTGGCCTCGAATCGCTCGAGCGCTTCTTCCGCGCCATGCCGGCAAACAGCGGCGTGGCCTTCGTGATCGTCCAGCACCTCTCGCCGGACCACAAGAGCCTGATGGAGGAGCTCTTCACGCGCTTCACGCGCATCCCGGTGCGCGAGGCGCGCCATGGCGAGCACGTGCAGCCGGACCACATCTATTTGCTGCCTCCCGGCAAGGAGATCGAGATCTCCGGCGGCTGCCTGCAGGTGACCGACCGGCCCGCGGAGCGCTACCTCTCCTTTCCCATCGACCGCTTCTTCTCCTCGCTCGCGAGCGAGTGCGCCTCGCGGGCTGTCGCTGTGGTCCTCTCGGGCAGCGGCTCGGACGGCTCGCGCGGCATACGCCGCGTGCAGGCGGCCGGCGGCCTGGTGCTGGTCGAGGATCCCGAGGCCGCCGCCTTCGACGGCATGCCCCGCGCGGCGATCGAGGCGGGCGTGGCCGACGCGGTGATGAGCGCCGAAGGGCTGGCGCGCGCGCTCGTCGAGCACGCGACCACAGGCGAGCTGCCCCAGGGCGAAGCATCGCAGGTCGTCGAGGAGGTGATCTCGCTGCTGCGCCACAAGCTGCGCGTCGACTTCGACGAGTACAAGCGCAGCACCGTCTTCCGGCGCATGCTGCGCCGGTCGCGCCTGGCCGACCTCGCCAACCTCGGCGACTACGCGCGCCTGCTCGAACGCGATTCGGAGGAGCTTTCCGCGCTGCATCGCGACCTCCTCATCGGCGTCACCACCTTTTTTCGCGATGCCGTGGGCTTCGACGCCCTGGCGAAGGAGCTCGAAGGCATCGCCGTGAGCCCGATCGAGCCCGAGCGCGAGCTGCGCGCGTGGGTGGCCGGCTGCGCCACGGGAGAGGAGGCGTGCTCCATGGCCATCCTGCTCGACGAGGTCGTGCGCAAGACCGGATCGAAACGCTCGTTCAAGGTCTTCGCCACCGACATCCACGACGGCGCGCTGGAGGCCGCCGGAGCCGGCGTCTTCGCCGCCGACCGCCTGAAGGGCATCAGCCCCGAGCGGCTCGAGGCTTACTTCCGCGTGAGGCCAGACGGCAAGTACCAGATCAACGCCGAGATCCGCCAGCGGATCGTCTTCGCCAAGCACAACCTCCTCACCGACACGCCGTTCACGAACCTCGACGTGGTCTCGTGCCGCAACCTGCTCATCTACCTGCGCCCGCAGGCGCAGCGCCGCGCACTGGCGAGCCTCTGCTACGGCCTGCGGATCGGCGGGCTGCTGTTCCTGGGCTCGAGCGAGACGCCCGGCGAGATGCTTTCGGCCTTCGAGACGATCACCGAGACCGGGAAGATCTATCGCAAGCGCGTTCACAGCCGCGCCATGCACCGGCCGGAGATCTCGACCCGCGTGGCTTTGCGCGGGCACGAGAACGAGCGTAGCCGGCCGGAAAGCCGCTTGCTGGCCACCTACGACGCGCTGCTCGCCCGCTTCATGCCGCAGGGCTTCCTGGTGAACGACCAGCGCATGCTGCTCGATTCGTTCAACGGCGCCGAGTCCCTGCTTCGTGTGCCGCCGCGCCGCATTTCCTCGGACTTCCTCGACCTCGTGCCGCAGGAGGTGAGGATGCCGCTGGCCGGCGGGCTTGCCCGGGCCATGCGCGAAGCGGGGCCGGCGATGTACTCGCTGATCGAATGGCCGACGATGGAGGGGACGCGCCGCTTCGCGCTCACGGTCGAGCGCTTCGCGCCGCGAAACGCCGAGCCCACCTACCTCGTGACCCTGGTCGATCGCGAGGCGCCGCTGCCGACCGAGCCGGCGGCCGAGGCCTCGCTCAGCCCCGAGCGGCTGGTCACGCTCGAGGAAGAGCTGTCGCAGACCCGCCGCAACCTGCAGGCGACGGTCGAGGAGCTCGAGGCGAGCAACGAGGAGCTTCAGGCCACCAACGAGGAGATGGTCGCCTCCAACGAGGAGCTGCAGAGCGTCAACGAGGAGCTGCACAGCGTCAACGAGGAGCTGCACACCGTCAACGCAGAGCACCAGCGCAAGAACGCCGAGCTCTCCGAGGTGAACCGCGACATCCGCCACCTGCTCGAGAGCATCGACGTGGCGACGCTCTACCTCGATTCGGACCTGCGCATCCGCAAGTTCACGCCGCTCGCGGGCACCATATTCTCCCTCGAAAGCCACGACCAGGGGCGCTACCTCGCGAGCTTCAACCATCCGCTGGTCTATCCCACCTTCATGGCCGACGTGCAGCGCGTTCGCGATGGCGAGGGCCGCGTCGAGCGCGAGGTGCAGAGCCGCGACGGCAAGTGGTACCTGGTGCGGCTGCTGCCCTATCGGGTGTCGGAGCCGATCGAGGGGGTGGTCATCACCCTCACCGACGCGACTGCGCTCGCCGCGGCCAAGGCGCGCACCCGCCAGCTCTCCGCGATCGTGGACTCGAGCGCCGATGCGATCATCTCCCATGACCTGGAGGGCATCGTCACCAGCTGGAATGCCGGGGCCGAACGTCTCTACGGCTACAGCGCCGAGGAGATGATCGGGCGCAGCATCACCGTCGTCGTGCCCGAGAGCGAGCGCGCGAGCGTCGCGGCGACGCTGGCGGGTGTGGCGGCGGGGGCGAACGTGATCAACGTGCCGGCGGTGCGGGTCTCCAAGGCGGGAGAGCGCCTGGCCATCGCCAAGACGGTCTCCCCCATTCGCGACGCCGCGGGCAACGTCGTCGGCATCGCCACGATCGACCGCGATGTGCGCGCCCAGCGCGAGCTGGAGATGCGGCTGCGCGAGAGCGAGCGCAAGTACGAGGACCTCTACAACAAGGCGCCCGACATGTACATGTCGATCGATGCGCGCAGCGGGCGCATCGTCGAGCACAACGAGACCTTCTGCCGGGTCACGGGTTACGCCACCGAGGAGGTCGACTCCATGCACGCCCTCGACCTCTTCGTGCCCGACGCCCAGGACGAGGCGCGGCGCTGCCTGGCGGCGATGCGAGCCGGCGCCCCGATCAACGACCTGCTGTTGCGCATTCGACTGAAGGACGGCAACGAGCTGGACGTGACGCTCAGCTCATCGGCGGTCTTCGACGCCGAGGGCAACGTGATCCGCTCGCGCTCGATCCTGCGCGACGTGACCGAGCGCCGCCTTGCCGAGGAGAAGCTCGCCGAGGCCGCGGCGATGCGCGAGCAGTTCCTGGCGATGGTTTCCCACGAGCTGCGCAGCCCGCTGCATGCCATGAACGCCGCGCTGCAGATCATCGATTCGCGCGAGGCCGACCAGACCCAGCGCGCGCGCTCCGAGGGCGTCGTGCGCCGGCAGACGCGCCAGATGGTGCGGCTCGTCGACGACCTGCTCGACGTCTCTCGCATCGCGCACGGCAAGCTGGTCCTCGAACGAGCCCCGCTGGACATCGCCGAGATCGCCCGCGCGGCCGTGGAGGCGGTCGCGCCGAGCTTCCACGACAAGGGCGTGAAACTGCTCACCGAGGGGCTGGAAACCGTCCTTCCGGCCTTTGGCGACGACGGGCGCCTGCACCAGGTCTTCACCAACCTGCTGCAGAACGCGCTGCGTTTCACGCCGCCGGGCAAGCGCGTGTGGGTCAAGGCCTCGGCCGCGGAGTCGCTTGCCGACATACGCGTCGTGGACGAGGGCCGCGGCATCGACCCGTCGAACATCGACTCGATCTTCGAGATGTTCGCGCAGAGCCGCCAGGGCCTCGCCCGCACCGAGGGCGGCCTCGGTCTTGGCCTCACCATCGCCGAGCGCATCGTGACCGCCCATGGCGGGCGCATCGCCGCCGAGAGCGTGGGCGAGGGGCACGGCGCTACCTTCACGGTGAACCTGCCGATCGATGTACGCGCAGTGCGCCACGGGGGCGACGACGCTTCCCAGCTGGACAAGCTGTGCATCGTCGTGGTCGAGGACCAGGAGGACGCGCGCGAGGCGCTCGCCATGCTCCTGGACCTCGAGGGGCACGAGGTGTATGCCGCCTCGAACGGGGAGCAGGGCCTGGCGCTCATCCTCGAGCACCGGCCCCAGGTCGCCTTGCTCGACATCGGCCTGCCGCAGATGAACGGCTACGAGGTCGCGGCCGCGGTTCGCGAGGCGCTCGCCGGGGCGATCAAGCTCATCGCCATGTCCGGCTACGGGCAACCCGAGGACCTGAAGCGCAGCGACGAGGCGGGCTTCGACCGCCACCTCACCAAGCCGGTGGATCCTCGCCGGCTCGCGGCCGCGCTACGCGACATCCGCGTGCAGGACTCGATGATGATGATGGACCGCGTGCAGAAGACGGGCGGTGCCGCCGCGATGGAGGCGAGCCCCTAGGAGGCTACAGGTCCGCTTCGATGAGGTGGCCCTTTTCCTCCATCCACGCGCGGCGGCCGGCGGCCTCGCCCTTGGCCATGAGCAGCTTGAAGACGCCCTGGGCTATTGCGCGCTCCTTGTCGTCGAGCGCCAGCTCGATGAGGCGGCGCGTGTCGGGGTGCATCGTGGTCTCGCGCAGCTGCTCCGGGTTCATCTCCCCCAGCCCCTTGAAGCGCCCGACGTGGATGAGGTTGTCGCGCACGCCTTCGTCACGCAGCTTCTCCAGCTCGTGCGCGAGCTCCTGGTCGTCCAGGGCGTAGATGCGCTTTTCCGACTTCACCTTGCCGTGAGGGGCGACGCGTATCGAGTAGAGGGGCGCCTGCGCGATGTACACGTGGCCTTTCTCGATCAGCTTCGGGAAATGGCGGTAGAAAAGGGTGAGCAGCAGCGTCTGGATGTGCGAGCCGTCCACGTCCGCATCGGCCATGATGATGACCTTGCCGTAGCGCAGGTTGTCCAGCACGGTCTCCGGCGCGCCGGGCTCGTGCGGGTCGATGCCGAGCGCCACCGCGATGTCGTGCACCTCCGCGTTGCCATAGAGCTCCTTCGCATCCACCTCGAAGGTATTGAGCACCTTTCCCTTCAAGGGCAGGATCGCCTGGTACTGGCGGTCGCGGCCCTGCTTGGCGCTGCCGCCCGCGGAGTCGCCCTCGACCAGGAAAATCTCGTTCCTCGTCATGTCCTGGGATTCGCAGTCGGTGAGCTTGCCGGGGAGCACCGCCACGCCCGAGCCCTTTTTCTTCTCCACCACCTTGCCGGCCTTCTGCCGCGCGGTGGCCGCGCTGATGGCGAGCTGCGCGATCTTCCTGCCTTCCTCGACGTTCTGGTTGAGCCAGGCGTCGAGCGGGTCCTTCACGCGCGAGGCGATGAGCTTCACCGACTCGCGCGAGGAGAGCCGCTCCTTGGTCTGCCCCTGGAACTGCGGGTCGAGGATCCGCGCCGAGAGCAGGTAGCGTAGCGGCTTCCAGGCGTCCTCGGCCTGGAGGTTGAGCCCGCGCGTGAGCAGCTCGTGGTGCTCGCAGAATTCCTTGATGGCCTCGTAGACGGCGTTGCGCAGCCCCGCCTCGTGGGTGCCGCCCAGGGCCGTCGGGATCAGGTTCACGAAGGACTCGCCCTCGCCGCCGGCCTCTGCCCAGGCGATGGCCCACTGGGCGCCTTCGCCCGCGGCGAAGGTCGCATCACCCTCGGCCACGTACGCCTCGCCGGCGAAGATCGGGCTCACGTAGCCCGCAAGGCCGTCGATCTTGTCGCGCAGGTAGGCGGCAAGCCCGCCTTCGTACTTCCATTCGCGCCGGTTCTTGCTGCCTTCTTCCTCCAGCGTGACCTGCAGCCCCGGCAGCAATACCGCCTTGGCGCGCAGCAACGTCTGCAGCTCCTCGAAGCGGATGCGCGGCGAATCGAAGTACTTCGGATCGGGCCAGGCGCGCACCCAGGTTCCCGAGGAGCGTGCTGGCGCGGAGCCCGCCTTCCTGAGCTTCGAGGCGACCTCGCCGTCCTCGAAGGCGATCTCATGGGTCGCGCCGTCGCGCGTGACGCGCACTTCAAGGCGCTTCGAGAGCGCGTTCGTCACCGAGACGCCGACGCCGTGCAGCCCGCCCGAGAAGGCGTAGGCCCCGCCGCCTTTCTTGTCGAACTTGCCGCCGGCGTGCAGGCGCGTGAACACGACCTCGACCGTGGGCGCCTTTTCCACCGGGTGCGGGCCCACGGGAATGCCGCGGCCGTCGTCCTCGACCGAGACCGAGCCGTCCTTGTGCAGCACGACGTCGATCTTCTTCGCGAAGCCGCCGAGGGCTTCGTCGGCCGCGTTGTCGATGACCTCCTGGATGATGTGCAGCGGGCTGTCGGTGCGGGTGTACATCCCGGGCCGCGCGCGCACGGGCTCGAGGCCTTTCAGTACCTTGATCGATTGCTCGTCGTACTTCGCCACTTGCTTTTGCTCCTGTTGCGAGGGGGCGATGATACTCAAAACCGGGAACGGACCCTTTCTGGGAAAATCGCCGACACCCAGGAACCAGGGTCCGCCCCCACATGAACGGCGCCGAAAGCCTCGCCCGCACGCTCCTCGCGTGCGGCATCGACACCTGCTTCGCCAATCCCGGCACCTCCGAGATGCACTTCGTCGCTGCGCTCGACCAGGTCGAAGGCCTGCGCTGCGTGCTGGGCCTCGCCGAGACGGTCGTCACGGGTTGCGCCGACGGCTACGCCCGCATGGCAGGCAAGCCCGCGGCGACGCTACTGCATTGCGGGCCCGGCTTCGCCAACGGCATCGCCAACCTGCACAACGCGCGCCGTGCCGGGTCGCCCATCGTGAACGTCGTGGGCGACCACGCGACCTACCATGCGCAGTTCGATCCACCGCTCGCGGCCGATACCGAGGCGCTGACGCGCGCGGTGAGCCATTGGATGAAGACCGGAACGGCAGCTTCGAGCGTTGGAGCCGATGCGGCCGCGGCGGTTCAGGCGGCGAATGCGCCACCCGGACGCATCGCCACGCTGGTGCTTCCGGCCGACTGCGCCTGGAACGAGGGTGGTGAGGTCGCGCAGCCGTTGCCCGCGCTGCAACCGGCTGGCGTCGCCAGCGAAACGCACGATGCGCTGGCCGAGCTGTTGCGTGGCGGCGAGGCTTGCATGCTGGTGCTGGCGGGAAGCGCGTTGGGGGAACGCGGCCTGGCCGCGGCGCATCGGATCTCGGCGGCCACCGGCGCGGCCTTGCGCACGCCTACGCAAGTGTCCCGCATGGCGCGAGGACGCGGGCGCCCGCCGGTGGACCGCATTCCCTATTCGGTCGACGCCGCGGTGCAGGCCCTTGCCCGTGTTCGCCACGTGATCCTCGTGGGCGCGGCGCGGCCGGTCGCGTTCTTCGCATACCCCGGCAAGCCGAGCCTGGTCGCGCCACCGGATGCGAGTTATCACGTGCTCGCCACGGCCGAGCAGGACGGCGTGGCCGCCCTGGAAGCGCTGGCGCAAGCGCTCGGCGCGCCGCGCGCTCCGGCACTGGCGCAGCTGGCTCGCCCCGTGCGCGCGCGCGGCAAGTTCACGCCGGAGGCTTTCGGTGCCACGTTGGCTTCCGTGCTGCCGGAGGACGCGATCGTGGTCGAGGAGGCAGTGACCTCCGGCCGGCAGCTGTTCCCGCCGACCTTCGCGGCCGCGCCCCACGATTGGCTGCAGATCACCGGTGGGGCCATCGGCTACGGTTTTCCCTGCGCGACCGGCGCGGCGGTGGCGGCGCCGAACCGCAAGGTGGTATGCCTGCAGGCCGATGGCGGCGGCATGTATTCGCTGCAGGCGCTGTGGACCCAGGCGCGCGAGAAGCTCGATGTCGTCAACGTCGTCTTCGCCAACCGCATGTACCGGATTTTGCAGGGCGAGCTGGCCGCCGTGGGCGCCAAGCCGGGCCGCGCGTCCGCCGACCTCTTCGACCTTTCCCGGCCGACGCTCGACTGGGTAAAGCTCGCCGCGGGAATGGGGGTCGAGGGCGCCGCGGTGGACACCATGGAAGCCTTCGCCGACGTGTTCGACGCTGCCTGCTCGCGTCGCGGGCCCTTCCTCATCGAGCTCGTGATCTGACATGCCGTACGGCCACAAGTCCACGCTCTACGACGCGCTCGGGCTCACGCGCGATGCGAAGCAAAGCGACATCCTGCGGACCTACCGGCGACTTTCCGCCGAGCTGCGCTCCGAGGCTTCCGCACCCGACCCTCGACGGGAGGCGTTGATCCACGAGGCGTACGAGGTCCTTTCCGACCCGCAGCGGCGCGCGGCGTACGACAAGTCGTTGCGCGACGGGAAATTCTTCGGCGAAACCCGGGCCCCAGGCGCGCCCCTGAAATGGGGCGCGCTCGCCCTGGTGGTCGTTCTCGGGGGCGCCCTGGCGTACTACTTCATGGCCGCGCGCAGGCCAGCAATGTCACCCTTGACGATGTCGCGCGAGGAGTTGCAGGCCGCCGTTTCCGTAGCGGTCGGACGCGTGAATCGTGTCGAGATGTCGGGCGCGCGCTCGGCACAAGGTGTGGCGGTTGCGATCGAGGAGGGCGTGATGATGGCTCCCTGCGCCGGCATCGGCCCCGGCGTGCAGATCCTGGTGCGCATTCCGCCTCGCGACATTCCGGCGCAGGTGCGGGCGGCGGACGATCCCTCCGGGCTATGCCGCCTCGCGGTGAGTGGCGGCGCTTCATGGCCCCTGCGCATGGCCTCCGTGATCCCGCGAGTGGGCGACACCGTCCACGTGGCCATGCTGGGTTCGCTAGGCGAGGTGATCATCGCGAGCGGCGAAGTCACCAAGCTGGAGGGTGGACGCATCCTGGCGGTGAGTGCCAAGGCGGACACGCCCATCGACGGGACGCCGCTTCTCGATCACCAGGGACGGATCATCGCCGTCGCCTTGGGAGGGCGGTTCACGCTGCTTCCCGCAAGCTGGATCACCGGCAGCGCCCGAAATCGCTGAATTCGATGACGATGTAGGACCCTTCCGACATCCACCCCATGTAAGCCGGCGTTAAGGTGGAAGGCGATCGGGAAAGGGCAGTGCATGGATATGAATATCGAACGGTCCCCAGGCCGAGATTTCTGGCGGCGGATGGGGCCCACGGGCCATGCGTGCCACGTCTTCTCCGATCCCGTCACGCTCCACGAAATGCTCACAGCCTATGTGGGAGGCGGCCTTTGGGCGGGCGATGCGGTCGTGCTCATCGCCACGCAGGCACGACTGCGCGTGATCGAGGCGTCTGCCCGCCAGACCGGCCTCGACCTCGCGCACTTTCGCGGCGACGACCGCCTGATCGCGCTCTCGGCGGAGGCAACCTTGTCGCGCTTCATGGTCGACGGCTGGCCCGATGCCGGCCTCTTCGAGGCGTCGGTGGGTGAGATCGTCGCGCGTGCCAGGCGCGGCGGCCGATCGGTGCGAGCGTATGGAGAGATGGTCGCCGTCCTCTGGGAGCGCGGGAATTTCGCGGGCGCCATCCGCCTCGAGCAGCTTTGGAACCGCCTCATCGAGCGGGACGGGTTTCGGCTCCTGTGCGCTTATGAAAAGCGGCTCTTCCACACGGCGGACGCGCAGAGCCGGCGCGAGATCCGCGACCTCCACAGCGATTTCGCCAGCTAGGAAGCAAGGGGCCGATGCGCGGCGTTTCCCGGGTTCCGGGGTACCATGCGGGGCTTTCGGGAATGCCGGGGGGGCGCATGGCAGGCAAGAAGGGCAGCCGCATCGGGCAAGCCATCCGCAAGCAGGCCCTGGGCTATCCCGAGACCTGCGAGGAATTCCCGTGGGGAGAGTCCGCTTTCAAGGTGAAGGGCAAGACCTTCATCTTCATGCGCGATGGCGCCGACGGAGTGACCTTCTCCGTGAAGGTGCCCGAGTCGCGTGACCTCGCCTTGTCGCTGCCAGGTTCGGAGCCGACGCACTATGGGCTTGGCGCCAAGGGTTGGGTGACCATCAAGCCCGATTCGGCAACTCCCCTGCACGTGCTCAACTTCCTCATCGACGAGAGCTACCGCGCCGTCGCGCCGAAGAAGGTGGTCGCGCAGCTGCCGGAGCCGCCGAAGCTGTACCAATAGGGAGACGCGGGACGGGGACGCGCGGGGGCGGGATGCGGAAACTGCCGCGGTCGTTCTACGACCGCGACACGGTAACGGTGGCGCAGGAGCTGCTCGGCAAGCACCTCGTGCATCGCGTGGCCGGCGTCGAACGCGTCGGCCGCATCGTCGAAGTGGAGGCCTACCTCGGTCCGCACGACCTCGCCGCGCATTCCGCGCGAGGTCTCACGCCGCGCACGAAGGTGATGTTCGGCCCTTCTGGACACGCCTACGTGTACCTGATCTACGGGATGCACTGGTGCATGAACGTGGTGACCCAACCAGAAGGCGTCGCGTCCGCCGTCCTGCTGCGCGCGCTCGAGCCGGTCGCGAACGTGGAGGGACGCACACAGGGGCCGGGCCTGCTTTGCCGGGCCATGGGCATCGACGGCCAGCGCCAGGGACACGACCTGTTGAGCGACGACCTCTACATCCGCAGGCCTGCGCGCGGCGATGATTCGCATCCCATCCGGATCGTGAAGCGCCCGCGCATCGGGGTGGACTACGCGGGCCACTGGGCGAGGCGGCTGTTGCGGTTCTATGTACGGGGCAATGCGTTCATATCAAGACCATGAAACGGGGGGACGGGGGACGGGGGACGGGGGATGGAACGGGAGTGAGGGATAATGGCGCCACCATGAAGACACCCCTCGCCGTCGCGGCAAGCCTGCTCATCACTTCCTGCGCCATGCACACCCCGTCCACGCCCGCCGTCACCGATTCGCTTCGCAAGGAGTTCGCACCTTCCGGCACGCTCGTCGCCGGCGTGAACTTCGGCAACCCGGTGATCGCGCAGCGCCCGAAGGATGGCGGCGATCCGCAGGGCGTTGGTCCCTCCCTCGCGCGCGAGCTGGCCAAGCGACTCGGCGTGCCGATCCGCTACGTGGTGTACGACACCGCGGGCAAGATGGCGGACGCGGCGAAGGAGGGGGCATGGGACGTCGCCATGCTGGCGGTGGACCCCGCGCGTGCGGAGACCATCGCGTTCAGCGCCCCCTACGTGCTGATCGAGGGCACTTACCTCGTGCGCGAGGATTCGCCGCTGCGTCGCATCGACGAATTCGACCGCAAGGGGCTCACCATCGCGGTCGCCAACAAGTCCGCCTACGACCTCTGGCTCACGCGCAACATCAAGCAGGCGGAGATCGTGCGCCTCGCGACCTCGCAGGCGGCGATCGACGCTTTCCTCGCCGGCAAGACCCAGGTTGCCGCAGGCGTGAAGCAACCCCTCGTGGCCACTGCCGCAAGGAATCCCGGCGTTCGCGTGATCGAAGGCTCCTTCATGTCGATCGGCCAGGCCTCGGGCGTGCCCGTGGCGCGCCGGAACGCGGCGGCGTACCTGAAGGCTTTCATCGAGGAGATGAAGGCCACCGGCTTCGTCGCGCGCGCGCTCGCCGCGAGCGGCGTGCCCGACGCGACCGTGGCGCCACCCGCCCGCCAGCCTTGATCGTCACGCCGGCGTCGTTCGTCCCGCTGCTGGCCGCGGCGGAGGCCGCCGAGGTCCACAGTTTCGTCTTTCGCCGCCACGAGATCCTGGTGCGTGAGGAAGACGCGCGCCTGCCCGACGCCGCGGCGTTCGAGACGTTGGCCGTGGAGCCCGCGAGCATCCTTCCGGTCGGCCGGCTGGGCGAGGCCTACTGCCGCGCGGCGTGGGTGCCCCGCGAAGCAGCGCCGCCGGGTGGCTACGAGTTCAAGAGCATGCGGGCGCTGTGGACGCGGATGGACGATGCGATGCTCGCCGTCGCGGGGCGCGCCTTCCAGATCGTCGAGTGGGCACGCACCCATCGCTTCTGCGGCTCGTGCGGGCAGCCCATGTCGCTCGCGCCCGGCGAAAGGGCGATGAAGTGCGCTTGCGGCCACACGGCCTACCCGCGGATCTCGCCGGCGATGATGGTGCTGGTCACGCGCGGCGATTCGATCCTGCTCGCGCGCAACGTCGCGGTCCCTGCCGGTGGGCGAATGAGCGCGCTCGCGGGATTCCTCGAGCCGGGCGAGTCCATCGAGGACGCCATCCACCGGGAGGTGCTGGAGGAGGTGGGGCTCCAAGTGAAGGAGCCGCGCTACTTCGGCAGCCAGTCCTGGCCGTTCCCGCATTCGCTCATGATCGCGTTCACCGCCGAGTACGCCGGCGGGGAGATCCGTTGCGAGCCCACCGAGATCGCCGAGGCGCGCTGGTTCGGGCCGGGCGACGCGCTGCCGGAGCTCTCGCCGAAGCAATCGATCTCGCGGGCGTTGATCGATGCGCACCTTCCCGGGCGCTTCAACCTCCCCAGGCCTTGAGCGTGAGGAACTCCCGCCGCGTCCTGGGCCCGTGCGTGACGAAGGTGGGATCGGGGCGCTCGGCACGGTAGTCGCCGCGATCGAGCGCGACCCGGTCGCGCACGTGCTTCTGCAGGACCTCCTTCGGCACCGCATACACCTTGAGCGCGTTCAGGCCGAACACCTTGGCGCGCAGCGCCGGAGTCATCTCGGGATAGCCATGCTTCTCGCGCAGCTCCCTTGCGATCTGGAAAGCGCGAAACGCCTGGATCTGGTCCTGCGGTGATCCGTACCACACCGAATCGGTGCCCCAGAGCACGTTGTCCTCGCCGCACGCCTTGAAGAGCTTGCCCAGGCCGTGGGCGGCGGAGTCGGGATCGCGCATGAGGAAGCGCCACGTCGAGCCCAGCTCGGCATAGACGTTCGCGTTCGGCCTGATGCCGTTGTCGGCGAGGCTGCGGACCAGCGCATCGATGCCGTCGGTTTTGGTGGCGTCGTACGGCCCTTCCTTCTGCCCGGCGACGTAACCCGAATGGTAGATGAGGAAGTTCACGTCGGGATAACGCTTCGCCACGCGGCCTATGTCCACGCAAGTCGAGTGCTCGTACGATTTCGGCCCGAAGGCGAGGCCCTTGTGGATGGCGATGTTGCGGATGCCGAGCTTTCGCGCCTTCTCGATCAGCCGGATGCCGGGCTCGTCGTCCATGAAGAAGCCGCGTCCCTCCGGGCCGGGTCCCCATTGCGTGTAGGTCTTCCACGCGGAGATCTTCCAGCGCGAAGCCAGCTCGTCCATGCCCTCGAGGTCGCCGGGCTGGTTCGGATTCACACGGCCATGGATGAGCAGCCGGTGCGTGCCCTCGAGCCGCTCGACGATGCGCGCGGTCGCGGCGGCTTCCTCGATGGTGAGCGGCTCGCCCTGGCGCGTGGAGGGCACGAACGAAAGCACCATGAGATCGGTGTCCGAGTCCATGAAGACGTCCTTCACGAACTGGTCGGGCCCGACGCAGCGCAGGTAGTCGAGGTTGCCCGGGCCGTAGTGGGGCTCGCAGCGCTTGTCGCGAGCGAAGCCCTGCATCGGCTTCGCGTTCGGCGGCAGCGACCTGGTCCAGGCGCCGGTCGGGTTCACGAAGTGGCCCTGCACGTCGAAGATGAACTCGTTGCCATCCACGGCCGAGCGCGCGGCGTGCAGGTCGAACGACGACTCCCGCGGCAGCTCGTAGAAGCCGCCGGTGCGGCCCGCGGCCGCGTAGGCCGTGTTGAGGCTCGCAAGCGTGCTGGCAACGCCGCACGCCGAGACCAGGAACGTGCGCCGGTCCAGGCCCAGCTTTCGCGCCTGGGTGTCGGCCCTCTGGAGGGCAAGGCGGTTGGCGCGCCGATGGATGTCCTCGAGCGGGATGGGGACGAATTCACCGTTGCTCGCGCTGTCGAGCTTGATCGGCAGGCGCGTGCCTTCGGGGTCGTTCTGGAATCTCATGGGGGAGCCCTCCGGAAGATCGCGGCATCTTATACTCCGCCCGCCGCGGGCATCCGAGGCACCGGCCCCCGAGAGTCAGGGGGCGGATTCGTCCGGTTGCCGGGCGCCGACGACGAAGTCGCGGATCGCCATGCCGGCCACCATCGCGCGCGTCACCGCCGAGCCCCAGCTTGCGGTGCTCACATGGAGGCTTTGCGAGCTCGCCGGCTCCAGGCCCGTGAGCGCGAACACGTCGGAGGCCGCAGGCAACTCACCCTGGAAACGTTGCACGACCTCGCCGGCGCGGGGGAAATGGTTGCGCGCCCAGGCCTCGAGCGACTCGGGAGCCCCATCGCCGGCGACGAGCAGGATGTCGCCCGCGGGGCCACCCAGCCGCAGTCGCGCGCAGCGAAGCCCGGGTTCGGTGCTCCAGTAAAGGGCTCGCGTTGCGGCTCCCCGCGGCAAACGCAGCCCGATCACGTGCGCGGGCCGTGCTCGTGGCGCGACGGAGCTCACGACATGCGCGGCGTCGATCGTGTGGCCCGCGGTCGTGACCACGGCCGAAGGACGTCCCGATTCGATGCCGCGCACGGCGACGCCCCAGTGGACGCGGCCGCCAAGGCGCCCGATCGCGCGGGCAAGGCCTTCGAGGAGCTTGCCGGGATGGAATTGGATCTGGCCCGGGTATCTCACGCACGAGCCCGAATCGGCGCCCTCGATGGGTGCCGAGCCGGCCACCTCGACGCCGCTCGCGCCGGCACGCCGCGCAGCCTGCACTTCACGCTCGGCGATGCCCGAGGCGTCGTTGCCGGCGCAGAACCGGTAGCCGTCCAGGCGCTCGAGCTCGCAGGCGATGCGTTCGCGTCGCACGATGCCCTCCAGAGCGTCGAGCGCCGCATGGAAGCTTTGCGCCGCGAGTCGCGCGCCCACCTCGCCATGGTCGGCCTCCAGCGCGAAGTAGGGCTGCTCGATCACGCTCGACAGGTGCGCGCATTCCACCCCCTGCGCGACACCGATGGGGCCGGCGTCGACCACCATGGTCGAGCGCTTCTCCCGCGCAAGCAGGTAGGCGGCGAGCATCCCGGCAAGGCTGCCTCCGACGATGCAGACATCGACACGCGCGCCGCCGAGGAGGGCGGCCACGCGGGAGGCGGCGAAATCGGGAAGCGCGGGCGGACGGGTGGAAACCAGCATGGAGCGGGGCCCTTTCTTGTTGCTGGGGGATGAACCCGCGAGCAATCCCCGTGCCGCCGCCAGCGTCTGTGGCAATTCCCCGGTGCGTCAAGGATCTACTGCGGCGGCGTAGGACGATCCGTATTTGCCTGTCGGGAAATTCTTACCTCCGGGGCGGAAACTTCCACCGGCTCGAGCCCCTGGTTGGCGGGCCCGTTGATCACCTGGCCGCGCGCATCGAAGCGCGAGCCATGGCACTTGCAGTCCCAGGTTTTCTCCGCCGGATTCCAGGCGACCGGGCAGCCGAGGTGAGTGCAGACGGCGGAGAAGGTGTGCAGCTCGCCGGCGTCGTCGCGATACGCCGCGATCTTGCGCATGCCCTGGCGGATCACCTCGCCGGCGCCGCGCGGGATCGTTTCGAACGTCTCCGTCGAGCCCGAGCGGATCCAGTCCGTGTATTGCCAGGCGACGTTCGCATTTTCTTTCGCGAAATTGCGCGCCGCCTTCAAGCGGATGCGCGACGGATCGTAAAGTTGCGCCCATGGAATCTCGGCGCCATGGATCAGGTCGGTGATCACGATGCCGGCGATGGTGCCATGGGTCATGCCCATCCCCGAATCGCCGGTGACTATATAGGTGTGCTCGTCGCCCGGATTGCGCCCGGCGAAGGCGAGGTAGTCCTGCGTTTCCATCACTTGCCCGCTCCAGCGATGCGTGATCTCGCGAGCCTCCGGGAAGCGCGTGCGCAGCCACAGCTCGAGGTTGGCGAAGCGCCGCTCGGCGTCGTCGGCCTGGCCGGTCTTGTGGTCCTCGCCGCCCACGATGAGGATCTCGCCGTCGGGCCTGTCGAGCCGGACATAGTGATATTCGTCCAGAGTGTCCCAGTAGAGCGCGGGCGCCACGGTGGCGCGCGGCACTCGCGCCGCGACCACGTAGGTCATGTACGGCGCCTGCTTGGTATGGATCGCCACGCGGTCGTTGATCGGCGAGTTGGTGGCGACCACGATGTCCTCGCAGTCGATTCGCCGGCCCGAGGAGGTGCGCACGCATTTTCCGTCCTCGATCTGCGCGGCGTGCTCGCCGCAATGGATCGCGCCGCCTTCGCGCTCGATGGCGCGCGCGAGTCCGGCGAGGTACTTGAGCGGATGGAACTGGCCCTGCCGCGGGAAGCGCAGGCAGCGGCCGGTGTCGAAGCCTGCGATGGGCGCGCGGTCGACCCATTCGAGTCCCTCGACGCCCGCGCGCAGCGCGGCGCCATATTCCTCGAGCAGCTCCTCGGGAGCGCCTTCGGGAGGCAGGAAAAGGTAGCCGTCCACGCGCGCGAAGTCGCAGTCGATGCCTTCCTGCTCGACGACGGCCTCGATCGCATCGATCGCCGCCCCGTGGCTGGCGGCGGCGAGCCGGGCGCCATCCTCTCCATGGAGGCGCTCGATTTCGTGGTAGCGGTCGTCGATCGCGCACGTCAGGTGCGCCGTGGTGCGCGCCGTCATGCCACCGCCCACGGGTCCGTCGTCGATCACGATGACGCGTTTTCCCTTGCGGGTGAGGAAGTAAGCCGTGGACATTCCCGCGATGCCCGCGCCGACGACGCAGACATCCGCGCGCGCGTCCGTAGGAAGCGGCGGGTGCGCCGGCATCGGGAAGGACATCCAGGGGGATTGCGTGGCGTAGGCGGTATCCATGGCGGGCTCCGGTTTCTCGATGTCAGACCGGCACGCGCGGCAGCGGTTGCACGCGCCCGGCGCGGAGAACTCCCGAGCGCCTTGCCGGTCAGAATTACCGTTTCGACCTTCCCCACGATCGATGAAGCGCAAGAGCCTGCGGTTCGGGCGCGGTTTCCGCGTCGGCATCGGCAATGCCCGCTCCCAGGCGGCGGAAATGGTCCTCGAGCCGGGCAAGGCCGAGGGCGATCCGCACAACCGCCATCGCGGCGCGGACCAGTGGCTCTTCGTGGTGGAAGGGACCGGCACCGCCCGCATCAACAAGCGTCGCTACGAGCTTGGACCCGGGTCGCTCGTGCTGATCGAGCGCGGCGACGAGCACGAGATCCGCAACACCGGCCGGGGACTGCTGCGCACCTTGAACGTCTACGTGCCGCCGGCCTACGACCGCGCGGGGGAGGAGCTCGAGCGCGGCAAGCGCTGAGTCAGCGGAAGTTGCGGTTGAACCAGAAGATCGCCCCGCCCGCGATCGCGGCGACGAGGACGAGCGCGTTGCCGACGACGAACACGTGGTCGCCAACGATCGCGCTGTACGTGAGGAAGAGAGACGAGGCGAGGATCTGCCCGGCGAAAAAGAGCTTGCCGATGCCGCGCTTCACGTTGTCGCGCCACTCCTTCCAGGCTTGGCCGGCCATGGTGAAGAAGAGGGCGGCGACGGCGGCCCAGCCGATGAGTTGGGGATTTTCCATGACGCTCGGAGGATCGGGTCCCCGATGGGACCGGGATGCGCTGCGGATCGTTCCGGCGGCGCGAAGCTGAAGACGAGGGAAAATTGAACGTGACGTCAATGCAGGAAACACAAGGCAGGCACAAGCGCTACAGCGAAGTCTCGGCGACCGGCATAGAAGGGCTGGACGACATCCTCTTCGGAGGCTTCACGCCCAATCGCGTGTACCTCATCGAGGGCGTGCCCGGCTCGGGCAAGACCACGCTCGCGATGCAGTATTTGATGGAAGGCGCACGCCGCGGCGAGCCCGTGCTCTACGTGACGCTCTCCGAGACCGAGGAGGAGCTTCGCGCGATGGCCGCCTCCCACGGCTGGGACCTGAACGGCATCACGGTGCGCGAGCTCGTGCCGCCCGAGGAGAGCCTGCAGCCGGCCGAGCAATACACCATGTTCCATCCGGCTGAGGTCGAGCTCTCGGAGACCACGCGGACCATCCTCGCCGACGTCGACCGGTTGAAGCCCGCGCGGCTGGTGTTCGATTCGCTCTCGGAGCTGCGCCTCCTCGCAGGCGATCCCCTGCGTTACCGCCGGCAGCTGCTGGGCCTCAAGCAGTTCTTCCGCGGCCGGCGCTGCACCGTGCTGCTGCTGGACGATCTCACCAGCGCCGGCCGCGACCTGCAGGTGCAGAGCATTGCGCACGGCGTGCTGGTGCTCGAGCAGCTCCTGCCCGAGTACGGCAGCGACCGGCGCCGCCTGCGCGTGCTCAAGCACCGCGGGCGCGGCTTTCGCGGCGGTTACCACGACTACGTGATCGACGCCGGCGGCCTGCAGGTTTTCCCGCGCCTGGTCGCCGCCGAGCATCGCCACCTGCTGGAGGAGCAGAAGCTGAAGAGCGGCATCGCGGAGCTGGACGACCTCCTCGGCGGCGGGCTGGAATGCGGCACGAGCACCCTGATCGTGGGCGCGGCCGGCACCGGCAAGTCCTCGCTCGCGGCGCTCTTCTGCTCGGCGGCGGCGGCGCGCGGCGAGAAATCCGCGATGTTCGTCTTCGACGAGTCGCGCTCGACCCTGATCTCGCGCATGAAGGGCATGGGCGGCAGCCTCGAGGAAGACGTGAGTGGTGGCATGGTGGCGATCCGCCAGGTCGACCCGGCCGAGCTGACCCCGGGCGAGCTCACGCACACGATCCGTCGCGAGGTCGAGGAGCGCGGCGCGAAGATCCTGGTCATCGACAGCCTCAACGGCTACCTCAATGCGATGCCTGGGGAGCGTTTCCTCACCGTCCACCTGCACGAGCTGCTGATGTACCTGGGCGACAAGGGCGTGGCCACGCTCCTCATCGGCGCGCACCAGGGCCTCATCGGACAGTCGATGCAGACGCCGATCGACGCGAGCTACCTCGCCGATGCCGTGATCCTGCTGCGCTATTTCGAGAACCAGGGCCGCGTGCGCCAGGCGATCTCGGTGATGAAGAAGCGCGGCGGCAGCCACGAGCGCAGCATCCGCGAGTTCGCCATGGAGCGGGGCGGCATCCGCGTCGGCAAGCCGCTGGACCAGTTCCGCGGCGTGCTCACCGGCGTGCCCATCTTCGAACCGGCGAGCAGCGTCGTTTCCGGGCTGTTCAACGGGTGAGCGACCCCGCGCCGAAGCCGTCGCTGGAACGGCGCATCCTCGCCCTCGCGCCCACGGGGCGGGATGCGGAGCTCACCCGCAGCGTGCTGGCCGAAGTCGGCATTCGCACCCAGATCTGCGCCGACCTCGCCGAGATGGTCGGCGAGATGGCGGCGGGCGCCGGCGCCTTGCTCATTTCCGAAGAGGCGCTCCAGTCCGAGGTGGGCATGCATTACCTCGGCGACCGCCTCATGCGACAGCCGCCGTGGTCCGACATCCCGGTCCTGCTGCTCGCCCACCAGGGCGCGAGCTCCGCCGCCGCCCGGCGCGCCATCCGCGTGCTCGGCAACGTGACGCTGCTCGAGCGGCCCGTGCGGCTCGCTTCCCTGGTGACCGCTGCCCAGACCGCGCTGCGGGCGCGCCAGCGGCAGTACCACGCCCGCGCCCACCTGCAGGAGCTCGACGAGACCGCGCGCGCGCTCGCCGACAGCCAGGGACGCCTGCAGGCCCTCTTCGCGAATGCCGCCGTGGGCATCGCGGAGCTCGGTCCCGAAGGCAGCGTGACCCTCGCCAACGACGCGCTGTGCCGCCTGCTGGGCGAGCGGCGCGAGGCTCTTCTGGGCGCGGGCCTTTTCTCGCATGTCCATCCGGCCGACCGCGACGAGGTGCTTGCCGCGTATCGCGGAGTTATCGAGGGGGCCGGGGAAATCTATTCCGGCGAGCGTCGCTTCGTGCGCCACGACGGCGAGACGATCTGGGTGCTGCTCTCGCTCACCCCCGCGCGGGAATGGGCCGGCAAGCGCGGCGTGGCCGTCATCGAGGACATCACCGAGCGCAAGCACGCGGAGGAGGACCTGCGCGAGGCCGACCGCCGCAAGGACGAATTCATCGCGACGCTTGCGCACGAGCTGCGCAACCCGCTCGCCCCCATCCGCAATTCCCTCCATATCGTTCGCGCCACGGCCACGCGCGATCCGACCATCGAGCGCGTCGTGGGCATGATGGAGCGGCAGGTGCAGCACATGGTGCGCATCGTGGACGACCTGCTCGAGGTTTCGCGCATCAGCCGGGGCAAGATCGAGCTGCGCAAGGAGCGTGTCGAGCTGGGCGCGGTGTTGCGCAACGCCATCGACACCAGCCGCCCCCTGATCGAGGCGGGCCGCCACCAGTTCTCGCTCGCGATGCCGGACGTGCCGATAGCCGTCGATGCGGATGCCGTGCGGCTGGCGCAGGTCTTCGCCAACCTGCTCAACAACTCGGCCAAGTACACGCCGCCGGGGGGCAGGATCGAGATGAGCGTCGAGCTGAAGGCGGACATGGCGGTGGTCTGCGTGAAGGACAATGGCGAGGGCATTCCGCCGCCGATGCTGGGACGCGTCTTCAACATGTTCACGCAGCTCGACACCGGCACCCGCGCCCAGGGCGGGCTGGGCATCGGGCTCACGCTCGCGCGCACCCTGGTGCACTTGCACGGGGGCACCATCGAGGCCTTCAGCGAAGGACGCAACAAGGGATGCGCCTTCACGATCCGGTTGCCGATTGCGAGGGAACTGCCGGCAATCGCGCCCGGCGGGCCGGGGCATTCCTCGCCGGCGCGTGAGCAGCTCGAGCGCGAGCGCGTGCTCGTGGTGGACGACAACCAGGATGCCGCGGACAGCCTCGGCATGTTGCTGCAACACCTCGGCGCGCAGGTCATGGTGGTGCACGACGGGTATTCCGCCCTGCACGCCCTGGCCGACTTTCGACCGACGGCGATCCTGCTCGACCTCGGCATGCCCGGCATGAACGGCTTCGAGGTGGCGCGGCGTGTTCGCCAGGACCCCCGCGCGCGGGACACGACCCTGGTTGCGCTGACCGGCTGGGGCCAACGCAGCGACCGGCGACGCACCCAGGAAGCCGGTTTCGACCATCACCTGGTCAAGCCCGCGGACCTGGATACGCTGCACTCGATCCTCGCCCGGCGTGGCGCTCCCCGCGAGGCGACGGCGGGCCACTGACCGCTAGAATGCGGCATGTCCGCCGCATTGCTCGAGCCGCAGGCGATCCGCGAGGCCGAGACGCGGTTGGCCCCCCACGTGCGCCGCACGCCGCTGGTGGAAATCGATGGCGGCGATTTCGGGCTCGCCGGCGTGCGCCTCGCGTTCAAGCTGGAATTCCTGCAGCACGCGGGCTCGTTCAAGTCGCGCGGCGCATTCAACAACCTTCTTGCGCGCGAGATCGGGCCGAACGGCGTCGTGGCGGCCTCGGGCGGGAACCATGGCGCCGCCGTCGCCTTCGCGGCGATGAAGCGCGACGTGCCTGCGACGATCTTCGTGCCGAGCGTGGCCTCCCCGGCAAAGGTTGCGCAGATCCGCAGCTATGGCGCCCGGCTCGAGATCGCAGGGGAGCGCTACAACGATGCTTTGCTCGCTAGCGAGAAGTTCGTGCAGGAGCGCGGCGCTTTGCCGATCCACGCTTTCGAGCAATGGGAGACGCTGCAGGGCCAGGCCACAGTGGCCGTCGAGTTCGAGGAGCAGGCCCCGCGCCTCGACCATCTCCTCGTGGCCGTAGGCGGCGGCGGGCTCGTGGGTGGCATCGCGGCTTGGTTCCGGGGGCGCGTGCCGGTGCTGGGTGTCGAGCCCGAAGAGGCGCCCACGCTCACGCGCGCGCTGGAAGCGGGAGAGCCCGTGGACGCGCCCGCCGGAGGCATCGCCGCCGATTCGCTCGCCCCGAAGCGCGTCGGCCGCTACATGTTCCCCTTCGCGCAGCGCTACATGGCGGGCACGGTGCTGGTGACCGACGAGGCGATTCGCGAGGCGCAGCGCGCGCTCTGGAAGACGCTGCGCATCGTGGCGGAGCCCGGTGGGGCCACGGCCCTCGCGGCGCTGCTTTCGGGGCGCTTCGCGGCACGTCCAGGCAGCGTCGTCGGCGTGCTGCTGTGCGGCGCCAACACCGACGCCGTGGACTTCGGCTAGGCTAGACCGCCAGGTACTCCTTCCTCAGCTGGGCGTCGTCCAGGACTTCCTTCGCGGTGCCGTCGAACACCACCTCGCCCATGTCGAGGATGATGGCGCGGTCGGCCAGCTGCAGCGCGGCGATGGCGTTCTGCTCCACGATGAGGGTGGTGAATCCCGCGGCCTTCACCTCCTGCAGGATCTTCTCGATCTCGCGCACGATGACCGGTGCCAGGCCCTCGTAGGGCTCGTCGAGCAGCAGCAGCTTCACGTCGCGCGCGAGCGCCCGGGCCACGGCGAGCATCTGCTGCTCGCCGCCCGAGAGCGTGACCGCTTCCTGCGTGCGGCGCTCGGCCAGCTTGGGAAAGTGCTCGTAGATCCGCTCGAGGGGCCAGCCCACCGGCTTCTCGATGCGCGCGAGCTGGAGGTTCTCCTCGACGGTCAGCCCGGCGATGATGCGGCGGTCCTCGGGCACGAGCCCCACGCCGTGGCGCGCCGCCTGCCACGAGCGCATCGGATGCAGCGCCTTGCCCGCGAGCCATATCTCGCCCCTGGCGAGCTGCGGATCGGCCAGGCGCGCGATGGTGCGAAGGGTGGAAGTCTTGCCGGCGCCGTTGCGCCCGAGGAGGGCCACGATCTCGCCTTCCTGGATGGAGAATCCCACGCCTTGCACGATGTAGCTTTCGCCGTAGTAGGCGTGCAGGTCGCGGCAGCTGAAGTAGGAGGATGGCGCGGCAACCGCGCGCGGCAGGGCGCTCAATGGACGGCCCCCCCGAGGTAGGCTTCCTGCACGCGCGGATCGCCCTTGATCGCGGCCGGGTCGCCCTCGGCGATGACCGTGCCCTGCGCGAGCACGCTGATGCGGCTGGCGAGCGAGAAGACGACCTGCATGTCGTGCTCGATGATGACCTTGGTGATGCGACGCTCCCCCAGCCGCTGCAGCAGCTCGATGGTGCGCTCGGTGTCGGCGCGCGACATGCCTGCCGTGGGCTCGTCCAGCAGGAGCAGCTTGGGCTCCTGCACGAGGCACATGGCGAGCTCGAGGCGGCGCTTGTCGCCGCGCGAGAGCGTGCCGGCCGTGCGGTGGCGCGACGCCGCGAGGCCCAGGTCTTCGAGGACGTGTTGCGCCTTTTCGCGCACCGCCGCTCGCGAGCCGAGGCGGCGCCATGCGTTCAGGCGGAAAGGCCCGTCCTGGCGGGCGAGTGCCGGGATGATCACGTTCTCCTCGAGCGTGAGGTCGAGGAACACCTCGGGCGTCTGGAAGACGCGCGCCACGCCCGCCTGGTTGATCTGGTGGGGCGACAGTCCCACCAGCGACTTGCCATCGAAGAGCACGCTGCCGGTGTCGGGCGCCAGGCGGCCGACGAAGCAGTTGAGCAGCGTCGACTTGCCCGCGCCGTTGGGCCCGATGATCGCGTGCACGCTGCCTTCCTCGACATCGAGGTTGACGTCGGAGAGCGCGCGCAGTCCGCGGAAGGACTTGTTGACCGCCTGGACCTGCAGCAGCGCCATCGTCATTCGCCCCCGCCGACCGAGGGGGAGTCCGAAGGCGCGAGGCGCCTCACGCCGGCGCGCGGGGCGGCCACGCCTGTCCTCCAGAGGCCGCCCAGCCGCCGTGCGCCTTCCATCACCCCCCCGGGCAGGAAGATCACGAGCAGCATGAACATCATCCCGAGCGTGAGGTGCCAGCCTTCTCCCACGAAGAGACCGGCGACCGCGACCACGACATTCTCGACGCCGTCGGGCAGGAAGCCGAAGACGGAATGCAGCGTCTGCTCGTTGAAGGCCGAGAAGATGTTCTCGAGGTACTTGATGATGACGGCGCCCACGAACGGACCGAGCAGGGTTCCCACGCCGCCCAAGATGGCCATGAGGACGACCTCGCCCGAGGCGGTCCACTGCATGCGCTCGGCGCCCGCGAGCGGATCGGTGCAGGCGAGCAGCGCGCCCGCGAGCCCGGCGTACACGCCGGAGATCACGAATGCGGCGAGCGCGTAGGGCCGGGAGTTCACGCCGGTGTAGTTGAGCCGGTTCTGGTTGGACTTGATCGCGCGCAGCATCGTGCCGAGCGGCGAGCGGGAGATGCGCATCGCCACGTAGAACGCCACGATCAGCAGCACCGCGCAGAAATAGAAGCCCGGGTAGCCCTTCATCTCCATGCCGAAGAGGTGGGTCGAAGGGATGAGCGGGCTCGGGCCGAAGAGCCAGGTGTCGAGGATGCGCGGGTCGGTACGCGCCATCTGCAGGCTGGTCTCGCCGTTGGTGATGGGCGTGAGCACCGAATACGCGAGGTTGTAGCACATCTGCGCGAAGGCGAGCGTGAGGATCGAGAAGTAGATCCCGGAGCGCCTGAGGCTCATGTAGCCGATGGCGAGCGCGAAGAGCCCCGAGACCACGATCGCGAACGCGATGGCGGGCAGCACGTTCACCGTGACGAGCTTGAACGCCCACACCGCCGCGTAGGAGCCCACTCCGAGGAAGGCGGCGTGCCCGAAGGAGAGGTAACCCGTGAGGCCGAAGAGGATGTTGAAGCCGATGGCGAAGATGCCGTAGATCGCGAAGCGCTGCAGCAGGTCGGGATAAGCGGCGCCGAAGGGCCGCATCCACAGCGGCATCGTGAGCACGACGAGGGCGAAGCCCGCGAGCAGCAGGTGGTCGCGGCGCGCCCCGCCCGTCGCCTCGAAGCGCGCGCTCATGCTTCCATCACCCCGGCGCGCCCCATGAGGCCGCGCGGGCGCACCAGCAGGATCGCCACCGCCACGAGGTAGATCACGATCTGGTCGATGCCGGGGATGAGGCTCTTCACCTCGTTCATCGACGCGAACGACTGCAGGATGCCCAGCAGGAAGCCCGCGGCCACCGCGCCGGCGAGCGATCCCATGCCACCCACGACCACCACGACGAAGGACAGCACGAGGAATTCCATGCCCATGTGGTAGTCGGGCGAGAGGATCGGCGTGTACATCGCGCCTGCGAGGCCGGCGACCACCACGGCGATGCCGAAGACGATGGTGAAGCGCCTCTCGATGTCGATCCCGAAGAGCCCCACGGTCTCGCGATCGCGCATGCCGGCGCGCACCACCATGCCGAAGGTGGTGTAGCGCAGGAAGGCGAACACCGCGCCGATCACCGCCACCGAGAAGAGGAAGTACACCAGCCGCCACCACGGATAGCTCACCGCGTCGCCCAGGCCGATCCAGGATCCCACCGCGGCGCTTCCGGCGACGATGGCCGGGGCCGGCGTGGGGATCGGGTTCGCCCCGAAGTACGCCTTGACCAGCTCCTGCAGCACGATCGCCAGCCCGAAGGTGACCAGGATCTGGTCGGCGTGCGGGCGGCGGTAGAAGTGGCGGATGAGGCCGCGCTCGATCGCCACACCCAGCAGCAGCATGAGCGGGATGGCGAGCAGGATCGAAAGCGGCACCGCGTAGTCGATGATGCGCTCGCCGGTTTCTCCGAACCAGATCCGCAGGTACGGCACCTCGGTGTACGAGTCGAAGAAGGTGACGCTCTCGTCCTTCACCTTCTTCGACAGCGTGAGCAGCTTCTGCGTGGTCACCGCGCAGAAGCCGCCGATCATGAAGAGCGCGCCGTGGGCGAAATTGACCACCCCGAGCGTGCCGAAGATGAGGGTGAGGCCCAGCGCGATCAGCGCGTAGGCCCCGCCCTTGTCCAGCCCGTTGAGCAGCTGCAGGAAGATCGCGTCCAGGTGCGGCCCCGGCTCAGACCTTGTACGGGCCCAGTTCGCCGCCGCCCATCGTCGCGGGGTATTCCACCTGGCTGCGCGGAACCACCTTGACCACCTCGAGCAGGTCGAAGCGCGAAGCGGGCTTTTCCTTGCCGCGCATTACCAGCACGTCCTTGAAGCACTGGTGGTCGCCCGCGCGGTACTCGGTGGGCCCGTTGCCCATGCCGTCGAACTTGAAGCCCTCCAGCGCCTTGATGACCTCGGGCGGGTAGAACGTCCCGGCCCGCTCGACGGCGTTGGCATAGAGCAGCGTCTGCACGTAGCACGTGTGCGCGGCCTGCGATGGCGGGGCGCCGTACTCGGTGCCGAACGATTTCACGAAAGCCTGGGAGGCGGCGTCCTTGAGGCTCCAATGCCAGTTGGCCGTGCCGAGAATGCCGCGGGAAGCCTCGCCCGCGCCCTGCACCATGAGGCGCGAGTAGAGCGGGACCACGATCTCGAACTGCTTGCCGTTCACCTGCTTGTCGCGCAGGCCGAACTGCACCGCCTGGGTGAGCGAGTTCACCATGTCCTTGCCGTAGTGATTCAGGATCAGGACGTCGGCGCCGGAGTTGATGGCCGGGGTGATGTACTGCGAGAAGTCGCCGGCGCCGAGCGGGGTGCGGACTGCCTTGACGGTCTTCCAGCCGAGCTTCTCGGTGGCGTCCTTGATGGACTCTTCCTGCGTCCAGCCCCAGGTGTAGTCGGCGGTGAGGTGATAGGCGCGGCGGTCCTTGCCGAACTCGGCCGCGAGGATCGGCGCCAGCGCCTGGCCGGACATGTATGCATTGAAGAAATGGCGGAACGCGTAGCGGCGCCGGTCCTTCATCGTGGTGTCGTTCGAGTGCGTGAGGCCGCACATGTAGATCACGCCCATTTCCTGCGCGAGCGCCTGGCAGGCCACGGCCACGGCCGAGGACGAGCCGCCGGAAAACATGATCACCCCGTCCTTCTCCATCATGCGCTTGGCCGAAGCGCGCGCGGCGTCGGCCTTGGTCTGGGTGTCGCCCGTCACGTAGGAAACCTTCTTGCCGAGGATTCCGTTGCCCTTGAGCGACGAGGGCTTGAAGGTCTTCATCATCCCGCCGTCGCCTTCGCCGTTCAGGTGCTTGGCCGCGAGCTTGAAGGCGCGCAACTCATCGGCGCCCTCGTCGGCGTAGGGCCCGGTCTGCGGCACGTTGAATCCCAGCACCACCGACTTGGCCTTGCCGGGGTCGTTGCGAAAGCTCTGCGCCCACGCGTTGCGCGTGTAGATCAGCGACGGGGCCGCGAGCCCCGCCCCCAGCGCCAGCCCCGCCTTGAGGACCGTGCGCCTTCCATTCGCGTCCTTGTCATGCTCGCCCATTTCATCCTCCTCCTGTTGATCGCCTGTGCAACATGCTGGCGCCGCGGGTGTAAATAGCGCAATATCGACTTGAGGCAAAACGGAATTCTTGTGTTTTGTTGACACGTGGAGACGGTCAAGTTGTCGATTTTCGACGCTGCACCGCAACAACGAAGGCCATGGCGCGCTCGCTGATCGGCCCTCGCATCCGCGACCGTCGCCGGGCCCTCGGCCTCACGCAGGCGAGCCTCGCGGCGCGCGTAGAGATCTCGGCGTCCTACCTGAACCTGATCGAGGCCAACAAGCGCAATATCGGCGGCGCGCTGCTGCAGCGCATCGCCGCCGAGCTGGGTCTCGCCGTGGAAGAGGTCGACGGCGCGGCCGAGCGCCGCCTGCTGGCCGACCTGGTCGAAGTCGCCGCGGAGCGTCCGCTCGCGGACCTTGGCCTCGACGCGCGTTCCGCGAACGACCTTGCAGGCCGCCATGCACCCTGGGCCCATGCGCTGGTGCGTCTCAATCGCGCGCGGCTCGATCGCGAGCAGGCGGTGAGCGCGCTCTCCGATCGCCTGAGCCACGACCCCTTCCTCGGCGAAGCGGTGCACCGGCTGCTCACGCAGGCGGCGGCGATCCGCTCCTCGATCGAGATCCTCGAAACCGTGGAAGACCTGCCCACCGAACGCCGCAGGCGGTTCGTCGACATCGTCGCCGAGGAGAGCCGCGGGCTCGCGCAGCTCGCGCAATCGCTCGCCGCGTTTTTCGACGCCGGGCATGGCGCGCGCGCGGTGACGCCGGTCGAGGAGGTGGATGACTTCCTCTTCGACCACGACAACCATTTCCCCGAGCTGGAGGCGGCGGGGCAGGGCCTGCGCGCGCAGGCCAAGCTCGCCTCGGGAGTCGAGCAAGGGCTCATCGCCTACCTCGCGCGCGCGCATGGCATCGATGCCGCCTCGTTCGCGATCCCCGCGTCCACGAGCGCCGAGACGCGCCGCTTCCTGCTTGCCCGCGAGGCCGCGGAGCGCTTCGAACGCGGCCGCCACCTCGATGCGATCCTGGCGCAGGCGCGCCAGTTGTCGAGCGAGGCCGCACGGGCGCGCGCGCGGCGCGTGCTCGCCGGATACCTTGCGGCGGCCGCGCTCTGGCCCTATGACGAATTCCTGGCCGCCGCCTCCGAAGCGCGCTACGACATCGAGGAGCTCGCGGTGCGGTTCGGCGCGAGCTTCGAGCAGGTATGCCATCGGCTCGCGACGCTGCGTCGCCCCGGCGCCGGGGGAATTCCGTTCGCGCTGCTGCGCGTGGACGCCGCGGGCTTCGTCACCAAGCGCCTGCCGCTCGCCGACCTGCCGCTCCCGCGCCATGGCAGCGCCTGCCCGTTGTGGGCGGTATATGCGGCCTTCCAGTCGCCCGGCACGCTGGTGCGCCAGCTGGTCGAGTTCCCGGGAGGCGAGCGCCACTTCTTCATCGCCCGCACCGTGGACAAGGCCCGCGCCGCGTATCCCTTGCCGCGGCGCACGCTGTCGCTCATGCTCGCATGCGACGCCTTGCATGCCGATCGCACGGTGTACGCGCGCGGACTCGACGTTTCCTCCGGCGTGCCCGGTGTGCCGGTAGGACCGAACTGCCGCTTGTGCTCGCGCCGCGAGTGCGCGCACCGCCAGGAAGACCCGATCATCGGCGCGTGAAGCCACGCGCATCGCAGGAGGGCGCATGAAAGAGACGCGACCGGCCATCCGAGTGCTCCTCGTGGAGGACGAGCGCCATATCGTCGAATCGCTCACGTTCGTGCTCGAGCGCGAAGGCTTCGTGGTCGAGGCGGTGCTCGATGGCGAGGCCGCGATGCAGCGACTGCGCGCGCGGCTGCCCGACGTCATGCTGCTGGACGTGATGCTGCCCAGGATGAACGGCCTGGAGGTGCTCAAGCAGGTGCGCTCCGACGCTGCGCTGCACGCGTTGCCGGTCGTCGTGCTCACAGCCAAGGGCCGCCAGCACGACCGGCGCATGGCCGAGGAGATCGGCGCCGACGCCTTCATGACCAAGCCCTTCGCCAACAGCGAGGTGGTCGAGGCGGTGCGGCGAGTGGTGGCCGCTGCGCGCGCCGGATGAGCGCCGTGCCCGGCCGCCTCCGCGATGCGGCCTCGATTTTGCCGGTGGCCGGCCTGGTGCTGCTCATGCCGCCGGTGATCACGCTCTTCGCCGCAGCCGGGGCCGGCGTGGCGGGCGTGCCGCTCATCGTGATCTACGTTTTCGGCACCTGGATGGGGCTCATCGCCTCGGCTGCCCTGCTCGCGCGCCGACTGCGCTGATGCGGCCGGCCAACCTCGTCCTGCTCATCTGCATCGCCTACGTGGCGGTGCTGTTCGCGGTGGCCTACGTGGGGGACCGCCGCGCGCGCTCGGGCGAATCCGGCTGGCTGCAGAGCCCGGTCGTCTACACGCTTTCGATCTCGGTGTACTGCTCCTCGTGGACCTTCTACGGCGCGGTGGGCTCGGCGGCGCGCAGCGGGCTCGAGTTCGCCACGATCTATCTCGGCCCTACGCTGGTCTTCATCGGCTGGTGGGTGCTGCTGAGGAAGCTCGTGCGCATCGGGCACGAGCACGGCGTGACTTCCATCGCCGACATGATCTCGTCGCGCTACGGCAAGAGCGTGCCGCTCGCCGCCCTGGTCACCCTCATCACCGTCGTGGTCTCGATGCCGTACATCGCGCTGCAGCTCAAGGCGGTGACCACGAGCTTCCAGGTGATCGGGCACGCCGGGCCCGACCCCCTGGCCGGGTTGCCGATCGCCGGGCCCGACTTCCGGCTGGGCTTCTGGATCACCGTGGGCCTGGCGGTGTTCACCATCCTCTTCGGCACCCGCAACATCGACGCCAAGGAGCAGCACCACGGGGTCGTCGCGGCCATCGCGCTGGAAGCCGTGGTCAAGCTGGTCGCCCTGCTGGCCGTGGGGGTGCTGGTAGTGTGGGGGATCGGCGACGGCTGGGGCGCGATCTTCGAGCGCGCGCCCGCGGGCCTCATCGCCGGCGAGGACGCCTTCGGCCCGCGCTGGATCGCGACGACCTTCCTCGCCGGGGCCGCGATCATCTGCCTGCCGCGCGAGTTCCAGGTGATGGTGGTGGAGAACTCCGACGAGCGCCACCTGCGCACCGCCTCGTGGCTTTTCCCGCTCTACCTCTTCCTCATCTGCCTCTTCATCCTGCCGATCGCCATCGCGGGGCTCGCCTTCCTGCCGCGCGGCTCCAATCCCGACATGTTCGTGCTCACGCTGCCGATGTGGGCGGGGCAGGACACCATCGCGATGCTCGCCTTCCTCGGCGGATTCTCGTCGGCGACATCGATGGTCATCGTCGCCTGCATCGCCATCTCCACGATGATCTCGAACCACATCGCGATGCCGATCGCGCTGCAATTGAACTGGGTTCGCGTCGGCGTGAGCGGCGAGGTGCGCCGCTTCCTGCTGCTCTCTCGCCGCGTGAGCATCTGCGCGCTGCTCCTGCTGGGCTTCCTCTACTTCCGGTTGAGCGGCGCGCCGGGAGCGCTGGCCTCGATCGGCCTCATCGCCTTCGCCGGCGTGGCGCAATTCCTGCCTTGCCTGGTCGGCGGCATCTTCTGGCGGCATGCCAACGTGCATGGCGCGCTCGCGGGGCTGGGGGCCGGCGCGCTCGTGTGGGCCTATACGCTCTTCCTTCCCAGCTTCGGCTTCCTCGTGACCGGCGAGGTCGTGAGCCAGGGGCTCTTCGGGCTTCCGTGGCTGCGGCCCAACGCGCTCTTCGGCATGAGCGGGGTGGATCCCCTGGTCCATGCGGTTTTCTGGAGCATCGGGATCAACGTGGCGCTCTTCGTGGCGGTCTCGCTCGCGCGGGAGCAGCGCCCGCTCGAGCGTTTGCAGGCCACGTTGTTCGTGGACGTGTTCCGCACGCCGGCCGACGCCGCCTCCGGCCTCATCCGGCGCACGGCGCGCGTCCAGGACCTGAGCGTGCTCGCGCAGCGCATCCTGGGCTCCGACGAGGCGCGCGAGCTCTTCGCCCTCGCCGCGCGCGAGCAGGGCCTGGACGGGCCGATGCCGATCGCCAACGATGCCTTCATCTCGCAACTCGAACGCAAGCTGGCGGGCAGCGTCGGCGCCGCCTCGGCAAGGGCGATGGTCTCGCAGGTCGTCTCGGTGGAGACGATCAGCATGGACGAGCTGGTGCGGCTGGCCGACGAGACCCAGCGCGCGCGCGCCTACAGCCGCGAGCTCGAGGAGAAATCGCGCCAGCTCGAGGCGACTGCGCAGCAGCTGGGCGAGGCAAACGAGCGCCTGAAGCGCCTCGACGGCGAGAAGGACGATTTCCTGGGGCAGGTGAGCCACGAGGTGCGCACGCCGATGACCTCGATCCGCTCCTTCGCGGAGATCCTGCGCGACACGCCGGGGCTCGAGCCGGAGCGTTCGGCACGCTACCTCGGCATCATCCACGAGGAAAGCGTGCGGCTCACGCGGCTGCTCGACAGCACGCTCGACCTGGGGCTCCTGGAACGCGGGGAGGCGCCGCTCGACATCGCCGCCATCGATCCGGAGCAGGCCCTCGAGGGATCGATCGCGGCCTGCCAGGGCCTCGCCGCCAAGTGCGGCGTGCTGCTCGAGCGCGGGGAAAGTGCCGGCGCCGTCACCGTCCAGGGGAACGCCGACCGCCTTTCGCAGGTGTTCATCAACCTCATCGCCAACGCCATCAAGTACAACACCTCGACGCAACCGCGGGTGCGCGTCAGCAGCCGCCAGTCTGCAGGATCGTACGAAGTCCTGGTGGAGGACAACGGGCCGGGAATCCGCCCCGAGGAGCGCGAGCGTGTCTTCTCGAAGTTCATGCGCGGATCCGCCCATACCCAGACGCACGAGAAAGGCGCGGGCCTTGGGCTCGCCATCAGCTGGCAGATCATGCGCCGGCTGGGCGGCGACCTCACTCTCGATGCCGCGCCCGGACCCGGTGCGCGTTTCCGCGTGGCGATGCCGCTCGCCCGGGGCTGAAACGCGCGCCTGCGGGCGCGCATCGAATGGGCAGGGAGGGCCTTCGACCGACTTTCAAGGAGAAACCCATGCGAACGCCCGCCAGCATCCGCGGCCATCCGATCCACCCCATGCTCGTGCCGATCGCGATCGGCTGCTTCGTCTTCTCGTTCGCCGCCGACCTGATCCGCCTCTTCTCGGGAAACGCCACTCCCTGGCTTGCGCTCGCGTACTACACGATGCTCGGCGGCATCGTGGGCGCTCTTGCGGCCGCCGTGCCGGGATTCATCGACCTCTTGTCGCTGCGCGGGCCAGCGCAACGCACGGCGACGCTGCACATGGTGATCAACCTCGGCGTGGTGGCGCTCTACGCAGGCAATGCGTGGCTGCGGCACGCCGAGCCGCACGACACCGCCCTGCCGACGGCATTGTCGACGCTCGGAATCCTGTCGTTGCTGGTCTCGGGTTGGCTGGGCGGCAAGATGGTCTTCGAAGCCGGCGTGGGCGTGCAAGGGGAGGGCGTGCGATGACTCTCCACGCCCTGGCCTGGATCGCTACCCTGGCCCTTTGCGCGGGCTGCGGCACCGACCTCGCGGAAACCACGACGATGCCGCCCAGGCCGCATCTGCCGAGCCCTTCCGCGCAGCTCGTGGGCGTCCAGCCCTCGGGCATCAAGTCCGAGGGCGAAACGCCGGTCGCTTCCAGCGCCCCGGCGGAGGAGGGGCTTGCCGCAGGCGCGGACAGCAAAATCGGTGCAGTGAAACCGCATTAAGTTTCGTTTTACTTCAGTCAGCGGCCGGCGCCATGATGGGCATATCGCTAACCACCCTGCCCAAGGAGGTCCCGCATGAACGCCAAGCACATCATGACCCGGCCCGTGATCACCATCGGGCCTGACACCAGGGTCGCGGAGATCGCGGAGCTCTTGCTGCATCACCGGATCAGCGGCCTTCCGGTTCTCGAAGGCGGTCGCGTCGTGGGCATCGTCAGCGAGGGCGACCTGCTGCGGCGCCACGAGATCGGCAGCGAAAGGCGGCGCCCGGGCGGGTGGTTGTGGCAGGCAGTCTTGGGAGGTGGGCTGTCCGACGCTTCGGAGTACGTGAAGTCGCATGCGGTGCGCGCCGCCGACCTCATGACGACCGCGATCGTCTCGGTGACGGAAGACACGCCGCTTTCCAGGATCGCCGCGCTGTTCGAGAAGCGCCGCATCAGGCGCCTTCCCGTGCTTCGCGGCGAGCGCCTCGTGGGGTTGGTTACGCGGGCCAACCTGGTTCGCGCGCTGGCGCTCAAGGCGAGAAGCGCAAGGCGAGAGCCATTGGCCGACGACGAAGCGATCCGGTCCTGCCTGCTGCGCGAGCTCAATGCACACGCCTGGTGGCGCGCGACCTCGAGCGTCATCGTCGACAAGGGCGTGGTCGAGTTCTGGGGGCTCTACGAGAACGAGGAGGCCAGGCGGGCGGCTCGCGTGGCGGCGGAGAACGTGCCCGGGGTGCGCCGGATCGAGGATCACCGCATGAGCGGCGCCGAAATGCCCATGATGGGATGAGGGATGGACTGCCAGGATCGGCCTGCGCAGGCCGCGGGCGCGGCGCAGTCGCGCGATGACATCCTTGCCATCGTCAGCCACGACCTGCGCAATCCGCTGAACCTGATCGCGATGAGCGCCCGGGCGCTCGAGGATTGCGCTTCCGAGGAAGCGAGGAAGGCACAGCTCGGCATCATCCATCGCGCGGTCGCCAGGATGAGCCGCCTGATCGGCGACCTCCTCGACGTGAGCCAGATCGCCCAGGGAACCCTCAGGGTCCAGCCCGCGCCGCTGGAGGTTTCCGCCCTCTGCGGCGAGGCGAAGCTCATGTTCACAACGCTTCTCGCGAGCAAGGGCCAGGCCTTCGAATGCCCGCAGGCGATCGACGCCCTTTCTGTGCTAGCCGACCGGGACCGGATGCTGCAGGTACTTTCCAACCTCGTCGGCAACGCCCACAAATTCACCCCGGAAGGCGGCCGCGTGGCGCTGCGCGTCGAAGCCGACGGCGCTTTCGCGCGCTTCGCGATCGTGGACAGCGGCCCTGGACTTGCCGCAAACGAGTTGCCCCAGCTGTTCGACCGATTCTGGCAGGCGGGGCGGGAGCGGCGCGGCGGAGTCGGACTCGGCCTTCCGATCGCAAAGGGCATCGTCGAGGCGCATGGCGGCCGGATCTGGGCCGAAAGCTCGCCGGGCCTCGGGACCTCGTTCTATTTCACGATTCCACAGGCGCGCTAGCCGGCGGCGCGCTCCTCGCCGCCTTTCTCGCTGAGGTCCGGCACGTTGGCGGCATAGTGGTGGCCGTGGCGATTGCGGGCGCGCTCGGCGAGCCGCAGGTAGTGCTGCCGCAGCTCGACCAGGTCTTCTTCCTCCATCTCCTCGGTGTCGAGGATCTCGTTGCGCGCGTGCTTCTGCGCCCGGATGATCTCGTCCAGCTTGATCTGGATCGCCTCGGCGTCGCGGTTCTGCGTGGCCTGGATGAGGAAGACCATCAGGAACGTGATGATGGTCGTGGCGGTGTTGACCGTGAGCTGCCACGCGTCGCTGAAGTCGAAGACCGGCCCCAGGATCGCCCAGGCCACGATGACGGCGGTCGCCACGGTGAATGTGACCGGACGCCCCGCTTGGCGCGAGATGGCCTTGGCAAACTGAGTGAACGGCGAGGGCGCTTTCCGGACCAGCATGGCAACTCCGCGGGCGTCAGGTTTTCGAAAGACAAACCTGCGCCCGTGGCGTTCCACGCCTCGTAGGATTACGCCTTCAGCGCGGCAAGCACCTTTTCCGGAGTGAAGGGCACGGAACGCACGCGCTTTCCGGTGGCATCGTAGATCGCGTTGGCGATCGCGGAAGGCACTACCGCGGCGGTAGGCTCGCCAGCACCCCAGGGTTTCTCGTTGGGCCGGTCGATGAGGTCGTAGGCGATCTCGGGCACGTCGGGAAACTTGAGGATCGGATAAGACACCCAGTCCAGGCTGGTCACGCGCGAGCGGTCGTACTTGAGCTCCTCCAGCAGCGTGCGGCTCACGGTCTGGATCACGTTGCCGTCTATCTGGTTGCGCAGGCCGTCGGGGTTGATGATCTGGCCGCAGTCGTGCGCGACATGGCATTTGGTGACCCGCACCTTGCCGGTCCGGCGGTTCACCTCGACGTCGGCGACCAGCGCGATGTAGGTGCGCACGAGCTCGTACTTGAGGTAGGAGACCCCGCGACCCTTGACGATGTCGCCCTGCGGATTCGGCGTGCCGCGCGGCGTCCAGCCGGCGAGCTTGCGCACGCGCTCCAGGCATTCCACGCCGCGAGGGTCCTTGAGGTAACGCAGGCGGTACTCGATCGGATCGACCCCCGCGAGCGCGGCGGCTTCATCGAGGAAGCATTCGTTGGCGTAGGTGTTCTGCATCCGCCCGGGCGTGCGGATCCACGAGGCGCGGAACGGCGTCTCCGCCAGCCAGTGCACCGTGGCCTTGATGTTCGGTACCGCATAGCCGATCGCAAGCCCCTGGTGGATGTTGCCTGGGTGGAAATCCTCCTTCGGAAGGCCTGCGTGGTCCGCCGCCACCAGGGTGACCGCGATGTCCTTCGGCCGGTTCGGGATCCACGTCTCGGCTTCCCACGCCACGATGTTGCCCTTGTCGTCGAGCGCTGCGCGAAGGTCGTTGAGCGTCGGCGGGCCCTTGGGATCCCAGCCGTGCTCGTCCTCGCGCATCCATTGCACGCGTACCGTCTTGCCGGTTTCCCTGGCGATGAGCGCGGCATCGGCTGCGGCGTCCTCGTGGCCATTGCGGCCGTAGCAGCCGGAGCCCTCGATGTAGATGCAACGCACGTCCTCCGGCTTCATGCCCAGCATGTTGGCCATCTGCTTGCGCAGCAGGTGAGTCTGTTGCGAGGCGCTCCACGAGGTCAGCTTGCCGTCGCGGAACTCGGCCACCGCGCACGACGGGCCGATCGATCCATGGGTGTGGATGGCGAAGTCGTACGAGGCAGACAGCCGCCGCACGCCGGGCGAGCCCATGGCCTGGCCGGTGTCGCCCACCTTCTGGAATTCCTCGTCCTTGACCACCTTGCCGTTGCGGACGTGCTCCCACAGCTTCGAGGAGTCCGGCAAGCCCTGCCAGTCCGACCAGCCGGCCTTGATTGCCCGCGCCGCCTTGATCGCACCCCATTCGGTTTTCGAGGTGACCGCCAGGAAATTGCCCTTGCGCACGTAGCCGAGGTACCCCGGCACCTTGCGGCAGGCGGAATCGTCGACGGACAGCAGGCTCGCCTTCATCGCATGCGGCCGCACCACCCGCGCATGGATCATGCCGGGCCGCGAGAAGTCCTGCATGTAGGTGAACTTGCCCATCACTTTGTCGGGGATGTCCACGCGTGCGATGGACTTGCCCACGATGGTGTATTCCTTCGGATCCTTGAGCGGCGCCTTGGGATCGAGCTTGAGGTTGAAGCTGCGTTCGCCGACCAGCGTCGCATAAGCGATGCCGCGGCCCCCGGAGCGGGGTGTGGCAACCCCGTCCCGTACCACCAGCTCGGAGCGTGGCACGCCGATGATGCCGGCGGCGTCGGAAATGAGCGCTTCGCGCGCGGTTGCCGCCGCCTGGCGGATCTGCACGCCGCCGTTCTGGATCGAAAGGCTGCCGAAGGTCACGCCCTGGTCCGGCGTGAGGAGCGTGTCGCCCTGGATGACGGTCACGCGTTCGAGCGGCACGCACAACTCCTCGGCCGCCATCTGCGCGATGGCGGTCTGCACCCCGGTGCCCAGGTCGACCTTGCCCGAGAAGACGGTGACCAGGCCCTTGCCGTCGATGGCGAGGAAGCCGTCTACCTGATCGATCGCGACGGTCTTGGCGGCCTTTGCCGCGGCGCCCTGGGCGCCGGCGATGCGGGGCTGGAAGCTGAAGCTCACGACGAGTGCGCCGCCGGTCTTCAAAAAGGCGCGGCGCGATCTGGAGGTGTTTGTCATGGTCGCCTCCTCAAGCCGCGGTGCCGGCCGCGCGCTTGACCGCGCGCAGGATGCGCACGTGCGTGCCACAGCGGCAAAGGTTGTTGGAAAGGGCCGCGCGGATATGCTCTTCGCTGGGCTTCGGGTTCGTGGCCAGGAAGGCGGCCGCCTCCATGATCATCCCGTTGATGCAATAGCCGCACTGCACCGCCTGCTCCTCGATGAAGGCGGCCTGCAGCGGATGGGGCTTGCCCGGCGATCCGAGTCCCTCGAGCGTGACCACCTTGCGCCCTTCGACGGTAGCGACCGTAACGGCGCAGGAGCGGACGGCCTTGCCATCCACGTGGACCGTGCAGGCGCCACATTGCGCCAGGCCGCAGCCGAAGCGCGGGCCATGAAGGCCGAGGTCGTTTCGCAAGGCGTACAGCAAGGGCATGTCGGGGTCGTCGGCGACGACCTTGTGCGGCTTGCCGTTCACGTGCAGCTGGATGGTCTTTGCCATTCGCTCCTCCCGGGGGTGAGCGGGCCACACTACGCCTGCGGCGGACAAGGCGCAAACAACGGCGGGCTGGTTACGCCTTGGGATGCCTAAAGCTGGGAGCGGAAGATCGCGAAGAACTTTTCGCGAACCTTTTCCGTCCAGGGCCGGGAGCGCCACTCCTCGAGCGTGATCCGGCGAGAGCGCGCGAGGTCGCGCTCGAAGTCCTCGACCTGCCGGCGTGCGAATCCGGCGTCGTAGACGTTGAGGTTCGCCTCGTCGTTCAGGCGGAAGGAGCGCGCATCGAAGTTGGTCGAGCCGACCGAGACCCAAAGGCCATCCACAACCAGCACCTTGCAGTGGTACATGGTGGGCTGGTATTCGTAGAGCTCCGCACCCGCCTCCAGGATCGGCCCCCACAAGGCGCGCGAGGCGCGCCGCACCGGCTTCGCATCGGTGATCTCGCCCGGCATGATGATGCGCACCCGAACGCCGCGGCGCAGCGCGGCGACGAGCGCCTCCAGCGCGATCTCGTCGGGCACGAAATAGGCCATCGACAGGTCGATGCTGTGCGTCGCCGCCGCCACCGACATGAGGTACATGAGCGCCATGCTCTCGGCGCCGCCCTGGGGCGAGCTGCGGAAGACCTGCGCCAGCATCTCGCCCGCGGATTCCAGCGGCGGGAAGTAGGCTTCGCCCTGCAGGGTAGCGCCGCTCACCTTCATCCAGTTGTCGAGGAAGGCCGCCTGCATCTGCGCCACGACCGGGCCTTCGACGCGATAATGCGTGTCGCGCCAATGGTCCCGGTCCTGCGCATTGCCGCTCCATTCGTCGGCGATGCCCACGCCGCCGGTGAAGCCGACCTTGCCGTCGGCGATGAGGATCTTGCGGTGGGTGCGGTTGTTGATGCGATCGAGGTTGTACCAGCGCAGCGCGTGGTACATGTGGATCTCGCAGCCCGCCGAGCGCATCTGCTCGAGGAGCGCCTCCTCGATCTTCTGGCTGCCCAGCCAGTCAATGAGGATATGCACCTTCACACCGGCGCGGGCGCGTTCGGAAAGCGCATCGGCGAACTCGCGGCCCACCCGGCCGGACCAGTAGATGTAGGTCTCGAAAGTGATGGTCCGCGTCGCGCCCCGGATGGCCGCGAGCATCTCGGGAAAGATCTGGTCGCCATTCAGGAGCGTGGTCGCGCGGTTGCCATCGACCAGGGCCGGCCCGAGCAGCGAGCCCATCGCGCGCTTGAATTGCGGGTCGGCGACGGCGAACTCATGCGGCACCACGCGGCGGATCTTCTTCTTCCCGTCCACGAACCAGTTCACGCCGAGGAGCGTGGCGAGCGCCGTGGCGGCGACGATGCCGAGGATCTTCGGGAGGGAAAGGCGCATTCCATGTTCAGGCGGACGGGACGCGAGAAAGACAATGGCAAATCCGGCGCGTTCCGTCAGCGCAGCAGCAGGTACAAGCCCTGGCCGAGGTAGAGCATTCCCAGCGTCATGACGGTCCATCGCGTCCATTGGCGAAAGGACGCGTCGTTCATCCGTTCCAGCACGCGGCGCGACAGCGTCGTGCCGGTCACGGCCAGCGCCACCATCATCGCGCCGATCCAGGGCTCGACATTGCCGCCTCCGATCGCCGCGATGCCGCCGAAGTAGACGATCTTGGTGAGGTGGCTCAGGCTCTGCGTCATCGCCTTGGTGGCCACCACGACCTGCCGCGACATGCGCGAACGCACGAAGAAGACGTCGAGCAGCGGCCCCGACACGCCCGCCGTGAGGGAGAGCGCCGAGCAGATGGCGCCGCAAGAGAAGGAGTGGCCGCGCCGCTCGACATTGAGGTGAAGCCGTTCGGGCAGCGCCAGCGTGGCGAAGGGCGTGAGGCCCATGGCGATGAGCGCAATGGGCTTGCTCACCACGAAGCGCATCAGAGCGAAGGCGGCCAGAACGGCGAGCGCTCCCATGGCGTACTGGCGAAAGACGCGCCAGTCCACGTGGGTGCGCCAAAGGAAGGCGCGCCAGGCGTTGGAGGCGAGCTGTGTGACGCCGTGCAGCATCATCGCCGCCGGCACCGGCATGAGCGCCAGCAGCACGCCCATGAGGATCATGCCCCCGGCCATGCCGAGGATGCCGGAGACGAACGAGGTGATGAGCGCGGAGGCCGCGAGAATCGCGACGAAGAGGGCGGTGGGCATGGCGGGCGAAGGCGCTAACCTAGCACGCGCCTCCAGCCGCGGGATCCTCAGGCCCGCCTGGAGGCTCCCTGCGCGAAGGCCTGGTAGAGCTGCGCCGTGACGAGGCCGAAGAAGGCGAATGCGAACGCGGTATCGGGGGTGCGAAGCTCCGCGAGCCACGGGAAGAGCGCATCGAAGCCGTGCATCAGCGCGAAATAGGCGGCGACGCCGTACGCGATTCCCAGGGCGGGAAGCCGCGCCGCCTGGGTCCCGGCTATGCCGAGGAAGGCAAGGGCGAAGAGCGTGCCGAAGGAAAAGTGGGCGACCATTGCGAGGCTCATCGCATGCGCGTCGAGCGAGCTGGCGGGCTCGAGCAGCGCGGGCCCGCCCAGGACGGCCGCCGCCATGCGCAGCAGGCGAGCGGGGGGCTCGTCGTACACCAGGATCGAAAGCGCCAGCAGCCACGCAAGCAGCATGGCGGTGGCCAATATCGCCGCGGCGACTGCGGCGGCCGGGTCCAGGCCCTGCCGACGTGCCCGCGTGCGACGCTCGAGCGCGATGCTAGGGAGGATGCGGACTTCAGCCATGACGCCGGCTCGGAGGAGACCCAGTGCCTCGATTGAACGCCCTCCAGGCGGCGCAGCGTAATCGGCGCCGGCGGACGCGCGTGTAGGAATCGCGCCGGGCTGCCTGTCGGAGGCTACGCGCAGAACACCGCGCCCTCGGCATGCAATCGATCGATCTCGGTGTCCGAGTAGCCCAGGCCGCCGAGGACCTCGCGAGTGTGCTCGCCGAGGACGGGCGCGGCGCGTTCCACCGACGTGGGCGTTTCCGAGAACTTGACCGGATGGCCCAGCGCCTTGGTCTTTCCCGCGCGCGGATGCTCGACCTCGACCACCATCTCCCGCGCCTGCACCTGGGGATCGGCAAGCATGTCGCCCACGCGGTTCACCGGTCCCACCGGCACGCCCACGGCTTCGAACTCCTGCACCCACTCCGCCGAGGCACGCGTGCGCAGCCGCTCGGCGATGAGCGGGGTGAGTGCGCCCAGGTTGCGCATGCGGTCGCCGTTGGTGCGGAACCGCTCGTCCGACGCGAGCTCCGGCCTGCCGATGGCCTTCACGATGCGCTCCCAGTTGGCCTGGTTGGCGCCGCCCACGTTGATCCAGCCGTCGGCCGTGGGAAACGCCTGGTAGGGGGCCGTGAGGATGTGCGCGGAACCCGACGGGCCGGGGTTCTTGCCGGTGGCGAAGTAGATCGCGCTCTGCCATTGCATCTGGTGCACCGCGGCTTCCATGAGCGAGGTCTCGACCATCTGCCCGCGCCCGGTCTGCACGCGCGCGAAAAGCGCGGAAACAATCCCCAGCGCGGCGAACATCCCGGCATTGATGTCGGCGATGGGCGTGCCGGCTTTGGCGGGGGGGGCGCCGGGCTCGCCCGTGACGCTCATGAGCCCGGCGAAGCCCTGCGCGATGAGGTCGAAGCCGCCCTTGTCGGCGTACGGTCCGGTGCGCCCGTAGCCCGACACGACGCAATAGACGAGCCTCGGGTTGAGCTTCTGCAGGACCTCGTAGCCCAGGCCCAGCTTCTCGAGAGTGCCCTTGCGGTAGTTCTCCGTCACGACATCGGCACCGGCGAGCAGCCGCTTCACCGCCTCCAGGCCTCCCGGCGTCTTGAGGTTGACCGCCATGCCGCGCTTGTTGCGGTTCAGCATCATGAACGCGGCCGATTCGCCGTGGATCGAAGGCTCGGTGTAGCTCCTCGTGTCGTCGCCGCCGGGGAGCTTCTCGACCTTGATCACGTCGGCGCCCATGTCGGCGAGCAGCATGCCGCAGGTGGGCCCCGCCATGATCTGGGCGAGCTCGACGACCTTGATTCCGGCTAAAGGACCTGCCACGCGCTGCTCCTGGCTAAAGCGGGAACGCGGATGAAACGGATACGATTACCGCCAACGCCCTTATCCGCGTTCATCCGATCAATCCGTTTCATCCGTGTTCCAAAGGTTTACTCGCCTTTGAACTCCGGCTTTGCCTTGGCGAGGAACGCCTGGTAGCCGATCTGGAAGTCCGCGGTGCCGAAGCAAGCGAACCCCTCGTCGTACTCCGCGGCCGATAGCGGCTTCGGATCGCGCAGCCGCCGAGCGAACTTCTTGTGCCAGCGCGCCACCAGCGGCGCGCCCTCGGCGATGCGTTGCGCGGTCGCCCGCGCCTCGGCCTGCACCTGGTCGTCCGCAACTACGCGCGTGACCAGACCCTTGTCTTTCGCTTCCGCCGCGTCGAAGATGCGCCCCTCCAGCAGGATCTCCAACGCGGTCGCCTCGCCCGCCAGCGCGATGAGCGAGCCGATCTCGGCATAGGCCATCACCAGCCCCAGCTTGTTGATCGGAACCCCGAAGCGCGAGGACTCGCCGCAGATGCGGATATCGGCGAGCCCGGCGATCTCCAGTCCGCCGCCTACGCAGATGCCGTGGATCTGCGCGACCACGGGATGGCGGCAACCTGCGATAGCCTCGATCGTGCGGCGCATGTCGGCGCCGTACGCGCGCGCCTGTTCCACGTTGGAGCGCTCGCTCGCGAACTCCGAGATGTCGTTGCCGGGAGCGAATGCCTTGGTGCCGGCACCGCGGATGACCACGCAGCGCAGCGCATCGTCCGCGGAGAGCTGCTCGAATACCTCGCCCAGGCGTTTCCACATCGGACGCGTGAGGGCGTTCAGCTTCTCGGGGCGGTTGAGGACGACGGTGGCGATGGCGCCGTCGCGCTCGACGAGGATGGTGTCCGTCATCTCAGCGGTAGAAGATGTTCACCAGGCCCAGCGTGACGACGGGAACGTACGTGACGAGGAGCAGCGTGGCGAGCAGCACGCCGATGAACGGGATGTTCGCACGGGTCACGTCCCACACGCTTTCCTTGGCGATGGAGCAGGTGAGCATGAGCACGCTCGCCACTGGCGGAGTCTGCTGCCCGATGGCGAGGTTCAACGTCACGATCACGCCGAAGTGCACCGGATCGATGCCCACGGCCGTGACCACCGGCATCACGATGGGCACCACCAGGATGATCGCGGCGGCCGAGTGCAGGAACATGCCGATGATGAGGAAGAAGACGTTCAGGATCGCGAGCACCGCCCACTTCTCGCTGGTCACCGACATCATCGCCTTGGCGATGTTCTGCGGCAGCTGCGCCTCGGTGAGGTAAAGCCCGAGAAGCGCCGAGGAAGCCACGAGCAGCATCACCGAGCCGGTCTGCACCGTGCCCTCGATGATCGCCTGGCGCAGCCGCGACCAGGAAAGGTCGCGGTAGATCACGCCGCCCACGAAGGTCGCCGCCACCACGGCGAGCGCCGCGCCTTCGGTGGCGGTGACGATGCCGCCGAAGATGCCGCCGAGGATGATGATCGGCAGCGTGAGCGCCCAGAAGGCGTCCTTGAAGGCGCGCCACAGGCGGCCCCACTGGAACATCTGCTCCACCGGCCAGTTGAACTTGACCGCGTAGTAGTGGCAAAGCCCCATCATGGTGAAGCCCGCCAGCACGCCGGGCACGACGCCGGCCACGAACATCTGCACTACCGAGGCCCCGGCCATCACCGCATACAGGATCATCGGGATCGACGGCGGAATGATGATCGCGAGCGAGGCGGTGGAGGAAGTGACCGCGGCCGTGAAGGGCCCCGGGTAGCCCGCCTTCTTCATCGCCGGGATGATGATCGGCCCGGTGGCGGCGATGTCGGCCACGGCCGAGCCCGAGATCTCGGCGAAGAACATCGAGGTGATGACGTTCACCTGGGCGAGCGCGCCCTTCATCCAGCCGACCAGGGCGCCGCAGAAGTCCATCAGCTTCTGCGTGATGCCGGAGCTGTTCATGATCGCGCCGGCGAGGATGAAGAGCGGGATCGCGATGAGCGGGAAGCTGGTGGCGCCCTGGTACATGGTGAGCGGGATGTTGGGCAGGATGCCCAGCCCCTGAGTGGTGATCATCGCCGCCACCGCGGCGATACCGAGGGCGACCGCGATCGGGACGTTGAGGAGCACCAGCCCGATCACGCACAGGAAGACGAGGAAGCCGGTCATATGAGCTCCTCGGCCTTCTCGATGCGGCCCTGCCGCGCTTCGGCGAGCACCTCCGGAAACACCAGCACCTGGCCCAGCACGATCAACACGGCGCTTACGGGGATGACGGAGTTGGCCCACGCCACCGACACCGCCGGCAGAGAGACCATGTAGTCGGTGGAAAGGATCTCGAGGACCGAGATGCCCGTCCAGGCGAGCAGCACGAAGAATGCGAGGGTGCATGCCTGCGCGAGCACCGTCGCCGCTACGCGCAGCGAGGTCGGCAGCATCCGCACGATTTCGGGCACGCCCAGGTGGGCATGCTTGAGCACGGCGAGCGCCGAGCCGTAGTAGGTCACCCAGGCGAGCAGGATGCAGGCGACCTCGTCATACCAGACGAGCGAATACCCCGAATAGCGGAAGACCACGCCCGCCGTCACCTCGACGGCGAGCGTGACCATGAGCGCGATCGCGATCCACTCCAGGAAGCGCTCGTATCCCTGGCGGAAGCTCTGCAGCGACACCTACCCGCTTACGACTTGCCGAGCGCGATGGCGCGGTCGATCACTTCCTTCGACCCTGCGACCTCCTTGGCGAACTCGTCGTAGACCGGCTTGGAGGCGTTCACGAACGCGTCCTTGTTGGGCGTGTTCACCTGCATCCCGGCCCCCTTGAGCTTGCCCAGGAGGTCGTTTTCGGCCTTCTCGGCTTCGGCGTACACGAACTTCTGCGTCTCCTTCGCGGTGTCCTCGAGGATCTTGCGCACGTCGGCGGGCAGCGTGCCCCACTTGCGCGCCCCCACGGTCACGTAGGCGGGCGTGTACACGTGGCCGGTCAGCGAAAGGAACTTCTGCACTTCCTGGAACTTGGCGCTGTAGATCTGCGTGAAGGGGTTCTCCTGTCCGTCCATCACGCCGGTCTGCAGCGCGGTGAAGACCTCGGAGAACTTCATCGGCGAGGGATTCGCCCCGTACGTCTGGAACATCTTCACCCGCCACTTGCCCTCGGGCACGCGCAGCTTGATGCCCTGGAGGTCCGCGGGGTTGTTGATGGCGCGCTTGGAGTTGGTGATGTGGCGATAGCCGTTCTCCCATACCGCCACCACCTTGAGGCCCTTCTTCTCGGCTTCCGGCGCGATCCTGGGCCAGAAGACGTCCTTCTCGATCTTCGCCATGTGTGCCCGATCCTTCACCAGGTAGGGCATCTCGAAGACCCCGAAGAGGTCCGCTTCCGAGGACATCACCGTGGAGGGCAGGGCCATGTCGACGGTGCCCAGCTTGAGCTTCTGCAGCAATTCCTTGTCGCCGCCCAGCTGGCTCGACCCGTACACGACCACCTTCGCCTTGTTGCCCAGCTTGGCGTTGGCCTTCCTGGCGAATTCCTCGGCCGACAGGGCGAAGAGCGAGCCCGGCTCGCCCACGTGGCCGAATTTGATCTCGGTCTGTGACAGGGCCGGGCCGGAGACGGCGCCCAGGGCGGCCAGCACGAGCACGCGCAGCATGTTGCGTTTGTCCATGGGACTCCTCCTGTTATGTTTTGAGCCGACAGTCTAAACGGGGGATGGGTGATTGGGAATTGGGGCTGTGATCTAATTTGCCATGGCCATCGCGACCCCCGAAGAAGGCAGCTTCCGCAGCGACGCCACCGTCATCTCGGTGGTGGGCTTCGCGCATGCCCTTTCGCATTTCTTCCACTTCGTCCTGCCCCCGCTCTTCCCGTACCTCATGCGCGATTTCGGGCTCACCTTCACCCAGGTGGGCGCCACCATGATGGTGTTCTTCGTGATCTCGGGCGTGGGCCAGGCGCTCGCGGGATTCGTGGTGGACCGCCTCGGCGCGCTGCGGGTGCTCTATGCCGGCATGGCGATGTTCGGGCTGGGCGGGCTCGCGCTGGCGGCCTCGACCAGCTATGCCTGGCTCTTCGTGGGGGCCGCGTTGATGGGGCTGGGCAACAGCGTGTTCCACCCCGCCGACTACACCGTGCTCAACCGCCGCGTCTCGAATCCGCGGCTGGGACATGCGTTCTCGGTCCACGGGCTTTCGGGGAGCCTCGGCTGGGCCGCGGGCCCGGTGTTCGTGCTCGCCCTGGCCGAAGCATCGGGGTGGCGCACCGCCGCCTTTGGCGCGGGACTCGTCGGATTCGCCGGGCTGGTTTTCCTGCTTCTCAACCGGCGCACGCTCTCCGATGCCCGCATGGTGGCGCAGGAGCCTGCGAAGCGCAGCGGCGGTTCGCTGGCCTTCCTCGGCGTGGGCGTGGTGTGGATGTGCTTCACCTTCTTCCTGCTGGCGGTGATGTCCTTCGGCGGACTGCAGAACTTCGGTCCCCCGGTGCTCGAGAGCATGTACGGCATCACGCTGGCGCTCGCCACCACGGGCCTCACCGCCTATCTGTTGTGCAACGCCGCGGGCATCGGCGCCGGCGGGTTCTTCGCATCGAGCGGGACGCACCAGGACCGGCTCGTTGCGCTTTCCCTGGGTAGCGCGGCCGCATGCGCGGTGGCGCTTGCTTCGGGCCAGGTTCCGCCGTGGAGCGTGGTGCTCCTGATGGGGCTCATGGGATTCGGCGCCGGCTTCGCCAATCCCTCGCGAGACATCCTCGTTCGCCGCGCCGCGACCAGCACCTTCGGCAGCACCGCATACGGGCGCATCTACGGCTTCGTCTATTCGGGCATCGACATCGGCCTGGCGCTCGCGCCCATCGCCTTCGGGCTGCTCATGGACGCAGGGCGCCACCCGATGGTGCTCTGGGGCGTCGCGGCGCTGCAGGTGGCCGCGATCTTCGCCGCCCTCAGCGTGGGCTCGGCTTCCAGAAGCGCAGCTCGATGAAGCGCCACGAAAGCCACGACACCGCGGCCAGCGCCGCGAGGTAAAGCGGCAGCACCAGGCCGGCGTTGAGCGCGGGTGCCACGATGTTGAACGCGAGCAGCAACGGCACTTGCCAAAGGTACGCGGAATAACTCACCCGTCCGGCGAAGGCGAGCGGTCCACGCGCCAATGCCGATGCGGCAAGCGAACCGCGCGCGATCGATGCGGCGAAAAGCAGCGTTCCCAGGGACAGCGTCGTCGCGATCCACGCGTGTTGCCCGGGAAGCAATCCGCGTCCGAGGATCGTCGCGAGCAGCAGCGTGATGGCGGCGAAAGCCAGGGTGAATGCGCCCCTGGCCGGCCCGGCGCGCGCCTGCCGCAACCACAAACTCGCGAGCAGCGCGCCCAGGGCGAAGTGCGCAATGTATGACGGCAGCTGCGTGAGCAACAGGTGGCGCAGGACGCCTTCGGGCCAGCCCCAATGCGATCCCACTGACATCTGCCAGGCGACGAGCCATTGCAGGTCGTGGCGCGCTCCCCATTGCCAGGCGCCGGCGATGAAAGTGGCGACGAGGGTCGAGGCCAGTGGACGGCGCGCGGCGATGGGCGCGAGCAGCGGCAATAACAGGTAGAACTGCGCCTCCACCGCGAGCGTCCACAACGCGCCATTGACGGCGAGCGAGCCGCTGGTGAGGGGCGAGGTGTTGTGGAGGAACAAGGCGTGGGCGATTCCATTCCAGGCGACGACGTAGAAATCGCTTCGCCAGTACTCGATGCCCCGAAGCAGCGGCACGAAAAGGGCAAAGAGGACGGCCAGATGCACGTAGTAGGCCGGCACGATGCGCCTCAGGCGCCGCGCGTAGAACTCTCGCGCGTGTAGCGCGTTGCCCTCGAGCCACGGCAAAGCGAGGAGGAAGCCGGACAGCAGGAAAAACAGGTCCACGCCCAGGTAGCCGCTGCGTGCGATGGCGTTGCCGAGCGTCGAGGCTTCGATCGCCTGCACCCAGGGGTCGCCCATGCCGCTGCGCAGCGCCGTGTAATGAAAGAGAAGCACCCAGGCCACGGCGATTCCGCGCATGCCGTCGAGCGTCGGGATGCCGCGGGGAGCGACGGGCGCTGCGAGGGCGATCAAAACGGAACGCGCCCGGCGTAGCCGGTGAATTCGAGGTAACCGCGGCCCGCCGCAGCCGAACCGGACCGCGCGTTCACGGCGCCTTCCCAGTACAGGACCCCGCTGCTCGCGCGCGCGTCGAGCTCCTGGTCGTCCATGAGCGGCTCGACGGTCCAGGTCGTCGCGCCCACGCGCACTTCCATCGCGACCGGGTAACGCGTGCCCGTGCGCGGCGATGTCCACGTGCGCCGCGGGATGAACTCGATCGTCGCGGGATCGTGCGAAACAGGTTCGCCGCCAGGGCTTCGCGACGTCGCGGCCGACCACAGCGCACGGCCCTCCCGGTCGCGGATGCGGAAAGCCATGAGCGCGCCGCCATCGGCGAGGTTCAGGCCCAGCCAGTCCCAACCCGAGGCCTCCCCCATGAGCAGCTCGCTCGACCATTCGTGGTCCAGCCACGCTGTGCCGGACACTTCCACGTTGCGCCCGCCCCTGGCCACGAGCCCCGAGACTGCAAGGTGCGGCTCGCTGTAGTAGTGGCTCGCGTGGGCGCGGCCGGGGCCCTTGCGGCTGAAGCCGCGTTCGCCCTGCAGCATCACGGCCTGCGTCGGCCGCATCGTCAACTCGAGCCTGAACCCGTCGCCGGCGATGCGCGTGCGATATCCGCCGTCCTCCCGGCGCAGGAACCAGTCGTCGATGCGCACGTCGGTGTCGCCCATGCGCGCCTCGGCCAGTCCCTCGAGCGCTCGCGCGGCGCGCTCCGCCGGCAGCAGCCGCCCGAGCGCGGGATCCGAAAGCGCTCCGTGCGCGAACAGCAGCTGCTTCGGGGCGAAACGGCTGGGATTCGCTTCCGCATCCTTGTTGCGCACGCGGAAGAAGGTGACCTGGAAGCCGAGCGGGCGCCTGTCGGCGGTTTCCAGGTGGCCGGTGACGTACCACCATTCGATGCGATGCCCGGGGTGGGCGCCGGCGTCGGCCGGGAATTGCAGCTCGCGTGGAGTTACCGGCTCGAAGGCGTAAACCACAGAGACCAAGGGGACCATGGAAAGAATGGCAATGCCGGCTTTGCGCGTTCCGGCGAGCAGAAGCGAAACGAGCCGAAGCAACCCTGTGGTTTCTCGTGGTCCCTGTGGTGGAAAGATTCTTGTGTTCAAGCGTCGTCCTTCACGGCGAGAACAGCCTCGCGCCGCACCGCGAGCGCGCCGCTCACCGGCGCGCCCACGGCGCAGGTGGCCACGATGGCGAGGAAGAGCAGCAGGAGCGTTCCGAGCGGCCAGTGCACTTCCATGCCCCAGTGGAACGATTGCCGGTTCACCACATGCACGAGCACGAGGCTGATGCCGGCGCCGGCCGCGACGCCGATTAGGCCGCCCAGCGCCCCGGTGGCCGCGCCCTCGATGGCAAGCAGGCGCAGGATCTCGCGCCGGGTGAGCCCGAGGAAGCGCAGCACGCCGAACTCCCGCCTTCGCGACCAGGCGAGCGCCGCGAAGCTGCTGGTCACGCCGGCAAGCCCGATGGCGATGGCGATGGCCTCGAGCGCGTAGGTGACCGCGAAGCTTCGGTCGAAGATCTCGAGCGAGCGCCGCCGCAGGTGGGTCGCGTCTTCCATCACGAGGCCGGCGGCAGAAGGCATCGCCGCGCGGATGGCTGCCTGCACCGCGAGCGTTTGCGCGCCCGGCGCAAGCCGAAGGGCGAGATCGTTGGCTCGCCCTTCGCCGGCGAGCCGCCGGTAATCGGCCCAATCCATCATCACCGCGCCCCAGGTGCGCGCGTAGTCGCGGATCACGCCGGCCACGCGCGCATCGACGAGGCGGCCCGCGACCGGGAGCGGAATGCGATCCCCGGGCTTCCAGCCGTGCAGGTCGCGGGCCGCCTCCGAGATCCACACGGCCGGCGCGCTCGAGGGCGGCGGGATGCCCGGCGGCTCGGCCTGGAAGCCTTCGAGCAGCCGCGTCGTCACGGGACGAGCGACTAGGCTGAGCGGAACGCGTCCGTCTCCGACGACGAGGCGGTCGTACGCGAGCGGCTCGACCGATTCGACGCCTTGCGCGGAGGCGATGCGGCGCTGTTCCTCCTCCGAGAAATAGGCAGTGTCCCCGGCGGGCGCGGCGCGCACGTAGAGATCGGCCCCGACCACGCCGTCCAGCCAAGCGGAGAGCGAGGCGCGAAAGGAATGGACCATGATCGCCATGGCGATGCAGAGCGAGGCGCTCACGACGATGCCCGCGACGCTCGCCGCGAGATGCCCGGGCAGGTGCCGCACCTGCGCCACGCCGAGCGACGCGATCGCGCCTTCCGGGGACAGCCGGCCGAGCAGGGCGCGGCAAACGGGCGTGACAGCCGCCACGGCGGCGACGAGCCACGCGCCGATGGCGGCATATCCGCCGAGCGGCAGCCCGCCCAGGGGCGGCACGAACAGCAGCGGCACGCCGAGCGCGGCGAGCGCGATCGCCACGGCGGCATGGCGGCGCGCGCCGAAAGGCAGGTCGATCGCGCGATCGCGTAGCGCGTCGGCCACGGCGATGCCTGCCACGCCGCGCGCAACCCAGAGCGCACCCGCCACGGCGACGCCCGCGCCGAGCAACGCGATCGCGGCAAGTCCCGCCGGGTCGGGCGTGAACGTCGCGCCCAGGCCTTCGAAGAAGCCCGCGCCGAGGTCGCCGCCCGATCGCTGCAGCAGGGTGCGGCTGGCGGCGATTCCGAGGGCCGTGCCCAATGCGGCACCCAGCGCGCCGATGACAGCGCCCTCGAGCAGCACCAGCGCTGCCACGCCGCGTCGCGTCGCGCCGAGCGCGCGCAGCAACGCGAATTCCTGCCGGCGTCGCGCCGCCTGCAGGGCGAGCGTCGAAAAGACCAGGAAGGCGCCCGTCGCGAGCGCGACCAGCGCGAGCGCGTCGAGGTTCACGCGATAGGCGCGCGAGATCGCCTGCGCCCGCTCGCCGCTGGAGGCGGCGGCCGATACTCCGACGCCGGCGGGCAGGAACCGGGCGAGCTCCGCCGACACTGTGTCGGGATGGACCCCGGGGCGCAGCCGAAGCTCGATGCGCGAAAGGTTTCCCACGCGCCCGAAGTGCCACTGGGCCACCGCGATGTCGAGCACCGCGACTTCCCCCGCTTGCGCCAGTCCCGCCAGCACGCCCGCGACCTCGTATTCGCGCACGCCGGTCCCCGCAACGAGGCGCAGCGCTTGGCCCTTGCCGAGCCCCAGGCGCGTGGCCGCGGCCGGAGATAGCCACGCGCTTTTCTCGTCCAGCAGCAGGGAGACCTCGCCGGCACCGGTCGATGCAGCTCCCGGCACGAACGCAGGCTGCATGCGCACCGCCCGCAATGCGTCGATGCCCAGGATGCGCAAGGTGTCATCGCGTCCCGGCAGGGCTGCCCGCACCTCCAGCACGGGACTGGCTTCGGCCACGCCGGGAAGGCTCGCCACGCGCGCGAAGATCGCATCGTCGAACCCGCTTCGCGCACCGCGCACCTCCAGGTCCGCTGTCCCGGCCAGCGTGCGGGCGGCGCGGTCGACTTCGGCCAGTGCGGAGGAATGCACCGTGTGCACCGCCCCCGCCAGCGCAACACCCAGCGCGATGCACGACAGCGTGAGCGCGATTCGCAGGCCATTGGCGGCGATGAAGCCGCGCGAGAGCGAGGCCGCGAGCGCGATGTTCACGCCGCCAGCCGGCCGGACGAAAGACGCACGATGCGGTCGGCGCATCCGGCCGCCATCGGCGAGTGCGTCACCATCACCATCGCGGCCCCCGAGCCGCGGGCGGTGGTGGCGAGGCATTCCAGCACGGCGCGCGCGTTGGCCTGGTCGAGGTTGCCGGTCGGCTCGTCGGCGAGGAGCAGCGTCGGGCGGTGGGCGAGGGCGCGGGCGATGGCCGCGCGCTGCATCTCTCCGCCCGAGAGGGTTGCGGGCCGCCGTTCACCGAATCCTTCGAGGCCCACGGCGGCCAGGAGCTCGCGCGCGCGCTCGGTGCGTTCGGCGCGTGGCACCCGCAGGAGGGCGAGAGGCAAAGCCACGTTCTCGGCGAGCGTGAGGTAGGGCAGGAGATGGAAGGCCTGGAAGACGAAGCCGACATGGCGGCGGCGCCAGAGCGCCAACGCATCGTCGTCGGAGTAGTCGAGTGGCTTGCCGTCGAGGAGGACGCTGCCGGCGTCGGGCCGGTCCAGGCCGGCCACGATGTTGAGCAGGGTCGATTTGCCGCTGCCCGATTCGCCCACGATGGCGAGCCACTCGCCCGCGGCGACCTCCAGGTCGATCGACTCGAAGAGGCGGCTCGCGCCGTAGGACTTCGAAAGTCCCCGCAACTCGAGCATCACGAAGGGCTGCACCACGGGGACCACCGGGACCACAGGAGATGCACCAGGATGATTTTCTGCGGTCGCCGTGGTCCCTGTGGCGAGAAGGAGCCCTATTGCCCGCTTATGTAGTGCTCGAGCTGCTCGATGGTGAAGTCCTGGTCGGCGATGATGTCGCCCACGATGTCGCGAATCGACACCATGCCGATCACGCGCCCCTCGTCGAGCACCGGAAGGTGGCGGATGCCCTTGTCGGTCATGAGCGCCATGCAGTCGCGCGTCGTGGTGCGCGGGCTCACGCACACCACGTTGGGAGTCATGATCTCCGCGACGCGGGTCGTGTCCGAGGCGCGCCCCTTGAGCACCACCTTGCGCGTGTAGTCGCGCTCCGAAAGGATGCCCGCGAGCCGATCGCCGCTCATCACGAGGACCGCGCCCACGTTCTCCGCGGCCAGCGCCTTGATCGCCTCGAGGACGCTCGCCTCGGGAGGCACCCGAACGAGTCGCACCGGCTTGGCCTTCAGCAGCTCAGCAACGGTTTTCATGTCGGGCTCCTCACATGTTCGGGTAGTTCGGGCCGCCACCGCCCTCGGGCACGACCCACTCGATGTTCTGGCGCGGGTCCTTGATGTCGCAGGTCTTGCAATGCACGCAGTTCTGCGCATTGACTTGGAGTCGCGGGGCTGCGCCTTCGTTCACGAATTCGTATACCCCGGCGGGACAGTAGCGCGTCTCCGGCCCATCGTAAACGGCGAGGTTCACCTGCACCGGGATGGCCGGATCGACGATGCGAAGGTGCGACGGCTGGTCCTCCTCGTGGTTGGTGTTGGATACGAACACCGAGGACAGCCGATCGAAGGTGAGCACGCCGTCCGGCTTCGGATAGGCGATCGGAGTGCACTCGGCCTTGGGCAGGAGCTGCTCGTGGTCGGCATGCGCGTGGGAAAACGTCCACGGCGCCTTGCCCCGGAAAACGACCTGGTCGATGCCTACCAGCAGCGTGCCGATGTGGAGTCCCTTCGACATCGAGGGCTTGAAGTTGCGCGCGCGGTGCAGCTCATCGTGCAGCCAGCTCTCGCGGAAGGCGCGCGGATACTCCTCCAGCTCGTCGTGGGAACGGCCCGCGCCGAGCGCCGCGAAGGCACTTTCGGCCGCGAGCATGCCGCTCTTGATCGCAGCATGGGAACCCTTGATGCGTGCCGCGTTGAGGAAGCCCGCGTCGTCGCCCACCAGCACGCCCCCGGGGAAGGTCAGCCTCGGCAGCGATTGCAGGCCCCCGGCGGCAATGGCCCGGGCACCGTAAGCGATGCGGCGGCCACCCTCGAAGAAATCGCGGATCGCGGGATGCGTCTTGTAGCGCTGGAACTCCTCGAACGGATGCAGGTACGGATTGCGATAGCCCAGGCCGACCACGAAGCCCACCGCCACCTGGTTGTTCTCGGCGTGGTAAAGGAAGGAACCGCCGTAGGTGTCCGGCTGCAGGGGCCAGCCGGCGGTGTGCACCACCAGTCCCGGCACGTGCCTTTCGGGCTTCACTTCCCACAGCTCCTTCAGGCCGATGCCGTAGACCTGCGGCGCCACGCCCTTCCGCAGGTTGAAGCGCTTCTCCAGCGACTTGCCGAGGTGGCCGCGGCAGCCTTCGGCGAACACGGTGTAGCGCGCGTGCAGCTCCATGCCCGGCGCATAGCGCGTGGTCTTCTCGCCGTGCTTGCCGATTCCCATGTCGCCGGTGGCCACGCCCCGCACGCGGCCGTCGTCGGTGAAGAGCACTTCGGCGGCGGCGAAGCCGGGGTAGATCTCCACGCCGAGCGCTTCGGCGCGCGCGCCCAGCCAACGGCACAGGTTGCCGAGGCTCGCGATGTAATTGCCATGGTTGCGGAAGCACCTCGGCAGGAGCCACCCGGGAACGGCACGCGAGCCTTTTTCATCGAGGAAGAGGAAGCGATCGGCGGTCACCGGTTGGTTGAGCGGGGCGCCGTCTTCCTTCCACGTGGGCAGCAGCTCGCCGAGGGCGCGCGGGTCGATCACGGCGCCGGAAAGGATATGCGCGCCGACCTCGGAGCCTTTTTCGACCACGCAGACCGAAACCTCGCGGCCGTGCTGCGCGCACAGCTGCTTCAGCCGGATCGCGGTGGCGAGGCCCGCGGGGCCGGCGCCCACGACGACGACGTCGTACTGCATCGATTCGCGTTCGCTCATCCGCCGGATTCTACTGAACGGGGCCAGCCCAGGCATTGGCGAGGCGGCGCGCTTCCAGCGCCACCTCGGAGGCGGTGAGGCCGAGCGGCCCCGTGCCTCGCGCCACCAGCGCGTCGGCCGCCGCGCCATGGAGGCAGACCGCGAAGCGCAGTGCACGTGCGGGTTCGAGGCCTTGCGCCACGAACGCGCCGATCATGCCGGCGAGCACGTCGCCGGTGCCGCCGCTTGCCAGGCCCGGATTGCCCGTCCTGTTGATCGACCAGGCGCCGTCGGGCGAGGCGCACACGCTGCCCTGGCCCTTGAGCACGACATGCGCTTTGCATCGCTCGGCGAGGGCGAGCGCCGCGGCCAGGCGGTCTGCCTGCACGTCGGCGGTTTGCACGCCGAGCAGGCGCGCCGCCTCCGCGGGGTGCGGCGTGAGGATCGTGCTGCCGCGGCGATTCGCGAGCGCTTCGCGCAGGCCCTGTGAAAAGGCGATCGCGTTCAGCCCGTCGGCGTCGAGGACGAGCGTGCGCGCGCCGGCGAGCAGGGCGGGAAGGACGGAGCGCTCGAACAGCGAAGCCGTCGTGGCCGAAGGCGAGCGGCCGGCCCCCGGACCTGCCACCACCACATCGGCGTGAACCACGTCGTCGACCGGCCGCAGCATGAGCTCCGGATGGAGCGGGTCGACTGCGAGGGCATCCGGGGCAAGGAGCCCAACCTGTACCTTGCCCGCTCCGCTGAGGAGGGCGGCCCTTGCGGCGAGCAGCGCAGCGCCCACCATGCCGCGGGTGCCGCCGATCACCCCGACGGTGCCGTAGGCGCCCTTGTGGCTGTTGCGGGGACGCGGAGCGAGCCATCCGCGAACCGTTTCCACGTCGAGCACCGTTCCGCGCGCTTTTTCGCGTGCGGCATGGCCCAGGCCGAGGTCGTCGCATTCGATCGTGCCGCACAGCTCGGGGCCGCTTGCGGTAAGCAGGCCGGGCTTGTGGGCGAGGAAGGTGAGGGTGGCCGTGGCATGCACGGCGTAACCGCGGATCGCCCCGGTATCGGCGTCGAGCCCGCTCGGAACGTCTATCGCCAGCACCGGCGAGCCGGAGCCGTTGATGGATGCGATGGCACCTTCCAGGGGCGCCTCGATGGGGCGCGCAAGGCCGATGCCCAGCAGGCCATCGATGACGAGCGCCGGGCGTTGAACCGACGGCCATTCCCGGGTGATGACGCCTCCGGCGGCAACGAACGCTTCACGTGCGGTGAGGGCGGCCGCGGCCCTGGGCGCCGTTCCGGTCACGTCGAACACCACCACGCGGTTGAACGTGCCGAGCAGCTCGGACGCCGCGACCCAGGCATCGCCGCCGTTGTTGCCGGGACCGGCGACGACCACGATGGGGCCCCCGGTGTCCTGCGCGAGCCGCATCGCGAGCCGGGCCACCGAGCGTCCCGCGCGCTGCATGAGGTCGTGGCCGAGCGACTCCACTACGCGGATCTGGGCGCTCGTGAGGACTGGCTGGTCGGGCACGGCGTCAGGAGCGAGTGAGCACGGTGTCCTGCGGCTGCGGCGACATCTCGGGAAAGTCGCGGCTGAAGTGCAGCCCGCGGCTCTCGCGGCGAAGCTGCGCGCAGCGCACGATCAGCTCCGCGGTGAGCACGAGGTTGCGCAGCTCGATCAGGTCGTTGGTGACGCGGAAGTTGGCGTAGAACTCCTCGATCTCCTCCTGCAGCAGCTCGATGCGATGCCGGGCGCGCTCCAGGCGCTTGTTGGTTCGCACGATGCCCACGTAATTCCACATGGTGCGGCGAAGCTCGTCCCAGTTGTGGGAGATGACGACCTCCTCGTCGGCGTCGGTCACGCGGCTCTCGTCCCACGGGGGGAGGGTCGGAACCGGCGGCGGCTCCTCGCCCTGGATGTCTGCCGCGGCGGCTTCGGAGAACACCAAACATTCGAGCAACGAATTGGAGGCGAGCCGGTTGGCGCCGTGCAAACCGGTGGAAGCGCACTCGCCGAGGGCGTACAAGCCGGCGACACCCGTGCGCCCGCGCAGGTCGGTCACGAGCCCGCCGCAGGTGTAGTGCGCCGCCGGGACCACGGGGATGGGCTGCGTGGTGATGTCGATGCCGAAATCGAGGCAACGCGCGTGGATGGTCGGAAAGTGCTCGCGAATGAACGCGGCACCCTTGTGGGTGATGTCCAAAAAGACGCAATCGATGCCGTGCTTCTTGATCTCGAAGTCGATCGCGCGCGCCACGATGTCGCGCGGGGCGAGCTCGCCCCGGGGATCGTGGCGGGGCATGAAGCGCTCGCCGCCCGGCAGGCGCAGCAGGCCGCCCTCGCCGCGAACCGCCTCGGAGATGAGGAAGGACTTGGCGTGGGGATGGAAAAGGCAGGTGGGATGGAACTGGATGAATTCCATGTTCGCCACCGCGGCGCCCGCCCGCCACCCCATGGCGATGCCGTCGCCGGTGGCCACGTCGGGGTTGGTGGTATAGAGGTACACCTTGCCGGCTCCGCCGCTCGCAAGGAGAGTGAAGGAGGCGCCCAAGGTCTTGACGCCGCCGCCCTTGCGGTCGAGCACGTACGCCCCGTGGACCCGGTTCTCGCCCGCCGGCGCGCCGAGCTTGCGTGAGGTAATGAGGTCGATGGCGATGTGCCACTCCAGCACCCGGATGTTCGGGTGGCCCTTCACCCGGCCGACGAGCGTGCTCTGGACCGCGTTGCCGGTTGCGTCGGCGGCATGGACGATGCGCCGGTGGCTGTGGCCGCCTTCCCGGGTGAGGTGCAGCTCGTCCAGGTTGTGGCCGTTGCGGGTGAAGGGAACCCCCTGGGCGACCAGCCATTCGACCGAGCGTCGGCCGCGCTCCACGACGAAGCGCACTGCATCGTCGTGGCACAGCCCGGCGCCGGCAACGTGCGTGTCGCGGATGTGATCTTCCAGGGAGTCCGAGCCGTCGAGGACCGCGGCGATGCCCCCCTGGGCCCAGCTGGAGGCGGCATCGAGCAGCTCGTGCTTGGTCACGAGGGTGACCTTGCAGCGCTCGGCGAGGTGCAGGGCGGCGGACATCCCCGCCAGGCCACTGCCGATGATCAGGGCGTCACAGGCGTCGTCGCTCGGGGAAGCCGGGGGGTGTGCCACTTGGAGTAGGTTTCCGTGGGACGGCGCGCAGACAAAAACCCTACAAAGACTGGAACTATTTGCCGACCGACCTATCTATCGACCACGTCCCCGAGATGCGCGCCAAAGGAATGAAAAGCTTGACGTTTATAATACCCCAGGAGGCACGCAAGCCCTTCGTCGCGTCCTCCCCGCCGGGCGCCTTTACCGCGGTTGCCCCCACAAGAACGACTCCACAGGGCCGCATGAGTGACCGGGAAATCGACCAGCAGCTGGTCGAGAAAGCGCAGCGCGGAGACAAGCAGGCCTTCGAGCTGCTGGTGGTCAAGTACCAGCGCAAGCTCGAGCGGCTCCTGTCCCGGGTGATCCGGGATCCGGCCGAGATCGAGGACGTCGCCCAGGAGGCCTTCATCAAGGCCTATCGCGCGTTGCCCAACTTCCGGGGCGACAGCGCCTTCTACACCTGGCTCTACCGTATTGGCATCAACACGGCGAAGAACTACCTGATCGCCCTGGGGCGGCGCGCCCCCACCTCCACCGAATTCGACAGCGAGGAAGCCGAAGGCTTCGAGGACGCCGCCGGGCTGCGCGACATCAATACACCTGAAAGCGAATTGGCTTCAAAGCAAATAGCGCAGACGGTGAACGATGCCATCGCCGCGTTGCCGGAAGAGCTGAGGACGGCGATTACCCTACGCGAGCTGGATGGTTTGTCCTACGAGGAGATCGCCCAGATCATGAATTGCCCGATCGGAACGGTCCGGTCGCGGATCTTCCGGGCCCGCGAGGCGGTGGCCGAGAGGCTGCGCCCCCAGCTCGGGACGAGCAAGGACAAGCGTTGGTAGGCCGGGCAAAGCACACACGCGGTTAATAACGACTTCCGGGGCAGCAGACCCCAAGACAAGAAGGCCCCCGCTCTGTCAGGGGGCGACTGGAACAGGAGCAGGAGACATGACCCAGGAAATTTCCTCGCTGATGGACGGCGAGTGCGAAGCCCACGAGGCCGAGCGCGCCATCCGCTCGTGTTGCGCGAGCCGCGAGGCCGCCGAGAAGTGGGAGACCTACCACCTCATCGGCGACGTGCTGCGCGGCGGCAAGCCTCACCCCACCCACACCGCGGAGCGGGTTCGCCGGGCGCTCGCCCAGGAGCCGGCGATCCTCGCCAGGCCCAAGCGCGTCCATGACACCACCTTCGGGCGCGTCGCACTCGCCGCCGCGGCCTCCGTCGCCACCATCGGCGTGGTCGGCTGGATCGGCACCCAGGGCGGCCATGTCGGCGGCGCGGGGCCGGTGGTGACCAAGGCGCCGTCGGCGATCCAGCCCGTGGCCAACAAGGCGGCGGTGCCTGCGCCGAGCGCGTTGTCCGTGGACGTGCAGGACTACTACGTGGCCCACAAGCAGCTTCCGTCGGCCGACCTCTACAAGCCGGTCAACCGCGCGGTGCCCGCACCCGCCGCTCGATGAGGCTTGCGGCCCGCCACGGCGTGCGCCGGCTCCTGCCGGCGCTCGCCGTCGGCCTCTCCTGGTCGGTCCAGGCGGCGCCGTCCGATCCCCTCGCGTGGCTGCAACGTGCGGCCCAGGCCACGCGCCAGGCCACCTACGAAGGCACCTTCGTCCATATCAATGGCGAGCGCACCTCCACGGTGCGCATCACGCACGTCAACTCCGGCGGCGAGGAGCACGAGCGCATCGAGCCGCTCGACGGCGCGACCCACGAGATCGTGCGCCGCAACGACGAGATGTTCTGCCGCTTTCCCGATGCAAAGACCGTGCGGCTGGATCCGCGCATCACCACGCGCTTCTTTCCCGGCATCGTCGGCGCCACCGCCGAGGCGGTCGCCGCCAGCTACGAGGTGAAGCTCGGCAAGACCGAGCGCGTGCTGGACTACGAATGCCAGTGGATCCGCCTCGATCCGCGCGACACCCTGCGATATGCGCAACGCATCTGCTCCGAGGTCAATACCGGACTCATCCTGCGCGCGCGCACTTTGAACGGGCAGCGCCAGGTGATCGAGAACTACAGCTTCACCGACTTGCGCATCGGCCCCCAGGTAGCCCGCACCGACCTCAAGTCCATCTTCCGTGCGCGCAACCGCCAGTGGGTGAGCGACGGCCAGCCGCGCGATGAGGTGAAGAGCGCCGAGACGGGCTGGGTCGTGGGCCAGGTGCCGGCGGGATTCCACAAGGTGACCGAGCTCAAGCGCACGTTGCCGGGCCGCACGCAGCCGGTGTCGCAGATCGTCCTCACCGATGGGCTGGCGAACCTCTCGGTGTTCGTGGAGCCGAACGCCGCGCCGGGACGCTCCGCCGAGGCCGCTTCCGAGGACGGCACCACCGCCTTCTTCGTCCATCCCATGGGCGATCACGTCGTCACCGTGCTGGGCGAGGTTCCGCTCGCCACGGCCCAACAGGTCGGCCGCAGCGTCGCTCGCCGTCCGTAACGAACGGGCACAGCGCCGCGTGGTGCGCGCTGCGCCGCAAGGGCAGAATAGCCACCCGTCCGTCCAAACCCTCGAACAAGACCAGGATTTTCCATGACCCGATTCCAGGCCAGCCTTCTCGGCGCACTCCTCACGTTGGGCCTCGCGGCCCAGGCGCAGCAGCCTCAGGGCCCCAAGCAGAACATCGCGCCCGGTGCCGCCGCGCAGGTCCTCCCCGATTTCGCCGACCTGGTCGAGAAGTACGGCCCGGCCGTCGTCAACATCAACACGCGCACGCGGGCGGGCCGCGGGCAGCCGCAGGTGCCGGGGCTATCCGAGGACGATCCGTTCTTCGAGTTCTTCCGCCGTTTCATGCCCGACGGGCAGGTGCCCGGACGTCCCGGCACGCCGCGCGGCCAGGGCCCCGGCGCGCCCAAGGGCGAGCGCGGGCCGCTGCGCCCCTTCGGCCTGGGCTCCGGCTTCATCGTGTCCAACGACGGCTTCATCGTGACCAACGCACACGTGGTGGAGAACGCGGAGGAGATCACGGTGCGCTTCAACGACAAGCGCGAGATGACCGCCAAGGTGATCGGCGCCGATACGCGCAGCGACGTGGCCGTGATCAAGGTGGACGCGCGCGACCTGCCCACCGTGAAGATCGGCGACACCAAGAAGCTGCGCGTGGGCGAATGGGTGATCGCCATCGGCTCGCCCTTCGGCTTCGCCAACACCGTGACCGCGGGCATCGTGAGCGCGACCAGCCGCGAGAACCTCTCGGGCGACCCGAACCTCGATGCCGTGCCCTTCATTCAGACCGACGTGGCGGTGAACCCGGGCAACTCCGGCGGCCCGCTGCTCAACATGCGCGGCGAGGTGGTCGGAATCAACTCGCAGATCTTCTCGCGCACCGGCAGCTTCGCCGGCATCTCCTTCGCGATCCCGATCGACTACGCCTTCAACGTGGCCGACCAGCTGATGAAGACCGGCAAGGTGGTGCGCGGTCGCATCGGCGTGGGCATCCAGAACGTCACCAAGGACCTCGCCGACAGCCTCGGCCTGGGCAAGGCGCAGGGCGCGGTGGTGGGCAACGTGGAGGAGGGCTCGCCGGCAGCCAAGGGCGGGCTCGAGGTGGGCGATGTCATCCTGAAGATCGATGGGCGCCCGGTCGAGGGCTCGGCGGACCTGTCGCGCACGATCCGCGCCTTGCGGCCGGGCACGAAGGTGAACCTGAACGTCTGGCGCTCGGGCAAGCCGCGCGACGTGGTCGTCACCATCGCCGAGTTCAAGGACGAGGAAGCGCCGAAGGTCGCCTCCAAGGCGGGCAAGAAAGCCGAGACCAAGCCCGGCAAGCTCGGCGTGGCGGTGGCCGAGCTCACTGCGGAGCAGAAGAAGGTGCTGAAGGTGCAGAACGGCGTGATCGTCGAGGCGGCCGACGGCGCGGCGTTGGCCTCGGGCGTCGGTCCCGGGGACGTGATCCTGCGCATCAACAACGTGGACATCACCAGCGTGAAGGTCTTCAACGAGACCGTGGCCAAGCTCGACGTGAAGAAGCCGGTGGCGCTGCTGGTGCGCGACGAGCAGGGCACGCGGTTCATCACGTTCCGGCCGGAAGGCGAATAGGAGAGGGCCGACGAGGGACGGCGGGGCGCGCCGCAAGGTAGCCGCGGCGGGATGCGCGCTAAGCGCTCCCAAATTCCCCATTCCCTGTCCCTCGTCCCCGCTTCATGAAGCCCAAGCTCACCGTCCTGTCCCGGGAGTACTGCCACCTGTGCGAGGAGCTCCTCGTGGCGCTGAGGCAGTACCAGGGCCGATACTCCTTCGACATCGAGGTGATCGACGTCGACCGCAACCCGAGGCTCGAGGAGAAGTGGGGCGACAAGGTGCCGGTGCTGCTCGATGGCGATCGCGAGGTGTGCCACTACTTCCTGGACCACGATGCGGTGGATGCGCGGCTCGCGCGGATGAAGTAAAATGCTGCATTGCAGTAAATCGACATCGGGGCGGTCGTCGGAGCGGACCGCGAAGCAGCCGCTCAACGACGCGAAGCGCCGAGCCACAGAGGCCACCGCGGGTGGCCTTTTGATTTGATGGACCACATTCGCAACTTCTCGATCATCGCGCACATCGACCATGGCAAGTCGACCCTCGCCGACCGGCTGATCGAGCGCACCGGCGGCCTTTCCTCGCGCGAGATGGACGCGCAGGTCCTCGACTCCATGGACCTCGAGCGCGAGCGCGGCATCACCATCAAGGCGCAGACCGCGGCGCTGCGTTATCGCGCGCGCGACGGCCGCGACTACGAGCTGAACCTCATCGACACCCCCGGCCACGTGGACTTCTCGTACGAGGTGTCGCGCTCGCTTTCCGCATGCGAGGGGGCGCTGCTCGTGGTCGATGCTTCGCAGGGCGTCGAGGCGCAGACGGTAGCCAATTGCTATACCGCCACCGAGCTGGGCGTGGACGTTGTCCCCGTGCTCAACAAGATCGACCTGCCCTCGGCACAGCCCGAGCGGGTGATCCAGGAGATCGAGGACGTCATCGGCATCCCCGCGGACGACGCGGTGCGCACGAGCGCCAAGACCGGCGAGGGCATCGACGAAGTCCTCGAGGCGGTGATCGCGCGCATCCCGCCGCCCAAGGGCGACCCGGCGGCGCCGCTCAAGGCGCTGGTGATCGACTCCTGGTTCGACAACTACGTGGGCGTAGTGATGCTGCTGAGGCTCATCGACGGCACCATCGCGCCCAAGGACCGCATCAAGCTCATGGCGACGGGGGCCGTGCACCAGGTCGAGCAGGTCGGCGTCTTCACGCCGAAGTCGGTCGCGCGCGAGCGCCTGTCGGCCGGCGGCGTGGGCTTCATGATCGCGGGCATCAAGGACCTGAAGGAAGCGAAGGTCGGCGACACCGTGACGCTCGCCGACAACCCGACGGCCGAGCCCCTGCCCGGGTTCAAGGAGATCCAGCCGCAGGTCTTCGCCGGCCTCTATCCGGTGGAGTCCAACCAGTACGAGGCGCTGCGCGACGCGCTCACCAAGCTGCAACTGAACGACTCGAGCCTGCGCTTCGAGCCCGAGACCTCGCAGGCCCTGGGCTTCGGCTTCCGCTGCGGCTTCCTCGGGCTGCTGCACATGGACATCGTGCAGGAGCGCCTCGAGCGCGAGTACGACATGGAGCTCATCACCACCGCGCCGACCGTGGTGTACCAGGTGGTGACCCGCGACGGCGAGACGATCGACATCGACAACCCCTCCAAGCTGCCCGATCCTTCGCGCATCGAGGAAATCCGCGAGCCCATCATCCGCGCCACGATCATCATGCCGCAGGAGTACGTGGGATCGGTCATGACGCTGTGCAACGAGAAGCGCGGCGCGCAGGTGAACATGCAGTACGTTGGCCGCCAGGTGATCCTCACCTACGACCTGCCGCTGAACGAAGTGGTGATGGACTTCTTCGACAAGCTCAAGTCGACCTCGCGCGGGTACGCTTCCCTCGACTACGAGTTCCTGGAATTCCGCGGCGGCGACCTGGTGCGCCTGGACATCCTCATCAACGGCGACAAGGTCGACGCGCTGTCGCTCATCGTGCACCGCCAGACCGCGCGCACCCGCGGGCGCGACCTCGCCACGCGCATGCGCCAGCTGATCCCGCGACAGATGTTCGACGTGGCGGTGCAGGCGGCCATCGGGGCCGACATCATCGCGCGCGAGAACATCAAGGCGCTGAGGAAGAACGTGCTCGCCAAGTGCTACGGCGGCGACATCACGCGCAAGCGCAAGCTGCTGGAGAAGCAGAAGGCGGGCAAGAAACGCATGAAGCAGGTGGGCAGCGTGGAGATCCCGCAGGAGGCTTTCCTCGCCATCCTGCAAGTCGAGAAGTAAGGCGTAGTGACGCGTTCAACCACAGAGACCACACGGACCACGGGAAAAGCATTTGATGTCAGAACCGGGACGCTTCATCACGAATCTCCTACGACATGTCGCCTTGTCTGTGGCCCCTGTGGCCTCTGTGGTTCACTGCCTTAGTCAATAGCCAAGAAGAAAGAGAAGCATGCAAGGAGGACTCGACTGGGAGCTGATCGCGATGGTCGCCGCGGCCGCGAGCGCGGTCGTCATCGCGTGGGACTGGTTCGCCGTGCGCGGCGGGGCCGAGCGCTCCGAGACGCGCAAGGGAATCCTCGAGGTCGCGTGGCCGGTCCTTTTCATCTCCTGCATGGGGCTGCTGCTCAAGTTCACCGACTTCGCCGCGGTGCTGCTGCTCTCGGCGGTGATCACCGGGATCATCTGGCTGGTCGATGCGCGCATCTTCCGCAGGCGCCGCACCTCGGACACGCCCGAGCCGGTGGTGGTGGACATGGCGCGGGCGTTTTTCCCGGTGATCGTGGTCGTGTTCCTCATCCGCTCGTTCTGGGTCGAGCCGTTCAAGATCCCCTCGGGCTCGATGAAGCCCACGCTCCTGGTGGGCGACTTCATCCTGGTGAACAAGTACACGTACGGCATCCGGCTTCCGGTCCTGAACCGGAAGGTCGTGGACATCAACCCCATCAAGCGCGGCGACGTGGTGGTCTTCCGCTATCCGGCCGATCCCAACGTCGACTACATCAAGCGCGTCGTCGGCACTCCGGGCGACCATGTGGAGTACCGCGGCAAGCGCCTTTCGATCAACGGCGTCGCGGTGCCGATGCAGCCGGCGGGCTTCTATACCGACGCCGAGCTCAATTACCTGCGGCTGCCGGCGTTCACCGAGAAGCTGGGAGAGAAGGCGCACCAGATGATGATCGTTCCGGCGCAGCCGCCGGTGGATCTCGCGCAGGTCCGGCAGTTCGCCCACCGTGGGAATTGCGAATACAATGACGACGGTTTCGCCTGCAAGGTCCCCGCGGGGCACTACTTCATGATGGGAGACAACCGCGACCAGAGCAGCGACAGCCGGTACTGGGGATTCGTGCCGGACGACCACATCAAGGGTCGCGCGTTCCTGGTGTGGATGAACTTCGGCGACTTCAAGCGCATCGGCAACGGCATCGAGTAGCGGACTGGGGAGGGTTCATGCGCAAGCAGCGCGGCATCACGATCACCGGCACGATCATCACGCTGGCCGTGCTCGGCTTCATCGCGGTCATGGCGGCCAAGCTCATGCCGGCATATGTCGAGTACTACGGCGTGAAGAAGATCCTGAAGTCGATGGAATCCTCGGGCGGCACCAAGGGCACGGTGAAGGAGATCCGCTATGCCTACGAGAAATTCAACGCGATCGAGGACGTGAAGAGTGTCCGCGGCGAGGACCTCGAGATCACCAAGAGCGGCGGCGAGGCCGTCGTCTCCGCCAACTGGTCCGTGCGCGTGCCGCTGGTCGGCAACGTGAGCGCCTGCCTCGACTTCTCGGCGGCCACAGGCTCGGGCGAGTGACCCGCAGGCCCGCTCGGGGGGCCGCGGCCCCCGAGGGCCTCGCGGAGCTGGAGCGCAGGCTGGGCCACCGATTCGCGAGCCCCGAGCTCGCCGCGCAGGCCCTCACCCACAGGAGCTTCGGAGCGCCGCACAACGAGCGGCTCGAGTTCCTCGGCGATGGCCTGCTCAATTGCGCCGTCGCCACCCTCCTCTACGAGCGCTTCCCCAACCTTCCCGAGGGCGACCTTTCGCGCCTGCGCGCGGCGCTCGTGAACCAGGCTTCGCTTTCCAAGGTCGCAGCCTCGTTGGCGCTCGGCGAGCGGCTGCGGCTCGGCGAAGGCGAGCTCAAGAGTGGAGGCTTCCGCCGTCCCTCGATCCTCGCCGACGCTGTCGAGGCCCTGCTCGGCGCCGTCTACATCGACGCCGGTTTCGATGCGGCGCGCGGCGTGGTCGAGCGCCTGCTGGGCGAGCGGCTGCAGGAAGGTGACGGGCTGCCCGTCGGCAAGGATCCGAAGACCGCGTTGCAGGAGCACCTCCAGGCGCGCCGGCTGCAGCTGCCGCGCTACGCCGTGCAGCGCACCGAGGGCGAGGCGCACGACCAGACCTTCACGGTCGAATGCCGCGTCGACGACCTGGGGCTCGCGGCGAGCGGGCGCGGCGCCAGCCGCCGCGCGGCGGAGCAGGCGGCGGCGGATGAAGTGTTGAAGCTGGTGGAGAAGGCCACGAGGAAGAAGGCATGACACAGGGCGGCGCGCGAAAGGGGAAACGCAGACCGGGGACGGTCCCGGTTTTGCCGGCAGAGCCGCGCCGGCAAATTCCGGGACGGTCCCCTCCGGGAGGATCCCCTCGGTTCCGCTCCGGCACGGTCGCGATCGTGGGCCGTCCCAACGTCGGCAAGTCCACGCTGCTCAACAGGATCGTCGGCGCGCACGTGGCCATCACCTCGCGCAAGGCGCAGACCACGCGCCATCGCATCCAGGGGATCTTCACCGACGAGGCTGCGCAGTTCGTGTTCGTCGACACGCCCGGCTACCAGACGCAGCACAAGAATGCGCTCAACCGCGAGATGAACCGCACCGTGGGCCAGGTCGCCACCGAGGTGGACGTGGTGGTGCTGGTGATCGATGCCGCGGGGTGGGACGAGCGCGACGATCCCGTCCTCAAGCTCCTGCCCGAAAAGGCCCCGGTGATCCTCGCGCTCAACAAGGTCGACCGCATCGCCGACAAGTCGCGCGTGGCCGAGGCGCTCCAGGCGGCGGTGGCCAAGCGCGACTTCGCCGCGTTCGTGCCGATCAGCGCGGAGAAGGGCAAGCAGGTGGGCGCGTTGCTCGACGAGATCCGCAAGCACCTGCCCGAAGGCGAGGCGAATTACGAGGCGGACGAGATCACCGACCGTCCCGAGCGCTTCCTCGCCGCGGAGCTGGTGCGCGAGCGCATCTTCCGGCTGCTGGGCGACGAGCTGCCTTATTCGATCGCGGTGACCGTCGACAACTTCGTCATGGAGGGCAACCTGCGGCGCATCGCGTGCACCATCTTCGTCGACAAGGCGCAGCACAAGGCGATCGTCATCGGCGAGAAGGGCGCCACGTTGAAGCGCATCGGCACCGAGGCGCGGCATGCGATGGAGGCGCTCTTCGGGGGCAAGGTATTCCTCGAGACCCACGTGAAGGTGAAGAGCGGCTGGGCGGATTCCGAGGCCGCGCTGCGGCAGCTGGGCTACCGGTGAGCGGCCGGGGACAGGCCCCAAGCCGGACAACGGCCTGAACCGGGGCCCGTCCCCATGGACCGAGGCTACGTCCTCCACAGCTACCCATACCGCGAGACCAGCCTGATCCTGCAGGTGTGGACGGAGAAACACGGGCGCCTGGGCCTCGTCGCCAAGGGCGCGAGGCGCCCGCGCTCGGCAAGCCGAAGCGTGCTCATCCCGTTCCAGCCGCTGGTGCTCGACTGGTTCGGGCGCGCGGAGCTGAAGACGCTCAAGACCGCCGAGCCCGCTTCGCCCGCGACCCCATTGGGCGGCCAGAGCCTGCTGTCTGCCTTCTATCTGAACGAGCTCCTGCTCAAGCTCACCACGCGCGAAGATCCCCACGAGGGGCTCTTCGAGGCGTACGACGACGCCATCGGGGCGCTACGCGCGATCTCGCGCGACAAGGCGGGGGCAATCGAGCCGGCGCTGCGGCGCTTCGAGCTTCGGCTGCTGCAGGAGCTGGGCTATGCGGTGGAGCTCGGCCGCGAGGCGGGGACACATGCGCCCATCGTCGCCGAGCGCGAATACCACTACGTGGTGGAAAGGGGGCCGGTGCCGGCGCCCGACGAAGCGGCAACGCCCGCGAACGCCGTCAGGGTCAGTGGCCTCACGCTGCTCGAGCTCGAGCAGGGCCGCCTCGAGGATCCCGCCACCATCGCCCAGGCCAAGCAGTTGATGCGCCTGCTCATCAACCACTCGCTCAACGGCCAGGAGCTCTCCACCCGCACCATGGTGCGGGACCTGCAGCGGCTGGACGGAAATCCCTGAAGGCTCGCGCCTTTTCAGGAGAGCGTGTTGTGCAGCAGGTTGGTGACGAGCAAAGCCGCGAGGGCGCAGACCGCGGCGATCACCAGCGCCGCCAGGTCGATGCCATCCTTGGGAGGCTCGATGAACAGCGGTGCGAGGAACTTGCCGCCGGCCAGCCCGCCGATGGCGCCGATGCACAGGGAGGGGAACAGGCCCCATCCCGCATTGAGGTTGAAGCGCGCGAAGGCGAGCCAGCCGATGGCGAGCCCAGCGAAGAGCCAAAGCATCATGTTCATGGCGGTGCCTGTCGCGTGTAGATGATGCAGGATACGCCGCGCGGGCCGGTGCGATAAAATCGACCACGATGGCGAACGACCCAAAACGCCCGGAAAAGCCTTGATCGAGCTCGGCGTCAACATCGACCACGTCGCCACCGTTCGCCAGGCAAGGCGCACCTACGAGCCCGACCCGGTCTGGGCCGCGGTCGAGGCGCACCTGGGCGGCGCCGACGGCATCACGCTGCACCTGCGCGAGGACCGCCGCCACATCCAGGACGAGGACGTGCGGCGGATGCGCGAGCTCACCCACGTGAAGCTCAACCTCGAGATGGCCGCGACCGACGAGATGGTCGGGATCGCCCTGGGCATCAGGCCCGAGATGGCGATGCTGGTGCCCGAGGGGCGCACCGAAGTCACGACCGAGGACGGGCTCGATGTGGTGGCCGACGAAAAGCGGCTCAAGCAGATCGTCGGGCGCCTTGCCGGGGAAGGCATCGTCGTGAGCGTCTTCATCGATGCCGACCTCGCGCAGGTCGAGGCGGCGGCACGGATCGGCGCGCGCGTCTGCGAGGTCCATACCGGGCCTTACGCCAACGTGTTCCACTCGAAGGGCCGCGATCCCGAGGGCGCGCCCGTGGCCGCGGAGCTCGAAAAGGTCGCTCGCGCGGGGCAGGCGATCCGCGACCTGGGCATGCGCTTCAACGCCGGGCACGCGCTCAACTACGCGAACGTGAAGGCAGTCGCCGCCCTGCCGGGCGTACGCGAGCTGCATATCGGCCACGCCATCGTGAGCCGCGCGATCTTCGTGGGCCTGCGCGAGGCGGTGCGGGAGATGAAGGCGTTGATGACGCTCGCGGCGGCCGGGAGATGATCGTGGGCGTCGGCACCGACATCGTGTCGATCGAGCGCATCCAGGGCGTGCTGGATCGCCACGGCGAGCGCTTCGTGAACCGCGTGCTCACGCCCGCCGAGCGCGCGCGGTTCGCGCGCGTGAACGAGCGGGTGAGGGCGGGGCACCTCGCCAAGCGCTGGGCGGCCAAGGAGGCGTTCTCCAAGGCGATCGGCACCGGCATCCACGCTCCCTTCACCTGGCACTCCATCACCGTGGGGCGCGACCCGAAGGGCAAGCCACTGGTCCTGCCGAGCCCCGACATGCAGCGCCACCTCGATTCGATCGGTGTGACCGGCGCGCACATCTCGCTCACCGACGACGCCGGCATGGCGTTCGCCTTTGTCGTGCTCGAGGGCGACCGCCCGTCTTCCGTCCCCCGTCCTGCATCCCCGGTTTCTTCGCCATGAAGCTCGGACCCGCGATGGTGGACGTGGCGGGCCTCGAGCTTTCGCCCGACGACATCGAGCGCCTGCAGCACCCGCAGGTGGGCGGCGTGATCCTGTTCGCGCGCAATTTCGCGGCACCCCTGCAGCTCATCCAGCTCACGCAGTCGATCCGTGCCCTAAGGACGCCCGAGCTCGTGATCGCCGTGGACCACGAGGGCGGGCGCGTGCAGCGCTTCAAGCACGGCTTCACGGCGATCCCGCCGATGAGGACCCTCGGCAAGCTCTGGGATCGCGATCCCGCGCAGGCGCTCGCCGCGGCGCGCGGCTGCGGGTTCGTCATCGCGAGCGAGCTGCAAGCCCACGGCGTGGACTTCAGCTTCACGCCGGTGCTCGACGTCGATTACGGCGAGTCCGGCGTGATCGGCGACCGCGCCTTCCACTCCGATCCGCATACCATCTCGGTCCTCGCCGAAGCGCTGCAAGCCGGCCTCACGGCAGCGGGCATGGCGAGCGTCGGCAAGCATTTCCCCGGCCACGGCTTCGTGCGCGCCGATTCGCACCTCGAAGTGCCCGTGGACGAACGCCCGCTCGCGCAGATCAAGGCCGCGGACCTGGTGCCTTTCCAGCGCCTTGCCCGTTCGCACATGGGCGGCGTCATGCCGGCCCATGTGATCTATCCCAAAGTGGATGCGAAACCCGCAGGCTTCTCCCGCATTTGGCTGCAGAAGATCCTGCGAGAGAAGCTGGGCTTCGACGGCCTGATCTTCTCCGACGACCTCTCGATGGAAGGGGCGAGCACCGCGGGCGGCGTGGTGGCGCGCGCCAACGCGGCGCTCAACGCCGGCTGCGACATGGTGCTGCTCTGCAACGACCCGCGCGCGCAGGACACGATGCTCGAGGGCCTCGAGCGCCGCCCGGTGGCGTCCACGCTCGCCAGGCGGCTGGACAAGATGCGCGGTCGTGGCATCTCCGGTGAGGCGCTGAAGGCGAACGCGGCTTACCTCGCGGCGACGGAGAACCTCGCGCGAGTGCGGTAGGTGTGAGCTTCGACCCGGCCGAGTTGCTGGCCTCGCTTCCCTCGCTTCCGGGCGTCTACCGCTTCCGGAACGCGGCGGGCGACGTGATCTACGTCGGCAAGGCAGGCGACCTCAGGAAGCGCGTCTCCTCGTACTTCCAGAAGTCGCACCCGAGCCCGCGCACCACCATGATGGTCTCGCAGATAGCCGGCGCAGAAACGACCGTCACCCGCACCGAGGCCGAGGCGCTGCTGCTCGAGAACAACCTCATCAAGAGCCTCAGCCCCCGCTACAACGTCCTCTTCCGCGACGACAAGAGCTACGGCTACATCCTCATCACGGGCCATGCGTACCCCCAGATCCGTTTCTATCGCGGCGCGCATACCAAGGGCAACCGCTACTTCGGGCCGTACCCCAGCGCATGGTCGATCCGCGAGACCATCGGCCACCTGCAGCGCGTCTTCAGGCTGCGCACCTGCGACGACACGGTGTTCGCGCACCGCTCGCGCCCGTGCCTGCTGCACCAGATCCGCCGCTGCTCGGGCCCGTGCGTGGGGCTCGTCACCGCCGAGGACTACAACCGCGACGTCGACCACGCGGCGCAGTTCCTCGAGGGCAAGGAGATGGACGTCATCTCCGACCTCACCGGCAAGATGAACCTCGCCGCCGAACACATGGA
>DASPNE010000021.1:0-85047 GCA_035626705.1 Usitatibacter sp. | reverse complement strand
CGCGCGCCCGATGCGGGCGGCCTGGGCTTCTGGGTGAGCCAGATCCAGGCGGGACTGCCGCGAGAAGTGGTGCTCTTCTCGTTCATGTTCTCGACCGAGTTCCGCACCTTCACGCAGGGCATCTTCGGCAACACCGCCGCGCGGCCCGAGGTGGATTTGGTGGTGGACTTCTTCCGTGGGCTGTTGAACCGGCTTCCGGATACCGCCTCGTTCAACTTCTGGCTGGGCGAGATCCGCGCCGCGCAGTGCCAGGGCGCAGGTCCGGTCTTCAGCAAGGTGGACCAGATCTCGGCGGCGTTCATGTTCAACCCCGAGTACGACAACCGCGGCCGCACCAACACCCAGTTCGTGACGGACATGTACTACTCCTTCCTCAGGAGGGGCGGCGACATCGGCGGGGTGAACTTCTGGATCAACGAGCTGAACACCGGAGCGCGCTTCAGGAACGACGTGCGTTACTTCGGATTCCTGAACAGCGCGGAGTTCGGCGCGCGCGTGCAGGCGGTGATCGGCGCGGGGTGCTTCAGCTAGGCTTGTCGAAATTGATGCGCTCGCGCTCGAAGACGATCGGCTTGCGGCGCACCTGGTTGAAGATCGCGAGGATGTATTCGCCGATGAGGCCGAGGAAGAGCAGCTGCACGCCGCCGAAGAAAAACACGGCGAGGATCACGGTGGGGATGCCAGGCTCGGCCTTGGTCCAGCCGAAAGTCACCGCCAGCAAGACGCCCAGCGTGTAGAGGAAGCTCAGCATCGAGATCAGCACGCCGGTCCAGAGCGCCAGCCGCACTGGCGCGTGGCTGAAGCTGATGATGCCGTTCAGGCCCTGGTCGATCATGTGCAGCAGCCGGTTCCTGGAGACACCTTGCTTGCGCGCGCGCCAGGTGTAGGGCACGCCGATCGCCTGGAAGCCGACCTCGAACGGCATCATGCGCATGAAGGGCTGCGCGTCGTCGATGCTCTTCATGCCCTCGATCACGCGCCGGTCCACGAGCTGGTAATCCCCCACGTTAGGGGGGTAGTCGACGTAGGAAATGCGGCTCAGGAGCTGGTAATACGCCATGCGCACGTTGCGCATGACGAAGGGTTCTTCGCGCCGAGCCCGGATGCCGTACACGATGTGCGCACCAGCTTCCCAATGCTTCACGAAGGTGGGGATGAGCTCGGGCGGGTCCTGCAGGTCCACGGGCATGAAGAGCACGACCGCGTCACCGGTCGCCGCCATGACGCCGTTGTAGTTGTTCCTGAGGATGCCGAAGTTGCGCGCGTTGACGATCACCTTTACCGCCGGGTCGGCCGCGGCGATGTCGCGCAGGATGTCGACCGTGCGGTCGGAGGAAGCGTTGTCGCAGAAGATGTGCTCGCGCCTGTAGCCGGGCAGCTCCGCGTCGAAGATTCGCTTAACCGTGTCGTAGCACTCGCGGATGCTTTGTTCTTCGTTGAAGCAGGGCGTGACGATGCTGATGGTCTTCACCGGGGCTCCTCGATGCCGGCGGCCGTGTTCCGGAACACGTGCAGCTTGAAAAGGAGGAAGGAGAATACCGCAACGACCGGCAGGCACGCGGCCTGCGCCAGCAGCGGCCCGGCGCCCAGCGCCTGCGCTCCGGCGAGCAGCGCCGCGTTGAACGCGTAGATCACTACGTAGGCGGCGACGAAGCGCAGGAAGGATCCGCGCGCGCGGCCGAACACCAGCCGGCCGGTGGTGAAGTAGTTGAACGGCACGCCGATCACGTAGGCGAGCACGAGGCCCACGGTGGCGCCCCAGCCGAGGAGCACCGCGGCGGCGTAGACGCCGTAGCCGAACACGGTGTTGAGCGCGCCCACGAACAGGAACCGCACGAATTGCGCGCCGATCCTCATCGCGCCGCGGCGGCCTCGGCCTCGCGCCAGAGCACGTTGGCGCGCCGGCACAGCGCGGCGTGCTCCGCATCGGGCTCGTCGAAGGAGGCGAGGAAGCGGCGCAGCACGCCCACTCGCCGGTCCTGCTCCGCGGCCGCGGGTTCGACCGAGTAGGGGTACTCGAGGTCCACGATGGGCTCGACGCCCTCGATCCGGAACACGCTGCGCGGATTGCGGCTGTCGACCCGCAGGCGGCATTGCGGCAGGCCGGCACCCGCGAAGACCGCTTCCCAACGCTCGGGCTCGCCGGGGTCGCCTTCCTCGAGGCGCGAGCTGCGCACGCTCTCGTAGCCCGCGCGCGCGAGCAGGCCGAAGAAGTGGATGCCGAAGAAGCGCATCGCGCCGCCGCCGGTCGCGTGCGTGCGCTTCCAGTTGCGCCGGCCGTGCGCGAAGTGGTGCGCCATGAAGGTCCACGTGATGTCGACGGTCCCGACGCCCCGCGGCCACGCGAGGCGCGCGCCCCACTCGGTCTGCAGGAAGGTATAACCCACGCGGTAGCGCCGGCCGCTGCGCTCTATCTCGTCGAGCAGCCTGTCGGCTTCCAGCGGATCGGGGGCGACGGGCTTCTCCAGCACCAGGCGCAGCACGCCCGGCTGCGCGAGCGCCGCCCGCACGGTCTCGACCTGGCGGGCGGGAGGCGTGGCCACGATGACCGTGGACGCGGCCGCGAGGGCCGCGCGCTCGTCGGCGACCCAGCGGATGCGCCCGAGCCATGGATCGAGCTCGCGGCGCGCGCGCACCTTCTCGCGGTAGGCCTCAGGCAGCAGCACGCCTTCGTCCGAGCCCTGCGCCACCGCCGGGAGGTAGCCGTAGAGGCCGAATCCCGAGCCGACGATGGCGAACATCTCAGGTGCGCGCTTCGAAGTCCCGCGGGTCGACGATGTCCACGATCTCGCCGCGGAAACCCGCCTTGCGCAGGTAGTCCCGGATCTCGGTGGCGATGTGCCAGGCGAAGTTCACCAGCACCGGGGACTTGTCGCGGATCGCCGCGAAGTCGTCGTCGGAGCGGATCGGGATGCGCGTGCCCGGGAGGTAGTGGCCGATCTTGAGCGAGCCCGGCTTCTCGTACACCGCCGAGATCACCGATTCGTCCAAGTCGAGCAGCTTCACCAGGATCGCCGCGCGGCCGGGAAACGCCTTGGCGGGCAGCGGGCCGTGCTCGCGCGCGAGCGCGGCGAGCCGCGCCTTCGTGGCCGACTTCCAGCGCTCGATGTCGGAGCGCATGCGGCCGAACTCGTCGCCGAAGGACTTCTCCTTGCGCTCGACGTCGCGCAACGCGGCGTCGCCCTCGGTGCCGCCGGGCCCGTTCATGAACACGCGGATGTTGCCGCCATAACGCGAGGGGAACTCGACGCCGGTGAGCCTGGCGTCGAGGCTGCGGGCGATGCGCGCGAGCGAGGTGAGGCTGTAGGAGCGCGGGTGCTCGTGGTAGAAGGTGTCGAACTGGTTGCGCTCGAGCACGGCGCCGAGGTAGTGGTTCTCGATCACCAGCATCGTGTGCGGTGCCATCAGCTCGCGCAAGCCTTCGAGCACCTCGGGCAGGTTCTCGATGTGCGCGAACACGTTGGTGAACGTGATGACGTCGGGACGCCCGTGCTTCGCGCGCACCGCGCGGGCCGTCTGCGGGGTGAAGAAATCGCCGACCACGTCGTGGCCCGCCGCGCGCGCGTCAAGGTGCGCGTCGGTGGGCTCGATGCCGACGGTGCGCGCGCCCTTCGCCTTGAAGAAGCCGAGCAGGCTGCCGTCGTTGCAGCCCACGTCGAGCACGAGCTTGCCCTGCAGCGAGCCCAGGCGGCTCTCGACCGAATCGACCAGGGCCGACATGCCCTTCAGCACGTCGGCGGTGAAGCGCGCGCGGTAGTGGTAGTTGCCCGGGAAGAGCTCGCGCTTGGGCACCTGGAAGCGCTGGTGCGCGGTGGTGCAATCGGGGCAGTAGAGGATCTCGATCGGGTATTCCTTGCACACCCGCGGGTCGCCCAGCGGCACCAGGTCGTCGCACAGGGGATGCAACCCGAGGTCGAGGACCGGCTGCAGGGTTTCGCGCCCGCAGACCTCGCAGGAGGTGATCTCTTGAGCCGACGTCATGGAGTTGCCGATTCCTCGCGTGGGGTTGTTTCGCGGCCTCCCGCGCCGCTCGGCGGGGGGACCATGGGGTTCGATGGGGGAGTCGCTAGCGCGGGATCACCCGCAGGGAGACGAAGCCGATGCCGAGCTTGCGCGGGTCGTTGCCCGCGCCGAGCTCCAGGGGCGATTGCGGCTTGGGGATCACGAACGTCAACGCCGTCGCCTTGCCCGCCTCCCTGAATTGTAACGTGGTCTCGTACCCGTCGCGATCGACCACGAAGGCCTGCCGGGCCGCGCCCGCGCGCACCTCGATGGGGGCACCTCGGTTGGCGCCATACGCGGTGCCGACGCGCACGGCGAGGTCGAACGATTCCGGCAGCGGCGTGGCGAATTCGAACTTCACCGTCGGGCCCTCGCTCCACGTGCCCCACGACTCGGGCCGCGCGAGCCCCTCGACCTTCGCCACGTACGACGGGAACCGCGCCCCGCTGAAGACGATGGGACGCTCGAACGAGTCGGCCTTGGCCGGCGCGAAGGGCGGCGCCTGGCAGAAGCCGCGGTAGTCGATCGTGGGCGCGCGGTTCGGGTCGAACGGCTCCCAGCCGAAGCTGCCGGGGTCGTTCACCACCATCGCGCCGCTGCCGCGATCGCGCAGCAGCAGGCTCATCGTCGGGTGCGTCCACGGCCACGCGGTGCGCACGTCGGCCGACTTGAGCGCCTGGATGCGCTCGTGCGGCGTGCCGGGGCGCTCGAGCACTTGGCAGAACGCGTCGACATAGCGGGCCCAGCGGTGCGTGCCGAGCATGTCGCCCGACACGGCGAAGAAGATGGGCACGAGCAGCACCGCGTAACCCTCGCCCGCGCCGCGCATGGCGAGCCAGTGCGGGCGCAGGTACCACGCGGCCAGCAGCGCGGCGACCAGCAGCGGCAGCGCGAGCACCATGAAGGAGCGGTTGTGGTAGTACACGTCGAAGCCGTAGAAGCCCGAAAGGCGCGCGATGCCCGCAACGAAAGCCGCCCCGAGCAGCGCGCTCACGACCGCGCAGCCGATGCGCGCGCCGCCGCGGACGACCACGGCCGCCAGCGCGAAGAACGCCGAGGCCATGAGGAAGGCGTGCGGGTGGCCGAGGTAGCGCAGCGCGCTGCCGAGGAAGCTCGAGGCGTTGCTCGCGTCGCGCGGCGAGAGGAAGCCGCCCAGCCCGATCACGGCGCCCAGCGCGAACAGGAACGCCGCGACCAGCAGGCCGAGGCGCTCGCCCACGTCGGCGGCGCGCGTGGAGGCGATCGCCGCCCACAACGCGAGGAACGGGCCCACGAGCAGCATGCCTTCGTAGGTGCGCAGCAGCCCGAAGGACACCACCGGCAGGACGAAGCCGCGCAGCAGCGGCGCCGGGCGGTCGAGCGCGAGGATCGTGGCCGCGAGCCACACCAGCCCGAAGAGCAGGTTCGCCTCGGTGTTGATGAAGTTGGTGCCGAAGCCATAGATCGCGATGCCGACCACGTTCGCGGCGAACAGCACCGGCTGGCGCCGCGCGAGCACCAGCGCCGCCATCATCAGCATCGCCGGGATCACCAGCGCGCCGAACGAATACAGCATCACGTACGCCGAGGCGCTCTCGAGCCCCGCGCGCTGCCCGAACAGCATCGGCGCCTGCGAGACGAAGCTCGCGAAGGAGCGCTGGAAGTCGTAGTCGTTGAAGCGGTGCGGCGTGATCAGGTGGACCAGCACGTACCAGGCGCCGTCGCCGTACATGACGCGCCCGGCGAGCGTGCTGTAGGCGAGCGCCGCGCCCCACGCCGCGACCGCCGCGGCAGCGACGCCGAATCCCGGCCCGCGCTTCATGCCGCCTTCACCACGGACCTGGGCGCGCCATCGGCCAGCTCGAGCAGCCGCGGCTTGATGCGCTCGCCGATCGCCTGCCAGTCGAAGTGCTCGTCGACCAGCGCGCGCGCGACACGCGCGCGTTCGGCGGCCGCTTCCGCGCCGGAGTCGAGCAGGCCCGAGATCGCGGCGGGGAATTCGTCCACCTCGCGCACCAGGCATTCGCGCTCGCCCGACAGCCGCAACCCCCTCGAGCCGCGCGCGGTCGTGATCACCGGCAGGCCGGCGGCGAAGTAGTCGAGCATCTTGAGGTTGGTGCCCGAGCCATGCTCCATCGGGTTGAGCGCGACGTCGCACGCCTGCAGGCACAGGTTGCGCGTGACCTCGTCGACCTCGCCCACGAAGAGCACGTTGCCCGGCTTGAGCCGCGGGTCGAAGGCGTAGCAGACGCTGCCCATCACCACGAAGGCGACCTCGGGCAGGGCGAGGGCGAACTCGAAGATGCGCTTCACCGCCTCGATGTTGGGCCAGTGGCCGCTGCCCATGAAGAAGGCGAGCGGGCTCTGCCCCACGCCCATGCGCGCCTTCAGCGCTGCGCGCTCGTGCGGGGCCGTGAACGGCACGCGAAGCGCGTCGGTGCCGTTGGGCGTGTCGAGGATGCGGCCACGCTCGACGCCGTAGACGTCGACCAGCTCCTGCGCGTCGTCGGGCGAAGCGCACAGGATCACCTCGGCCCCGCGGGCGCACGCCCCCTCGGCCTCGCGCACCGCGGCGATCAGCTCCGCGCCGCCCTCGAGCTTCTCGAAGAGCGCGGTCTTCATGTGCAGCTCGAAGTCCTGCGCCTCGTACCACACCGGCCGGCCGAGGCCGCGCAGCACCGGGTACAGGTAGGGATGCGATGCGACCACGGCGGTCGCGTCGCGCGCCTCGCGCGCCAGGGTCTCGGCGATCGCGGGCGTGAGCGCGTGCAGCCGCGGCATGACCACGTCGGTGACCGGCGTGCCCATCTTCTCGGCGACCTTGCGCTCCTCGCGCTCGTGCGCCTCGCTCACCGGCACACGCACCTCGCGCACGCCCGGGGCGATCTCGCCCGCGAACGGCGGCTCGCTCGCGCGGCCGAGGCTCACCACCACGGTCTCGAATTCGGGCGCGAGCGCGCGGAAGAGGTGCAGCGTGCGCATCTGGCCGCCGTGCCGCGGGGGATGGATGCCGAAGGTGCTGGCGACCACGAGCTTGCGCTTCGGCCCGGAGGACGCGGACGCATGGGCCCCCACCGCGGCCGGCTTCGCCAGCAGGGCCTCTGCCACCGCCTCCCACGTGACGCGCGCGGCGCGCTGGATGCCGTTGCGGCCGAGGCGCTGCGCGAGCTCGCGGTCGTCGGCGAGCTTCTGCATCGCGGCCGCGAGGCTCGCGGCATCGTCGCCGCAGACCAGGCCGTTCACGCCGTCCTCGACCAGCTCGCGCGGGCCGCCCGAGTCGCGCGTGGTGATCACCGGCTTGCCGCACTGCATCGCTTCCACGGTGATGAAGCCGTAGTCTTCCTGCCACGGCACGAAGGGCACCGCGAGCGCGTTGCGATAGCGCTCGTCCACCTCGGCGTCGCTCTCGAAGCCGACGAAGCGGATGCGCGGGTCGCCGCGCGCGATCTCCCGCAGGCGCGCCTCCTCGGGGCCGGTCCCGCCGACGAAGAGCGGCAGGTCGGTCTTCACCATGCGCATCGCCTCGACCACGAGCGCCACGCGCTTCGGCCCATCCAGGCGGCTCACCGTGTAGAAGTGTTCGTAGCGCTCCCCGGGGGCGCGCACGCGATGCGGCGGCGGGTGCGCCACCGCGACCTCGACACCCGGCGGGAAATAACCCTCGCGTTCGACCAGCGTGTGCGAGATGGCCGCATAACGCGAGATGGCGCCGGGCGCGAGCGCGATGTCGTCCAGCCAGTGGACCAGCTCGCGCGCGAGCGGCCCGGGAAAGTCGAGCACGCCCGGCGGCAGCGCAGCCTCCGCGGCGATCTCGTTCCAGCGCCCGAAGAGCTCCGCCAGGGCCGAGCGCGCGCCGCGATAGCGCCGCATGAACTCGCGCAGCGCGGCCACCGGCGGGTGGCGCGCGGCTTCCGAAGGCACGCCGGGGCCGCCGGGGTAGCAGTCGTAGAGCCCGCGCAAGCGGTGCAGCATGTAGCAGACGTGGCGCGGGTGCGACACCATCCACGCCGGGTACTTGCCCGAGACCACGAGATCGAAGGCGGCGAGGTCGAGCGCGGCGAACGACTCGTAGCTTCGCATCAGCGCGCGCAGGTCGCCCTCGGGCGAGGGCAGCTTGATGATCTCGGCCTGGTGCGCGGTGCGCTCGTTGAAGTGCTGCGCGAGGCCCCACCACAGCTTCTCCGCCCCGCCCACCATGTAGGGAATCGGGCAGGGGGCGACGATCGCGATCTTCATCGACGGCGGGCCATCGGGCCGGCGACCTAGCGCTTCATCCAGCTGCCGGATGCGAGCGCGGCGGCTTCCAGCGTGGATCGATCCTGCAGGTGCGCCGGCAGGCGCAGGAGGCGCGCGGCGAGCGCGGCGAGCGGCCCGGCGACCGGCACGCGGTAACCGGTCGCGAGCAGGAACGCGAGCGCGAGGCCCGGCACCGGGCGTGCGCGGCGGCGGCCCTCGCCGGAGAAGGCGAGCCGGCCGAGGACCTCGATGCGCGTGAGCGCGCCGCGCAACAGCGCGCGCTGGTAGTGCGCGGCGCCGCCGGAATCGGGCTCGCGCCCGAGCAGCTGGCGGTAGGCGGCGCCGAGGAAGGCGTCGAGCGGCAGGGCGAGGAAGTCGGCCGCGTGCCGCAGGTCGAGCCCGGGAAGGCCATGGCTCGCGAGGTGCACGGTCGCGGCGCCCGCCTCGGAGGAGAAGCTGCCCACCGCGCCCTTCGACCCACGCGCGCGCGCCTCGGCGCGGATCGCCTCGAGGATGCGGTCGATGTCGGGAGTGGCGGCGGGCACGGCGGCGGGACGGAACGGCGGGAAACCGCCATTTTACCTTGCGGGCGTCGCCCGGCGCGCTATTCGCCGAGCAGCTTCGCCACCACGACGTCCCAGTCCGGCACCAGCCGCGTGTAATGGGCGCGTCCCGCGCGTCCCAGGAGCGCGGCCTTGTGCGGCTGCGAAAGGACCGCATCGATGGCAGCGGCGACGGCGGCGGGCTGGGGCGCCACCACGTGCCCGGTCTCGCCGTCGACCACGAACTCGAGCGGGCCGCCGGAGTCGCTGCACGTGATCACCGGCTTCGAGGAGAGCATCGCTTCCAGGGTGACGTAGCCGTAATCCTCGTCGAGCGGGGTGAAGCACACGGCCGCGGCGCTGGCGTACAGCGCCAGCATCTCGTCGCGGCCCACGCGGCCCACGAAGCGCACGCGCTGCTCGAGGCCCAGCGTCGCCGCGAGCTCGCGCAGCGGCCCGAGCTGGCCGCCCTCCCCCGCGAATACGGCGAATCCCGGCGCGCGCACCTCCTTCATCGCGCGCAGCACCAGCTCCTGCCGCTTGGCGTGCTCGATGCGGCTCGGGAAGAACACGAAGGGCTGCGGGCTCGCCGCGTAGTGCAGGCCCGCGGCGGGCGGCGGATGGTAGAGCGGCTCGGAAGCGAGGCCGCTCGCGCGCGCCAGCCGCTCGCTCACGCGCCTCGAGATCGTGCAGCGCGGGGCGAAAGCCGCGAGGTGCTCGCGGTCGAACGCGTGCACGCGCTCGCGCAACGCGTGCTCCTCGGGCGCCGCGCCGGCGGCGTCGAAGAGCTCGTACGCCGAGCGGTGCTGGTGGCACAGCCACAGCGACTTGGACGGGTGCCGCATCCCGTAGGCGGGAAACTTGAGGCAGATGACGCGATCGGGCTCGTACAGGTTGAGCCGCGTGAAGTCCTCCTCCGCCCACACGCGCATCGAGCGCTCGACTTCGGCCGGTGGGAAGAAGCGGAACGGCAGCGTCACCAGCTCCACCGGGTGCCCGCGCGCGGCCACGGCCGTGCGCAGCCCCTCGGCCAACGCCTCGGCCCCGCCGGCGAGGTAGGGCACCTGCACCGAGGCGATCGCGACCCTCATTCGCGCGCCTGCGGCACGGGCTCGACGCGGAACGCATCGACGAGCAGCTCGACGCGCGGCTTCGGGCTGCCATGGTCGGCGAACCAGGCGTGCCCCTCGTGGACCAGGTCGAACTCGATGAAGTAGAGCCCGGGGCGCAGCGGCACGCGGATGCCGACGGGCACGTCGACCGACTCGCCGGGCTGCAGGTCGCGCGGCAGGAAGAAGCGCGCGTTGTCGAACACGAGCGGCGCGCCGCGCTCGTCGAGCAGGTGCCACGTGAGCGCGATGCCGCCACCGCCCCCGGGCGCGCGCGCCACCGGCCAGGGGTGCGGCGAATCGTTGCCGACCGTCACGCGCATGACGGCTTCCTCCCCGGTGCCGAGGATGCCGCCGGCGAAGCTGGGCCCGATGCGCGCGCGGTAGGCCTCGAGGACAAGCGCGTTCTCGGCGTGGCTCGCGCTGCCCGCGGCGGGCGCGGCGCTTTCGCCCGTGGACTGCCATTCCACCCGCGAGGCGCGGGCGCCCGCCTTCTCGAAGTGCGCCGCGAACTCGCGCGCGAGCTCGAGCACCTCCGGGTTGTCGCCGGGATCGAAACGGTTCTCGAAGCGCGACAGGCGCGCGGGATGCCGCGGGTCGAAGCCGCTCAGGTGGACGAAGGCGAGCGGCGCGCGGTTCGCGAGCCAGCGGCCCGAGGGCTTGCGCGCCACGCGGCGCGAGTGCAGGTTCCAGTAGCCCAGGTTGCTGCCCGGGTCGCGCAGCACCGCCACAGCCGGGAACAGCGACGGCACGAGGTCGATCCACTTCTGGTCGCCGAGGTAGCCGGCTTCGGGCGCGACGAAGCCCCAGCGGACCACGCGCTCGTCCCACCAGTCGAGGAAGGCGCGCGCGTGCGCGTCCGCCGCGACGGCGACGAAGCCCAGGTTGAAGGTTCCGGCGCGCAGGATGGTGAGATCCGAAGGCAGCTTGCCGTCCATCGGGATCGCGCGGTCGAGGTGCGGCGTGATCGCCGCGCTCGCCGACTCGAGCGCGAGCAGCGCCTCGGTGAGCGGGTTGCAGACGTAGATGTCCGAGTCCAGGTAGATGGCGCGGTCGCCGAAGTGCTCGAGCGCGTAGCGCAGCAGCCGCGGCTTGAGCGAGAAGCAGAGCTCGGACATCGTGTAGCGCCGCCGCAGCGCCGCCTCGCTGGCGGCGTCGACGAGGTGCCGCGTCCAGATCACCTCGACGCCATCGAGCCTTGGCACCGCGCGATCGTCGGCGTTCCTGCCCACGGCGAGCAGCAGCAGGGTCGCGCGCGGATGGTGGCGGCGCACCGAGTCGAAGAGCGACAGCGCCCACGACAGGTAGTCGGGCGTGGCGATGGTGCAGAAGACGACGCGGCGCGTCGCCGCGCGGCGCTCGTCGGCCCAGCGGCGGAGCGCAAGGAAGCTCACGGGGCGGCCCTGCCCCGCTCGGTGAGCGATAGCAGGCGGTGGGCGAGGCCATCGCGATGCGCGAGCCGCGTGCCGGCCCAGTTGCCGAGCGCCGAGGCCCAGGCGCGGGCACGCGCGCGCGCCCAGTTGGCCACCGGCCTGCCCGGCCGCGCCTGCGCGAGGCGCCCCTCGAAGTACGACGTGTGCGCGCGCGCGATGCGCACGGCCTCGGGCCACGACGCGATCACGCCCACGCCCAGCTCGCGGCGCATGAAGCGCGCCTCGTCGTAGCGCCGCCGCGCGAGCGTGGCGGGGCCATAGTCGTGCGAGTGGAACACCGTGGCGGCGCGGCAGAAGCCGGTGGCGAAACCGGCCGCCTGCGCGTCGCTCGCCCACAACTGGTCCTCGCCGAAGGGCACCTCGCGGAAGGGCACGCGCTCCCACGCGCGGCGCCGGATGCACGAGTTCACGTTGGAGAAGAAGTGGTTGCGCAACCGCGCTTCGGGCGGCGCGTGCTCGTCCAGCGGCGAGAACACCTCGGGCCCGGCGGCGAACGAGCCGAAGTGATGCGCCACCTCCCACGCCTCGAGCGGGTCGGCGCCGGCATGCGGCTCCTGGTGGCCGAAGGCGCCCGCCACCTCGGGATGCGCATCCATGAAGGCGACGAAGCCCGCGAGCCAGCGATCGTGCGCGGGAACCGCGTCCTGCGTGAGGAAGGCGACGAGCTCGCCGCGCGTGCGCCGCATCGCTTCGTTGCGCGTGCGCCCGTGCTGGAACGCGAGGGGATCGATGGGGACCAGCGACACGCCGGGCTCGGCGCGCAGGAATTGCGCCGACCCGTCGCGCGAACCGGAGTCGATCGCGAGGATCTCGAAGTCGTGGTCCAGGCGCTGTCCGCGCACCGCGCGAACGCATTCCCGCAACCCCGGCCCCCCGTCCTTCGTGAGCAATGCGACGGACACTTTCACCCGTGCGCGTGCCTCGCGGCGAAAAGCTGCGATTATAGTCGGCGGCGACGGGGGCGGCCGCCGGCCGCGCTCAGCGCGTCAGCGCTGCGACTGGCGGCGCCGGTCGTTCGGCCAGGTGGTCGCGGAGTGGCTGTGGCGGCGCTCGCGGCGGCCGACGAATTCGACGGTCCAGCCCCGATAGCAGGGGAGGACGATTTCCGGCGACGCAGCGCGGCTGGAGGAAGACGGGTTGCGGGGGCGATGGTGCAGCATGGCTCGACCAGATGAGGGGGTTCAGGGATTGGACAACGTGGTCTTGACGGGATCGCAATGCTCCCGTAGTCCCACCGGCGCATGAAGGCGGCGACCGAGGGAGATCCGACGGCGCTCGCGTTCGAAATCGCGCGGCTGCGGATGCTCGACTGCCTGCGCGAGCTGGAGCGGCAGCGCGAGGCGGCGCGCCGCGCCGCGGAGCGCGTGACCGCGCTCGAGGCCGCCCTGGCAATGGCGGAGTCGCGCCGCGCCGAGCTGGAGGGCGTGCTCGCGCTGCGCGGCCATCGGCTGGTGTCGCGAGTCGACGATTACTTCGCGCGTCACCCGCGCATCGCCGGTGCGGTCGCCGCGACGATGCGCCGCGTGTTCCCGACGCGCCGCTGAGGGTGCGCATGCCCGTGGAAGCCGGCAGCCGCGTCTGGGCCATCTGCCCGCTGTCGCCGGGGGCCGACGCGCAGCGCACGGGCGCAATGCTCGACACCCACTTGTGGCATGCCAGGTCCGCGTCGGCACAGCTGGTCGCAGGCGACGTGCCGCCGCTGGAAGCCGGCGTGTACCGGTTCGAGCTCGACCTGCTCGCCGTCAGCGCGCGCGGCAAGCCGCGGCTCACGCTCGAGCACGCCGATGGCTCCGAGGAGATCGTGGGCCTGCGGCGCGACGATGCCGCGCCGCTGCGCCACGCGGCGCTCGTGAAGCTGCGCGGCGCGCTTCGCGGCGTGCGCGTGCAGCCCTGCGAGTCCGCCGGCGATTTCCTGTGCACCGACCTGCGCATTCGCCGGCTGTCGAGTGGAGGCGCGGCGCCCACGCGCGAATTGCGCGTCGCGGCCATCGTCCATCTCTTCTACGAAGACCTGTGGCCCGAGATGGCGGAGCATCTGCGCCGCATCCCGCGGCTGGACCGGCTCTACGTTTCGGTCGCCTCGACCGCTGGCGCCATCGTCGACACGGTGCGCGCGGAGTTCCCGCGATCGCTGGTGCGGCGCGTGCCCAACCGCGGCCGCGATGTCCTGCCGTTCATGCAGTGGATCGAGGTGGCCGACCTGGAAAACATCGACCTCGTGTGCAAGCTGCACACCAAGCGCTCGCCGCACCTGCCGACCGGGGAAGGCTGGCGCCGCAACATGATGTCGAAGCTGCTGCCCGACGCGGCGCAGGTGCAGGGCGTGATACGACGTTTTACGGCCGAGCCGCGGCTGGGCCTGCTGGGCCCGGGCGGCTACGTCGTGCCGTCTTCGTTCTTCTGGGCGCGCAACGCCGCCTTGGTGGCCGAGCTCGCCGCGAAGCTGGACTGCACGCTTCCCGAGACCGGCTTCCGCTACGTGGCGGGCTCCATGTTCTGGGCGCGGCTCGAGGCCTTGCTGCCGCTGCGCCGCCTCGCGCTCTGCGACGACGACTTCGGCGCCGAAGCCGGGATCGACGATGGCACCCTCGCCCACGGCCTCGAGCGCTGCTTCGGCCTCGCCCCGGGGCTCGCGGGACTGGAGCTCGCCGAGATGCCCAACGCGGACGGCGTCACCGTGCGCGACTTCGCGGTCTAGCGCGAGGCCCGCTTGCCACGCATTCTTCGCCCGCGGGAATGGAAGACGGCCGACTCGCGGCCGATCATCGCCATCGACCGCTCCGACGTGCGCGGAGCGCTGCTGGTGCGCGTCGTCGAAAGCGGCGACTTCGACCGCCTGTCCACGCGTGCCGATCCCTTCCACACGACCATCCTGCGCGAGGACGCGGGAGACGTCGTCACCTTCCGGCTGGAGCGGCCGCTGCGGGACTGGGGCTACATCGTCTTCGTGACGCCCGCCGAGGAGCCCGACCGGCTGCTCGCGAAATCGGGCTTCATGGTGAGGGACCGGTTCGGCGGCCTCACGTTTCCGCTGAGCGGGCCGCGCGCGCATGCCGCCTTCCAGGGCGCGGTGCTGCCTTCCCTGCCCCCCGCGGCGATCGACGTCGCAGCCGACGGCTCCGTGCCGCGGCGGCTCAATATCGTCCTGCCGACGCTGCTCAAGCGCCACTTCTCCGGCGGGCCGAACACGGCGCTCGCGCTCGGCCAGGTGCTGGCCGAGCACGGCATCCCGGTGAACTTCCTGTCGACCGATACCGGCGCCGAGGAGGACGAAGCGTTCCTCGTCGAGCACCTCGCCGTTCTCACCGGCATCCGCAATCCCAGGGGCGCGGTCACGTTTTCGCCCGCGAACGACTATTCGCGCCCGGCCACCATCGGGCACACGGACATCATGCTGGGGACCGCGTGGTGGACGGTGCAGAAGTTCCGGCATTGTCTCGAAGCGCTGCGCACGCCGCGGTTCGTCTACCTCATCCAGGAGTACGAGCCCGCGCTGTACCCGCACTCGATGCAGTTCGCGCTGGCGGCCGAGACGTACCGCCTCGACCACCTGCCCATCTACAACCACCGCTTCCTCTACGACTATTTCAGCGCCAATCGCATCGGCTCGCGCGCGGCCGCGCCGCCCGCCCGCCGCTCCCCATGGCTGCGGCGCGACGCCCCGCAAGCCGGCGGCGACGAGACGTGGTTCGATCCCGTGATCGACCCGGCGCACTTCCACTACGACGAGGCGGCCCACGACGGGCCCGAGCGTAAGCTGCTCTTCTACGCGCGCCCCACGGTCGCCGTGCGCAACCTCTTCGAGCTGGGTTACGCGGCGCTCGCGAAGGTGGTCGGCGAAGGCAGCTTCGCGGACTCGTGGCGCCTCTGCTCGATGGGCGAAAGCGTGGGCGACGTGTACCTGCCCCACGGCAAGGTCATGGAGGAGCTGCCCTGGCAGGACTTCGCGCACTACGCGGCCAGCATGCGCTCGTGCGACGTGCTGCTGAGCCTGATGCTCTCGCCGCACCCGAGCTATCCGCCGCTCGAGGGCGCGGCCAGCGGCGCCATCGTCGTCACGAACGAGTTCGCCAACAAGACCGCGGCGGCCTTCGCCCGCATCTCCGCGAACATCATCGCCGTGCCGCCGTCGATTGACGATGTCGCCCGGGGCCTGAGGGAGGCGATCGCCAGGGTGGAAGCGCGCGATCGGCGCCGCGCGGCGAGCCGCTTGTCGCTACCGGCCAGCTGGAGCGAAGCGCTCGCCCCCGCGGCGAAGCGCATCATCGAGTTCTGGAACCGCTCGGACGCCGCTCGCCGCTAGCGTCCGCGCGCCGCGAGCCACAGCAGGCCTCCGGGGATGCTCACCACGAGGTTGCCCAGGCCGTAGAGGATCGAAAGCGCCAGCGCGCCTTCGCCTGAAACGCCGACCATGCTGAGGCCCAGCACCATGGCGCCCTCGCGGACGCCCCAGCCGCCGATCGACACGGGGATGAGGGTGGCCACCAGGATCGGCGGGATCATCACCAGGCACAAGACCAGGTCGAGCGGCAGCGAAAGGCTGCGCGCGAGGAAGTACACGCCGGTGAGGATGCTCAGCTGCACGCCGAGCGACATGACGCCGATGATCGCCGCGAGCGACCACGGCGGGCCGAGCACGCTCCTCACGTCGAGGAGGACGCGCCGGATCAAGGCGCCGGCGCGAAACCGCGCCAGCGGCCTCGCCAGCTCGGCGCCGAAGAGGAGCGTGAGCACCGCCGCCAGCGTGACCGCCCACAGGACCATGCGCAGCGGGCCCAGCGCGGGATGCCGCAGCTCGGCGCCCACGAGCAGCTGGCCGGCGGATGCGATCAGCAGCAACACGCCGAACGCAAGCGCGCGATCGCACAGCACGCTCGAGACCGAACGCCCGACGGCGCCCGTCTCGCGGGTGGTGAGCCAGGCGCGCACGACGTCGCCGCCGACGGCCGTAGGCAGTGCCTGGCTGAAGAAGTGGCCGATGAACACCAGCCGGATCGCGGCGCCGCGCGCGAGCGACAGGCCGAGGCGATCGCAGATGCGGCGCCAACGCAAGGCGCCCAGGACGAGCTGCAAGGCGAAGAAGGCGAGCGCGACCGCGGCCCAGCGCGGATCGGCCACGAGCAGCCGCTCCGAGACCGCCTTCACGTCGACGTTGCGCGCGATCACGACGATGAGCGCGACCGTGATGATCGCCTTCAGCAGCAGCGACAGGCGGCTCCTCAGGCCGCCCTGCGTGGGCAGCGTGCCGGCGTCGGCGGGAGGCGCTTTCTCGTCGGGAGCTGGCGACACGGGCGCTACGACTTGATCTTGCGGAAGATCGCGAACGGCATCGCGCGCAGCAGCCATTCGACCGGTCCCCAGAAGGCGGGCAAGTGCCTCACGCGGCTGCCGTGTCCGAGCGCATCCACGATCGCCCGCGCCACGGCATCCGGCGAGGCGACCGGAAGCGGCAGTCGCTTGCCGTAGCTCTGCTGCGTCGCCATGTAGCCCAGCACGTAGAACTGCACCTCGATCCCGTGCGCGGCGCCCAAGTGGCGCAGGCTCTCGAAGTAGGTGCGCAGGGCGCTCTTCGCCGCCGAGTACGCGACGTTGCGTGAGCGGCCGCGCGCCCCCGCGATGGACCCGAAGCCCACGAGCGAGCCGCGCCCCGCGCGCGTCATGGCCGGCAGGAGCTCCGCGGCCAGGTGCATCACGCCGACCAGGTTGACGCCGAGGATGTCGAGCGCATCGGTGTCCGCCAGGCCGCCGGCGTCGTCGTCGCGCGAGCCGCCGACCGGAAAGAGCACGTGGTCGGGCACGCCGCCGCGCTGCGCCGCCGCGCCGACCTCGTGCGCCCAGCCCGGCGCCGCCGAGATCGCGCGGGCCATGTGCTCGACCTGCACGCCGTAGACTTGCCGCAGGTGGCTCGACAGCGCGCGCAAATCGCGCTCGTCGCTCGCCACGAGGAAGAGGTCGTGCCCGCGGCTCGCCAACGCCTGCGCGAGCGCGCGGCCCAGGCCCGCCGAGGCGCCGACGACCATCGACTTCAAAGGCCGAGCCGCTCCGAGAGCTCCGAGCGGCAGCGCCGTTCGGGGTCGAATGCCGCGAGCCGCTGCGCGAACGAGCCGAAGGCGGGGTAGGTCTTCTCCACCACCGCTCGCGGGAGGCGCGAGTCCTTGATGATGCTGGGACGCAGCCTCTGCTCGGCGCAGAGACCGTCGAGGAAGGCCTGGAACGCATCGGCGCCGCCGCCGCGCGGGAAGTCGAGCGCGAAGCACACGCCGGTGCCCGAGAAGCGCAGGTCGCGCGATTCGTCCTCGAACCACTTCGCGGATGCGAGCGTGATCGCGAGCGGGTGCGCGCGCAGGTACGCGAAGACCGCATCGCAGAAGCCGGGGAAGGATGCCTCGGGAACGATGGCCTGGAATTCGCAGAAGCCGGCGGCGCCGAAGAGCCGGAAGTACGGACCGCCGCGCGACTGCAGCGGGAAGAGCGAGTCGTAGAGGGAGGTCTTCACCGGACGCGAGCGCGCAACCGCGCGCCGGTAGAGCGCGGTGGCGAGAGTGGCGCTCGCGCGGTTCCATGCGGGCACGCGCCAGGCCGAGCGGTTGTCCCAGCGCAGCCACCGCGTCGGCGGCGAGCGCGAGTCCTGGTCCGGGGCCGGCTCGCCTCCGATCACGCCGCGCACGATCAAGCCAGGTGCGCGGTCGCCCGCGTTGAAGTCGTGCCAGCTGTAGACGAAGTCGGCCTCGCGCGCGGCGGCGCGGAGCGCGGGGCCCAGGCCGCGCACGTCATCGAGCGGCTCGCTGCGCAACGTGACCTCATTGCCCGGCAGGCGCCGCGGCTGCAGCACCGCGCTCACGATGCAGCCGGTCAGCCCGAAGCCGCCGCAGGTGAGCTCGAAGACATCGGGCTCACGCTCGCGCGAGAGCTCCATCAAGCCATGCGCGGGGTGGAAGAGCTCGAGCGTCTTTACCTGGCGCGAGAAGCAGCCGTCCTTCGCATGGTTCTTGCCGTGGCACTCCGCGGCGATGCACCCGCCCACGGTGATGGCCGGATATCCAGGCTGGGTCGGCAGGTACCAGCCGCGCCGGGCGAGGAAGCGGTGCAGCGCGGCGAGCGTGATGCCGGCCTCGACGCGCACCTCGCCCGACGCGCTGTCGAAATCGAGGATCCGGTCGAAGGCCGCGTGCTCGATGCTGGCCGCGCCGCCGCCGAAGCTCGCGGCCGCATACGAATACCCGCCACCGCGCGCGATGAACGGCGCGCCGGCCGGGAAGCGATCCCAGAAACGGTAGCGGTCGGGGCGCAGCACGCGCGCTTCGCGGCGCACGCCGCCGTCGAACGAGGTGAGCTCCAGCTCGAGGCTCGGCCATTCCTGCGCCGCCACGCTCAGCCCGCTCCGACCCGGACCGGCGCGTGCCTCGGCTGGAAGGCGCAGTTGCGCGAATCGAGGATGAAGTTGGGGCGCCCGAGCGTGTTCTTGTAGACGCGCGCCACGTAGATCGACACCGCCATGCATGTGATGCCCACGTAGAGCGCGACGCCGACCAGCAGGCCCGCGAGCGTGGCGCGCGTCCCCTCGGCGACGTAGGCGAAGCCCAGCGCCACCATCGCCGCGGCCCAGAAGGGAAACAGGTACGCGGGAAGGCGCAGCAACAGCGTGGAGGACGAGAGGATCCCGGCGATGGCGAAGATCGTCATGCCGACGAAGTTGTAATGCGTCCTGCCCGCGATGCGATGCTCGCGGCGATACGGGATGCCCACGCGGCGGAAGCCCACGCGCCCGATGGAGGCGCGGATGAAGGGAAACGAGCTCGTGTCGACGTTGATCGCGTCGCGCACCTCGCGGGTGATCATCGCGAATTCCGCCATGTCGAGGATGATGTCCTCGTCGGCGACGGCGCGCGTGACGCGGTAGAAGAGCTTGCGCATGCCCTTGAGGAAGGGCCCCTCGGGTCGATCGCGGCGCTCGCCGTAGACGATGTCGGCGCCGTTGCGCAGCTCCTCGAGGAAGCGCGGGATCATCTCCGGCGGGTCCTCGCAGTCGACGTCGATCACCACGAACAGGTCGCCCTGCGCGTTGCGCAGCCCGCACTCCACCGAGCGCTGGTAGCCGCAATTCTTGCTGAGCGTGAGGTAGTAGACGTCCGGATGGAGCTCGCGAAGCCTGCGGATCGCGTCGAGCGAGCCGTCCGACGAGGCGTTGTTCAGGAAGAGCACATGAGTCTCGTAGCGATCCGCGATGGCCTGGATGACGGGCTGGAGCCGCGCGAAGAAGAGCGGAATTACCGCCTCCTCGTTGTAGACGGGGCAGATGACCACGAGGCGCTCGCGACGCCCGGCCGCGATTTCGCTAGGTCGCAAGGTATTCACAGGGACGCAATGTATCACTTCGCACTCGCAGCCGGAGCCGGCGCAACGGCATCGCCGCCTCGTGCGAACGCGCGCTCGATGCCCCGGTGGAGGGCACAACGGGTAGAATGTGCTGACCAGTGGTCGAGCCAATGCCGGGTCTTCCCGCCGACGCTAGAAGCCGGCCCGCGCGGGCGCACGGCCCCCATCATCGACCGCAGACCCGCCCCATGTCCCAGCTGGCCTCGTTCCAATACGACATCTTCCAGCGCTACTTCGTGCTCGCGAAGGCGCTTGAGACCGCGTTCCCGGTGCGCAGGAACCCGGCGCGCGTGCTGGACCTCGGCAGCGGTCCCGAACCGCTCACACGCACGTTTCTGCCGCCCGGATTCGAAGTCACCGCCGCGGACGTCGAGACGTTCGACACGCCCGGGATCGTCCTGGTCGAGCGCGGCAAGCCGCTGCCTTTCGCGGACGCGTCCTTCGACGCCGTGGTGTGCATGGACGTGCTCGAGCACATTCCCGCGCTCGAGCGCGAGTTGTACCTCTCGGAGATGGGACGCGTCGCGGCCAAGGTGCTGGTCGTGGCCTTCCCGCACGACGCGGCGAACGTGAAGGAGGGCGAAAGGCTCCTCGATCGCGGCTACGTGAAGCTCCTCTCGGGGCGCTGCGAATTCCTGGTGGAGCACGAGCAGTGCGGGCTTCCGGACCACCGCGCCGTCTCCGCGGTGCTGCGCTCGCGCGGCCACGAGACCTTCACGATCGGCATCTCGCCGCTTGCCGAGTGGCTGCTCTATTCGTATTTCGACCTGCTGGCGCTAAGCGCCTTCAACGTGGGCGCCGAGAAGGACGAGGTCAACCGGCGCTTCAACTCGGACATCAGGCTGGGCCGCGAGCCCGAGGGCTTCTACCGGGCCATGATCGTCGCCTCTCGCAGCCCGCGCCTGGTGGCCCAGCTGGACAAGGCGGTGATGCACCTGCCGAAAGCCGTGGAGGCCCCGGAGGACGCCATCTTCGAATTCCCCCTCGCGGCCTTCGACGCCACGCTGATGCTCGTCGATCGCCTGCGCAAGAAGTCCTACCAGGACGTCTTCTCGGCGGTCGCGCAGGACCTCTCGCGCCTGGCGGCACTGGGCACCGTGGGGGCCGATCATCTCGCGCCGCTGCAGGCGGGAATGGAGGGCGCCACGCGCGCGCTGGGCGAGATCCGCCACGCGCTCGGCGACCACGACCAGCTGGGCGCCGCCAACAACGCGGCCAAGGAATATCGCGAAGCGCTCGAGGTGGAGCGCGAAGCGCACCGCGGCACCCTCGCCGAGCTCGATCGCATGAAGGACGCGCAGCGGCGCGTCGTGATGGAGAGCACGACGCTGGTCGACCAGGTGAGGTCGCTGGAGGAGGCGATCGCCCGCCAGGCGCAGCTGCACGAGATGCGCCTGGGCGAGCTGGAGAGCGCGCTCGCCGAGCGCACCAGCGCGCTGGAAGCCGCCAACCAGGGCCTCGCCGATGCGCGCCAGCAGCGCGACGCCAACGGCGAGACCGTGAGGTCGCTCGCCGCGGCGCTGCAGCGCCAGGCCGAGCTGCACGAGACCGAGGTGAAATCGCTCGCGGCGAGCGTGGCCGGCGCGGCGCAGCTGCACGAGGTCAAGATCCGCGAGCTGGAGGCGCAGCTCCAGGAGCGCGCGGGCCAGGTCGCCGAGGGCGTGCGCGCGCTCGCGCAGGCGCGCGAGGAGCATGCCGCGCGCGTCGCGGAAGGCATCGACCGGATGGCCGAGGCCAACCGGGAGCGCGAGCGCCTCGAGGCCGAGCTGGCCGCGGCCCTCGCCCTGCAGGCCCAGCAGGAAGAGAAGCTGCGCGAGACCGGCAAGGTCCTGGAAGACCGTGCCACGGCGCTCGCCACGGCGTTGCGCACCGTGGTCGACACGCGGCGCGAGCGCGACGAGGCGGCGGCCGCCCGGGCCGCCATGCAGCGCGAGATGGAAGGCGCGCAGGAGCGCGCGCGCGAGCTCGAGCAAACGCTCGCCGCCGAACGCAACGCCAGCAAGGCGCGGGTCGAGCGCATCGAATTCGCGCTCGACACGCAGAAGGTGGAGCTGGGCCGCATGGCCGCGCGGCTGCGCTGCGAGAAGCGCGCCCGCCTCATGGACCTTCAACAACTCGAATCCGCCCGCCGCGCGCACTGACGCGGCGCGCGCGCCGCTGCCGCGCGCACCGACTGGAGCCCTTCGATGCATCCCACCCTGAACGTCGTCGCGCGCCATGCGGCATGGCCCTGGGCGCAGCGCGCGGCCCTGTGGCTCGCGATCGCGCTGCCCGCGGCCTACTTCGTCGCGGTCACGCAGTATTCGGCGATCACCTACCCCTTCTGGGACCACGTCGAGCTCGCGCGCTACATCGTCTCGTGGCGCGACGGCACCTTCAGGTTCTCCGACCTCTTCCAGCCGCACAACCACACCCGGCCGTTCACCTACCGCGCGATCTACGTCGCCAACGCGGCGCTCACCAACTGGGACCTGCGCTCCGAGTACGTCTACATGATCGCGGTGGGCCTGGGCACCTGGGCAGTGCACCTCGCCTTCACGTGGCGGCTCGTGGGCCGCGACCATGGCCTGCGCGCGCTCGCGGTGGCGGCGATCGTCTCCATCCTGGTCTTCTCGCCGGTCGGCCACAACAACCACTGGTGGTCGATGATGCTGCAGCTCACGCTCGCCAACCTGCTGATGGTGGCGTGCATCACGCAGCTCGCGTTCGCGGGCGACGCCTGGCGGCGGCACGCGCTCGCGGCGCTCTTCGCGTGGCTCGCCTCCTATACGCTCACCAACGGCCTCTTCGTGCTCTTCGTGGCGGCGGTGGTGATGCAGCTCTCCGGCCGCGACCTGCGCAAGCCCGACCGCTTCGCGATCTTCTGGCTCGCGAACCTGGTGGTTCTCCTGTTCCTCTACCTGCATGGCATGCCCAAGGGCCCGGCCACCCCGACCCCGGGGCCCCTCGAGCTCGCGGTCTTCGCGCTCTCGTACGTGGGCTCGCCGCTCGCCTCGCTGCTGTACTTCCCCTTCCAGTCCCTGTTCGACATCCCCAAGTCCATGGGCTGGACGGCTACTGTCGGCGTGCTCGTCCTGCTGCTCGCGGCGGACGCGCTGCAGAGCGCCTGGCAAGGCTTGCGCCGGCGCGAGCCGCGCGCGGTCGTGCTCTTCCTCTTCGTCGGCGTGGGCGTGGTGTCGGCGTGCGCGACCGCGTGGGCGCGGGCATCGTTCGACGCATTGGGGGTCGCGAACGCCAACGCGAGCCGCTACACGCTCTTCTCCGCCTACATCCTCTTCGGCCTCGTCTATTACCACGCGTCCGGCCCCGCCCCGTCCTCGGTGCTGCGGGCGCTCGCGGCGCGCGCGCGCATCGACAACTGGGGCGTGGCCGCGATGGCGGCGCTGCTGCTCGTCTCGCTGTGGACCTACCGGTCGGCGATCCCCATCTACGGCGAGGCGCGGCAGTTCAACCAGAACCTTGCCAACGCCTTCAACGCGCGCGGCGAGGTCACGCCGTTCGACAAGAACGTCTATCCCAACGACGAAATGGTGACGCGCGTTCGCGGCCAGCTCATGCACTGGGGGCTCGGCCCGTACCGCTTCCGCGCCCAGGCGGTGACCCGCCTGGGGTCGATGAAGCTCGCCGAGGCCGTGCCGATCACGCCGGGCGGCTCCTACTCGCAGCGCTTCCGGCTGGCCCGGCCGGGCCTGCTGGGTGTCACGTTCCAGGTGGTCACGTGGGGCAAGAAGCCTTCGTCCTATCCGCTCGAGTGGACGCTGGTGTCGACCGCGGGCGGGCATACGCTCGCGCGCGGCCGGATCGATGCGGCCACGTTGCACGACTGGGCGCCGATCGCAGTCGCGCTCGATGCGGCTGCGCCGTCGGACGCCGCCGAGTTCGAGCTCACCGTGAGCTCGCCGCCGGGCCCCGCTGTCGCGGCGCCGGTGGGACTGCCGCTCTTCCATCCGGAGCCGGGAGGCCCGGCGTCGGCATTGGTGACCGCGGAAGGCTCTCGCGGACGCGCGCCGCTGGGACTCGACGTGCGCCTTCCCGGCGGCTGACGAGATTCAGGACTCGACGTGCGCCTTCCCGGCGGCTGACGAGATTCAGGAGTCGAACTCGAGCGCGTAGAAGCGCACCACCGCCGCGTCCTCCCAAAATCCGGCGGGCGCCTGCGGCGAAGTCCAACGCAAGGTCGTCACGCGCGGCAAGCTCGCGGGCGCACGACGCTCCCGGGCGAGCTGCGCGAATTCCGCCGTCGTCGCGACCACGGGCGAGACCAGGAAGCCGGCGCGCCCGAGCCCGGGGACGATCTGCCACGTCCCGGCGGGACCCGCTTCGCGGGCGAGCTCGAGCAGGACGTGCGGCGACTTGAAAGCCGAATGGATGGCATGCCCATACGCGCTGCGGCGGACGTCGACCTGCATCCAGACGAGGCCGTGGTCCGCACGCGGAACCGCGATCGCTTGTCCCCGCGCCGCGACGGCCTGGCCGAGCGGGCGAAGCCGGTAGCCTAGGGGCCGGTCGCGTCGCGCCAGCACGAGGTACGGAGCCTGCACGTCGGTGGGCCGGTAGCGCGACACGATCTCCGGCCACGAAGCGCCGTCCTCGGTCATCGGCAATCGCCGGTTCACCGCGGCTTCCGGCGGCAGCAGCCGGAAGAGGAGGACATCGGCGGCCGCCGCGGAGCGCAGATGCGCGGCGTTCCGGAGCGCCAGATGCTCGGTGTGCGCGTTGAGCGAAAGGTACGCGGGCCGGGGTTGATAGCGCAGGCCCGGCTGGGACAGCACGATACTCGCTCCATGGGGATACGCATCGGCAGTGCCCGAGAGCGTGGAAACCGGGCGCGTCACCGCGGCCACTCTGTCGAGGAAACGTTGCCGCGCCGCGCCGAAAGGCGCGAAGTCGCCCCTGGCCGCGAGCGCCACGGCCTCGGCCTGCGCCTTGGCGCGCGCGAGCGCCGCCGGCAGCGAAGGCACCTGGAAGAAGAGGTTGTACGCATAGGCGACCCCGAGCGCGAGAGCGGCGCACGCCACGCAACATGCAGCCGCCCACGCCGAACCACGACGGGCCACCAGCCACGCGCAGAGGAGCGCGCCCAGCACCACCCCCACGGCCGCCTGCTCGAGCTGGTTGCCGCCGAACGCATGCTTGACCATCACGTACATGAAAGCGGCCGCCATCGCCAATGACGCCACGTCGCACGGGAGGCGGCGCGCCTGCGGCGCGATCCGCAGCAACGCGAGCAGGACGGGCAAGCCGCACGCGGCGTAGAACGCGATCGTCGCCGGCACGCTGTACGTGTCGTAATCGCGCGCCATCGCGTCGGGATATCCCATGGCGAGGTTGAGCGAGGAAGCGATCCATTGCGGCAGGTTCGCCAGGTCCTGGCCCGCGGCCTTCCATGCGCCCGCGACGAGCACCGCATAGGCGATCGCCCACCAGGGCACGCGCCGGCGTGCGAGGTCGCAGGCGGCCAGCAGCACGATGCCGAGCCCGGCAAGCATGAAGTAGTTGAACTTCACGAGCGATACGACGGCCGCCGCGGCGAGCAGCAACGCGGCGAGGACGCGGCCCGCCATGCCGGAGTCTTCGCGCGAGACGGCGCACACGAAAGCGCCCAGCGGGATGGCCGCATAAAGCGCCGAGGTCCAGCCCAGGAAGACCGCGATGGCGAGCATCGCCACCGCGATCCAGCCCGCTGGCGCGAGGCGCCCCATCTGCAGGGCGAGCCGCGCGATGAAGACGGCGAAGAGCGCGGCGACGAGGGCATTGGCGGCGATCGCGATCGGCGCGAGATCGGCGGGCAGCCAGGGCCCCGCGAGCCAGCCGAGCGGACCGTAGGTGAAGATCGCCTGCGGCCCGAACGGCACGCCGTCGCGAAACAGCGCCGGCATGCCGAGCTGGAAGTCGACGTCGACGTTGACGTCGTTGATGCCGCCCACCGGCGGGATGGAAAGGGTCGGCAGGGGGGAGAGCACCAGCGCGCCGGCAAGCGCGGCGACACCCAGCAACACAGCCCCCCGCAACCCTCCCGAAATGCTGGCCAACGCTTCCTCCCGCCCTCGAAAGGCCGCTAGATTACTGTAAAATTTCGGGTTTCCCTCGACCGCGGGTCATCCGTTTTGGCTGCAAACACCGGGAGCGCGACTCCAACCTACGAGCAATGGCTGGAGCAGCGCATCGAGGCGCGCCGCGAGCGCTATCCGGACCTCCCCCACCCGCGGCAATTCAGCATCGTCACCGCGGTCTGGAACACGAACCCCGCCCTCCTCCAGGCATGCGCGAATTCCCTCCTCGGCCAGGAGGGGGCGGAAAACGTCGAATGGATCCTCGTCGACAACGGCAGCAACGCGCCGGAGACCGTGCGGCTGCTCGAGGGCTTCGCGAAGCGGGCCAACGTGCGCGTCATCCGCTTCGCGCAAAACCTCGGCATCTTCCGCGCGATGCGCATCGGCCTGGAGAGCGCGGCCGGGCGCTACGTGCTGCCGCTGGACCACGACGACCTGCTGGTGCGCGACTGCCTGCGCGTGTTCGCCACCGCGGTCCGCAAGCATTCCGAGCCCGCCTTCCTCTTCTCCGACGAGGACCTGCTGATCGAGGGCGTGCCGCGCCTGCCGTACCTGCGTCCCGACTGGGACCCCGTATTGAACCTGGCGAGCTCGTACATCTGGCACGCGTACGCGGTGCGGCGCGACGTCGCGCTCGCGTGCGACTTCTACCACGACCCGGGCGCCGAGTTCTGCCACGACTGGGACGCGACGATGCGACTGTGGCAGGCAGGCCACTCGATGGTGCACGTGCCCGAAGTCCTCTACCACTGGCGCCAGCACGCCGAGTCGAGCACCGGCAAGGCCGATCCCGCCGTCGGGTCGATCAACTCGGTACGGCACATCCTGGAGCGTTTCACGGCGCGCATCCCGCGGCCGGAGCGCTATCGCGTCGAGGATTTCCCGATCTTCCGCGGGGCGCGTGAGATGTACGTCCTGCGCAACGAGTTCGCGGCCGACCCGATCGACCTCCTCGTGCTCGGCGGCGATCCCACGCGCATCGGCGCGTTGCTCGATTCGCTGCTGGCGACGTGGCACTTCCCCATCCGCGAGATCGGCGTCTGGTCCCCCGAGCCGCTCGACGAGGCGGCGCTGCAGGCTTTCCACGGCGTGCTGCTGGGCGCCGCGCAGCGCGCGCGCATCTCGACGACGCCGCGCCTCTTCACCGACTGCCCGCTCTCGGTCGCCACGCAGGCGCTGGGGGCCGGGCTGTGCGCCGTGCTCTCGCAGGACCTGCTGGCCGCCAACACGCAGACGCCCTGGGAAGCGCTCAAGCACTTCGAGTTCTTCCTCGACCTGGGCGCCATCGGCGGCCGCATCCTCGAGCGCGACGGACGCGTCGCGGACGCGGGGTCGATCGTGCTCGAGGACGGTCGCCGCCATTTCGTCTTCGCGGGCCTCGACCAGGCCGACCCCGGCGTCTTCGCGCTCGCGCTCAAGCCGCAGACGCTGGACTGCCCGTCGCTGGATGCATTCTTCGTCCGCCGCGAGATCCTGCTCGCCGCGACCGCGCCGGCCCACGCGCCGGTTTCGATCGCGCAGCTGGCGATCGCCGCCGGAGTGGAAGCGCGCAACGCGGGCCAGCGCATCGCCATGAGCCCGCTCATCCAGCTACGGCTGCAGGATGGCGCCGCCGCGCAGCGCGCCTCGGCATCCTGGACGGAGCCCGCGCCTGCCCCGCCCTCCGCGCGCCGGGTCTCCGAAATGGGATTCGTCGCGCTCGCCGGCCAGTTCCACTGAGCGGCGCGAGCGCCGCGGTCCCGACCAACCCTGCCGGAGCGACATTGCCCAAGATCATCCGCCCGCTCGACTGGCAGACCACCAACCGCCGGCCGATCTTCCACGTCGATCGCGCGGACAGCCCCGGCGCGCTGCGGCTGAGCGTGGCCGAGAAGGACGAGTATTTCGCCACGGGTGTGAAGGCGGCGGTGCGCTTCAGCGCCGTCATCCCGGCCGATCACGGCCCGCTCGCGATCGTGCGCGTGAGTGAGCGACTGGCCGACGGGTTCTACGTCGCCTACGTGGCGGCCGAGGACGCGCCGGAGAACGTGCTCACGCTCTCGGGCTTCGCGGTGCAGGACATGTTCGACCACCTGCAGTTTCCGATCCGCGACGCCGCCGCCGAGCGGGAATTCCGCATCACGGTGATGGACCCGAACCTCGCCCCGATGGCGATCAAGGTCTCGCGCGATGCCTCGCGCCCGCGTCGGCTCAACATCGTGCTCCCCGCGCTGGAAAAGGCGCGCCTGTCCGGCGGCCCGAACACGGCGCTCGCGCTCGGCCAGGTCCTCGCCGATCGCGGCATCCCGGTGAACTTCGTCTCGAGCGACCTCGGCGTCGAGCGCGACCACAAGGTCCTGCGCGACCACCTCGAGGTGCTGACGGGGATCCGCGACCCGAAAGCCGCCGTCACCTTCACGCCGGGCCACGAGCCGCGCCGCGCGGTCACCATCGGGCACGCCGACATCATGCTCGGCACGGCGTGGTGGACGGTGCAGAAATTCGCCCATTGCCTGCCGGAGCTGCGCACGCCCCGCTTCGTGTACCTCATCCAGGAATTCGAGCCGGCGCTCTACCCGTACTCCACCAAATACGCGCTCGCCGAGGAGACCTACCGGATGGACCACCTCGCCATCTTCAACCACCGCTTCCTGCACGACTTCTTCAGGAGCCGCCGCATCGGCGCCTTCGCCGACGACGGGCGCGCGCGGCCCGAGGCGACCTGGTTCGACCCCGTCATCGACACGCGCCAGTTCCACTACGACGAGGAGGCCCGGCGCGGATCGCGCCGCACGCTGCTCTTCTATGCGCGCCCGACCACGGCGCCGCGCAACCTCTTCGAGATCGGCTACGCCGCGCTCGTCCGGCTCACCGGCGAAGGCGTGATCGACGAGCAGTGGAACATCCAGGCGATGGGCGAGGACATCGGCGACTATTACCTCCCCGGCGACCTCACCCTCGAGCAGCTCAACTGGATGGGCTTCCACGAATATGCGCGGCGCATGCGCTCGTGCGACGTGCTCCTGAGCCTCATGCTCTCGCCGCACCCGAGCTACCCGCCGCTCGAGGGCGCGGCAAGCGGCGCCATCGTGGTCACCAACGAGTTCGCCAACAAGACCGCGGCGGAATTCGCCGCGATATCGCGCAACATCATCGCCACGGCCCCTTCGATGGAGGCGGTGACGGCGGGCATCCGCGCCGCGGTCGCGCGGCTCGACGACCACGACGGGCGCCGCGAGGCGAGCCGCCTCGCCATGCCGGGCGACTGGGTGAGCACCGTCTCCACCGCCGCCGATCGCATCGTCGATTTCTGGAAGGCGACGGCGTGAGGCGAGCGCATCGATCCCGACGCGCGGAGGCCCCATGGGCCGTGTGATCACCCCTTCCGACTGGGCCTTCGTCGGGCGCAGCTTCCAGGTCGTGATCCAGGCCGAGCCCGACGACCCAGAGCTCGAGCTGCGCGTGGTCTCGCTGCAGCAGTACAAGGCGCGCGGCGTGAATTCCGAGCCGATCCACCGCATCGCGTGCGAGCCGGGACCGGACGGCGTGCTCCAGCGCTGCATGGTGCCGGAGCTGCCCGCGCTGGGGAACTACATCCTCATGCTGGGCCGGGCGAAGGCCTTCGGCCCGTACACCACGTTCAGCGGCGTGATCGTCTCGGACCGGCGCGCCTGGAGCATGACGCGGCCGCGCCTGCCCAAGGTGCGCGAGCGCGAGGCGCCGCTCTTCTCGGTCCTCACCACCGTCTACGACACCGACCCGCGCATGCTCGAGGAGACCGTGGCCTCGGTCCTCGGGCAGCAGTTCCGCGACTTCGAATGGCTGGTGCTCGACAACGGCTCGCGCGTGGAGAAGACGGTTGCGGCGGTCGCGGCGCTGGAAGGGCGCGATCCGCGCATCCGCACCTTCCGCGTGGAGGACAACATCCACATCGTGCGCGGCAACCGCTATGTGCTGGACCGCGCGCGTGGCGAATACATCCTGCCGATCGACGCGGACGACCTGCTGTATCCGGAAGCGCTGGAGTGGCTCGCGCGCGGCATCAATGCGCACAGCGGGATCGCGATGATCTACGCCGACGAGGAGAAGATCGACGCGTTCAGCCAGCCGATCTCGCCGCTGTACCGCGAGACCTGGAGCCGGATCTCCTCCATCGGCACCACGCCTTGCGCGCACCCGACCGCATTCCGGCGCGACATCGCGCTGCAATGCAACATCTACACCGACGAGCGCACGCGCGGCAGCCACGACTGGGACACGGCGCTGCGCTTCGCCGACCGGCACCAACGCGCGCTGCACGTGCCCGCGATCCTCTACGGGTGGCGCGTCCACATGACCTCGACGAGCCTCGACGGGCGCGCCAAGGCCTACGTCGAGAGCTCCCAGCGCGACGTGGTGACGGGCTCGCTCGTGCGCCGGGGCATCGACCACCTCTTCGAGGTGCGCGCCGCGGATTTCGGGCTGGGCTACTTCCAGCTCGTGCGCCGGCCGCTGGAGCCCGCGCCGATGCAGCTGCTGCTCCTGCTGCGCAGCGCCGACCCGGCGCATCTGCAGAACGCCGTGGAGACGGTGCGCATCACCGACTACCCGCTCGCCGCGCTGTTCGTCGCCGGCCCGCCCGAGGCGATGACGACGGCGGCGCTCGAGCAGCTGGCCGCGGCCGCCGCGGCGAAGGGCCACCCCGTACCCACGTTCCGGACGCTCGATTCGATGTTCTCGCTCGAGCCCCTGCGCGACGAGGCCGGCCTGAACGCGGCCACCGGGCACATCGCCATCGTCGATTCGGCGCTGCGGCTGGCACGCGGCGACTGGCTGTGGGATGCCCTGGGCGGGCTGCAGCTCGACCCCGAGGTCGGGATCGTCGGCGGCTACGTCTACGACCACGACGAGAACGTGCTGCACATGGGGATCGTGGCCTGCCTGGCCGACGGCAACCTCACGCCCCTCTACGGCGAGCCGTCGCACAAGATCCTGCGCTCGTTCCTCATGCGCCACCGGGCGGTGACCGCGGTGCACGCCGGCTTCATCGTCGTGCGCGACTCGCTGGTGCGCGAAATCGGGCTGCCCGCCCACGCGGACTGGGATGCGGTCTCGTGTGATCCGGCATGGACGCGGGCCGCGCTCGAGTACGCGCGCACCAGCGACATGGCGCCACACATGATCGCCACGCGCGTCGCCTTCAGGACCCAGGGCAGCATCGAGCTGCCGCGGCTGGAAGGCCGTTATCCCGCCGTTCCCGGCGTCGACCCCTACTACGCGTGGTACCTCTCCCGCATGAGCGACACCTGGGGCGAGGTGGCATTCGACGAGGATTTCTGAGTGCCCACGATCTTCCGTCCCCTCGACTGGCAGGTGGCCACGGGCCGGCCCGTGTTCATGGCCGACTGCTCGGACTTCCCGCCGGGAATGCGGCTGCACGTGGCGCTCGCCGATGAATACTTCGCCACGATGCTCCAGGCCCCAGTCCGCTTCACCGCCGACCTGGAGCCGTCCGCCAGTGCCGCGGCGCGCCCGCGCGAGGCGCTGGCCGACGGAAAGTACGTGGCGTATCTCACGCACCCGTCCGCGCCCGGGACCATCCTCGCGGTCTCGGGCTTCCACGTGGACGATTCCTTCCGCCACATGGCCTTCCCGCTGCGGGACGCGCGGTCCGAACGGGCCTTCAGGGCGGCGACGCTGCCCCCGGAGTTGCGGCCGGCGCCGATCGAGGTGTCGCGCGACGGCTCGGTGCCGCGAAGGTTGAACATCGTGCTGCCGTCGCTCGAGAAGGCGCGATTCTCCGGCGGGCCGAACACGGCGCTGGCGCTGGGACAGGTCCTCGCGCAGCGCGGCATTCCCGTGAACTTCATCTCCACCGAGACGGGGGTCGAGCCGGACGTGGAAGTGCTGCGCCGGCACCTCGCGGTGCTCACTGGCATCGAGAAGACCGCAGCGCCGGTCGCGTTCGTCGGGGGGGACAAGCCGGAGCCGGCGGTGGTGATCAGCGCGAACGACATCATGCTGGGCACCGCCTGGTGGACCGTGCAGAAATTCAGGCACGTGCTCCGCGAGCTGCGCACGCCGCGCTTCGTCTACCTCATCCAGGAATTCGAGCCGGCGCTGTACCCGCATTCGACCTTCTACGCGCTCGCCGCCGAGACCTATCGCCTCGACCACCTGCCGCTCTTCAACCACAAGTTCCTGAACGACTATTTCAGGGCGAACCGCATCGGCAGCTACGAGGATCCGCAGGGCACCTGGTTCGACCCCGTGATGGACGACCGCCACTTCTTCTTCGACGAAGGCGCGCGCCGCGGGCCGCAGCGCACCCTGCTCTTCTACTCCCGCCCCAAGACCGCGGTGCGCAACCTGCACGAGATCGCCTTCGCCGCGCTCGCCAACCTCGCCGGCGAGGGCCTGCTCGACGAGCGCTGGAAGCTCTACTCGATGGGCGAGACCGTGGGCCACCTGTACCTGCCGCGCGACCTGGTCGTGGAAGAGCTCCCGTGGATGGGCTTCGAGCAGTACGCGGCGCGCATGCGATCGTGCGACGTCCTGCTGAGCCTCATGCTCTCGCCGCATCCGAGCTACCCCCCGCTCGAAGGCGCGGCGAGCGGCGCGCTCGTGGTCACCAACCATTTCGCCAACAAGACGCGGGAAGAGCTCGCGCGGTTCTCGGACAACATCATCGCCGTGGACCCGTCGGTGGACGGTGTCGCCGACGGGCTGCGGCGCGCGCTCGCGCGCCTGGACGACGTCGAGTCGCGGCGGCGGGCGAGCAAGGTCTCGCTGCCGCGCGACTGGGTATCGGCGCTCGCGACGCCCGCCGACCGCATCGCGGCCTTCTGGCACGCGGCGAAGTGATCCTTCCGGCCAACGCATGCCGCGCATAATCACGCCCAGCGACTGGGCCATCGTCGGCCGGTCGTTCGACGCGGTGGTCGAGGCGCGCGCCGACGAGGCCGCGCTCGAGCTGCGCGTGGTGACGCTGGAAGACGTGAACAGCAGCGGCATCGCCGCGCCGCCGATCCATCGCGTGACCCAGGATCCCGCCTCGACCCCGGTCCTGCGCCGCTTCAGCGTGCCCGCGCTGCCGGGCGATGGAAAGTACGTCCTCATGGTGGGACCCGCGGGCAACTTCGCCGCGAACGTGATCGTGAGCGGGATCCAGGTGATCCACGAGCAGGCCTGGACGGCCGACCGCATGCGCTTGCCCGACCTGGGCGCGGAGGGCGATGCGCCGCTCTTCTCGATCATCACGACCGTCTACGACATCGATCCCGGGATGCTCGAGGAGACCGTGGCGTCCGTGCTCGCGCAGGAGATGCGCGATTTCGAATGGCTGGTGCTCGACAACGGCTCGCGCCTGCCTGCGACGGTGGCGGCCGTGGCCGCGCTCGGCGCGCGCGATCCGCGGGTGCGCACGTTCCGCGTCGAGAACAACATCCATATTGTCCGCGGCAACCGCTACGTGCTGGACCGGGCGCGCGGCGAGTACGTCCTGCCGATCGACGCCGACGACCTGCTCTACCCCGAGGCGCTGGAGTGGCTCGCGCGGGGCATCCGGTCCCACCGCGGCATCGCGATGGTGTTCGCCGACGAGGAGAAGGTCGACGTCTTCGGCAGGCCGATCTCGCCGCTGCATCGCGAGAGCTGGAGCCGCATCGCCTCGATGGGGACGGTGCCGGCCGCGCACCCGACCGCGTTTCGCCGCGACCTCGCCCTGCAGTGCGATGTCTATACCGATGAACGCACGCTCGGCAGCCACGACTGGGACACCGCGCTGCGCCTCGCGGACCACAACCAGCGAGCGCTGCACGTGCCCGCCATCCTCTACGGCTGGCGGATGCACTCGGCTTCCACGAGCCTCGACGGCGGCGCCAAGTCGTACGTGGTGAACTCGCAACGGGCGGTGGTCGACGCGTGCCTCGAGCGGCGCCGCATGCAGGACCTCTTCGAGGTGCGCGACACCGACGCCGGCCTGGGCTATTTCCACCTGGCGCGCCGGCCGGTGCGGCCCGCCGAAGTGTTCCTCCTGGTCCTCGTGCGAAGCGCGGCGGCCGCGACGCTGGAGAACGCCGCCGGGATTCTTCGCGGCACCGACTATCCGCTGCGCGGCATCATCGTGGCGGGACTCGAGGGCACGCTGCCCGCCTCCGCGCAGGATGCGCTGCAGGCGATCGCGGCCGAGAAGGGATTGCCAGCGCCCGTGTTTCGCGAGCTGGCGTCCCTCGCGTCGCTGGAGGCGCTGCGCGACGCACCCTGGCTCGAAGGTCCCGCCGGACACGTGGCCATCGTGGATGCGGCGCTGCGCCCGGCCAACCCCGCGTGGCTCTGGGATGCGGTCGGCGCGCTCGACCTCGATGGCGAGGTGGGCGCGGTCGGCGGCTACATCTTCGATCCCGCGGGCAACGTGCTGCACTTCGGGCTGGTGGCGGGCCTCGCCGACGACGCGGTGACCCCCTTCTACGGCAGGCCTCCCGCGCCGGCGGTACGCCACCTGGCGATCCGGCATCGCGCCGTGAGCGGCGTGCATTGCGGCTTCGCGCTCGTGCGCGATGCGCTGGTGCGGCAGATCGGGCTGCCGAAAGCGGCGGACTGGGACGCGGTCGCGAGCGATCCAGCCTGGACCTTCGCCGCGCTGCAGTGGGGCTGCATCAGCGCGATCGCCCCGGCGATGGTCGCCACCCGCCAGGCGAGCTTCGCTTCCCAGGGGCGCGTCGACGTGCCGCGGCTGCCGACCCGCTACCCCGAGCTGCGCGGCGTGGATCCGTACTACGCCTGGTACCTGTCCCCGCGGAGCGATAACTGGGGACAGGTGGGACGCTAGCCGCGGATCATCAGGCTGGCGCTTTCAGCTGGACGACAAACTCGTTGGTATGGTGCGCAGTGTCGAAAAACTGGGCCAATTCCAATCGCACGTAGCCCAGAACCTGCAGCGCGCCGAAGATGAAACGAAACTCGACGTCGGCCAGCACGTTGCAATGGACGTCGTGATACACGCCTGGCTCGAGGCTCTTCTTGGCGATTTCGAGCGCGGAGGGAATACCCGACGGCGCGTGAATTTTGGAAAGGTCCTCAACCCCGTCCCACAGTTTGAAGGCGTTTACATCGCGCCAATAGCAATGCTGGTCGAATACATGCCGGAACGGGGGCGTCTCGCGCTTCGTGACGTAGGCCTCGATGACTTCGCCCAACGAGGTTTGCGGCCGCAGGATGTCGAAGGTGTACCGCCTGTCCGGAATGGCGAGCGAGAGGATGCCTCCCGGGTTCAGAAGTGCGTGCATCTCGTTCAACCACAGGACGGGGTTTGGCACGTGCTCGAATACATGAGACGCGATGATGTAATCGAACTTCTCGGTCACTACATCAAGGATGCCCTTGCCCCCCTTGATCACGAAGTCCACATCGGCGATGTCCTCCGGGCGCACCACCGGGTCGTTCACGAAGCGCCTCCTCAGCTCCTCGGTGGAGTTGTGATCGACATACTTCACATACCCGTTGCGCTTGAGCGCGATCGGGCGGTGCAGCGGGCCGATCTCCAGGCCGCGCATGCTGGCCGGGTCGATATTGGCTAAGAGCTTCTGCTCCCGAGGACTTGCCGCCGTAAGGGTCGTCGACATTCGCACTCCTGCAGATCAGGTCGAGGCGTGGCTGCGCAGCGTTTCGACCACCGCGCCCAGCCCCTGTTCGAGCGGGATGCGCGGCTCCCAGCCGAGCGAGCGTAGGCGCGAGTTGTCGCCGCAGATGAAGGGCGGCTCCCAGCCGCGCGGCGGCATGGCGCCGAAGTTGATGCGGCCGCCGGAACCCACCGCTTCCTGCACCTTGGCCATGATCTCGCGCATCGTCCGCCGTTGCGCCGAGCTGATGTTGTAGACCCCCGTGGTGGCCCGCTCCACGAGGGTGACGAAGCCGCTCGCCACATCGTCGACGTGCACGTAATCGCGCACCTGCGTGCCCGCCGAAGCGTCGAAATCCCTGCCCGCCAGGAGCGTGCCGGCGAGCGCCGGAATCGCGCGGCGAGGGTCCTCCCCGGGACCGTAGAGGTAGAACACGCGCCCCCAGGCGAACGCGTAGTCGCCGAGGGCGGCCAGCTGCTGCCCGATCATCCCGAGCGAAAGCTTGCAGGCGGCGTAGAGGGTCTCCGGCTTCGTCGCGCCGTCCTCCCTCAGGAGCTCATCGCCGAACGCGTACTCGGCGCAGGTGCCCGCGCCGACGATGCGCTTGCAGCCCGCCTCCTGCAGCAGGGCCAGCAGCTGCAAGCTGCCGGCGAGGCAGCCGAGGTTGCGCTCGGAGTGCAGGTATTTCCCGGGCTCCGCGTACCACGCCAGGTGGATGCACCCTTCGGGGGCGAAGGCGAGGATCGCCTCCCGCGCGACGGCGATCGATTCGAGGCCGCCCTCGATCCGGCGCAACGCTTCGATGCCCGCGAGGCGGCGCAGCGGATCGCCAGGCTCGACCAGCGCGGCCACCTCGTGACCGCGGGCCTGCAGCTGCCGCACGACACGCGAGCCGATGAAGCCGGACGCGCCGGTGAGGAGGATCTTCACCCGCGCACCGCCGCCTCGAAGTCGGGATAGGCCGCGTCCTTCTCGGAGACGAACGGATCGGGCAACGGCCAGCGGATGCCGAAGGCGGGATCGTCGAAGCGCACCCCGCGCGCCGCGCCGGGCACGTAAGGCACCGACATCTGGTAGAAGACCTCGCTGCCGTCGGCGAGGGTCTGGAATCCGTGCGCGAGGCCGTCGGGGATGAAGAGCGCGCGCCCGTTGCTCGCGGACAGCTCGAAGCCCAGCCACTTGAGGTACGTGGGCGATTCCGGGCGCAGGTCCAGGGCCACGTCGTGAATGGCCCCTGCGGTGCATCGCACGAGCTTCGCCTCGCCATGCGGCGCGGCCTGGTAGTGCATGCCCCTCAGGGTCCCGCGCCTCGCGTTGTACGAGACGTTGCACTGCGCCACGCGCGCGTCCATGCCCGCGCGCGCGAACTCCTCGGCGCAGTAGGATCGCGCAAAGAAGCCGCGCGCATCCTCGCGCCGCTCCATTTCCACGACCATCAGCCCCGCGATCGCGGTGGGCTCGATCCTCATCCGCCGATCCTCATCGCGCGATCCATCATCCGTAAACCCGCGCCTCGGGGATCGGCACGACGAACTTGCCGCCCCAGGCCGAGATGCCGGCCATCTGGCTCATGACCTCTTCGCGCAGGTTCCACGGCAGGATGAGGACGTAATCGGGCTTGGTTTCGAAGATCTTGTCCGGCGCGTACACCGGGATGTGCACGCCCGGAAGGTAGGTGCCCTGCTTCGCCGGGCTGCGATCGACGGTGTAGTCGATGAAGTCGGTGCGCACGCCGCAATAGTTGAGCAGCGTGTTGCCCTTGGCGGGCGCGCCGTAGCCCACGATGGTGCGCCCGTCGCGCTTGGCCTGGATGAGGAAGGCGAGCAGCTTGCGCTTGGTCTCGCGGACCTGCTCGGCGAAGCGCCCGTAGGTCTGCGATGATTCCAGTCCCGCGGCGCCCTCCTCGGCCGCGAGCTTCTCCAGCCGCTGCGTCACCGGCCGTGCCGCGTCGTCCTCGTGGCAGGCGTAGATCCGCAGCGACCCACCGTGGGTCGTGAGCTGCTCCACGTCGAAGAGCCTGAGCCCGTGGGCGGCGAAGATCTGGCGCGTGGTGTGCAGCGACAGGTACGAGAAGTGCTCGTGGTAGATGGTGTCGAACTGGTTGTGGCGCATGAGCTCCAGCAGGTGCGGGAACTCCATGGTGATCACGCCGTGCGGCGCCAGCGCCACCTTCATGCCGCCGACGAAGTCGTTGATGTTGGGCACGTGCGCGAGCACGTTGTTGCCGAGGAGGAGGTCGGCCTTCATGCCCGAGACGGCCAGCTCGCGCGCCGTCTGCACGCCGAAGAACTTGACGAGCGACGGCACCCCCTTCTGCTCCGCGGCGCGCGCGACGTTGGCCGCGGGCTCCACGCCGAGCACCGGGATGCCCTTCTGCACGAAGTACTGCAGCAGGTAGCCGTCGTTGCTCGCGATCTCGATCACCTGGCTCTTCGGCCCCAGGCCGAGGAGCTTCTCCATCTGGTCGCAGTACGCCTTGGCGTGCGCCAGCCAGGAATCCGAATACGAGGAGAAGTACGCGTACTCCTCGTTGAAGATCTGCTCCGGCGACTCGAACTGCTCGAGCTGCACCAGGTGGCATCCGTCGCACACGTACGCGTGCAGCGGGTAGAACCGCTCCATCGCGTTGCGCTTGTCCTCGCGGATGAAGGCATTCGAGACCGGCGACATGCCCAGGTCGGCGAAGCTCGTGGTGAGTTCTTTGTTGCAGAAACGGCAGGCGCCCACGGGTAGTTCCCTTCCTTCTCTAGTTCGTTTCGGAGCGGGCTGCGTCCCGCGATGCATGGTGGCCCACGCGGACCTGGCGGTGCGCGGGCAGGTAGACGCCGAAGATCATGCGCTTCGGGTCGGAATCGATGACGGTGAAGACGATCGCGTTCTCCACGTAGTCCATCCACCGGGCTTCTTCCTGGGTGTAGGGGACCGACGGGGAGATGGCGTACACGCCCGGGCGCAGGTGGACCGGGAAGGAGAAGAGGTAGACCAGGCGGTCGCCGCGGGCGACCGGCTCGTTGCGCACCTTCTCCTGGAAGGTGTTGAGGCCGATCGCATTCACGCCGAAGCGGTCGGCGATGTAGAAGCCGAAGCCATGGCGGTCGCGGTCCTCGTGGAACTCGATCACGGTGCGCACGTGGATGGTCTGTCCGTAGACCACGGTGTCGACGCTGGTGCCGTTGTCGTCGACGATCTCGCAGCCGACGATGCGCGCGGTCCCGTCGCCGTAGCGGAAGAGCTTGTACTCCGGGGGCCGCGCCGCGCTGGTGAACTCGGTCTCGTGCACCGCGAGCAGGTCCACGGCGGGCGTGAAGAGGGCCTCGGCCTCGTTGGCCGCGGCCGCGACGTGCGCGGCAAGAGCGCCGCTTTGCTCGCCGGCCGCTGGCGAGGCCGCCCCGGGAAGCGGCGGCTGGGCTTGCGCCGCCTCCGTGGCCGCGCTCACCGTCTCGAATTCCTTCATGCGATCGAGCGAATAGTCGGCCGAGACCAGCGCCAGGTACCAGCGGGCGACATGGATCGGATCGCCGCCCTGCACGATCTGCCCGTCCTGGAGCACGAAGGCGCGCGTGCACAGCCGCCGCGTGGTCTCGGCGTCGTGGCCTACGAAGAGGATCGACACGCCATCCTCCTGCATCCTGCGGATCTGCGTCATGCAGCGCGCGGCGAAGCGCGCATCGCCGACCGCGAGCGCTTCGTCCACGACCAGGATCGCGGGGTCGACGTGGATCGCCACGGCGAAGGCAAGGCGCACCTGCATGCCGCTCGAATAGGTCTTCACCGGCATCGCGGCGAACTGCCCGATGTCGGCGAAGGCGAGGATGCGGTCCAGCCGCGCATCGAGGTCCTCCCGCGTGAGGCCCAGCAGCGCGCCATACAGGTAGATGTTCTCGAGACCCGTGTATTCGGGGTTGAAGCCGGATCCGAGCTCGAGGAGCGCGGAGATGCGCCCCGCCACTTCGATGCGGCCCTGGGTCGGCAGCAGCGTTCCGCAGACGAGCTGCAGCAACGTCGACTTGCCGGCGCCATTGCGCCCGAGGAAGCCGACGGTCTCGCCGCGGGCGACCTGGAAGGTCACGTCGCGCAGCGCCCAGATCTCGCGGTAGAAGCGGCGCTGCTCGCCGAACACGATCTGCTTCAGGCGATCGACGGGGCGGTTGTAGACGCGATAGGCCTTGCCGAGCCCCTCGGCCGAGATGACGACCTCAGATGACATCGGCGAACCCGTCGCGGAAGACCTGGAAGACCTTCCAGCCCGCGAAGAACAGCGCCGCCGAGGCGGCCACATAGACGACCAGCGCGCTCATGGGCGGCGCGGGCGAGCCGAACAAGGCGGCGTTGCAGAGCTCGATCGGGATGCAGATCGGGTTGAGCCGCACGAACGGCTGGATCCAGGCGGGAAACTTCGAGATCGGAAAGAAGATCGGGCTCAGGAACATGAGCACGGTCAGCATCAGCGCGATGACCTGGCCCAGGTCGCGCACGTACGCGCCGAGCGCGGCGATCGCCCAGGCGAATCCCATCAGCATCGGCAGCATCAGCATCACGATCAACGGATACAGCAGCGCCGTCGCCGGTACCGAGCCCAGCACCAGGAACATGGCCAAAATTAGCACCGCGAAGGGCAGCACGCTGTGGACCAGCGCCGACACGAGCACCACCATCGGCAGCACCTCGAGCGGGAACACCACCTTCTTCACGTAGCTGGGGTGGCTCCAGATGAGCGTGGGCGAGCGCCCGAGCACCTCGCCGAAGATGGTGTAGACCAGCAGCCCCGAGTAGAGATAGACGCCGAAGGCGAAGGTGCCCGACTTCTCCATGCCGGGGATGCGCGAACCGAAAACCGCGCCGAAGACGATCGAATAGATGGTGATGAGGACGATCGGGGTGAGCAGGGCCCAGACCATGCCCAGGATCGAGCCGCTGTAGCGCTCGCGCACGTCGCGCCGCACCAGCTCGCGGATGAGGTTCACATGGGGCAGCAACCCCGGCAGGGTCGCGCGACTGCTGGGCGCGTGCAGCGCGCTCATGCGGCCGCGAGGCCTTCGTAGCGGGCGATCTGCTCGTCGAGGAGCTGCATCGCCGGCTCGCCCGCGAGGTAACGCCGGTACCAGTCGACGGTCCAGGCCACCGCCTGCGGCGTGTCCAGGCGCGGCGACCAGCCGAGCCGGAACGCCGCCTTGCTCGAATCCACGCGCAGCAGCTTCGCCTCCGGCGGGTTCGGCATCGCATCGAGCTTCCAGCGCGCGCCGCCGCCCCACTCCGAGACCAGGCGTTCGACCACCCACGAGACTTTCTTCGGCGGGCAGTCGTCGCGCGGCCCGAAGTTCCAGCCTTCCGCCACCGCGGCGCCGTCCTCCCACAGCCGCTCGGCGAGCAGCATGTAGCCGGACAGCGGCTCCATCACGTGCTGCCAGGGGCGCACCGCGGTCGGGTTGCGCAAGACGATCTCCACGCCCTGCTCGATCGCGCGCACGCAGTCCGGGATGAGCCGGTCCACGGCCCAGTCCCCGCCGCCGATCACGTTGCCGGCGCGGGCCGAGGCGATCAGCGCGGGCGACGCGTAAGCGGGGTTCTTCGCGCCGAAGTAGCTCTTGCGCCAAGCGCTCGTGACGAGCTCCGCGCAACCCTTGCTCGCGCTGTACGGGTCGCTGCCGCCCATGGCGTCGTCCTCGCGGTACGGCCACACCACCTCGCGGTTCTCATAGCACTTGTCGCTCGTCACGTTGACGATGACGCGCACCGAGGGCGCGCGTCGCGCCGCCTCGAGCACGTGGATGGTGCCCATCACGTTGGTGGCGAAGGTGCCCACCGGGTCGTCGAACGACGCGCGCACCAGCGCCTGCGCGGCGAGGTGCAGCACGATCTGCGGCCGCGACGCCTGGAACGCGGCCTCGACCACCGCGGGATCGCGGATGTCCCCCAGGCGCGAATGCATGCGCCCGGCGAGGCCCGCGTCGGTGAAGAGGCTGCGCGCGCCTTCGGGCGCGAGCGCGAGGCCGTGCACCTCCGCGCCGCGGCGCAGCAGCCAGGCGGCGAGCCAGGCCCCCTTGAACCCGGTATGCCCGGTGAGCAGGACCCGCTTGCCGCGCCAGAATCCCGCGTCGGTCACTTCCACGCCTTCCACGGCGGGTTGCCGGAGTCCCACAGCTCTTCCAGCTGCTTCTTGTCGCGCAGCGTGTCCATGGCCTGCCAGAAACCGTCGTGGAGATAGACGCCGAGCTGGCCTTCGCGCGTGATCGATTCGAGCGGCTCGCGCTCCCACACGGTCGAGTCGCCCTCGATGAAATCGAACACCGCCGGGGTGAGCACGAAGAAGCCGCCGTTGATCCAGCCGCCGTCGCCGATCGGCTTTTCCTGGAAGCCGGTGACGCGGCCCGAGTCGATGCCGAGCGCGCCGAAGCGCCCCGGGGGGCGCACCGCGGTGACGGTGGCCTTGAGCCCGCTCTTGCGGTGCTGCTCGATGGTGGCGCCGATATCGACGTCGGAGACGCCGTCGCCGTAGGTGAGGCAGAAGTCCTTGTCGCCGTCGAGGAACTTGCGCACGCGCGCGAGGCGCCCGCCGGTCATCGTATCCTGCCCCGTGTCGACCAGCGTGATGCGCCAAGGCTCGGCGCGCTCGTCGTGGATCTCCATGCGGTTCCTGGCGACGTCGAGGGTGATGTCGGCCATGTGCATGTAGTAGTTGGCGAAATACTCCTTGATGAAGTACCCCTTGTAGCCCAGGCACACGATGAAGTCGTTCACGCCGTGGTGCGAGTACATCTTCATGATGTGCCACAGGATCGGCCGGCCGCCGATCTCCACCATCGGCTTCGGGCGGATGTTGGTCTCTTCGGAGAGGCGGGTGCCGAGGCCCCCCGCGAGGATGACTGCCTTCATTCTTCGGGTTCCTTGTCTTGCGAGCCTTGTGGGGAAGATCACGCCGCGGCCGCCAGGCGGCCGCGGATGCGCGCGAGGTGCGCTTGGCGCTCGGCTTCGCCGGCGACCTGGTATCCCTGGCCGGTGGCGAGGCTGAACTTGGGGGAGTAGAAGCGATTGTCGGGCACCACGTCGCCGAAAGCCTGCAGGAACCGCTCCACGTCGGCCTGCGGGATGCCCGCTTCCCAATCGGAAGCCGCGGTGGCCGACATGAACGGCGAGTAGATGAAGCGCTTGCCGGCTTGCCAGGCGAGGGCGCCGGCGACCGGCCCCAGCATGCGCACGGTGAAGCCCGCGTTTTTCGGGTGCGCGAGCACGCTCGCGAGGAAACCACGGCGCAGCACGAGGTTCTGCGACGTGAGCGCGGCCACCGAACGATGCTTCCACATCTGCGCGAAGAAACCCGGGTCGCCACGCGGCCGGCCGCGGTCCGGGGAATCTATGCCGCGGCCGAAGCCGAAGACGATGCCCGCGCAGAGCGCGCGCCCGTCGGCGCCGTACACCGGGCCGCCGAGGGCCACCGCGTCGCCGAAGCATTCGAGGTAGGTGAAAGCGTCCCACGCCCAGTCGTTGCGATCGTGGGAGAGCTGGTCCCAGGCGAGGCACACGAGCTCTTCGGGCTCGCCCGCGCCCAGCAAGTCGCGCAGCGATTCGACGGGCGCGTCTTCGCCCACGCGGCCGACCGAGCGCGCGGGAAAGCCCGCGGTGTCGGGTAACGCCCGCGCGGCATTGCCCACGTGCACCACCTGCATGGCGGGCGGATCGCCGCGCGTCGTGCGGAAGCACCAGTCGGGCGTGTTCGCGAAGAGCGGGCTCTTGTCGAGCCAGAAGCGCTCGGGGCGCACGACCCCCTGCAGGAAGCGCGTGAGCACGTTCTTCTGCGAGTCGAACACGTACGGCTTGCTGTGGATCGCCGCGGAGGTCGACATCGAGTGCATCCGCCAGCTATAGACCACGTGCGGGACGTGCACGGGCTCGACGCCCGCGTTCACGAAGCGCGTGAAGGTGTCCCAATCGTGGCTGCCCTCGGTGCCTGGATCGGTATAGGCCTCCAGCTCGAGGGCGAAGGCGCGCTCGATCACGCCCAGGTGCGCGATGTACGCCGAGTCCGAGAAGAGCACCGGATCCCAGCGCGGCTTGTGGTAGGCGTCCTGCAGGTGGTCGCCGAGGAGCTTGTCCTCGTCGGTGTAGAGCAGCGGCGGGTATTCGTTGGCGAGGATCGCCTCGGTCACGCGCAGCACGCAGTCCGACGAGAGGTAATCGTCCGAATCGAGCGGCATGATGTAGCGGCCGGTCGCGTGCTCCAAGCACCAGCGCATGCCGCCGATGATCCCCAGATTCTGCTCTACGCGCCCCAGGCGCACGAACGGCAGCCGGCCCAGCTCGGCCAGCAGCCATCGCGTCTCTACGTTGGTGGTGCCGTTGTCGAGCACGAGCCATTCGAAATGCGTGCCGCCCGCCTGGGCGCACACGCTTTCGGCGAGGATGCCCAGGAACTCGGGATCTGTGTTCCACACTGTGCTCACGAAGCTGAGGAGCCCCGGGATCTGCCGGCATTCGGGCGCGCGACGCGTCTCGGTCGAGCGCAGCCGCGCGAGCGCGGCGCGGTACTTGCGGCGGTTCTCCCAGACCACGTATCTCGGCCAGAACGCATCGACCACGGCATTCTGGCGAAGCTTGAGCGTGACCGGGTAGCGGTCGACGAGCTGCCTGACTTTGAGTACGAGGTTCACGCGCGACGCGCCGTTCTTGTGGAATGAGCCGGGAGGCGGCTTCCCTGGCCGGCCTTCGCTCCCCCGCGCAGCCCCGAAAAAGGGGGCGCAAATACCGCGCGCCGACCCGGCCGGAAAGCCCGTGATTATATCAAGAGCCGCCGCTCAGACCCGCCCGTATTTGTCGTCGAAGCGCACGATGTCGTCCTCGCCGAGGTAGTCGCCGCTCTGCACCTCGATCATCACCAGGTCGAGCATGCCGGGGTTCTCGAGGCGGTGCCGGTTTCCGGCCAGGATGTAGGTCGACTCGTTCTTGTGCACCAGCAGCTCGCGCTCGCCGTTGGTGACCCGCGCCGTGCCGCTCACCACGACCCAGTGCTCGCTGCGGTGGTGGTGCATCTGCAACGACAGCGACTGGCCCGGTTTCACCACGATGCGCTTGATCTTGAAGCCGTCGCCTTCCTCCAGCACGGTGTAGGTGCCCCACGGGCGCGCCACGGTGCGATGGACCTTGACCGATTCGTGCCGCGACAGCTTGAGCTGCTCCACGACCTTCTTCACGTCCTGGCTGCGGTCGCGGTCGGCCACCAGCAGCGCGTCGGGCGTGTCGACGATCACGACGTTGTCCAGGCCGACCGCGGCCACCAGGCGGCCATCGGCCTGGATGTAGGTGTTGGACACGTCCACCAGCACCGCCTCGCCCACGACGCTGTTGCCCTTGGCGTCGCCGCCCAGCGCCTGGTGGATGGCGCTCCACGAGCCGATGTCGCTCCAGTCGAAGCCCGCGCGGACGATGGCGACGTTGGCGGCCTTCTCCATGATCGCGTAGTCGATGGAGATGTCGGCGAGCTCGCCGAAGGAGGCCGCGTCGATCTCGACGATGCGTGAGCCCTGCTCGGCGCGGTTGCTGGAGGACCCCCAGCAGGCGCGCGCCGCCTCGAGGAGCTGCGGCTGGTGGCGGGCGAAAGCCTCCAGCACGTCGCCCGCGGTGAAGCAGAACATGCCGGAGTTCCACACGTAGTTGCCCGCGTCGAGGTACCCCTGCGCCACGTCGAGGCTGGGCTTTTCCACGAAACGCTTGGCGCGGAACGCGCCGCCGGAATCGATGGGCTGCCCGAGCTCCATGTAGCCGAAGCCGGTGTCCGCGCGGTCGGGTTGGATGCCGAACGTGACCAGCATTCCCTGGCACGCCAGCTCCTCGGCGATCGTTACGTCCCTCGCAAATGCCTCCTGGTTCTGGATGAGGTGGTCCGCGGGGAGCATCAGCATCGCGGCGGCAGCACCGTGCTTCTGCTCGACCAGAAGCGCAGCCATGGCGAGCGCGGGCGCGGTGTTGCGACCGAACGGCTCAAGCACGAACGTGCAGGGCTTTCCGCCTTCTCCGTATTCGTCGCGCGTCTTGAAGAGGTAGTCGCGGTTGGTCACGGTGACCACCTCGGCCACGCCCGCCAGAGCGCTCGCGCGGTCGAAGGTCCTGCGCAGCAGGCTCTGGCCGTCCCCTACCTTCATGAAAGGCTTGGGGCTGGCCTCTCGCGAGACCGGCCATAGGCGGCTGCCGGCGCCGCCGGAAAGGATGATGGGGATGAGCATAGGGAGTCCAGAAGGTGGAGGGATGACACCGCTGCCCTGCGCGACGGGTGCCAACGAGGCCAAATGATACAATCTTTTCAAGCGTTTACAGCGGCCAGCGAAAGGAAAACAACATGTCGGTGATCGCCGGGTCGGCCATGTGCTCGCGTGGGCATCACGCAAACAAGCGCGTGTTCGTCGCGGGCTCAGTGCAGCATGCGCGCGCGATAGCGCCGACCGCCAGGTAACGCCGGGGTACACGGTGTCCGGCCCCAGCGCAGCTTCGGCGGCTGCATCGACCTCCAGCGACGTCGCGCGCGAGCCCGGCCTCGCGCTGCGCCACGTTGCGTGGATGCCGCTCGTCGCCGCGGCACTTCTCATCATCTACCTGCCCGGCCTGGGCAACGGCCTTGTGTTCGACGACGGCTATCTTGCCGATGGCGAGCTTTTCGCCGACTACCGGTCCGCGCTCGAGATGCGCGCACGGTGGCTCTCATACGGCTCGTTCGTGTGGGTGCAGTCGGTGTTCGGCGAGGGGTGGTGGAAGCAACGGGTCTTCAACCTGCTGCTTCATGGCGCCGTGGTGATCGGATTGTGGGGGCTGTATCGGCGCCTATTAACCGCGATCGATCCGCCCGAGCTCGAGCTACCGTTAGGCGCGGCGCCCGAGGCGCGTGTGCCGGGGGCTTACCAGGACTCTCCCGCTCTGGCGCTCGCGATCGCCTTCTTCGCGCTTAACCCGGTGGCCGTGTACGCCGTGGGTTATCTCATCCAGCGATCCATCGTCATGGCCACGCTCTTCGTCGTGCTGGGCCTCTACTTCTTCGTGCGCGCGGCGGCCGAGCGCAGGCCGGCGCTTCACGCGTTGGCTTTCGTATGCTACGCGCTCGCGGTGCTCTCGAAGGAGCACGCGCTCCTCGCACCCCTGGCCGCGGTGCCGCTGTACGTCCTCGTGGCGCGACCCTCGCGCCATCAGATGGCCGCCATCGCACTAATCGGGCTCGCGATCGTGGCGGTGGCGGGGGCGGTCCTGTCGGTTCGTTACGGCGAGGTCCTCGGCCGCTCTTTCGACGAGTACTCGGGCATCTACCTGCGGCAGCTCTCGCAGCTGAACGCGCAGGCGGCGGAAAACGCCTTCGCGCTGAGCCTCCTCAACCAGGCCTATCTCTTTTTCCACTACGGCCTTCGCTGGATGCTGCCGGTTTCGGAATGGATGTCGATCAACCTGCGCCCACCGTTTCCAGTGAGCTTCGCAACCTTTCCCCATGTGTTGGGCGTTGTTGGCTACGCGGGGGTGCTGGCAGGCGGCTCCTGGCTGCTGCTTCGTTTCCGCGACTGGCGCGCTTTGGTGGGGGTATCGCTGCTCGTTCCCTCGCTGCTCTTCGCAACCGAGTTCGCCACCGTCTGGGTACAGGATCCGTTCGTCCTGTATCGCAGCTACCTGTGGGCGATCGGATTGCCGGGACTCGTTTTCGTGGCCCTGCATGGACCGTCCGTGCGAGTCGTCGTCGCAATCGGCCTCGTGCTCGGCCTGGTGCTGACCTGGCAGGCGCTCGACCGCGTCTGGTCGCTCGCCACGCCGGAGCGGGCCTGGAGTGACGCCATCCGCAAGCTTCCCAACGACGAGCGCTCGGTGGGGCGCTGGTTCCCGTACCTCAACCGCGGCGCTTATTACGTCGAGCGCGGCCAGTTCCAGCTGGCCATGCGCGACTTCGAGGCCTCCGCGTCGCTCGGGGACGCGGGGATGGGACGCTTCAACACCGCTTCGCTCCTGGCCGCTGAAAACAAGCACGAGCAGGCGCTGCGCGCACTCGACGAGGCCGAAAAACAGGGTTACGCGCTATACAACCTTCCGTTCCAACGCGGCCTTTCGCTGATGGCCCTGGGGCGGAACGCCGAAGCCTACGATCAGCTCATCAAGGCGCATGCCATGAGCCCGCCGTCGGCCGTTCGCCAGATTGCCCTCGTGCACCTCGCACGCCTCGATATGCAGCGCGGGCGCCCCGACCTCGCGATCCGCAGCGTCGAGCAGATCCTCGCCGCGGATCCGAAGCATGCCGAGGCGCCGTTCCTCCTCGCGATGGCGCACGTCATGAAGAACGAGCACGCCCTCGCGAAGGAGATTGCCGAACGACTCGTACGGGAACAGCCCGGCAGCCGCGCGTACTACACGCGGGCCTTGGCAAATTACGGCCTGAAGCGCAAGGCCGAAGCGCTCGCCGACATCGACAACGCCTTGCGACTTGCGCCGGACAACGCGGCCTTGCGCGAATGGAAAGCGAAGATCGAGGCGATGCGCTGATGCGGATCCTGCACATCGGCAAATACTTTCCCCCAGTGCCAGGCGGCATGGAGCGCTTCCTGGGAGACCTCGTCGCCGCGCAACGTCGCGCGGGCAACGATGTCGCGGTACTCGTGCACCAGGAGCCGGGGCGTCGCCTGCTCGGGAACGAGCCGCCGTGGCTCATGCGTAGCCCGACTTGGTTCAAGGCCCTGTTCGCCCCGATCAGCCCGGCGTTCCCGTTCTGGCTTTCGCGGGCGATCGCCAAGTACAAGCCGCAGGTGCTGCACATACACATGCCGAATCCGAGCGCCTTCTGGGCGCTCGCATCGCCCGCGGCGCGGTCGATTCCGTGGATTGTCCATTGGCAGTCCGACGTGGAGCAGTCCAAGCGCGGAGTGAGGCTCGCCTACCCCTGGTACCGCATCTTCGAGCGGGCGCTGCTAGAACGCTGCGAGCGGGTGATAGCAACCTCGCGCGAGTACCTGGCGGCAAGCCGGCCGCTCGCCGAATGGCGCGAGAAATGCGACGTCATCGCGCTGGGCGTGGACCCGGAACGTCTTCCCGATGTGCCGCAGTCGCAGACGCAAGGTTTGTGGCAGGGCAAGGGCCTGCGTGTCCTCGCCGTCGGCCGGCTGACCTACTACAAGGGCTTCGATACCCTGGTTCGCGCAGTGATCGGGGACGACGACAAGGAGCTCATCATCGCCGGCGAAGGCGAGGAACGAGCCACGCTGGAACGGATCATCCGCGAATCGCACCAACGGCCCGCTGCGCGGCTCCTGGGCGAAGTGGACGACACCACGCTGCACCGGCTGATGGCTTCCTGCGATGTCCTTTGCCTGCCTTCGCGGGAGCGCACCGAGTCGTTCGGCATCGTGCTCATGGAAGGGATGCGTTACGGCAAGCCGCTCGTGGTGAGCGACCTGAAGGGAAGCGGCGTCACGTTCGCGGCGCGCCACAACCAGAACGCGCTCCTGGTCCCGCCCATGGATGTGGCCGCGTGGCGCAGTGCGCTTACGACGCTCGCGAATTCGCCGGCGAAGCGGCAAATGCTCGGCCACCTGGGCCAGGAGCGATACCGCCGCGAATTCGACGTGAACCGCGTGGCGCGGAGCATCGAGCAGGTTTATGAACACGCTTTGCTCGTCCAGGCCCGCGAAACGATGGCGCGCCTGGTTCCGATTTCGGATGTCGGCGAAGGCGATGACGGGGCACGGCCGCGCGGCTTTCCCGACAGGTTGCTGGTGGTCATCCCGGCGCTCAACGAGGCGGAGGATATCGGCGCGGTCATAGACCAGATCCGCGGTCACGCGAACATCGACGTCCTCGTGATCGACGACGGCAGCACCGATGAGACCGCCGCGGTGGCGCGCATGAGCGGAGCCTCCGTGCTCAAGGCGCCGCTCTGGCAGGGAGCGTGGGGCGCCATCCAGACGGGCATCCGATATGCGCTGCGCCATGGCTATTCGGGCGTCGTCACCATGGATGCCGATGGCCAGCACGAGCCGGGTTACCTGCCGCAGCTGCTCGAGGCGGCCCGGGGGGCCGACGTCGTCATCGCCGCCTGTCCCAGCCGCGGGAGCCGCATGCGCCACATCGCCTGGAAGTACTTCCGCTTCCTCACCGGTTTCGAGCTCGACGACCTTACCTCGGGATTCCGCTACTACAACGCCCGCGCCTGCCGGCTGCTCGCGATGGAAGAGGCCACTTTGCTAGACTATCAGGACGTCGGAGTGCTCCTGCTCCTGCGTCACGCGCACTTCAGGATCGCGGAGATCCCGGTGGCCATGAACCCGCGCAAGCACGGCGCCTCGCGAGTGTTCTCATCCTGGTGGACCGTCGCGGTCTACATGGCCGAGACATCACTCCTGTGCCTCGCGCGCTGGAACCAGAACCCGAGGCGACCCGCGGAGCTGCGGGAAATAGGGAAATGAAGGATTACCACCTCACCGTACTGGTGATCGGCTTCGGGCTGGCTTACGGGATCCTGCATCTCGTGCGCCGCGACCACCTCTACATTCGCCAGGGCCTTTTCTGGATCGCGATCGCGCTGCTCACGCTCGCCTTCGCCATCTGGCCGTACCTCATCGACACCCTCGGCGCCGCACTTGGCATCGCTTACCCCCCGACGTTGCTGTTCCTCGTGGCCATCGTCGTGCTCGTGGTGAAGTCCTTGCTGGGAGACATCGCCCAGACCAAGCTGCGCCGCGACGTGCGCAGACTGAACCAGCGCATCGCGCTCATCGAGGCCGAGCATCCGATCGCCCACGGCCGGGAAACCGAGACGCCGCAGGACCAGGCCGAGAGTACTGTCCGGGAATCCGCACGGGAGAGCGCCGGGTAGGAAACTCGCATCGGGTGGGCCCGCCTGGATTCGAACCAGGGACCAAGGGATTATGAGTCCCCTGCTCTAACCGTCTGAGCTACAGGCCCGTTTTTTCAGCCAGACTGCAAATTCTAGCAACCTCGCCGGGCAAGACCCCTCATGGACGACATGGATTTCACCAAGCCGCAGGCGCAAACCGCCGCGGCGTCCGCGCCTTTCAAGGCGTCCAACAGCCGCTTTTACAAGCCGGAAGTGGCGGCGACCCTCTTCAAGTCGGTGGGCCGCGAGGACCGCTTCACGGCGGGCCAGAAGGTTTTCGTCGAAGACGAAAAGGCGTCGAAAGGCGGCCTCTTCTCGCGTAACGCCACGCGCATGTTCTACCTGGCCGAAGGCGAAGTCGCGCTGACCATCGGCGAGCGTCCGCTGGACGTGGTGAAGGCGGGCGAGGTCTTTGGCGAGATGGCTGTCATCAGCGGCCGGCCGCGGAGTGCTACTGCGACCGCCCGCATAGACTGCGTAGCCTACTCGCTCGATGCGCCCGAGCTGCAGGCGGCCCTCGCCCGCAATCCCGAATTCGCCCTCATGCTGGCGAGCGTGATGTTCGACCGGCTGCGTTTCATCGCCGCGCGGCTGGCCTCCAGGCCCCGCGCCGCCGGCGTGGCGCCGATGGAAGCCAAATTCTTCGAGCCGCACATGGTGGCCGAGCTGCAGGAGGCGCTGCCCAAGAGCGCAATCGTGCGATTTCCGCAGCAGACGCTCATCTTCAGGGAAGGGCAGTCCGGCAGCTTCATGTACGTGGTGAAGGCCGGCAAGGTGGGCATCGCCGTGGGAGCGACAATCGTCGAGGTCGTGGTGCCCGGGGGCACCTTCGGCGAGATGGCGGTCGTGGACCAGTCGCCCCGCACCGCGCGGGCGGGAGCCATCGACGAATGCGAGCTTCTCGCGATCGATCGTGCCTCGCTGCTGCACGTGATCGAGGTGAATCCGGCGTTCGCGATGGCGCTGCTCAAGGCCGTCGCCGAGCGGCTGCGGCACATGAACAACCAGCTGCAATAAGGGAAAAGCCCGCTTGCGCGGGCTTTTTCTTTCGTTCAGCTCTCCCCTTCCAGGAAGCTTCTCAGCTTCTCGCTCCGCGACGGGTGCCTCAGCTTCCTGAGGGCCTTGGCCTCTATCTGCCTTATCCGCTCGCGCGTCACGTCGAACTGCTTGCCGACCTCCTCCAGCGTGTGGTCGGTGTTCATCTCGATGCCGAAGCGCATCCGCAGCACCTTGGCCTCGCGCGGGGTCAGCGAATCGAGCACGTCCTTGGTCGCCTCGCGTAGCGACGCGTAGAGCGCCGAGTCCGAAGGTGCCAGCCCGGCTTGGTCCTCGATGAAGTCGCCCAGGTGGGAGTCATCGTCGTCGCCGATCGGCGTCTCCATGGAGATGGGCTCCTTGGAGATCTTGAGGATCTTGCGGATCTTCTCCTCGGGCATCTCCATCTTCACGGCGAGCGTCGCCGGATCGGGCTCGTTGCCGGTCTCCTGCAGGATCTGGCGGGAGATGCGGTTCATCTTGTTGATGGTTTCGATCATGTGCACCGGGATGCGGATGGTGCGCGCCTGGTCGGCGATCGAGCGCGTGATGGCCTGGCGGATCCACCACGTGGCGTAGGTCGAGAATTTGTAGCCGCGGCGGTACTCGAACTTGTCCACCGCTTTCATGAGGCCGATGTTGCCTTCCTGGATCAGGTCGAGGAACTGCAGGCCGCGGTTGGTGTACTTCTTGGCGATGGAAATCACCAGGCGCAGGTTGGCCTCGATCATCTCCCTCTTGGCGCGGCGCGCCTTGGCCTCGCCCGTGGACATCTGGCGCGCGATCTCCTTCAGGTCCTTGATCGGGATCCCGACTTCCTTCTGCAGGTTGATGAGCGCTTCCTGCTGCTCCATCACCGCGGGACGGAAGCGGTCGAGCGCCTTGGAATAGGCGCGGCCGGCGGCGACCTCTTCCGGCGACCACTTGAGGTTGGTCTCGTTGCCCGGGAACACCTTGATGAAGTGCGAGCGCGGCATGCCGGCGTTCTTGGTGCACAGCTCCATGATCTCGCGCTCATGGGAGCGCACGCGCTCCACAATTCCGCGAAGGCCATTGCACAGGTGCTCGACCTGCTTGGCGGTGAAGCGGACCGCGAGCAGCTCGTTGGAGATGTCCTCCTGCAGGTCCTTGTAGGCGCGCGAGCGGTAGCCCTTCTCCGCCAGGATTTTCTTCATCTTCTTGAAGAGGCGGCGCACCTTGTTGAAGTGCACCAGGGCGTCCTGCTTGAGCTGCTCCAGATCGGCGCTGGCGACGGCTTCGTCTTCCTCGGCCTGCTCCTCCTCGTCGAGCTCCTCGAGCTCCTCCTCTTCGGTGACTTCCTCCTCGATCTCCTCCTCGCCGTCCTCGTCCACGAGGCCGTCGACGAGCTCGTCGATGCGCATCTCGTCCTTCTCGACCAGCTCGGCGAGCCGCATGATCTCCTCGATCGTCGTCGGGCACGACGAGATCGCGTGGATCATGTGCTTGAGGCCATCCTCGATGCGCTTGGCGATCTCGATCTCGCCCTCGCGCGTGAGCAGCTCGACCGAGCCCATCTCGCGCATGTACATGCGCACAGGGTCGGTGGTGCGGCCGAATTCGGCATCGATGGTGGTCGACAGGGCCTCCTCGGCCTCCTCGATCACGTCCTCCTCGGCGATCGGCGTGGGCGCCTCGTTCATGAGGAGCTGCTCGGCGTCCGGGGCCTCGTCGTACACGGCGATGCCCATGTCGGCCAGCATCGTGACCACGCCCTCGATCTGCTCGGCGTCGGTCATGTCGTCGGGCAGGTGGTCGTTGATCTCGGCGTAGGTGAGGTAGCCGCGCTCCTTGCCGAGGACGATCAGGTTCTTCAGGCGCTTTTTCTGCGCTTCGACCTCGGCCTGCTTGACCTCCGCCTTGTCGTGGCGGTCGTCGTCTCTGTCTCTGCTTCTGCTGGATTTCTTCACGCGGTGGCTCCCGGGGCGCGGCGGTCGGGGAAAACCCGTAATTGTATCAAAGTTTTGACCGCTCCCCGGGGGGTGGATTCCCGGACTTTGCGGTGGCGAGGTCGGCCTGGTAGGCCTGGTATTCGGCGCGCTGCTCGGGTGTCGCCTCGCCGCTGAAGATCAGCCGGACGAGCTCCTCGGCGCGCCGTGAGCGGCCAAGCTCCTCGAGCCTTGCAACGGCCCCTCGGATCTCGGCCTCATAGTCGAAATCGGGGCTTTCTGCTTGTTTTAAAAGGGGTTCAGCGAGCACTTCGGCCAGCACCGCCTCGTGCTCGGTACCTGCGAAGTAAGCGCTGGCCTGGCCAAGCGTCCGACCCGTATCTTCGCGGAAGTATGCGGCAACTGCGGCTAATGTCGGCGAACCGTGCACTATCGCCTCAGGAATCAGGGCAACCAGGGCGGGTTGGACGAGCAGCAGCGCGAGAAGCTTTGCTTCTACGCTCGGCAAGCGTCGCTCGAACCGCGGGGGCGCCGAACGCGGCGAGCGAACCGGAGGGGCAGCCGGGAAAAGGGCCGCCATTTCCTCGGGAGAAAGCTTCGCCAAATCTCCCATGCGGCGCCGGAGCAGCGCTGCGAGGGCGGGTGCTTCGATTTGCGCCACCAATGGACGGGCTTCGGCCAGGAACCGGGCGCGTCCCTCTTCGGTAGCCATGTCCACCCGCGAGGCCAGCTCGGCGAAGAGGAATTGCGAAAGCGGCTTGGCCGCGGCAGCTGCCTCGAGGAATGCGGCCTTGCCCGCGCGGCGGACGAAGGTGTCGGGATCGTCGGTGGCCGGCAGGAAAAGAAAGCTCACCACCTTGCCGTCGGTGATCACGGGCAAGGAAACTTCGAGGGCGCGCCATGCGGCCTTGCGCCCCGCCCCGTCGCCGTCGAAGCAGAAGACCACGTTGTCCGCCAGGCGCAGCAGCTTGGTCACATGCACCGGCGTCGTCGCCGTGCCGAGGGTGGCCACCGCGTTCTCGACGCCGTGCTGGGCGAGCGCGACCACGTCCATGTAACCCTCGACCACGATGACCTGGTTGGCATCGCGGATCGCGCGCCTGGCCTGGTACAGGCCGTAGAGCTCGCGACCCTTCTCGAAAAGCGGCGTCTCGGGCGAATTCAGGTACTTGGGCTCGCCCTCGCCGAGCACGCGGCCACCGAAGCCGATCACGTTGCCGCGCGAATCCAGGATCGGGAACATGACCCGGTTCCTGAAGCGATCGTAGCGGCGCGATTTCTTCTGCGTCCCGTCAGCGCGCTCGGCCTCAGGCTCGGAGTCGATCACGAGCCCCGTGTCCTTGAGATCCGCCGATGAGTAATCCGTGAAAACCGCTTCGAGGTTCTGCCAGCCGTCGGGCGCGTAGCCCAGGCCGTAGCGTGCCGCGATCTCGCCGGAGACGCCACGCCCTTTAAGGTAGTCGATCGCCTCGCGCGATTTCTTGAGCTCGGCGCGGTAGTAGGAGAGCGCGTCCATCATGCGGGCTGCCAGGCCCGGCGCCTGCGCGGCGCCCGGCCTGTCGGTCCGCGGCCCGCGGCTTTCCGGTACCGGCATTCCCACCGTTTCGGCGAGGCTGCGGATCGCCTCGGGATACGCGAGACCCGAGTACTCCATGAGGAAGCCGATCGCATTGCCGTGGGCCCCGCAACCGAAGCAGTGATAGAACTGCTTCGAGGGGCTTACCGAGAACGAAGGCGTCTTCTCGGTGTGGAAGGGGCAGCAGGCGGTGAAGTTCGCGCCCGCCTTCCTGAGCTTCACATGGCGGTCCACGACATCGACGATGTCGACGCGCCCGAGGAGGGACTGGATGAACTCCTGGGGAATCATGCGGGCAGTATCAGCCCGCGAGCTTCGCCTTCACGAGCGCGGAGACCTTGCCCATGTCGGCGCGGCCAGCCAGCTTCGGCTTCACGATGCCCATGACCTTGCCCATGTCGGCGGGCGATTTGGCTCCCGCCGATGCGAGCGCTTGGGCGACGATCGCGTCGATCTCGGCCTGCGACAACTGCTGCGGCAGGTACGCCTCGAGGACCGCGATCTCGGCGCGCTCCTTGTCGGCGAGGTCCTGGCGCGCCCCCTTCTCGTACTGGGCGATCGACTCGCGGCGCTGCTTGATCATTTTCTCCACGACGGCGACCACGCCCGCGTCGTCGAGCGTGATGCGCTCGTCCACCTCCCGTTGCTTCACCGCCGAAAGCAGCAGCCGCAGCGTGGCGAGCCGGTCCTGCTCGCGCGCCTTCATCGCGGTCTTGATGTCTTCGTTGAGCTGTTCACGCATCGGCATGGGCATCTCCAAACCGGGAACGAACCCAGAACCAGGCAATGGCGAAAACCCGGGTCCGTCCCCAAATGACAGCGGCGAGCAGGACCGGAATCCTGCTCGCCGCGAAAAATCCGAAAGTACGTCCTGCTAGTAGAGCTTGGGCGGCAGCATCTGCGCGCGCATGCGCTTGTAGCGGCGCTTCACCGCGGCGGCATGCTTGCGCTTGCGCTCGGCCGTGGGCTTCTCGTAGAACTCGCGAGCGCGCAGCTCGGTGAGGAGCCCCGTCTTCTCTACGGCGCGCTTGAAGCGGCGCAGGGCGACGTCGAACGGCTCGTTTTCCTTGACTCGGACAATGGGCATGACGGGTAGCTGGGTGTTGGTGCCGGGGAATCACGCATAATATCAGGATTTTGGCGCTGCCGGAAGGCACGCGCCGCGCCATCCACCATGCTCGTCCTCGGCATCGAGACTTCCTGCGACGAGACCGGGGTGGCCCTGTTCGACAGCACCCGCGGGCTGCTGGGCCAGGCCCTCCACTCCCAGGTCGATCTGCACGCGCTCTACGGCGGCGTGGTGCCCGAGCTCGCCTCGCGCGACCACGTCCGGCGCCTCCTGCCCCTCACGATGGCGGCCCTGCGCCAGTCGGGCCATGCCCTCGCCGACGTGGATCTCATCGCCTACACCCAGGGGCCTGGCCTGGGCGGGGCCCTCCTCGTCGGTGCGTCCGTGGCGACCGGCATGGGACTCTCGCTGGATTGTCCCGTGGTCGGCATCCACCACCTCGAGGGCCACCTGCTGTCGCCATTGCTGGCCGAGCCGCGGCCGGCTTTCCCGTTCGTCGCGCTGCTGGTGAGCGGCGGGCATACGCAGCTCATGCGCGTCGATGGCGTGGGCCAGTACCGCCTCCTGGGGGAGACCCTCGACGACGCTGCCGGGGAAGCCTTCGACAAGACTGCCAGCCTCCTGGGTCTGGGTTATCCGGGCGGGCCGGCGTTGTCTCGATTGGCCGAAGTGGGCAATGCCACGCGGTTCGACCTGCCCCGACCGATGCTGGCCAGTGGCGACCTCGACTTCAGCTTCAGCGGACTCAAGACGGCGGTGCTCACGCGCGCGCGATCCCTAGGAGCGCTCGACGAGGCGACGCGCGCCGACCTGGCAGCGTCTTTCCAGCAGGCGATCGTCGACGTCCTAGCGGCCAAATGCCTGGCGGCCCTGGATCGCGAGCGGCTTTCACGCCTGGTGGTAGCCGGCGGAGTGGGCGCCAACAAGGCCCTACGGGACCGGCTGCGAGAAGCGCTGCGGGCAAGGAACGGCGAGGTCCATTTCCCGCCGCTGGAGCTTTGCACCGACAACGGCGCGATGATCGCCTTCGCCGCGGCGCTCAAGCACGCGGTGCCGCCACCGGCGCAGCAATCCTTCCCCATCCATCCGCGGTGGGACCTGGAGCTGGCCTCCAGCCCGCCTCAATCCACGCCGCGGCGGTAGGCGCGCTCGGCGGCCTCCAGCTCCTCCTCGGCGCGCTTGACCGCGGCCTCGAGATCCTCGATGCGCTCGTAATAGGCCGGGCTCGGCACGAGCGCCGGGCACATGAGCGACTTCTTGCCGTTGGCGGCCGTCACCTCGCGGCAGTTCGACTTGGGCATGCCGGGCTGGGTGCCCTTGGCGTAGTGCTGCCGAACCACCTGGCGTTCATCCTGTCCCGGCGCCTCGCCTTCCGCGCGCGCCTTCCGGGCCGCCTCGAGCCGCTCGCGCGCGCGCGCCATGTCGGCCGCGAGCCTTTCTCGCGTAGCCTTGCGCCGCGCGCCGATGTCGTCAGCGGGGTTGGCTTTCTCGAGCGTGGGTGGCGGGGCTTGCGCGGGCGCGGGTGGCGCAACCACCCGCGAAGGCTGCATGGCGGGATAGACATCGGGCTCGATGCGCGTGACCTCGCCCTTGAAGTTCTTCGGGGGCTGGTCGCTGTACTGCACCTTGCCCTGTGCGTCCGTCCACTTGTACAGCACCTGGGCATTCGCAGCGCCACTCCAAAGGAGCGCCGCGATCGCGATGAGGAGCGCCGCGCGCGCCAAGTCAGCGCCGCTCCAGTTTCTGCAAATCGGACTCGGCTTCCTGCAACTCCGACTCGAGTTGCGCAAGGCGCTTCTGGTAGGCCTCGGTGGGCTGCGGGCGCGTGCCGCCGCCCTTGATGCCGACGCGTGCGACCTCGTCTTCCCGCGGATTGTCCCGCGCGTGCTGCAGCGCCTTGCGCGCGGCATCCACGCGCGCGCGGGCCGCCCGCACCTGGTCGGTCGCAGCCCGCGAGGCCTCGCGCGCGGCTTCGCGCTCCTCCGGCGGGCGGGCCTTCGGCAACGTCGCCGTGTTCGCCTTCGGATCGATGTCGACGCGGATCACCTTGCCGTCGAAATCCTTGGGCGCCGATTCCGAATAGGTGACCTTGCCGTTCTTGTCGATGAGCTTGTAGAGCGTTTGCGCGGAGGCAGGCAGCAGCACGCATGCGAAGGCGGAGACGGCCATGGCAAAAAAGCGGGAAACAGTCATCGCTATCACTCCTTCAGGCCGCCGCCCGCGCGGCGCCACAGACGCGGCAATCCGGATCGCGCGAGATGCGCACTTCATGCCAGCGGGTCGAGAGCGCATCGAAGAGCAGCAAGCGTCCCGCCAGGGTCTCCCCGATGCCGGCCAGGATCTTGATCGCCTCCATCGCCTGCAGGGTCCCCACCACGCCCACGACCGGCGCGAACACGCCCAGGGTGGCGCAGCGCTCCTCCACAGCCTCGTCGTCCTCCGCGAAGAGGCAGTTGTAGCACGGCGCGTCCTCGGCGCGGAAATCGAACACCGCCACCTGTCCATCGAAGCGGATGCCGGCGCCCGAAACCAGCGGCACACGCGCCGCCGCGCATGCGCGGTTGATCGCATGCCGAGTGGCGAAGTTGTCGCTGCAATCGAGCACGACATCGGCAGCGCGCGCCAGGGACGCCAGTCGTTCCGGCCCGGCACGCGTCTCCAGCGTTTCGATCCGGATATCGGGATTGAGGGCCGTCATCGCCTGCGCCGCCGAGGCGGCCTTGGGGCGGCCAATGCTCTCGAAGCGGTGGATCACCTGGCGCTGCAGGTTGGTGAGGTCGACGTGATCGCCGTCGCAGACGGTGATGTGCCCCACGCCGCTCGAGGCGAGGTAGAGCAGGGCCGGGGAGCCGAGGCCGCCCGCGCCGACCACCAAGGCACGAGCGGCGAGGAGGCGCTCTTGCGCATCCTCGCCGAACTCGTTCAACAACAGGTGGCGGCTATACCGGAGGCGCTGCTGGTCGTCCATCGCGCCGGGTGATCGCCGCTGCGACCGCTCCGCCTTATTGGACGGGGGCAGCGGCGGTCGCGAGCGGAAGGCCCTTCAGGTGCTTGAGGGCGGCGTTGAGCTGCACGTCTTCCTTCTTCGCGGCCGGATCTTTCGCACCCTCCTCCTTCGAGGCGGGCTTCGCCGAGGCGGAAACCGGCTTCAACGGCGCCGTTGCGGACTGGCCCGCGGCCGGACCGGCAATGATTGCGTCCGCAGGTTTGCGGCCTTTCGGCGCCCCGGCCGGATTCTTGTCGTCCTCGGTCGACAGGTGGTGCTGCAGGTCGGCTTCGCGAAGAACGACCTTGACGGCCTCGTCCTCCACCACGATGTCCGCCGCGATGCCCTTGGCCTGGATCGAGCGTCCGTTCGGCGTGTAGTAGCGGGCCGTCGTGAGCTTCACCGCCTGGTTGTTGGGCAACGGCAGGATCGTCTGCACCGAGCCCTTGCCGAATGTCTGCACGCCGACGATGGTGGCGCGCTTGTGGTCCTGCAGGGCGCCGGCGACGATCTCCGAAGCCGATGCCGAGCCGCCGTTCACCAGCACGACCATGGGCACGGTCTTGGCGCCCGCGGGGACGCGGTTCAAGTAGTCCTCCTTGAACGCGCCGCGCACGTAGTTTTCCTTCACGGCGGTGAGCCGCATCTTGGCGTCGTCGGTGCGTCCGTCGGTGTACACGACGAGCGCGTTGCGCGGCAGGAAGGCTGCGGAGACAGCGACGGCCGAATTGAGCAGCCCGCCGGGATTGCCGCGCAGGTCGAGGACCAGGCCCTTCATGTCGCCGCCGGCCTGCTTGTACAGGTCCTGCAGCGCGGCCACCAGGTTCTCGCCGGTGTGCTCCTGGAACTGGGTGATGCGCACCAGGCCGAAGCCCGGCTCGATCATGCGCGCCTTCACGCTCTTCACGCGGATCACGTCGCGCTTCACGACGATCTCCAGCGGCTGCGCCTCGCCTTTGCGCACCACGGTGAGCTTCACCTCGGTGTGGGGCTTGCCGCGCATCTTCTTCACCGCGTCGCCCAGGCTCACGCCCTTCAGCGATACCTCGTCGAGCTTGATGATGAGGTCGCCTGCCTGCACGCCCGCACGGAAGGCCGGCGTGTCCTCGATGGGCGCCACGACCTTCACGAAGCCCTCTTCGACGCCGACTTCGATACCGAGGCCGCCGAACTCGCCCTGGGTGCCGACCTGCAGGTCGCGGTACGCGTCCTGGTCGAGGAAGGCCGAATGCGGGTCGAGGCCCGTGAGCATGCCGTTGATCGCTTCCTTGAGGAGCTTGCGGTCCTCGACCGGCTCCACGTAGTCGCTCTTGATCCGGCCGAAAACCTCGCTGAAGAGGCGCAGGTCGTCGACCGGCAACTGCAGCGACGAGATCTGGCGGTCGGCGACGGCGGAAAAGTGAAGGCTTGCGGCGACTCCGAGAGCCGCGCCGATGGCAACGAGGCCGAACTGCTGAAGCTTCTTACGCATCCTTTATCACCCTGCTCCGGTTACGGAGCCCTGAAGGAAGTGTTGATGTGGTATCCCCTGGCGCTTATTGGGCGACCCATGACATCGGATCGAACGGTTTTCCTTCACGCCTTAACTCAAAGTATAGACCGGATTCCGGCAGTGCTCCCGTCTGTCCTACATGGGCAATCGGGTCTCCGCTACGCACGTTTTCCCCTACCCGCCGCAAGAGCCCCTCGTTATGGGCATAAAGGCTCATGTAGCCGGTGCCGTGGTCCAAAATCAGGAGGTTTCCGAAGCCCCGCAGCCAGTCTGCATAAACCACCAGCCCGTCCGCAATCGCCCTCACCGTTTCACCTGTAGGGGAGCGGATGAAGATGCCTTTCCAGGCCCCGCCCGCCTCCTGCCTTGGCGCGCCGAAGCGGCTTGCGAGCTCGCCCCGGACCGGCCAGCGCAACCGGCCCTTCAGCTTTGCAAATGGCGTGGCGGCGGTGGAGGCATCGGCCACGCGGTCCACAGGGGTGCCCTTCCGGTTGCCTTTGGGGGCGGGGGGCGCAGCCAGCGCCCGGGCCAGGTCGTCGACCAGCTTGGCGAGCCGCGCCTCGTCGCGCTTGAGGCGCCCGATCTCGCGGCGGCTGCGGGCGATGTCCCCGGCGATGCGGTTCGCGGTCGCGGCTCGCGCCGCTCGTTCCCGTTCCAGGCGCTCGGCCTCGCGCGCCTGCGCCTGCTCGTTGGCCGACAACTCGTCGCGCCGGGCGCGCGCTTCGTCCTCGAGGGTTGCGAGCTGGCGGGCCTTGGCGCGCAGCTCGCCGATGATGTCGGCCCGGGCTCGCTGGATGTAGCCGTAATAGGCCATGTGGCGCGCAATCGCGGCCGCGTCGCGGCCTTCGAGCGCGAGCCTCAGCCGGTCCGGCGCGCGTTGCCGGTACTGCAGGCGAAGCAGCTCCTCGGCGAGCGCTTCCTGGCGCGTGGCACTCGAGCGTGCGGCGCCGACGCGCTCGGAAATCGCGAGCAATTCGGCTTCCAGGGCCCGGCGGCGCTGGGCCAGCTCGAAGAGCGCCCGGTGCGCCTCGCTCACCGCACGGCCGCTCTCCCGCAGCTGGTCCGCGGCTTCGCCACTCGACTTCTCAGCCGCGGCCACCTCCGCCTGCAGGCGTTCGATGCGTTCGCGCACTTCGCGCAGCTGCCGGTCCCCGGCAGGACCAGCCCCGAGCGCCTCGCCCAAGCCCGACAGCAGCAACGCGCCCGCAAGCAGGCCGCCGGCCAGCTGCGAAGGCATCGTCCCTATCGCGCCTTGCCCTGGCTCGCCACCGAATGCATCCTTGCGGCCACTTGCGCAGCATCGCCCAGGTAATAGCGCCGCGTCGGCTTCAAGCCCTCGTCGAGCTCATAAACGAGCGGCACGGCGGTGGGGACGTTTTCCTTGACGATCGCCTCATCGGAGAGGTCCTCGAGGTATTTCATCAGCGCTCGCAGGCTGTTGCCGTGCGCCACCACGAGCACCCGTTCGCCCGCGGATACGCGCGGCGCAATCCGCTCGTTCCAGTACGGCACGACGCGCGCGACCGTATCCTTGAGGCACTCGGTGCGGGGGATGGCTGACGGATCGACGCCGCGATAACGCGGATCGCGGCTCGGGTCGCGCTCGTCGCCGGGCTCGAGGGGCGGCGGCGGGACGTCGTAGCTGCGCCGCCAGACGAGCACCTGTTCCTCGCCGAACTTCGCCGCGGTCTCGGCCTTGTTCAACCCCTGCAGCGCCCCGTAGTGGCGCTCGTTCAGCCGCCAGTCCTTTTCCACGGGCAACCAGACCCGGTCCATCTCTTCCAGCGCGAGGTTGAGCGTGCGGATGGCGCGCTTGAGGACCGAGGTGAAGGCGCGGTCGAAGTCGAAGCCCTCGTCGCGAAGCAGGCGGCCGGAGGCGCGTGCCTCCTCGATGCCCTGCGCGGTGAGGTCCACGTCCTTCCAGCCGGTGAAGCGATTTTCCTTGTTCCACTGGCTCTCGCCGTGGCGCAGCAGCACGAGTCGTTTCATCCCGGCGATTCTAGTTCAACTCCTTGTGGGAAAATCCGGCGCCATGCCTTCCCCACGCGAGGAATTCCTCGCCGGCAGCCGAGAGATTGCTCCCGCGCTCGTCGGCACCATGCCGTTCGGGCTCGTGACCGGGGTTGCGTCCATCGCCGCGGGCATGAGCCCGGTCGAAGGCATCGCGTTGTCGGTGCTCGCGTTCTCGGGCATCGCGCAGCTCGTGACCAGCCAGCTCATCGCGCTGCACTCGCCGCTGCCGCTGGTCCTCGTGGCCACCCTCGTGGTGAGCCTGCGCCTGGTGATGTACAGCGCCACGCTCTCGCCCCACCTGGCGCACCTGAACCAGCGCTGGCGCCTGCTGCTGTCCTACCTCATGACCGACCAGAGCTTCGCCAGCACGGTGCGGCGCTACGCCGAGGCCGACGAACGCGCGCACAAGCACTACCATTTCCTCGGGTCCTCGCTCACGTTGTGGGTGAGCTGGCAACTCTCCGTGATCGCAGGCGTGGTGGCCGGGGCCGGGGTTCCCGAGGGGTGGTCCCTAGATTTCGTGGTGGTGCTCACGTTCCTCGCCTTGCTGGTGCCGGTGATCCGCAATGGCGCCGACGTCGCAGCCGCCATCGTCGCCGCCGTGGTGGCGATGCTCGCGGCAGGGCTGCCGTATCGCCTGTCGCTCATCGCGGGGTCGCTCGCCGGGATCGTGGCGGGCATCGCCCTCGACGCGAGCCGACGTAGTTCCCGATGAGCACCTGGCTCGCCATCGCGGGAGTGGGCGCCGTGACCTTCCTGCTGCGTGCCTCCTTCATCGCCTTCGCCGATCCGCATCGCTTTCCCGGCTGGTTCCGGCAGGCCCTCGCGTTCGTGCCTCCGGCCGTGCTCGCGGCCATCGTGGCCCCGGGCCTCGTGATGCGGGACGGCGCCTTCGACCTTTCCTGGCGCAACCCGCGCCTGATCGCGGGATTGCTCGCCATCCTCGTCGCCGCGCGCACCCGGAGCGTGCTCGCCACCATCGTTTCGGGGATGGCCGCGCTGTGGCTCCTGCAATGGGCGATGGGGTAAAATTGTCCCTTTTGGCCGGCCGGAAGCAGCGTGGGCGAATTCATCTCGAACAACATCGCGCTTGTGGCGCTTTTCCTCGCGAGCGGCGTGATGCTCGTGTGGCCGGAGCTTTCGAAACTGATGGGGGTCGGGGGCGCCGAAATCGGCACGCTCGAAGCCACGCGCCTCATGAACCAGGGCTCCGCGCTCGTTCTGGACGTGCGCGAAGCCGGCGATTTCGCCGCCGGGCACCTGCCGCGCGCGCGCCACATCCCGATCCGCGAGTTGTCCAAGCGCCTCGAGGAAATCTCCAAGTACAAGGCGAAGCCGGTCATCGTCACCGACCGCAGCGGCCCGCGCGCCGGCGCCGCGTGCCGCCTGCTCAAGCAGGCCGGCTTCACGAGCGTCTACCAGCTGAGGGGTGGCGTGAACGCCTGGCAACAGGCGAGCCTTCCCGTCGAGAAGTGAGCCCATGGCCAAAGTCCTGATGTACGCGACCGGTGTCTGCCCCTACTGCGTCATGGCCGAAAGGCTCCTCAAGTCCAAGGGCGTGGCCGAGATCGAGAAGATCCGCATCGACCTCGAGCCCTCCCGGCGCGACGAGATGATGCAACGCACCGGGCGCCGCACGGTGCCGCAGATCTACGTAGGCGAGCGCCACGTCGGCGGCTACGACGACCTAGCCGCGCTCGACCGCGCCGGCGGGCTCGACCCGTTGCTGGCCGCTCCCTGAAATCACCCCCGGAAGGAACTCCATGACCGAAGCGCAGCAGAGCAACCAGCCCGTCTTCTCCATCGAGAAGGTGTACGTGAAGGACCTCTCCCTGGAGATCCCCAACGCCCCGCAGATCTTCCTCGAGCGCGAGGCGCCGCAGGTGGACATCCAGCTGCACCACAACTCCACCGGCGTGGACGAGGGCGTGTACCAGACGGTCCTCACCGTCACCGTGACCGCCAAGGTGGGCGAGAAGACGCTCTTCCTCGTGGAGGCCTCGCAGGCGGGCATTTTCGTCGCCCGCAACATCCCGCCGCAGGAGCTCGAAGCCGTGCTGGGCATCGCCTGCCCCAACATCCTCTTCCCCTACGTGCGCGAGGTGATCTCGGAGACCACCGTGCGCGGCGGCTTCCCCCCCGTGATCCTCAGCCCGGTGAATTTCGAGGCGATCTACCAGTCGCAGCGCGATCCGCAGCCGGCGGCGCAGCAGGGCGTGCAGATCATCACGCCGACGGTTTCCCACTGATGTTTCCGGCCGGGCGCGCGCTGCTCGCGGCTGCGCTGCTCGGCTGTGCCTCGGCGCACGCCGCGGAGTTCCGCTCGCTGGGCGAATCGCCCGCTGTCCTCTACGACGCGCCTTCGACCCGCGCCGATCGGCTGTTCGTCGCGAGCCGGCACTATCCGTTCGAGGTCCTGGTGAAGCTGGACCAGTGGACCAAGGTTCGTGATGCCAACGGGGAAGTGGCCTGGGTGGAGAATCGAGCGCTCGGCTCGCGCGCGACAGTTCTCGTGACGGTGCCGCTCGCAGACGTGCGCGCGAACCCCAGCGCGCAGGCGCCGCTCGTCTTCGAGGCGTACAAGCAGGTCCTCCTCGAGGTCCTGGAGCCGCCGGCCGACGGCTGGGTCAAGGTGCGCCACCGCGACGGCCAGTCGGGCTACATTCGCGTCGCGCACGTCTGGGGCGTGAACGCCTCCTAGGCGGCAAGCGATGCGCATCGCGATCCTGGGAGCAGGCGCCTGGGGCACCGCGCTCGCGACCTCCCTGTCGCAGCGCCACGAGGTCTCGCTTTGGGCGAGGAATCCGGGCGCCTGCGAGCGGCTGGCGAAGACGCGTGAAAGCCCCTACCTTCCCGGCGTGACGCTTCCCGCGAGCGTTCACATCGAGCCGCGACTCCAAGCCGCCGCCTCGGGGGCGAGCCTGGTCATCGTAGCGACGGCCACCGCGGGCCTCGCCGGCACAAGCCGCGAGCTCGCAAGCTGCCGCTACGAGGGGCCGCTGCTCTGGGCGTGCAAGGGATTCGAGGAAGGTTCGCTGCGGCTGCCGCATGAAATCCTCGCGGTCGAATTGCCGGCCGCGGTGGCCGGCGCTTTGTCGGGGCCCAGCTTCGCGCTCGAGGTGGCGCGCGCACAACCGGCGGCGTTAGTGGTCGCCTCCAGCGACGCGACATTCGCCGCGGCCACAGCGGCCATGCTCAACTCGCCACGGCTTCGCATCTACTCCACCGCGGACGTACGCGGCGTCGAGATCGGCGGCGCGGTGAAGAACGTCATCGCGATCGCGGCCGGCATCAGCGACGGCCTGCAGCTCGGGCGCAACGCGCGCGCCGCACTGGTCACCCGCGGCCTCGCGGAGATCGTGCGCCTCGGCGTGGCCCTCGGCGGGCAAGCCGAGACGTTCGCGGGCCTTGCGGGGCTGGGCGACCTCGTCCTCACTTGCACCGGGGACCTGTCACGCAACCGGGAGGTCGGCATGCGGCTCGCCAGTGGCCTCTCGCTCGATGCCGCGCTTGCCTCGCTCGGGCACGTCGCGGAAGGCGTACGCTCCGCGCGCGCCACCCGCGACATCGCCGCTCGCATGAACGTCGAGATGCCCATCACGCAGGCCGTCTGCGAGGTGCTCGACGGCAGAGCGTCTCCGATGGCAGCCGTCGAGCGGCTGCTCACGCGCGATCCGCGTCCGGAGTGAAGAAGAAGATGCCGGCGAGGAACGCGAAGTAGAGCGCGTTGGCCGGGATGTGGAAGTTGAAGTCGAAGGCGGCGTGCACGATCATCGCCAGCATCCCCAGGCCCGCGCCGACCTGAAGGTAGCCCAGGCTGCGCGACGCACGCGCGCGCAGCAATTCGCTCCAGCGGCGTGCGTAGGCATACAGGCCCAGGGCCACGATGATGGCGCCCGCGATGCCCAATTCCACCAGGACCTCCGCATAGTCGTTGTGGGCGTGGTCGATGAAGCCCGGCAAAGTTTCTCCCTGGTGGCGCCTGAAGACGTCGGCGAAGGTGCCCAGGCCGCTGCCGAAGGGCAGGAAGTCGACCGCTGCCCGCAGGCTCGCCATCGACAGCTCGAGCCTACCGCCCGCGCCCGCCGACAGGTTGTCTGGTGAGAACCGATCGATCACCGGTGTGAGGCCGGCGTATGCGGCCATGCCGAGCCCCGCGAGCGCGGTGGCCACCAGCGCCGCCTGCAAGCGCCTGGGGCCGGTGCGCCACGCAAGCGCCATGAAAGCGAGCGAAGCGGCCAGCAGCCCGGAGCCGATGCCGGCGCGCGAGCTCGACAGCGTGAGCCCGCCCACGAGCAACAGCAACATCATCGCAAGCACGATGTTCACGGCGATGCGGCGATCGGCGTGGCGGGGATGCGCAAGTCCGGCTTCCCCGCTGCGAGCGCGCGGGGGCAACGCTTCCAGCGCCCAGAGCGCGATCGCCATCGGCAGCGCCATGGCCATCAGCGACGCGAAGTGGTTCTTGTTCACGTAGGTCCCCGTCGCGGCCGAGCCCCCGAAGGCGTTGCCGAGATGCAGCCACGAGTCCCGACCGGAGCCCACCTGCATCATGCCCAGCGCGGCTTCGGCCACGGCTACTCCCACGAACACCGTGGCGAGGCGACGCAGCCGCGACCGCGAGGAGAATGAGACCAACAGGAACACCGAAACGCCGGGCAGCAGCGCGAGCCATGCGTATTCGGTGGCGCGTGGATGGATGCTGGGGGGGCGCCAGCCGTTCGCGCTACCGGCAAGGTCGAGGATGGCTGCATAAGGCGCATGCCCCGGCAGGGCGCCCCACCAGGGAACAGGCAGGTAGAGCCAACGCTGGAGCAGCGGCACGAGCAGCAAAAGCGCCAACGCTGCCACCAGCGCACGCGGCAATCTCGATGAAACGCCGCCGCGCAAGGCGGCGAAGGCGAAAAGCACGAGGCCCGCCACCGCGGCGATTTCGAGGACGAGAAGGGGAAACGGGCGGTTGCCGCCCCGCAACAAGGGGGCGAACACCAGCATCGCGGCCACCAGCAAAAATGCGACGGGGCCCTTCGGCCCCGTGCTCGATCCCCCGGTCGTGGCGCGCGCGCTCAGCTGGGGCTCACCGCGCTCGACTCACGGTGGTCGATGAGGGTCGCGAGCCCGGTGAGGCCGGTGAAGCCCGCGAATCCCGCCGCGAAGCTTCCCCCCACGCCGGCGAGGATCGCCGCCGCAGCCCCACCCGTGGCGCCGGCCGATGCTGCCGCGGCTGCCATCCCGCCCGGCTCGAGCAGGATCGATTGCGCCTGGGTTACGCGCAGCTTGCATTCCCGCGTCGTGTCGATCTCGAGGCGCTGGTTCTCCTTCAGCTCGACCTCGCAGCCGTCGTCGAAGACGACTACCGCCTTCGACTTCGCTGTCGTGATGACGCGCCACCCCTCGCGCACGCGCGCCGCCTCGTCGCCGGAAGCGAGGCCGGTTTCCTGGCTGAGCAGCACGTTGCCCTCGACGTTGCGGAGTTGCGCGACCTCCTTGCCGTCGACGACCAGCGCGTCGCCATTCTTGGCAGCCGCGGCGACGGTAGCGTCCTTCTTTTGCGCCAGGGGATGCGAGGCCGCGAGAAGCGCCATCGCTACCAGGGCGGCAAGGCTGCCGGCCCTCGCGAGCCTCTTCGCGGGGTGTGCCGTTTCGTTTCGCAAGCTCTTCATCCACATATGTTATTTCCCCAAGGCGGGTGGGTCAAATGCCGTCATCGCCGCGCGAGCCCCAGGTCGTCGAACCAGGCGACCCCCGACACCACGGCGAGCGCTCCCTCCGGCACCGCGGGCTCGAGCTGCAGCAGCTGCGCCGGGCAGGCGGCGGGAACGACGACCTGCGCCGAAAAACGCCTCCAATCGGTCGAACCGTGGAAGCGCTCGGTGCTGGCGAAAATGCCCTTCAGTCCGCGTTCGTCCACGCAACGCAGCGTCCAATGAATGCCGCGCACCGCATCGAGGCTTTCCAGCCGCACGAGTCCGGCCAACTCGTAGCGTCCGGGAGCGAGCGCGAGGTACTGCGACGCGGGAATCCGGACCTGCCTGTTTCCTCCATAGCTCACGCGCAGCGCGCGTCGGCCGGCGGCGCCCGATGTGGCGATCACATGCGGCGCGTTCCCCACGTGCCGCTCGAGCTCGCGGTGCAGGATCCAATCGAAGCCCGCGACCACGGCAGGGTCCTCGAAGCTGCCGTTGAAGACGTACCCGACATGCCCCAGCCGCTCACGAGGCAGGAGGTTCAGCCAAAGCTGGTAGGCATGGTCCCAGCGCCCCGCGGCACGCAATTTGGCGACGACACACTCGCCTTCGGATCGCACGTTCGCGCCGCTGCCGGCACGGGCGAGGAGTGCAGGCACGAGCGCCATGGGATCGACGCCGCGGGCGCACGCGTCTCGCACGAAATCGCCTGCCCATGCGGGGTTGCCCGCGAGAAGTCGCGCGACGATGGCGTGTCCGCCCGATGCCATGTTGTCGGCGAGCGCCGCGAACGCTGCAGCACGCGCGTCGGGGTGGGTGCGGATGAGCCTCGCAAGCAGCTCGAGCCCCAGCTCGTCGGACTTGCGAAGCCAGTGCGCCGCCGCCACCGCGAGCACCTGCCGGTCGAAAGGAGCGATTGAGAGCGCGGCGCGGTAGGCACGGTCGGCAGCCGCGATGTCCTGCACTTGCTCGTGACCGGCAGCCATGGAGACGAGCGCGGCGACTTCGGCCGGATTTTCGGCGAGGATGCGTCGCAGCGGGGCGATGCCGGGCACGCCGCCCGGCGCGGCGGGCACGCCTTCTCGCTCGACGTGCGCGAGGCGCGGCCGGCCCGTGTCCTCGTAGAGCACCAGGTTCACCCAGGCGATGCGCGCGAGGAGCGCGAGCGCCGCGAGCAGCAGGAGCCCCGCCGCGAAGCGGTCCGCGACGGCGCGTGCCATGGCGCCTAGCTGTGCGGGTAGAGCGAGAGCCGCGAGATGCGCGGCTGGCCGTCGCGCAAAAGCGCGTCCAGCTCGATATCGACCACCCGTTCGCTGCGCACGGGCTCGTCGAAATGCTCGGCGATCAACGTGGCCTTTCCCCTGGCGCGGGCGCTGAGGCCGGTGGTTTCCCAGGAGACCCGGTTCAGGCGCAACCTTCGCGCCTTGGTGTTGCGAAAGAAGGATTCGAAGTCGTGGCGCAGCTTCACCGCTTCCCACACTCCGATGCTGCCGGCGTCGCACAAAGCGAGGAGGCGATCGACGTCGCCCGCCTCGTAATAGGTGACGAGCTTCGCCATCAACGATTCCATGAGGAAGGCGTTGATCTGTTCCGCAGTTGGCTCGGGCGCCGAAGGCCGTGGCGGCACGGGCTGCGCCTGGGCCAGCGCGCGAGGGGCAACGGGGCTTGCCGCCGACTCTCCGGGCACTGCTGCCAGCGCGGCCGCGCCACTGCGATCGCGCGCTCCGGCGGGCGATGGGGGTGGAGGCGGAGGCGCGGCAACGGGCGCAGTGGCGCGCGAGGCTTCGAAGACCGGTTGCAGCAGCGGCGTGAGCGCGATCGAAGCGGCGGGCGATATCGCGGCCGCGGTGGCAGCGGGTGCCTCTGCGCGAAGGAAGCGCGGGCGCTCGCTGCTGGACATCGCATTGCGCATCCAATCCGAGGACAGGCTGAATGGCGTCGCGGACGAGAGCACCCCGTACTCGCCGGGAACCTGGCCAGCCCACCAGACCTGCATGAAGAACAGCGACGCGGAAGCCGCGCCGACGATCAGGACCGGTTTGCGCAGGCGGACCAGGAAGGCGCCTCGCGGCGCGCGGTGGACGGCACGGGCGTGCTCCGGTGCCGGCGAAGTGCCGTCACGCGCGGTGGCATCCGCCCGCGCCTTGCGCAGCCCGGCATCGTAGGCGGCGCGCGAATCGTCACCGCACAACACGGCATGCGCGAGGTTCACGCGTTGCGCCGCGTCGGCCGGCCATTGCTCGCCGCCAGGTTCCTGGCGGTCCGGATGGATCAGCCCCATCAGCCCGTGGTAATGCTCCTTGATGGCATCGCGCCGCGCATCGGGGGCGAGGCACAGCAGCTGGTAGTGGGTCGCGCCCTCCCAGAAGCACACCTGGCGGATGAAGAAGTTCGCGGCCTTGCGCAGGCGCTCGCGCTCCGGCGGTGACAGGTCGCGCAGCAGGCTGTTCGGAAACCGCCCCTGCGCGAAGCGAAAGACGTGCATTCCGCCGGTGAACGGCTCGTGTCCATGGATGAGCCGGGCCCGGTACCGCACCGGCTCCTTGTAGAACGCGAGCAGCTGGGCAGCGACGAGCGCGGCACCGGCTTCCGGCATGTCAGGCGGCCTCGGCGGTCTGCTTGCCGGGAAGGGCCGGCTTGGCGTACTGGTAGTAGTACGAGTGGTAGCCGTAGAGGTCGTGGAAGGCGTCGATCTTGGTGAGGATCACGCCGAGGGGGTGCACTCCGGCCTGCTGCAGGCGCTTGAGCGCGGCTTTGGCGTGGCCCTTGCGCGTCTTGCCGGACTCCACCACGAAAACCGAGTTGTCCACCTGGTTGCAGAGCACGATCGCATCGGCGATCCCGAGGACCGGGGGCCCGTCCACGATCACGTGGGCGAAATGCTCCTCGCATTGCGACAGCAGCGCGAGCAGCTTCATGCTCGAGAGAAGCTCAACCGGATTCGGCGGCAAAGGACCGGTCGTCATGACGAAGAGGTTGGGAATCTCGGTGCGATGGATCGCCTCGAGCGGGCCCATGTTGCTCGACAGGTAGTTGGAAAGGCCGCGGGAATTCTCGATCCCGAGGAGCTTGTGCAGCACGGGGTTGCGCAGGTCGGCATCGATGATGAGCACGGGCTTGCCCATCTGCGCGAAGTTGATCGCGAGCGACAGGGCGGTGGTGCTCTTGCCCTCGCCTTTCGAGCTGCTGGTGACGACGAGGCGCCTGGGCGCGCCGCTCGCGGTCGAGAACTGCAGCGCCGTGCGCACCGACCGGTACGCCTCCGAGAACGCGGAGTTGGGATCGTCGTGGGGCGACATGGCGACCAGGAGCGGCTTGCCGGGCTCGAGCTTGAGCTTGGGAATCACGCCCAGCACGGCGGCGCCAGTCTCGCGCTCGACGTCGTCGGCGAAGCGGATCGAGTCGTCGAAGTATTCGAGCAGCCAGGCCACCAGCAGCCCGATGACCAAACCGATGGCGAGTCCCATGCCGAGGTTGCGGCCCAGGTTGGGCTTGAAGGGCCCCAGCGGCACCTGCGCCTTGTCCACCACGAAAACGTTGTTCACGCCGACACCGCCGGCGATGCCGACTTCCTTGAGCCGCTGCAGCAGCCCGTCGTAGAGCTGGCGGTTGGTGTCGACTTCGCGCTTCAAGATGCTGTAGCGGATGTTGCGGCCCTGAAGCGAGAGCTGCTCCTGCTTGGAAAACTCGAGCTTCTGCTTGAGTGCGGCCTCCTGCTGTTGCGTCGCGCGGTACGAGGAGAGCAGCGACTTGCGCAGCTCCTCGATCTCGGTGGCGATCTGGCGCTGGAGCTCGTCGCTCTGCGCCTTCATCTGGATCATCTTCGGGAAGGCCGGCTTGTAGACCTTGAGCGCGTCCTGGTACTCGGCGTCGAGCTTGGCCTTCGACTGGCGCAGCGCCTGCAGCGTCTGGGTGCTCTGCCAGTTGCGGTTGTCCTGGCCCACGAAGATCGCGTGCGGCGAATCCAGCGCCTGCTTGTAAAGCGCCTCGGCTCGGATGCGCTCCTGCTCGGCCTTGGCCACGGCGCTGTTGAACTCCTGCAGGTTCTGCCCGACGATGTTCTGCTTTTCGTCGATGTTCACGATCTGGGAGTCGCGCGAGAACTTCACCAGCTCGCGTTCGGACTCCTCCAGCTTCGCCTTCGTCTGCAGCAGCTTCTCCTCGAGGAACGTCTTCGCGTACGAGGAGGCCTCGAAGCGGCGCTCGAGGTTGATGTTGATGAACGACTGCGCGAGCGTGTTCACCGCCTTGGCCGCGAAGAAGGGGTCGGTGCTGTCGAAGTGCAGGCGCACAAGCCGGGACTTGCGCACCGGCTCGACCGTGAGCGACGACTGGAAGGCGCCCACGACCGCGTAGTCCTTGCGCGAGGCCGGGTCGACCGCGACGGGCGGGGGCCCCCGCCGCAGCCAGGAGAAGAGGTTCCCGACCGGGTTGCCGTCCTCGGCGGGCGCTTGCTCGCTTACAGGCCGGTCCGCTGGCGCGGGCGGCTTGCGCAGCCCGAGGTCCTCGACGGCGCGCTCGGCGAGCGCCCGGCTCTTCAGCAATTCATAGTTGGTGAAGTAGAAGTCCGAGCCGTCGGACCAGTACTCGGAGTTGTCCACCGAGGACGTCTCCTTGAAGTCGAGCACGCGCGGCACGAAGCGCTCGATCTGGATGGTGGTCGAGGCGCGATAGACCGGCGGGGCGAGGTAGGTCATCACCACCGAGAAGAGCGCCGACACGGAGAAGATCGCGAGGATCGTCCACTTGCGCTTGAGGAAGATGCGCAACAGGTCGCGCAGGTGCAGCGACTGCTCGAGCGGCTCCGCCGCTGCTGCACCCGGGCCGGCGAGCTCCGTTGCAAGGGCCGAGCGTGGCGGGATTGCCAGCGCGGTGGTACGCGCGGAGTGGCCGCGGGAGTCCGAAGGAATGCTCACGGGATAGGTTGCGCCCAGCGCAAGGGGTTGACAGTATCGATCACGTCGCGGAAGAGCGAATCGCGCAGCGCCGTGCGGCTCTTCGAGCGGTTGACGACGATCAGGTCGTCATTGACGACGACCGGATCCTCGAGCTCCCCGCGTCGGATTTTCTCGACGTCGAAGGTGCTGCTCACGCGCTTGCCGCTGGCATCGGCCCGGAAAAGCATGACCTCGCTCATATCCGACAGCGCCGCCTGGCCACCGGCGAGCGCGAGGGACGTGAGCAGCGTCGTCTGTCCGCGCAAGGGGTATATGCCGGGCCGGTTGACCGCGCCTTCGATCGTCACGCGCTGCGTCGTGAACTCCTTGATGAAGAGGCTCACCTGCGGGTTCTGCAGGTAGCTCTCGGCGAGCTTGCGCGAGATCGAAGCCTCGGCCTCCTGGGCAGTCAGGCCGGCCACGTCGACCACGCCGATCAGCGGCAGCGAAACCTGGCCGCGCGAATTCACGCGCACGGTGCGCGACAGTTGGTCGACGCCGAAGACCTGGATCTCCAGCAGGTCCTCCGAGCCGATGCGATAGTCCTTGTTGCCTGACGGCACCTGCGCCGGACGCGCGAGGGCGACGGGCATCGGCAGGGCCGATGAGTTGGCCGCCTCGACGGTGGCAGGCAGCGCCGACAGGCTCAACGACAGGCGCAGGCCCTCCTCGGCCGCGGCGTCGTGCGTGGCGAGCAACCCGCAAAAGGCGACTGCGAGGGCAACAACGGCGTTTCGCATGGGTCCGGGTCCAGTGAGCGGCAAACAACCGCAAATTATACGTTCAGGGGCGGTTTCCCGGCGATTCCGCGCGTTTCAAAGAAAACGCGTCGAAATGCCCGAAATCCGTTCTGCGACAAGAATATGCGCCCGGGTAGCCGCACAGTTATTAAGCAATTAACACTTCCCTGGCGGGACCCATTCCAACTGAAACCGTCTACCTCTCCCAATCGTCCGCGCCGGCGAAGCCGTTCTGGCGCCATGCCTCGAACACCACGATGGCCGCGGCATTGGAGAGGTTGATGCTGCGGTTGCCGGGTCGCATCGGCAGGCGAAGGCGATGCGCCTCGGGGAAGGACTCGAGCAGCGGTTCGGGCAATCCGGCGGCCTCTGCGCCGAAGACGAACGCATCGCCGGCACGGAAATGCTCGTCCGCATAACGCCGCGTGCCGCGGGTCGAAAGAGCAAACAGCCGGCGCTCTCCCAAAGCCGTCCGGCAGGCCTGCCAATCTGGGTGCACGCGTACGGTCGCGAGCTCGTGGTAGTCGAGACCCGCCCGGCGCAACTGGCGGTCGTCCATCGAAAAGCCGAGCGGCTCGACGAGGTGCAAGCGGGCGCCGGCATTCGCGCACATGCGAATCACGTTGCCGGCGTTCGGCGGAATCTCCGGTTGGTAGAGGACCACCTCGAACATCGGCGGATTCTACGGGCTACGGCGTGCGGGCAGCGGCCCAGATGCTCACGGCCTGCGCCCCGGCGCCCTTTAGCGCCGCCGCCACCGCGTCGACGGTGGCGCCCGTGGTGATGACGTCGTCGATCACCCCGACGTGGAGCCCTCGCACGGTACCCCGGCATTCGAAGGCGCCGGCCAGGTTACGCCTCCGTTCTTCGGCGTCGAGGCCCCTTTGTGCAACCGTATCCCGGACCCGGCACACGATGAAGGGGTCCACGGCGATGCCCAGCGCCGATCCGACCGTGCGCGCGAGCTCCACCGACTGGTTGAAGCCGCGCTCGCGCAGGCGCCTCGCACCCAGCGGTGGCGCAACCAGCAGCTTCGGCCGCGGCATGCCCTCGACGCGCCTGGCCAACTGGGTGCCGAGCCAAGTCCCCATGGCGAAATCCCCCTGGAACTTGAAGCGGTGCACCAACCGGTCCACGGGAAAGCAATATTGCAGCGCGGCCGCCGCCCTGTCGAAAGCCGGAGGAGAACCGAGGCATCGGCCGCACACCCCCGGCGCCGGCAGCACCGCCGCGCAGCGCGCGCAGGCGATTTCGAGCCGCGGCACCGCGTTGTCGCAGCGCTGGCAAAGCACGTCCACGGCCGGGGCGCCGCAAAAGGCGCAGTCGTTGCCGACGAGGTCCGAAAGGAAGCGGCGCATCATGCCTGCCCGCTTCTTGGGCAGCTGTTCGGCTACATCGCGCAATGGATTTGACATCTTTGCAAAAAACGTGAAGGATCAAACCGTTACGCGAAGGACCATCGTTTGGATACCGTCATCCGCATATCTGCCCCGGCCCGAGAGGACGACGCGCTCGGCGCGCTCCGCGCCCGCGCCCTCGCGCTCTTCGATCTTCCCTTCAACGCGCTGCTTCACCAGGCGCATACCGTCCATCGCGAGAATTTCGATGCGACGCGGGTGCAACGCTCGACGCTGCTCTCGATCAAGACCGGCGGCTGCCCGGAAGACTGCGGTTACTGCCCGCAATCGGCGCGCTACCGAACCGGCGTGGAAAGCCAGGAGATGCTTCCGCTGTCGGACGTGGTCGAGGCCGCGACCAAGGCCCGCGAGCATGGGGCTACGCGCTTCTGCATGGGCGCCGCGTGGCGCGGCCCCAAGGCCCGGGACCTGGAGCCGGTCCTCGACATGGTGCGCGCGGTAAAGGCGCTCGGTTTGGAGACGTGCTGCACGCTGGGGATGCTCAAGGACGGGCAGGCGCAGGCATTGCGCGAAGCGGGGCTCGACTACTACAACCACAACCTCGATACCGCGCCGGAGCATTACGGCAACGTCATCACGACGCGCGACTACCAGGACCGGCTCGACACCCTCGAGCGCGTGCGCCAGGCCGGGATGAAGGTGTGCTGCGGCGGCATCGTCGGGATGGGCGAGTCACGCGAGGCGCGCGCGGGGCTGCTTGCGCAGCTCGCTTCGCTGGAGCCGCAACCGGAATCGGTCCCCGTGAACGAGCTGGTGCAGGTGGAGGGCACTCCCCTCGAAGGCACGCCGCGGCTGCACTGGACGGAGTTCGTACGCACCATTGCCGTGGCGCGCATCCTCATGCCGCGCAGCTTCGTGCGATTGTCGGCCGGGCGGGCGCAGATGCACGAGGCGGTGCAGGCGCTGTGCTTCCATGCCGGCGCCAATTCGATCTTCTACGGCGAGAAGCTGCTCACCACGGGCAATCCGGACGTCGAGCGCGACGACGCGCTTTTCGCGGCCCTCGGCCTGCAAGCCGGTTGAGCCTCGCCGTGCGTAGCGCCGCGGGCTCGCTAAGCGATGGCCTGGCCGCGCTCGACCGGGCGGCGCTGCGCAGGCGCCGGCGCGTGCTCGATTCAGCGCAGGCCGTTCGTGTCGCCATCGGCGGGCGCGAATTCGCGAACTTCTCGAGCAACGACTACCTTGGCTTGGCAGCGGACCCCCGCCTCAAGGCGGCCGCCATCGACGCAATCACCTCATGGGGCGTCGGCGCCGGCGCCTCGGCCCTGGTGAGCGGCCACATGCGCATCCACGACGACGCCGAGCGCCGCTTCGCGCGTTTCTGCGGGATGCAGCGAGCGCTGCTTTTCGCCAGCGGGTATGCCGCGAACCTCGGGGTGCTCGCCGCCTTTTGCGACCGCGAGTCGGAAATCTTCGCCGACCGCCTCGACCATGCGTGCCTGGTGGATGGCGCGATCCTTTCGCGCGCGCGGCTCACCCGCTATCGCCACCTCGACCTTGCGGCGCTCGAAGCGCGCCTGGCGGCATCGAAGGCGTCGAACAAGCTCGTGGCGACCGACACCGTCTTCAGCATGGACGGCGACCTGGCGCCGGTCCCTGCCCTGCTCGAGTTGTGCGAACGACACGACGCATGGTTGCTGCTCGACGACGCGCACGGCGTCGGCGTCATCGGCGGCGGCCATGGCGCCCTCGAGCACTTCGGCATCCGCTCGGATCGCATCCTGTACATGGCCACGCTGGGCAAGGCGCTCGGCGGATACGGCGCATTCGTCGCCGCGAGCCCGGATGCGATCGACTGGCTGCTGCAGCGAGCCCGCACCTATATCTTTTCCACGGCCCTGCCGCCCATGGCAGCCGCCTCCGCCATCGCCGCCATGGAAATCGTCGATACGGAACCCGGCCTCATCCACGCGCTGCACCATCGCATCGCGCACTTTCGCAGCCGTGCCGACGCAGCGCGATTGCCCCTGCTGCCCTCCGGCACGGCGATCCAGCCCGTCGTCCTGGGCGATTCGCAACGCGCGCTCGACGCCTCCCAGGCCCTCATCGGGGACGGCTTCTTCGTTCCGGCGATCCGGCCCCCGACCGTGCCGCACGGCTCTGCGCGTCTGCGCGTGTCGCTTTGCGCAACGCACGACTTGCCGCAGATCGACGCGCTCGTGCAAGCCCTCTCGAAGGCCATCGGCGCGTGAGCCTGCATGTCGAGCGATTCGGCCGGGGCGCCGACCTCGTGCTCCTGCACGGCTGGGCACAACATTCCGGCGCGTGGGACGAGGTGATGCCGTCGCTCGCCGAGCGATATCGCGTGCACGCCGTGGACCTTCCGGGCCACGGCCATTCGTCTGGCGTTTCACCCACAACGCTCGACGATGCCGTCGATCAAGTGGCGAGTGCCATTCCCGGCGCCGCCATCGTGTGCGGCTGGTCGCTCGGCGGGCTGGTGGCACAGCGCCTCGCCTTGCTGCGCCCGCAGCGGGTGCGGGCCCTGGTCCTCGCAAGCGCCACGCCCTGCTTCGTCGAGCGCGACGATTGGCGCGCGGCGATGAAGGCGGAAACGCTGCAGCAGTTCTTCGACGGACTGCGCGTGGATTGCACGTCGACGCTGGAGCGCTTCGTGCGCCTGAACGCCCTCAACGGCGCGCGCGGGCGCGAAGCGATGCGGGCATTCAGCGCGCGGCTCGGCTCGCGCGGGCCGCCGGGCGTGGCTGCGCTGGAAAGCGCGCTGGCGTGGTTGCGCGATACCGACCTGCGAGGCGAGGTCGCCTCGATCGACGCGCCCGCGGTCGTCGTCCACGGCTCACGCGACATGCTCGCACCGATCGAAGCCGGTCGCTGGCTCGCGGCCTCCCTGCGGCGCGCGCGCCTGGTGGAGCTGCCCGACTGCGCCCACGTGCCCTTCTTCACCCACCGCGACGCTTTCGTGGCTGCGGTCCATTCCATCGATGGCTGAGCCGCGGCTGCCCGAGAAAGCGTCGGTGCGACGCGCCTTCGAGCGCGCGGCCGGGACCTACGACGCGCACAGCGTCCTGCAGCGCGAGGTCGGTGAGCGATTGCTCGCGCACCTCGATCCCATGCGCCTGACCCCGGCCCGGATCCTGGACCTGGGTTGTGGCACGGGCATGTCGTTCGAGGCGTTGTCCCGCAGGTTCCCGCGCGCGGGGCTCATCGGAATGGACCTCGCGCAGGCGATGCTCGGGCGAGCGAGCGCGCGGTCGCCGGCGTGGCGGCGATGGCTGGGCGCGCGCGCGCCGCGCCTGGTGTGCGCCGATGCCGAGCGCTTGCCGTTCGCCGCCGGATCGGCGGGGCTCGTGTTCTCGAACCTCGCGCTGCAGTGGTGCGACCCTGCGGCGGTGTTCCGCGAGGTGGCGCGCGTGCTGGGCACGGGCGGCGTTTTCCTGTTCTCGACCTTCGGCCCGGACACCCTCAAGGAGCTGCGGGCGGCTTTCTCGCGCGTGGATTCCGCGGAGCACGTGAACACGTTCGTCGACATGCACGACCTGGGCGACCTGCTGGTGCATTCGGGCCTGGCAGAGCCCGTGATGGAGATGGAGATGATCACGCTCGAATACGCGAGCGTCGACGCATTGCTGCGGGACCTGCGCGCCATCGGCGCGCGCAACTCGATGCCGGGACGGCCGCGGGGCATGCCGGGTCGCCGCCGCTGGCAGGCCATGGTCGCGGAATACGAACGCGCGCGCCGCGACGGCGCGCTGCCGGCTTCCTACGAGGTGATCTACGGCCATGCCTGGAAACCGGCGCCGCGAGCCGTCCCCGATGGGCGCCACGTCATCGAGTTCCATGGGCGAAGCAAGTCATGAGTCGTGGCGTGTTCGTGACGGGCACCGACACCGGCGTGGGCAAGACCCTGGCGGCCTGCGCGCTCCTCCACGCGCTGCGCGCGCGCGGCGTCGCGGCCTGTCCGATGAAGCCCATCGCCGCAGGCGCGCGTGGGCGCGATGGCCGCTGGATCAACGAGGACACCGAGGCATTGCTCCTCGCGGCAGGGTGGCCCGCGGAGCGGGCCACCGATGTCACCCCGATCCTGCTGCGCGAGCCGATGGCTCCCCATATCGCCGCGGCCCGCGAAGGCTGCACGATCGACATCGCGCGGGTCGAGGCTTCATTCGCGAACCTCGCCTCGCAGGGCTTCGTCGTGGTCGAAGGCGTGGGCGGTTTCCGCGTGCCGCTCGGGCGCGACCACGACAGCGCGGACCTGGCCGTCACGCTCGGACTTCCCGTGATCCTCGTCGTGGGCATGCGACTGGGATGCCTCAACCATGCGTTGCTGACGCAAGAAGCGGTGAAGGCCCGCGGATTGGCGCTCGCGGGATGGATCGCCAGTGCCATCGATCCGGAAATGCCGGCGTCGGAAGAAAATGTGACGGCACTGCGTGAGAGAATTCCGGCGCCACTTCTGGGGCTCATCCCCCATTCGCCCTTGCCCGACGCCAGGCGTGCCGCCCGGTCGCTCGACATCGCGAGCCTGTTGCCGGTTTAGCCCCCGTCCCCCGATGATTCCGCACGCCCTGCTCTTCGACCTCGATGGCACGCTCACCGACCCGCGTGAGGGCATCACGCGCTGCATCGCCTACGCCCTCGAGCGCATGGGCATCGAGCCGCCACCGCTGGATGCCCTGACCTTCGCGATCGGCCCTCCGCTGCGTGACTCGCTGGCGAGGCTGCTCGGGACATCTTCGCCGCAAGCCGTGGAGAGTGCGCTCGCCCATTACCGCGAGCGCTTCGCGGACGTGGGCCTGTATGAGAACGCGCCCTACGAGGGCATTGCCGAGACGCTGGCACTGCTTGGCGCCCGCGCGGACGCGCTTCTCGTGGCCACTTCCAAGCCGCAGGTCTATGCCGAGCGCATCGTCCGCCACTTCGGCCTCGACGGGTTCTTCCGGGAGGTGCACGGCTGCGAGCTGGACGGCACGCGCGAAGACAAGCGCGACCTGCTCGCGCACCTGATGGCGCGCCACGCGCTCGACCCCGCGCGCTGCGTGATGATCGGCGATCGCGGCGTCGACATGCGCGCTGCACGGCACCATGGCGCCCGCGCGGTCGGTGCGCTTTGGGGCTACGGCAGCCGCGGCGAGCTCGAAGGCGAGGGCGCGCACGCGTTTTGTGCCTCGCCCCGTGAGCTTCCGCGCGCCTTGGCCGCGCTGGAAGCCGTCACCATCGCCTGAAGTCAGTCGAAGGCGGCGTTGCGCAGGGCGACGCCATGTGCGCCGTGCCGCCGCGCCTCCGGCAGGTCACCTCGGGTCATTCCGCCGATGGCATACGCCGGCATGGGCCGGTCCTGCACCAATGCCGCGAAGCGCTCCCACCCCAGGGGCGAGGCGCCGGGATGCGAGGCGGTGGCCTTGACTGGGCCGACCACCACATAGTCCAGCTCCAGGTTCGCGGCGTGGTCCAGCTCGGCCGCATCATGGCAGGAGGCTCCAACGAGGCCCGCGTCAGGTCGTGCTTGCGTCGCCATCAACGCGCGGGCGGTCAAGTGCAACCCACGGCACTGCGCGAACGTGCCGCAATCGCTGTTCACGACCACGCGGGCGCCGAAGGGCTCCACGCGCGCGAGCACACGCGAGAGCAGGTGCTGCAGCTTCATGCGCTCGAGGCCCTTCTCGCGCAACTGCACCAGCACCGGCTCGGCGAGCACCCGATCGGCCAGGCGCCGCACCCATTCGTCCATGCCTGCAGCGCCCACGTCCGAAACGATCATCACGGCAGGCAGCGCGAGGGAAGCGAGCACCGGGGCATTGGCCGGCAGCATGGGGGCCACGTTCGTGGCGCCCACGATCTGCCAGCGGATCGCCTGGTCCTCGAGCGGCTGGGGCTCGCCTTCCCACGCGGTCACGCGGAAGAAATGCAGGCGCACGGTCGCGTGGGTATAGGTATAGACGCGCGTGATCCACGGAGTGGCCGTCTTCACCACGATGCCCAGCTCTTCGCGCAACTCGCGCACCAGCGCCGCGCGGGCGTCCTCGCCCGGCTCGATCTTGCCGCCAGGAAATTCCCAATAGCCTGGATAAGGCTTGCCGTCGGGGCGTTGCGCGAGCAGGAATTCGCCCGCGCGCTCGATCACGGCTGCGGCGACTTCGGTGATCTTGCTCACGGGTTGCCGCGCATCGCGCTCACTTCTTCTTCCGCCCCACCCAGTCGCGAGCGAACTGCCAGGCCACCCGGCCGCTGCGAAAGCCCCGCTCCAGCGACCAGAGCAGCGCGGCCTTGCGCGAGTCCTCGCTGGGCTTTCCCCCCAGGCGCGCGACCCAATGGTCGGCGATCTCGAGATACTGGTCCTGGTCGAAGGGATAGAAGGAAAGCCAGAGGCCGAAGCGCTCGGAGAGCGAGATCTTCTCCTCGGTCGTCTCGCCCGGATGGATCTCGCCGTCGCGATGCACCGCCTGCAGGTTCTCGTCCATGAACTCCGGCATGAGGTGGCGGCGGTTGGAGGTGGCGTAGATGAGCACGTTCTCCGCGGAGCCGGCGATGGAGCCGTCCAGCGCCACCTTGAGCGACTTGTACCCCGCGTCGGAGGCCTCGAAGGACAGGTCGTCGCAGAAGATCACGAAGCGCTCCCGGCGCTTCGCGACCAGGTCCACGATGTCGGGCAGGTCCACCAGGTCGCGCTTGTCGACTTCGATGAGGCGCAGGCCGCGCGCGGAGAACTCGTTGAGCGCCGCCTTCACCAGCGAGCTCTTGCCGGTGCCGCGCGAGCCCGTGAGCAGCACGTTGTTCGCCGGACGGCCGGCGACGAACTGCGCGGTGTTCTCCCGCAGGCGGCGCTTCTGCTCGTCGATGTCCTTCAAATCCGAGAAGGCGATCGAATGCGGATGCTGCACCGGTTCGAGCCACGATCCGCGCTCGTTCTTGCGCCAGCGGAACGCCGTGGCCGCCTTCCAGTCGGGCTCGCGCGCCGCGGACGGGGCGAGGCGGTCGAGTCGTTCGAGCAGCAGGTCGAGGCGGTCGAGCAGCGGTTTCCAGTCGTCCTTCATGCGAGCGTGAACACGAGCAGCCAGTAGTAGGTGAGCGATTCGAGGTGTGCCTCGCGGGCCACCGGTCGTACCGCCTCGGTGAGCTCGAGCGCGGAGGGAAAGTTTTTCAGCACCTCGTAGCGCTCCCCGTTGGCGAGCGTGCGCATCTGGTAGGTGTTGCCCTCGGCATCGGTGCGGGAGATCGGGGTGGAGCTGCCGTGGGCGAAGGAGTTGTCGAGGATCGCCACGACCGCGCCCGGCTCCAGTCGCAGCGAGAGGTTCTTCACGAAAAGCGCGAGCTCCCTCTTCTTCACGTGCGACCACCAGAAGCCCGCGAAGGCGGCATTGCACCCGCCCGGCACGCCGTCGAGGGAGACCGCGTCGGCCTTGAAGAAGGCCGCCTTGCCCGGCGCGATCGGCTTCTCGCGGGCGATCTCGAGCACCGCATCGTTGATGTCGCAGGCGTAGACGCGCTTGGCCTCGCGCGCGATGTGCTGGGTCCAGTAGCCCGTGCCGCATGCCACCTCGAGCACCGTGCGGCCGTGGAAGATCTGGGGAATGCGCTTGCGAAGCCACGCGAGCTCGGCCTGGCGTTCGGGCTTGTCGTAGATCTTCTCGTATTCGCCCGCGCGCTTGCGGTAGTAGGCTTCGAGGCGCTTCGCGGGCGCATCCCCGGTTTCGCCGCTGCCTGGCGTGGAGTCCTTCCCCGGTTTCACTTTCACGGGGTCATCACGCTAGCTGCGGTAATCCGCGTTGATCTTCACGTAGTCGTACGAGAAGTCGCAGGTCCACACGGTCGCCGAGTCGACCCCGCGCCCCAGGGTAACGCGGATGGTGATCTCGGCCTCCTTCATGACGCGCTTGGCCTGCTCCTCGCGATAGCCCGCTGCGCGCCCGCCCTTCTCCACCACCTGCACGTCTCCCAGGAACATCCCGACCCGCGAGGCGTCGAGGTCGGCGATGCCGGCCTTGCCCACCGCGGCGAGGATGCGACCCAGGTTGGGATCGCAGGCGAAGAAGGCGGTCTTCACCAGCGGCGAGTTCGCGATCGACTTGGCGACCGCGAAGCACTCCTTGCGACTCGCACCTTCCTCGACGTGCACCGTCATGAACTTGGTGGCGCCTTCGCCGTCGCGCACGATCGCCTGGGCGAGAAGCTGCGCCACCTCGGTCACGGTGACCGCGAGCTTGCCGAACTCCGCCGTGCCCTCGCCCACGATCTCCGGGTTGCCGGCGCGATTGGTCGCCACGAGCAGCAAGGTGTCGTTGGTGGAGGTGTCGCCGTCGATGGTGATCGCGTTGAAGGAGCGGTCGGCCACGTGGCGCGCCATGTATTGCAGCGCTTCGTCCCCGATCGCCGCGTCGGTGGCGATGATCCCCAGCATCGTGGCCATGTTGGGCTCGATCATGCCCGCGCCTTTGGCGATGCCGGTCACGGTGATGGTCTTGCCGTCGATGACGACCTGGCGCGACACCGCCTTGGGAACCGTGTCGGTGGTCATGATCGCCTCGGCCGCGTCGAGCCAGCGGTCCGCGGCAAGGCCGGAGACGCACGCCGGAAGGCCGGCTTCGATGCGATCCACGGGAAGCGGCTCCATGATGACGCCGGTCGAGAGCGGCAGCACCTGTCGCTCCTCGATGGCGAGCGCGGCAGCTACCGCGGCGCAGGTGCGGCGCGCGTCGGCGAGGCCCGACTCGCCGGTGCCGGCGTTGGCCACGCCGGTGTTCACCACGATGGCGCGGATCGACGCGCCCTGTTGCAGGTGTTCGCGGCAGACCTGCACCGGAGCCGCGGCGAAGCGGTTGCGGGTGAAGACGCCGGCCACGCGCCCGCCGTGCTCGATGTCCACCAGGAGCAGGTCCTTGCGGCCGGGCTTGCGCACGTGCGCCTCGGCGATCCCCAGGCGCACTCCGGAAATGGTGAGCAGGTTCTGCGCGCGCGGCGCTTCGAGGTTCACGGCCATGGGAACCCCCGATTATAGGGACTCAGGCTAGGCGAGTCGCCCGTGGCACTGCTTGTACTTCTTGCCCGAGCCGCAGGGGCACGGATCGTTGCGCCCTACCTTCTGAGTCGAGCGCGTATAGGGCTGCGCCTCGACCGGCGCCGAGGGCGGTGAGGCGACCGCGATCGCGCCTGCCACGCCGGGGATCTGCTCCGCCGCCTCGTCGCCCACGCCGGGGGAGAATTCCGCGTGCTGGTATTGCACGTTCTTTACCGCGCGCGCGGCTTCCTCGGCGCGGCGCTCGGCTTCCTCGACCTCGGCCTGCGAGCGCACCTGCACCGCCATCAGGTGGCGCGTCACCTCGCGCTTGATCGAATCGAGCATGGCGCCGAAGAGCTCGAAGGCCTCGCGCTTGTACTCCTGCTTGGGCTGCTTCTGCGCGTAGCCGCGCAGGTGGATGCCCTGGCGCAGGTAATCGAGCGCCGCGAGGTGCTCGCGCCAATGCTGGTCGATCGATTGCAGCATCACCGCGCGTTCGTAGTGGTGCAGCACGTCCGGCTCGATGGGCGCGAACTTCTCCTGGTAGGAGCGCGTGGCGGCTTCGGCGACCTTGGCGGCGATGCCTTCGGCATCGAGCGAATCGTCGCTCTTGACCCACTCGGCGACCGGCACCGGCAGGAAGAACTCGCTCTCGAGCTTCTTGGCCAGGCCCTCGAGGTCCCACTGCTCCTCGACGCTGTCGGGCGGCACGAACTCCTCCACCGTGGCGGCCATCACGCTCGAGCGGATGGAGGTGATGGTTTCCGAGATGTCCTGCGACTCGAGCAGCTCGTTCCTCTGCGCGTAGATGACCTTGCGCTGGTCGCTCGCGACGTCGTCGTACTCGAGCAGCTGCTTGCGGATGTCGAAGTTGCGCGCCTCGACCTTGCGCTGCGCGTTCTCGATGGAGCGCGTGACCATGCGCGCCTCGATGGCCTCGCCCTCGGGGATCTTGAGCGAGCGCATGATCGACTGCAGGCGCTCGCCTGCGAAGATCTTGAGCAGCGGGTCCTCGAAGGAGAGGAAGAATCGCGAGGAGCCCGGGTCGCCCTGGCGGCCCGAGCGGCCGCGCAGCTGGTTGTCG
>DASPNE010000020.1:0-16570 GCA_035626705.1 Usitatibacter sp. | reverse complement strand
ATCGACGCGGTCGGCCGCCAGCGCGGCGCGGGCCTGGGCGGCGGCAACGACGAGCGCGAGCAGACGCTTAACCAGCTGCTGGTGGAGATGGACGGCTTCGAGGGCACCTCGGGCGTGATCGTCATCGCAGCCACCAACCGTCCGGACGTGCTCGACCCGGCGCTGCTGCGCCCCGGCCGCTTCGACCGCCAGGTCGTGGTCCCGTTGCCCGATATCCGCGGCCGCGAGCAGATCCTGCTCGTGCACATGCGCAAGGTGCCGATCGCGCCCGACGTCGATGCCTCGATCATCGCGCGCGGCACGCCGGGCTTCTCGGGGGCGGACCTCGCCAACCTGGTGAATGAGGCGGCGCTCTTCGCCGCCCGCGGCAGCAAGCGCCTGGTGGACATGGAGGATTTCGAGCGCGCCAAGGACAAGGTCATCATGGGCGCCGAGCGCAAGTCGATGGTGATGCCGGAGGAGGAGCGCAAGAACACCGCGTACCACGAGTCCGGCCACGCCATCGTCGCCCGCCTGCTGCCCAAGACCGACCCGGTGCACAAGGTGACGATCATCCCGCGCGGCCGCGCCCTGGGCGTGACCATGCAGCTGCCGGTCGAGGACCGCTACAGCTACAACCGCGATTACCTGCTCAACAACATCGCGGTCCTCTTCGGCGGGCGCATCGCCGAGGAGCTCTTCATGAACCAGATGACCACCGGCGCCTCGAACGACTTCAAGCGCGCGACCGACATGGCGCGCCGCATGGTCACCGAGTGGGGCATGTCCGACAAGCTGGGCCCGATGGTGTACGCCGAGAACGAGGGCGAAGTGTTCCTCGGCCGCACCGTCACGCAGCACCAGAACATGTCCGAAGAGACCATGAAGGCGGTGGATGCCGAGATCCGCTCGATCATCGACGGCCAGTACGCGCTCGCCCGGCGCCTGCTCGAGGAGAACCGCGACAAGGTCGAGGTGATGACCAAGGCGCTGCTCGAGTGGGAGACGATCGATTCGCACCAGATCGACGACATCATGTCGGGACGTCCGCCGCGCCCGCCGAAGCCGGTGGCCGCCAAGCCTGTCACGCCGCCTCCGGGCGACGGCGGCAACCGCGGCGCAGAGCCCACGGGCACGCCGGTGGAGACCCCGCAGGCGTAACGAAAAGGTTGGAGTGAAAGAAGGGCGAGAATAGGACTCTCGCCCTTTTTTCTTTTGGCCCCTTGCCCAGCCCTTTCTGCCTTCCCCTTTCCCCTTCCGGCTCCGCGCGGCCGCTGGTGATGGGCATCGTCAACGTGACGCCCGACTCGTTCTCCGATGGCGGGCGATTCTTCGACCGCTCCCGAGCCATAGCCCATGGGCTCGCGCTGCGCGATGAAGGCGCGGACCTGCTGGACGTCGGCGGCGAGTCGACGCGCCCGGGGGCCGAGCCGGTTTCCGCCGGGGAGGAGCTCGACCGGGTGATCCCGGTCGTCGAGGCCCTTGCGCGAGAAGGCGCGCGGGTTTCGGTGGATACATCGAAGCCCGAAGTGATGCGCGCCGCCATCGCCTCGGGTTGCGCGGTCGTGAACGACGTCTTCGCGTTCCGCGCCGACGGTTCCATCGAGGCGGTGGCCGGCGCCGACGTGGGCCTCATCGCGATGCACATGCAGGGCACGCCGCGGACGATGCAGCAGGAGCCACGATACGGCGATGTCGTCGCCGAAGTGGGGGACTTCCTGCGTGCCCGCGCGGCCGCGCTCGAGGCGGCGGGGGTCTCGCGCGAGCGCATCGCGCTCGATCCCGGGTTCGGCTTCGGCAAGACGCTCGAGCACAACAAGGCGCTCTTGCGCGGGCTGCCCGCGCTGGCCGCCCTGGGATACCCGCTGGTGGTGGGCGTCTCGCGCAAGAAGATGATCTCGGAGCTGGCGGGCGGGCGCGACGCGGCAGAACGCCTCGCCGGCAGCGTTGCCGCGGCAGTGCTGGCGGCGCAAAATGGAGCGAGCCTCCTGCGCGTCCATGACGTGAAGCCCACCGTCGACGCGCTGAACGTCTGGGCGGGACTCGCTGTCCAGCCCCCATCGACTCTGGAACGACGATGACCAGGAAATATTTCGGTACCGACGGAGTGCGCGGCCGCGTGGGCGAGCCGCCGATCACGCCCGACTTCGTCCTGAAGCTGGGTTATTGCGCCGGCAAGGTGCTGTCGCGCGCCGACGTGGCGCCGCCGCATCGCGATCGGCCCGCGGTGCTCATCGGCAAGGACACGCGCATCTCGGGCTACATGCTCGAGTCCGCGCTCGAGTCGGGCTTGTCGGCCGCCGGCGTGGATACGCTCCTGGTGGGACCGATGCCCACGCCGGGTGTGGCGTTCCTCGCGCGCGCCCTGCGGTTGTCCGCGGGCGTGATGATTTCCGCATCGCACAACCCGTTCGAGGACAACGGCATCAAGTTCTTCTCCGGCGACGGCATGAAGCTGCCGGACGCGGTCGAAAGCGAGATCGAGTCGCTCCTCGACGCGCCGATGACCCTGCCGGCCACCTCCGCCCATCTCGGCAAGGCCGAGCGGATCGCGGACGCGGAGGGCCGGTACCTCGAGTTCTGCAAGAACACCTTTCCCAAGCATGGCTCGCTGCGCGGCCTCAAGCTCGTGGTCGATTGCGCCCACGGAGCCAACCACCGCGTCGGCATCCGCATCTTCCAGGAGCTCGGGGCCGAGGTGGTGGCGATCGGCAGCCAGCCCAACGGCACGAACATCAACGACGGGGTGGGCGCCACGGCGCCGAAGGCGATGGCCAGGGCGGTCGTCGAGCACCGCGCCGACTTCGGCGTCGCCTTCGACGGCGACGGCGACCGCCTGGCGATGGCCGACCGAGATGGCACGCTGTTCGACGGCGACCAGTTGCTCTACGCGATCGTGAAGCATCGTTCGCAGGCCGATCGCCTGCGCGGCGGCGTTGTGGGCACCCTCATGACCAACTTCGCGCTCGAGAGGCGGCTGGCGGAGATGAAGGTGCCCTTCGCCCGCGCCAAGGTCGGGGACCGTTACGTCTTGGAGACGCTCGTCGAGCGCGGCTGGGAGTGCGGCGGCGAGAATTCGGGGCACCTGCTCTGCCTGGATTGCCACTCGACCGGCGATGCGATCATCTCCGCGCTGCAGGTGCTGGCAGCGGTGGTGGCCGGCGGGCAGGGCCTGGCCGACTACACCCGCGAGCTCACGCTGCTGCCGCAGGTGCTGGTGAACGTGCGCCTGCCGGGCAAGCCGGACCTGCAGGCCGCCCCGATCCGCGAAGCCGTCTCCCGCGTGGAGGCGGAGCTCGCAGGGCGGGGACGCGTGTTGCTGCGCCCCTCGGGCACGGAGCCCGTCGTGCGCGTGATGGTCGAGGGCGAGGACGAGGGCAATGTCCGCACCCTCGCCGAGTCGATCGCAAGCGCCGTCCGGGACGCGGCGACGGCTCACGTCCCCGGCTGACCGCCAGCAGCGGCCGCGGTGCCCGGGCGCATTGAGCCCCCCCTCGTTTCAAGGTAAAATCTTGAGGTTTTGAGGGTCCGATGCGGTCCAAAGCGGTCGTCGGGAACTGGAAGCTCAACGGCAGCCTCGCTTCCAACGAGGGGTTGTTGGGCGCGCTCCTGCGAGAAATCCCCAAGGAAGGCGCGGCGGCATGCGCGGTTTGCGTGCCCTACCCCTACCTGTCCCAGGTCCAGCGACGGCTGCAGGGCTCGGGGATCGCCTGGGGCGCCCAGGACGTGAGCCGCTACGAGAAGGGCGCCTACACCGGGGAAGTTTCGGCGGCGATGCTGGTGGAGCTGGGCTGCCGCTACGCGATCGTGGGGCACTCGGAACGCCGGTCCCTCTTCGGGGAAGGCGACGAGCTGGTCGCGATGAAGCATGCGGCAGCGCGCCGGGCGGGACTCGTGCCGATCTTCTGCGTGGGCGAAACCCTGCAGGAGCGCGAGGCCGGATCCACCGAAACGGTGCTGGCGAGGCAGCTGGACGCCCTGCTGCAGGTTTGCGGGGTGAAGGAGCTGGACGGCGGGATCGTGGCTTACGAGCCGGTCTGGGCCATCGGTACCGGCAAGACGGCGAGCTCGGCGCAGGCGCAGGAGGCGCATGCCTTCCTCCGCGGGCGCGTCGGCCAGCAGGACGCGGGAATCGCCGCGAGGTTGCCGATCCTGTATGGCGGCAGCGTCAAGGCGTCGAACGCGGCGGAGCTGTTCGCGATGCCGGACGTCGACGGTGGGCTGGTCGGCGGGGCGTCGCTGGTGGCGGAAGAATTCGTGGCGATCTGGCGCGCGAGCGCCGCGGTCGCGAAAGGTTGAGTGAGGTTCGATGCATACGCTGGTCCTGGTTATTCACGTCATCGTCGCCCTGGCGATCATCGTGCTGGTGCTGCTGCAGCACGGCAAGGGCGCCGACATGGGTGCCGCCTTCGGCAGCGGGTCGGCGGGGAGCCTCTTCGGCTCCGCCGGCGCGGCCAATTTCCTCTCGCGCACCACCGCCGTCCTCGCGGCGGTGTTCTTCGCCGCGACGATGGGCCTCGCCTATTTCGGCGCGCCGACCAAGTCGGGCGGCGTCACCGAAACCCTCGCCCTGCCGGCGACCAAGAACGAAACCATTCCCGCGGCGCCAGCTCCCTCGGCTCCGGCGCCCGGGCCGCAACAGAAGTCAACGGAGATCCCGAAGTAGGGGCTTCGCGCGCAATCGCATTGCCGGGGCTTGCGTCCCGGCCGCATCGCCGTCGTGGTGGAATTGGTAGACACGCTGTCTTGAGGGGGCAGTGCCGAAAGGCGTAAGAGTTCGAGTCTCTTCGACGGCACCACTATCTCGATAAGCTGGGATACCAGCAACTTGCTCGAAAGCTACTTTCCCGTCCTGATGTTCCTCGCCGTCGGCACCGCCGTCGGCGTGGGCGCCATCGTGGCGAGCGGCGGGCTCGCCCGCCTGAGCGGCGCGCACAACCCCGACAGCGAGAAGCTCTCACCGTACGAGTGCGGGTTCGAGGCCTTCGAGGACGCGCGCATGAAGTTCGACGTGCGCTATTACCTGGTGGCGATCCTCTTCATCCTCTTCGACCTCGAGATCGCGTTCCTCTTCCCGTGGGCGATCGTGCTGCAGCAGATCGGCTGGTTCGGGCTCATCGCCATGTTCGTCTTCCTCGGCATCCTCGTCGTGGGTTTCATCTACGAGTGGAAGAAGGGAGCGCTCGAATGGGAGTAACGACCCCGGCCGCACCGGCATTGGAGACACCGTGAGCGCACTACCCAGGGAGGGAATCTCCCAGCAGGGGTTCGTCGTCACCCAGGTGGACAACGTGCTCAACTGGGCGCGCACCGGCTCGCTCTGGCCGATGACCTTCGGCCTCGCCTGCTGCGCGGTCGAGATGATGCATGCCGGCGCCGCCCGCTACGACCTCGACCGCTTCGGCATCGTCTTTCGCCCGAGCCCGCGGCAGTCGGACCTGATGATCGTTGCCGGCACGCTGTGCAACAAGATGGCGCCGGCGCTGCGCAAGGTCTACGACCAGATGGCCGAGCCGCGCTGGGTCGTCTCCATGGGCTCGTGCGCCAACGGTGGCGGCTACTACCACTATTCGTACTCCGTGGTCCGGGGCTGCGATCGCATCGTCCCGGTGGATGTCTACGTGCCGGGATGCCCGCCCACCGCCGAGTCGCTGCTCTATGGCCTGATCCAGCTGCAGAACAAGATCAGGCGCACCAACACCATCTCGAGGCGCTAGGTGGACGGCACCCGCGAACAGCTGCAGGCCGCGTTGGGCTCTGCCCTCGGCGATCGCATCCGCGGCCAGGAAGTCGACCGCGGCCAGCTCGTGCTGCAGCTCGCGCCCGCCGACCTCGTGGCCGTCTGCACCCTCTTGCGCGACGACAAGTCGCTCGCCTTCTCGACCCTCATCGACCTGCTGGGCATCGACTATCGCGGCCACGGCAACGTTTGGGAGGGCTCGCGCTACGCGGTGGTGTACAACCTGCTGTCCATCGCGCACAACTGGCGCGTCCGGCTGCGCGTGTTCTGCGGCGACGACGACTTTCCGGCGCTCGAGTCGGTGATCGGCGTCTGGCCCGTGGCCAACTGGTACGAGCGGGAGGCCTTCGACCTCTACGGGATCGTCTTCAAGGGCCACCCGGACCTGCGCCGCATCCTCACCGACTACGGTTTCGTGGGCCACCCGTTCCGCAAGGACTTTCCCGTCACCGGGTACGTGGAGATGCGCTACGACCCCGAGCAGAAACGCGTGATCTACCAGCCGGTCACCATCGAGCCGCGCGAGATCGTGCCGCGCGTCATCCGCGAGGACCAGTACGGCGAGTCGGGCAAGCGCTAAGGCTCACACCACAGAGACCACGGGACCCCAGGGAACACATGGCGGAAATCAGGAACTACACGATGAACTTCGGCCCGCAGCATCCGGCGGCGCACGGCGTTCTTCGCCTGGTCCTGGAGCTCGACGGCGAGGTGATCCAGCGGGCCGACCCGCACATCGGCCTGCTGCACCGCGCGACCGAGAAGCTCGCCGAGACGCGCACGTACCTGCAGAGCGTGCCGTACATGGACCGGCTCGATTACGTATCGATGATGTGCAACGAGCACGCCTACGTGATGGCCATCGAGAAGCTGGTCGGCGTGGACGTGCCCATACGCGCGCAGTACATCCGCGTGATGTTCGACGAGATCACGCGCATCCTGAACCACCTGATGTGGATCGGCGCGCACGCCCTCGACGTGGGCGCGATGACGGTCTTCCTCTACGCGTTCCGCGAGCGCGAGGACCTGATGGACATGTACGAGGCGGTGTCGGGCGCGCGCATGCATGCGGCCTATTACCGCCCGGGCGGCGTCTATCGCGACCTGCCGGACAGCATGCCGCAGTACCGCGAGTCGACCGTGCGCAGCGCCGACAAGGTGCGCCAGCTGAACGACAATCGCCAGGGCTCGCTCCTCGACTTCATCGAGGATTTCACCCGGCGCTTCCCGAAGTACGTCGACGACTACGAGACGCTGCTCACCGACAACCGGATCTGGAAGCAGCGCACGGTCTCCATCGGCATCGTGACGCCGGAGCGGGCCCAGGCGCTCGGCTTCACCGGCCCCATGCTGCGCGGATCGGGCATCGCGTGGGACCTGCGCAGGAAGCAGCCCTACGAGGTGTACGACCGCCTCGACTTCGACATCCCCCTGGGCACGAACGGCGACTGCTACGACCGCTACCTCGTCCGTGTGCAGGAGATGCGCGAGTCCAACCGCATCATCGCCCAGTGCGTGGACTGGCTGCGCAAGAACCCGGGCCCGGTCATCACCGACAACCACAAGGTGGCGCCGCCTTCGCGGGTGGAGATGAAGCATTCGATGGAGCAGCTCATCCACCACTTCAAGCTCTTCAGCGAAGGCATGTACGTGCCGCCCGGCGAGGCCTACGCCGCCATCGAGCACCCCAAGGGCGAGTTCGGCATCTTCCTCATGAGCGATGGCGCCAACAAGCCCTGGCGGCTGAAGATCCGCGCGCCCGGCTTCGCGCACCTTTCCGCGATGGACGAGATGGCCAAGGGCCACATGATCGCCGACGTGGTCGCGATCATCGGCACCATGGACATCGTGTTCGGGGAGATCGACAGGTGAAGGGGCGAGGCGACGAGGGACGGGGGACGAGGATCATCGACCAGAGAGTGATCAATGTCGACCAGCTCGCGCTCGAGCATTTCTCCGCGGTCGGCGGCAAGTTCGAGTCCGACGCCGTGCGCGTCGGGCCGCTCGTCGGCGCGAAGGACCTCGGCTACTCGTACGACGTGGTGCAGCCGGGCAAGGTCTCGTGCCCCTTCCACAGCCATCGCGCCGAGGAGGAGATGTTCTTCATCGTGAAGGGCGAGGGCCTGCTGCGCTACGGCAGCCAGACCCGCCGCGTGCGCGCGGGCGACTTCATCTGCTGCCCCGTGGGCGGCCCGGAAACGGCGCACCAGATCATCAACGACTCCGCCGCGGAGCTCGCGTACATCTCGGTATCGACCATGATGCCGGCCGAGGTCTGCGAGTACCCCGACTCGGGCAAGGTCGGCGCCTTCGGCGGTTCCGGCGCCTCGCTACTGCGCCACATGACGCCGGTAGGCGCGGCTGTCGATTACTGGAAGGACGAGTGATGGGCCTGCTTTCCGCCGAAAGCCTGCAGAAGATCGAGCGCGAGGCCGCGAAGTACCCGCCCGAGCAGCGGCAGTCCGCGGTCATGTCGTCGCTTGCGATCGCCCAGGACGAGCATGGGTGGTTGTCCAACGAGCTTATGGAGGAAGTCGCGACGGTCCTGCGCATGCCGCCCGTCTGGGTCTACGAGGTCGCGACCTTCTACAACATGTACAACCTGAAGAAGCTCGGCAGGTACAAGATCACGATCTGCACCAACCTGCCGTGCGCGCTTTCGGGCGCGGTGGAAGCCGCCGAGCACCTCAAGCGCCGCTGCGGCGTCGAGTCGTTCAACCAGACGAGCGCCGATGGCCGGTTCACCGTGAAGGAAGGCGAGTGCATGGGCGCCTGCGGCGACGCGCCGGTGATGCTCGTGAACAACAAGCGCATGGCGAGCTTCATGACGCCCGAGAAAATCGACCGGCTGGTCGACGAGGAGCTGAAATGACCATCCTCGACTACGGGCCCGACGCCGTCATCATGAAGGGCCTGGACGGCACCAACTGGGGCCTGAAGGGCTACCAGGACCGCGGCGGCTACCGCGCCATCCGCAGGATCGTCGAGGAGAAGCTCACGCCCGACGCCGTCATCGCCGAGGTGAAGAAGTCGGCGCTGCGCGGCCGCGGCGGCGCGGGATTCCCCACCGGCCTCAAGTGGTCGTTCATGCCGAAGAACTTCACCGGCCAGAAGTACATCGTCTGCAACTCCGACGAGGGCGAGCCGGGCACGTTCAAGGACCGCGACATCCTGCGCTACAACCCGCACGCGCTCATCGAGGGAATGATCATCGCCGGTTATTCCATCGGCGCCACCGTGGGCTACAACTACATCCACGGCGAGATCTGGAACGAGTACGAGATCTTCGAGCGCGCGCTGCAGGAGGCCCGCGACGCCGGCTTCCTCGGCAGGAACATCCTGGGCGGCGGCTTCGATTTCGACCTCTTCGCGCACCACGGCTACGGCGCCTACATCTGCGGCGAGGAAACGGCGCTGCTGGAATCGCTCGAGGGCAAGAAGGGCCAGCCGCGCTTCAAGCCGCCCTTCCCGGCGAGCTTCGGCCTCTACGGCAAGCCCACAACGATCAACAACACCGAGACCTTCGCCGCGGTTCCGTGGATCCTCACCGAAGGCGCGGACTGGTTCCTCGCCCAGGGCAAGCCCAACAATGGCGGCACCAAGATCTTCTCGGTCTCGGGCCACGTGAACCGGCCGGGCAACTACGAGATCAAGCTGGGCACCCCTTTTGCGAAGCTGCTCGAGATGGCGGGTGGCATGCGCGGCGGCAGGAAGCTGAAGGGCGTGATCCCCGGCGGCTCGTCGATGCCGGTGCTGCCGGCCGACGTGATGATGAACCTCGACATGGACTACGACTCCATCGCCAAGGCGGGCTCCTTCCTGGGCTCGGGCGCGGTCATCGTCATGGACGAGGACACGTGCATGGTCAAGGCGGCCGAGCGGCTCGCGTACTTCTACTTCGAGGAATCGTGCGGCCAGTGCACGCCCTGCCGTGAGGGCACCGGCTGGCTCTACCGCATCATCCACCGCATCGAAACCGGCGAGGGCCGCCAGGAAGACCTCGACCTGCTGCTCAACCTGGCCGACAACATCCAGGGCCGCACCATCTGCGCGCTGGGCGATGCGGCGGCCATGCCGGTGCGCGCCTTCGTGAAGGTCTATCGCGACGAGTTCCAGCACCACATCGACCACAAGCGCTGCACCGTGAAAGCCGGGGGGTATAGCTCGGCGCACCTGCAGCATCAACACAAAATGGCGGCGGACTGATGTCCAGCACCCCTGCGGGCCCGAAGCCCGTGAACCTCGAGATCGACGGCCGGAAGGTCACCGTCGACAACGGCGCGACCGTGATGGACGCCGCGACCAAGCTCGGCATCTTCGTGCCGCACTTCTGCTACCACCGCAAGCTGTCCATCGCGGCCAATTGCCGCATGTGCCTGGTGCAGGTGGAGAAGGCGCCCAAGCCGCTGCCGGCCTGCGCCACGCCCGCCACCGAAGGCATGAAGGTGTTCGTGCATTCCGACGCCGCCATCAACGCGCAGAAGGGCGTGATGGAGTTCCTGCTCATCAACCATCCGCTCGACTGCCCCATCTGCGACCAGGGCGGCGAGTGCCAGCTGCAGGACCTGGCCGTGGGTTACGGCAGCAGCAACTCGCGCTACCAGGAAGCCAAGCGCGTCGTGGTGAACAAGAACCTCGGCCCGCTCATCGCCACCGACATGACGCGCTGCATCCACTGCACGCGCTGCGTGCGTTTCGGCCAGGAAGTGGCGGGCGTGATGGAGCTGGGCATGGCGGGCCGCGGCGAGCACTCGGAGATCCTCTCCTTCGTCGGGCGGACCGTCGATTCCGAGCTCTCCGGCAACATGATCGACCTGTGCCCCGTGGGCGCGCTCACCTCCAAGCCCTTCCGTTACCGCGCGCGCAACTGGGAGCTGTCCAAGCGCCGCTCGGTGAGCGCGCACGACTCGCTCGGCTCCTCGATCATGGTGCAGACCGCGCGCGAGCGCGTGATGCGGGTGCTGCCCATCGAGAGCGAGGACGTGAACGAGTGCTGGATCTCGGACCGCGACCGCTTCGCCTACGAGGGCCTCAACTCCGAGGAGCGCCTGCTGCGCCCGATGGTGCGCCGCGCCGGGCAGTGGTCCGAGGTCGACTGGCCCGAGGCCCTGGAGGCCGCGGCGCAGGGCCTGAAGGGCGTCGTCTCGCGCCATGGCGCCGATGCCCTCGGCGTGTTGCTCGCCCCGCAGCTCACGCTCGAGGAGCTGCACCTGGCGCAGAAGCTCGCACGCGGCCTGGGCAGCGAAAACATCGACCATCGCATCCACCAATCCGATTTTCGCGCCGCCACCCGCGGGGCGCCGTGGCTCGGCGTGCAGATCGCCGAGCTGGGCCACCTGGAATCGCTCGTGTTGGTGGGCTCGACGCTGCGCGGCGAGCAGCCGTTGCTCGCCGCGCGCATCCGCAACGCTGCGCGCAAGGGCATGGCGGTGAGCACTGTGCACGTCGCCGCGGACGAGCTGCTGATGCCCGTGGCGCAGCGCGTGCTCGCAAGGCCCGGCGAGCTGGCCGGCGTTCTCGCGGCGGTGGCCGCCGCGGTGGCGCAGGCCACGGGCAAGAAGGTGAAGGGCGAGTTGAAGCGCGCGATCACCGACGAGGAGAAGGCCCTGGCCGCCACGCTCGTCGGCAGGCGCTCCGCCGTCGTGCTCGGCCACTACGCCCAGCAGCATCCCGATTACTCGGTGCTGCTCGCGATCGCGCAGGAGATCGGGCGCATTTCCGGGGCCACCGTGGGCGTGCTGCCCGATGGCGCCAACGCGGTCGGCGCCCATCGAGCCGGCGCGCTGCCGCGCGGCGGGCTGGATGCGCTCGCCATGGTGCGCTCGCCGCGCAGCGCCTACCTCGTGGCGGGCGTAGAGGCCGAGCTCGACATGGGGCCAGCCGCGCTGCAGGCCATCGAAAAATCCGAATTCAGCGTGGTGCTGTCGGCCTTCCGCAACGCGACCACCGACGCGGGGCACGTGATGCTGCCCATCGCCCCTTTTACCGAATCCGCCGGCACGTTCGTCAACATGGAGGGCCGCGCGCAGTCCTTCAACGCGATGGTGAAGACCGCCGGAGAGGCGCGGCCCGGCTGGAAGGTGCTGCGCATGCTGGGCTCCTTGCTGGAGCTGCCGGGGTTCAACGCCGAGTCCATCGACGAGGTGCGCCGCGACATCGCGCCCGACCTCGAAGCATGGGCGCGCGAGGGCCTCGACAACACCATCCCGGAAATCGAGTGGCAGGTGCAGGCCGAGGGCGCGGCGCTCGAGCGCGTCGCCGAGTTCGCGCTCTACGGCACCGATCCGATCGTGCGCCGTTCCCTTCCCCTGCAGCGCACCGCGCAGGGCAAGGCGGCGCGTACGGTGCGCGTGCACCCCGAGACCGCCTCGAGCCTCGGCCTGGCCGCAGGTGACCGGGCGCTGGTGCGCTCCGACGGCGGCGGTGAGGCGCGCCTCGCCGTCGCGTTCGATGCGGCCCTCGTTCCCGGGACCGTGAGGATCGCCCGCGGGGTCGCCGAGACGGCGGCGCTGGGCGAAGGCGGCATCCGCGTCGAGAAGCTCGCGGAGGCCCAGGTCGCATGAACGACTTCGTCGGCCAGATCCGCGGCTACGGGCAGGGCGCCGCCAACTGGGCCTTCGGCCCCGAGTGGGGCCCGCACGCGTATACGGTCGGCAGCACGCTCGCGATGATCGCGATGGTGCTGGTGCCGGTGCTGCTCACGGTGCTGTACTACCAGCTCATCGAGCGCTGGGTCATCGGCTGGATGCAGGTCCGCAAGGGCCCCAACCGCGTGGGCTACAAGGGCATCCTCCAGCCGATCGCCGATGCCATCAAGCTGCTCATGAAGGAGCAGATGATCCCGGCAGGGGCCAACAAGGCGCTCTTCCTGCTGGCCCCGGTCGTCGCGGTGGCCCCGGCGCTGGCGGCCTGGGCGATCGTGCCCTTCACGCCCGACTGGGTGATCGCCAACGTCGATGCCGCCCTGCTCGTGATGCTGGCGCTCACGTCGATGGGCATCTACGGCGTGATCATCGCCGGCTGGGCGTCGAACTCGAAGTACGCGTTTCTCGGGGCGATGCGCGCCTCGGCCCAGATGGTCTCGTACGAGCTCGCGATGGGCTTCGCGCTCGTGGGCGCCCTCATGGCCGGGCAGAGCATGCGGCTGTCGGAAATCGTCGCGCGCCAGGACGGCAACTACGGCCTGTTCGAGTGGTTCTGGCTGCCGCTGCTGCCGCTCTTCGTCATCCACTACATCGCCGGGCTCGCCGAGACCAACCGCCACCCGTTCGACGTGGCCGAGGGCGAAAGCGAGATCGTGGCGGGCTTCCACGTCGAGTACTCGGGAATGATGTTCGCGGTCTTCTTCCTCGCCGAGTACGCGAACATGATCCTGATCTCGTTCATCTCGAGCCTCGTGTTCCTGGGCGGGTGGCTCTCCCCCTTCAACTTCGGCTTCCTGCGCGAGGCCGGCGCGCCGCTGTCCTGGCTCGCGGCCCCGGGCATCTGGTGGCTGCTCGCCAAGGTCGCCTTCCTCATGTTCGTGTTCCTCTGGGTGCGGGCGTCGTTTCCGCGCTACCGCTACGACCAGATCATGCGCCTCGGCTGGAAGGTCTTCATTCCGCTCACGCTCGTGTGGATCGCGGTCGTGGGCGTGATGATGATGGAGCCCTTCGCGAGCTGGCCGGTAATCAACATCTGGTTCGGGGGGAAATAGCATGCTCGAGCGCGTAAAGGACATCGCATCGAGCCTGATGCTCACCGAGCTGGTGAAGGGCCTGCGCCTCACCGGGCGCTACATGTTCTCCCGCAAGGTTACCGTGATGTATCCCGAGGAGAAGACGCCAAGGAGCGTTCGCTTCCGCGGCCTGCACGCGTTGCGCCGCTACCCCAACGGGGAGGAGCGCTGCATCGCCTGCAAGCTTTGCGAGGCGGTGTGCCCGGCGCTCGCCATCACCATCGAGAGCGAGCAGCGCGACGACGGCACGCGGCGCACCACGCGCTACGACATCGATCTGGTCAAGTGCATCTACTGCGGCTTCTGCGAGGAGAGCTGCCCGGTCGATTCGATCGTCGAGACCGACATCCACGAGTGGCACTTCGAAAGCCGCGGCGAGACCGTGTACACCAAGCCCATGCTGCTCGCCATCGGCGACAGGTACGAGGAGTCGCTCGCCGCCGCGCGCGCGGCCGACGCGCCCTACCGATGAGCTTCGCCCTCGTCCTCTTCTACCTCTTCGGCGGCATGCTGCTGGCGGCGAGCCTCGCCGTCATCCTGGTGCGAAACCCGGTGCACGCCGCGCTCTGGCTGGTGCTCGCCTTCGTGCAGGCCGCGGGCCTGTGGCTCCTGCTCTACGCCGAGTTCCTCGCCATCACCCTGGTGCTCGTCTACGTGGGCGCGGTGATGGTGCTCTTCCTCTTCGTGGTGATGATGCTCGACATCAACATCGACAAGCTGCGCGAGGGCTTCTGGGGCAACCTGCCGCTCGCCGCCGGCGTGGGCATCCTCATGGCGGCCGAGATGGGGCTGCTGCTCTGGCGCGGCTTCGGCGGCGAGCAGGTCGCCTCGCCGGGCGCGCCGGGAGCGGGCTTCTCCAACACCAAGGCGCTGGGCCTCGTGCTGTACACCGACTACGTCTTCGCCTTCGAGATCGCCGCGGTGATCCTGCTGGTGGCGATCGTGGCGGCGATCGCCATCACCCTGCGCACGCGCAAGGAGACCAAGTACCAGGATCCCGGCCAGCAGCTGGCCGCGCGCAAGGAGGACCGCCTGAAGATCGTGAAGCTCGCCTCGTCCACGCCCGCCGCGCCGGCCGCGGCCCCCGAAGGCGGCGCAGAGGCGCGATGATCCCGCTCAGCCATTACCTCGTCCTGGGCGCGCTGCTCTTCGCGATCGGCGTGATGGGCATTTTCATGAACCGCAAGAACCTCATCGTCCTTCTGATGGCGATCGAGCTGATGCTGCTGGCGGTCAACATGAACTTCATCGCCTTCGCGCACTTCCTGAACGACCTGTCCGGGCAGGTCTTCGTCTTCTTCATCCTGACCGTGGCCGCGGCCGAGTCGGCCATCGGCCTCGCGATCCTGGTGGCGCTCTTCCGCAACCTGCGCTCGATCAACGTGGACGACCTGGGAAGCCTGAAGGGATGAGCGACGGGGTACGGGGGACGGGGAAAAAGAAAGAACAACGATGGATTTGATGACCCTCTCGTGCATCGCGGCGTTCTCGCCGCTGGTGGGCGCGATCCTCGCGGGCTTCCTCGGGTGGAAGCTCGGGCGCGGGTTCGCCCACACGGTGACCATCGCCTCGGTCGCCGTCTCGTTCGCCGCCTCGGTGTGGGCCCTCGTGCAGGTCTCGGGGGGCGCGCGCCTGGACGCCGAGTTGTTCACGTGGCTGGCGGGCGACGGCTGGCGCCTGCAGGTGGGCTTCCTGGTCGATCGCCTCACCGTGACCATGATGTGCGTGGTCACGTTCGTGTCGCTCATGGTGCACGTCTACACCATCGGCTACATGGCCGACGATCCCGGCTACCAGCGCTTCTTCGCCTACATCTCGCTCTTCACCTTCTCGATGATGATGCTGGTGATGGCGAACAACTTCCTGCAGCTCTTCTTCGGCTGGGAAGCCGTGGGCCTCGTCTCCTACCTGCTGATCGGCTTCTGGTTCACGCGCCCGACGGCCATCTACGCCAACCTGAAGGCCTTCCTCGTGAACCGGGTCGGCGATTTCGGCTTCCTGCTCGGGGTGGCCTTCGTGTTCGCGGTCTTCGGCACGCTCGATTACGCGCCGGTCTTCGCCGAGGCGCCGCGCTTCGCCCCCGCTTCCGTGGAGCTGATCCCCGGGTTGAGCTGGTCCCTGCTGTCCATCATCTGCATCTGCCTCTTCGTGGGCGCCATGGGCAAGAGCGCGCAGTTCCCGCTGCACGTCTGGCTGCCCGACTCGATGGAAGGCCCCACCCCGATCTCCGCGCTGATCCATGCGGCCACCATGGTGACCGCGGGCATCTTCATGGTGGCGCGCATGTCGCCGCTGTTCGAGCTGTCGCCCACGGCGCGCTCGATGGTGATCGTGGTGGGCGCGATCACGATGTTCTTCATGGCGCTGATCGCGCTGGTCCAGTTCGACATCAAGCGCGTGGTGGCGTATTCGACGCTCTCGCAGCTGGGCTACATGACCGCGGCGCTGGGCGCCTCGGCGTACTCGGCCGCCATGTTCCACCTCATGACCCACGCCTTCTTCAAGGCGGTGCTGTTCCTCGCCGCCGGCTCGGTGATCATCGCCATGCACCACGAGCAGGACATGCGCCGCATGGGCGGGCTGAAGAAGCACATGCCGTGGACCTACTGGACGCTGCTCATCGGCGCGATCGCCTCGGCCGGGGTGCCGCCGCTCGCCGGCTTCTTCTCCAAGGACGCGATCATCGAGGCGGTGCACGCCTCGGCCACGCCCGGCGCGGGCTTCGCCTATGTCTGCGTGCTGAGCTGCGTCTTCGTCACCGCCGCCTACACCTTCCGCCTCGTCTTCATGGCCTTCCACGGCGCGCCGCGCTTCGATCCGGCGCACCCGCCGCATGAATCGCCCGCCGTGGTCACGGTGCCCCTGGCGCTGCTTGCGATTCCCTCGGTCGGCGCCGGCTGGGCAGTCGGGTATGTCGTCTATGGCGACTATTTCGGCAATTCACTCGTCGGCCTGGACGCCGGCTACCACGGGCTTTGGGCCTATACCGTCCATGGGCTGACCGCGCTGCCGTTCTGGCTCGCCGTGGCCGGCATCGGCACCGCGTGGTACCTGTACATGAAGCGCACCGACCTGCCGAAGAAGGTCGCCATGGGCTTCGGCCCGCTCTATGCGCTGGTGGAGCGCAAGTTCGG